>JBBRMM010000005.1:0-183399 GCA_038230835.1 Gaiellales bacterium
ACGCGACGACCCGCGGTTCGAACAGGCTCTTCGCTAAGCGCGCAGGATCTCGACTCTCGCCGCTCGGACGCTACGCCCGCCTGGTGATACCGGCGGACTCGGGCACCCGCCGATGGCAGACAATGATCCGATCTCAGCCCAGCATCCGGACTACGCCCCGCACGAGATGGGTCTAGCCGGGAGGTGCGGCACGACGGCCCGCCCGAGGGGGCCGTCGCTCCGAGGGTATGCGATTGACCGAAACGAGTGGTGAACGTGACTGCGTCGTGATACCGGTAGAGTCAGGCACCTGCCTGACGGAGCGCGGAATCCTGACTCTGGGCAGGGTATAGACTGGACGATCCCGTCCGAGAAGGGAGCACCGTCATGAGCGAGTTGACCGAGCGGGCTCTGTATCCGGCGATGAGTTTCCTGCGGCGGCTTGGTCCAAGATGACATGAACGACACCACATGCCATATGTCCATCTCGCTCGACGGCTACGTCGCCGGCCCTGACCAGAGCCTCGAACACCCGCTCGGGCGCCGCGGCATCGAGCTGCACCGCTGGCACCTCGACGACCCGCTGAACCATGGCGATGCCCGTGCCCAGAGCCTGCTCATGCGTCCACGCGGCGCGTTCGCGGGCGATGGCAGGAGGAGTGGCGCGGATGGTGGGGCGATGACCCGCCCTACCACGCCTCGGTCTTCGTCCTCACCCATCACGCGCACGATCCGATCGAGATGGCCGGCGGCACGACATTCCACTTCGTGACGGATGGCTTCGACGCCGCCTTTGCGCGGGCCTCCGAGGCCGCGGGCGACCGCGGTGTGGACATCGCCGGCGGCGCCTCCACCGTGCGCCAGGCGCTGGCGGTCGGCGTGATCGACGAGCTCGTCCTCGACATCGTCCCGGTTCTGCTCGGCGCCGGCGAGCCCATATTCGACGGCATCGCCGATCCGGGCCTGACGCCGGTCGAGGTCATCCATTCCGAGCTGGCCACGCACGTCCGCTACCGCGTCGGCAACAGCTAGGCACGCTGGCTGAGCACGCCCTGCATGGGCTGCGGAGGCCCGCTCTTGCGGTGCACCTGGAGCTGCAGGGCGTCCTCGACGTCGTCGACGGAGAGCCACACGGCGCGGCGGCGTCGGGCCACGGCCTCGCCGACAGTCGACTTTCCGGTGCCCGACAATCCAGAAATAACGACCAACACCCCCAAACCCTACACCCCGATCCGCGCAGCTTCTGCGGCGAGAAGGCTTGGTCAGTCCTGCAGAGTCAGGCACCGGCTGGTGTTCGGCGACGTTGCCGCGGTGCTGCGGGCTGCTCTTAGTAGTCGCTCGGTGGCAGCGTGGCGCGCTTGTGGGTGCGGCTGAGGATGACCGCAATGCACATGCACGTGGCGAGGCCGACCAGCGCCTCCCCGACGGAAACGGCCAGGGAGGGCTCGAAGTTGAATGACGCCACGCCGCCGGTACCATGAGCGGCCACCCAGAAGAGCGGCTCGGCATCGAGCAGGAGGATCACCGCAACCGCACCAAGCGTCGAGTAGCCGCGCCGGCGCCAGAGCGCGCCGAGCGCACCGAACACTGGGCCGCTCACGAGCCCACGCGGGAACCAGTAGCCGGTCGCGCTGACAGTCAGCCGCAGGTCAACCAGCAGCGAGTGTGGCCCGAGATCGAGCACGAACGCGTTTGCCACGTAAAACGCCATGAGCGCTGCGCACGTGGCGGCCAGGCCAACCGCCGCCCCAGCGAGCCCGCGTCCGCGCATCGCAGCGCCAGCGAAGAACGGCAGCAGAAGCCACGGCGCACTCAGGTTGCCGATGTCGTCACGGATCCCAACGTCGTTCCCTTTCAAGACCGACATCGCAGCGCCAAAGGCCGTCGCCGCCAGGACAATCAGGAAGACCCGTGAAACGGTGCGGTCACGCATCATCTACAGCAATGTACCCCCACCTACCCGCCGGTGCGAGACGCAGACCACGCTGGCGCGATCGTGATCGAGTGGGCTGTAGGGGAATCGGTGGCCGCCGATGCCCGAGGCTATCAGCGGCACCGGAAGGCTGCTCGGGCCGGTATCATCGAAACGGCGATTTGGCGGCAGGGCTACCAAGGCGTCTGCCAGACCGAGACGTCGCTCGTGCTCTCGGCGGTGAACGGCGCACGCGTCCAGTCGCTGCAGCGCTCGCGCAGCGTCATACCAGCCAGCCGCGCCATCAGGTCGAGCTCGGCGGGCCAGACGTAGCGGAACGGCACGGACAGTGAATCGAACGTTCCATCCTCGGTCACCCAGTAGTGGTGCGAGATCAGGCCCTGCCGAACGACGTCGTATTCGTCCAACCCGAGCCGCTCGGGCGTCAGCGTGAACGGGCGCACGGTCTCGCCAATCGGAAGCCGCTGCAGGTCGGGCACGCTGACCTCGATCACGAAGCAGCCGCCCGGCTCAAGATGTGCGGCCACATTCGCGAAACACGCCACCTGCGCGTCCTGAGACGTCAGATTCATGATCGTGTTGAACACCAGATAGGCGACCGAGAACGTCCCATCCACCCGCGTCGTCGCGAAGTCGCCCAGCGTCACGCCGATCGCGTCGCCGCCCGGCTTGGCCTGCAGCCGTGCGACCATCGCCTCGGACAGGTCGATGCCGTGCACGCGAACGCCGCGTTCGGCAAGCGGTAACGCGATCCGCCCGGTGCCGATGCCGAGCTCGAGCGCCGCTCCCTCCCCCGCCAACTCGGCGAGCACGTCGACGACCAGCGCGATCACAGCAGGATCGAACATCGGGTCGCTCGGGTCGTCGTAGCCCGCGGCTACCTCCTCGCCGAAGTGGTCCTCTGGCATCCACGGCACTCTACCCTCGGCCCGCCATACATCGTTACGCGATTATGGCCCGCTGTACCGGGTCGACGCCGGTCGCTCTGAGCCGTGCAGCATCGACCGTCCACCCCAATCGAGCCATCGGCCTGAACCTCCCGCGGCCGATCCACGGTGCGCATCGTGGAGTCGGACGCGCCGGTGCGGATCGTTTTGACCGACGATGATCACAACCAGGATGATCGCCACCCAGGGTCGCAAGCAACACCATGACAGTCCTGCTGTTCGAGTGGTCCCGGTCTGCCCGCGGCGATCTCGGCCGAAACCCGGGAGCAGAAGCCTCGTCGCGTTTCACAGTCGAGCAGGGGAAAAGCCACGGCCACGATGCCGCAGCCGCCGCGACTGCGAGCACGCTGGGTGGTCAGTTGAGAAGTCCGAGCAGCGCTTGGACGCTGGCTCGGTCGCGCACGGCGGGATGGCGAAGTGGCAGTTGCGCGTTGATCGAGTAGTGGTTCTTGCGTCCGACCAGTTCTCGGGTGACGTAGCCGCCTTCGGCGAGGTCGGAGATGATGTTCTGCGCGCTGCGACGGCTGATGGCGACGGTGCGGCCGATCTCAGCGATGGTGGCGCTGGGCTGTTCGGCGATGGTCAGCAGGACGGCTGCGTGGTTGGTGATGAACCGCCAGTTGGGAGAGCCAACGCGGGTCATCTACGGGCGAACCACACCTCGACCCTCTGCGTGGTGCGCATAGGCCCAAACGAGCAGCACGGCGATCACGACCGCCGTCACGAACCCGCCGCCGAAGCCAAGAAGAGGACGAACGACAAGCCCCGCGACCAGCATGGCGATTATGCCAAGCCCGATGGTCATGGGCACGCTCATCGGGTCGCGACCAGGATGCAACAACCGGCCCAACGCCCCCACGACCAGGCCTCCAACGATCAACGCGATGATGAACCACAACACGACCAACCTCCTTCTGACGGATAAACGGTTCGCCCGAGGCTCGGGTTGTATCTGCCCGCGCCTCGGGCGTCTACACGGTGACGGTGCGGTTTACGCCTTTGTGACGGTGACGCCGAGGAATAGCCCGATGACGAGCGCCACAAAGGCCAGCGATCATGGTTGACCACGTCCCGGCATGGGCGGCCGCACGGGTGGTCTGCGCACCCGCCAGCGTCGCCGCCTGGGTGGCCTGCGCGCCGGCCCCGGTCGCTGCTTGCACCCCCGGCGTCTTTTCCAGCCCGTCGATCGGCTTAGCGAGATCGTCCTGAGACGCGGCGTGCGAATTCGCGTATTCGGTCGTGCTCATCCTCACTCCTACGATGGGTCGCTCAAAACACGATTGACCGAGCATTGGACCGACGAGTCAGCGCAGCAAACCACAAACCTCCACGTGGTGCAGCACGCGACCCCGCGGCCCACGCTCTCTGTACCCAACTCCCCGTGCCCCCAAACAGGCACCGGCTCCGAGGCGCGGAGGTTCAACTGCTGGGGCGGCTGTGCATGTGGGTGGCACGGTTGCGGTTTGCCCCCGGGGCTGCGGGAACGCCGCGCAAGACCGACCGCACGCCGAACACTCTCTGGTTGCTCAATCGATCGAGGGGTGCGTCAGCCATCCACACCCACCTATCCGCCCGTGCGGCCGTCCATGCGACCTCCCCGCGCACGTGCAGGCAGGCTGCCGCTTAAGCTCTGACATGGGGTGGTGGCGTGTTGTCCCGCGACGGGTCTGAACCGTTCGTTGCGGTTTCAAGTCTGACGTTCACGGCGGGGCGGCATGATCGTGGCGTATGGACGAGGCGTCGGATCTCGGGTTGGCTACGGATGAGGCGGTTGCTGCGCTGGTGTTGGCGGTAGGCGGTTTCTTGCCGTGCCGGTGGTGCCGTCGGTGATGGCGATCCGCTGCGGCCTGCGCGCCCGCGCGTTGCTGGGTGATCCAAAGCTTCGCGGGCGGCGGTGGGTGGCGACGACGTGAAGCGTTCGTTGATCACGACCCAGCGGTTCGACCATCCGCAACCAAGTGGACCCTTTTCTCCTCATGCCTACACAGTCGATAAGGGGGTGGCCGCCGTCTGCGGATTGGTCGATCTTCAACAGTAGCTCTTTACATCTGGGACGCTCCGCGTCCGCCCGGCTAGGCACAAGGGCAGTTGTGGAGAGGACGAAGAAAGACGCGGGGACATCTGTCGGCCACCGACTGACCGGCGGCGGGCCGATCCGCGCCGTGAGATGCTCTCCCGAATACTCGATCCGGACGTAGGGCCCGATGCGCCGTCCGGGGCGATCCAGCCCGCCATGTCGGCGCCGAGCTTGGCGGTCGGCTCGGTTCGTGCCAATCGCTGCGGCGAATCGTCAACCGCTAAAGTCGGCTCGCTTGGCCACGTCCACGGGCGATCTGTGACCGGCCGCTGGCGACTGACCGACGACGTCAGGCCCTTTGGTGGTCGCGAGCGTCTATGACGCCCGCACCCAACACTCGACCTACCCGCGGCGTGTATCGGCACTCCGCGACCGGTGAACGAGCGCGCGTTCAGGCAGGAGTTGGGGCGCGGGCCCCGATCAGGCCGTGTTTGGACGGAGCGATGGAGGGGTGAAGGGCAGTGAGCGTGGCTCGGTCGGGTAGACGCTGAGTTCCCACCCGCCGCATCCAGCCTCCCGCAGGTGGACGCGCCCCGGCGTGGAGCGCAGGCGTCGTGGTCGCCCGGCGAGGGCCGCCGGTCGGTGGTCCGCTGCAGGTAGGATCGGCAGCGTGGTGCGTGGGGAACGACATCTCAGTCATCGCACCGGCTGGCTGCGGGCGGCGGTCCTGGGTGCCGACGACGGGGTCATCTCGGTTGCGGCGATCATCGTCGGCGTGGCCGCGGCTCATTCCAGCCGCTCCGCCATTGTCACCGCGGGTGTCGCCGGCCTGGTGGCGGGCGCCGCCTCGATGGCCGCGGGTGAGTATGTCTCGGTCAGCTCGCAGGTCGATGCCGAGCGCGCCGACCTGGCGTTGGAGCGGCGCGAGCTGGGCAGCGATCCGGTCGGTGAACGCGCGGAACTGGCCGCGATCTACCGGAACCGTGGGCTCTCGGTCCAGCTGGCCGAGGCGGTCGCAACCGAACTGAGCGCTCGGGATGATGTGCTGGCGGTACACGCTCGCGACGAGTTGGGTATGACCGCGCTGTCACACGCCCGACCGTTGCAGGCTGCCGGAGCGTCGTCGGCCTCCTTCACCGCAGGAGCGGCGCTGCCGCTGCTGGCCCTTATCCTTGCCCCCTCTGCGCTGCGGATCGAGGTGACGATGGCGGCAACGTTACTGGCGCTGGCGCTGACCGGTTGGGCGGGAGCGCGCATGGGGGGCGCGCCGCCGGCCCGTGGAACGTTGCGAGTTCTCGTATGGGGGGCGGCGGCGATGGTGCTCACGATGCTGGTAGGCCGCGTCGTCGGAACCACGGTATGAGAATGCGGTGGAGACGAAGACCGTCGCGGGTCGGGAACGTGTTCACGGTCAAGACGGGGTTAGTATCGGTCGATACGGACGCTTTGGGCGATGACGACGCTTCTCAGATCGACCCCGGCGAGCTGCTCGCGGTCGTCCGACGCGTCCGCGATCGAGATGGTGTCTAGGGCGGGGCGTTGGTGGAGGTATGGACGGTCAGCTGCGACGGTGTCACGGTGCGCGCCAGCCCGCCCAGCCTGGCGACCACGCGGCCGCAGTCCGAGCGCGCGCGTGACCTTGAGGCTCTCGCAAGCTATGTCGCGGTGGAGGTGCACACCGACAACCTTTATGGACGACAGTGGTGATGGCTGCAGTCGGCGGCGTGGTACGGTCGGTCGGGTTCGGTGATTGGGAGGAGCCGTGTTTCGTCGTCGGGTAGGTGGGGGCGTTGTTTGGGGGGCGGTGGTCGCGGTCGCGCTGCTGGTCGGCGGGCCCGGGAGATCACCAGCCGCATCCGTGGTTAATTGGTCGACGTACCTGTTCAACGTTTCGCATACGTCACGTAACGGGGCGGCGACCGCGATCACTCCCGCTAACGCGTCCAGATTGGTGCACGCGTGGACGTGGAAGCCGGACGCTGCGACCATGCCCGGTCAGCCGGGCCCGGGACTGCTCTCCAGCCCGACGGTCTACAACGGGACGATTCTGATCGGCGCCAACACCGGCGTTTTCTACGCGGTGCACGAGTCGACGGGAACAGTGCTCTGGAAGCGCTTCTTGGGCTACGTGACCACAAAGACGCTGCCCGGGCGCGGCTTCACGTCGACCGCTGCCGTCGCCCTCGACCCCGTAACCAAGACGCCGACCGCGTATGTGGCGGCGGCTGACGGGTACCTGTACGCGCTCGACGTCGCGACGGGCCATGTGGTCTGGCGAGCGGTGGTGGGAATCCCGTCCATGACCGTCAACGACTACTACAACTGGGCGTCGCCCGCCGTCGTCGCCGGCCGGGTCTACATGGGTATCTCGTCCCAGGGCGACAAGCCGCTCGTGCGCGGCGGCGCGCGAGTCTACAACCAGCACACCGGCGCGATCCTCGGCACCTTCTACGCAATGGCACCCGGCACCCTGGGCGGTTCCGTATGGAGCAGCCCCGCCGCAGAGCCGACTGGCACCTCCGTCTACGTCACAACCGGAAACCCAGGTGACCGCTTCACCGCCACGCCCGGTGACTCCAACAGCATCGTCAAACTGTCCGGAGCGACCCTCGCCGTACAAAGCCGCTGGGCCGTCCCGCAAAGCCAACAGGTCTATGACTCCGACTTTGGTGCATCGCCCACGCTCTTCACCGCCAAGTTGGTGGGCACGTCAACGCCGATGATCGGCGCGTGCAACAAAAACGGCATCTACTACGCCCTGCGCCGCGACAACCTCGCCGCCGGACCGGTGTGGAGCCTCCGCGTGGGGGCGCCATCCACCACCGGCCCCGGCCTCTGCCTGACAGCCGCAGCCTTCGACGGTTCCAGGCTGTATATCGCTGCGAACGGCACCACCATCACCGGGACCCCCTATAACGGTGCAATCCGCGCACTGGACGCCGCCACTGGACATCTCGTGTGGCAGACCGGGCTCGCCGGAACCGTACTCGGCAGTCCATCCGAAAGCGGCACCGGAGTGATCGCCGCCGCCACGTACCAATCCGGCTCGCAGAACTACCTCTACCTCCTCAACGCCGCCAGCGGCGTCGTGCTCGCCAAGACACCGCTCACCAGCATCACCTTCGCCCAACCGGTCTTCGCCGACAACCTGCTCCTCGTCGCTCCCGTCGGCGGCGGCCTAATCGCCTACACCCCATGAAGGCCGCGCCGACTCCGACCCTCTCCGCCAACTGACCAGAATCAGGCAGGTCACTGCCATCACGTACTCCGCGCAGCGGGTTGAAGTGGCGAACCTGCCCGATGCGTCCCTGGGATGCCCTTCCTCGCGTCTCCGAGTCCGCCTCGGCGGTAGACCGCCAAGGAGCGCCGCTTTCGCGGCGGCCTCGGCTAGGGTGCGTGTGATCCTCAGTTGAGGGAAGGAGTGGTGAAGATGAAGCGGCGTCGTATCGCCGAGGTTGGGATGCTGACGGTTTTCCGGTACCGCCGACCACTGCTGCGCGCCGCCAAGTCGATGGCGAAAAACTCCCAGCGGACGACTCGCATCGACGCCAGCAGCCGTCGCACGGCGATCTGGGCACGGCAGATGAGGACAGGCCCCAAAGCGCAGAGGCCAGTCAAGGAGGCTGTGATTGCCGCATCGGCTGCTGTCACCCGAGCGCGTAAGCTCGGTGCTGCCAGGGCGCTGGTCGATCAGACGTTCCTCGACGAGCTGCGTGCTGTCGCTGCAGCGATGGCAAGCGGCATCGCCGCCGCGCAAGCCCCCAAAAAGCAGCGCCGGGGGATCGCCAAGCTCTTCGTCGGTGTCGGAATGGTTGGCGCCGGGGCCTACGCCGGCTACCGCGTGTATCGCTCGCGCAGCGCCGATCAGACTCAGTTCACCTATGGCGCGCCCGACTTCGCCGACCCATCCCGCGAACACCCCTCCAAACCCACCGGCGCCACACCAGCGGCGACCGAATCAGGCAGCTTGCCCAAGTAGCGGACGAACTTGGCTGTGACCCTCGGGTGACAAACCGAGCCAGTGTTCGGCACGCGGACTCCTTGTGATACGTGTTTGCAACAGGCGTTGGAGGGCGACGCGTCGGCGTCGCCCTCCAAGCCTTTGTGGAACTAGTGAGCGACTAGCTCGCCAGCGAACTTGCTCGGCTCAGGCGAGGAAAGGGGTAGCGAATGAGTGAGGTCGCCATCACCGGCGGTATCTGCCAAGTCCCCGGGTGTGCGCGATTGGGTCGGCAATCCCAGGACGTCCTGCGTCAGGCCAAGGGAGCCGCGACGGAAGGTGACGTCTTGCTGTGCGACGAGCACTACAAGGAGTCCGAGACCGACCTCGAGCGGTTCCGTCGCAAGCATTTCCCTGACTTCGGGTAGTCGACGCGGCAGTCGAATGGTCTCCAGGTGGCGCCGCGGCCGGCGCTCGCACCTCCCGGGGCCCGACCGTCCGGCGCGCCCAGCGACACTCCAGTTTGATACGGCACGCGGAGGGTGGCGGGAAGTGGATGCCCGCCGAACCCTCATCGGACGGTGCAGTCACGCACCGAGGGGATACTGGTATCCGACTTCTGTATCCTTGGGTCGAGATTCCAACGATGGAGGCTCCGGGTGATGGAAACCACGCGCACGGCCCTGCTAGCGGGCGTTGCCAACGAGGTTGCTGCCGCGCGGGAGGGCGAACCGATCGAAAATCTTGACCTGCAGACGCGCCAGCGCTACCACCAGGTCGCCGAGCGGATCGTTGCGCGGCTGGAGTCGCGGGCCGCGACAACCACTATCGACCCGGTCAGCAGCGTGGCCCAGGAGGCGGCCGTCGAGTTCGAGGGCGAGCCGTTTGACGACCTCGATGATGGCCGGAAACTGGTTTACCTCGCCGTGGGAAGGCGGGTTGTCGCTTTCTATGGTCATGCGAAGCGACCCATCGACGGCCGAAACTAGGTAGGCGGCCTAGTCGACCCATTCGCGCGGGTGGGCTGCGAGGGTGGTCGAGCGACACAGGTCTGGTGGGACGTCGCGGCGGTGGTTGATCAGGTCAGGGGTTGTGTCCAGGCGCGGACGGTGCCGCACTTTTGGCAGCGGGCGATGCTCGGCGCGCTGCCGATGACGTGGTGGAGGGTGATCCGCGCGCATGCGCGGCAGTAGGACGGATCGACGAGTCGGATAGCGTCTGGTTGCGGTTCGGGTTCGGCGGGAAGTGTCACTGGCAAGAAACGGTCACTGGCAAGAAGCGGTCACTGGCCGGTTTGATCGAGGTGCCGGTGAATGATCGGCACGGGTTGGCGGGCCCTTGAGGGCGGGCAACAGCGGGTGGGCCTTGAGGCGAAGCGTCGTCGCGCCGATCATGAGCGAGAGGTGGACACGACGTCTCGACAGTTGCTTGACCTCGCGCGATGCGTGCTGCCGTCTGCGCCGTGTGTGATCGACGTGGTCTTCGAAGACGGCGGCTCGTTTCCCGTGTCGCTCCTCGGCGAGGAGACCGAAAACGACGTTGTGTGCCTCCATGCTCCACGTCGGGCGGTTCGCGACGGGACGCGGCTCTTAGCGCGCGTGAGCGATGAGCAGGGCGGCGGCTATGAGGTCGAACTAGAAATCGTGGCGAGCTTCTTCCATTTTGGCGAGGAAGCACTGGTGCACGCAGCGGTAACGGCCGTCCGTCGCCGCAAGGGGCGACGCTTGGCTAAAAGAGTCGCCGTCGGCGAAAAGGCGACGGCGCGAGTCGGGTTTTCGGGCAGCCACCCTGCCGGGGCCGAGCTCGAGGTGCGCATGGTCGATGTGTCCGCCACCGGCCTGGCGTTCTCCACGCCACAAACGTTCGATCCTGGGGATCTGCTCACGGTCAACGTATGGGTCGCCGATCGCGCAATGGCCATCGACTCGCGCGTGGTGCGCTGCCAGCGCGCCCCGTATGACCGATTCCGAGTCGGCTGCGAAATCCGAAACCTCACCCCCCAAGACCAGCAAGCACTCTCCCAACTCGCAGCCACCTCCGACGGCCACATCACCGTAGATCGACGCTCACAACCACCCATCCCCACCACCGGCCAATCAAGCCTCAACAACCGCCTCTGGCGCACCCCCCGCGCAACCACCTAGCGCGAACATTCGATAGGGCTGCATCACGGTCAAGGGGCAATCGGGTCGCCGCGCGGCTGCCGCGTGTTACCGCCAGCGGCGAAAACACGCTGGGCTGCCTCAGCGGTGCTCAACCAAGCGCGCAACTCGAGCTGCTCCGCCGCGAGCTGGTCGGCACGCTCGTCGTCGAGGAGGTTTGTGGCCCCGAAGCGGCCGCTCGCTCAGACTTCAACCACGTACCCGGGATATCGACCAGCGGCCCGGCGCCGCTACACGCCTCGAAGACGCGCGCGCCGAGGGCGTCGGTGCGCTGGAGGGGGGACGACCAGGTGGCGCGGCTCAGATCGAGCGGTCCGCTGATGAGGTTGTGCCGTCCGCGGTGGTGTAGCCGCCGCGGGCGGGGGCTTCGTCAATAACGCAGACGATGTTGGCCCGGTCAGTGCCCCGCGGCGCGGCTTGCAACCAGCGATTGACAGTGCGACGACCATGCTGTGGCGCCGACTCGGCGCCAGAATGCATCGGCGGCGGCGATCTCGGCCTGGCCCTCGGCGACCCGGCCGGCGTTGAGGTGCGCCTGTCCGGCCTGCATTCGCGCAAACGCTTCGCTCGGCCGATCGCCGATCCGAGCGCAGGCCTCGGCCGCAAAGAATGGTTGATCGCCAAGGAGCTGGTTTGCTGCCTGCACCCAGCTGGTGGGTGTGGGAACCCGGCGGAGGTGTTCGAGACCGGCGGGCTCGCGGCGCGCCAGCACGCAGGCGACGGCAAACGGCACGACCACGTCACCCATGATCATGGTGCGCTGACACATCTCACCCGCCTCGTCCAGCGCCGCGGCGGCGGCGGGGTTGCCCTGGTGGGCGAGCAGCATGGCCTCCACGCTGAGGGCGGTGAACTTTGCTCGCACGTCCCAGTCGTCGCGCGCGGTCTCCAGAGCGATCCGGGAGTGTTCGCGGGCCTCGGCCGGTCGTCCTTGGGCGAGTGCGATCATCCCCAGCAGCACCCGAGGTGGGACGATCATCTGCGACGACTCGCCGGGGCCGTCGATCACCCAGGTCGACCGCGTGACTGCCACATCCCAGTCACCGTCCCAGTACGCAAGGTAGGCGGCGAGTACATTGCACGCGGCCAGCATCACGACGTCGCCAACCTTGCGGGCGGAGGCCTCCATCTCGGAGCCGGTCAGGCGCGCCCGTTCGAGGTCGCCCACATCAAGGCAGAGGCTGGCGACATCGGCTCGGTGGTTAAGCGCCGCCCGCGTCAATCCCGCCGCGTCGAGTTCGCGCGCATCGATGAGCACCTTCGCCGCCCCCGCGGCGTCGCCCGTTGCGAACTCGGCCAGGCCGAGCTGGCGCAGGCAGTAGAAGTAGCGGTCGAGTGAGTCCTCCTTGCGAGCCGCCGCCAATGCTTCGCGGCCAAACCGGAGTGCCGCGGCACCATCGCCGTGCGGGTGCCGCCTGGGAACGAGCCCTTGATCGCCAGGCCGCTGAAGTAGCCGCTTCCGCCGCCGCTGCCGGTCGATGGGTCGTTCGTCGGGTTGGATGGGTCTCCGTCGGTTCCGACGCCGCCGCCGTACCATCCCCCGCCGCCGCCGGCTGCAGGCCCGGGGGACACGCCGCCCAGGCCAAATGCGCCGCTGTCCCTGGATGGGATACAGCCGAGTCCTCCCGCGGTCTGCGAGCCTCCAAGGCCGCAGCCGAGATGTGCGCTGTTGCCGCCGGCGCCGCCGGTCAGCCCGCCGCCCGCGCCGCCGTCGCCGAAGTCAAACAGCGTGGCTGCACCACCACCCCCGCCGCCGCCGACAACGATCCGCACCTCGAATCCACAGGTGGTGGAGGTCGCGCAGGTGGTGGCGCCGTTACTGACGCGAACGTCGGAGGCTCCGCCACCTCCGGGCCGCCATAGGTGGCCGTGCCACCCGCGCCGCTGCCGCCGCCGTTGAATCCACCGGCGCCGCCGAACTGGCCGCTGTTGTCACTCCCACGTCCGCCGACGACGATCTCGAACTGCTCGCCCGGCTTGACGGGGAACGTCGCCTTGGCCTCGCCTCCGGCGCCGCCGATTGCCACCAGCGTCGGCGGACTGCCGTCCACGACGTTGCCGGCCGACGCGCCGTACACGTCGAACGTGACCGAGGTGACGCCGGTGGGCACCGTCCAGAGGTACTTGCCGGCGGTACCGTAGGTCTTGAGCACCGTCGATGTGGCTGCGGCGCGTCCCACGCCAGCCGCAAACACCGAGGCCGCGCCGGCGCACCCCACCGCGACGACCGCCGCCAGCTGCTTGATCCGTCGTCTGCTGAAACTCATCGCTCCCCCTTTGATCGCGCTTCCGCTCGAGTCTCCCAGCACAGGGACGATCGTCTCAACCACCTCGCAACCAGTCAAGTGCTGCCACGTACTCGCTACCGCGACATGCCTTACAGCGTTGGTCCGGTGGGGCGCAGCGGCGGCAGCCCGAACCACTGCGCGAGCGCGCCGGCCAGGCCGTAGTGGGTGAGCGGGGTGGCGTTGGTGGAGCCGGCGGGCACGCCGGGGCCGAGCTCGAGTAGCGGCACGTGGCCGCCGCCGCCCGGGGATGCGCTGCCGAATGCCTCGTCCCACACGACCAGGACGGTGACGTCGTTTTGGCCGTTGTCGCTGAGCAGTCCCGGCAGGGTGGTGGAAAGCCAGCCGTCGCCCTGGCAGACCTCGTCCTGGATCGCGTTTCCCAGGGCACACGGAGCGGTCGCCAGATCGTTGTGCATGTCGTCGGTGAGGTTGGGCGTGATCCATGCGAACTGGGGTAGGGCGCCGGCGGTCAGGTCGGTCGCCAACTGGCCGAACGGCACGTCGTTGGTTGCGCAGGTGCCGTCACCGGTGGTGGACAGGTCGCTGAAGTACACCGGCGGGTTGTGGCGCACGGCGTAGCGTCCGCTGTTGTACGGCGCGCAGTTCTTGGGCATCGACTCGGCATAGGCCATCCAGCTGACGCCGGCCTGGTTCATCTCGTGAAACAGGTTCTCGGCGGCGAACGAGCCCACCGGGCAGCGATCGGAGGTGCAGCCCAGAAAGTCGCCCGAGGTGAGCGCCAGGTAGTTGGGCAGGCTGGGGTGGCCGACAGCGTAGTAGCCGGTGAAGAGCCGGCCCTGGCCGAGCAGGCCGTTCAGGTAGGGGGCGTTGGGATTGCCGATCACCTGCTCGTAGCTCTTGTTCTCCATCAGGATCACGACCAGGTGGTTGGAGCCGGCGGTGGCGCCCAGCACCGGCGGCGGGCTCGCAGAGCGGACGCCCACCGCGATCACAAGGCCGGCGGCGGCGGCGCCCAGCGCAAGCGCCAGATAGCGCCGCATCGACCCGGTCGGAAACCCGCTCACCCGTCGAGTGTACGGCCGGCGGCGGAGGCCCGCCATCAGCGCCGCCCGCGGCCCCAGTTGTTGCCGGGCGGTGCGGCCACCTTCAGGCCGCGCAGGTCGGCCACCCGTCCGCCCTGGCCGGCGCCCGTGCCGGCGGCGCGGCGGGCGGCCGTCTCGGCCTGGCGGGCGACCTCGGGGCGGGCGGCGTGGGAGAGCCCTGTGACGCGCTCGGCGAGGATGTTCAGGGTGTCGTTTCGGCGTTCGAGCCGGCCCCACACCTGCACCAGCGGCTCGGAGCGGATGGCGATCCGGTCGCGTTCGTAGATCGGCGGTGGGACGATAATGTTGGTCATGCCGGTCTCGTCCTCGACCAGCAGGAAGACGATGCCCTTGGCGGTCGAGGGGCGCTGGCGGGCGACCATCACCCCGGCGGTGCTGACCAGGCCGCCGCGGCCGTCGCGCAGCGAGGCGGCGGTGCGGATGGCCGGATCGAGGCTGGGCCGCAAAAGCGCCATCGGGTGGGGGCCGGTGGTCAGGCTCATCGTCTCGTGGTCGGCCACCATCCGCTCCCACTCGTCCATCACCCGCAGGCTGGGGGTGGGGGAGGCGTCCAGGGCCAGCGCGAGCTGGCGGGCGTGGGCCGGGCCGGCCGGGGCACGGTGCAGGCGAAGCTCCCACAGCAGCGCCCGCCGGTCACCGAAGGCCTCGCAGGCGCCGGCTCGCACCAGCGACTCCAGCAGGTCGGTCTTGAGCGGCGAGCGGCGCACCAGGTCGCCCAGGTCGGTGAAGGCGCCGCCGGTCTCACGCTCGGCCACCAGCGCTTCGGCCCGCGTGCCCACGCCCTTCACGTAGCCGAGGCCGATCCGCACCGCGGCGCCGGCGTCCTCCACGCTGCACACGGCGTCGCTTCGGTTGATGTCGGGCGGGCGCATCGTGACACCGCGCCGCTCGCCGTCGCGAAGCAGCGTGGCCGGCGGGTAGAAGCCCATCGGCTGGGCGTTCAGAAGCGCGCACAGAAACTCGCCCGGGTAGGCGCGGTGCAGCCACGCCGACTGGTAGGCCAGGATGGCGAAGGCGGCCGCGTGGCTCTTGGGGAACCCGAACTCCGAAAACGCCACCACCTTGTCGAACACGGTGCGCGCGGTGGCCTCCGAGACGCCGTTTTCGGCAGCGCCCTGGCAGAAGCGCAGCCAGTGGCTCTCCAGCGCCTCGCGGCTGCGCTTGCGGCTCATCGCCCGCCGCAGGCTCTCGGCCTCGCCGGTCGAAAAGCCGGCCAGCGCGATCGCCACCTCGAGCACCTGGTCCTGGAAGACGACCACGCCCAGCGTGTCTTTGAGCACCGAGGCGAGCAGCGGATGGTCGAAGGGCGGCTCAAAGGCGGGGTCGGCCCGCAGCGCACGCCGGTTGCGGATGTAGGGGTTCACGGCGTCGCCCACGATCGGCCCCGGCCGCACCAGCGCCACCTGCACGGTCAGGTCGTCCAGCGACTCGGGCTTGGTCTGCACCAGCGACTGCATCTGGGCGCGGCTCTCGATCTGGAACACACCCACCGTGTCGGCGGCCTGGATCTCGGCGAACACGTCGGGGTCGTCGAAGCCGACCCGCGACAGGTCGATCGGCGCGCCCCGCGTGTGGGCGATCAGATCGACGCACTCCTCGACCGCCGACAGCATGCCCAGGCCCAGCAGGTCGATCTTGAGGAAGCCGGCGTCGGCGCAGGAGTCCTTGTCCCACTGGCAGATCTGGCGTCCGGCCATGGCCGAGGGCAGCACCGGTACCAGTTCCACCAGCGGTGTGGTCGAGATCACCATCCCGCCCGAGTGCTGGGACAGGTGGCGGGGCAGGCCGCGGATCTCCTCCATCAGGAAGGCGAAGGCCTTCCAGCGCGGCGAGTCCAGCCGCCCGCGCAGCTCCTCGATCTGCTCCGGTTCGATCTGGCCCCAGGCGTCGGCCAGCCGGGCCATCCGCTCGATCTCGCCGGCCGGCAGCGCCAGCGCCTTGCCCAGGTCGCGGATCGCCCCCCGCGTGCGGTAGGTGGGGAAGGCCGCCACCAGCGCGGCGTGCTCGGGCCCGTAGCGGTCGATCACCTCGAGCATCAGGCCCTCGCGCACGTCGCGGGGGAAGTCGAGGTCGATGTCGGGCACGCTGGTCAGGTCGCGGGACAGGAAGCGGCCCAGAAAGAGCTTGGTGGCCACCGGATCGACGTGCGAGAGGCCGATCAGGTAGCAGACGATCGAGCCCACGCTCGATCCCCGCCCGCGCCCGGGCGGCAAAAGTCGGCGGCCGGCACTCGTGCCGCGCACCCGCACCGCCACCTCGCGGGCCATCTCGAGCACCTCGCGGTGCAGCAGGAAGAAGCCGGCCAGCCGGTGGTGGGCGATCAGCCCCAGCTCCTCGTCCAGCCGCTCGCGGGCCTCCAGGATCAGCGTCGAGTGCGCGTAGCGGCGCTCCAGCTCGTCCCGGCACAGGCGCGTCAGCACGGCCTGGGCCGGCTCGCCGGCGTCCGAGAAGTCGGGATAGCGGTAGCCCAGATCCTGGGTCAGGTCGAACGTGCAGCGCTCGCCCAGCTCGGCCGCGCCGCGGATCGCCGCGGCCGGGAAGCGGGCCGCCGTCTGCGCCGGCGAGCGCAGCACCGACTCGTGGTTTCCCCGCCGCCTGGCCTCGCAGGCCTCCAGGGTGGTGTTGTGGCGGATGGCCACCAGCGCGTCCTGCAGGAGGGCGCGGCGGGGGCTGTGGGCGTGCACGTCGGCGGTCGCCACCGTGCGCAGCCGCAGCCGCTGGGCCAGCTCGGTGAGCAGCCGGTTTCGGCGCGCGTCGCCGCGCCAGTAGGGCCGCTGCAGCTCGATCCACAGCCGCTCGCGGCCGAACATCGCCCGCAGCCGGCGGGCCATCGCCTCGGCCTCGGCCGGCCGGCCGGCTCCCACCAGCCGGGCCACCGCGCCGTCGCGGGCGCAGCCCGACAGGCAGTGCAGGCCCTCGGCGTGGCGGGCCAGCTGCTCGAGCGTGGCGGCCGGAGCCCGGCGGTCGTCGGCGTGGGCGAGCGTGATCAGCCGGCACAGGTTGCGGTAGCCGCGCTGGTCGGCCGCCAGCAGCGTCAGGTGGGCGCCGCCCACCAGCGTCAGCTCGCAGCCGGTGATCGGGCGCAGGCCGGCCTCGCGGGCGGCGTGGGCGAACTCCAGCGACCCCGACAGGCTGTCGTGGTCGGTCAGCGCGAAGGCTTCGTAGCCCAGCTCGGCGGCGCGCAGGGCGAGCTCCTGCGGCTGCGAGGCGCCGTCCAAAAAGGAGTAGCAGGAGTGGGCGTGAAGCTCGGGGTGGGGCATCTCGGCAGACCGAACGTATGTTCGATACGCAGAGTGTACACCCGGCTACTTGGCCACTGCGAATCGTCTTCAAAGCAGGGAGAACGCGGCACTTGCAACGATCTTCCGGCCGGTGTATCTTCAACGCTCGGCGGGTGGCCGTGCGATCCGGGAAGGGGCGGCTGGTGCGCGGCTATGCGGGCGCTTTCCACGCGGCGTGTGGTACTCGATACTTCCAGCAGCCACGGCGGCGATGCGCCTCGCGACGAAGCTCGTTCGGTCAAGAGCCTCTAATGCCGGAGTCGAGTGGCGCAAAAGTGGCAGTTGTGTTTGCAATTCCCGCAAATAGCAGGTAGATTCGCGCCGCGTGGTGGGAGAACATGGAAAGTCCGCGCGGAGGGGGAACGCAGAGCGTGCGAGGCGCAGGCAAGGGGGATCTGCTGCGGTGCCGCCGGTGTGCGGCGGCGTTCACCGTCGCGCTCGTCGCGGGCGCGCTCGTCGGCATGCCCGGTGGCGCGGGCGCCGCGCCGACCTGCACGATCAACTGGAAACCCAGCGGCTTTGCCAACGCGAACTTCTCCAACGCCGCCAACTGGGTGGAGGCGCGCTCGCCGACGTCAGCCGACTACGCCTGCGTCCCCAGCACCACTCCGGCGGTCACCGTCACCCTGTCCGCGAACGCGACCGTCAAGGGACTCACCAGCGCCGAACCGTTCTCGGTGCCCGCCGGCACCACGCTCAACCTGACCGACGCCGCCCAGCCTTCCGAGCTTGACGCCGCGGTCAGCCTGGCCGGCACGCTCACCGGCGCCGGCCCGCTGACCCTCAAGGACTCGGTGACCTGGTCGTCCGGACAGCTCGCGGGCACCGGCTCGACCACCATCACCGCGTCCGGGTCGCTGCTGATCAACCAGCCGACCGGGACATCGGTGTACCTGGATCGCAATCTGACCAACAACGGCACGATCACCTACCGGCCGGGCGCCAACGCCCAGCCGCTCGAGATCGACACCAACGGGGGTGCGTGCCCACCGCCGGCGTCGGTGGTGCTGACGAACAACGCGACCTTCGACTATCAGGGTCGCAGCGACGGCACCGACCCCGGCATCGGCGAGGACTTCTGCGGCGCGACCGGCGGGGTGATCCACAACGCTGCCGGGGGGACGTTCACGCGGTCGTCCGGGACCGACACCGCGGCGGTCACCGCGCTCGTCCAGAACGACGGCACGCTCACCGCCTCGGCCGGAGCGATCAGCCTGCAGGCCGGGGGGCCTGCTGCAAGTGGGTCGTTCATCGGCGGCTCGTCGGGCACGGTGTCCTTCGACGGGGGCCAGTTCACGCTCGCCGGGGCACAGCTGATCGGCCACACCAGGATCAACGGCGGCAAGCTGACGTCCTCCAGCGGCACCACCACGGTCGGCCCGTTGGCCTTCGTCAGTGGGGTCATGAACGGGGCCGGCGGGTTCAGCATCACCGGGGCGATGAACTGGTCGGGCGGCCAGATGGCGGACACCGGGACGACCACGGTCGCCGCCTCGGGGGCGCTGCTGATCGACCAGCCGGCCGGGAAATTCGTGTACCTGGATCGCAACCTGGTGAACGACGCGACGATCACCTACAAGCCGGGCGCCAACGCCCAACCGCTGGAGCTCGACAGCAACGGCGGTGCGTGCCCGGCCCCGGCGTCGGTGGTGCTGACCAACGACGGCATGTTCGACTACCAGGGTCGCAGCGACGGCACCGATCCGGGCATCGCCGAGGACCTGTGCGGCGCCACCGGCGGGGTCATCCACAACAGCGTCGGCGCCACGTTCGTGCGCTCGGCCGGAACCGACACGGCGGACGTCACGGCCCTCGTGCAGAACGACGGCACACTGTCGGCGAGCGCGGGGACACTCAGCCTGCAGGGCGGCGGCGGATCCGCGGCGGCGATGGGGACGTTCACCGGCACGGCGCCGGGCGTGGTGTCGCTGGACGGCGGGGTGTTCAGCCTGGCCGGCGGCGCGAGGTTCGCGGGCACCTCGCAGATCAACGGCGGCACGGCCAGGTTGGCCGCCGGCACCACCACCACCGTCACCGCGCTCACCCTGGCCGCAGGAGCCATCGCCGGCCCCGGCGCGCTCAACGTGACGGGAGCCATGAACTGGTCGGGAGGGCAGATGGCCGGCACCGGAACGGCGACGGTCGCCGGGCCGGGGTCGCTGCTGATCGAGCAGGGAGCAGGAACCTCGACGTTCCTGGATCGTGACCTCGTCAACAACGGGGTGATCACGTACAGGCCGGGGGCGAGCGCGCATCCGTTCGAGCTCGACACCAACGCGGGAGCGTGTTCGGGGCCGGCCTCGGTGACGCTCACCAACAACGCCAGCTTCGACTACCAGGGTCGCAGCGACGGCACCGACCCGGGCATCGCCGAGGACATGTGCGGAGCCAGCGGTGGTCTGATCCACAACGCCGCCGGGACCTTCACGCGCTCCGCCGGCAGCGACACCGGCGCGGTGGGCGTCGCCTTCGACAACGACGGCACCCTGGCGGCCAACAAGGGCACGCTGTGGCTGCAAGGGGGGCTGCTCAACTTCAGCGGCGGCACGCTCACCGGCGGCACGTACGTCGCCAATGCGGCCACGTTGCGGGCCAGCGGTGTGGGCGTCACGACCAACGCGGCCACCGT
The DNA here is from genome assembly GCA_038230835.1 of Gaiellales bacterium. Lineage (GTDB taxonomy): Bacteria > Actinomycetota > Thermoleophilia > Gaiellales > JAICJC01 > DASUHT01. The sequence goes on from JBBRMM010000005.1 coordinate 20,241, forward strand.
CATCCTCGACCACTCGAAGGCGAAATTCCTGGACGGGAGCGGCGCCGGCGCGCTTCGAAACCTGGCCACCAACTCGGCGGCAGGGTCGTTGACGTTGAAGGACGGCGCCCCCCTCGCCACCCGGTCGCTGACCAACGCCGGGTCGATCACCATCGGCCCGGGGACGGCGAGCGCGCTCACCGTGCAGACCAGCTTCACCCAGAGCGGTGGTTCCACAGCGCTCACCGACGCCACCAGCACGCTGACCGTGACCGGCGCCGCGGGTGCCTGCGCGATCCAGGGCGGCACCTTGCTGGGCATCGGCACGGTGGTGGCGGCCGGCTCGCCGGGGCTGACCAACGCCGCCAAGGTCAGCCCGGGGGTGGGTGGCGTAGGCACGCTGCACATGACCGGCAGCTACGCGCAGACCGCAGCCGGCAACCTGGCCGTGGAGGTGAACGGCGCCACCGCCGCACAGGCCGACCAGTTGGCCGTCACCGGCGCCGCCGCCCTGGCCGGAACGCTCACCGTCACCACCGGCTACAGCCCGGCGCTGGGCGATGCCGTCTCGGTGTTGACGACCGCATCCACCTCCGGGCTGTTCAACCCCGTGGCCGGCGCCGAGCTGCCCGGGGCGCTGTCGTGGCAGGAGAAGGTGAATCCGACCAACGTGGCGCTGCGAGTGGTGACCCCGGGGATCAGCATCGGCAACGTGTCGGTCGGCGAGGGTGCCTCGGGCACCACCGACGCCGTGTTCCCGATCACGCTGTCGGAGGCGAGCGCTGCTCCGGTGACCGTCCACTACGCCACCGCCGACGGCACCGCGACGCTCGCCAACGGCGACTACCAGGCGGCCTCGGGGACGTTCACGTTCCCGCCCTTCCAGACCTCGGGAACGATCACGGTCAAGGTCAACGGCGACACCACCGTCGAACCGGATGAGACGTTCACGGTCGGGTTGTCGTCGCCGACCAATGCGACGGTCACCACCTCGAGTGCGACCGGGACGATCGTCAACGACGATTTCCCGGCCGACCTGGGCGTGACACAGACCGACTCGGTGGATCCGGTGTCCAGCGGCGCGACGCTGACGTATGCGATCACGGTCGCAAACGCCGGTCCGGGGACGGCCTATGCGGTGTCGGTGAGCGATCCGGTGCCGGCGGGCACGTCGTTCGTGTCGGCGGACTCCGGTGGTGCGCTGAGTGCCGGGACGGTGACCTGGAGCTTGGGCGCGATGGCCAACGGCGCCGGCACCGCGGTGCACATGACCGTCAAGGTGACGTCGACGTCTCTCACGTCGTTGTCCAACACGGCGACCGTGTCCAGCCTGACGCCGGATCCGAACTCGTCCAACGACGCTGCCACCGAGTCGACGGCGGTCAGCACGCCGACGGTGTCGATGGGAGACGTGTCGGTCGGCGAGGGTGATTCGGGCACCACGAACGCGGTATTCCCGGTCACGCTCTCGCCGGCCAGCACGGTGCCGGTCACCGTCCATTGGGCGACCGCCGACGGCACCGCAACGATCGCCAACAGCGACTACGTGGCGGCCTCGGGCAAGTTGACGATCGCGGCCGGGCAGACCACAGGCTCGATCGCCGTCAAGGTCAAGGGGGACATCGCGGTCGAGCCGGACGAGACGTTCACGGTCGGGCTTTCGGCGCCGACCAACTCCACCATCGGGACGGCCACGGGGACAGGGAGGATCCTCAACGACGACTCGCCGGCCGACCTCGGTGTGACCCAGACCGACTCGGTGGACTTGGTGTCCAGCGGCGCGAATCTGACGTATGCGATCACGGTCGCAAACGGCGGGCCGGGCACCGCCCACGCGGTGTCCGTGAGCGATCCACTGCCGGCGGGCACGTCGTTCGTCTCGGCCGACTCCGGTGGCACGCCGAGCGCCGGCACGATCACCTGGAACCTGGGCACCATGGCAAGCGGCGCCGGCACCACGGTGCACGTGACCGTCAACGTCACCCCCGGCGGCCCCGCGTCCCTGTCCAACACGGCCACGGTGTCCAGCTCGACGCCCGATCCGAACTCGTCAAACGACGCCGCGACCGAGACGACGGCCGTCAGCGCACCGGTGGTGTCGATCGGCGACGTGTCGGTCGGCGAGGGCGACGCGGGCACCACCGTGGCGAGCTTCCCGGTCACGCTCTCGCCGGCCAGCACGGTGCCGGTGACCGTGCAGTACGCGACCGCCGACGGCACCGCGACCATTGCCGGCGGCGACTACCAGGCAGCCGGGGGAACCCTCACGTTCGCCGCGGGCGTGACCACGAAGTCGGTCGGGGTCAAGGTCAACGGGGACATCACGATCGAGCCGGACGAGATGTTCACGGTCGGGCTTTCGGCGCCGACCAACTCCACGATCGGGACGGCCACCGGGACAGGCACGATCCTCAACGACGACTCGCCGGCCGATCTGGGAGTGACGCAGACGGACTCGACCGATCCCGCCGTGGCCGGCACCGATCTCACGTATACGGTCACGGTCGCGAACCTCGGAGCCGGCCTGGCGCACGGGGTCAGCGTGACCGACACCGTGCCGGTGGGCACCACGTTCGTCTCGGCCGACTCCGGCGGGACGCTGACCGGCGGCAAGGTCAAGTGGACGCTGGGCGACGTCGCGAACGGCGCCGGCGCGACCCTGCACATGACCGTGCACATCGCGGCGTCACGCACGGCGGCGCTCTCGGCCACCGCCGCGGTGACCGGCACCAGCGTCGATCCCAGCCCCGCCAACAACACGGCCACCGAACCGACCGCGATCACCCAACAGGCAGACGTCTCGATCGGCGAGTCGCCGTCGCTGTCGCCGGCAGTGCCGGGCTCGCCGATCACCTACACGGTCACCATCGACAATGCGGGCCCGTCCGACGCGACCGGCGTCAAGGCCAGCATGGTGGTGCCCGCCGGGGCGCGGGTGGCCGGTGCGGTCACAGTGTCAGACGGCGGCAGCTACAACGCCGCCACCGGGGTCGCGAGCTGGCCGGCGACCAGCCTCGCAGCGGGCGCCGCGTCGCTCGTCCACACCGTCACCCAGACGGTGAGCGGCTGCCGGTCGGCCGCGCTCAGCTCGAACGCCGCGGTTAGCTCGGCAACAGCTGATCCCAACTCCGCAAACAACACGTCGGCGGCCACCACGCCGGTGCAGCCGGCGCCGGGTGGTCGGCTGGTGTTCGCGCGCAGTGGTCAACTGTGGTGCATCAACGGTGACGGCAGCGGTGCGAGTCAGCTCACGAGCGGGGCGGACGACGAGTCGCCGTCCTGGTCGCCGGACGGCACCCAGATCGCGTTCGCCTCCGACCGGTCGGGGAACGCCGACATCTGGGTCGTGAACGACGACGGTACAGGGCTCAAGGACGTCACGCCGAGCACCCCGTCCGCCGAGAACGCGCCCGACTGGGGACCGTCGCTGATCGCGTTTGCCAGCGATCGGACCGGTGTCTCCCAGGTGTGGAGCGTCGATCCGGCGACCCACGCGCTCGCGCCGCATCAGATCACCAATGGGACTGGGTGGGCGCTCGGAGCGGATGAGCCGTCCTGGTCGCCGGACGGGACGTCGCTCGCGCTCGAGAGCACCCGGTCGGGGGCGTCACAGATCTGGGTGGTGACGAGCGGCGGAGGTTCTGCGCGCCGGTTGCCCTCGACCGACCCGGCGTTCGCACCGGCCTGGTCGCCCGGTGCCGGCACGAACATCGCCTATGACGCCGGCAGCGGCAGCGTGTTCGAGATCTTCTACACCCTGGCCGATGGGACGCAGGCCACGCCGACGCAGTTCACGGTCAACGGCGACTTCAGCCTCGACCCGGCCTGGTCGCCGGACGGCGGCACGATCGCGTTTGACTCTGGTTCCGCCTCGTCGACTCCGGACATCTTCACCCTGGATGTCCCGCAGACGACCTCGCTGCAACTGACCGCAGACGGCGTCAGCAGCCACCCCGACTGGCAGCCGAGCTAGACCCGCTCGACGATCTCCACCGAGGCGCGTCCGGTGCGCCATCTGATGTCGCGGATCGCCTCCTGCCAGAGCACGCCCACCAGCGAATCGCGGGTGCGGGCCGATCGCCACTGCCAGTGGCGCGGCTTGCCGGCCGGATCGTACGACACCACTCGCCCGCGCCAGTGCCGGACGAGGCCGCGATGCCGGCCGATCTGCACCTCGTAGCGGTACTGACCGACCGCCGACACCACTGACGGGCTGTCGGTCTCATGGACTTGATCGGCGCGTTGGCCGGCCGCCGGGTCAATCATCGATGGTCATCCCCCTGGTGCAACATCGTGGCGCATGTAGCGGCGAGATTTGCAGTGAAGAGAGTGTGTCATACAGCCAAGAATTCGTCAAGTCACCGCGTACAGTGCCGGGTTCAGGCGCGCTGGCCGAACCAGCGCCCACTTCGCCGATCGCAGAAGACGACTGCGTTTCGCCCGTCCTCCAACACCAGGTCGAAGTAGCGGCGACGCAGCGGTTGGCCGCTCCACCAACCCTCGTCGACCCGCCACTCGTCGCGCACGTGAAGCACCGGGCGGGGGCCGACGGCGGTGGGAACGCCGTCCGGGCCGGCGGTCACCACCAGTCGGCGGGGGAGCCCGATCTGACGAACGTGTGTTCGGTTCATCGAGTGCAGCATACCGCCCGACGGGAGCTTGCGCACCCCGCCGATCGCCCGCACACTGGACTCATGGCAACCTCCACAAGCGCCCGACGGGTGCGTTCCATGACCATCGCCAGGCGTCGCATGCGCGGCTACACGATCAACGTCTATCACGGCGGCCGGCAGGGCTTTCGGCTGGTGCGCGACGGCCGCTACCGGCTGGTCGTCGTCGGCCCGGTCGCCGTCGAGTGGTACCCCGCGTAGCGACCCTCTAGGCTTCGCCGGTGACCATCGACGAGCTGCTCGAACGCGCACGCTCCACCTACCGTCGGCTGTCGGCCGCTGAGGCCGCGGAGGCTCTGGCCGACGGCGGCGTGATCATCGACACCCGCACCTACGAGCAGCGCCGTGATCACGGTATCGTGCCCGGCGCCCTTGTGCTCTCGCGAAACGTGCTCGAGTGGCGGGTCGACCCCGGCTCGGGGCACAGCGACGAGCGGATCACGGGCCGCTCCGGGCCGGTGGTGGTGATGTGCCAGGAGGGCTACTCGTCGAGCCTCGCGGCGGCCACACTGGTCGAGCTGGGTGTGGCCGACGCGACCGATCTGATCGGCGGCTTCGAGTCGTGGGCGGCGGCTGGGCTGCCGGTCGCCCCAGGCCCCGACGGGCCCCGACTGAGCTAGTCGGTCAGGGCGACGCCGGAGACGTAGTTCGTGCTCGGTGTCCAGCCGCCGGAGGTTCCGCTGTCGCCCGAGGTGGTGGCCTTGACGAAGACGCCGTTCACGGTCTTGCCGTTGTTGGTGTAGGGCTCGAGCACGAACCACGCGAACCCGACCACCTTCACCTGGGTGTTCGAGCCGGTGGGCCAGGTGGTGCCGCCCGACACATCCTCCACCAGGGGTACGACGACCAGTTGGGGGCTCGTCGGATCGAGAATCGTGGCGTTGCCCAGTCCGTCGATGCTGACGATCGAGCTCACCGGCTGGAAGGTCGGCACCCTGTAGTCGATGCCCTGCTTGGTGGGGCCGCTATTGTTGCCGGTCTTGACATCGACGCTCTGGCCGACGCTGAGGTCACAGGCATTGGCGCCCGCCTCGATGGTGTCGCGGTAGGTGTTGGCGCCGTTGACCGTGCCGCATCCCGGCTGTACCGGAAGCGAGAGCACGCCGTTGTTCGCGGTGCCCGACAGCTGGGTCGCGATGGCGTAGCTCTGACCGGCGGTGAAATTGTTGTACATGACGCCCCACGGCATCAGGTTGCCGGTGCTCTTGAAGGTGGTGAACGACTCCACCGTGGCCTGCGCGTGCACCGTGATGGTGACCGGGCCGTGGCCCAGCACGCTGGCGAAGAAGGACGACGAGGTGCGGGTGGCGGTGACCACGATCGAATCGCCGGAGGTGAGGTCGGTGGCGGGGGCGTAGGTGACACTGCTGCCGGCCGGGCCGTTGTTCGTCCACTCGGCGGCGGCCGTGGTCTGGGCGGGGCCCCAGCCTTGCGGGATCTGCGACGCGCCGGCCAGCGCCGAGGCGTCGGCGGAGGCCTGCATGGCGCGCTTGGTCTGATACCAGGAGCCGACGTCGATCGCCAGCGCGCACATCCCCAGGAGGACGACAATGAAGACGACCAGGATGGGGAGCGTCTGGCCCGATTCGCTGCTTGGGTGGGTGGTGTTGTCGTTCATGCAGCAAGCATCCACCCGGACCACCCGTTTGGGAAGGGGTCACACCCCCACAATTGGGGGATCCGGGTGGATTTCCCCCAAACGGGTGATCAAGCGGGCGCGAAGGCGTGCAAGCCACCGGACTCGGTGGCGACGAACAGTCGCGTGTCTGCGAAGACCGGCTGACTGAAGGCCTTGGCCTAGCCCGACGTCGAGCGTCGCGGCGATCTGGCCGGTGCCGGCATCCATCAGGTAGGCGGCGTCCACGGCGGGCGTGGTGCAGACCCCGCGCGTGACCACGGCAATCACACCGGCCGCGCGGCCGGAGGTCGCGCCCATGTCCTTGCACGGGCAGTCCCAGCTCCCAGATGTAGCTTTCGGGTCGACCGCGGCAGCCTTGCCGGAGCGCGTCAGTGGTGGGGTGGTAACAGTGGAGGGGCCGGTGTGAGCACCGGCCCCTCCATCACGCGGTCAAGCGTTTACCAGCTATCGGCTCGACGTGGAACCGTCAGCCGAGCGTTCGGTGGTCAACTGGCCTTGACTTGGATGGCCGGCGTGTAGCCGATCCAGCACGTGCTGGTGGGCGAGTCGAGGTTGAACACGCCCGGCGTCGGTGTGCCGTCGCAGTAATCGGCTTGGTACACCGCGTTCTGGAACACGGTGTCAGGGTAGATCTTGGAACCCGTGATCACGCCGTCCGTACCCAGACCGATATTCAGCGAGTCGTAGAAGCAACCAGCTTCGGTCGAGTTACAGGCGGTGGTGCCAATCGGGTTGTACCCGTAGTCCGACGTGTTGTAGGCGATGCCGAACACCACCGTGTCGGGCAGCGTGAGGCCAAGCGACTTGAAGTTGAAGCTGATGTTCGCCGCCTTGCCGTTGAAGCAGGTGCTGCTCGACGACTGCCACCACTTACCGAGGTTGCTGCCGTTGCAGTGGTTGAGGTTGGCGGTGGGGCGATACGGGATGTTGAACGTCTTGGTTACCGTAGTGATCAGCGAACCAGGGGTGCCCGCGGTGTCCTTGTTGTAGATGTTGAGCGTGATCGGCACCGGGAACGTCGCGCCCTTCGTGGTCACACAGTCATGATTGAACCACGTGCCCTGCTGGCATGCCCAACTGCTCATCGTCACCCGTACCGCGGCGAGATGCCGGGCGGTTCCGGCAAATGTGACCTCGTCGCCGAACTCCTTGAAGCTGTACGCCTCAGCGCCCACGCTCGGCAGGTTGCCGGGCAGAGTCCCAGCGTAGGATCCGTCGTACACAGGCGTAGCGGCCGCGGCTGCGGAGCCTGCCGTGGCTCCGACCGCGACCAATGCGATCGCTAGACCGACAAGTATTCGTCTCACAGTGTTCCCCCCTTCGGGATGGTGGACAATTCGAGCGCATAGGTGCGCCGAACTGGGCCAACCGGGGCACTCAAGCCGTAACACTCAGGCGAGCACGGTCGACCCTATCCGGCCCTGACCTTAGCAGGCATGGCGCGCAGGTGCTGCACTGTAGTCTTCATGCGACCGCCTGGCTCGATAGGTCGTAACCCCCGGAGGATCACCATGCCGAGTCGGGATGAAAGGCGGTATCCGGCTGGACTCGTCACGATGTAGCACGTCCGCTTGTCAGCGACACGAGCTCGAACCGGCCGACGTCGACCAGACCGTGGTCGGTCAGCTTGAGTTCCGGGATCACCGACAGGGCGAGGAAGCCCATCGAGTGAAACGGCGCCTCCAGCCGGCAGCCCAATTCGCGGGCAGCCTCGAGCAGTCCCCGGCTGCCCGCCACCACCTGCTCGGCCGGCGCATCGGAGAGCAAGCCCGCCACCGGCAGGGCCAGCTCGGCGCGGATACCGCGGGACACCACCGCCACCATGCCGCCGCCCAACTCGACCAGCCGCTGCACCGCGCGCGCCATGTCCCCGTCGTTCACCCCGACGACCACGATGTTGTGGGCGTCGTGGGCCACCGTCGAGGCCAGCGCGCCGCGCTCCAGCCCGAATCCGCGCACGAAGCCGAGCCCGACCCGGCCGGTGCCGAGATGCCGCTCGATGACGGCGATCTTGGCCAGGTCACGGGTGGGGTCGGCCACCGCGCATCCGTCGAGCACCGTCGGCTGCTCGGTGAGCGCATCGGTCACGATCTGGTTGGGCACGACCCCGATCACCCGTGCCGCTCCGCCCGGCCAGGGGATCCGGAAGTCGCTCAAGGTCACCGGCTGGATGCGCACGGTGTGGCGCACCCAGTCCGGAACCGCGGGGGACGGGATCTCCTCCACCGGGCGGCCCGCCTTGAGCACCAGCGCCGGTGTGAACCGCTCGAGGTCGTCGAGCAGCAGCACGTCCGCCTGATACCCCGGTGCGATCGCCCCCAGGTGATCGAGCCGGTGCCACCGGGCCGCATTCCAGGACGCCATCACGAGGGCGTCCACCGGTTGCATGCCGGCCGCGACGGCGGCTCGCACCATGGAGTCGAGATGGCCCTCGTCAATGATGTCCTGGGGATCGCGGTCATCGGTGCAGAACGCCATCCGGGTGGGGCCGAACTCGGCCACAAGGCCGATCAGGTCGCGCAGGTTGCGGGCGCCGGATGCCTCGCGGATCAGAAGCCACATCCCGGCCCGCAGCCGCTCGCGCCCCTCCGCGGCCGTGCGCGCCTCGTGGTCGGAGCGGATGCCCGCCGCGGCGTATGCCTGCAGGTCGGATCCGAGCAAGCCGGGCGCGTGGCCGTCCACGTGCGACGCGCCCGCCAGGGCGAGCTTCGCCAGCTCGCTCGGGTCGCCGCCGATCACGCCGGGGAAGTTCATCATCTCGGCCAGGCCGATCACCCGCCGGCGACGCAGCAGGCCCTCCAGGTCACCGGTCGTGAGCGCCCGCCGCGGCGACTCGAACCGCGACGCGGGCACGCAGGAGGGGGCCATGAAGAAGACGTCCAGCGGCAGTCCGGCGCAGGCATCGGCCAGCCAGTGGACGCCGTCGGTGCCGAGCACGTTTGCGATCTCGTGCGGGTCGGCCACGACCGCCGTCGTGCCGTGGGGGAGCACCAGCCGCGCGAACTCGTCGACCAGCAGCTTGGACGACTCGATGTGCACGTGGGCGTCGATGTAGCCGGGAACGACGTACCGCCCGGACGCGTCGATCGTCTCGGCGCCGTGATACGCGCCCAGACCGGCGATCCAGCCGTCGCACACCGCGACGTCGACCTGCAGCCATTCGCGCGTGAACACCGACAGGACGCGACCGCCCCGGATCACCAGATCGGCCGGTTGATCGCCCCGGGCGACGGCCAACCGGCGGGAGAGGTCGGGTACGGTCATCGGCGGCGATCGTACCCCGGCCCCCTTCTCCACGCCGCTGGTATCGTTGCGAGTGCCACCATGAACCGGATGGAACGCACGGCAGTGGGAGCCTTCGTGGGCGCGATGCTGGTGGGCGTCGCGGCCGGCTGCTCGACCTCGTCCTCGACCGCCACCACCATCGGCCCGAACCCGCCGCCTGTTGCGCCCATCCCGACCGCCGCCGTCCGTGAAATGACGCGCGCGTGCGACGCGGCCGTGGGCGGCCACCTTCCCGCCGGATGGATGGCCTCGAGCATCCGGTCGGGTCCGCTCGTGCTGTGGGCGTTCGGCGCGGTCGGCCACGGCGGTCATGTGTCGAACCTGGCGTCGTCCGCGCTGCGCCCTGTGGGGTACGTGAAGGCGCTGGCAGTGGTGGAGCCGGGGGCGGTCGTGACGCTCTCGGTGCCGGCGGCAGAGCAGAAGCGGATCTCCCTGGCCTACGCCATGGGCCAGTCGCCGGCGCGTGTTTCGGGCGGCTACGCACAGGTCACCCTGAAGGCCTGCGCCCAGCCGACTGGCGGCGGCGCGGGGTTCCAGGGGTGGACGCAGTTCAACGGCGGTCTGGTCGCCGCTGGAGCACAGTGCGCCGTGCTCGACGTCCAGCCCAGCGGAGAGGCCAAGCGGCAGATGGTCGTCGCGCTCGGCAAAGCCCACTGCTGATCGCGGTCGCGAATCAGCCGTCGAAGGGCACCAGCAGGTCGCGACCCTCCGGTACGCGTGACCACGGCGCCACCTCGACCACCTTCCACAGATGGCCTTCGCCCAGGCCGGCGCGCACCTGGCGTGCCGCCTCGCCGGCCCGCTCCCGCCGCACCTCCGCCGCCGGACGTACCAGCTCGAGCTGCTGTGCGCCGTCAGCCGCCAGCTCGGTCAGCTCGAGCTCCAGCTGCTCGATCGCCGCCGGCAGCTCCACCAGCCGCGGACAGATCGCGTCGCGCAGCCGGCGAGGGTCGGCAGTTGCGTCGCGCAGCGCGATCGGACGCCGCCATGAGCCGCCGGCAGCCAGCCGGGCCGACACGGTCACCGTGCGCGCCGGTCGCGCCCTGCGGTTGGGATGAGCGAGCAGCCGCTCGACCAGCACAGCCACTGCGCCGCGCAGGGTGAACTCGTCACCAACCGGTTCCGGGAAGTCGATCGCCTCGTGCAGCGAAAGCGGCGGCGAGCGGGGGCTGACGAGGCTGTCGTCCTGGCCGCACGCGAGCCGCCAGGCAGCGATCCCGGCGGGCCCGAAGCGATCTGCCACCGCCGGCAGCGGCAGCTCGGCCAGGGCCCCAGCGGTGGTGATCCCGAGCGCCGAGAGTTGCGCCGCGATGGCGCGATCGAGACCCAGCCGGTCAACCGCCAGCGGCGCCAGGAACCCGGCCGCCGCACCCGCTTCGACCACGTGCGGCCGGCCGGGACGGGTACGGCCGGCGGCCGCCTGGGCGATGAACCGCCCGGGCCCTGCGCCAACTCGGCCGCCGGGCGGCAGCCCGCCCGCCACCGCATGCAGCAGCCGCAGGAGGCCACGGTGCATGAGCACGAGGCCGTCGGCGGTGAACAGCGCCCGTCCGGGCGCGAGCGGCTCGACCGCTGCGCCCATGTCCTCCAGCCGGGTCAGCATCGCCTCGGAGGCATCGGCCACCGCACCCGGATCGGCTGTTGCCAGACCGAGCCGTGGGCAGCGCGCGAGCGCCTCGCCGACACGCATACCAGCGGTCACCCCGAAGGCGGCGGCCGCGGCGTTGATCTCACCGATCCCGGACGAACCACCCGGCTCCGGAGCCAGCGCCACCGGGCCTTCGGGCAGCCGCCCGCCCGCTCCCACCGCCACTCGCAGCGCGAAGCGGGGGACGAGCGTGCAGACGATGGTGGGGCCGGGGCGTGGCATCCGGGCCACCCACTATAGTCGAACGTATGTTCGATAGAAAGTCCCGAACTTCGACGCCCTGGCCGGGCTGGGGTCCCGTCCCGCGTGGGATCCCAGCCCGACCGGGAGACTCAGGAAACGGTGACGAACTCCGTCGAGCCGTCGCCCGCGTTCGGGCCGCTGGTGATGATCGAGGCCTTGCCGAGCGCGGAGCCGGCCGGGATCGTGATCGTCTTGGTGATCTTCCCCGCGGCGGTCGAAGTCGTGTTGCCCAGCGACGTGACGGTGCCGGCGTGATCCTTGAACTTGATGGCGATGGTGCTGCTCGCCGTGAAGTTCGAGCCCGTGAGCGTGATCGTCGTTCCGTGCACCGGTGTGCGCGACGAGGGCGTGAACGACCCGCCGGCGATGCAGGACGCGGTCGAGTTGGAGTACTCGGTCTGCATGCTGTAGAAGTGGCTCACCCACTGCTCGTCGGCGAGGCCGCCGTCAAGCGTCGAACCGGTGTAGTCGTACGCGCACTTGTCGCCGATCTCGAATCCGACCGAGTCGAACCAGGCGTTACCGAGCGGATCGGTGACGGCTTCCATTTGCTCGTGACTGGTGATGCCGATCTCGATGTCCGCCGAGCGGTCGTTGGGGAAGGCCGAGAGCCCAGTGCACAGGCTGCTCGCGGAGCCGGCCGAGGACGAGAACGGCGTGTCCCCGTACGGCATGTCGGCATACAGGACAGGCTTCGTCGCCACGGTGAAGTTGCTGTGGTAGGCGCAGTACCCCTGAGGTTTGCCGTGCGAGTCGAGCGGGTACAGGTAGCAGGCGCTGGCGTCGATGCAGGTGTACTCGGCCTTGTCGAGGAACACGAAGTACAGCTCGTTCAGCCCGCCGGTGGTCCCCAGAGCGGTCATCGCCTTGGACACCTCGGCCTGGATCTGCCCGTCCGTCAAGCAGTTCTTGTGCTGCGTGGCGGTCGCGAACACGCTTGGGCAGGCCGTCGCCGGGTAGGCGGACGTGTCCACGAACGTCTTGGACAGCTTCGAGCTGTTCTTGATCGACGAGTACTGGGTGTTGTTGCCGTACAGCCCATGACCGCCGACATCCTTGAAGTAGCGCTGGATGGTGGAGTTGAACGCACCGCTGACGATCCCCGCGGCGCCGCTCTGCAGGGTAGAAGGCTCCCAGAAGATGGCGATCGACTTGGTCGGCCCCTTCATCACCGGACCGCCGTGGTACGTGAGGTTCCCCGACCCCTGAACGGCGAACATGCGTGCTTGAAATCCGCGCACACCCAGCACGTGGGCGTGCCCGACGGTGAACTTGCCGGCGATCGCCTGCGGCGCCGCCGCGTCGGCTCCGGCACTTCCGAGTGCAACGGCAGCTGCGACCGCAGCCGCGCATACCACGAACCTTCCGCGCATGTTCAGACCCCCTGCTCGAACCTATGGAACCCCAATCGATTCTCCTGCTGTGCGCGCCCCCTGGCAACCCCTGCCGGCGATCCCGGTGGGAAACGCGCTCACCGACCTGCCGATGCCGACCTGCGACGTTGGATATCACACGCCCGATGGGCGGTCAACCGCGTCAGCTGACCCGGAGCGTCATCTGCGACTCGACGCCCGGGTTGTGGCGCTCGACCACCTCGTGGTCGAAGACCTTGCCGCAGCTGTCGCACATCCAGCGCTCACGTCGATCCAGCCAGCGAAGAGCGCGCCGGCGGCACGAGTGGCACTTGGGCTGCTTGGGGCGGCGGGCCATCGATGCACGGTACCCGCCGGGTCGGTCGGCGCCCGTCGAGAGCGAGTCAGGCCCGGTCGCGCAGCCGGCGGCGCACCTCGAAGGTGCCGATCGCGACCAGCAGCAGGCCGCCCGCCCCGATGAACGCGTCGCGGCCCAGCAGCTGCTCGATGGTGCCGACCGAGTTCGCGAACACGTACCCCAGCAGCGTGATCGTGACCACCCACACCACCGCGCCGGCCACGTTCCAGGTCATGAATCGCGGAATTGGCATCGCGCTCACCCCGGCCAGCCAGAAGGCCGGGATCCGCACACCGGGCACGAACCGCGCGAACACGAGCGTCTTGCCGCCGTGGCGGTCGAAGAACCCCTGCACGCGCTCGAGGTGGTGCTGCTTGACCAGGCCGCGGCGAACCAGCCGGTCGAGCAGTGCGCGGCCTCCGTAGTGACCGATCCCATATCCGAGTGACGAGCCGATCACCGCGCCGGCCACTCCCAGCCCGAGCACCGCCCACACGTTCAGCTTGTGCAGCGACGCCGTGGCGCCCGCCGCCAGGAGGATCGTCTCGGACGGAAAAGGGATCCCCACCAGTTCGAGCATGACCGGGAAGAACACCGCCCAGTACCCGTAACGGGCAAACCACTCGAGGGCGGTCTTCAACCGAGCTCAGATCTCCGAATCGGGGTCCATCGCCCGCTCGAACGCACTCCGCGAGCTCAAGCTGGGCAGAAGCCGGTGTGCGGCCCGCGTGAACTCGCGCTCGTATCGCAGCCGCTCGCGTGCGGCCATCGTCTCGGCGTACCGATCGCGTAACGCCAACAGCTCCTCCTCGGCCTCCTCGACGAGATCCATGTAGTCGCCGTAGGCCTCCTCGGCCTCGCTACCCGCGGCTACCCGATAGGCCCGCTCGGCCTCCACGACGCGGCGCAGCAGTTCGGCGTTCTCGTGCCGGTAGAGCGCGAGTTGCGGTTTGATGACGTTGGCGAATCGGGCGCGTCCGGGAATCCTCACCCGGCCAATGATAACCGGCTACCCCCCGGCGAAGCCGCTGCCCTGCTGCAATCCGAGCGCGCCGGAGAGCGCCTTCAGACGGGCCGCCCCACAACCGCCCGGGAAGTGAAGTTCGACCTTCCGCTTGCCGAGCTTGCCCGTGATCGCCCCCCCGCCGGTGTCGGGCAGTCCCACGCATGGGGCGAGCGGCGCCAGCAGCTGAGGGCGGGTCGCGAGCGTGTGGCAGGCGGCAGCCGGGTCGTGCAGTGTCCCGGTGGCCGGTGCGCAGCGCAGGTGGAAGACCGTGGTCTTACCGTTGGCGATGAAGCCGGGGTAGATCGTCACGGTGAGGCTGGTGCCGGCCAGCGGATCGGGGGCGGGGGCGGCGCTCGAGCTCTGCCCGCAGGCGGTGGCAGACAGCGCGAGCAGCGCGGCGAAGGTCAAGGTGGTTCGGTGCATGATCGTTTGACCGATGCGCGGCCGGTCGGGTTCCCCGGCGGCTACGGTACTGCGCCATGGGGGAGGCCCTACTGATCCGGACGTGGAACATCGCCCACGGTCGTGACCGGCCGCCAGGCCCCGGCTACGCGCACCGGCGCAGGAAGCTGCTGCACGAGATGGCAGACGTGATGGTGCAGGACCGGCCCGACGTCGTGCTGCTGCAGGAGGTGCCGGTGTGGGCCGGGTCGCTGCTGCGCGAGCGCACCGGGATGGGACTGACGCTCGCTCACACCTACGGCGCGCACGTCCCGTTCGTGCACCTGCCGCTGCCGCTGGCGGCCGGCGAGTGGCTGGGCAAGGCGCTGCCGGACGTGGCGCGGACGCAGTTCGAGGGTCAGGCCCAGGCGCTGCTGTACGGCCCGGCGCTGGTGCTGGTGTCGGCCCGCCGCGTCGAGCTCAATCGCCGGCGGTTCCTGCGGGGCGAGCCGCGGATCGCCCAGCTTGCGCGGCTGCGCCACCGCGCCTCCGGCGGCGAGCTGGTGCTCGGAAACGTGCACACCGACGGCGGAGACGAGGCCGGCCCGCAGATCGAGCGGGCGGGGTGGGTGATGGAGCAGTTCGCCCGCGGCGCGCCGATGGTGATGGGCGGAGACCTGAACACCGAGCCGGGGTCGCCGGCCATGCGCCGGCTGGTCGGCCGCGGATGGTGCGAGAGCTCCGGTGACGTCGGCATCGACCATCTGCTGTCGCGCGGCCTCGAGGTCGAGTGGCCGTCCACGCGCTGGCTGGCCGAGCGGCGTGACCTGCGGCTCGGCCCCGGACCGCCGGTACGCCTGTCCGACCACGATCCGGTGGATGCCGTGGTGCGCTTAGATGCG
This sequence comes from Gaiellales bacterium, assembly GCA_038230835.1. Lineage (GTDB taxonomy): Bacteria > Actinomycetota > Thermoleophilia > Gaiellales > JAICJC01 > DASUHT01. Next base: position 35,704 of record JBBRMM010000005.1, read on the forward strand.
TGATCAGCTCCCGGCCCTGACTGGGGTGGCCTACCTGAACGCCGGCACCAACGGCCCCGTCCCCGAGCCGGCCGCGCGGGCGATGGCGGCCGAGCTGCGCCGCCAGGCCACCGAGCCGAGGATCGGCCGCGAGGTGTTCGAGCGCTTCTGGGCGCTGCGCGACGATGCCCGGTCGGCGGCCGCGGCGGTGGTGGGGGCGCCGGTCGAGCAGATGGCGCTGACCAGTTCGACCACCCAGGGGATCGGGCTGATGGTGGCCGCGATCGACTTCGCGGCCGGCGATCGCGTGATCACCACCACCGAGGAGCACCCCGGGCTACTGGGCCCGCTGGACATGATCGAGCGTCGCTTCGGCGTGGTGGTGCGAGCCGTCGCCGCCGACGAGCTCGAGTCGGCGATCGACGAGCGCACGCGGCTGGTGGCGGTCTCGCACGTGCTGTGGACGACCGGCCGCGTGCTGCCTCTGGCCGAGCTCTCGCGCCGGGCGCACGAGGCTGGTGCGCTGGTGCTCGTGGACGGCGCCCAGTCGGTCGGCAACATCGCGGTGGACGCTCGGGCGACCGGCGCCGACTTCTACGCCTTCAGTGGGCAAAAGTGGCTGCTCGGCCCGCAGGGCAGCGGCGCACTGTGGGTGCATCCGCGCCACCACGAACGGTTGCTGCCGGCGCTGCCCGGCTACCTGAGCTTCCGCGAGGGGGTGGTCGGCGAGTACCGAACCGAAGGCGCACGCTTCGACGCCGGCACCGCCGACCCGGTCACGCTGGCCGGGTTCGCCGCGGCGCTGAACTGGGTGGAGGGGTTGCCCGGAGGCCGGTCGGCATGGGTCGAGCGGGGCGCCGTGAACGCGCAGACGGCTCGCGAGCGGCTGGCCGCGGTGGCGGGCGTGCGGGTGGTCGACCCCGGAGGGCCGGGTTCGGGCCTGATCGCGCTGGCGGTCGATGACGGCGATCCGGCGGACATCGCGGCAGGACTGGTCGAGCACGGCGTTCTGGTGCGCTCGATCCCGGGTACCACATACCTGCGGATCTCGGTCGGCGCGTGGACCAGCGAGGCCGACCTGGACGCGCTGGCACGCGGGCTCAGCGCTCGTTGACCGATCAGGCCGGCGCCGGAAGTCCGAGCTCACCCGCGATCGGCCGCAGCGCCTCGATCACGAAGGTGATGTGGGCGTCCAGGTCGATGCCCAACCCGGCCGCGCCCTCGACCACGTCCTCGCGGTTCACGCCGCGTGCGAAGCTCGGCTGCTTCAGCTTCTTGCGCACCGATCGCACCTCGAGCGTCGCGATACCGTCAGGGCGCACGAGGCCGCAGGCGTGCACGAAGCCCGAGACCTCGTCGCAGGCGTAGAGCGTGCGCTCCAATTGCGACTCGCGCGAGACGCCGGTGTGGTTGGCGTGCGCCTGCACCGCCCGCACGAACCATTCGGGGTAGCCGCGCTCTCGCAGCACCGGGGCGCCGTCCTGCGGATGCCGGTCGAGCGTGGGGTGGCGCTCGTAGTCGAAGTCGTGCAACAGTGCGACGTTTCCCCAGGCAGGTTCGTCCTCGCCGAACTTGCGGGCGTACGCGCGGGTGGACGCTTCGACGGCCAGGGCATGGCGCAGCAGCGCCTCGCTGGACGTCCACTCGGTCAGCAATTGCCAGGCCGCGTCGCGGTCGTGCACAAGGTCGGTGACCATCACAGCCGACGATACCAGTCACGACCCGCGGGCAGGATCCAGGCGTGATGACCGCGAATCCGGCTACCCTCAGGAGGGCAAAACGAGGAAGGCGGGTCGGGCATGGCCATCGCAAGCAGAGAAGGGACCGTGGAGACATTCGTGATCGAAGGAGGCGTGCCGCTGTCGGGCACCGTCCGCCCGGCCGGCAACAAGAATGCTGCCCTGCCGATCCTGGCCGCGTGCCTGCTCACCGCCGACCCGGTGACTCTCGACAACGTGCCCAGGATCCGCGACGTCGAGGCGATGATCGAGCTGCTGCTCGACGTGGGCGTCGAGGTCGAGTGGCTGGACGCCAACACCGTGCGGGTGTGGGCCGCCGACGTGACCCGGACCAGGCTCGACCCCGACCTGTGCACGCGCATCCGGGCCTCGATCCTGCTCGCCGGTCCGCTGCTGGCGCGATCCGGATCGGCTGACATCCCTCCGCCCGGCGGCGACGTGATCGGCCGCCGGCGGGTGGACACGCATCTGATGGCGTTCGCCGGCCTGGGCGCCGAGGTGGAGGCCAACCGCGGCTACAGCCTGCGCGCGCCGCACGGCCTCACCGGCGCCGACCTGCACCTCGATGAGGCGTCCGTGACCGGCACCGAGAACGCGGTCATGGCCGCCGTGCGGGCTCGTGGCACGACGGTGATCCGCAACGCCGCCTGCGAGCCGCACGTGCAGGATCTGTGCCGGCTGCTGATCGCCATGGGCGGGCGGATCGAGGGCATCGGCTCGAACGTGCTGACGATTCATGGCGTGGACGCCCTGCACGGGTGCCGGTACAGGGTCGGCCCCGACCACATCGAGGTGGCGTCGTTCATCGGTCTGGCCGCGGTCACCGGGGGTGATCTGGTGATCGAGGACGCCGCGGTCGAGCACCTGCGCTCGATCGACCTGGCGTTTGCCCGGTTGGGCGTACGGATCGAGATCGACGGCGACTCGGTGCGCGTGCCTCCCGGCCAGGATCTGTGCATCGTGGACGACATCCACGACCAGATCCCCAAGATCGACGACGGCCCGTGGCCGATGTTCCCGGCCGACCTGACCTCGATCGCGGTCGCGGTCGCGACCCAGGCTCGCGGCACCGTGCTGATCTTCGAGAAGATGTTCGAGAACCGTCTGTTCTTCACGGACAAGCTGGTCGCGATGGGCGCCCGGATCATCGTCTGCGACCCCCACCGGGCGGTTGTCACCGGGCCGGCCAAGCTGTACGCCGAGCGTATGGAGAGCCCCGACATCCGGGCCGGCATGGCGCTGCTGATCGCCGCGCTGTGCGCCGAGGGCACGAGCCGGATCGGCAACGTCGGCCAGATCGACCGCGGATACGAGCGGATCGACGAGCGGTTGCGCACGCTTGGCGCCCGGATCGAGCGCGTCCAGGCATAATCGCACCAGCGGGTTCGGTTGCTCACGAGAGGACGGCCCGAACGGGCGTGGACAGGGTCACCATCACCGGAGAGTCGATCGCCGACGTCGTGCGGGCGCTGCGCCCATCCACGGAGTCTCGCGATGACGTCAGGCGGACCGTGGCCGACATCGTGGACATGGTGCGCGGTGGCGGGGACGAGGCGATCCGCCGGCTGACGCTGCGCCTGGACGGTGCCGACCTGCCCGCCAGCCGGGTGCCCGAGGCGGAGCTGGAGCACGCCCTGGCGGCAACCGAGCAGCCGGTGCGCGAGGCGTTGGAGCTGCTGGCGCAGAACCTTCGCCTGGTCTCCGCCCAGCTGGCGCCGGCGCCGGCGCGGGTGACGCTCCCGCAGGGTCAGACGGTGTCCACCCGGCATGTGCCGGTGCAGCGGGTCGGCGTCTACGTGCCGGGCGGCAAGGCGGCCTATCCCTCGAGCGCGGTGATGGCGGTGGTGCCGGCGCAGGTCGCGGGTGTGCCCGAGATCTGCGTGTGCTCGCCGCCCGGCGCCGACGGCCACTGCCCGACCATCGTGCTCGCAGCCTGCGCGCTTCTGGGCGTGCGGGAGGTGTACGCCGTGGGCGGTGCGCAGGCAATCGCCGCGATGGCCATCGGCACCGAGCAGATCCGCCCCGTCGACATGCTGGTCGGGCCGGGCAACGCCTACGTCGAGGAGGCCAAGCGGCGACTGTTCGGCGAGGTCGGCATCGAGTCGCTGGCCGGGCCGAGCGAGCTGATCGTGCTGGCCGACGAGACCGCACCCGCCGAACTGGTGGCCCTCGACCTGCTCGCCCAGGTCGAGCACGGCGCCGGGTCGCAGTCGGTGCTCGTCTCGACCGACCCCGACGTGCTTGCGGCGGTTGCCGAGCACCTGCCCGAGCGCGGCACGATCGTGCTCGCACGGGCCGACTCGTGGGCGACCGCGATCGCCTTCGTGAACGCGTACGCACCCGAGCATCTGCAGCTGGTGGTGGCCGACCCCGAGGGCGTGCTGTCCCGCGTCGTGCATGTCGGTGCTGTCTTCGTCGGGCCGCACAGCGGTACCGCGTTCGGCGACTACGTGGCCGGCTCGAACCACATCCTCCCCACCGGCGGGCACAGCCGCTTCTCGTCGGGGCTGTCGCCGGCCATGTTCGTGCGCACCCAGGAGGTGGTCGAGGTGCCTGCCGAGGCCGTCGAGCGGCTGGCCGGCCCGCTGCGCGCGCTGGCCATCGCCGAAGGACTGCCCGACCACGCCCGCTCGGCCGACGCCCGCGCCGAGCGGCTCGGAGAGGCCACCACCAGGAAAGGATCCAGCTCGTGACCAGAACCGTGATCGTCGCCGACGGAGCGCCAAAACCGTTCGCAGGAGCTCCCTACAACCAGGCAGTCGGCGCCGGCGGGTTCGTCTTCTGCGCCGGTCAACTCGGTCTCGACCCCGACTCTGGAGTCCTTGTCGAGGGTGGCATCGAAGCCCAGACACGGCGCGCCCTGGAGAACATCTCGGCCGTGCTTCGAGGCGCAGGCACCGACCTTGCGAGCGTGGTCAAGACGACCGTCTTTCTGACCGACCTGGCCGACTTCGCGGCCATGAACGCGGTCTACGCCGAGTACTTCACCTCCGAGCCGCCGGCCCGCTCGACGGTGCAGGTGGCTGCCCTGCCGGCCGGCGGTGTGGTCGAGATCGAGGTGGTCGCGGCCGCCTGATCACGCCGCGTTGTAGGTCTGACCCAGGATCCACAGACCGACGGCGGTGTACACGATCATGAGGGCGATCATCGGCGCCTGCGCCCAGACCGCCGACCGGCGCGGCCGCTCCAACCGGCGCGGCGCGACGTGGTGGGCGGCGAAGATCGCGACCACGTGGCCGCTCACGATCAGACCGATCTGCAGTGCCCAGGCCAGGCCTGCGGGGAAGCTCGTCCAGATCGCATAGTCGGGCACCCAGTCGGTGTGCATGGGGTCGAGGATGACCTTGGGCGTGAGCTGGCAGTAGGTGACCAGGTAAAGGAGGTAGTGGGCGGCGAAGTACACGGCCGCGATCGGCACCAGGGTAGGCGCGTAACGGGCTGCGGCGGCCGAGACGCCGCCCTCGCGCAGGCCGAGCAGCAACATGACGATGGTGAACACGGCGGCGATCCCGCCGACACAGGCGGCCATGGTCAGCGTCCGCAGCTCCGTGCCGCTCAGCGACGAGCCGAGCGTGTGGTACACCCACTGGGCAAAGGTCACGTAGCGGCGCGTCTCGCCGAACCCGTCGTACAGGACAATCGCCAGCAGCACGACCACGAACGCCGCGTCGCCCGCGCCCAGCGGGGGGTCGCGCCAGGCGCCGGACACGAAGCCCCGCCAGCGGATGCGGCGCTCGGCGGCCGGCGCGTCGACCCAGTCGAGATCCCCGCCGGTGACGTCCCACTCCAGCGGAGAGGCGCGTCCCAGCGTGCGCGAGAGCACGGTGAAGAGCTCGGCGTGGGCGAGCCACGGACGGCTGCCGACCAGTGTCATTCCGATCACCTGGACGACCAGGTACACCAGCATCACCAGGGCGAGGTCGGACGGCACCGCCCCGCCCGGCCAGGCCAGCTCGAGCCAGCCGAACACGAGCAACATCCCCACGGCCGGCCAGCGACCCAGGCGGTGCGGGTAGGCGAGTGGGGGGTCGTTCACGCGGTCGATCAGGCTGCCCACGGCGCGCAGCGGGTTGACCACGTCCCAGACCGGGCCGAGCAGCGCCGAGATCAGCCCGAGACCGACCCAGAAGTCGACCCACACGAGGATGGTGGAAGGGTTGGCGGTGAACTCCTGGGCGCCCGCGATGCCGAACACGATGCACTCGACGACGAGCAGCGCGGCCAGGCCTCGAAGCGCGGACGACAGCCACCCGCGGCCCGGCCGGTGGATGTTGGCTCCGACCCGTGCCCCGATCCGATCATCGGCCAGGGCGGCCGCCGGCACCGAGGCGGCGACCGCCACCGCCCCCGCGGTCACGTACAGCCACAGCGGCAGCGGGAACTGGTAGGTGAGCGCGCCGAACGCGTGCGCCTGCGCCAGCGCCGGTACGGCCAGGCCCGCTCCCAGCACCGCGACGAGGACGATGCTCGTGCCGGCTGCCATCGCTCTCAGGCGCATGCCGCCCAGGATAGCCCGACCGGGTTCGTACAATCCGCCCATGCGCCCGCATCAGGTCATCGTCACCCACGCCAACATGGACTTCGACGCCCTGGGCGCGGCGCTGGCAGCTCGCCGGCTGTACCCGCAGGCGGCGGTGGTGCTGCAGGGCGGTCTCAACCGCAACGTGCGCGAGTTCGCAAACCTGCACGCCGACGAGCTGGAACTGGTCGAGGCCTCGCGGATTGCCCTGGACGCGGTCACGCGAGTGATCGTGGTGGACACGTCGCAGGAGAACCGGCTGGGAGACGTCGCCGAGGTGATCGCGCGTGCCGGTGTGGAGGTGGTGCTGTTCGATCACCACGCCAGCCCGCAGGTGCCGGCCTGGGTGTCGCCCGGATGCCACGTGCTGTCCGACGACGGCGCGCTGTGCACGACCATGGTCGCCATCCTGGCCGAGCGCGGCATCGAACCGACCCCCACCGAGGCCACCGCCCTTGCCCTCGGGATCCACGAGGACACCGGCTCGCTGACGTTTCCCACGACGACCGTGCGCGACATCGAGGCGCTGGCGTTCTGCGCCCGCCACGGAGCCGCCCAGGAGATGGTGGGGACGTTCCTGCACACTCCCCTCACCGCCGATCAGCGGACGCTTCTGACCACGCTGCTGGACGCCGCCGAGACGGTCGAGGTGGGTGGCACCCCGGTGCTGCTGTGCTGCGTGCGCTGGCCGGCGTACGTGGACGGCGTGTCGACGCTCGCGACCAAGATCGTCGAGCTGTCTGACTGCCGGGCGCTGGTGATGGCGGTGGAGATGGAGGGGCGGGTGTTCGTGGTCGGCCGCAGCCGGGTGCCCGCGTTCGACGTGCGGATGGCACTCGAGCCGGTGGGCGGCGGCGGCCATGCCCAGGCGGCCGCGGCGATCGTGCGCGGGGAGGAGCTGGCGCAAGTGCGCGCGCGACTGCTGGACGCGCTCCCGGGCGCGGTGGCGGCGTTGCCGCGGGCGCGCGACATCATGTCCACTCCCGCCTGGTTCGTCGACTCCGGCACGCGGATCGACGACGCGATGGGCGAGTGCCGCCGCCGGCACACGTCGGGCGTGCAGGTGCAGGCCGATGGGGTGGTGGTGGGGGCGGTCGCCCGCGAGGACCTCGACCGGGCGATCGGTCACGGGCTGTCGCATGCCCCGGTGCGGGCGGTGATGAGCTCACAGGTGGACACGATCGCGCCTGATGCCACGCTGGCCGAGGTGCAGCGAGGTCTTCGCGAGACGTCGACGGGCCGGCTGGCCGTGGTCGCCGACGACGCGGGCCGCCCCGCGAGCATCGAGGCGGTGATGGGGGTGATCACCCGAAGCGATCTGCTGGCGGCGCTGCGCGACCGCCACGAGCCGGAGCCGGCGGCCGCCGATGCCGATGTCGGCGACCGTCTGCTGGCGATGCCCGGGCTGAATCGCGTGTGGTCGGCGGTGCAGGCCGCGGCGGCGGACTTCGACGGTGTGCACCTGGTCGGCGGCGCCGTCCGTGACCTGCTGCTGGGCGAGCCGAGCTTCGACATCGACCTGGCCGTCGAGGGCGACGGTGTGGCGTTCGCGGCGGAGTTGGCAGAGCGCCTCGGCGGTCGCATGCATCCGCACGAGAAGTTCCACACCGCGGTCGTGCTGGCGGGTGGCCTACGGGTGGACGTGGCCAGCGCCCGCACCGAGCACTACGAATACCCCGCGGCGCTTCCGATCGTCGAACACTCCTCGATCCGCCGTGACCTGTTCCGCCGCGACTTCACGATCAACGCCATGGCGGTGGCGCTGCGGGCCGACGAATTCGGCCGGCTGCTCGACCCCTACGGTGGGCGGGTGGATCTCGATGCCGGGGTGATCCGGGTGCTGCACAACCTGTCGTTCATCGAGGATCCGACGCGCATCTTCAGGGCGGTGCGATACGAGAACCGGCACGGCTTCCGGATGGACGCGCGGACGCGCGAGCTGGCCCGCGGCTGCGTCGACATGGGGCTGGTCGGAGAGCTGTCCGGTGCGCGCACTCGAGACGAGCTGCTGGCGCTGCTCGACGAGGCGTCGGTGGCGGGCTCGCTGGCGCGGCTGGACGAGCTGGGTCTGGCAGCGGCGGTGCATCCTGGGCTCGACTGCGGGCCGGCGGCGGCCGAGCTGGTGGAGCAGGTCGACCGCCTGCGGGAGCGGCATGCGCCCGAGCTGCCGCGATGGCGGGCGCGGATGGCCGTGGTGTGCCGCAACCTGCTCGGCGACGACGTGGTGGAACTGCTCGAGCGGTTGCGGGTACGCCACCGCGATGCGCTCGCGGTGCAGGACGCGGCGGTCGTCGGCCCGCGGCTGGTGGGCCTGCTCGGGCAGGTGGCGACTCCCGCCGACGTGGCCGACCTACTCGCACCGCACCCGACGGAGGCCGCCCTGCTGGCCGCGGCGCTGGGTGCCGGTGAGGCCGAGGAGTACCTCGAGCGGGGAGCCGCGGTGCGGCTCGAGCTCGACGGCAGCGTGCTGCAGCGCGAGCTCGGGGTCGCCGAGTCGCCGCTGGTCGGAGAGCTGCTGGCCGAGCTGCTGCGGCGCAAGCGAAACGGCGAGCTGGACGGCGCGGCCGCCGAACTGGCCGCCGCACGTGAGCTTCTGGCGGAGGCGCGCGCGTGATCCCCGAGGTCGCCAACGCGTGCCGCTGGCGTGGCCGGCCGGGCCACTACGAGGGCTGGCACCTGCACCTGGTCGATCCCACGTCCGCCGCCTCGGTGTGGATCCGCTACAGCTTCTTGTCCCCCGAGGATGCCGGTGTCGGCCGGGTGGCGGAGTTGTGGCTGGCCGGTGGGCTCGCGGACGGCGAGCGGTTCGCCCGTCGCCAGACGTATGCGATCGACGAGTTCTCGACCGGCGCCGCCGGATTCCCGGTCGAACTGGCCGGCTCCAGCCTCGAGCTGGGCCGGGCGGTCGGTGCGATGGCCGATGCCGAGTGGCGGCTCGAATGGGAGCCGGCCGCGAGTGCGGTTGCGAATCGCGCCGCGCAGCGAATCGGCCGCTCGCAGGTGCTCAGCGCGCAGCCGGCGCTGCGGGCGACCGGTGAGGTGACGGTCGGCGGTCAGCGGCTGGCGGTGCGCGCGTGGCCCGGCCACCAGGCGCACGCGTGGGGGGAGCGGCACGCCGACCGCTGGGCGCGTGCGCACTGCACAGCCTTCCCGACCGCGGACGAGTTCCTCGACGTTGCCACCCGCTCGTCGCCGACGCTGGCCGGACTGTCGCCACCGGTGACGACCGCGGCGGTGCGTTTCGGCGGGCTCGAGCACCACAGCGGGGGGGCCCTGCGGGGGCTGGCGCACGAGGCCGATTTCGGTCCCGACGGGTACGAGTTCGAGGTGCGCGGGACGCGCATGCGGCTGACCGGCAAGGTGCGCGCGCACGCCGACAGCCTGATCGGCGTCACCTACCGGGATCCCGACGGCGACCGTGTGTACTGCTACCACACCGAGCGCGCGGATCTGCACGCGCGGGTGCTGCGGCGGTCGGTGCGGGGGTGGCGGGCGGCGGCCGAGATCGATGCCGGCGGCTGCTGCGGGTACGAGTACGCGCAGCGAGCCGCCGTCCCCGGCCTCGAGATCGTGTTGTGAGTGTCGCCGAGGCGATCCCGTGGGGCGACGCGCCGCCGGGGGTGGGCGTACTCTTCACGACCCGCCGGGGAGGGGTCAGCGGCGGTGCGTTTACGAGCTTGAACCTCGGCGCGCTGACCGCCGACGACCCGCTGGCTGTGCGCGAGAACCGGCGGCGGGCGGTGGAATCCGCCGGCGCGGACCCGGAGTCGGCGACGATGGCCTGGCAGGTGGCCGGCGCCGACGTTCGCGAGGTTGGCGCCCAACCCTCCGAGGGGGTGTTCCTCGACCCCGGCCGCGAGGCGTTCCCCAAGTCCGACGGGCTGGTGACGTCGCTGGCCGAGCGGCCACTGGTGCTGCTCGCCGCCGACTGCCTGCCGATCGCGATCGCGCGCACCGACGGCCGCCGGCTGGCGGTGCTGCACGCCGGCTGGCAGGGGCTGCTGGCGGGGATCTGCGAGGAGGGCGTGCGCTCGGTCGGGGGGCGGTCGGTGGCGATCGTCGGCCCGGGTGCAGGACCGTGCTGCTACGCCGTTCGCGACGACGTGGGCGAGCCGCTGCGTGCCCGCTTCGGCGACGACGTGGTGCGCGACGGGCGCGCTGACCTGTGGCTGGCGGCGCGGCGGGCGCTCGAGCGAGCCGGCGCGGTCACGGTCGAAGTGGTGGGGGAGTGCACGATCTGCCGACCGGATCGGTACTTCTCGCACCGCCGCGAGGGCGGCCGCACCGGTAGGCAGGGGGTGGTCGGTGTCCTTCGCGCCTGATCCGGCCGTGATCGCGGCCAACCTGGCTCGAATCCGCGATCAGGTGGGGCCGGCTGTTCAGATCCTGGCCGCGTCCAAGTACGTCGACAGCGAGCGGATGGGTGCGCTGGCCGCCGGCGGGGTGACCCTGGTCGGTGAGAACCGCGCCGACGCGCTGATCGCCAAGCAGGAACGTTGGGGCGAGGCGTTCACCTGGGACTTCATCGGCCATCTGCAGAGCCGCAAGGTGCGCGACGTGGTCGGGCGGGTGCGCCTGATCCACGCGGTGGACTCGCTGTCGGTGTGCGAGCAGATCCAGGCCCGGGCGAGCGCTGTGGTGGAGTGCCTGCTGCAGGTGAACGTGAGCGGCGAGGAGTCGAAGTCGGGCATTCCGCCGGCCGCCGCCGGAGGCCTTCTGGAGCAGGTCGCGGAGCTCGACCGGGTGGTGTTTCGCGGGCTGATGACGATGCCGCCGCTGACCGCCGACCCGGAAGCCGCTCGGCCGTCGTTCGTGGCGCTGCGCGAGTTGCGCGACCGACTCGCTCCCGAATGGGGCGGCCGGCACGCGCTGAGCGAGCTTTCGATGGGCACCAGCCAGGACTACGCGGTCGCCGCGCAGGAAGGTGCGTCCATCGTACGGGTGGGGAGCGTCCTGTTCACGGAGTAGAGTTCCACCGAATATGGCGATTCGCGACATGTGGAACTCCACGCTCGTCTACTTCGGCGTGCGCGAGGAGGAGTGGGAAGAGGAGTACTACGACGACGGCACCGCCGCCAACGAGGACCTCGAGCGCACCTACAGCGAGCGGCCGAACGTGCGACGCCTGTCGCCCCGCCGCCGCGCTGGTGCCGACTACGACGAGATCTTCAGCGACGAGCCGCCCGCCCGCGGCGGCGGGCGGATCAGCCGGCAGCGCTCGAACGTCACGGCCGCTCCCAACAACGGCCATCGTCCGGCGCCGCAGGTGTCGCTGGTCGTACCGAAGACGTTCAACGACGCCCAGACCGTGGCCGACAAGCTGAAGTCGGACGTGCCCGTGATCATCAACATGCAGTCCGCGGATGCCGACCTCACCCGCCGCCTGATCGACTTCGCCAGCGGCCTCACCTACGCCCTGGACGGCTCCATGCAGCGTGTGGCCGACCGCGTCTTCCTGCTCACGCCGAGCGCGGTCAAGGTCTCGGCGGAGGACAAGGCCTTGCTCATGGAGCGCGGCTTCTTCAACCAATACTGACTCTGACGGCTGCAAACCGTCGCGCTGCCGCGTCCTCGGTCGCTCGCTTGCAGAGCAAGCGTCGCTCTCTGCGTTCTTGCATCGCTCGGTTTTCGCCCGTCAGCCGACGGCTGCAAACCGTCGGATCGCTGCGTCCTCCCTCGCTCGCTTGCGAAGCAAGCGTCGCTCGGTGTGTCCTTGTGCTCCTCGGTTTTCGCCTGTCACCGCGGCTAGGCCGTCAGCGGCGTCAGTCGCGGGTGAAAGTGTCACAGCAACCCGCGCCCGGACCGGGTGGGGTGGCAGGCCCCCCGGATGGGTGGTCGGGGTCAGACCCCGTACGGACCGGGTGACGGTTCCGGAACGGAGTCGACACGTCTCGGCTCCCGGGGGGTGGAGAAAGGCGGGTGCACCGGTGCCGACCGGCTCGACCGCGACTGCCGGCAACCTGTGCCGCGTCCGTACGGGGTCAGACCCCGTACGGACCGGGTGACGGTTTCGGTGCGGAGTTGGCACGCGGTGTCGCGGGTCGCGAGGACGGCGGGATCTGACCCGATGCCGATGCCGACCCGGTACGCTTGCCGGTCATGACCGCCTCCCAGCCGACCATCGGCCTGCTCGGCGCCGGCAACATGGCCGGCGCCATGGTGTCGGGCTGGGCGCTGGCGGATCCGGCGATGGCCGCGCGCATCCTCGTCACCGACCGCGGATCGGGCCGGGCCGCCAAACTGGCCGAGGAGTACGGCGTCGGGCACGTCGATTCGAACGCCGACCTGGTCGCCCGAGCCGACATCGTGGTCATCTGCGTGAAGCCGATTGACGTCGAGCGGGTGCTGCGAGAAGTGTCCACGCTGGTTACGCCCACCAAGGCCATCGCCTCGGTCGCCGCCGGCGTTCGCACGGCCACGCTGGAGACGATCCTGGACGTGGATGCGCCGGTGTTCCGCTTCATGCCCAACGTCGGCGTGCGCGTGGGCGCCGGCACGCTCGCGTTCTCGTCCGGACGCTTCACCGACACCGAAGCCGAGCGCACCGTCCGCGAGCAGTTCGCCATGCTCGGCGAGGTGGTGCCGCTGGACGAGCGGCTGTTCGACGCGGCCACGGCTCTTTCCGGCTCAGGACCTGCCTTCCTGGGGCTGATCCTCGAGGCGTTCGAGGACGCTGGAATTGTCAGTGGCCTGACCTACGAGAGTGCCCGGAAGCTGCTGCTGTCGACGGTCAGCGGCACCGCCGAGCTGCTGCGGGCCGAGGACATCTCGTGCAGCGCGCTTCGCCGCATGGTCACGTCCCCCGGCGGCACCGCCGCAGCGGGGCTGGCCGAGATGGAGCGACGCGGGGTGCGGGGAGCGGTGATCGACGGCGTCGTCGCCGCGGTGCGACGGGCGGGCGAGTTGGGATGAGCGTCCACCTGGCGAACCTGATCGACCAGTTCCTCGTGTCGCTGGGCCTGGTCTACACCGGATTCATCATCGCCCACATCGTTCTTGGCATGCTTCAGCTCGCGTACAGTCCGTGGGTCGGCCGCGTGCGCAGCCTGACGTACGACACCGTCGAGCCCTATCTGCACATCTGGCGGCGGATGCTGCCACCGATGGGCGGACTCGACCTCAGCCCGATGATCGGGATCTTCGCGATCAACATCGTGGTCCAGATCGCAATCGTGATCGTCGACTCGTTCGTGTAGAGCGCCGGGAGCTCTTGCCGTGCGCCCGATCGGCACGGATACTTGTCAGCGTGAGAGGGGTCGTCACTCTGGTGGCGCTTGGCGCCGTGATCGCGTTCCCGGCTGTCTCGGCCGGCCGCGGTGTGCCGTCTCAGGCAGCCTCGACGGCGGTGTGCGGCGGGCTGTCGGCCGCCTACAACCCGGCCGCGCCACCCGCCTACGACCATGTCGTCGTGATCATGGACGAGAACGTCAGCGAGCACAACATCGTCGGCAATACCGCACAGGCGCCCTACCTCAACCAGCTCGCCACCGCGTGTGCGCTGGCCACCCACTACCACGCGGCCACCCACCCCTCGCAGCCCAACTACATGCCGCCCACGTCCGGCGCGTTCCCGACCTACGTGAACGGGCCGCAGCCGAGCGGTGCCGACAACATCTTCCGCCAGCTGCAGGCGGCCGACGGGAGCAGCGGGTGGCGCTCGTACCAGGAGTCGATGAGCTCCAACTGCAACTCGCCCGGCTCTCCACTGCCGTTTTACAAGGGGCACGACCCCGCCGAGTGGTACACCGACCTGAAGTCGCCCACCAACACCTGCAAGCTGTACGACGTGCCGCTGTCGAAGCTCGACGCCGCCATCACCGCCGACACCGGCTCGGCACCGACCGACACCTTCCCGCGCTTCGCGTGGGTGACACCGAACAAGTGCAACGACATGCACTGGGTCGCCGGCTGCCCGGAGGCTCAGAGCCAGCGGATCGCCGCCGGTGACTCGTGGCTGAAGACGTACGTCACCCGGCTCACGCAGACCGACGCCTACGCGAAGGGGCGGATGCTGATCCTGATCACCTGGGATGAGGGCAACGCCGACTCGCACGCCAAGTTCAACTCGGACTGCACACAGCCGGTGATCTACACCGTAGACACCTCGTGCAGCGTCGCGCTGATCGCAGCCAGCGCCTACGTCGCGCCCCACACCTGGGACACGACCACCACCACCTACTCGCACTACGCGACCTTCGTCACCGTCGAGCACGTCCTCGGCCTGACGCCGCCGGCCGGATCGCGGACAGCGCCGGACATGCGCGCGACGCTCAAATTCTGAGCCGGCTCCGGTTCGTGGGAAGGAACCCCCGAGTGACCGTCGAACCCCCCAGGTATGTCGATCTCCCCTGTTGAACTTCGCCACGAGCGGCCGGGCGTCCGGTTGTTCGGCTACAAACGCGCCGACGTCGATCATCTGCTGATGGAGGCCACCGTCGCCTACGAGGCGGTGTGGCGCGAGCGAGCCGATCTCGACGACCGCGTGCACGAGCTCGAGCAGGAACTGGGCCGCCATCGCGAGACCGAGGAGGCGATGCGATCCGCACTCGTCACCGCCGAGCGGGCCGCTGACGAGAAGCGCGCCACCGCCAACCACGACGCCGAGATGATCGTGCGCGAGGCCGAGGGGCGGGCGCGCGAGATCCTGCACGGGGCCTACGCCGAGCGCGAGCGTGTGCGCCAGGAGATGGCCGGGTTGCGGCACGACGAGGCGGAGTTCCGCAGCTCGCTGCGGTCGCTGCTGGGCGCCACGCTGCAGGGGCTGCGCGACCACGAGGAGCGGCTCGTGCGCGGCGCGCCGGCACCCGAGGACACGCCCACCGCGGTCGCTGCGGCCGCGCCCGAAGCGGCCTGACAGACCCGAACCGCCGGTATACTGGCGTTCCTTGGGGTTGGCGACCGGGAACGGAGGTGCGGGTGTCTGCTGCAGTTGACCTAGAGGCTGTGCGCCGGCGGCTACTCGACGAACGAACGCGGGTCTCCGAGGAGCGCAGGCGGTTGCTCGAGGACACCTCCCGCTCGCTGGAGGACGCCACCGACGAGGACGGTAACGACTCGCACCTGGCCGACAGCGCCACCGAAACGCTCGACCGGGAGATCGAGCTGACGCTCGAGGACAACGCCGACCACCTTCTGGAGGCGATCTCCAGTGCCCTGGAACGGCTCGACGCCGGTACCTACGGCCGCTGCGTCAGCTGCGGCAACGCGATCGCCGAGGAGCGGCTGGACGCTCTGCCCTATGCGTCCAAGTGCATCGACTGCAAGCGCAGGGAGGAGCGGGGCTGATTCACCCAGCTGCGGCACCGGAGACCCCGCCCCGAGCGGGGTCGCTGCAGTGGGCAGGGATGCTCTCCGTGGCCTTCGCGGCGGTGCTGGCCGACCAGGTCACCAAGCGCCTGATCGACTCCCAGGTCGAGCTCAACGACAACCATCAGGTGCTGCCGTTTCTGGGCATCACCCACGTGCGCAACCCCGGCATCGCGTTTGGCCTGTTCCCCGGCCGGCTGAGCATCGTCTCGCTGCTGACGCTGGCAGCGGTGGTCTGGATGCTGGTGCACTTCGCCCGCGGCGGGGCGCGCCACGTGCTGTTCCCGGTAGCGCTCGGGCTGCTGATCGGCGGCAGCGTCTCGAACCTGTACGACCGCGTGATCCACGGCGAGGTGACCGACTTCATCCACGTCTCGCACTGGCCGACCTTCAACCTCGCCGACAGCTTCATCGTGGTCGGGGTGTGCCTGCTCGTGTTCGGCCTCTCACGAGTCGAGGGTCGCCCGGAGCCCGAGCCGCAGACCGGTGCCTGAGCTCGCGGTGCCCGCCGCCGAGGCGGGCGTTCGGCTCGATCGCTTTCTGGCTGCGCAGGACGCTGTCGGCACCCGCGCCCGCGCCGAACGGTTGATCGCCGGCGGATCCGTTCTGGTGGACGGCCGGGCACAGCCCAAGTCGCACCGGCTCGAGGCGGGGGCGACGGTGAGCTACTCGGAACCCGCGCCGGTGTCCTCAGACCTCGAGCCGATCGACCTGGGGATCCCGATCGTGTTCGAGGACGAGCACCTGCTAGTGGTCGACAAGCCGGCCGGCCTGCTGACCCACCCGGTGCCGGGCTTCTCCGGGCCGACCCTGGTGCACGCCCTGCTGGGCCGCGCCGGCGGCGGCGAGCAGACACGACCCGGGATCGTCCACCGGCTCGACCGCGACACCTCGGGCCTGCTGGTGGTGGCTCGAGACGACCTCACGCTCGCGCGGCTTCAGGGCCTCATGCGTCGGCGCCGGATCGCCCGTACCTATGGCGCGCTGGTGCGCGGCCGACCGCCCTCACGCAGCGGCCGGATCGAGGCCGCGATCGGCCGCGACCGCCGCGACCCGACGCGGATGTCGCTGGACACCGAGACACCGCGGGATGCGGTCACCCACTTCGAGTTGATCGAGGCGCTCCCGGCTCACAGCCTGCTCGACGTGCGCCTGGAGACCGGCCGCACTCATCAGATCAGGGTGCACCTGGCGGCCATCGGGCACCCGGTCGCCGCCGATCCCGTCTACGGCAACGGGCCCGAGCTCGGGCTGGGGCGCCAGTTCCTGCACGCACGCGAGCTGCGCTTCGTGCATCCCCACACCGGGCTGGAAGTCGTGGCCAGCTCGCCGCTGCCGGCCGACCTGCGGGCCGCGCTCGACCAGGCGCGCGCGTCACCTGCGCAGCCGATCAACTAGACTCCCCGAGGTTTTCTTCCATCCCCTACCCGGTGGGCTGCGTGTGCGCCCCGGCGGTGTCCCGCAGTGGATGCGGGATTCCGGAGCGCCGCCACCGGAACTGCACATCAACCGATCCAGGAGGATTGCTCGTGGCCACAGTCACGATGCGCGAGCTGCTCGAGGCCGGAGTGCACTTCGGCCACCAGACGCGCCGCTGGAACCCCAAGATGCGCCGGTTCATCTTCGGCGAGCGAGGGGGCATCTACATCATCGACCTGCAGCAGACCTCGGATCTGCTCGACACCGCCGCTCAGTATCTGCGCAACATCGGGGAGCGTAACGGCTCGGTGCTGTTCGTGGGCACCAAGAAGCAGTGCCAGGAAGCTGTCGAGGTACATGCCGGCCGGGTGGGCATGCCGTATGTGAACCACCGCTGGCTGGGCGGACTGCTGACGAACTACCGCACCATCCAGGACCGGATTGCCGCCCTGCACGAGCTTCGGCGGCAGAAGTCCGAAGGCCAGCTCGACCTACTGCCCGGCAAGGAGAAGCAGGTGGCGTTGTCCGAGCTCGAGAAGCTGGAGACGAACCTGGGCGGCGTCGCCGACACGCGCAAGCTGCCCGACGCGGTGGTCGTGATCGACATGAAGAAGGAGGCGCTGGCGGTGCGCGAGGCCAGGCGCCTGAACATCCCGGTGATCGGCCTGGTCGACACCAACTGCGATCCGGACGACGCAGACTTCATCATCCCGGGCAACGACGACGCGATCCGCTCCGCGACCCTGATCGTGCGGGTGCTGGCCGACGCCGTGGCCGAGGGCCGCAACAAGGGCGTCAAGGTGAGCGACTTCACGGGTGAAAATGGCGACGGCGAGCCGGCCGCCGAAGGTGCGCCCGAGGCCGACGGCGAGTTCGCCGAGCCGGTCACGGAAGCCGACGCCGAAGCCGCCGAGGCCGCCGAGCCCTCCGAACCGGCCACGGACAAGGTCGAGGTCGCCGCGGTCGCGGCGGTCGAGCCCGGCGCCGACGAGACCCCAAGCGAGGAAGCCGAATGAGCGACGTTGCGTACAAGCCGACCCCGGCCGAGGTCAAGCAGCTGCGCGAGACCACCCAGGCCGGGATGATGGACTGCAAGCGTGCCCTCGAGGAGACCGGCGGGGACATGGACGCGGCGGTCAAGCTGCTGCGCGAGAAGGGCGTCGCGCAGGCCGACAAGCGAGCCGGCCGCGGCACGGGCGAGGGTGTGATCGAGACCTATGTGCATCACAACGGTCGGGTCGGCACGATGGTCGAGGTCGGCTGCGAGACCGACTTCGTCGCTCGCAACGACAACTTCATCGCCTTCGCCCGCAAGGTGGCCCTGCAGGTGGCGGCGCACGCGTCGCTGCAGGTGGTGTCCGCCGACCAACTGTCGGAGGAGTTCCGGGCGTCGGAGATGGAGATCTTCCGCGCCAAGGCGGCCGCGGAGGGCAAACCCGAGGGGATGCTGGACAAGATCGCCGACGGCATGTGGAAGAAGTCGCTGAAGGACTACGTGCTCCTCGACCAACTCTCGATCCGGCCCGAGGATGACGGCAAGACGATCGACACGCTGCGGGCCGAGCTGTCCGGCACGCTGGGTGAGAACATCGAGATCAAGCGGTTCGCGCGCTTCGAGGTGGGTGTGGAGTGAGCGGCCAACCGGTCTTCAGCCGGATCCTGCTCAAGCTGTCAGGCGAGGCGCTGATGGGCGAGCGCAGCTACGGCCAGGACCCCGGCCGCATCGCAGCGGTGGCGCGAGCGGTGTCGGACGTGGCCGGGATGGGCGTGCAGACCGCGATCGTGGTCGGCGGAGGCAATATCCTGCGCGGCACCCAGGAGGCCGCGCGTGGCATGGACCGTGCCACGGCAGACTACGCCGGCATGCTGGCCACGGTGCTGAACGCGCTCACGGTTCAGGACGCGCTCGAGCGGCTGGGCACCCATACCCGGGTGCAGTCGGCGATCGACATCGCGGAGGTGGCCGAGCCGTACATCCGCCGGCGCGCGATTCGCCATCTCGAAAAGGGCCGGGTGGTGATCTTCGCCGCCGGCACCGGGAACCCGTTCTTCACCACCGACACGGCGGCCGCACTACGCGCCCTCGAGATCGGCGCGCAGGCGATCCTGATGGGTAAGAACGGGGTCGAAGGCGTGCTCGACGACGACCCACGAACGAATCCCGACGCCCGCCTGCTGCCCGAGTTGACCCACCTGGAGGCGATCGAGCGCGGTCTCAAGGTGATGGACATCACTGCTCTCTCGCTGTGCATGGACAACAAGCTCCCGCTGTACGTGTTCAACCTCGACGACGAGCGCAACATCGCCCGGGTCGTGTCGGGCGAGCGGCTCGGCACGCTGATCGCCGCCGGTCCCGAGAAGGTGCGGCCGGCGTCGACGATCCCCGTCGAGGTGACCCAATGATCGAGGACGTGCTGACCGACGCCGAGCGGCGCATGGACAAAAGCGTCGAGGCGGCCCGCCACGAGTTCACGACCATCCGCACGGGCCGGGCTTCGACCGCGTTGCTGGATCGGATCCAGGTCAGCGCATACGGCACCAAAATGCCCGTCAACCAGGTGGCGACGGTGAGCGTGCCCGAACCGCGCATGTTGACCATCACCCCCTTCGACAAGGGCGTCCTGAAGGACATCGAGCGTGCGATCCAGGAGTCCGACCTGGGCCTCACTCCGTCCAACGACGGGCAGATCATCCGGCTGCCGATCCCGCAGCTGACCGAGGAGCGGCGCAAGGAGCTGGTGAAGCAGGTGCGGCACATGGCCGAGGAGGGGCGGGTGGCGGCTCGCAACATCCGGCGCGACGCGATTCACCATCTGAAGGAGCTCGAGAAGTCGGGCGACGCGGGCAACGACGAGGTGCACCGGGCCGAAGAGCGGTTGCAGAAGCTGACCGACCAGCACACGGGCGCGATCGACACCGCGCTCAAGGCCAAAGAGGCCGAGATCATGGAAGTGTGACGACGGCGACGTCGTGGCTGCGCCGGCTGCGGGCGCTGCGCGGGTTGCGCTCGGTGGTGCCGGAGGCCGACCGGCTGCCGGAATCCGCCCGGTCGGTGGCGATCATCATGGACGGCAACGGCCGCTGGGCGCGAGGCCGCGGGCTTCCGTTGCTGGCGGGTCACCGAGCCGGCACCCGGGCGCTTCGGCGTACGGTCGAGGCGGCGCCCGACCTGGGGGTCGAGAGCCTGGCCGTGTACGCCTTCTCGACCGAGAACTGGGGCCGTCCCGAGTCCGAGGTGGCCGACCTCATGACCCTCTTCGAGGAGACGATCCGCGACCAGTTCCCCGACCTTCACCGGCAGGGCGTGCGGGTGCGGTTCGTCGGTCGCCGGGATCGCTGCCCGGCGTCGCTGCTCGCACTGATGGCCGACATGGAGGAGCGCACGGAGCACAACACCCGGCTCAGCCTGTGGGTGGCGTTCGACTACGGCGCGCGGGACGAGCTGGTGGCCGCAGCCCGGCGGCTGGTCGCCGACGGCCTGGCCGCTGAGCAGGTGGACGAGCACGCCCTCGCCGCACGTCTGTACGCTCCGCAGATGCCGGATCCCGACCTCGTCATCCGTACCAGCGGAGAGCTTCGGATCTCGAACTTCCTGCTGTGGCAGTCGGCCTATTCGGAGCTGCACTTCACGCCCACCCTGTGGCCGGATTTCGGCGGCGACGACCTGCGCGCGGC
This sequence comes from Gaiellales bacterium, assembly GCA_038230835.1. GTDB lineage: Bacteria > Actinomycetota > Thermoleophilia > Gaiellales > JAICJC01 > DASUHT01. The sequence continues at coordinate 56,341 of JBBRMM010000005.1, forward strand.
GCTGGAGGCGTACGCGAGCCGGCGCCGGAGGTTCGGCCTCCGGTGAGCCAGCTCGCGTCGCGGGTGCTGATCGCGATCCCGCTGGTTGCGTACGCGATCTGGGCGGTGTACGCCGGCGGCTGGGTGATGGTGGCGGGCGCGGTGGTGGCGGCGGTGCTCGCCCTGCACGAGTTCTATGCGATGACCCGCGAGCTGCGGCCGCTGGTGCCGGCGGGGTTCGCGGGGGTGGCGCTGCTCCTGGTCGGCATCCACGAGGGCGGCTCCGCGTGGGCGGTGGCGCCGCTGCTGGCAACGCTTGTGCTCGCGTTCTGGCTCTCGGCGGTGGCCGAGGTGCGCCAGCGGGCGTCCGTACAGCTTGCGGTGACGCTGTTCGGGGTGGTGTGGGTCGGCTACGGGCTCGGGTTCCTGGTGGCGATCCGCGACATCCCGGGCCCCGGGGCATGGGGACGGCAACTGCTGCTGGCCGTATTCCTCGGCGTGTGGCTATCCGACACCGCCGCCTACGGCGTCGGGCGGATGTTCGGCCGACGCCGCCTGGCCAGTCAGATCTCCCCCAACAAGACCGTCGAGGGACTGGTCGCCGGTCTGGCGGTGGGCTTTGCCACCGTCTTCTTCACGATCTACCACTACCCCAACTCAGTGCCGCTGTCGCCGCTCCACACGCTCGAGGTAGCCGCTGCGGTCGCGGTGGCGGCGCCGGTCGGCGACCTCTTCGAGAGCTACCTGAAGCGCGACATGGGGGTGAAGGACACAGGGCACATCCTGGGCGGCCACGGCGGTGTGCTCGACCGGATCGACGCGCTGCTGTTCGCAGGGACGGCGGCGTACTTCGTGGCGCTGGCGATCGGTCGCGCGTGAGCATCCACCCGATCGGGCTGACCGCAATCGTGGCCGTGATCGTCGGTGCATGGCCCGCGACGGGGGCCGTCGCGGATGCCAACTTCCTGCCCAACGGGGGGTTCGAGGGCTCGGGGTCAGGATCGCTCGCGGGTTGGCAGGGATCGGGCGCAGTGCTGGCGCTGGCCGGGGACGGCGTGGGAGGTGGGTTCGCCGCTGCGGTCGCGTTCTCCGGTGCGGGGTCGAGCTTCAACGTGCGTGCTGCGCCGCGGCCGGTCGGGTCGACGGTGAGTGGGACGTCGTACGTGGCGGGCGGGTCGGTGCGCAGCGACGTGGCCGGTGAGAAGGTGTGCTTGAAGCTGACGGAGTACTCGTCGACCGGTGCCAAGGTGGCCGGGTCGCAGAGGTGTGTGACGGCGGTCGGTGGGTGGGCAGCGTTCCCGTTGGAGTCGTACACCACCCAGCAGAGCGGTGGCACGCTGGGATTCACGGTCGTGCGCCCGAATGCGGCGGCCGGGGACAGCTTCGAGGTGGACGACCTGTCGTTGGCGACGGCGGACACGCAAGCGCCGACAACGCCTCAGAACCTGAGTGCGACCGCGGGTTGGAAGCTCGCAGGTCGACCTGTCGTGGGCCGCGTCCACGGACGATATCGGGGTGGCCGGGTACACGATCTACCGCGGCGGCGCGCAGTTGACCACCGTGGGCGGGACGGACACGGCGTTTGCGGACACGTCGGTCAAGCCGAGCACCACGTACACGTACACGGTGGACGCCTTCGACTCGGCGGGCAATCACTCCCCGCAGTCGGGGTCCGCAACCGCCACCACGACCGGCGCGAACGACCGGTGCGGCCAGCTTGCGGGCGGGCCGCCGGCGACCTACAGCCACGTGGTCGTGATCATGGAGGAGAACGCGTCGTACGGCGCGGTGATCGGGAATGCGAGCGCGCCGTACCTCAACGCGGTCGCCCAGGAATGCGCACTGGCGACCAACTACCACGAGGACGCGGGGGTCAGCCAGCCCAACTACATGGCGGCGACCGGCGGGTTCGCCACCGGCGTCGGAGTGTTCGACCATACGGCCAGCATCTTCAGCCAGGTCCCATCGTGGATCGAGCTCGAGGAGTCGATGGGTGCCAACTGCGGGGGCGGTGGGGCGTTCTACAAGACCGGCCACGATCCCGCGTACTGGTACACGCCGCTGGCATCCGCCTGCAAGACCCACGACGTGTCGATGAAGGGCTCCGACTCCGGGGCGACGGGGATTCCGTCACAGCTTCCGGCCTACACCTGGATCACACCGAACCTCTGCCACGACCATCACTGGCTGGCCGGCTGCCCGGAGGCCGACACCGCCCCCGCCATCCTCAAGGCGATGGACGTCTGGCTCTCGGGCACCGTCCAGCAGATCACGGCGACCGCCGACTACAAGTTGGGCCGGACGCTGATCCTGGTGACGTTCGACGAGGGCACCACCGACACCCGGGTGGCGACGATCGCCATCTCGGCGGCTGTCCAGCCCGTCCGCGACGGAGCGCAGTACGACCACTACGCGCTCCTTCGTGCTACCGAGAACGCCCTCGGCATCGGCGCCTATCTCGGCAAAGCTGCCGGCGCCGGCGACATGCGCGCCGGGATGGGGTTCTGACAGACCGGTCGTTCGGAGCCCGACCAGCGGCGACGCTAAGCTGCGGCCATGGGAGCATTCGATCGGCTGATGGATCGTCTGACACGCAGGCACCTGAGGCTTGCCGGGTCCGGCCATCCCCCCGCCGACGTGACGCCGCCGACCGGTTCCGCCGATCTGTCTGCCGAGCTCGAGGCCGACTACGGCTCCGACTCCCCTGCGGCCGAGCCGCCGACCGACCCGGCCGAGCCGGACGCGGGCGACGACTAGGCGCGTGGCCGCGAAGCGCGACTGGAAGCGCGCCGTCAACCCCATCAGCCGGCTGTCGTCACTGGTGCCAAGCCAGGATGGGGTCAGGCGCGCCTGTGATGTCGTGCGTGATGCGCGGCCGGACGCTCCCGCCCCCGGCGGCGAATGGTTCGGCTGGGTGCTGCCGGAGGGAGGCAACCGGCGGTATGCGGCCGTCGGGTTCGGCCAGCGCGGCTTCGTGGTGGACGTCGTCTCGGGCCACATCCTGTGGGAGGGCGCGATCGCCGGTCGCCGCGAGCTGCCGCGCTCGATGGCCGAGCTCGGTCGCCCTCCCGCCTGACAGTCAGGCGTCGCGAGTGGACACCCGCCAGGCACCGAGCGCCATCGCCAGTGCCAGCGAGCCTGCGATCGTCGCCCAGGCGGCGGAGCCCGACATCGAGAGCGCGTGATCGCCGAAATACGAGGGTGCGAAACGCTCGGTCGCCAGCGGGTACAAGGCCCGGCGCACGACCCCCAGTTCGGTGATGCTGCCGAGGATGTGCGAGACGGGGAACTGGAAGATGAGAAGCGCACCGATCACCCACGAACGCGACCCCGCGAGCGAGGCGAGGCCGCACGCGACCGCGCATTGCAGCCCCAGCACGAGCGCGACCCAGCCGAACTGGTGCAGCTGTGCGGAGCCGGAGGGCAGCGGCCTACTGGCCGCAAACAGGTGGGCACCGCCCACGCCGAGGACGAATGCGACCACGACGTACCCCGCGAGCAGCGCCAGAGCGGCCGGGGTGCGAGAGGCGAACAGCCGCCAGCGCGGGCACCCGGTCGCCACCAGGTCGCGGAAGACACCCGAGGTGTGGTCGCCGGCGCCGGCCGCGGCGCCGATCATGGTCGCCGCCACCAGCCCGGCCACACTCAACCCGACCACGCACGCCTCGTACCCGCCCGCGCCGCCCGCCGGGTCGGTACCGACCGTGGATCGGATCACGTACAAGAGGAGCACGACGCCGATCGTGAACAGCCCCGATGCCCACACCACGCCGCGGCGGCGGACGAGCTTGCGCAGGTCGGCGGCGGTCATCGCGATCACGGCTTTGCTCCCAGGCGCGAGGTGATCTCGAGGAACCGCTCCTCCAGGGACGCCCGAGCGGGATCGATCCGGTGCACCTCGACTCCGCCCTCGACCAGCCTGCGGTTGATCGCGGCAGCCACACGCTCCCCGGGTGCGACGGTCAGCCGAAGCTCGCGGTCGACGTCGGCGATCGCGGTCACGCCGTCGAAACCGGCCAGCAGCTCACGCGCGAGGTCGGGCCGGTCACAGCCCACCCGCAGGACGTGATCGGCTCCGGCGCGGAGCTCGGCGATCGAGCCGTGCTCCACCACCTTGCCGTGGTCGACGATGGCGACGCGGTCGCAGATCCGCTCCACCTCATCCAGCAGGTGCGAGGACAGGAACACTGTGCGGCCCTCGTCGACGAAACCGCGGATCATCTCGCGGAACTCGTGGATGCCCGCCGGGTCGAGGCCGTTGGTGGGCTCGTCCAGGATCAAGAGCTGCGGGTCGGCCAGAAGGCAGCGGGCCACGCCCAGCCGCTGGCGCATGCCCAGCGAATAGCGTTTGACCCGCTCGTCGGCGCGGTCGGCGAGCCCGACCTTGGCCAGCGCGGACGGGATCCGGGCCGCCGAGCCGGCGCCGCGCACGGCCGCGATCACCGACAGGTTCTCGCGCCCGGTGAGGTGGTCGTGGAAGCGCGGCTCCTCGATGATCGCTCCCGTCATCGCCAGCGCCCGCCGGCGCCCCGCAGGCAGGTCGATGCCCAGCAGCGAGATCTGCCCTGCGGTGGCGTGGGTCAGCCCCAGGAGCATGCGGATCAGCGTCGTTTTGCCGGCCCCGTTGGGCCCGAGGAAGCCGAACGCGCATGCGCCGGGCACCTCGAGATCGATGCCGTCCACCGCCACCCGCGAGCCGAACCGCTTGGTGAGGCCGCGGACCTGGATCGCTCCCTGCATGCCGTGATCGTACGCGCCTGGGACGGCGAGGCGTCACATGGCGCGCCACGATGGTCCCTCTACACTGCTGCGGGTGAGGAACGTGTGCATCCTGGGAGCGACCGGCTCGATCGGCATGCAGGCGCTGGAGATCGTGCGTGACAACCCCGAGCTCGCCGCCCGGGGACTGGCCGCCAGGTCGAATGCAGACGCGCTGGTGGCGGCCGCCCGTGAGCACGGCGTCGGCACGATCGCCCTGGTCGACGAGGCCGCCGCCGAGCGAGCGTCGGCGATCTTCGACGGCACCGTCCTGCGTGGGCGCGAGGGGATGCTCGAGCTGGTATCGAGCTGCGCCGCGGACGTGGTGCTGAACGCGGTGGTCGGGGCCGCCGGACTGCCCGCGACGCTGGCCGCGTTCGCCGCCGGTGCCGACGTCGCGCTGGCCAACAAGGAGAGCCTGGTTGTCGGAGGCGAGCTGGTGCTCGCCGCCCGAGCGGCCGCCGGGCGGGAGCTGCTGCCGGTGGACAGCGAGCACTCCGCGCTCGCCCAGTGCCTTGCGGGTGCTTCGCCGGACACGGTCGAGAGCCTGGTGCTGACGGCGTCGGGTGGGCCGTTCCGGGGGATGACCGCGGAGCAGCTTCGAGACGTCACCCCGGCGATGGCGCTCGCTCACCCCACCTGGAGCATGGGAGCCAAGATCACGGTTGACTCGGCCACGCTGATGAACAAGGGGCTCGAGCTGATCGAGGCCCACTTCCTGTTTGGTCGGCCCTACGCGGACATCGAGGTGGTCGTACACCCGCAGTCGATCGTGCACGCGATGGCGCGCTTCCGTGACGGGGCGCTGCTGGCCCACGTCGGTCACCCCGACATGCGCGTCCCGATCTCCTGGGCGCTCACCCATCCGCACCGCGCCTCGACGCCCGCCCGCCGGCTCGACCTCACCCAGGCCCTGGCGCTGGAGTTCGAGCCTCCCGATCTGGACGCCTTTCCCTGTCTGGCGCTGGCCCGAGCCGCGGGCGAGACCGGCGGTACTGCTCCGTGCGTGCTGAACGCCGCCAACGAGGTGGGGGTGGCGGCGTTCCTGGCCGGCCGGCTGCGCTTCACCGAGATTGCCGCGGTCGTCGCCGACGCGCTCGACCGGGTTGAGGCCGAGCCGGTGGAGTCGCTCGAGCAGGTGTTGGAGGCCGATCGCCGGGGTCGTGACGCGGCCGGACGGACGGTGGCCGCCGCCGCATGAGCTACGCGATCGCCATCCTCGGCCTGCTGGGGCTCGTGTTCATCCACGAGTTGGGCCACTTCTCGGCCGCAAAGGCGGTCGGGATGCGCGCGCTTCGCTTCTCGATCGGGTTTCCCCCGATCGTGGCCGGTCGGCAGATCGGCGACACCGAGTACACGATCGGCGCCATCCCGCTGGGCGGCTACGTCAAGATTCCGGGCATGCTCCGGCCGGAGCCGGACGATCTGTACGCGGTCGAGGACGCGCTCGATCGCAACGAGTCGATCCCCGCCGAGCACACCGCCGCGATCGGGGAGGCGGTGGACATCACCCGCGGCCATCTGACGCGCGGGCGCTGGGACGAGGCGCGCGACTCCCTGGAACCGCTGCGGGCGGCGGTGGCGGCGAGCGCCGAGCTGACGCCGCTCGAGCGCCGGCGGATCGAGCGCGGCATCAACCGGGTGGGCGAAGGCCTCGACCCCCGCGCATACTGGCGCTCGAGCCGCCGGGCGCGGTTGATCGTGATCGTCGCCGGCCCGGCGGCTAACGCGGTCGCGGCGTTTCTGATCCTGGTCGGCCTCTTCATGTCGGGTGTCCCCAACGCCGTCACCAACCACGTGGACGCGGTGACCGCCGGCAGCCCTGCGGCCCGGGCGGGGCTTCAGCCGGGAGACCGGCTGGTCGACGTGAATGGGCACCCGGTCGGCCCGGAGGCCGCCCGACTGGTGATCATCCACAGTCACGGCAAGCCCATCCAGCTGACCGTGCGCCGGGCGAATCGGTTGATCGAGCTGCAGCCGGTGCGGCCGCAGATCATGGTCGACAGCCAGTACCATCTCGGGTTTCAGTTCGGTGTCGCCACCCGCAGCTACTCCCTCGCCGCGGCGCCCGGCATGGCGCTCTCCAGCATGTGGACCGTGACGACCGGGACGCTGGGCGCACTCAGCGACCGGTTCAGCTCCGGCGGGCAGCAGCAGCTGCACAGCGTCGTCGGCATCGTGCGCTACTCGGCCGAGGCCGAACGATCGTCGGCTCCGAGCTATGTCGGGCTGCTGGCGGTGATCTCGCTGTCGCTGGCGATCTTCAACCTGCTGCCCTTCCTGCCGCTGGACGGCGGGCACGTGCTGATGATCGTGATCGAGCGCCTGCGCGGGCGGATGGTCTCGCGGGCGGTGTTCGAGCGCGTGTCGGTGGTCGGGATTGCGTTGATGGCCGTGCTGTTCATGATCGGCCTGCAGAACGACCTCGGCGCGAACCTGTTCGGCCAGCCGCACTGAGAAGCCGACATCCGGGCGACGTTCTCAGCCCCGCACGTGCACGAACGCGAACACCTCGGCCTCGGGCAGCACGATACGGTCGACCCGGCCGAGGCCGTTCGCACGGCTGTGGCCGCCGATGATCACACCACAACCGCCCTCGGCCTCAGGATCCTCGACGATCGCGGCGTGGGTCGGCTCGACCCGCTCGCGTGTGCCGACCAGTGCGATGTCACCGACCATCGGCTCGGACACGATCGAGAGGTCGTTGCGGCCGCGCCGGGCGTCATCGAACACGTACGGCGCGTAGGCGTAGCGCTCGCCGGGGATGAACGCACCCGATCCCGCCTGCGCGTAGCAGAACGACACGAACATCACCGACCACGGGCCCTCGACGCCATACCAGGCGGTGTACGGCATCTGGTGCGGGCCGCCGCGTGACTCCTGACGGCCGACCTCCTCGCGCGCGACCGCGAGCGCGCTCTGCCACAGGATCACACGCCTCGCGCGGTTCAGGCGACCAGCGCGCCGCCTCCGCCACGCCTCGGGCAGCGGCCGCTGCTCGGAGAGCAGTGCGAACAGATGCTCGTCGAAGCGGGTGCTGATGCTCGATTCGGGGGCGCCGATCCAAAACCACGCCCGGCGCACCGCCTCGGCCGTCGCCTCGTCGTAACGGTCGTCGTTGACGGTGTGGTTGAAGGTGCCGAACCGGTTGTGGTGCAGCAGCAGCTGCGCCTCGCGCACCTGCGGGCCCTCGATCGGCGGGGATGTGAGATCGAGCACGTCGCCGGTGACGACCCTGGCCGCTCGATCCGATGCCGGATACTGCCCCACCTGTGGAGGTTACCACCGGGCAACCCGGGTTTCAGGTCAGCTCAAGGTCTCCAGCAGCGCCTCGTCCGAGGCCAGGAAGTCGGCTCGCAGGCCGCCGACCAGATAGGCCGATCCGCCGCCGGCTGCAGCTACGCCCATATAGGCGGCCGCATGGGGCAGAGCCGGTGCCGAGACCCAGCGGTGATTGCCCGGCGAGTAGACCTCGACCGTGCGCAGGACGGTGTCGTTCGACCCCTCGCCGCCGATCGCGTAGATGCGCCCCTCGGCGCCGGTCACAGCCGCCAGCCCGGATCGCGGCGTGGGCAGGCCCGGCAGCCGCCGCCAACTGTTCTCCGAAGGCGAGTAGACGTCCACAGCCGCCACCTGGTCGGGGCTGCGGAGGTTGCCGCCCAGCACGTACACGCGGCCGTCGGCACCCATGGTGGCGGCGCCCGACTGGCGTGGATCGGGCAACGGCGCCGCGGCCGACCAGTGCAGGCTCGACGGGTCGAACACGTCCACGCGGGTCAGCACGTCGTCCTGCCCGCCGGCCACGAAGCCCGAGCCGCCGATGATCGCGATCCGCCCGTCGGCGAGCGTGACCGCCGACGCACCGAAGCGGGTCGTGGGCAGCCGGGTGACCCACGCCCAGCGGTTCGTCCACGGCGTGTAGGCCCAGACGGCCAGGCTCCATGCTTGCTCGATGCTGTAGCCCCCGAAGACGTAGATCCGTCCGTCGTGGCCCGTGGCGGCGGCCGCGGCGTAGACGCGCACCGGCAGCGCCGACGCAGACGTCCACTCGTTCGTCCGCGGGCTGTACACGAAGGTGGTGTTGGTGTCGGCGGTGCCGGTGAAGCCGCCGACGGCGACCACCCGACCATCGTGCGTGCGGGCGGTGGCGACGAACCAGCGCGCCTGCGGCAACCTCGGCAACTGGGTGACCTGCGCCTGTGCGGAGCCGGCGAGGCAGCCCGCGAGGAGCACACCCGCGACCAGGGTAAGGAGAGGTCGGTGACCCGGCACAGTGCAATGGTACGGGATCCCCTGCTGAATCGGAACCGGCCGACGCCCGGTATCCTCAAGTCGATGGCTTCACAACGTCAGATCTCGGTCGGTGGCGTGCCGATCGGCGGCGGAGCCCCGGTGGCCGTGCAGTCGATGACGCTGACCGAGACGGCCGACAGCGAAGCGACGCTGGCCCAGATCGGGCGACTGGCCGACGCGGGTTGCGAGATCGCCCGCGTGGCGGTGCCGGGCCGCGCCGACGCCGATGCACTGCCGGCGATCGTCGCGGGCTCGCCGCTGCCGGTGATCGCCGACATCCACTTCAACGCCTCACTCGCGTTGCGGGCGATCCAGGCCGGTGTGGCGGCCGTGCGCATCAACCCCGGCAACATCGGCGGCGACGACAAGGTGGAGTTGGTGGTGCGCGCGGCCCAGGCCGCGGGGATCCCGATGCGGATCGGCGCCAACTCCGGCTCGCTGCCCGACCATCTGCGCCAGTACGCCACCAACGACCCGGCCGGAGCACTGGTGGAGGCGGCGCTGGAGGAGGTGCGGCTACTCGAGAAGCTGGACTTCACCGACTTCAAGATCTCTGTCAAGAGCTCGTCGGTGCCGGTCATGATCCAGGCATACCGGCGGCTGGCCGAGAAGGTGCCGTATCCGCTGCACCTGGGTGTCACCGAGGCCGGGCCCGTGTTCACCGGCACCGTCAAGAGCGCGATCGGCATCGGCAGCCTGCTGAGCGACGGAATCGGCGACACCCTCCGGGTCTCGCTGACGGCCGACCCCGTCGAGGAGGTGCGGGTGGCCTGGGAGATCCTGCGCGTGCTCGGGCTGCGTCACAAGGGGCCGGTGATGATCGCCTGCCCATCCTGCGGGCGCACGAACGTCGACGTGCTCGACCTCGCGGAGCTCGTCGAGGCCCGGCTGGCGGGCTACGAGCAGGTGTTCGAGGTGGCCGTGATGGGCTGCGCCGTGAACGGCCCCGGCGAGGCCGGCGACGCCGACTTCGGAATCGCCGGCGGTCGCGACGCCGGCTTCATCTACGCGCACGGACAGGTGCTGCGCAAGGTCGCTCAGGGGCGGCTGGTGGAGGAGTTGTTCGCAGAGATCGACGCCTGGATCGAGGGCGGGATGGTGCGCCCTCAGCGGGCTGTGCCGAAGCTCAGCCTGCCGGTCCTCTCGACCTAAGTTCAGGCGGCGTCGGCGTCGATCTCGTCGCAGTACCTCGCGAACCGTAGGTGCTTGGCCAGATAGGCGTTCATCTCGCTGATACCGAACGCGATCCAGTCAGCCAGGAAGCGGTCGTCGATCTCGACGTGTCGATGGAAGGTGTCGTTGGCGTCCATGGGTTGGATCATCGACGCCCGACGGAGGGTAGAGCCCTCCCCTGGTTGTGGTATTCGGATCACCGAATCCGCGTGCTCGCCGTCCCACCGGTCGGGTAGACTCCCCGCCATGCGAAATGCACGCAAAGCTGCCATCGGATACGTCACCTACGCCGTCGCCCGGCGGGTGGTGCGCCGCAAGACCCGCGATGCCCTGCGCCGGTTGGGTGGCGACACGCCACGCCGCCGCCGCCGTGGTCCGCTGGTCGGCGCCGCCGCCCTGGCCGCCACCGCCACCGCCGGTGCGGTCGTCTTGCACCGCCGCCGCCCGCACGGGGCGTAGCCGTTCGCGACCTCGGTGGTTGGGGGCGGTGGCAGGCGGTTCACGACCTTGACTGTCCGCGCCCTCGACGGTTTGGGGGCTGTCGGGTGGGGGCGGCTGGGGCGGTGCCAGGCCTTGTAACGACAGAACGCATGGGGGTTCGGGTGGGGGCGGCTGCTTACAAGGCGCTGGGACACCGGGGGCGGGCGGGATGTATCTCGCTCGGCGTTTGCGACCTTGACGGTTTGCGCCCTCGGGGTTGGGGGCTGTCGGGTGGGGGCGGCTGGGGCGGTGCCAGGCCTTGTAACGACAGAACGCATGGGGGGCTCGGTTGGTGGCGGCTCCTTACAAGGCGCTGGGACACCGGGGGCGGGCGGGATGTTTGCGGGGCGTTCGTTCACGACCTTGACTGTTCGCGCCCTCGACGGTTTGGGGGCTGTCGGGTGGGGGCGGCTGGGGCGGTGCCAGGCCTTGTAACGACAGAACGCATGGGGGTGGTCGGTTGGTGGCGGCTCCTTACAAGGCGCTGGGACACCGGGGGCGGGCGTAAGGTCAGTGGGGCCCTCGGGGGTCTGTCGGGGGCGGTGGGTACACTGGGACACCCGTGCCGAGCCAGCCGCCGTACGTCCACCTTCATGTCCACAGCGAATACTCCATCCTCGACGGGGCGTGCCGGATCGATCCGCTGGTTCGCCGGGCCGCGGAGTTCGGGATGCCCGCGGTCGGACTCACCGACCACGGCTCGATGGCCGGGGCGGTCGACCTTTCCAAGGCCGCCGCGAGAGCCGGAGTCAAGCCGATCATGGGCTGCGAGATCTACGTCGTGGACGATCACAAGGCTCGTCCTCAGCGTGAGCGCCGCGGCCACCTGACGTTGCTGGCCGAGTCGAGCGAGGGCTACCACAACCTGGTGCGCCTCGTCTCGGCGGGCTACCTGGACGGCTACTGGTACAAGCCTCGGGTCGACCTGGAGCAGTTGGCGGCTCACGCCGAGGGCATCATCGCCCTGTCGGGCTGCCTGTCGGGCCGTGTGTGCAAGGCGCTGGTCGACGGTGACGACCGTCTGGCCCGCGAGGAGCTGGACAAGCTGGTGCAGATCTTCGGCCGCGACGACGTGTACGTCGAGGTGCAGGACGGCGGCATCGACATCCAGACGCAGATCAACCCGTCGCTGGTGGCGCTCTCGCGCGACGCCGGCCTGCCACTGGTGGGCACCGGCGACGTGCACTACCTGACCGCGGCCGACGCGATCCCCCACGAGGCCCTGCTGTGCATCCAGACCGGTGACACGCTGGACAACCCGAACCGCTTCAAGTTCTCGAACCACGGCTTCTACCTGCGATCGCCGCAGGAGATGTACGACCTGATGCTCGGCCAGTTCGGCGAGGACGCCCTGCGGCGCACGCTGGAGATCGCCGACCGCTGCGACGCCACGCTCGACCTGGAGACCCTGCACCTGCCGAAGTTCGACGTCCCCGAGGGGACGACGGCGGTGGCGTACCTGCGTCAGCTGGCCGAGGCAGGCCTGCGCGAGCGCTACGCCGACCCGACGCCGGAGCTGCGCGAGCGGCTCGAGTTCGAGCTGAAGACGATCGAGGAGATGGGCTTCCCGGACTACTTCCTGATCGTGTGGGACTTCATCCGCTTCGCCCGCCAGGACGGGGTTTCGGTCGGCCCCGGCCGCGGGTCGGCGGCCGGTTCGCTGGTCGCCTACTGCCTGCAGATCACCGACCTCGATCCGATCCGTTACAACCTGCTGTTCGAGCGGTTCCTGAACCCCGGCCGCAAGTCGATGCCCGACGTCGACGTCGACTTCGCGGTGGCGGGTCGGGAGCGGGTGATCAACTACGTGGCTGAGAAGTACGGGCGGCGCAACGTGGCCCAGATCATCACCTTCGGCAAGATGCAGCCCAAGGCCGCGATCAAGGACGCGGGCCGGGTGATGGCGATTCCTTACGGCGTCGTCGACCGGATCGCCAAACTCGTCCCGGACGGGCCGAAGGTGTCGTTCGAGATGTGCATGAAGTCCGGCGCCGAGTTGCGCAAGAGCTACGACACGGACGAGACCACCAAGTCGATCGTGGACATGGCGATGCCGCTCGAGGGAGTCGTGCGCAACGACTCCATCCATGCCGCGGCGGTCGTGATCGGCGACCTGCCACTGACCGAGTACCTGCCTCTGCAGCAGAAGGGCAGCGACTCGGAAGTGGTGACCCAGTTCGCGATGGGCGACGTGGAGGCGCTGGGTCTGCTCAAGATGGACTTCCTGGGCCTGCGCAACCTCGACGTGATCGAGCGGGCGGTCGACCTGGTCGAGCAGACCACCGGCCGCCGGCTGGACATGGACGGGTTGTTGCTGGACGACCCCAAGACCTACGCGATGATGGCCGAGGGGGACTCAACCGGCGTGTTCCAGTTCGAGTCGGCCGGCATGCGCGAGGCGCTGCGCCAGGTGCGCCCCACCCGTTTCGAGGACCTGATCGCGCTGAACGCCCTGTACCGGCCGGGGCCGATGCAGAACATCCCCACCTACGCGCGGCGCAAGAACGGCCTGGAGCCGGTCTCCTATCCCGACCCGCGGGTCGAGAGCATCCTCGAGGACACCTTCGGGATCTGCATCTACCAGGAGCAGAGCATGCTGATCGCCCGCGAGCTGGCGGGCTTCAGCCCGGCCCAGGCGGACGATCTGCGAAAGGCGATCGGCAAGAAGATCGCCAAGCTGATGGCCACCCTCAAGGACGAGTTCATTCAGGGCTGCATCGCCAACGGCGTCGAGCCGGATCTGGCCCAGCAGCTGTGGGACGACAACGAGCGCAGCGCCGACTACTCGTTCAACAAGTCGCACGCCGCGTGTTACGCGCTGGTGGCCTACCGCACGGCATACCTCAAAGCCAACCATCCGGCCGAGTACATGGCGGCGCTGATCTCGTCGGTGATGTCGACCAAGGACCGGGTGCCGTTCTACGTCACCGAGTGCGCGGACATGGGCCTCGAGGTGCTGCCCCCGGACGTCAACGAGAGCCAGTCCGACTTCGCGGTGGGCGCCGGGCGGATCCGGTTCGGCCTGTCGGCGGTCAAGAACGTCGGCGAGGGAGCGGTGCGGCTGATCATCGAGGCACGCGCCGAGCGCCCGTTCGACTCGATCTGGGACTTCTGCGAGCGGGTCGACGCCAGCGTCCTCAACAAGCGGATGCTGGAGAGCCTGATCGCCTGCGGAGCGTTCGACTGCACCGAGTCCACGCGACGCGGTATGACCGAGGTGCTGGAGCAGGCACTGTCCGGAGGCCAGAAGGTCCAGGCCGACGCGATGATGGGCCAGGCGTCGATCTTCGATCTCGGCGACGCCGGCGGCACCGCCATCGCGATCAGCCGATCGCACCCGGCGGTGTCCGAGGTGGAGTGGGAGCGTGACGAGCTGCTGCGGCGCGAGAAGGAGACGCTGGGCCTGTACGTCTCCAGCCATCCGCTGACGCCGCTGCGGGCGCAGATGGCGCGGGCGGTGGACAGCTCGCTGCGAGAGTTCTCGACGCTGCGCGACGGCCAGATCGTGACCGTCGGCGGGATAGTGGCGTCGGTCAGGCAGTTGGTCACCAAGAAGGGCGACACGATGGCCTTCGTCGAGCTCGACGACGCCACCGACACGATCGAGGTGACGGTGTTCGCGAAGACGTGGGCCAAGGCCCGCGACCTGCTCGCCGCCGATCGGATCGTGCTCATCAAGGGCCGGGTCGAGCACCGCTCCGAGACCGAGATCAAGCTGATGGCGATAGAGGTCGCGCCGTTCGAGGCGGCGGCCGACTTCGGTGTGGTCAAGCTGCGCGTGGACGCCAGGCTGACCCCGTCGAAGGTGGTGGAAGAGCTCAAGCAGCTGATCTGCGAGTACCCCGGCGAGGCTCCGGTGGAACTGGTGGTCGAGACCACCGTCGGCCGCAAGACGCTGCGCTTCGGATCGGGGTTCCGCGTACGCCCCGACGGGGACTTCATGGCCGAGGCGCGCGCCCTGCTGGGCGAGGCCGTGCTGGCGTGAGCGTCGGAGTCGAGCCCAGTACGCACTCGGCGGAGTGGGAGGCCATCCGCCGCGCGGCGTAGAATCACCATCCATGGTGACCGTTTCTGAGCTCGAGCTCGACCTCGACGTGTTCCAGGGGCCGTTCGACCTGCTGCTGGCGCTGGTCATGCGCGAGGAGATCGAACTGGCCGAGGTGCCGATCGCCGACATCGTGGTGGCGTTCGTCGAGCGGGCCTATGACCGCGGCGAGCTCGACCTCGAGTCCGCCTCCGAGTTCCTGGTGCTGGTGGCGGCGCTGCTCGAGCTCAAGGTGCGCCTGCTGTTCCCCGGCGAGGAGGAGGACGACGAGGAGCAGTTGACCGCGGAGCAGGCCGAGGCAGAGCTGATCGAGCGCCTGATCGAGTATCGCCGCTACGCCGCGGCGGCTCGCTGGCTCGGCGACCGGGGCGGTGAGCCGCGCATGTTCAGGCTCGGACCGGCGCCGCTGGCGCCGCGCCCGGAACCGGTCGTCGAGGCCTTCAGCGAGGATCCGTGGGCGCTGCACGCGGCCATCGGCCACCTGCTCATATCGCCTCCCAAGATCGACATCTCCTCGGTGCGCCGGCGGCTGGTGCCCGTCAGCGAGTTCCTCAGCCGGTTTCGCGCGCTGCTGCGCGACCGGCGAGGCTTCGCGTTCGACGAGGCGGTGGCCGGGCTCGACCGGATCGCACAGGCGACCGCCTTCCTGGCCGTGCTCGAGCTGTACAAGTCCGGTGAGGCCGATCCGGTGCAAGAGGAGGTGTTCGGCCCGATCCGCGTCACCCGGCGGGCCGGCCGCTCGACTGCCGCGACCGTCGTGCAGGCCGACCCGCAGCCGGCCCCGGAGCGTGCGATCGCGTGAGCGAGCTCACGCACACCGTCGAGGCGCTGCTGTTCGTCGCCTCCGAGCCGCTGTCGGTGCGCGAGCTGGTAACCCTCAGCGAGTCGTCCCCCGAGCGAGTCGAGCGCGCGCTGGACGCGCTCACCGATCGCTATGGCGAGGGCCGTTCCGGCGTCGTGCTGGAGAAGGTGGCCGGGGGGTACGGGTTCCGCGCGTCCAAGGCCACGGCAGCGGCCTGTGCCAGGCTGGTCAACCGCCCGAACGCCCGCGGGCTCTCGCAGGCCGCGCTGGAGACGCTGGCCATCGTCGGCTACCTCGGCCCTGTGTCGCGGCCCGAGATCGCGCGCATCCGCGGGGTCGCCGCCGACTCGGGCGTTGCCGGACTGCTCGAGCGTGGGCTGATCGAGGAGGCCGGCCGCGCCGACACGATCGGCCAGCCGGTGCTGTATCGCACGACGACCGTGTTCGCCCGCATGTTCGGGCTCGAAGAGGGCGTGGCCAGCCTCCCCGACCTGAGCGCGTTCGACCTCAGCGAAGCCGATCACGAGGCGCTACGCGCCCGCCTGCACCTGGTGGCGGATCAGCGTGCCGGAGCGGCTTAACCGGTTTCTGGCTTCGACCGGTCTGGCATCCCGGCGAGGCGCCGACGATGTGATCCGCGCCGGGCGGGTGACGGTGAACGGGATGCGTGCCGAGGTCGGTACGCGGGTCGGCGAAGGCGATCGGGTATGCGTGGACGGGCGGCCTGTGAGTCGCCAGCAGTCGCTCACGCTGCTCCTCAACAAGCCGGCCGGCGTCGTCACGACCGCCAGCGACCCGCAGGGACGGCGCACCGTGCTCGACCTCGTCGGCAGTGACCTGCGGCTGTTCCCGGTCGGTCGCCTGGATCGAGAATCCACCGGAGCGCTGGTGATCACCAACGACGGCGACCTGGCGCACCGCCTGATGCATCCCCGGCACGGGGTAGCCAAGACCTACCTGGCCGACGTGGCCGGTGACCCGGCGCCGGAGGCGCTTGCCCGGCTGCGCGCCGGGATCGAGCTGGACGACGGGCCGACGGCCCCGGCGGTGGTCGAGCGGGTGGCGGCGGGGAGGATCGAGATCACCATTCACGAGGGCCGAAACCGGCAGGTGCGGCGGATGTGCGAGGCTGTCGGCCATCCCGTCCGGACGCTGCATCGCACGCGTTACGGCTCGCTGAGCGCCGACGATCTGGCGCCGGGTGCGTGGCGGGTGCTCGGCGATCAGGAGTTGGAGGCGTTGCACTCTGCGTGACGTGGTCGTGATCGGCGCCGGTCTGTCCGGTCTCACCGCCGCCCACCGGCTGGTCGCCGCAGGCGCGGAGGTGTGTGTGCTGGAAGCCTCCGATCGGGTCGGAGGCCGGGTCTGGACGCGGGACCACGACGGCACACCGTGGGAAGCCGGGGGTGAGGCGATCGATGCCACCAACGAACGTCTGCGCTCGCTCGCCACCGAGGTCGGCTGCCCCGTCGTCCGCTCCGCCGTTGGTTGGGGCGACCACGGCCCGACGCCCTCGCTGGGCTGGGTTGCCGGGCGCACCGGCTTCGATCCGCCGGCCGGGTACGCCGCACTGCTCGACGAGGTTGCCCGGCTGGGCGACTCGCCCGACCCGAGCGCCGACCGGCAGAGCGTCGCCGGCTGGCTGGACGCAGCGGGCGCGACGGCGTTCGACCGCGCGGTGGCCGAGACGATGATCGCCGTGGTCGCCTCCACGGTGGAACTGCGCCGCATGTCCCTGCACGCGCTGGCCGTCAAGTACGCGGCCAGGGGTGGCCCGCGGTCGGACTCCGAATACCGCTTCCGCGACGGCGCCGGCGCGCTCGCACACGCGATCTGCGCCGTACTCGGCGACCGCGTGCGCCTGCGCTGCCGTGCGGTCGAGATCGCGCAGTCGATCGGTGGTGTCACGGTCACGACCGCACGCGGAGGCCGTATTGCCGCCCGGCGCGCGATCGTCGCCGTCCCGCTGCATGCCCGAGCCCGGATCGCGGGCGCTCCGGCCATCCCGGGCGGTGCGGTGTACGGCAACGCCGTCAAGTCGCTGATCGAACTGGCCGCCGATCTGCCGCAGGCAGCGCCCACCTCGGCGGTCACCGATTCGGTGCTCGGCTACGCCTACCGGCGCGATTCGCGCACGCTCGGCAGCTTCGTGGGTGCGGGGCCCGCCCGCCGTCTGGCGGCGCTCTCGGACGCGGCCGCCGTGCGCGAGGTGGGCGAAGTCGTGCGGCGGCTGTTCGGGCCGGCCGTGCTGCGGATCACCCGAGTCGTCTATCCCCGCAGCTACCTGATCTTCGCCCCCGGACAGCTGACCGGCTGGGGCGAGCGGCTCGCCGAGCCCGACGGGCGCGTGCACCTCGCGGGAGCCGAGGCATCGGTGCTGCCGAGCTTCATGGAAGGGGCGGTGCTCGCCGGGGAGCGCGCGGCTCGGGAGGCCGCGGAGTGAGCGGACCCCGCGCCGACTCCCCGGCCCTCACCCCGGTCATCCTGGCGGCGGGCGCCGGGACACGGATGGGCGGCGTCCCCAAGGCGCTCTGCCGGGTGGGCGGCCGGACGCTGATCGACCGCTGCATGGAAGCCCTGGCGGAGGCCGGGCTCGGCCGTCCGGTGGTCGTCACCGGGCACCACGCCGACCAGGTCGAGGCGCACGTGAGTCGTGCTGCCGACACGATTCGGAACCAACTGCACGCCGAGCGCAACAACTCGCACAGCCTGGCCGTGGCTGTCGAGCGGGCACCACTCGGACGGCTGCTGGTGCTGAACTGTGACCTGGTGTTCGACGCCGGCCTGGTCTCGCTCGCGGTGGCCTCGGCCGGGGAGCTCGTGCTGATGGTGGAGCGGGGAGTGCCCGACGCCGAGGCGCTCAAGGTGCAGGAGTGGGACGGCCGGGTGGTGGCGCTGGGCAAGCAGCTCGACCGTGCCCGCTCGAACGGTGAGTTCATCGGCATCTCGGTGCTCGACGAGCGCTCGCGCTCCGCCTATCTGCTGGAGGCGCGCCGTGCTGCCGCGGCGGGTGAGGGCGACCTCTACTACGAGGATCTGTACTCGCGGATCTGTGCGCGGGTGCACGCCGTTGCGATCGAGGTGGCGCCGGGGTCGTGGGCCGAGGTCGATCTGCCGGGGGATCTGGACGCGGCGGAAGCCGTCGCGGCGAGAACATGACAAGCTACAGTTGTCTCATGCGTCCTGCACTCGCCGCGTTGGCAACCGTGCTTGCGGTCAGCCTGGCTGCCGGGGTCACGGGGGTCGCCGCGGCGACGCCGATCTGCGGCGCGCCGGTGACGGCGCCCGACGGCGCGTCGATGAGCGTGTGCCTCACCCGCCATCCGGCCACCCTGGACAACGTGAGCGGTACGGCCGGTACCTACACCGCCCAGGTGACGGTGACCGGACTGGGCGGCACGGACACCGTCGGTTGCCCGGGGCAGCGAGCGATGCCCACGCTCTGCGTCACGTTCGCGGTGGACGGCGCGTACGCCCTCACCGACCTCTTTCCGTCGGCCGGTCCCGACCCGTCCACCGACGTGTACTCCTTCGCACTTCATCCAGCCTTCGAGGCCGCCGGCTCCCACCAGGTCTCGGCCACCGCGTACCTGGACGGCGCGCCGGGGAGTGCGTCGGTGCCGCTCACCGTCACCGGCGACCCGACGCCGGTGCTACCTGCGAGCCCGAACACGGGCCAGGTGCCCTCGAGCGCACAGACCGTGGTCACCGTCGCGGCGGTGGGCGACGGCGCCGTGGGAACATCAGCCGAGGCCAAGGTTGAGGCGTTGATGGCCGGTTGGTCACCCGACCTGGTGCTGTACCTCGGTGACGTCTACCAGCAGGGGTCGTTCGAGGAGTTCCTGAACTTCTACGCGCCGGCCAAGCTGTTCGGTGGGCTCGCCACGATAACCGCCGCCACCCCGGGCAACCACGAGTACCTCGACCCGGGGGCGGAGGGCTACTTCTGGTACTGGGACTACCTGTCCGGAGCACCCGATCCCGGCCAGCCCGGCCGCGGCGCGGCCTACTACAGCTTCGACCTGCCGTCGGTCGGCTGGCACATCATCAGCCTCGACTCGGAGATCGACCACACCGCCGGCTCGGCGCAGGTCGCGTGGCTCGAGTCCGACCTGGCCGCTCATCCCGCTCCGTGCACCCTGGCGTTCTGGCACCGCCCGCGGTTCAGCTCCGGCAAGATCGGTGGCGACGCGTCGTTCGGCAACTTCTGGACGCCGCTGGCGGCCGCCGGGGCCGACCTGGTGCTGAACGGCCACGCCCACGACTACGAGCGCACCCGTCCGCTGCAAACCGACGGGACGGTGGCGGCGACCGGTGGCATGGTCGAGGTCATCTCCGGCGCCGGCGGCGACGACCACGGTGCATGGGCGGCCGGCCGCCGCCCTTCATGGGAGGCCGCCCGGGACAACGTCCACTTCGGCGCTGCGCGGCTCACGCTCGAGCAAGGTCAGGCTCTCGAGCAGTTCGTGGGCGTCAACGGCACGGTCCATGACGCCGCGACCATCCCGTGTCATTGAGGGCTGTCGCGGCTGGGGTCACGCGGGGAAATCCGGGCGGTTGCGGATGGAGTCGAAGTCGGCGTCCTCGCGTGCCCAGTCTGCGCACGTCCGGTCGAGGCGGATGGCTGTCGCCAGGTGCTCGATCGCGTCATCCGCCCGTCCCGCGAGCGCCTCGTAGCAGGCCAGGTTGTAGATCAGCGTCGGTTTTTCGGGATGCAGCTCGAGCGCCTCGCGGATCAGCGCGAAGGCCTGCGGGTAGTCGCCCTGGCGAGCCGCCGGCTCGGCCTGGAACGAGTACTCCCATGCTGACGGGGTGAAGGCCGCCCCGACTCCCGCGCCGATCACGATCACGGTCGTGTCGGCCGCGGTCGCGACTGCGTGTCGGCGCAGCGCCGGGTCGCGCACGAAGACGAACGTCCCCGTGGCGGCGTCCACGGTGTCCGCCCCCAGCGTGAACCGGGCCGCGCCAGAGGTGACGAAGTACACCTCCTGGTGACCCCCGGCCTGGGCTCCGGTCTCGTCGTGCTCCTCGATCACCTCGTCCCCGGCGGCGGCCGCGGTGAAGGCATTGATGCCGAACGCGTCGATCCCGAGGTGAGCGCGAACCGGCTTCCACTCGTTGCCGCCGGCGGCCGGCAGCGCAGGGATCTCGGCCAGGGCGGCGACCTCGAACGGGGGGCGGCTCATCGGCGTGATTATGCCCGCGCGTGCGCGGGCACGGTGACCAGCCGGATTGTGATCAGCACCGCCACGAGTGCCTGGGTGAAGAAGAAGATCGACACCTCGTCGCCCGCCAGCATGAAACGGGCAGCTCCGTTCGCGACAACCGCGTACACCAGCACCCATGCCGCCGACCCGAACCGTTGCATCCTGCCGTACACCCAGCCCACCCCGAGCCCGAGCAACAGCGAGCCCAGCACCACCCCCGGCAGCAGCCCGGCAGCCCACATGGTGCCGAAGCCCGAGAGGAACACGCCCCCGTGCGCGAAGCCCAGATAGCGGCTCGCAAGCACATTGGACTGCCACTGGTGCTTGCCGGACCAGAGCGCGTGGGGGACCCAACCCTCGGGTACCAGAAGCAGCTTCTCGCCGAAGTTCGGTTGGATGTCCGACGGCACGGCCTGCTGCACCAGCACGAGGCCGTCCAGCGACACCAGCGCACTGCGAAAGACGCTGGTGCTCGGCTGCGGCGGCGTGTGCCGCGTCACGCGGATGCCGGCGACGGTGTTCGGTCCGGTGGCGGCGGTGCGGGTGTACTGGCGATACTGCACGATTCCCACGGCGACTACGATCGAGAGCGTCGCGGCAATCGCAAACGCCCTCACCGGCAGCCGCCGCACCCGGTAGTGGTAGACCAGCAGCACCGGGATCAGCGTCGCGAACACCGCGCTGCGCTGGCCGGTCGTGAGCAGCAGCACGGCCACGCAGGCGACGACCAGCCGTCGCCGCGACAGCCGCGGCGTGGTGGCGATCCAGACGAGGAGCGCGAACCGCAGCCCGGTCGCTGCGAGCTTGAACAGCCCCAGCCCGGTGGTGTCCAAGCGGGCGTAGGCGATGTTGCGAAAGTAGGCCGCACCGCCCAGCTGATGCACGAGGATCGCAAACCCGGCCAGGCCGATCGCCACCAGCCCGCCCACCACCAGCCGTGCCCGCCGGGGGTCGACGTCGCGTGCCCGGCCCAGCGGCCGGTGGCCGGCCAGTCGCACCCCCGCCAGATACCCGAGATACGTGGTGGCGGCGCCCAGCGTCGCCGTCCACAGCGCGGTCTCGGCGATCCGGTCGCGCACCTCGACCGCGACCCAGCCCGGATAGCTGAGTGTCGAGTCGGCTCCCAGCAGCGAGAGTCCGCGCAGGCCGAACCCCAGCGCGACCGGGATCAGCAGAAAGCTGGCACCGTTCATCCAGTCGCCGCTCCGCACCCGCTCCCAGCCGACCAGCAGCGCGCACACCGCCATACAGCAGCCCGACGCCAGCGCCAGACTGGGCACACCCCCGCGTACGAGCACCCACGCGGCGACCGCTGCACCCGCCAGCGCCGGGGCAACCGGGGCCCAGGCCGGCGCGTGCAGCCGGCCGATCACGCGCGGGCCGCCGCTGCGCGCGCTGCCGCCGCATCGCCGGTGCGTGCGTGGCTGCGGCGTGCCGGCTCGGCGACGATCGCTCCCAGCACGCGACAGCTGCCGGTCTCGACGGTGGCGTACAGCCGTTCGAGCTCCCCGGCGCGGCTGCCCGGATCGGGCACCACGAGCACCAGCGCGTCGGCGTGGCGGGCCCACAGCAGTGGATCGGGCACGTCCAGCGCGGGCGGGGCATCGATCAGCAGGTAGTCGGCCTCTGATTCGAGTGCCGCGAGCAGCTCGGCGGGCTCGGAGCCCGAGAGGATGGTGGCGGCCGGCCCGTCGGGGGCTGGTCCCGCGCACAGCACACGAAGCGTCCCGTGGGGTGCGGTGCGCAGGGTGACCGTGTGCAGCAGCTCGTCGACTCGGTGCACCGAGCCGGTGAGGGCGTCGGTCAGCCCGTCGCGCGGGTCGAGCCCGAAGAGCCCGTGCACGCCGGCCCCGCCGGTGTCGGCGTCGATCAGGATCACCCGCCGGCCCGTCTCGGCCATGGCGACCGCCAGCACCGCCGCGATCCGACTGCGGCTCTCGTGGGCATGTGCCGCCGTCACCACCAGTGCACGGGCAGAGCTGGTGATGGCGACGTTGTCGACCGCGAGCGCGAGCCGTCTGGCGGCCTCGGCTTCGGCGCCGCTCGGAGCCGCCGCCGACGAGTGCGCCGAGGCCGCCGACGGTAGCCGGCCGAGGATGCGCGCGTGCAGCAGCGTCGCAACCTGCTCGTCGTCCAGCCGGTGCTCCAGCCGATCCCTGGCGGTGGCTGCCGCCAGACCCAGCGCGAGGCCGATGACCAGACCGAGGGCCACCAGCGGCGGGGTGCTCACGTTTGCGTCGGAGGCGGTGGTGGCGGCCTGGGTCACCTGCACACCGCCGTCCGTGCCGTCCGCGTACAGCTGAAGCTTGGCGAGTTGGGCGCGCAGGGCGGTTGCCGTGACCCTGGACTGCCTGCCGGCGAGTTGCCGATCGACCGCGGCGATTGCGGTCAGGATCTCATGCCTCGACTGCGCCCGGGCGCGAGCGGCCACAGCGCGCGCGTACGCCCGAGCGAGAGCTTCGGCGGACGCGCGCGAGCTGCCGGTGGCTGTCACCGTGATCACGTTCACATCCTGGGACGCGGCGATTGAGATGTGGGCCGCGACCTGGGACGGTGTGGGGTGGCCGCCGAGCAGGGTCGACGCCAGCACCGCGACGTCCTGCTCTGACGCCAGCTTGGCCTGGGTGACCAGGAGCTGCGACTGCGTCTGGTACGGAGGCTTGACCAGCGGCCCGTAGCTGCCGGTGAGAAACCCGGTGGCCACCAGCAGATCGGCCCGCGACCGGTAGAGCGGTGGCCGGGTCACCGCGAGACCTGTGGTAATTACGCCAGCCACCAGCGTGACGGCGATGATCAGTAGCGCATGGCGGCGAAGCATGGACATGGAAAAAGCCTACAGGTAGCCCAGCGATTCCAGAGCGTTGCGCACCGCCGTGTCGGCGGCCGGTGGTGGCGCTTGCGCCGCGTCCTCGGCGGTACCGAAGCGTTCTTCGAGCTCGGCGAGCAGCGCTTCCGCGGCGGCCGACGGCCACAGGTTCTCCGCCTCGCCCGGGTCGACCCGCAGGTCGTACGCCTCGTGGCGGCCGTCCGAGGCCCAGATCGCCTTCATCCCGTCGTCGCGCACCAGCGCCCGCAGCCGGCGATCGAGGTGGTCGAAGCGGCCCTCCGGCCAGCGCGTCTGCAGGCGCTGCACGGGCGGCTGCGGTCGGGCGTACTCGGCGGTCACTGACGTTCGCGGCCGCGGCCGGCGGCCGGCGGCGAGCAGCTCGAAGACGTCGCACAGCGAGACCAGGCTCGGCTCGTCGGCCGGCTCCCCTCCGGACATCCGGACGACGAGCGGCACGTGCAGCAGCGTCTGGTGGAGCGAGAACTGGTGATCCATCAGACCGTGCTCTCCCAGGTTCTCGCCGTGGTCGGCGGTGACGACCACGTTCACCGGCCGCTGGGACAGGCGATCGACGGCGGCCACCAGGCCGCCCGCCACGTCGTCGGCGTGGCGCACGTCGGCCTCGTACAGCCGGCGTAGGGCGGCCCGGTCGGCATCGGTCAGCGTCGCCAGACCTCCGGCCAACGCCCACGGGTGCGTCGGCACCCGGCCCAGCGACCCGCCCAGCACCTGCAGATGACGGCGAGGCGGCGAGTGTGGATGGTGTGCGTCGAGCAGGTTCACGAAGCCGAACACCGGTCCGTCGCGGGCGGCGCGCGCGAACGCGGCGAGAAACCTCCGGGAGAGGCCACGGGCGCCGAACCGTCCGGCTCGCCGGCGGCGCGCGATTGCATAGTTGGGCAGCGCGGCGATCAGTGACGCCGGCCCGCCCGCGGCCACGGCGGCCAGCTTCTGGCGGGCGGTGTGACCTCCGTGAGCCAGACTCGCGGCCGCGATGTCGGGCGCGGCGCCGACGTGCCACCCGCAGAGGAATTCGTCGAAGCCTCGGTCGAAGCCGAACGCCGGCCCGATCCAGGGGTTGGCCGACGCGCCCAGTGTCGCGTATCCGTGGTCGCGCAGGCGCTCGGCGAGTGTTGGCGCGCCGACGGCCACGAGCCCGTCGCGGGCGCCCCCGACGCCATGCTGGGACGGGGCAAGGCCGGTGAACAGCGACGCGTGCGCCGGCAGCGTCCAGCAGGACGGGCTGTGGGCGCGCCGGTAGACCACCGCGGACGCGGCCAGCCGGTCGATCCGAGGCGATGTCGGGCGTGGGCATCCGTACACCCCCAGAGCGTCCGCGCGCACGGTGTCCAGCACCACGAGCAGAACGTGCGGGAGCCGCGTCACGCCGGTGTGGCGATCGCCGTTCGCAGCGGCCGGCCGAGCGTATCGTCGATCAGCATCCGCATCTCCTCGACGAACCGGTCCGAGGCGAAGCGGCGAGCCTCGGCCGCCATCCGGGCGGCCGGCCAGTCGGCCGCCTCCAGCCGCAGCAGCGCCGAGGCCGCGGCGGCCGGTTGGCAGCGCCCGAAAAGCACGCCGGTGTGCCCGTCGCGCACGGTCTCGGCAACCCCGCCGGCGTCGAGTGCCACCACCGGCGCACCGGCCGCCATCGCCTCCACGGCGGCGATCCCGAAGTCCTCCGACCCGGGCACGATCAGCGCCCGGCAGGTCTGCATGAGGTCGCGCACCTGGTCATCCGGACGCCAGCCGGCGAACCGCACGGTCGGCCCGCTGCGCGCGCGCAGGCGTTCGAGCGCTGGCCCGTCCCCGACCACCACGAGCCGCCGAGAGAGCCTCGAGCAGGCGTCGATCGCGACGTCGATCCGCTTGTAGTCGAGCAGTCGTGAGACGACCAGGTAGAAGTCATCGCGAGGCAGGTCGTGGCGGAATCGCTCGACCCCCACCGGCGGGTGGACGACGTCCGCGTCGATGCCGTAGCAGCGGGCGATCCGATCGGCCGTAGACGCCGAGTTGGCGACGTAGCGGGTGGCGGCCCGGGCCCGGTCGACGTCCTTGGCACGCAGCCGTCCGAGCAGCGGTTCGAGGACCGGGCGGACGGTCGCCAGGCGCGTCCCCTCGAAGTACTCGCCGCCCCGCCACAGCCACCGGGCCGGGGTGTGGCAGTACACGAGCACCGGCATCTGCAACCGGTGAGCCGCCAGGTGTGACCAGCCGCTGGAACTGCAGACGGCGATGTCCGCGTCGGGCAGCGGGACGGTCTCGAAGGCATGTGCGTACAGCGGCAACAGGCAGCGGAAGGTGCGCTCGCCGACCGGGAGCCGCTGCAGGCTGCTGGTGTGCACGCGGCGATCGGCGTAGCGGGACAGAAAGCGGCGGGAGGCCAGCGACGTCACCAGCTCCGCGTGCGGGTAGGCGAGCATCAGGGCGTCCACCACCCGTTCCGCACCGCCGGCCTGGAGGAGGTAGTCATGAAGTAGCAGCGGCCGGATCGGATGGAGCATCGGGTGACAGGTTCTCACATGTCGCGGTGTGGACGATCCTCTCGCAACGCGACGCGTCCGCGGGCAAGGATGGCGACGGCGAGGTGGGCCAGGTTCATCCCGGCGGCGACCCACAGACCGACCAGCGGGGCCGCCAGCAGCGGCCCCAGCGTGAACACGGCCGCCTCGGCGTCCACCGTCGACCCCGGCATTCCGAGCCGTCCCGGGGCGGCCCGCAGCATGGCCGTCGCGGTGGGAGCGAGTGAGATCGTCGTCGACTCCTCCGCCTTGTCGCGGGGCCACGCATGGCCGGTCAGGATGACCCCCGCGTGCAGCACCGGGTAGGCGGCCAGTACCAGTGCCGCCCGGCGATCGAAATCCGGGCGCCCGGCGAGCCACCAGGCCAGGCCGCCGTAGCACGCCGCCATCCGCACCGCGTCGGCCACGCTGTCCATCCAGGCGCCGTACCGCGACGCGTCGCCTCGCAGGTGCGCGAGCTTACCGTCGATGCAGTCGAGCAGGAATGCCGCCTGGAACAGCAGCGCCGCGGCAACGGAGTGCCCGCGCACCCAGGCCACGGCCGACAGGATCGCGACCACCACCGAGGCGATCGTGACCCGGTTGGGCGTGACCGGCCGCACACGCGCAAGCAGGCGCACCAGCGGGGCGGCGATCGGGTCGATCACCACCACCGTCCACCAGGCGTCGGAACGTTTGACGGTGATCACGTGCCCCATGCCTCGCGCATGATCGCCGAGATCCGTGCGGGGTCGCCGGCGATGGTGTCGGTGAGCAGGCTGCGCCGGGCCGGGCGGACCTCGGCGGCGGTATGGAGCGCGCGCCGGGCGTCGGCGTCGGCGATCCCGAGCTCCCGCGGTGCGGCGGGCGCACCGACCCGCGTCAGCAGCTCGAGCACCGGTTCGAGGCCGGCAGCGGGGAACAGCCTGACGGCGAGCGTCGACCCCACCGCCACCTGCTCGCCGTGGCTCGCGCTGCCGAGCTCGAGCCGGTCGAAGGCATGGCTGATGAGGTGCTCGGGGCCACTGCACGGACGGCTCGATCCGGCCAGGGTCATCGCCAGCCCGCTCAACACCAGACCGTTCACCAGCAGTTCGACATCCTCGATGTCGAACTGCCGGTCGGGGGAGAACATCGCCCGCCGCCCCACCGCAAGCTCGGCGGCCGAGCGTGCGAGCAGGGCGGCGTAGTCGTCGAACGGCTCGCCGTGGGTGTCGGCGGCGTACCGCCAGTCGGCGACCGCGATCAGGTTCGCCGCCAGGTCGGCCAGACCGCTGACGATGCTGTGGCGGGGGGCCGATGCGATCACGTGCAACGGCACCACCACCGCCGCCGGGGGCCGCGTGCCGCGGCTCTCGGAGCGGTCATCGAGCACCGCGACCGGCGAGCAGATCCCGTCGTGACTGGCCTGCGTGGGAATGGCCACCAGCGGTAGCCCGCGGTCGAAGGCAGAGGCCTTTGCTGCGTCCAGCGTGCGCCCGCCGCCGACGGCGATCACCACGTCCGCCCGGGCGGCCGGGTGCGACTCCGGCAGAGCCGCTGCGACCAGCCGCCGCCCGGTCGTCCCGCCGGCGATCTGCGGCCGCCGGACGCCGAGCGTGGCCAGCGACCGCACGATGGCATCCGCGAGCTCGGCATCGGTGCGCACGAGCGCGAGCGCCGACGGCAGCTCGGCGGCTCGGGCCGGCACCCGCTCGCGGATCGCCGGCCGGTCAACCATCTGGACCATCCAGGCTCGCGATCCAGTCGTCGAACCGCTGGGCGTAGCCGTCGAGCGAGAACAGCCGCAGGGCCCGGGCATGGGCGGCCGCCGCCATCTGGGCCCGCAGCCCGGGATCGGACAGACGCGCGATGGCGGCGCCGGCGAAGGCCGGGTCGGCCGGCCCCGAAAGGACGATCCCCGTACGCTGGTGCTCGACGATCTCGGCAATGCCTCCGCAGTCGCGGGCGATCACCGGCAGCGACCAGGCCTGGGCCTCGATCAGCGCCGTGGGCAGCGGATCGGGACGGTTGGGCAGGTGGATGCAGATGTCCGCCGAGCGCAGGAACGGCGTCGGATCGGCCAGCCGGCCGTGCCACGTGACTGCTCCGGCGAGGTCCTCGCGGAGCGCTCGCCCGTGCAGCTGGTCACGGTAGGCCGTGTCGCCGTGCACCGAGTCGCCGACCACCTGCAGGGTGGCCGCGACGCCGGCCGCACGCGCTGCCGCAAGCGCCTCCAAGACGTGGTGCACCCCCTTCCAGCGGGCGAGCTGGGTGATCGCGAGCAGCGACACCTGTGAACCCGGCGACGGACGGGGTGGCTCGCCCGGCGGGACGCCGTTCGGGAACCGGCGCACCCGCCGCAGGCCGTAGCTGCGAGCCGCTGCCGCACAGGCTGCCGACACCGCCGACGTGGACGCGGCCGCGGCGCCCGCCGCCAGCAGCAGCGGTCGCATCGCCGCCGAGAGCTCGCCGGGGATCAGCATGTCGTGCAACCGGATACCCACCCGGCGGCCCGGCAGACCGGCCAGCGCCGGCGCCAGCACGTGTGCCTTCATGCTGTTGGTGACGATCACCCGCTCGCCGCCGGAGGCTGCGGCCAGCAGGATCCGCGGTAGGCCGGCCACGGTGCGAATGCCCGCGCGCGCCGCCTCCCGCGGGGGAGCCGCCCGCACCGGCCGGCGCGGGTCGAGCACCGCGGCGACCGTCACCTGGGCCCCGGTCCCGGCGAAGCGCGCCGCGCACTCGCCGTCGCTCAGCACCAGCACCCGGTGTGCGCCGGGTCGCACGCGCAGGTAGTGCTCGAGCACCACCTCGGCTCCACCCGCGGTGGCAGCGTGGGTCACGAACAACGCCATCAGGCGGCGGGAGCCCGGCGGGCCCAAGCCCGGGCCAGCGGCACGGCGTGGCGATGGGCTGTGCGGCGGGCACCCCGGCGAAGGTCGCGCCAGCCCATGAAGACTCCGGCCCGGGCACGGGCGAGCGTCTCGGTGAACGGGTCGGTGGGCAGCGCAGCAGGCTTGTACCCGCACGCCACCAGCTCCGGTCCGGCGACCGCCTCGAAGGCGGCGATCTGGCTCCCGGACAACTCCCGCCGCCACGAATGGACCGGCCTGCGGAGCGGGCCGCGGGCGCTCGCGAACTCGGGCGCCGGCGGCGTGCGAACCCGGCCGGCGTGGTCGAGCATGTCGGCGTGGAACGGCAGCCCGGCAAACCGACACAGGCGCTCGAGCTCACTCCGCGGATCGGCGATCAGATCCTCGTAGCGCACCTCGGCGTAGCGATCTCCGATACGGGTGCGGGCAGCACGGCCGCGGACGATCGCCGCCCGCCACCACGCCGCCGCGGCGGGCACCGAGCGTGCGCTCCAGCGCTGGTCGAGGTCGCGGGCCAGCGCGAGGTGCGAGCACGCCACATCGCGACCGTCGCGAATCACGTGCAGGACGCGCATGTCCGGCCACAGCCGCTCGAGGTCGCGCAGCAGGAACACGTGATGAGGCGTCTTGTCGCCCCAGTACAGCTTGCCCTCGGCGACCGCGTAGGCGGCAAAGAATCCTCCCAGTGCGTCGGCGAGCCCGGCCGGACGGGATGCGGCCACGCTCGCAGCGGTCGACTCCGGATCAAGCCCCCAGAGCCGAAAGTGGGCGTCGGCAGCGACGTCGGCGGCGAGCGCCGAGACGACCGCCGGCGTCCACGGCCGATCCTGGTAGCGGCGGGCAAGGTAGCCCACGAAGTGCGACTCGGGAGGGATCGAGAGCTGGGGATGCGCGGCCAGCATCGAGCGCACCAGCGTCGTCCCGGAGCGCGCGGCGCCGACGATGAAGAGGGGTGGATGCTCGCGGGACAGAGCCGACAGTCTACGACGTCGCGGGCTGGTGGGTCGTCACGCGAACCCCATCCGCCGCTTGACATCGGCCAACGTCCCGCCGGCCACGCTCCGGGCGCGCTCGGCGCCCGCGGTCAGCACCGCGTCGAGCCTCGCCTCGTCCGCCCGCAGCTCCAGATACCGCTCACGGACCGGCCGCAGATACTCGACCACCGCCTCGGCGACGTCGGCCTTGAATGCTCCGTAGCCGGCACCCTCGTAGGCGGCCTCGACCTGCGCCGGTGTGCGGTCGGTGGCGATGGCGAGGATCTCGATCAGGTTGGCGATCCCGTCCTTGCCCTCGCCCCGGCGCACCTCTCGTCCGGAGTCGGTGACCGCCGAGCGGATCTTCTTCGACACCACCTCCGGAGGATCGATCAGAAGCACGGTGCCCTGCGCGGTGCCGCCGGTGGTTGACATCTTGCTCGTCGGATCCTGCAGGTCCATGACCCGCCCACCGGCCAGCGGGATCGCCGATTGGGGCAGCACGAACGTCTCGCCGAAGCGATGGTTGAACCGCTGGGCGATGTCGCGGGCCAGTTCCAGGTGCTGGCGCTGGTCGTCGCCGATCGGCACCCGGTCGGCCTGGTAGAGCAGGATGTCGGCGGCCTGCAGCACCGGGTAGGTGAAGAGGTCGACGGCGACCGACTCCTGGCCGTGGCTCTTGTCCTTGAACTGGGTCATCCGCCGCAGTTCGCCCATGGTGGCGACGGCGCCCAGCAGCCACGCGCCTTCGGCGTGCTCGTGCACCTGGCTCTGCACGAACACCGTGCAGCGTTCCGGGTCGAGGCCGGCGGCGAGCAGCGTGGCTGCGGTGTCGAGCGTGTTCTCGCGCAGCGTGGCAGGGTCGTAGACGACCGAGATCGAGTGCAGGTCGACGACGCAGTAGAACGCGTCGTGACCCTCCTGGTCGGCGACGTAGTGGCGGATGGCGCCGATGTAGTTGCCCAGGTGCTTGCGGCCGGTGGGCTGGATGCCGGAGAAGACGCGAGTCATCGAGGCGGCATCGTACCGGCGCCGCCTACACGCCGGCCTCACCGTCCGGCGAGGCCCACTGGTGGGCCCGGCCGTCGTGGATGGCGGCATAGACGCGGTCCCGGATCCGGTTGGCCTCCGCTGCGGTCAGTGTCCGCGTCGGGTGCCGGAGCACGAGCCGAACGAGAGCGTTCTTCTGGCCAGGTTGGAGGCCGATCCGGGCGACCGCCTGGTCCGGCAGGGCCTCACCCGGTGTCTGGCTGATCACGGTCACCGCCTCGACGGCGTCGAGCGTCCCGGAATCGAGGCTGGTCCGCACGCGGTCGCCGAGATCCTCGGCCGTCACGTCGTCGGCGACCGCGATCGAGAGGTCGCGTATGGTCGGCGGCATCGAGCTGACCTCGCGGTAGCGGTCGAGGGTGAGCATCTGGCCGGTCACGCGGGGGTCGTCGGAGCGCAGCAGCCGGATGTCTGCGATGCCCTTGCGCAGCATCACCGCCCGGTCGAGCCCCATACCGAGTGCAAGTCCCGACCAGCGCCGGGACTCCACCCCTGCAGCGGCCAGCACGTGCTCGGCGGCAAGGCCGCATTCCAGCAGCTCCACCCACAGGTCGTCAACCAGCACCTCCACCTCTCGTCCCGCGGTGTACGGATGCGACGCCGGCATCGTCCGATACCGGGCCAGCGGAAGCACCGCGGAGACGACCAGGTCGATCATCTCGTCCAGGTCGGCGGGGGTCAGGGGGCGGTCTCGGCGGACGCGCCACAGGTCGAGCTGGTGCGGCTCGCCGACGTGCAGCCGGTCGACCACGTCGCGGCGATACACGAGCCCCGGGCAGGCGACCACGAGATCGCTGCCGACATCGGCGGTGACGAGGTTGCGAAGCGCGCCGGGGATCATGGCGGACGTGTGCGTTCGGAGTAGCCGTCCCTGGTCGAGGTAGCGGCTGTATCGGGCCTCCCGGGCGGGAGCGTCGGCCGGGTAGCCGAGCTGCTCGTAGTTCTCCTTGACGGTCACGATCGGGCCGGCCCGGTGGGTGAGCACCGGGCACTGCCATCGACCTCCGAGCGCCTCGGTGACGGCGGCGACGACGAGTTGCATCGCGTGCGGCCCGGAGGCGGGATCGGACAGGTCGCGCAGACCGAGCGCGCGGTCGAGCTGGTGACGGGTGATGGTGGCGTGCATCGCTGTGTCCTCCTCGAAGAGCTGAACCTGGGCGGGGGGATGGTGAGAGCCCCGGCCGGCCGGCGAGTGGAGGGGAGAGCGACGCTCCTGGTCTAGAAGCGAGCGAACGCGACGACCCCAGCCTGCGGCCGGGGCGGGATAAACAGCGTCGCGTGCGATGGCGTCATGCGCTCATGGTAGAACGAGCCGGCGCTCCAGACAAGAGGGCGGGCACGCACGCCCTCCACGTGCGGCCGGGACGCGGCAGCCGCCTCGGTACACTGACCGGGTGGCAGCTACCCCCAAAGCATGGTCTCCCGACTCCTGGCGCACGCGGCCGGCGCTGCACCAGCCCGACTGGCCCGACACGGCTGCCGCCGATGTGGCTCGCGAGCAGCTGGCCGCGTTCCCGCCGCTGGTGTTCGCGGGCGAGGCGCGCCAGCTTCGGGAGTCGCTGGCCCAGGTCGCGGCCGGGCGTGCGTTCCTGCTGCAGGCCGGCGACTGCGCCGAGTCGTTCAACGACTTCTCGGCCGTCACCATCCGAGAGAAGCTGAAGATCATGTTGCAGATGGCGGCCGTCCTGACCTACGGCTCGATGCTGCCGGTGGTCAAGCTGGGCCGGATCGCCGGCCAGTTCGTGAAGCCCCGCTCAGCCGCCACCGAGGTGGTGGACGGCGTCGAGCTGGCGACCTTCCGCGGCCACATGGTGCACGACGACCCGCCGACCACTGCGGCCCGCCGCTTCGACCCCGAGCGCATGCTGCGCGGATACCACCACTCGGCGGCCACCCTGAACCTGCTGCGGGCGTTCACGAAGGGCGGGTTCGCCGACCTGACCAAGGTGCACCTGTGGAACCAGGAGTTCGTCGCCTCGTCCCCTGAAGGCCGACGCTACGACGTGATCGCCGCCGAGATCGAGCGCGCACTGCGCTTCATGGCAGCATGCGGGATCGACCTCGAAGCGGAGCGCCAGCTGCATGAGGTGGACGTGTGGACGAGCCATGAGGGGCTGCTGCTCGACTACGAGCAGGGGCTCACGCGGCGCGACTCGCTGACCGGCGACTGGTACGACTGCTCGGCGCACATGCTGTGGATCGGGGAGCGCACGCGGCAGCCCGACGGTGCTCACGTCGAGTTCTTCTCCGGCGTCCACAACCCGGTGGGGTGCAAGATCGGCCCGGCGGCGACGCCCGCCGAGGTGGTCGAACTGAGCGATGCGCTGAACCCCGGCCGGATCCCGGGCCGGCTGACCCTGATCACCCGCATGGGAGCCGGCCGCGTCGGCGACCTGTTGCCGCCGCTGCTGGAGGCGGTGGCGCAGTCCGAGCACCCGGTGGTGTGGGTGTGCGACCCCATGCACGCAAACGCGATCCGTACCTCGGGCGGCGTCAAGACGCGGCGCTTCGAGGACGTGATGGCCGAGATCCAGGGGTTCTTCACCGCCTGTCGCAGCGCCGGCGCGTGGCCCGGCGGCGTACACCTGGAGTTCACCGGCGAGCACGTGACCGAGTGCCTGGGCGGCTCGGAGGCGGTGCTCGAGGATCAGCTCGACATGAACTACATGACCCTGTGCGATCCGCGCCTGAACGCGCGTCAGTCACTCGACCTGGCCTTCCGGGTGGCCGAGCTGATGCGCGACGCCGCCGACCCGCGATGACGGTCGCGATCGTGGGTATGGGCCTGATAGGAGGCTCGCTGGGACTGGCCGCGGGCGCGCGCGGCGAGCGAGTGTGCGGCTTCGACTCCGATCCCCAGGCGCTCGCGCTGGCCCTCGAGCTCGGCGCAGCCGGTACCGCGGCCGACTCGATCGCCGCGGCGGTGGTGGATGCCGACCTGGCGTTCGTGTGCGGGCCGGTGGCCGAGCTGCCGCATCTGGTCGCGGACGTGCTGGCCGCCGCTCCGGACGGCTGCGCCGTGTCCGACGTCGGCTCGACCAAGGCTCGGCTGGTGGCCTCAGCGGGCACGAATCCACGCTTCGTCGGCGGCCATCCGGTATGCGGCTCTGAGAGTCGAGGGGTGGCAAACGCGCGCGCCGACCTGTTCGAGGGCGCCACCTGGTTCCTCACCCCAGGCGCCGAGACCGACCCCGGCTGCCACCGCCGGGTGCACGGGTTCATCGGCGGCCTGGGGGCGCGTCCGGTCGCGATCGACGCCGAAGCCCACGACCGGCTGGTGGCGATCACCAGCCACCTGCCGCACGCGATCGCAAACGTGCTCGTGAATCAGGCCGGTGCCGGTCGGGTGGACGGTCACGACCCGCTGGCGGCGGTCGGCGGATCGTTCCGCGACATGACCCGCGTGGCGGGCGCCAACCCTCGGATCTGGGTGGACATCTTCCTGGACAACCGCGCCGCGCTGCTGGACGGGCTGCGCGAGTACGGCC
This sequence comes from Gaiellales bacterium, assembly GCA_038230835.1. Taxonomy (GTDB): domain Bacteria; phylum Actinomycetota; class Thermoleophilia; order Gaiellales; family JAICJC01; genus DASUHT01. The sequence continues at coordinate 90,773 of JBBRMM010000005.1, forward strand.
GCCGGATCGACGAGCTGGCCCGCGCGCTGGAACGGGAGGACGCAGGCTTCGTCGCGCGGTGGATCGCCGAAGCGTCCGGCCATCGCCGCCGGTTGCTGCAGGCGGCCTACCAGACCACGCCCGAGGAGCTCTTCCGGGTCCGGGTCAAGATCCCCGACCGCCCGGGCGTCCTGTCGGGCATCACCCAGGCGCTGGGCGCCGAGGGCATCAACATCGAAGACTTCGAGCTGCACCACCTGTCCAGCGACCGTGGCGGATCTGCGGTGGTGCTGGTGGCGGGCGAAGAGCAGGCGCAGCGGGCGGTCGAGCTGCTGGACGCCCAGGGCTACGGCGCCATCGCGACGCCGGCGGTGGAGCCGTGAGCGAGCGACGGGTGGGCCCGGCGGGCTCGCTGACCGGGGAGCTGTCGGTACCGGGCGACAAGTCGGTCAGCCACCGGGCCGTGATGCTCGGCGCGCTGGCCGACGAGTCGGTCACCGTGACCGGGTTCGGCGCGTCGGCTGACACGATGGCCACGGTGGACGTATTTCGGTCGATGGGCGTGCGGATCGACCAGCCGCAGCCCGACGTGCTGGTCATCCACGGCGTGGGCATGCGCGGGCTGCAGGCGCCGGCGGGCACGCTCGACGTTCGCAACGCCGGCACCCTGATGCGGCTGCTGCCGGGGATCCTGGCCGGGCAGCGCGGGGAGTTCGTGCTGGACGGCGACGAGAGCATCCGCAGCCGGCCGATGGAGCGGGTCGCGATGCCCCTGCGCGAGATGGGGGTGGACGTCGTCACCACGGACGGCCGCGCCCCGGTCACCGTGCGTGCGGATGGTGTGGTGACTCCCATCTCCTACCGGCTGCCGATTGCCTCAGCCCAGGTCAAGTCGTGCGTGCTGCTGGCCGGCCTCTTCGCCGACCGCGGGGTGACGGCCGTCGAGGAGCCGATGCCGACCCGAGACCACACCGAGCGCATGCTGCAGAGGGCCGGCGTTCCGGTGGACCGCCGGCCTGGGCGGGTGGCGATCTCACCGGTGCGCGAGCTGGTGCTCCAGGACATCGAGGTGCCGGGCGACTTCTCCTCGGCCGCCCCCTTCATCGTCGCCGCGACGGTGCTGCAAGGGTCGAACCTGACCCTGCGCGGGATCGGGATCAACCCCACCCGAACCGGCCTGCTGGCCGTGATGGAGCGGATGGGTGCGCGAGTGGGCCTGTTCCGCAGGCGGCTGGCCGGGGGTGAGCCGATGGCCGACATCGAGGTGCGCCCGGCCGACCTGACCGCCGCGGACGTCGAGCCCGAGCAGGTGCCGTCGCTGATCGACGAGCTGCCGCTGCTGGTGCTGCTCGCCAGCTTCGCTCACGGCACCACCACGATCCGAGGTGCGGGGGAGCTGCGGGCCAAGGAGTCGGACCGAATCGCCACGGTGGTCGACGCGCTGAACGCGATCGGTGCCCACGTGACCGCCCTCGACGACGGGTTCGAGGTGCGCGGCGTGCCGACGAGGCTGCGCGGCGGCATTGTCGACGCGGCCGGCGATCACCGGATCGCGATGCTCGGGGCGATCGCCGGCACCTGCTCGCAGGAGGGGGTGACCATCGCCGGCTTCGATGCGGTCAGCGTCAGCTTTCCGGACTTCGCCGAGCGACTGGCCACCGTGGCCGGATGATCGTCGCGATCGACGGTCCGGCCGGGGTCGGCAAGAGCACCGTGGCCCGCCGGGTGGCGGCCGAGCTGGGGGTGGCCCACATCGATACCGGGGCGATGTACCGCGAGCTGACCGCGGCAGCGCTGGAACGGGGCGTCGACGTCGACGACGGGGACGCCCTCGCGTCGCTGGTCGGGGTCGCCCCGGCAGCGGACACCGATATCCGCGGCGAGCGTGTGTCGGCGGCGGTGAGCGCAGTCTCCCGGCATCCGCAGGTGCGTGAGCGGATGCGGGAGCGTCAGCGCCGGCTGGCGGGTGCGGCGGCAGTGCTGGAGGGGCGTGACACCGGTACCCGGGTCTGTCCGGCGGCTGCACTCAAGGTGTTCCTGACGGCGGCGGTCGATGTTCGCGCAGCCCGGCGGGCGCCCGAGCTGGGACTCGCGGTGGACGACGTGGCGCGCACGATCGCCGAGCGCGACCACCTGGATGCCGAGCAGATGCAGCCGGCGGCCGATGCGCACGTGATCGATACCGGCCCGATGACGATCGACCAGGTCGTTGCGGCCGTGCTGACGCTGGCAAGGGCCGGCGCGTGAGCTCCGATCCCCTCACCCACGATCGCATGTGGTGGTTCCTGCGCCGGACGCTGGGCGCCCTGGCGTGGGTCATGTTCCGGCCCAGGGTCAGCGGAGCCGCCAACGTGCCGAGCTCGGGCCCGGCGCTGATCGTGTCCAACCACCAGTCGCTGTGGGACATCCCGGTGGTCGGGATCAGCCAGGGGCGCACGATCCGCTACATGGCCAAGTCGGAGTTGTGGAAGGTCCGCCCCTTCGGCGCCTTCATCGCCGCCGGCGGGGCGTTTCCGATCCGTCGCGGCGAGCCCGACCGCGACGCCTTTCGCACGGTGCACGAGACGATGGTGAACGGCGGAGTGGTGGGCATCTTCATCGAGGGTCACCGTCAGGCGGAGCTGGCCGAGGCCAAGGCGGGCGCCGGCCGGATCGCCGTGGTCGAGGCGGTGCCGGTGGTGCCGGCGGCCATCCGCGGCACCCGGGGCTGGCGGCCGGGCCACCGCGCTCACGTCGTCTTCGGGACGCCGCGCTCGTTCGAGCGGGGTGAGCGGCGCCCCGGCGAGGCCTACCGCGAGGCGGCCGACCAGCTGATGGACGAGATCACCCGCATGTACGAGAGCCTGCCGTCATGAGCGAGTCGCGGACGCTGCTGGGGGCAGTCGCGGTGGTCGGATTCCCCAACGCCGGAAAGTCGACGCTGATCAACCGCCTGACGTCCAGCCGCCAGACCGTGGTGCACGAGACGCCCGGCGTCACCCGCGACCGTAACGAGGTGATCTGTGAGTGGGGGCGCGACGCATTCCTGCTCGTGGACACCGGCGGCGTGGATGCCGGCGACGACTCACCCATGCAGGCCCAGGTCGCCGCTCAGGCCCGTCAGGCCGTGGACGACGCCGACCTGGTGCTGCTGATGATCGACGCCCGAGCGGGGTTGGCGGCCGGCGACGAGGAGATCGCCCAGATCCTCCGCCAGTCGGGCAAACCGGTGATGGTGGTGGCGAACAAGGTGGACGACACGGCCCACGAGCAGGGGGCGCTGGAGCTGCACGCCCTCGGGCTGGGCGACCCGATTCCGGTTTCGGCGCTGCACGGGCGCGGCACCGGAGACATGCTGGACGCGATCGTGGCAGCCCTGCGCAGTCAGGGCGCCGAACGCCTGACCGACCACAGCGACGAGATCAGGGTGGCCATCCTGGGCCGGCCGAACGTCGGCAAGTCGTCGCTCCTGAATGCGATCCTGGGCCGTCCGAGGGTGATCGTGTCGGACGTCCCGGGCACCACCCGGGACTCGATCGACACCCGGTTCGAGCGCGGGGACGCCCAGTTTCGGCTGATCGACACCGCCGGGCTGCGGCGCAAGCGCAAGCATCGGCAGGGGATCGAGTACTACAGCGAGGTCCGCGCGCTGCAGGCCGCCGACCGGGCCGACATCGCACTGGTGCTGATCGACGCCGCCGACGGACTGGTGGAGGGCGACCTGGCCGTCGCCGACGCCGCTCGCAAGGCTGGCTGCGCGACGCTGGTGGTGCTTTCCAAGTGGGACATCACGACGGTCGCACTCGACGATGTCCGCGAGCGCCTGGAAGGCAAGCTCCGGCAGCGACCGGCGATGATCACCACCTCGGCGCTCACGGGCCGCAACGTGGACAAGCTGCTCGACGCGGTGCAGCGGCTGTTCGAGACCTTCGTGTCGCGCATGGGAACGGGAGAGCTGAACCGCGCGATGGCCGAGATCACGGCGCTTCGCGAGCCTCCCCGGAGCGGCCGGCGGCGGCTCAACATGCTCTACGCCACCCAGTACCAGACACGGCCGCCGAGATTTCGTATCGTAGTCAACGACCGTGCCCTTGTGACCCGCGACTATGCCTACTTCGTCGAGAACCAGCTGCGAGCCCGGCTCGGTCTCGAGGGGTGCCCGGTGATCATCGACTTCAAGAGCCGGTCGTGAAGATCGCCGTGGTCGGGTGCGGCAGCTGGGGCACGGCGTTTGCCCGCTTGCTCTCGCTCCAGGGCCACGATGTGCGGCTGCTGTGCCGCGACGCCGACCAGGCGCATGCGATCACCACCCACCACCGCAACCCGCGCTACCTGTACGACGTCGCGCTGCCCGAGACGCTGAGCGCCGAGGTCCTGCAGGATGCCGACCTGTCCGACTTCGAAGCGGTGGCGGTGGCCGTGCCCAGTCGCAGCTTCGGCGCCGTGGTCGACGAGCTCGTCAGCCGCTGCGGCACGCAGACCGTGCTGATCTCGATGACCAAGGGGCTCGACCCGGTGAGCGGCCGGCGGCTGTCGGAGCTGATGGTCGAGCACGTCGGGTCGGACCGAGTGGCGGTGCTCTCGGGGCCGAACCATGCCGAGGAGGTGGCGCGCGACTTCCCCACGGCCTCGGTGGTGGCAAGCACCTCGATCGAGCTCGCCAGGCGGCTGCAGGCAGCGGTCTCCGGGCGTGCGCTGCGCGTGTACGCCTCTCGCGACGTGGTGGGTGTCGAACTGTGCGCGGCGGCCAAGAACGTGATGGGCCTGGCGGCCGGGATCTCCGACGGGCTGGGCTTCGGCGACAACGCCAAGGCGGCCATCATCACCCGCGGGATGGCGGAGATGTTCCGGCTCGGTGCGGCTTTCGGCGCCGAGGCCAAGACCTATGCCGGGATGGCGGGGATGGGTGACCTGGTGGCCACGTGCACCTCGAAGCACTCGCGCAACCGGCGGGCCGGTGAGTTGCTCGCACAAGGCGTGCCCGCAGGCTGGATCGAGTCAGAGCTCGGCCAGGTGGCGGAGGGACTGACCACCGCCCCGGTGCTGCGTGCGGTGGCCGCTGCGCGCGGGCTCGACCTGCCGATCACGACCGCGGTCTGCCAGGTCGCATTCGAGGGCAAGGTCCCGTTGGATGCACTGGCCGAGCTGATGGCAAGGGAGCCCACCGAGGAGTGACGGCGGCGGTTCGACCTCGAGGTCGTCGCCGGGGCGGCGCGGGGTCGTCGCGTGGGGGGTCAGACCCCGTACGGACCATTCACGGCGGTCCACCCTGCGGTCTGCGCCCTCGGCGGCCGGGGGCTGGCGCGTGCGGCGGCTGTGGCGGTGCCAGGCCTTGTAACGACAGGACGCGTATCGCGCTCGGATGGTGGCGGCTCCTTACAGGGCGCTGGACACCGGGGGGCGGCGAGTTGCTGGTGACTCGAACATACGCTCAGGTACCATCCGGCGATGCATTCTGAGCTCTCCGCGGACGAGTTCCTGTTCACGTCGGAGTCGGTCACCGAGGGTCACCCGGACAAGGTCGCCGACCAGATCTCCGACGGCGTCCTGGATGAGGTCCTGCGGCTCGACCCCGACGGCCACGTGGCCTGCGAGGTGCTCGTCACCACGGGCCTTGTGGTGGTGGCCGGCGAGATCACGACCGAGGCCTACGTGGACATCCCACGCGTCGTTCGGGAGACGGTCAAGGGCATCGGCTACACCAGCGCATCGTTCGGCTTCGACTACCTGACGTGCGGCGTGGTGGTCGCGCTCGACGAGCAGTCGCCCGACATCCTCCGCGGGGTGCACTCGTCCTATGAGCAGCGCGCTGACGACGCCTGCGCCGACCTCGACGCGCAGGGCGCCGGAGACCAGGGCATGATGTTCGGCTACGCGACCGACGAGACGCCGGAGCTGATGCCGATGCCGATCACGCTCGCTCAGCACATCACCCGCCGGCTCGCGGCCGCCCGCAAGTCGGGGGTGCTCGGCTACTTGCGCCCGGACGGCAAGGCCCAGGTGACCGTGCGCTACCGCAGCCGGGGCGGCCGGCTGATCCCGGTCTGTGTCGAGCGTCTGCTGGTGTCGACGCAGCACGACCCCGACGTCGAACTGCCCCAGATCAAGGCCGACATCATCGAGCACGTCCTGCGGCCGACGGTGCCGGAGTCGCTCTGTCCGCATCCCCGCTTCGACGAGCCGGACTTCGTGCTCGTGAACCCCACCGGGCGCTTCGTCACCGGGGGCCCGATGGGCGACACCGGGTTGACCGGACGTAAGATCATCGTCGACACCTACGGCGGCGCCGCTCGTCACGGCGGCGGCGCATTCTCCGGCAAGGATCCGTCCAAGGTCGACCGCTCGGCCGCGTATGCGATGCGCTGGGTGGCAAAGAACATCGTCGCCGCCGACCTCGCGGCGCGGGCCGAGGTGCAGGTTGCGTACGCGATCGGGGTTGCGCACCCGGTGTCGGTCGCGGTCGAGACATTCGGCAGCGAGACCGTGGACAGCACGACCATCGCCAGGGCGGTCACGGAGGTCTTCGACCTCCGGCCGGCAGCCATAATCCGCGAACTCGATCTGCTGCGGCCGATCTACCGCGACACGGCCGCATACGGACACTTCGGTCGCACCGGCGACGGCTTCACCTGGGAGCGCACCGACCGGGCCGCGGCGCTCCGGGCGGCCTGCGGCCTGCAGGAGTCCGCGGCGGCATCGACCAGATAGCACCCGCCCGGTGATCGCCCGTGTACAGCCGCTGGTGAGTGCGCGGGCGGTGGACAGGTCGTTCGACTACGAGGTGCCGCCCGGGATGACCGCAGCGATCGTCCGCGGGTCGCTGGTCGAAGTGGAGTTCGGCGCCCGCTCCGTGCGCGGAGCGGTGATCGGTGTGGTCGACGAGCCGGCGCCGGACGGTCTGAAGCTGCTCGGCGAGCTGGTCGGCTCGATCCCGGAGACGCTGGTCGACCTTGCCGAATGGGTGGCCGCCGAGTGTGGCTCTACGCTCGCCAGGGCGCTGGCGCTCATGCAGCCCGCCAAGCCCCCCAAGCGTCGGCTGCGAGCGCCCAAGCCGGTGCCGCGAGACGGACCGGTGACGCTCACATCCGAGCAGGAGGCCGCCGTGGGGGCATGCCTGGAGGCGCTCGATGCCGGCGGCGGCGACGTGCTCGTCCATGGAGTCACCGGCTCGGGCAAGACCGAGGTCTACCTCCGGGTCATCGAACGCGCCCTCGCGCTCGGCCGGGGGGCGATCGTGTTGGTGCCCGAGATCGCGCTGACCCCTCAGACGGCCGAGCGGTTTCTGCGCCGCTTCGGGCCGATGGTGGCTGTGCTGCATTCCGGCCTGACTCCGGCTCGCCGTGGCGACGAGCACCGCCGGATCGCCGTCGGCGACGCGCGGGTGGTGGTGGGCGCACGGTCGGCGGTGTTCGCCGCGGTCCCGGGACTGGGGGTGATCGTGGTCGACGAGGAGCACGACGCCTCGTACAAGCACGAGGCCGACCCTCGCTACGACGCGCGGCGGGTGGCCGCGAAGCGCGCACGGCTGGAGGGCGCCGTGGCGATCTTCGGCAGCGCCACGCCCCGCCCGGAATCGTGGTACGGGATCCGGCGGCGAGTGACGCTGGCGTCGCGAATCGGAGGGGCGCTGCCACGCGTCGAGGTCGTGGATCTGAGGCGTGACGGCTCCTATCCGCTGACCCGCCCGCTGCTGGAAGCGCTGGGACAGCTGGACGACGGCGGCGGACGGGCCGTGCTGCTGCAGAACCGGCGCGGAGCAGCCAGCGCGATCCACTGCCGGTCGTGCGCGCGGTCGTGGCGCTGTCCGCGCTGCGACGTGGCGCTGGCCCTGCACGGCCGCCGCCTGGTGTGCCATCACTGCGGCCACTCGATGACCGCGCCGGCGGCCTGCCCGGACTGCGGGTCGGTCGACCTGACCCGGGTCGGCGCCGGCACGACAGGAGTCGAGGAGGAGCTTCGACGGCGGTTCCCCGGGCTCGAGGTGCTGCGGCTGGACGCCGACGTAGCGGCGGCGGCCGGGGAGCCCGAGTCCACGCTCGCCCGGTTCCGGGAGAGCGACCGGGCAGTGCTGATCGGTACGCAGCTTGTCGCCAAGGGCCACGACGTGCCCGGCGTGTCGCTGGCCGCGGTGCTCGACGCCGACGTCGGCCTGGCCCTGCCCGACTTCCGCGCCGAGGAGCGCACGTTCGCCCTGCTCACCCAGCTCGCCGGCCGACCGGGACGGCCGGGCGACCCTCAGGGACGAGTGCTGATCCAGGCCTGGAACCCGGAGCTGCGCCCGGTGGCGCTGGCCGCGCGACACGCGGTGGCGGAGTTTCTCGACTCCGAGCTCGAGCGTCGTCGCGAGCTGGGCTATCCGCCGTTCGCGCGGCTCGTACGGCTGCTGCTCGCAGGGCCGCAAGAGCGTCCGACCATGCAGGCCGCGGCAGCGCTCGCCGATGCCGCCCGCACGGTGCTGGAGGGCGACCAGCTGCTCGGACCGGCACCGCTTCACCGTCTGCGCGACCGCTCTCGCGTGCATCTGCTGGTCAAGACGGCCGACGCGCGTCGGGCGGCCGGGGTGTTCCGCGTCCTGCTGCGGGATCTGGGCGGCGATCTGCGCCGGGCCTCGATCACCACCGCTGTGGACGTCGATCCGCAGACGATGGGATAACCTGACCGCGCATGGCCCGAGCACTCGTCATCGTCGATATCCAGAACGACTACTTCCCGGGCGGGTCGAACCCGCTCGAGGGGCCGGAGGTGGCCGCCGACCGGGCTCGCGAACTGCTCGACGCGTTCCGTGCTACCGGGGAGCCGGTCGTGCACATGCAGCACGTATGGGACGCACCCGACGCGGAGTTCATGGTACCGGGCACCAGAGGCGTCGAGATCAACGACCGGGTGCTGCCGGCCGGCGACGAGCCGGTGTTCACCAAGGCGTTCCCCAACAGCTTTCTCCAGACCCCCCTGCTCGACCACCTGCACGATCAGGGAGTGGAGCAGCTGGTGATCTGCGGCATGATGACGAGCATGTGCGTAGACGCCACGGTGCGAGCGGCGGCCGACCTCGGTTTCGAGGCCTCGGTCGCCCACGACGCCTGCGCCACCATGCCGCTGGAATTCGAGGGTCGCTCGATCCCTGCGGCTGACGTGCATGGCGCATTCCTGGCCGCACTCGGCGACGGCTACGCGACGGTCGCCTCGACCGCCGAGCTCCTCGCTGATCGGCCGTCGGTAGACTGACTCTCATGTCCGAGGTCGAGTCTGAGGTCGAATCCGAGGTCGAGCCCGAGCCCGAGTCCGAGACGACCAGCGCCGAGCGCCGGCTGCATCACGAGACCGCAATGCGGCTCGTCCGGCAGTATCCCGATCCCGCGCTGCGGGTGGCCGCCCGGCCGGTGGCCGAGGTGACCGACGAGGTGCGCCGGCTGGCCGAGCGGATGACCGACATCATGCTCCGCTCGCACGGCGTCGGTCTGGCTGCGCCTCAGATCGGCGTGCTGCATCGCGTGCTGGTGTATCGGGTCGGCCCGGACGATCCCGGCCGGGTGCTGGTGAACCCCCAGCTGTCCGACCTGTCCGACGAGAAGGACACCGACACCGAGGGCTGCCTCTCTCTGCTCGGCGGGGAGCTCTCGGTCCCGGTCGAGCGTTCGCAGCGGCTGGTGGCGGAGGGCCTCGACGAGACCGGTGAGCAGGTGCGGATCGAGGCCGAGGGGTTCGAGGCACGCGTCTTACAGCACGAGATCGATCACCTGGACGGCGTGCTGATCATCGATCGCACCGACAAGGATGCCCGTCGCGAGGCGATGCGCGAGCTCCGCCTCAAGGCCTGATGCGCATCGCATTCTTCGGGACGGCGGCGTTCGGCGCCGATGTCCTGGAGGCGCTGACCCGAGTCGACGGGCTGGACATCGTAGCGGTGGTCAGCCAACCCGACCGCGCGGCGGGCAGGGGCCGGCGACCACAGTCGCCCCCGGTGGCCGAGCGCGCGCGAACGCTGGGCCTGGCGCTGCACCAGCCCGCAGACGCCAGTGCCGAACCACGCGCCGCCGACGCGGGCGTGGTGGTGGCATTCGGCCAACTCGTGCACCCGCCCCTGCTCGGTGCCTACCCCCTGTTCAACCTGCATCCGTCGCTGCTGCCTCGCTGGCGCGGCGCGGCTCCGGTGGAGCGGGCGATCATGGCCGGCGACACCGAGACCGGAGTGGCCGTGATCGAGCTGGTGCAACAGCTCGATGCCGGGCCGATTCACGCCCTCGCCCGCTTCCCGATCCCGTCCACCGCCGACGCCGGGAGCGTGTACGCAACCGCGCTCGAGCTGGGTGTGCCCCTGCTGGCCGGGACGCTGCTCGATCCGCATCCGGCCACCGACCAGTCCGCCGAAGGAGTGTCCTACGCGCACAAACTGGGGGCGGCAGACCGGCGCATCGACTGGACACGGCCGGCCGTCGAGATCGACCGCCAGGTGCGGGGACTGGCGCCGCACATCGGTGCTCGGACCGAGCTCGACGGTGTCCCGGTCACGATCTGGCGAGCGCGGCCCACCGATGCCGGACTGGCACCGGGAGTCGTTTCCGGGCCGCTGGTCATCGGCTGCGGAGAGGGGGCTCTCGAGGTGGCCGAGCTCCAACCGGCTGGACGCCGGCGGATGGGCGCTGACGAGTATCTGCGCGGCCGCCGCGGTTCGCCGGGGCGGGCGGGCTGACAAGCGAGTGGATCGCCAGCAGGGGGACACGGCGCGGCGCAGCCCATATGCGCAGCCGATCTGGGCAAGCCGCGCCGTGGCCAACCTGCGCCAGCGAGACACCGCCAGACGCCGCGAGGCATTTTGTCAGGCGCTCTTAGGCGGCGCGGCGCTCGGAGTCGCGGAAGAGCGCGATGATCGCGTCGGCGGTCACGGGTCGTGAGAACAGGAAGCCCTGGCCAAGTCGGCACCCGCGGTCGACCAGGAACCGGCGCTGGGCCTCGGTCTCGATCCCCTCCGCCAACGGGTTGAGACCCAGGTTGCGGGCCAGGTCGATGATCGTGATCGCCATCGCGGCCGAGTCGGGGTCGTCGGGCAGGTCACGCACGAACGAGCGGTCGAGCTTGAGCGTGGTCGCCGGCAGCTGCTTGAGCCGGGACAGCGACGAGTAGCCGGTGCCGAAGTCGTCGATCGCCAGCCGCAGCCCGCTCTGGCGGATCATGCTCAGCACCGCCTCGTTGTCGTGGGACTCGGTGGCGGCGGTCGACTCGGTGATCTCGAGCAGGATGTCATCTCGCGAGAGCCCCTGGTCGCGAATCACCCTCAGCATGTTGCGCACCGTTGCCGGATCCCAGAGCACGGCAGGAAAGTTGAACGCCACCTCCAGCTTGATTCCCGCATCGCGCCAGGCGATCCGCTGGCGGCATACCTCGGCCACCACCCACTCGGTCATGGGGGCGATCAGCCCGGTCCGCTCCGCCAGCGGTATGAAATGTCCCGGCGGGATCAGCTCCTCACCCGGCGGCTGCCAGCGGATCAGCGCTTCGACGCCGACCGGGCGCCCGGAGTCGAGCCGCACCACCGGCTGGTAGTGGAGCACGAACTCGGTCCGTTCGATCGCCCTGTGAAGGCGCGAGATCAGGGACAGTTCCTCGCGGGGAGGGAGACCTGTGGTGGCCCCGTGACGGCCACCCGCACGGCCCTTGTGGCGGTAACTTGCGACGTGTGCCTCGGTCAGCAGCTGCTCCCGGTCGTCCGCATCGCCGGGATACAGGCTGACGCCGACGCTCGCGGTCAGGTAGACCTCGTCGCCGGAGCACTTGAACGGCGTGTCGAGGATATGGCGGATGCGGCCGGCCAGAGCCTCGGCCATCTGCGCGACGTCTGCCGCCACGCTGTGGGTGCCGGCTGACCCTTCGCCGGTGTCGGTGTCCGCCACCAGCACCAGGAACTCGTCACCTGATTGTCGGGCCACCAACTCCGCGCCGAAGGCAGCGTCGCGCAGCCGGTGCCCGAACTGCTTGAGCATCTCGTCTCCGCTGGCGTGCCCGTAGCTGTCGTTGACGAGCTTGAAGTTGTCCAGGTCGACGAACAGCACTGCCACCGAGCGATCGTGCTTGTCGGCCTGGGTGAGCGCCAGGTCGACCCACTCACCGAACAGATTGCGGTTCGGTAGGCCGGTCAGCTCGTCGTACCGGGACAGAAACGCGATCCGTTCCTCGGCGGTGCGGCGCGCGGTGATGTCCTCGCCGATGCTCGTGCGGGCGACGATGTTGCCGTCGTGATCGTGGAGGAGGGTGCCGCTCCACGAGATCACCCGCTCCTCGCCCGATCGGGTCACGATACGGCCCTCGGTGTGGACGGGCACCATTCCCGTCCGGATCTCCTCGAGGTACCGGTGCTGTGCCGCAGGGTTGGGGTCGAGCAGCGAATACCAGCGCTGGCCGATCACCTCTTCGCGTGACCAGCCCGACACCTCGACCAGGAAGTCGTTGGCAAACGTGATGCATCCGTCGGTGTCCACGACCACCGCCAGCAACTGGACGGTCTCGAGGATGGCCCGGAACCTCGCCTCGGACTCGGCGAGCTGGGCCTGCCCCTCGCGCAGCGCCTGATTGGCCAGCTTGGTGTCGGTGATGTCGCGCATGTAGCCCTGGGCGTAGAGGGCGACGCCCTCCGGGGAGTACACGACCGAGGACATGTCCTCGATCCACACCACACGGCCGTCGCGCGCGATCAGCCGGAACTCGTCGGCCCACAGGTCGCCCGGGCTGCGCTGGTCGATGTACAGCGCATCCATCACCCGCCGGCGATCGTCGGGATGCAGCAGCTTCTCGAGCAGCTCTGGATCGTTCACCCACTCCTCTGGGGTGTAGCCGAGGATCTCGGTGGTCTGCGGGCTGGTGTAGATGTTCGAGCTGTTCGAGTCAAGCGCGTCGATGTAGAGGATCAGCGGCACGTGCTCGACCAGACCCCGGTAGCGCTCCTCGGCTGCGGCGACGGTGGCGAATGCCCGCGCACGCGTACGCCGTCGCAGGAGAATGCCCGCGAGAACGGCAAGTGACCCCAGATTCGAAAGAACCAGGAGAACGACAGGCGAGACGAGGGTGAACGTGCGCACCGGTACTCCGGTAGATCGCCCGCGAGCGGCGGTGGTTGAGCCGGATGCGGTGTCCGGCGCGCCGACTCCAGGTGGCCGTCAACTACAGTGCTCGCGTGCCAGCCTGGCCGACATCTGCCCAGATCGCACCGTCGATTCTCTCAGCCGACTTCGGACGCATGCGCGACCAGGTGTCGGAGGTGCTCGAGGCGGGGGCCCGCGTGATCCACATCGACGTCATGGACGGCCACTTCGTCCCGGTGATCACGTTTGGCCCCAAGATGGTCGCCGACATCGCCGACCTCATCCACGAGCACGACGGGTTCGCCGACGTCCACCTGATGATCGAGCAGCCCGAGCGCCATCTGGCCCAGTTCGCCGAGGCCGGGGCAGACAGCATCACCGTGCACGTGGAGACCTGCCCGCACCTGCACCACACGCTGCACGAGATCCGTGATCTCGGCTGCCGGGCCGGTGTGACGTTGAATCCGGGCACACCGGTGGAGGCGCTCTCGGAGGCCGCGCGGTACGCGGACGTGCTGCTGTGCATGAGCGTCAACCCGGGCTGGGGCGGGCAGGCCTTCATCCCCGCCACGCTTGACCGGCTGCCGCGCATGCGCGCGCTGGTGGCCGATCGCGACGGAGTGGCGGTGGAGGTCGACGGCGGGGTGCACGCGTCGACCATCGCCTCGGTGTACCGGGCCGGTGCCAACGTGCTCGTGTCAGGCTCGGGGATCTTCGGTGCGGCGCGGCCAGGCGATGCCTACCGCGCGCTGACCGAGCTGGTCGCGTCAGCCGGTGAGCCCGCATGGTCAGCGGCCTGACCGACACCGACGCCGGGCATCTCGAGCGCTGTATCGAACTCGCCGAGCACGGCCGGCGCACGGCCTCGCCCAATCCGGTGGTCGGCGCCCGCATCGTGAGCGGCGGCCTGGTCGTCGCCGAGGGCTGGCACGAGCGCCCGGGCGGGCGGCACGCCGAGGTGGTGGCGCTGGCGGCCGCGGGCGAGCGGGCTCGGGGGGCCACCGCGTATGTGTCGCTCGAGCCGTGCAGCCATCACGGGCGAACGCCGCCGTGCGCCGACGCGCTGATCGCCGCCGGCATCACGCGGGCGGTCGTCGCGACGCTCGACCCCTCGCCGAAGGTGAACGGGCGGGGCCTGCGGCGGCTGCGGGACGCCGGCGTCGAGGTGGCGCTGGCACACGGCGACCTCGAACTGAGAGCGCGGCGCCAGAACGCTGGGTTCCGTGCGCTGGAGACGCTCGGCCGCCCTCACGTCACCTACAAGGCCGCCGTCAGCGCCGACGGGCGCACGGCGCCCGGATCCGGTGAGCGGACCTGGATCTCTTCGCCGGCCAGCCGGGCGAGGGTGCACGAGGTGCGGGCGGCGATGGACGCGGTCGCCGTCGGCATCGGCACCGTCCTGTCCGACGACCCGCTGCTGACCGCCCGCGACTGCGACCCGCCCGCGGAGCGCCAGCCGCTGCGGATCGTCTTCGACCGCCACGGCCGGCTGCCACGGGCGTCGGCGCTCGTGGCCAGCGCAACGCCCGACGCCCCGGTCGCCCAGGTGTGCCGGGCGGAGTCGCCGGCGTCGCCGCCCGGTGTGGAGCGGATCGAGGCCGAGTCGGTGGCCGAGGCGCTGCGCGAGTTGGGGCGCCGGCGGATCGCGTGGCTGCTGCTGGAGGGCGGTGCGACGCTCGCCACCGGCTTTCTGGACGAGGGGCTGATCGACCGCCTGATGCTGTTCACCTCCGCGGGCGAGCTCGGCGGCGGGGCGGGGTTGTTCACACGCGGCGTCACACTTCCGGATCCCGTGGAGAGCAGCCCGATCGGCCCGGATATGCTGACCGTCAGAGAACTGCGAGAGGTGTGATGTTCACCGGGATCGTGATCGAGCAGGGAGTCGTGGTCGAGCCGCCGCCGCGGCTGGAGCTGGACGCGCCCGCGATCGCGGCCGATGCCGTGGTGGGCGACTCGGTCGCGATCGACGGCTGCTGCCTGACCGTGGTGGCGATCGCCGGCCCGCGGCTGGCCTTCGATGCCATACCCGAGTCGTTGCGGCGGACGGCGCTCGGCGATCTGCGGCCCGGGGCGGCGGTGAATCTCGAGCCCGCGCTGCGAGCGGGCGACCGGATGGGTGGGCATGTGGTGCAGGGGCATGTGGACGGCGTCGGCCGTCTGGAGAGCAGCGAGCCGGAGGGCGAGGCGGTGAACATGCGCTTCTCGGCGCCGTCCTCGGTACTGCGCTACGTGATCGAGAAGGGATCGATCACCGTCAACGGTGTCAGCCTGACCGTGACCGCCTTCGACGAGCGGGGGTTCGCGGTCTGGGTGATCCCGCACACGCGGGAGGTGACCAATCTCGGCCGCCTTGCGCCGGGAGACGCGGTCAACCTCGAGGCGGACCTGTTCGGCAAGTATGTCGAGCGGTTCGCCTCGGCTCCGGTACCATCGGTGTGATGTGACCGCGATGAGCGACGCCACCTTCCACGAGATGTACCCGGAGCTCGACGAGTCGCCGTTCGCCTCGATCGAGGAGGCAATCGCCGACATCCGCGCCGGCCGCATGGTGGTGGTGGTGGATTCGCCGGATCGCGAGAACGAGGGCGACCTGTGCATGGCGGCGCAGCACGTGACGCCGGAGGCGATCAACTTCATGGCCAAGCACGCGCGCGGCCTGATCTGCCTGACGCTGACGCCCGAGCGGATCGAGGAGCTGGGGCTGGACATGATGACCCAGCACAATCGGACGCCGTTCGGCACCGCGTTCACGGTCTCGATCGAAGCTCGCGAGGGCGTCTCGACCGGTATCTCGGCTGCCGACCGCGCCCACACGATCCAGGTCGCCATCAATCCCGACACCGACCGCGGCGACCTGATCCAGCCCGGCCACGTGTTCCCGCTGCGGGCGCGGCCGTTCGGCGTGCTCGAGCGGCTGGGCCAGACCGAGGCGTCGGTCGACCTGGCCCGGATGGCCGGCCTGATGCCGGCCGGCGTGATCTGCGAGGTGATGAACGAGGACGGCACCATGGCGCGGGTGCCGGACCTGATCGCCTATTGCACCGAGCACGGGCTGAAGATGATCACGGTGGCGGACATCGTCGCCCACCGCCACCGAACCGAGCGCCTGGTGGAGCGGATCGCGAGCGCTTCGCTGCCGACCGCCTACGGTGACTTCGTGGCCCACGGGTACCGGTCGATGGTCGACGGCCAGCAGCACATGGCGCTGGTCATGGGTGAGGTGAACGGTGTCCGCGACGTGCTCGTTCGCGTCCATTCCGAGTGTCTGACCGGCGATGTCTTCCACTCGCTTCGGTGCGACTGCGGTGAACAGCTGCAACGCGCCCTGGCGCAGATCGCCGGAGAAGGTCGCGGCGTATTGCTGTACCTGTCCCAGGAGGGTCGCGGAATCGGCCTGCTGAACAAGCTGCGGGCCTACGAGCTGCAGGAGCAGGGCCTGGACACCGTGGATGCGAACCTGGCGCTGGGGCTGCCGGTGGACTCGCGCGACTACGGCGTCGGGTACCAGATCCTGTCCGACCTCGGCCTCACGTCGATGCGGGTGCTGACCAACAACCCGAAGAAGATCCTGGGCCTCGAAGGATACGGCCTGGAGGTCACCGAGCAGGTTCCGATCGAGGCCGAGCCCAACGCGGTCAACGCCGAGTACCTGCGCACCAAGGTCGAGCGGATGGGGCACACCATCAGCCACCAGGGATTCCGGGTCGACGAGCCGTGAGCGAGGCCGGTGTCGGCGAGCTGCGGATCCCAGACGGCTGCAGCGCCATCATCGGGCGCCCGCCGAGTGACCTCGATGTGGCGATCGTCGCGTCGCGCTACAACGCCGAGGTGGTGCAGCGGCTGCTGGAGGGTGCGGTGGAGCGGCTCGAGCATCACGGCATCCCGCGCGACCGGATCACGATCGTGCTCGTACCCGGCGCCTGGGAGCTTCCGCTCGCCTGCAACCGGCTGGCGTCCGCCGGCGGTCACCAGGCCGTGATCACCCTCGGCTGCGTCGTCCGCGGCGAGACGCCGCATTTCGAGTACGTGTGCCGCGAAGCAGCGCGGGGCATCACCAGGGCGTCGATCGACTCCGGCGTGCCGGTCAGCTTCGGGCTGCTGACGACCGACACCGTCGAGCAGGCGCTCGACCGGGCAGGTGGTCGGCACGGCAACAAAGGCGCCGAGGCCGTGGACGCCGCCATCGAGATGGCGGGCCTGATGCGCACGCTGCCGCGCCGGCGGCTGTGACCGCCGGGGGTGGGCGGGGGCGCAGGCGTCCCGCGTCCCGCGCCTCACGACGTAGCTCATTAGGCGAAGCGAAGCACGCTGATCCCGTCCGCCACGACCGGGTGGCGGCCGACGGTGGACACGACGGTGAGATTCCCGGTCCGGGCGGTGACGGCGATCGGGACGATGATCAGCGTCTCGCCGGTGGCAGCCCGTGCGAGACTCGCGGTGCGCAGCAGGCGTCCGTTCCACACGATGCTGATCGACCCGCAGGTGGGGCACGTTCGTGCGAACACACCGATGTCGTCGGCCACCAGGTTTCGCCTGTAGAGCGACGCCCCGGCGCTGAGCGTGGACACCACACCGGTCGTCGAGTTGACCCACCAGTGGCCGCTGCGGCCGAAGCTGGAGGGGTGGATGGGAACAGTCGCGCAGCGAGCCAGCGACCAGGCCGACGTGTTGCCGGCCGCGTCGCGGGCGCGGGCGCGCAGGCACGTGGGGACCCCCGCAGCAGCCGTCAACGGGAGTGTCGACTGACCGGTGGCGGTCGCGAGCGGCTGCCACACTCCGGCCGCACCTGCGGAGGGTGAGCGGCGTACGATCACGTCGTAGGTCGCGACGCCGGACAGAGCGTCGGTCGAGTGCCAGGCGCCCGTGAAGGACGTCCCGGACTGGAAGCTGTGAGTGGGAGCATCCAGCACCGGCACGGTCGGCGGCGTGCGGTCTGCGACCGGCGCGGTGACAGCGCTGGTGGCGATGGTGGTGCCCAGCCGGTTGCGAGCCGCGACGGCGACCCGGAGCGTGTGCCTGTAGTCGGCAGCAGCAGGGGTGTAGGCCGGGCCTGACTGGCCGGAGATGGTCTGGCAGTTGTGTCCCGCGACGTCGCAGCGCTGCCAGACGAGCCGCGTGGTTATGGGAGCGGTGCCGTTCCAGGTGCCGTCGGTTGACCGGATCGTGTGGCCGACCGCGGGTTCGCCGGCCACGGCCGGGGCGGTCGCGGCAGTCGGGATGCTGCCGATCCGGTAGGGAAGCAGGTTGACTCCCGCGGCCCGGTCGGCGTCCACGCAGCCGGGGATGCCGGAGACGTGCTGGCAGTCGCTCCACTGCCACACCCCCCAGCCGAGGCTGCCCCAGTCGTTCGCGGGAACCAGCGGTGAGGATGCGGTCGTCCAGTGGGCGATCCACAGCGTGGCCAGGCCCGACAGCGTCGACGTGTTGCCGACCCGGGTCTCCCAGAAGTAGGGGCTGGTGTAGATGAAGGGCTTCACGTGCAGCCGCCCGCGGACGGTGTTGACCCAGGCCGTGAGCCAGAGCCGAAGCTGTGCCGGAGACAGGCCGCCGGTGGCCTCGATGTCCATCGCAGGGCGCAG
This sequence comes from Gaiellales bacterium, assembly GCA_038230835.1. Lineage (GTDB taxonomy): Bacteria > Actinomycetota > Thermoleophilia > Gaiellales > JAICJC01 > DASUHT01. The sequence goes on from JBBRMM010000005.1 coordinate 109,383, forward strand.
ATCGACCGGCTGCGGCTGGGCGATCGCCAGGAAGTGGTCGGCCTCGATGGTGGCGCTGCGGGTGATGCCGGTGGCGGTGGAGCCCGACGGCGAGCCGTAGTCGTAGGCGCCCACCACGATCCCGGCCGCGCGGGCTCCCGCAGCGTTGCGGGCATAGTCGGGATCGACGTAGGCGGCGCCCTGAGTGGCCTTGACGAACGCGAAGCGCACCCCGGAGGCGGCCACCGACGACCAGTGCACGGAGCCGCCCTGCCACATCGAGACGTCGATGCCCCGGATCGGCGGCGGCGCGGCCGCGCGCGCCCCCCCGGACGTGGTGGCGACGAGTCCCGCCGCGATCGCGATCACGACGGCATGTGCGATTCGGCTGCGGATCACGGGTCCCCCCCCAAGGCGCCGCCCACGGCGCCGGACGCTTCTCACTACATCGGATGATGGGAGCGTGGACGTGAGCGGAAGTTGACCCGCCCGGCTGTCGGCGGGCGCAGCCGCCGCCCGCCCGTCAAAGCGGCGAGGACGACCGGCGAAACTCGTGTCACGAGCGTGTCACGGAGGCCGATTGGCATTCAATCACAGTGCCAAGTGGCACACACCCGCGGGGCACCCCCCGGTTCGCCGCTGCACGGCATCCGCGCGCGGATGGCCGGAGCTCAAGGGGCGAGTCGGGCGATCGTCCAGCGGCCGGAAGCGTCCAGCGTGTAGCGGAACCGGTCGTGCAGTCGGTGCTCGCCGTGCTGCCAGAACTCGTAGGCGTCGGGGATCACCCGGTAGCCGCCCCAGCGTGGCGGCCGTGGGACGTCGGCACCGAACCGTGCCCGGGCCTGCGCCACGGCCGATTCGAGCACCGAGCGGCCCTCGATCTCGGCGGACTGTTCGGAGGCCCATGCTCCCAGCCGGCTCTCCAGCGGGCGTGAGGCGAAGTAAGCATCGGACTCGCCGCCGTCGATCCGCGAGGCGCCGCCCTCGACCCGCACCTGACGGCCCTGCGGCTGCCAGTGGAAGAGCAGCGCAGCCTGTGGGTTGGCGTCCAACTCGGCCGCCTTACGGCTCCCGTAACCGGTGAAGAAGACGAATCCGTTGGCGTCGGCGCCGCGCAGCAGCACCATCCGAGCCGAAGGTCGGCCGTCGTCGCCCGCCGTGGCCAGCATCGTCGCCTCGGGGGCTGCGATCCCGGCCGTGCCGGCCGCTGCGAACCAGGAGTGGAATTGCGTGAGCGGGTCGGGGTCGAGGTCGGAGCGGCGAAGCGCCGTCACACGGCCTTGACGACCTTGCCGCCCTTCAGGCAGCGAGTGCACACGTAGGCGCGGGTCGGCGAGCCGTCGAGCAGGATCCTGATCTTCTGCAGATTCGGGTTGAACCGCCGCCTGGTGGCAACCATCGAATGGCTTCGGTTGTTGCCGAAACCGGGCTTCTTGGCGCAGACGACGCAGACTCTGGACATAACCGCGGCAGTATAGAGCAACACTTCCGGCGGCCGTGCAACCGCGGCCGAGGGCGGCGCGTCAGACCTGGCGGTGCCGGAATCGAGGCTGCATGTCGTCGCCGCTCCCCCTACGGTGGGTGGCGAGTTCGTGATCGCCGGCGAGGTGATCGCCCAGATCGTCGGCCTGACCGTGCTCGAGTGTTACGGAGTGGTGGGCATGGCCGCCTCCAGCCTCACCCGCGGTGTCGCCCGCCTGCTCTCCCGGGAGCGGCTTACCCAGGGCGTGGAGGTGCGACGCGACGGCGACGCGCTGTCCATCGACCTGTACGTGATCGTCGAGTACGGTCTGAACCTGGCAGAGGTGGCGGCCAACGTCCGGTCGCGCGTTCAGTATCAGGTCGAGAAGCTGACGCAGATGCCGGTGCAGTCGTTGCAGATCCACATCCAGGGAGTCAAGCGGACCCAGTGAGCGGGAGGGGCAGATGAGCACGGCCCGCGAGATTGTTCTGGCGAGCGCCCGCGGCGGTGCCGACGCCGTGCGGGCGTCGCGCGCACGGCTGAACGACCTGAACGTGTATCCGGTGCCCGACGGCGACACCGGCACCAACCTCGCCCGCACTGCGGCCCGCCTGGTGTCGGGTCTGGAGGCCGATCCGGCCGCGGATCCCCGGGCCCTGGCCGCGGCCGCCAGACGTGCCGCGCTGGCCGGCGCCAGCGGCAACAGCGGGATCATCCTGTCGCAGATCGTCGGCGGGTTTGCCGAGGTGCTGGGAGTGGCCGGGGAGCTCGATCCGGCGGTGCTCGCGCGTGCATTGCGGACGGCTACCGAAGCCGCCTACCGACCGGTACAACACCCGATCGAAGGCACCATGCTGACGGTGATCCGGGAGATGGCCGAAATCGCCGAGACGCTCGTGGACAGCGACCTGGACGCCGCGATCGACCGCGTGCTGGAGATGGCGGCGGGCAGCGTCGAGCGCACCCAGGAGATGCTCACGGTGCTTCGCGAGGCAGGGGTGGTGGACGCCGGCGCGGCGGGCCTGGTCGAGTTCGCCCGCGGCGCGGCAGCCGGCTACCGGGGGCAGCTCGTGGGTGCCCCATCCGAACTTCTGGCCCGGCCGCTGAGCATCGATGCTGTGCATCAGGAGCCGACCCGCTACCGCTACTGCACGGCGTTTCTGGTCGAGGGCGAGCGGGTCGACGCGGCCGTGCTCGAGCGAGAGCTCGAGCCGCTCGGAGACTGCCTGCTGGTGGTCGGAGCGGCGCCCCTGTTCAAGGTGCACGTGCACACGGACGATCCCGGACGGGCGCTCTCGGTGGCGGTCGCAGTGGGGTCGGTGGACGCGGTCGAGATCGCCAACATGCAGGAGCAGGTGCTGGCACGCGAACGCCGGCTGGTCGTGGTCGAAGGCGGCGCCGACGTGCCGCTGACGGCGGCCAACACCGCGATCGTGCTCGACTCGACCGCCGATTTCCCCGATCCCCAGCAGGTCCACGCCAACTGGCGCTGCGTGCCGCTGACCGTGCGGTTCGGCGACCAGGAGTTCGCCGACGGCGTGCAGATGACCGCCCAGCAGTTCTACAAACGGTTGCGCGACTCGCCCGTGCACCCCACCACCGCCGCCCCGGCACCGGGGCTGTACGCCGCAGCCTTCTCGGCCCTCGCCGGGTACGAGCGAATCTACGCGCTGCCGGTGTCGGCGGGCGTGTCGGCCAGCCACAGCTCGGCGCTGGTCGCTGCCCAGGACGACCCGCGTGTGCGGGTGCTGGACGGCATGACCGTCTCGGTCGGCACCGTGCTGCTGGCCGACGGGCTGCAGCGGATGCTGGATGCCGGTGCACGAGCGGAGGAGCTCGAGGGATGGTTTGCCGCCGCCCGCTCCAGGCTCGCGGTGCTGATCGCCGTCGACACGCTCGAATACCTGCGCCGGGGCGGACGGATCGGTCGCACCAAGCGGTTTGCCGGCGGCATGCTTGGGGTGCGGCCGTTGCTGACGCTGAGTGACGGCAAGGTGGTGGAGTGCGGCAAGGCTCGCGGTCGCGAGGGCGTGTGGCGGGCATTCGACCGGTTCCTCGACAGTCTGCCCGAGACGGGAGTGCGGGTGGGGATCGTGCACGCCGACGCCCCGAGCTCAGCGAAGCGGCTCGCCGAGGTGGTGATGCAGCGCCGGCCCGCTGCGAGCATCGATCGGGTGAGTGCAATCGGCGCGGTGGTCGGCGCCCACGGCGGACCGGGCACGGTGGCGCTGCTGGCGCTGCCCGAAGGATGAGGGGGTTCGCCGGGACGGCAGCCGGCGCCGATCCGCCCGTGCCGACCTCCGCACCCCGCCCGTCACACCTGGAGGCGCCGGTGACGGCGCGGCGTGCACTGGCCGACGCCCTGGCCGAGCTCCGGCCGTGGCCGGTGCGCTGCGTCGGTGACCTGCTCGAGAGCGTGCCGTTCCGGCATGACGACTATCGGGACTCGGCCCGGCTGGCGGATATGCGGCCGGGTCAGGAGGCGACGCTGGAAGTGGTCGTCGAGCGCGTGCGAGCGCGCCCGACCAGGCGCCGCAACCTGGTCATCGTCGAGGCCACCGTCCGCGACTCGTCGGGCCCCGCCACGGCGATCTGGTTCAACCAGCGCTACCTGCTGAAGCAGCTGGAGCCCGGCATGCGCCTGCTGATTCGCGGCGAGCGACGACCGACGATCGACGCCGAGATCGTGGTCAAGAGCCACGAGCGCGCCGCCGACGGCGACTCCGCTCGACACACACGCGGTCTGGTGCCGGTCTACCGAGCCAGCGAGCGGGTGTCCAGCCGCCAGCTGCGGGCGCTCGCCGACGAGGTGCTGGGGCACGCCGGCGACCGGCCCGACATGCTGCCCGACGACCTCAAGGCCCGGCGCCGGCTGCCGCTGCGGCGCGACGCGCTGGTCGCCTGCCATCGGCCCCGCACGCTGCCCGAGCATGCACTGGGCAGACGCCGGCTGGCGTACGAGGAACTGTTCCTGCTGCAACGCGGCATGCTGCGTCACCGGCGTGAGATCGACGAGCGAGAGCGGGCAGAGCCGATCGGTGCGCCCGGCGAGGTGATCGGCCGGTACCTCGATCAGCTGCCGTTCTCCCTCACCGGCGCCCAGCGACGCGCGCTGACCGAGATCGACGCCGACCTCGGGCGGCCGGTGCCGATGCGGCGGCTGCTGCAAGGCGATGTCGGCTCGGGCAAGACCGCAGTTGCCGTCTACGCGCTTCTGCGGGCCGTCGAGCACGGTCGGCAGGGAGCCCTGATGGCGCCCACCGAGACGCTGTCCACCCAGCACCTGTTGAGCGTGGCGGCGATCTGTGAGCCGCTGGGCGTACGGGTCACCGGGCTCATGAACGGGATGCCTGCGCGCGAGCGGCGGGCGGCGTTGCAGACGATCCAGGCGGGCGAGCCGCAGGTGGTGGTGGGCACGCACGCGCTGATCCAGCAGTCGGTCGAGTTCGGCGACCTGTCGGTCGCCGTCGTCGACGAGCAGCACCGCTTCGGCGTCGACCAGCGGCGGGCGCTCGAGCAGCGCACGGCGTCGGCGCTCTCGCCGCACGTGCTGCACATGACCGCCACGCCGATCCCGCGCACGCTGGCGCTCACGGTCTACGGCGATCTGGACGTCACCGTCCTCGACGAGCTGCCTGCGGGCCGCACCCCGGTGGTCACCCGGCAGCTGCCGGCGGCCCGCCGCGACGAGGTGTTCGCGCGCATGCGGCGGATGCTCGACGAGGGTCGCCAGGCGTACGTCGTGTGTCCGCTGGTGGCCGAGTCCGAGCGGCTGCAGGCCGTGGCCGCGCAGAGCGAGGCCGACCGGCTGGCGGGTGGTCTGCTGAGCGCCTACCGGGTCGGCTGCATCCATGGTCAGATGCCGCTCGCCGACCGCCGCCGGCTGATGGACGGGTTTCGGTCGGGCGCGGTGCAGGTGCTGGTGGCCACCACGGTGATCGAGGTGGGCGTGGACGTGCCCAACGCCAGCCTGATGGTGATCGAGGGCGCCGACCTGTTCGGCCTCGCCCAACTGCACCAGCTTCGCGGCCGGGTCGGGCGCGGCGCGCACGAGAGCTTCTGCATCCTGATCGCCGGCCCGGTCAGCGACGATGCCCGCGCCCGTCTGGATGCGATGGTGCGGACCAGCGACGGGTTCGAACTGGCGGAGATCGACCTCGACCTGCGTGGGGAGGGAACCGTGCTGGCCTCTCGCCAGAGCGGTGTTCCCGACCTGCGGCACGCGCGCCTGTCACGTCACCGGCGGCTCGCCGCCACCGCCCGGGCCGACGCCGCGGTGTGTCTCGACGGCGGCGAGCCGGCCACCGACGCATTGATGGACGCCGCGGCCGAGCGGATGTTCGAAACGCCGGAGTGGGCCGCCCAGGCGTGAGCCATCTCTACGATCCCCTGATGGCCGCGCCGCCCGATGCCGCCCCTGTGTCGCTGCTCGCGGCCCTGCTCGACTACGGCCGCGAAGCGCTCGGGGCCGACCATACGACCTACTGCACGTTCGACTCCGACAGTGACAGCGTGCTGGTGATGGGCGCGTCGGGCGACATCGACCACCCCGAGGTGGCCGTCACCGGCAGGTCGCTCCCCGCGACCGACTACACGTCGCTGTCCGAGCTGATGGCACGAGGGGACCCGACCATCAGCCGGTCCGATGCGCTCGACCTGCACCCGGCGATCCGCGCGTTTCACGACCGAGTCGGCGTGCGCGCGCAGATCCTCGTCCCGGTTTCCGTGGACGGCGCGACGGGGTTTCTGGAGGCGTTCTACCGTGACCTCGACGGCATCGACTCCAACCGCCTGGAGAGCGCGCGGCGGCTGGCCCCGTTCGCTGCCGCAGCGCTCAGCCGCGATGCGATGGCGACCAAGCTCCAAGAGGCCCAGCAGGCGCTGCGCGAGAGCGAAAGCGGACGCCGCCGGGTGCTGGGCGCGATGTTGCGCGCGGAGGAGGCCGAGCGGGTGCGCATCGCCACCGAGCTCCACGACGACACGATCCAGGTCATGACCGCCACCCTGATCGGGCTCGACCGCGCGATCGCCACATTGGGCCCGTCGGCCGCCGGGCGATCGCTCGAGCTGGCCCGGACGACGCTGGCCGCCGCACTCGAGCGCACCCGCCGGCTGATGTTCGAACTACGGCCGGTGCTGCTCCAGGCCAGGGGCATCGCCGCAGCCGTCCGGGCGATGGTCGACGAAGCCCAGGCCGAGGCCGGGTTCCGAGTCGACCTGGAAGTGTTCGACGAGCGTCTGGAGCCCGAGTTGGAACTGCTCATCTACCGGACGGTGCGCGAGGCGGTGTCCAACGCCCGCAAGCATGCGGGCGCGCGGGTCGTGGCGGTGACGCTCCGGCTGGCCGGCGACCGGGTGATCGGGGAGGTGAGCGACGACGGCCGCGGCTTCGACACCGGCCGGGCGACCAACCGGGAGCTGATGCGGCTGCATCTCGGCCTCGAGTCGATGGCCGAGCGGGTGCGCCTGGCCGGAGGCACGATCGAGACGCGATCGACGCCCGGAGCGGGCACAACGGTCGCCTTCTCGCTACCGGTCGGGAGACGGTGACGTGCGCGTCGTGGCGGGTGAGCGGGGCGGCATCCGGCTGACCGCGCCGCCGGACGGCCGCACCCGGCCCACCTCCGACATGATCCGTGAGGCGCTGTTCTCGATGCTGGGCGAGATCTCCGGATGGACCGTGCTCGACCCCTTCGCCGGCAGTGGAGCACTGGGGCTGGAGGCGCTGTCCCGAGGGGCTGCACAGGCCGACTTCTGCGAGCTGTCGGCGGCCGCGCTGCGCGCGTTGCGGGCCAACATCGAGCGCCTCGGGTATGCCGACCGGTGCGTCGTGCGGCGGCAGGACGCGACCCGGCGGATGGCCGCTGACGCTGCGGCGGAGCGCCGGTACGACTTGCTCCTGCTCGACCCGCCTTATAGGATGCTGCCCGAGTTGCAAGAGACGTTGTGCCTGCACCTGCCGCGGATCACCAGCCCGCAAGGGCGTGTCGTCGTCGAGAGCGCATCGGCGGCCGAGGCGCCGCGCCTGCCGTTGGAGACCGTCGTGTCGCGCGTGCACGGTGACACTCGCGTGACCATCCTGCGCCATGCCTGAGTCGGCTGCTGTCTGCCCGGGTACCTACGATCCGGTCACGCTCGGCCACCTGGACATCATTCATCGCGCCGCCGCCATCTTCGACCGGGTCGTCGTGGGAGTGGTGCGCCAGCCGCGACACAAGCAGACGACGATGTTTCCCGTCGAGGAACGGGTCGGGTTCATCGAGCGCTCGTTGGATGGATTTTCCAACGTGACCGTGGAAGGATTCTCCACATTGGTGGTCGACTTCGCGCGTACTCACCGAGCCCGCAGCATCGTCAAGGGGCTGCGCGCGGTGTCGGACTTCGAATGGGAGTTCCAGATGAACAATCTCAACCGCGGCCTGGCCGCCGACATCGAGACGATGTATCTGATGGCGTCGCCGCAGTACAGTTTCCTTTCATCGCGCGGCGTTCGTGAGATCGCGTCGTTCGGCGGGCCGGTGGCGGACTACGTGCCACCGGAGGTCGCCCGGCGGCTGTCGGAGTTGCATGCGGCGGGCGAGATCTGAGCCTCGAAGAGGGAGAGTCACGTGGACGTATTGGTGCTGATCGACAAACTGGACGAGCTGGTGTTGAACGCGCGCGGCGTTCCGATGACCAGCAACCAGATCCGACTCGATCGCGAGGAGATCGAGGACATCATCGCCCATATGCGGCAGACCATCCCCGAGGAGATCAAGCAGGCGCGGTGGATCGTCAAGGAGCGGCAGGAGATGCTTGCCGAGGCCAAGCGCGAGGCCGAGCGGCTGATCACCGAGTCACGGGAGCACGCCGCCCGCGAGGCGTCGCAGCAGGAGGTCGTCAAGCTGGCCGAGCGGCAGGCTGAGGACATCCTGGTCGATGCCCGCCGCAAGGCCCGCGAGATGCGGATGGGCGCAGACGACTACGCCGATTCGATCCTCGAGAACATGGAGACCAACCTGACCAAGTTCCTGGCCGCGGTACAGCGCGGGCGAGAGCAGTTGGCCGCCCGGTCGGACGACCACACGGGGCCGGCGGCCACCGCCGGCTTCGACATGAGCCACACCCAGTAGCCGGCCGGTGGGCCTGATCGACCTGCGGCGGTTGGGCCTGGAGGCCGGCGACGTCCGCCGCCTCGAGGTGCTGCTGGCGGTCGAGCCGGTACTGCTGGGCGGGCAGGAGTACGTGTCCCGTCCGGACACCGTGGAGGCGGCGCTCGATCTGCAGGCCTCGGTGGACGGCCTGGTGCTCAAGCTGGCGTTCGCCACCGACCTGGAGGGGCCGTGCTTCCGCTGCCTGGAGCCCGCTCGGGCGCACGTCGCGGTGCGGGCTTCGGAGTACGACGCCTCGCACCCCGACCCGGGTGCCGAGGAGGATCTTCGCTGCGAGTACCTCGACGCGACCCAGCAGCTCGACCCGGACCGGTGGTCGCGGGACGCCCTGGTGCTTGCGCTGCCGGCGAAGCTGCTGTGCCGATCGGACTGCCTGGGGCTGTGCCCGCGCTGTGGGGCGCCTCTGAACGACGATCCCGGCCACGACTGCGGGGGCGACGAGCTGGACGAGCGGTGGGCGGGATTGCGTGACCTGGAGCTGTGAGCCGCGGCCGGCGCTCGGCCTCTATACTGCGCAGGCTCATGGCCGTCCCCAAGAAGAAAACCTCGAAAGCCCGGCGCGACAAACGACGTGCGACGCACGCCATCTCGCCTCCCGCGCTCTCGGTGTGCCCACAGTGTCACCACCCGGTGCGCCCGCACCACGTGTGCGGCAACTGCGGTCAGTATCGGGGGCGTGAGGTCGAGCCGCTCGAGCAGGCCGCGCCGTAGCCTTCGGCGCGGGTGAGACGATCATGCCCTCGGTGACCATCGCAGTCGACGCGATGGGTGGCGACCGTGGACCGGCTGAGATCGTGGCCGGTGCCCTGCTGGCCGCCGCCGAAGGCGTACAGGTGGCGCTGTGCGGGCCGGCCGATCGACTGAGGTCCCTGCTCGCCGAGGTGCCCCCCGGGGTCGAGATCGTGGATGCCCCCGAGGTCATCGAGTATCAGGAGGAGCCGGCTGCCGCGGTGCGGGCCAAGCCGGGCTCGTCGCTGGTCACCGCCTGCCGGCTGGTCCGCGAAGGGCACGCGGCCGGTGCCGTCTCGGCCGGGTCGACGGGTGCCATGATGGCGGCGTCCCTGCTCACGATCGGTCGCATCCGCGGCATCGCCCGGCCCGGTATCGCGGTTCCGCTGCCTGCTCGCGGGGCGCCGTGCGTGCTCATCGACTGCGGCGCGAACCCCGATGCAAAGCCCGAGCACCTGCTGCAGTTCGCGATCATGGGCTCGGAGTTCGCGCGGGACGTCCTGGGCATCGCGGAGCCGCGCGTGGGGCTGCTCTCGATTGGCGAGGAGGCCAGCAAGGGGACTTCGGTGACACTCGAGGCGCATGCCCTCCTGGCCGCGTCGTCCGTCGGCTTTGCGGGCAACTGCGAGGGGCGCGACGTGCTCACCGGTGAGTACCAGGTGGTAGTCGCCGACGGATTCGCGGGCAACGTCCTGCTGAAGGGCCTCGAGGGCGCGGGTGCGGCGCTGTTCGCCGAGCTGCGGGCGGCGGCTGCGTCCAGCCTGCGCGCCAAGCTCGGGGGCCTGCTGCTGCGCCCTGCGTTGAGGGGCGTGCGCGCGCGCACCGATCCCGAGGTGTACGGCGGCGCCTATCTGCTGGGCGTGCGCGGCATGTCGGTGATCGCGCACGGCAACTCGAGTCGGATCGCGATCCGAAACGCCGTCACGCACGCAGCGCGCGGTGTGGAAGCGGGTGTGGTCGAGCGCCTTGCCGGGGCGATCGCCGCCCGCGAGCCGGTCGCTAGCGACTTGCAAGAAGACCCTGCGACACGTACAGTCCCGCACGTCGCAGCAACAGAGATTGGAGACGAGTGACGATGAATCGTGAGGACGCGCTCGAACGCGTCAGGGCAATCCTGGTCGAGCAGCTCGGCGTCGACGAGGAGCAGGTGACCGAGGAGGCGTCATTCCAGGGTGACCTGGACGCCGATTCGCTCGACCTGGTCGAGCTGATCATGGAGCTCGAGGATCAGTTCGGCCTCAAGATCTCCGACGAGGACGCCCAGAAGATCGGCACCGTCGGGCAGGCCGTCGACTACGTCACGAGTCACAGCTGAGAGTCGTGGCGCCCGCCTGCGGGCGCTGATCGACCGGCTGTCCGACGATGCCCGCCGGGCGGCCTTCACGCACGCCGCGTGGGTCGCCCGGCGGGCATCGTCGTACGAGCGGCTGGAGTTTCTGGGCGATGCCGTGCTCGGGCTCGCGATCGCCGACCACCTGTACCGGCGATTCCCCGAACGCCCCGAGGGCGAGCTCGCCAAGCTTCGAGCCCAGGCCGTCTCCCGGGCCAGCTGCACGGTGGTGGCAGCCGAGCTCGATCTGGCCTCCTACCTGAGGGCGCGGGCGGGCGAGCTCGGGTTCGACGACGTGGAACCGGTGATCGACTCGCCGAGCGTGCTGGGCGCGGCGGTGGAGGCCGCGATCGGCGCGGCCTTCATCGAGTTCGGTCTGGAGGCGGTGGCGCCCGCGGTGGTGGACGCGTTCTCGGAGCGGATCGAGTACGCCCTCGACCGGCACGTCGATCACAAGACGGTGCTGCAGGAGGAGCTTGCACGTCGGGGGGCCTCTGTAACCTATCTCCTGACCGACACCTCGGGCCCTCCGCACCAGCGTCGCTTCACGACAGCGGCGGTGGTCGGGGAGCACGAGGTGGGGGCCGGTTCGGGGCCCACCAAGAAGAGCTCCGAGCAGGCCGCCGCCCGCGAGGCGCTGGCCAATCTCGAACGCCTGACCTGACCGCCGTGTATCTCAAAAACCTTCGCATCCGAGGCTTCAAGTCGTTTCCCGGCACCGTCGAGCTGCGCTTCCACGATGGGATCGCGGTGATCGTGGGCCCAAACGGGAGCGGCAAGTCCAACATCGCCGACGCCTTGCAGTGGGCGATGGCGGCTCAGGCCCCGGCCCAGCTCCGCGCCCCCAACGGCCAGGACGTGCTCTTCTCGGGTTCGGACGGGCGCCCGCCGGCCGGCGTCTGCGAGGTCGAGCTGGTGCTCGACAACGAGTGCGGCACGCTGCCGCTGGAGTTCGGCGAGGTGTCGGTGATGCGCCGGCTGCACCGGGAGAGCGACGGTGAGTACTTCATCAACCGCTCGCGAGTGCGCCGCCTGGACGTGCTCGAACTGCTTGCCGACACCGGCCTGGGCCGCGAGATGCACTCGGTGATCGGCCAGGGCCGGGTGGAGGAGATCCTGCTCTCCAAGCCGCACGAGCGGCGCAGGTTTGTCGAAGAGGCGGCCGGCCTGGGCAAGTACCAGCGCAGACGTACGCGGGCCGAGGGCAAGCTGGTACGGGTCGCTGCCGAGCTCGAGCGCGCGCGAGATCTCGAGCGCGAGGTGCGAGCGCGGCTGCGTCCATTGGCGATGCAGGCCACGGCTGCCGACCGCGCTGCCAAGCTGGCCGGTGAGATCGCCGCAGGGAGGATCATGCTGCTGTGCTCCGACATGCTGGTCGAGCGGCGACGCAGCGACGGGCTGCAGGCCGGCGTGGGGCAGGCGGTTGCGAGTCGTGCCGAGGTCGAGGCGCGGCTGGCTCTGCTGGCCGGACGGCGCGGCACCGCCGAGTCGGAGCTGACCGGGCTGGCCGCGGCGCAGGAGCGCGCCGCCCATGCGTTCTATGCGTTCGAGACAGCCCGTGACCGGCTGGCCCTCCAGGTCGGCCGGTTGGAGCAAGCGCAGGCCTCCCTGGAGCGCTCGCTGGTCCGTCGCGAGGCTGCGCTCGGGCGACTCGACGAGGAGGCCGCTCGGTTCGACGAGGAGTCACGGCTCGCAGCTGAGGCGGCGGCCGCGGCGGCTGCGGAGGCCGGGAGCGAGCCGCTCGGCGACGAGCGGGCGGCACAGGAGGCGGCGGCCGCCGCCGAGGCCGCACTGAGCGAGACGCTCGATGCACGCCGCACCCTGGCGGAGGCACAGGGTCGAGCTGCCACCGCCCGCCGGGAGGCGGATGGGCTGGCGGCCAGGGTGCAGGCGACGGGCGAGCGGGTGACCGGTCTGGTCGTCGCGGCCGAGGCGGCCGCCGCCGAACTGAAGACGGTCGGGGCCGCGGCCGAGCGCCTCGAGTCGGTGGCAGTCGAGGCAGCCGCGGCGCTTGCACTGGCCGCCCAGGCTGGGACGGCCGCGACGGCGACCGAGACCGAGCGGGGGGATGCCGAGCGCACTGCCGCCGCGGCGCGCGACGACGTTCGCCAGCAGCTGGAGCTCACTCGCAGCCGGTTGCGCTCGCTGGAGCACACGCTGGATCGAGGTGAGGGGTTGTCTCCGGCCGCCCGGGCGCTTTCGGCGGCGGGTGCAACCCTGGTGGTGGCCGGCGTGGAGGCCGAGCCGGGGTACGAGCGGGCGGTGGCCGCGGCGCTCGGCTGGCGAGCGGGAGCGGTGATCGCCGACCGGATCGATGAGGCGGTGGAGCTGCTGCGCTCGGCCGACGGCGAGCTGGGCGTGATCCTGGCCCGCCCGGGGCAGGAGGACGCGGCCGCCAATCCGCCGGCCGGGGCCCGCAGACTGCTCGACGTGGTGCGCGTGCGCGATGCATCGGTGCAGCGGCTGATCGCGGATGTTTGGGTGGTCGAGGACCTCACGAGCGTCGTTTCCGGGGTCGCCGTCACGGTCGCCGGCGAGGGCGTCGATGCCGACCGCGGCGAGCTGTGGCGCACCGCGGACGCCGGTGAGGCGGTGTGGCTGGCAGCGCGTGCCGATCGGGATCGCACGGTCGGCGAGGTCGAGCGGCTCGAGGCGGCTCTGGCCGAGGCGGAGGCGTCGCACGGTGCGGCGGCCAAACTCGCAACGGCATCCGCAGCCGCTGCTTCGAGCGCGCGCGCCGCGCTGGCCGAGGCCCGCAGCCGCGAGACCGGGGCTGCCGACGCCGCCCGGGGGGCGTCCACCCGCCGTGCGGTGCTGACCGACGAGCTGGCGCGCTGCGACGCGTCACGCGACCTCGCGCGGCGTGACCTGGAAGTAGACGGAGCACGGCTGTCCGAGCTCGAGTCGGCAGCGCGCGCGTTTGCCGCGCAGGAGGTCGAGCGTCGCCAGGCCGCGACCGCGGCGGACGAGCGGCATGCCCAGCTCGAGCTTCGTAGACGCGAGCTGGCGGGCGAGGCGGCTCGGATTGCCGCACGCGTGGCCGGCCTGAACGAGCGGCATGAGCGGTTCGCCCAGGATGCGACGCGGCTCAACGAGGCGGCCACGGTGTCCCGCGTCACCGCGGTGCGGGCGCGCGAGCTGGTTGCCGGGACGTCTGAGGTCGGGCCGCTGATCGCCGACCTGCGGGAGCAGCTGCGGAATGCTGCCGGATCGGCGGAGCGCATCCGCGCCCCCGCCCGGGCCGGTGTCGAGACGATCGAGCGGCGCGCGGCCGAGCTCGCTGCCGAGTTGCAGGTATGCGCGGAGCTCGAGGCTGCCGACCAGGCGGCGCTCCGGCAGGCCGCGCAGGCCGCGACCGAGGTGGAGGTGTCGCTGGCACGCAGCAGCGAGCGCGTGGCCGAGCTCGAACGGCGGCGCAGCGAACTGGCGGGCGAACATCCGGGGCTGTCGGTGCCGGAGCACGATGAGCCGCTGCCGGTTGACGAGGCGGCTGCTGTCGCGGCGCGCCTGGAACGGCTCGAGCGGCGGCGGGAGAGCCTCGGCGCCGTGAACCCGCTCGCGGCCGAGGAGTACGAGGCCGAGCAGGGCCGAGCCTCCGAGCTCGAGGCGCAGTGCGACGATCTGGAGCGGTCGTTGAAGGAGCTACGCGGGCTGATCCGGGATCTCAGGCAGACCATCGACCGGCGGTTCGCCGAGACCTTCGCCGACGTCGCCAAGCACTTCACCGACACCATCGGGACGCTCTTTCCGGGGGGCTCGGGCCGGCTGCGGCTGACTGATGACGTGGTCGACGCACGGCCGGCCGGGAGTTCGGAGGAGGGTGAGCCGGCGGAGCCGCCCGACGGCTCTCGGGCGGAGCCGGGGATCGAGCTCGAGGTGCGGCCCGCGGGCAAGCGTATCGAGTCGCTGTCGCTGCTCTCCGGCGGCGAGAAGTCGCTGACGGCAATTGCGTTCCTGTTCGCACTGATGCTCACCAAACCGTCGCCGTTCTACGTGCTGGACGAGGTCGAGGCCGCACTCGACGACGCCAACATCGAGCGCTTCTTGTCGCTGCTCCGTGCCTACCAGAGTCGCGCCCAGTTCATCGTCATCACCCACCAGCGGCGCACGATGGAGGTGGCGGATGTGCTGTACGGCGTCAGCATGGCCGGTGACGGCGAGTCGAAGGTGCTGTCGCGGAAGATGCCGGCCGAAGCCGACGTGCATCACGCGCTCGACTCGGCCTAGTGGGTCGTCAGGCAACGTTGGTGGTGTCGATGGCGAGCGAAACCAGGCGATGCCAGGACGCAGGGAGCGCCAATAGTTGGCACTATTGGCGCGACTGAGGACGCCGCAGCGCGCCGCGTTGCGGCCGCCAGCCTGTCCAGGCGCAGCCTTGACAGGTCTCGCGAGCAGCCTGCTATCAAAGCAGGCTGCGAGAGCGGCAAACGTTGCCTGACGACCCACTAGATACCCCGGTCCGAGTCGAGCGCGTGGCCGCAATCAGGGCTTGTACTGCTGATCGAGCGAGCGCACGGTGTCGATGTGGACTCGGAACCAGAAGCCGGTGTCGAGCGGCTCGAACAGCGGGTCGCCGAACGGGTTGCGGCCGGCCACGAGCTGGGCCAGCTGGGCCACCGTCACCGTCGATCCGCCGACGCCGTCGCGCAGCACCGTGACGCGAGCCGTGGCGGGCATCAGGTAGGTGAGCGAACGATGGCTCTCGTCCACGATGTAGTGGTCGTTGGGCACGTCGCTCGACCCGGTGTCCTGGCGCGCCGCCCGGCTCGCGGTCACACCCGACAGAAACAACGCCGGGTCGATCTGCACCTGGTAGCCGTGGCCGGCTCGGGTCAACGACCTCAGGTAGCCGAACTGCACGAAGTCTTCGGGCGCACCGACGCCGCTGTCGACCGTGCTGACGGCCGGCTGGGTGCTGACCGACGTCGCCGCAGGGGCGGGCACGGTGACCTTCTCCGTCGTGGTGACGGTCTTCGTCGCGCCGCAGCCGACGCCGGCGGCGGCAGCGGCGAGCACGACGAGGACGGTCAGTGGTCGTCTGTGCTGTGCTGCGTGGTGACGTTCGATGCCCGGGCTCATGGCTTCCTCCTGCGGTTGACACACCTGGATTGACAGGCCCAGTCTGGGTGCCGCAGGAAACCGCCGGGTTACGCCTCTGTAACCGTTGCGGCACGGCTGACGGAGACGTAATCAGCCGCCGCCGGACACCCACGCCCACAGATCGTCGGGCAGGTCGACCTGGCCTCGCGCTCGGGCGGCAGCCAGGGTTGCCGCGCTGCGCTCGCCTGGGAACCGGCGGTCGTCCAGGAGGCGGCGAATCGAGGCGGTCGGGATCGCGTGCGGCCGGGCCAGCAGCATCACCGCGGAGTGGCCCTCAGGACCTGCGAGCGCGCCGCACAACAGCTCCACCAGCAGCGCCAGCGCGAAGCCCTTGTATGCCTGGTCGGCGCCGAACGGCACGATGCCGGCTCCCTGTCCGGTCACGGCGATGGGGTCGTCGGTGCGCGTGCCGTCCGGTCGTATCGCGGCGCCCGCCGGCAGTGGGACGCCGGTGGCCGCGGCTTTGAGTACCGCTCCGTACGTCACCCGGCCCATCGAGACGTCGACCACCGTTGGATCTGGAGCTCCGGGCAGGCCCAGGCACAGCGGGTTCGTTCCGAGCATCGGCGGCCCGCCGTCGGGGTGGGCGATGCGCGGCGTCGATGTCGCCATGAGGAGGCACACCAGACCATGACGAGCCGCCCGGTCGGCGAAATGGCCGAGCCGGCCTGTGGGGAAGCAGTCGGACACGACGACGAGTCGTGCTCCGGCCGGCGGGTCGGCGAGCTCCCTGGTCAGGGCTTCTGCAAGCGCGACGTAGCCGAGGCCGCCGCCCGCGTCGTACCGGGCGACACCGTCGAGGCGCTCGACCAGATGCGGGTCGGCTGCGACCGGGGGGTGGTCGAAGCCCGCCAGCCAGCGAAGGCGTTCGACGCCCTGGCCGGTCGCCCCGCACAACTCGGCGTCGAGGAAGTGATCGGTGAGAATCCTGGCGTGCCGGGCTTCGAATCCGAGGTCGTCGCAGCGCGCGAGCATCGCGTCGCGCAGCTCCGGGATGGGGACGGCGGTCACGGGCACACAATAGGATGCCGACCCGTGACCCGCTCCTGGCAGGCGATGTTCAACACCGGCGAAGCGCCGACGGCGGAGCCTGAGCCCGAACAGACGCGCGGGATGTTCGGCCGCCTCCGCGAGTCGATCTCCCGCAGCAGGCGGGCGATGACCCAGCAGTTGGCGGGCGTGATGTTCAATCCGGCCGACGCCGAGGTGTGGGAGCGCCTGGAGGAGGCGCTGATCGCCGCCGACTGCGGCGTGCCGGCGTCGGTGGCGGTGATCGAGCGTCTGGAGGCCGAAGCCGACGCCGGGCGGCTGACCACCGCCGACGATCTGACCCGCAAGCTGGCCGAGATCGTGACCGAACTGATGACGCCGAGGGGTGACCAGCGGATCGACATCTCCCACCGGCCGTCGGTGCTGCTGGTGAGCGGCGTCAACGGCACCGGCAAGACCACCTCGATCGGCAAGATTGCCTGGCACCTGCGGGAGGCAGGTCGCAGCTGCGTGATCGGAGCGGCGGACACCTTCCGAGCGGCGGCTGGCGAGCAGCTGGAGACGTGGGCCCAGCGCTCGGGCGCGGACTTCGTCAGCTCGCAGTCGGGCGCCGACCCGGCCGCCGTCGCCTTCGACGCGGTCGCCGCGGCGCAGGCTCGCGGGCGCGACGTGGTGATCGTCGACACCGCAGGGCGTCTCCACACCCAGGGACATCTGATGGATGAGCTGCGGAAGATCCACCGCGTGATCGGTCAGCGCCTGGAGGGGGCGCCGCACGAGGTGCTCCTGACGATCGACTCCACGACCGGGCAGAACGGCCTCCAGCAGGCGCGCCTGTTCGCCGAGGCGGTGCAGGTGACGGGAATCGTCCTGACCAAGCTCGACGGCACAGCCAAGGGCGGCATCGCGCTGGCGATCGCCCACGAGCTCGAGATCCCGGTGAAACTGATCGGCGTCGGCGAGGGCATCGAGGACCTGCGCCCGTTCGACGCGGCCGACTTCGCCCGCGCCCTGTTCGGTGACTGACCCGCACCGCCGCCCGGCCGCTCACAGAAGTGTCACAGAACCGTCACGCAGACCGTTCGGGGTCTGACCCCGGGGTGGGGTGGGGGTGGGGTGGCCACCCGTCTGGAGGGTGGCCGGTGGCGCCGGGAATCGGGTCTCGGCGTGTCAGTCGACAGCTCGGGTAGCCTTCCGCGGATGTTCGACTCACTCTCAGACCGGCTCGGGGCGACCCTGGACGGGCTGCGCGGCAAGGGCCGGCTGAGCGAGGACGACATCAACGCCGCGATGCGCGAGATCCGCCTGGCGCTGCTCGAGGCGGACGTCAACTTCACCGTGGTCAAGCAGTTCGTGGCCGCCGTCAAGGAGCGGGCGATGGGCTCGGACGTGCTGGACAGCCTGACCCCGGGCCAGCAGGTGATCAAGATCGTGCACGAGGAGCTGACCGAGCTGATGGGCACCGCCGGGAGCGGCCTGGCGTTCTCGAACCGTCCGCCGACGGTTATCCTCATGGCCGGGCTGCAGGGCTCGGGCAAGACCACCGCCTGCGGCAAGCTGGCCCGGCTGCTGGCCAAGCAGAAGCGCTCGCCCGCCCTGGTGGCGTGCGATCTGCAGCGCCCGGCCGCGATCCAGCAGCTGCAGACGCTCGGCAAGTCGCTCCAGGTACCGGTGTTCGAGCGCGGTACCGACGCCGACCCGGTCGAGACCGCCGCCTGGGGCGTCGAGCAGGCGCGCGCCCAGGGTCGCGACGTCGTCATCGTCGACACCGCAGGGCGCCTGCACGTCGACGAGCAGTTGATGGACGAACTGGTGCGGATCAAGAAAGCGGTCAAGCCTCACAACGTCCTGCTGGTGCTCGACTCGATGACCGGCCAGGACGCCGTCAACGTGGCTCAAGCGTTCAGCGAGGCGGTGGACTACGACGGTGTGATCCTGACCAAGCTCGACGGCGACGCCAGGGGTGGCGCGGCGCTGGCCGTGCGGGCCGTGACCGGCAAACCGATCAAGTTCGTGTCGGTGGGGGAGAAGCTGGATCAGCTGGAGCCGTTCCACCCCGAACGGCTGGCCTCCCGGATCCTCGGCATGGGCGACGTGCTGAGCCTGATCGAGCGCGCCCAGGAGCAGTTCGACGAGCAGGAGACGGCCGAGCTCGAAGCCAAGATGCGCAAGGCCGAGTTCACGCTCGACGACTATCTGACGCACATGCGCTCGGCCCGCAAGATGATGGCCGGCCAGGGGGTCGAGGGCATCCTGGGCATGCTCCCGGGTGTCGGTCGTCAGTTGCGCCAGCAGATCCGCGGCGCGAACGTCGACGAGCGCCAGTTCGACCGCATCGAGGCGGTCGTGCTCTCGATGACACCGGCCGAACGGCACAACCCGCGCCTGATCAACGGCTCGCGGCGCAAGCGGATCGCCCAGGGCAGCGGGACGAGCGTGCAGCAGGTGAACCTGGTGATGGGCAACTTCCGTCAGATGCAGAAGATGATGAAGCAGATGGGCCGCGGCAAGATGCCGAACCTGGGCGGTCTGCTCGGGCGCTGACGCCGCTCGGCTAGACTCTCGGATCGAAAGCGTCCCGACGGAGGGAATGTGGCAGTCAAGATCCGCCTCGCGCGGCACGGTTCCAAGAAGAACCCGATCTATCGGGTGGTCGTCGCCGACTCCCGGGTGCAGCGCGACGGGCGCACGATCGAGGAGATCGGCAAGTACAACCCGCAGCACGAGCCGTCGCTGATCGACATCGACACCGACCGCGCCCGGCACTGGCTGGCCCGCGGCGCGCAGCCGACCGACCCGGTGGCGAAGCTGCTCAAGATCGCCGGCGTCTAGCAGCGGTGGAGGAGTTGCTCGCCTACCTCGCCCGCCAGCTGGTCGATCATCCCGACCAGGTGCGCGTCGAGACGACGCGCTCCGAGTCGGGCGAGTTGGTGCTCGAGCTCCATGTGGCGCCCGATGACGTGGGCAAGGTGATCGGCAAGCAGGGCCGGATCGCTCGTGCGCTGCGCACGGTGGTCAAGGCTTCGGCTGTGCGCACCGGCGGGCGCGTGCATGTCGAGATCGCGGCCTGACCCGACTCCCTGGCGGCCGGCCGAGATCGTGGTCGGCGGCATCGGCCGCGCGCACGGCCTGGACGGTGCGGCCTACCTCGAGGGCCATGGCGGCGTCGTGCCGCTGCGCCCAGGGACGCGCGTTGACGTCGATGGGCGGCCGGCGGTGATCGCCGACCGCCGCGGCACCGATCAGCGGCCGATCCTGCGTCTGAACATCGCGTCCACTCGCGAGCAGATCGAGGCGCTTCGCGGCGCCAAGGTGAGCGTGCCGGCCGCCGCGCTGCCGGCCGTCGACGAGGACGAGTACTTCCACGTCGACCTGATCGGCTGTGCCGTGCACTGCGGCGATCGGCTCGTGGGCACGGTCTCCCAGGTCTTCCCGTATCCGGCCAACGACGTGCTCGAGGTGAGCGGCGACACCGATCCGGTGCTGGTGCCCTTCGCAGCTGACGTCGTGCTCACCGTGGATGTGCCCGGGCGCCGGATCGAGCTTCGCGAGGGCTTCTTCGGGTGACGCTGCAGATCGACGTGTTCAGCCTCTTCCCGAGCCAGCTCGAGTGGCTGCGCGAGACCCGACCGGTGCGAAACGTGCTCGAGTCCGGCACGCTCGAGCTGCGCGTGTTCGACCTCCGTGACTGGGCGCTCGGGGACTACCGGCAGGTAGACGATCCCCCATACGGCGGCGGCGCCGGCATGCTGATCCGGGTCGACGTCGTGTGCGCGGCACTCGAGGGTGCGTACGGACAACCGATCGAGCAGCTGCGGGTCGAGCGACGGATCGTCGTGCTGACGCCGGTCGGCCGCCGCTTCGCCGATCCGGTGGCGGTCGAGTACGCCGGCTGCCAGCGTCTGACGCTGCTCTGCGGCCGGTACGAGGGCTTCGACCAGCGCGTGCACGACCACCTGGCCACGGAGGAGCTGTCGCTGGGGCCGTATGTCACCAGCGGCGGCGAGATTCCGGCCATGGCGGTGATCGATGCCGTCGTGCGCAAGCTGCCGGGAGCGCTGGGCAAGGAGCAGAGTCATCTGCTGGACTCGTTCTCCGAGGCGATGGGCGGCCGACCCGAGCACCCGCACTTCACCCGGCCGGAGGAGTTTCGCGGCTGGCGTGTGCCCCCGGTACTGCTCTCCGGCCATCACGCACAGGTGGCGGCGTGGCGGGACGAGCGATCGGCGGAGCGAGACGCTTCCGATTTGTGAGCATTCCGGCCACCGGGTAGCATCCCCTGGCCATGACCGTGATCGGAGACATCGAAGCTCGGCAGCTGCGCGAGCTGCCGCGCTTCAAGGCCGGCGACACCGTACGCGTGCACTTCAAGGTGATCGAGGGCCAGCGGCAGCGCGTCCAGGTCTTCGAGGGTGTCTGCATCGCGCGGTCGGGCGCCGGTGTGCGGGAAACGTTCACCGTGCGCAAGCAGTCGTTCGGAGTCGGTGTCGAGCGGACGTTCCCGGTGCACTCGCCGAAGATCGAGAAGGTGGACGTGGCCGCCGTCGGCGACGTCAGCCGGGCGAAGCTCTACTACCTGCGCGGCAAGGTCGGCAAGGCCGCCCGCGTCCGCGAGAAGTCCCGCTAAGCGCGGGATGGAGCCGCCGGACACGCGGCCGGGCGACGATCCGGCGCCGTACGTTCCCAAGCATGCAGCCGAGCCGCCGCTGACCGATTCGGCCTGGCCGGCGAGCCCGCCGATCGAGGGCGATCCCGAGTCCGAGCCGACGGCCCCGGAGACCGTCGAGGTGCCCGCGGGCAAGCCCAAGTCCAAGGCCGGCGTCAATCCGTTTGTGGAGCTCGTGGTCATCCTGGCGGTGGCGTTCGGGCTGGCCTATCTCGTCCAGGGCTGGGTGGTCAAGCCCTACCGGATCCCGTCGATCTCGATGGAGCCCACCCTCCACATCGGCGACATGGTGCTGGTGAACCGCTTCATCTACCGCCTGCACGGCCCGGGGCGTGGAGACGTGATCGTGTTCCATCCGCCCGGCCGAGGGCAGACGCCGATCAGGGGTGCCACCACGGAGGCCGACGTCAACTTCATCAAGCGTGTGATCGGCCTCCCGGGCGAGACGATCCAGGTCAGCCATGGCACGGTGTTCATCTGCACCGCCCCGCACCAGGGCTGCCGCGCGCTCCGCGAGCCGTACGCCGTCAAACAGCCGAGCGGTACCTACGGCCCCTACACCGTCCCCCGGGGCGACTACTTCGTGATGGGCGACAACCGCCCCAACAGCGACGACAGCCGCCTGTGGGGCCCGCTGCCGCGGCGCAACATCATCGGCGAGGCGTTCCTGATCTACTGGCCGCTGCGCCGAATCGGCACGCTTTAGCGCGCTCCTTCGACAACCTGCGTCCGTCGGCGGCGGTACCGTAGGACGATGCCCGCAACCGTCAGCCGCCGCCGCCGCCCGTCAACCGGACGCCGGCTACTGGCCCATGACCGCGGTCTCGGAGTGCGCTTCGTGGCTGGAGCCGACGAGGCCGGCCGCGGCTGTCTGGCCGGGCCGCTGGTGGCCGCCGCCGTGTGCCTCGACGTCGAGCGGTTGACCGGCCGCCGGGCGACGCCGCTGGCTGATCTGAACGATTCCAAGCAGCACACTCCGGAGCGTCGCCAGCTCCTGTACTCGGCGGTGCTGGCCTGCGCATCGCAGATCTCGGTGTGCATGGTGCCGCCCGCGGACATCGATCGGCGTGGGCTGCACCGTTCCAACCTGGCGGCGCTCGAGCGGGCGCTCCGCGGGCTCTCGCCGCAGCCCGAGGTGTGTCTCACCGACGGCTTTCGGCTGGCCTGCGACGACCTCGAACATCGTGCGGTGGTGGGCGGCGACGCGCGCAGCGCCGCGATTGCGGCCGCCTCGATCGTGGCCAAGGTGACCCGCGACCGGTACATGCGCCGGATTGCCGACAGCTACCGCGGCTACGGGTTCGAGCGGCACGTCGGCTACATCACCGCCGAGCACACGCAGGCCGTCCGTGATCTCGGCCCGACGCCGCTTCACCGCCGCTCGTTCGCAGCGGTCGCCTATGAGCAGCTCGGTCTCGAGCTCTGAGTATGGGCGGGCGGCCGAGACTGCGGCGGCGTGGCTGCTCCGCCTGCGCGGCCTTCGCATAGTCGGCCGCAACGTCCACGTCAGCGGTCGCGAGGTGGATCTGGTGGCCAGGCGCGGCCGGCTGCTCGTGGTGTGCGAGGTGAAGGCGCGGCGGCACGGCGGTCGTGGGGGCCCGGCCGAGGCGGTGGATGCCCGCAAGCGCCGGCGTCTGCGCGAGGCCGCCGAGTTGCTCGCCCAACGTGACCCGGGCGTCGAGCAGATCCGCTTCGACGTGGTGACCGTCAACGGGCTGCGGATCCGGCATGTGCGCGACGCGTTCTCCTGACCGATTCGTGACGTATCGTCACCCACCGGCGCGCACCGGTGGCGGGATCATCCCGGCATGGTCGCACGCACCACCACCTTCTGGCTGACCGGCCTGGACGCCCGCCGGGTGGACGTGGAGGCGCACGTGCACCGCGGCGTGCCGACGTTCGTGGTGGTCGGCCTGGCCGATCGCGCCGTGCAGGAGGCACGTCAGAGAGTGCGCAGTGGGATCACCTCGACCCAGTTCGAGTTCCCGCTGCGGAGGGTGACGGTGAACCTCGCTCCAGCCCACGAGCGTAAAGAGGGAGCGGGCTTCGACCTGGCCATCGCCCTGGCGGTGCTGGGGGCCTCGGGACAGGTGCCTCCAGCGCGGATCGCGCGCATCGCCGCCGCCGCCGAGCTGGCCCTGGACGGCACGCTGCGGCCGGTACGGGGGGCGCTGGCGATGGCGGCGGCGGCAGCTCGGCACGATCTGGACGCGCTCGTGCTCGCGCCCGAGAGCGCGGGCGAGGCGGCGGCGATCGCCGGGGTGCCGGTGATGGCGGCGCGCACGCTCGACCAGGTCGTCGACCTGCTGTGGGGACGGGCGGAGCCCGAGCCGGTTCCGCCGCCGATTCCCGTTGCGGCCGGCGACCTGCCCGACCTGGCAGATGTGCGCGGCCAATCCGGGGCCCGGCGAGCGCTCGAGATCTCAGCGGCCGGCCGCCACAACCTCCTCATGGTCGGCCCGCCCGGCTCGGGCAAGACGATGCTCGCCCGGCGGCTGCCGGGCCTGCTGCCGGCGCCGAGCGTCGAGGAGTCGCTGGAGATCAGCCGCGTGCACTCGGCGGCCGGATTGCTCGAGCCGGGCACGCGCCTGGTCGGGCGGCCATTCCGGGCACCACACCACAGCGCATCGGCGGCCGCGCTGGTGGGAGGACGTTCGTTGCGCCCGGGGGAGGTGACCCTCGCCCACCACGGCGTGTTGTTCCTGGACGAGCTGCCGGAATTCAGCCGGCCGGCGCTGGAGGCGCTGCGCGTGCCACTCGAGGAGCGCGCGGTGACCATAGCGCGTGCGCACGGGTCGATCTCGATGCCGGCCGACTGCGTGGTGGTTGCTGCCATGAACCCCTGTCCGTGTGGGCACTCCGGCGACCCCGCGGTCGAGTGCACCTGCACCGCACAAAGGCTCGCGGCCTACGTGGGACGGCTGAGCGGCCCGCTGCTCGACCGCTTCGAGTTGCGCGTGCATGCTCCGCGAGCGCTCGCGCACGGACCGGCCGGTGAGCCGTCGGCTGCCGTTGCCGATCGAGTCGCCGCGGCGCGGGAGCAGTTGGCCGCGGCGGGGCCGCGACTCGGCGAGGCGGCCGAGCGACTGCTCACGCGCGGGATCGACGCGACGCTGCTTTCCGGGCGGGCCGCCGCACGTGCGCGGGCGGTCGCCGGGACGATCGCTGCGCTCTCGGGAACCGAGACCGTGTCAGCCGAGCACATGGCCGAGGCGCTGGCCTACCGGGAGGTGCGGTGAGCGCCGGCATCCGGGTTGCGATCGCCGCCGCCGAGACCGGTGTGGAACCGGCGGGCGTCGCCCGCCGAGCGGGCGGCTGCCGGGCGCTGATCGGGATGTCGAACGGCGAGCTTCGCCGCCTGGGCGTCCCCGGGCGGTTTGCCGACGCCATCCGTCGCAACCGATCGGCCGATGTCGCCGCGTACCGGGTCAGGCTTGCCGACCGCGGCATCAGGTGCTTCGGCGTGGACGAGGACGCCTACCCTGCCGAGCTGCGCGACCTGGCCGACCCGCCGGTCGCCATCTACCTGCGCGGCGAGCACCGCCTGCCGTCAGCGGTGCGGCGGGTGTCGGTGGTCGGCTCTCGGCACCCCACCGACGCCGGGCTGCGGCTCACCCGCGAGCTGGCGCGCTTCGCCGCCGAGCGAGGGGTCGAGGTCGTCAGCGGGCTGGCGCTGGGCATCGACGCGGCTGCACACGGCGGCGCGCTGGACGGTGGTAGGCCGACGGTGGCGGTGCTCGGCTGCGGCGTGGACGTCGTCTACCCGCGAACGAACGCCCGTCTGTCCGACCGCGTCGTGGCCGACGGCGTCGTCGTGTCGGAGTACGCCCCCGGTACCTCACCGGCGCCCTGGCGCTTCCCGGCGCGAAACCGGTTGATCGCCGCGCTTGCCGGAACCCTGCTGGTGGTCGAGGCACGCGGCCGTAGCGGTGCCTTGATCACGGCCGACCATGCGCTCGACCTGGGCCGCGACGTGCTGGCCGTCCCTGGGTCGCCCGCCGCAGCCGGAGCAGCCGGCACCAACGGCCTGATCAAGGCCGGTGCCGGCCTGATCGAAGACACAGCGGATCTCGCCGGCTGGCTGGACGTCGCCCCGCCCGGTGAGCGACCGCTCAACCTTCCCGCTCCGATGGCGGCGGTGCTCGATGCAATCGCGGAAGGGCCGGCACACACCGACGCGGTGGTCGAGCGGGTGGGGATGCCCGTCGCGGACGTCTCCTCGGCGGTGCTTCGCCTCGAGCTCGAGGGGCTGGTCACCCGCACCCGCGGTGGGGAACTGATCGCCGCCCGGCGGGCGGTGCCGGGCCGGTTGGTAGAATCGGCCGAAGCCTAGGGGTGTAGCTCAGCTGGTAGAGCGGCGGTCTCCAAAACCGTAGGTCGCAGGTTCGAGCCCTGTCACCCCTGTTCCCGTCCCGGTACTGGCAGGGCTCAGGGAACGGCAACTGGTAGCCGGCGGACGCACGGGTTGAGTTGTGCCGACCATCACCGCAGGACGAAACGAATCTGGGCGGTGTCTGAACACCCGCGGAGGCGCCCTACTCGCGCACGACCTAGACTCCCCGCCGTGGCGGACTGGGTGAC
Source organism: Gaiellales bacterium (assembly GCA_038230835.1). Lineage (GTDB taxonomy): Bacteria > Actinomycetota > Thermoleophilia > Gaiellales > JAICJC01 > DASUHT01. Next base: position 135,371 of record JBBRMM010000005.1, read on the forward strand.
GATCTCCTCTCTGGCGACCGCGGGCGGCACGCTTGTGCTCGGCGCCGCCACGTTCGCTTCAGTGCGCTCGGCAAACCGCGCCGCACGCGTCGCGGAGCAGGCGCTGCTGGTCGGCCTGCGACCGCTGCTCGTGCCCTCGCGGTTGGATGACCCCGTCCAGAAGGTGGGCTTTGCGGACGGCAAATGGATCACCGTGTCGGGAGGGCATGCCGTGGCGGAAGCTACGGACGAGGCGGTCTACCTCGCGATGTCGCTGAGGAATGTCGGCAGCGGGATCGGTGTTCTGCATGGCTGGCGCTTCGTGCCTGAGGTGGTGCTGGGGGTGGATCGGCCGCCGCCGGAGGAGGAGTTCCACCGGCTCTCGCGCGACCTGTACGTTCCGGTCGGAGACGTCGCGTTCTGGCAGGGCACGTTCCGTGACCCCGCCTCCGGCGAGTTCACCGCCGCCCGAGCGGCGATCGAGGAGCGGGTGCGGCTCACCGTCCAGCTGCTCTACGGTGACCACGAGGGCGGCCAGCGGGTGATCAGCCACTTCGGTATCGCCCCTCGCGACGACGGGAGTTGGATCGCCTCCGCCGCCCGCCACTGGAACCTCGACCGCGACGATCCCCGCTAGAACCACCGCTTTACAGGTTCGCGCCGAACCCGTAGGCTGGTCGTGTCAGGGTCGGTGATCCGGGGGAGGCATGCGCAGAGGGCAGGTGATCGGTGTCGCGCTGGTCGGGCTCGGGCTGTGTGCGGCCGTGGCCGAGGCCGCAACGGTGGCCCCGAAGCCGGTGCCCAGCGCTCAGGCGAGCAGCCGGGTGTCGGCAATCGCGATCGCCGGCTCGACCGCCTTCATCGGCGGCCAGTTCACCAGCCTGCGACCCGCCGGCGCTGCGGCTGGAAGCGGGACGATCGCGCAGTCACCTGGCAGCGGTCAGCCTGACGACCGGTCTCACGCTTCCCTGGAACCCGAATGCCAACGGCCCGGTGCTGGCAGTGGCCGTGGACGGTACGACCGCGGTCGTCGGCGGCTCGTTCACCAGCATCGGCAGCAAGAGCGCGGGCGGTCTGGCGGCCGTCAGCACGAGTACCGGCGCGCTGCTGTGGAAGGCGACGCTGAACCGGGCGGCGGAGGCGGTCACGATCCGCTCCGGAGTGGTGTACGTGGGTGGAGCCTTCACGACGGTGAACGGCGCGAGCCACCCGCATCTCGCGGCGTTCAGCGAGTCGACCGGAGCCGCGCGCACGACCTGGTCGGGTAGCGGCGACGGCGACGTGACCGCCCTGGCCGTGACGGCCGACGGGTCAAAGCTGGTGGTGGGCGGCAAGTTCACCCACCTCGACCGCAGTCAGCCAATCACCTCGGGGCGCTCAGCCCGACGACGGGCGCTCCCGCTGCCTGGGCCACGCATCTCGCCTACCCGGTGGCGGCGCTGGTGGCGACCGACGTCGGGGTCTTCGCCGCGGGCGGCGGCAACGGAGGCAACTTCGCCGCGCTCGACCCGGTGAGGGGAAAGCTCCGCTGGCACGGCGGCACCGACGGCAACCTGCAGGCGGCCGCTTTCGCCGACGGCGTGCTGTACCTGGGCGGTCACTTCGACTTCTACTGCGCCGAGGGCACGGGAGGTCACACCTGCAGCTCTCCGGTCCGCCGCTCGAAGCTGTTCGCCGTGGACGGGACGACCGGCGCGCTGCTCCCGTGGAACCCATCCGCCAACAGCGTCCTGGGCGTGTTCGCGCTCTTCGGATCCGGCACCACCCTGGGTGTGGGCGGTGACTTCACGCACATCGGCGGCGCCGGCCAGCAGGCGTTCGCCGAGTTCCACGAGTAACGAGCCGCTAGGCTTCGAACATGCCCTGGATCGACGCCGACGAGGAGATCCGAGACGTCACGCGGTGGTTCGGTGACCGCGGCAAGGAGCTGTGGATCAAACCGCACGGTGTTGGCTTCCAGGCGGTCGTGATGGAGCTCGGCACGCACAGCGGGCAGGCGCTGGTCTACTTCGCCGACAGCGAGGTCGAGGCGGCTCGTACCGCCCGCCGCAGCTACGTGCGCAGCCAGATGAAGGACGCCCTGCGCTCGGTCGGGCGGATCGCGCAGACCCAGGCCGGTCAGATGCTGATCGCCGAGGTCGCGTTGGCGCGGCTCCCCCTGTTCAAGAAGGCCTACGCCCGTCAGGCGGCGCTGGGTGCCGCGGTGTGGATGGCCGACGGTCGAAACCGCCAGGCGGTGCGCGGGGTGGGCAGCGCAGCCGTCGACCTTGCCCGCGTGTCGGCGGGCCAGCGCGGCCCGCAGGAGATCGCCGCCGGGTCGAGGCGGATGCTCGATCCGGCCATCCGGCTGATCGCCGGGGCGGCGTCAGACCGTTTTCGGCGCTGACCCGTTCGGGATCCGTAAACGTCTCGCAAGGGTTTCGTTGAAACCGTCGTGCTGCGGCGGGGATTGCCGATATCCGCAGCTAAGGTCTCGCGCAGCCGGCGCGGAACCGCAGCCGGTGCGCTCCCCATGCCGACCTCGATCCCGCTGCGCACATCCCTCCTGTCGATGGCCCTGCTGCTGATGGCCGGCGTGAGCTCCGCGCGTGCGGTCACACTCGCTCCCCGCGTGTCCGCGTCGCCGGTCCGCTCGTGGCAGGTGCCGGCGGCGGGCTGGACGAAGGCCAACAAGGAGCTCGGCCGGGTTGACGACGTGCTGCGACTGGGTCTGCGCGTGTACCTGGGAGGGAACTTCACCACCGTCGCCGACCACTCGGGCAGCGTGCGCGCCCGATCGCACCTGGCGGCGGTATCGGCCACCACCGGAGGGTTGCTGACCTTCCACCCCGCCATCAACGGGCGGGTGTACGCGCTGGCCGCCTCGCCGGACGGCCGCTATCTGTACGTGGGCGGCGCGTTCTCGTCGGTCAACGGCGTGCCGCGGCACAACGTGGCCGCGTTTGTGACCTCGACCGGTGCGCTGGCCACACGGCTCGGCGACATGCGGGTGACGGGTCAGGTGCACGCGCTCGCCGCCACCGGGACCTCGCTCTACCTCGGCGGCACCTTCTCGTCGGTGGCCGGGCACGCACGGTCGCGCCTGGCCAAACTCGTGCTGATCCGCTCAGGGCGTCTCGTGCTCTCCGGCTGGGCGCCGACCGCGAACGCCGACGTTCGCGACATGGTCGTGGTGCCCAGCATCGGGAGGCTGGTGGCGGCGGGGACGTTCACATCGGTGAACAGTCGCGCGGAGAACCGGATCGCGGCGCTGGGCACGCTGCGCGGGCGGCTGCTCGCCTGGGCCAGTCATCCAAGCTCGGACGTGCTCGACATCTGCGTCAGCGGGGGCACCCTGTACGCCGCCGTCGCTGGTCCGGGAGGCACGGCGGTGTCCTATGCCGTCGCCCCGGGCTCCCGGCACTGGTACTACAAGACCGACGGCAACATCCAGGCGGTGGCCACCGTGGGGGGCTATCCGGTGTTCGGGATGCACGGCGACTGGGTCGCACGGCACCGGGACGGGCAATTGAGCACATCTGCGCGGATCGAGCGTCACAAGCTGTTCATGCTCTCGCCGAGCGGCGTGCTGCAGGCGTGGAACCCCGACGTCACCTCGACAGCCGGTGTGCTGGGCGTGTGGGCGCTGCGCGGCTCGTACGGCAGCGTGTACGCCGGGGGCGACTTCACGGCGGTCCACGGCCTGCCCCAGCAGCGGTTCGCGATCCTGCGCGGCAGTTGACCGATACGGTGTGCCGGTGACCGGCCACCGCTCGCCATCGCCACGTGGGATCCTGTTCGTCGTGCTGGCCGCGTCGATGCTCGGTCTCGCGTACGAGGCCGCCACCGCCCGGGTGTGGGTGGTGGCGCTGGCGGCGGTCGTCCTGGGCGGGTGGATGCTCGACCTGGCCGCGCGTGACCTCGGCCTCCGCCGGCGGCCGTGAGGGCGCCGCTCCGCCGGGCTCGTCGAAGGACACGCCGACCTGGGCGCGAATAGCGGCCTCACGCGTCATGCACCCAGTCAGCACCGACATCGACGCGCGGCTCTCCCGCTTCCTCGATTCGCTCCGGGCGTCGGGTGCGTCCACGTCGACCGTGAGGGCCTACCGCTCAGACCTCGCCCAGTATCATCGATGGCTGACCGCCGCCGGTTCCACCCTGGAGCAGATGGACGTCAAACTCGTCCGTCGCTATGCGGCCTTCCTCGGCAGCATGCACTATGCGCCGGCCACATCCGCGCGCAAGCTGTCGGCGGTCCGCAGCGCGCACGCGTGGCTGCACTCACGCGACTTGACGCCGACCGATCCGGCCCAGCCGGTGCCGGGGCCGCGCCGCGTCCGAACGCTGCCCGCCACCCTCTCGCGGGACGAGATGGACGAGCTGCTGATCGCAGCCCCGGTGGTGGACGATCGCGAGCGTCGAGATCTGGCCATGGTCGAGCTGCTGTACGGGTGCGGGCTGCGAGCCGCGGAGGTGTGCGCGCTGCGGGTGAAGGACGTCGATCTCGCCCGCGGCCGGCTGCGCGTGACCGGCAAAGGCGACAAGCAGCGGGTCGTCCCTGTGGGGGCTGCCGCGGCCGAGGCGGTGCAGACGTACCTCGACTGCGCCCGCCCGCGGATGGTCGGTACCCGGTCCTGCGACCGGCTGCTGGTGAGCGTGCGCGGGCGGGGGCTGCACCCCTCCGACGTGCGGCGGGCGCTCCTCCGCCGCCTGGATCGGCGCGGCCTCGCGCACCGATCGCCGCACGCGCTGCGGCACACGTTTGCCACCCACCTGCTCGAAGGCGGTGCCGATCTCCGTAGTATTCAGGATCTGCTGGGCCACGCCTCCGTCGGCACGACCCAGATCTATACCCACGTCAGCGTCCGCCACCTGCGTTCGGCCCACGCTGCATCACATCCGCGAGCCCGATGACCACCGACAACTCACTGGCAATCTGGGACGAGTACAAGCGCACCAGCGATCCGAGGCTGCGCGACCGCTTGATCCTCACCTACGCACCGCTGGTCAAGTACGTGGCCGGGCGACTCGGCACCGGCCTGCCCGCGCACGTCGAAGAGGGTGACCTGGTGTCCTACGGCCTGATCGGGCTCATGAACGCCATCGAACGCTTCGATCCCGGCCGCGACACCAAGTTCGAGACCTACGCCATCAGCCGCATCAAAGGCTCGATCATCGACGAGTTGCGCTCGCTGGACTGGGTGCCCCGATCGGTGCGCAGCCGCGCCCGTGAGATAGAGCGGGCGATCGCCGAGCTCGAGCACCGCCTCCACCGGCCGCCGACCGACGAGGAGATCGCCAAGCAGCTCGGCGTGTCCGACGACGAGTTCCAGGACAGCCTGACGCAGATCTCGCGTTCCTCGGTGGCGGCGCTGGACGAGCTGTGGACGATCAGCTCCTCCGGGGGCGACACGGTCTCCCTGATCGACACGCTGCAGGACCCCAACGCGGACGATCCGTCGGCCGAGATGACCCGCACGGAGATGCGCGAGGTGCTGGCCGGTGCGATCGGCAAGCTGCCCGAGCGCGAGCGCACGGTGATCACGCTGTACTACTACGAGGAGCTCACGCTGCGCGAGATCGGCGAGGTGCTGGGAGTCACCGAGTCGCGCGTATCGCAGCTGCACACCAAGGCGATTCTGCGGATCAAGGCGAAGCTCCAGGGCAGCTTGAGGTAACCTGGCGGTTCCCGCCAAGCCGTTTGCCGCCAGGAGCGCCGCCGTATGCTGGACGCCACCGCCACTCTCGACATCGCCCCGCTGCTCGCCCGACTGGGCGTCGATCCGACCGCCGTTGACGGGGGTGACCTGGAGGTGCGAACGCCGATCACCGGTGAGGTGATCGGGCGCGTGCACACCGACTCGGCCGCCGCCGGCGACGCTGCGATCGGACGCTCCGTGACAGCCTTCGAGCAGTGGCGCGAGGTGCCGGCGCCGCGCCGGGGCGAGCTGGTGCGACTGCTGGCCGAGGAGCTCCGGCGTGACAAGGAGGCGTTGGGCGCGCTGGTGTCGGTCGAGGCCGGCAAGATCGTCCAGGAGGGTCAGGGCGAGGTGCAGGAGATGATCGACATCTGCGACTTCGCGGTCGGCCTGTCGCGCCAGCTGTACGGGCTGACGATCGCGTCCGAGCGGCCCGGCCACCGGATGTTCGAGACCTGGCAGCCGCTCGGCCCCGTCGGCGTGATCACCGCGTTCAACTTTCCGGTCGCGGTGTGGAGCTGGAACGCCGCACTGGCGCTGGTGTGCGGCGACCCTGTGATCTGGAAGCCGTCCTCCCAGACGCCGATCACTGCGCTGGCCTGCCGGGCGCTGTTCGAGCGCGCCGTCGAGCGGTTCGGCGACGCCCCGGCGGGGCTGGTCGAGGTGCTCGTCGGCAGCGGCGGGCGGGCGCTGGTCGACGACCCCCGGGTGCCGCTGGTGTCGGCCACCGGCTCGACCGCGATGGGCAGGACGATCGCGCCCGCGATCGCCGCTCGCCTGGGCCGATCGCTGCTCGAGTTGGGCGGCAACAACGCGATGATCGTCGCGCCGACGGCCGATCTCGATCTGGCGGTGCGCGCGATCGTGTTCTCGGCGGTCGGCACATGCGGCCAGCGCTGCACGTCGCTGCGCCGGCTGATCGTGCACGAGGACATCGCCGAGAGCCTGCTCGATCGGCTGGAGCGCGCATACGCGAGCGTCAGTGTGGGCGACCCGCGCGAGCCGGGCACGCTGTGCGGTCCGCTGATCTCGCCCGATGCCTTCGACCAGATGCAGACCGCGCTCGACCGTGCGCGTGCCGCAGGGGGGCAGGTGTCCGGCGGCGAGCGCGTGCTCTCCGAGCGCTGGCCCGACGCCCACTATGTGCGTCCGGCAATCGTGCGCATGCCGTCCCAGGCCGAGGTGGTACGCGAGGAGACCTTCGCGCCGATTCTCTACACCTTCACCTACTCCGACCTGCCGCAGGCGATCGCCGTGCACAACGACGTGCCGCAAGGCCTGTCGTCGTGCATCTTCACCGGCGACCTGCGCGAGAGCGAGGCGTTCCTGAGCCCGGCCGGCTCGGACTGCGGCATCGCCAATGTCAATATCGGCCCCAGCGGGGCGGAGATCGGCGGTGCCTTCGGCGGCGAGAAGGAGACCGGCGGTGGCCGCGAGTCGGGCTCGGACTCGTGGAAGGTATACATGCGCCGGCAGACCGCGACCGTCAACTATTCGCGAGAACTGCCGCTCGCCCAGGGGATCGTGTTCGACGTCGGCGCGTGAGGCTGGCAGCGAGGCTGATCGGCCGGGTATGGTGACGGCAGATCGCGTTTTCCAACGACGAAAGGCCCGCACATGCCCAGTAAGGAGCCCGGCAAGATTCGCAATGTGGCGGTGATCGGCCACCGCGGCACCGGCAAGACCTCACTCGTCGAGGCGCTGCTGTACGAGTCGGGCACCACCAACCGGCTGGGGAGCGTGGCGGAGAAGTCCACCGTTACCGACCATGACGACGAGGAGCGGCGCCGCGGCATGTCGATCTCCGCCACCGTCACCCACCTCGACTGGGAGGGGCGCACGATCAACCTGATCGACACCCCGGGCGAGCCCAGCTTCCAGGCCGACGTCCTGTCCACGCTGCGGGTGGTGGAGGGCGCCATCGTCACCGTCTCCGGCGTGCTCGGGGTCGAGGTCGGCACGCAGCGGCTGTGGAAGCGCTGCGACGAGCTCGAGCTGGCGCGGCTGGTGCTGGTGAACCTGCTCGACCGCGAGCGTGCCGACTTCACCACGACGCTCGAGGCGCTGCGCACCCAACTCTCCGACCGCTGCGTCGCTGTCGAGCTGCCGATCGGCGCCGAGCACGAGTTCCACGGCGTGATCGACCTGGTGCACATGGTGGCGTACGACCACAGCGGCGACGGTGCCGCGCACGACGAGCCGGTCGAGATCCCGGCCGACCTGCGCACGCTCGCCGACCAGTACCACGACAAGCTGATGGACGTCGTCGCGGAGACCTCCGACGAGCTGATGGAGCGCTACCTCGAGGGCGGAGAGATCAGCCGCGACGAGATGGCCGCGGCACTCAAGAAGCTGGTCACCGAGGGCAAGCTGTTTCCGGTCGGATGCGGCGCCGCCACCCGTAACATCGGATCGCGCGGGCTGCTCGACCTGATCGTGGAGGGGCTGCCGTCACCCGCGCGCGCCCGCAACGTGCCGGAGGTCGGCGGGGCGACCACACTGGCCTATGTCTTCAAGACGATCGCCGATCCGTTCAGCGGCAAGATCAACCTGCTGCGGGTGTTCGCCGGCACGCTGCGCTCGGACACCACGCTGACCAACAACCACAGCCACGCCAAGGAAAGGATCGGCCAGCTGCTGCTGCTCCAGGGCAAGGAGCATGCCCATGTGAACGAGCTCGGCCCGGGCGCGATCGGCGCCGTGGCGAAACTGAAGGAGACCGCCACCGGCGACGTCCTGTCCGATTCCGACCACCCGGCCGAGATCGAGCCGCTGGCCTTTCCCGCGCCGGTGGTGTCGTTCGCGATCGAGCCCAAGCACAAGGGCGAGGAGGACAAGGTGTACTCGTCGCTGCGGCGGTTGTCGGAGGAGGACCCGTCGCTCGACATCCACCGTGACCAGCAGACCGGTGAGATGATCGTGGCCGGGCTGTCGCAGATGCACGTCGAGGTGATCCTCGAGCGGATGCACCGCCGCTTCGGCGTGGAGGTCGAACTGCACCCGCCACGGGTGCCGTATCTGGAGACGATCCGCAAGCCGGCGCGGGCGCAGGGCCGCTACAAGAAGCAGACCGGGGGCCGGGGGCAGTTCGGCGACTGCCACATCACGATCGAGCCGCTGGCCGATCGCGACGGGTACGAGTTTCAGGACAAGATCGTGGGCGGCGTGATCCCGCAGGGGTTCCGCCCGGCGGTGGACAAGGGTATCCAGGAGGCGATGCAGCGCGGCGACCTCGCCGGATGCAAGGTGGTGGGGATCAAGGTGACGCTCGTGGACGGGTCGTATCACACCGTCGACTCATCTGAGATGGCGTTCAAGATCGCAGGCTCGATGGCCTTCAAGAAGGCGGTGGCCGATGCCGACCCGACGCTTCTGGAGCCGATCATGCGGCTGGACATCGTCGTCCCCGACGAGAATGTCGGCGACGTGATCGGTGACATGACCAGCCGTCGCGGGCGCGTGGGCGGAATGGACCCGGGCGCGGGCCTGACCACGGTGCATGTCGAGGTGCCGATGGCGGAGGTGCTCACCTATGCGCCGGACCTGAACTCGATGACCGGCGGCCGGGGCGACTACACGATGAGCTTCCTGCGGTACGAGGAGGTGCCCGCGCACGTGGCCCAGAGCGTCATCTCTGCCGCCGGCAAGGAGCGGGAACTGGCATCCAGGACCTGAACCACTCCCCCGGAGGCTGATCCTCTCAGGACAGGATGACCAGCCGGCAGCGCTGCCAGCCGGAGAGCCCGATCACCTGGGCCGCATGCGCCGTGAGATCGAGAACGCCGCGCCCGAATGGTCCCCGGTCGTTGACCCGCACCACGACGCTGCGGTGTGTGACCGTGCTGGTGACGCGCAGCGTCGTTCCGAAGGGCAGCCATGGGCTGGCGGCCGTCAGCTTGCTGGGATCGAAGATCTCGCCCGAGGCGGTGGGCTGGCCGGCGAACCCGGGCCCGTACCAGGTCACGTCGCCGTAGAAGGACGGGAGAGCCGGCACGCCGCCGCTGCCACCGTCCTGGCGCCTCAGCCGGCCGCGGCGTTTCGACTCCGCCGCAACCGACCGTGCGATGCGAGCGTTCAGCGAGCCCAACAGCGTCGAGCGCTGCGCGATGGCCGCATCGAGCGTCGCGCGCTGGGCCGAGAGGTCGTCAACCGCTGTCTGCACGTCCGCCAGCCGGCGGCCGATGGCGTCGGAATCCTCCCGCACCCGTCGGATGTCTGCCGACATGGTGTCCATGGCGGCCGCCTCGGCACCGGAGATGCGATCGATCGCTTCCACGCGGTCGAGCGCCTGGGAGAAGGATCCGGCCGTCAGCATGACCACCGCGGTGTTCGGCGAACCGGTCTTGTACTGGCTGACCACCGCCCGCGCCAGCACCTCCCGGGCCCCCGCCAGCGCCTCTCGGTCGGCTCCCAGACGCTGCGCAAGCTGAAGCTCGGTCGAGCGCAGGGCTTGGAGGTGGGCCTGGGCGGCGGCGAGCCGAGCTTCGATCTGCGCGCGCGCTCCCGACAGCCGGTCGAGCGTGCGCATGACCGCCGCAGCCGTCACGCGATCCCTCGACGTGGCGGCCGCCGGCTGCGCGGCCACCGCCACCGCAACGGCGGCGACGGCGAGCGCGATCCATCTCGCTCGCATACTCTGGTTCCGTCTCACAGCTTCCCCCTGAACCGGCTCACCATACCGAAGCGGGACCATAGGCGGCAAACCAGAACATGTGAACGTCTGGACAAAATAGGCGCAAACTGCGGCTGTTTCTGCCTTCTCGGGTATACTCCGTGGCCGCTCTCCGAGCACAGGACGCCATCTGAGATGATCGAGATCCGTCGGAACGACATCGAGACCGAGTGCTCAGTATGCGGCCGTACGCTGCTGCTCGGCGAACGGATCGCCACCTATCACCGGCCGGCCGACGACGACGCGCGGGTATGCGAGCTGTGTGTCGACCAGGCCGAGGCCCGAGGCTGGATCCGGGAGGGCGCCCCGGCTGTGCCGCTCCAGATGTGGCAGGCGCGTCCGCGGGGCATCCGAGGTCTGCTGGGCGGCAAGCGCCGGCCGGTGGCGCCGCCGATGCCGTTCGAGCCCGCCGCGTTGCCCGACGACCCGCGCGACGCGGTCGCCGCCGGCATCGAACTGTTCAACGAGTCGACCCATCGCCGCACCGTCTCGGGCATCACCCGCACCCTCGGCGACCCGAGGGTGAGCGTGGTTCAGCGTAGCCACCGAGAGGTCGTCGTGACCGTCGCCTGGGACCTGTCGTGGTACCAGTTCCGAGTCGACATGCTGGGCGCGCAACCGGTAACCCTGCAGCACCGCGGCGAAGAGGTGGACGAGATCGACGGACGCTTCTGCGACTGGAACGCGCACGCCGACGCCGACGGCGCCCTCGCACTCGCCTGACCCACTGGAATCTTTCTCAGAGGTCGGGTACGTCGATCCGCGGGAAGGTGCCGGGTGCGCGCGCCCGTCGGCGGTCGCGCAGCACGCGCCGTTCGTCGGTGGCACCCGCACCGCCGCGGCGCCGATCGCGCTCTCCGGTGCGCCGCTCGAGGATCACCTCGACACCGTCGTTGTCGCGGTAGCGGTCGGTCATGCGGGCGAACAATTCGCCTTCCAGCTCGTGAGGAATCACGCAGTAGATCATTCTGATGGTCTACACCGCGCCGCGGACGTTGTCAATCGTGCGGGACGCGCTGATCGTCGGGTTCGAGCGGTATGCTCGTCCCCGATGGCCGTTCCCAGTGCCCTGGAGTGCCTGCGCTGCCGGCGCCGCTACCCCGTGGTGTCGATGCCTGCCGGCTGCCCGTCGTGCTCGGCCGAGGGGGCGCCCTCCAACGCTGCACCGGTGTACTCGCGGATGCCCGCCCTGCGCCCCGGCAAGCTCAGCGGGCGCGGCCTGGCGCGCTACCTGCCGCAGCTTCCGGTCAGCCGCGACCGTCTGATCTCGCTGGGCGAGGGCGACACCCCGCTGCTGGCGACCACGTCGCTCGGTACCGACCTCGGCTTCCGCCGCCTCTTCCTCAAGGACGAGCGGCGCAACCCCAGCGGCAGCTGGCGGGACCGGTTCTCGGCGCTCGCGGTGTCCCAGATCGCAGACCCCGGAGTCACCATCGCTTCGGCCGGTGACGACGCGCTGTCGGTGTCCATGGCGGCGTATGCCGCGCGGGCCGGCTTTCGATCGGTGAGCCTGGTCGAGGCCGGCTGCGACGGCCGCGCGCGGGACGCGATCGAGGCGGTCGGGGGGCGAGTGGTGGGTGTACGGTCTGACGACACCCGCTGGCCGCTGCTGGCCGACGCCGAGCGGGTGCTGGGCTGGCGGGCGTTCTCCAACCGCGTGTCGCCGCCGATCGGGAGTGATCCGGTGGCGATCGAGGGGTACCGGACGATCGCCTTCGAAATCGTGGAGCAGCTGAGGTTCACCTCTCCCGACCTGGTGGTGGTGCCGGCCGGGCTCGGGGACGGGGTGCAGGGGATCTGGCGCGGGTTCCGGGAGCTCGTCGGGTGGGGTGTCATCGACCGCATCCCGCGCATGGTCGCCGTCGAGGTGTCGGGTGCCGTGGCCAGCGCGCTGGCCGGCGGCAAGGACTGGGTCGCGCCGAGCGGCTACGTCGACACGCCCGCTCGCTCCCTGTCGGGGGTGACCGGCACCGTGCAGACGTTGCAGGCGGTGGTCGAGTCGGAGGGCCTGGTCGTGCGCGTGACCGATGCGGAGCTCGAGCAGGCGCGGATGGAGCTCGGCGAGCACGAGGGAGTGTGGGCCGACCTGGCGGCTGCCGCACCGATCGCCGCGGCGATCAAGCTCGCCCAGCGAGGGGACGTTCCGGCGCGGACGCTGGTCGTGGCTGTGGTCACCGGCCACGGAGCAGGTGACGACTCCGGCGTTGCACCCGGCGAGCTGGAGCTGGTGGACGCCCGGGTGGACGAGCTGCTGCGGGTGCTGGCCGTAAGGGGCGAGTAGAGTCAGGCGGCATGAGACTGACCGAGCTGACAGCCGACCTGCACGCGTTGCGCCAGAATCTGGCCGACGAGCTGGAGGCGATCAACCGCTACGAGGCTCAGGCGTTCACGCTCTCCGACGAGCACGCCAAGGAGGTCGTCCAGCGGATCGTGGACGACAAGAAGGAGCACGTCGCGCGCCTGCTGGACGTGCTGCGACGACTCGACGTCAAGCAGCGAAGCGTCGAGTAGCCGCCGGGAAGCCCCGGCGACCACGGTATACTGGGCCCGCCGTTGCGGCTGTAGCTCAGTTGGCTAGAGCGTCTGCTTGCCATGCAGAAGGTCGAGGGTTCGAGCCCCTTCAGCCGCTTTTTACCGCTTAGCCACGCGGTTTGCCAGGAGGGTCGAAGGAGCCAGAATCTCGACCGTCTGACTCAGCATAGACGGATGCGACCAGTCAGGGAACGCGATGGAAGGTTGGGTCGGCAAAACTCCCGTGGTACGGCTGTCCCTCTGGCTCGTTGGCGTGACCTTGACCGTATCCGGCTGCCTGGGTGGCTCATCCGGCACTCCGAGCGAGGGAACTTCGACTGTGCCAGCTGGGGGTGGCGGGGTCGTGGCTCGGGTCGTGCCTTTGGCGCGGGTTGAGCTGCCCATCACAGGCGGGACATCTCGCGAACGCGCGGCGGTCCACCGCATCCTCGCGGGAATGGGCGCCGTCGGGATCACGAGCGTGCGCCTGGGCGGCCCGCAGGGCGGATACCGCCAGCAAGGCGTGTGGTTCTACCTCACGGTCGCCGCGCGTGGCCAAGGCGATGCAGCGGTCGAGCCGGAGTGGCAGGCGATGATGGTGGCCAGCGCCTACCGCGACGTGGCTGCCGAAACCGGCCTTCCCAGCGCCGGCGGGTGGGCGCTCACCATGCACCTCCCCGATGGCGGACGCGTACACGGAGCAGGTGGCTCCGGCCTCATCGACAACCACCTACGGTCAGGGATGTTCACCAGCCCGGCCCAGGTCACACAGCGAGTAGCCACAATCGCCCGGCACACCGGCTTCCGCGTCGCCTCCGTGCGTCTGCTGAGACCGTGGCGCTATCTACCGGAGGTCACACTCATCGCCACCAACCCGGCGACCTTCGCCCATGACTACCGCTTGGCACAGCTTCACCTACTCGGTGACGCTCTCGTGCGCATCCAGACCCGCTGCGGCACACCCATTACGACCAACGCCGGCTCCCAAGAACTGCAGTGGTTCACGAGCACAGACAACCCGCACTGGCTCTGCCCGAACCCGATGGCGTCACTCCCCACGCCATGCCCAGTGCACGCCACCAAGCCCTGCTAGGCCCCGCGACGAACCCCCAAAGAGACCAGGCGTGGGCGACGATGGCGGGACGGGGCACAATTCCGCAGGGAGTACGCATCACCGAACGTGGGTAGTGGGTCAGTTCAAACTGACCCACTACGGCGGCGCGGCGCCGAGCGCCACTCGCCCTCGGCCCAGATTTCTGGGCGGACTCGCCGGCCATGGCTCAGTAGTTGTGGTTGACGACCTCGACGTTGTGGCCGTCTGGGTCGAGCACGAAGGCGCCGTAGTAGCCCGGGTGGTACACGGCGCGCTCGCCGGGGGTGCCGTGGTCCTCGTAGCCCTCGGCGAGCGCGGCGGCGTGGAAGGCCCGCACCGTGGCGTCCACGTCCGCGGGGAAGGCGAGGTGGACGTGCTCGGTGAGCGGGCGCTCGTCGCGCACGAGCGAGAAGGAGAAGTCGGGGCCGGAGAGCTGCACGCGATCCGGCGCGTCGTGCGCGAGACGGAGCCCGGCGTACGGCGCGACCGTCGTGTAGAAGCGCCGCGACGCCTGCGGGTCGCGGACGCGGAGCCACAGGTGGTCGATGCGGCCGTCGGGTACGGGGCGCTCGCGGTCGCCGTGGACCGCCTCGACGCTGTTTCCGTCCGGGTCGAGCAGGAAGCCGCCGTAGTAGTCGGGGCCGTAGACCGTGCGCGGCCCGGGCGCGCCGTCGTGCGGGTGACCGGCGTCGATCCCGGCCTGCCAGAAGGCGTCGACGGCCGCGCGGTCCGGCGCGCGGAAGCCGACATGCAGGCCGCGGGTCACAGGGTGCTCGCGGTCCGTCGGGCCGATGGCCCAGTCCTCCCACTCGACCAGCGCGGCGTCCGCGTGGCTCGGCTCGACGCCGAGCACGGAGAGCACGGTGCGGTAGAAGCGCTCGGACGCGGCGAGGTCGGACGCGGCGATCCCCACGTGATCGAACATCGCCCCGAGGCTACCACTGCGGGCATGCTCGAGCATCAGCTGGGCTACGACAGCGCCAACGTCGAGGACGCCTAGAGGTCGGCGGCAACTCGCACGTCTCCGACCCCGCGCAGACGCCGACCTAACTGAGGCAGAGGCTCTGAGAGCCGCCCTGACGCTCCCCGGGGTGCCGGGCCGACCACCCGGCTACGCCTGATCGGCCGGCGACATGTGCGCCTCCGCCCAGCCGGCCAGCTCCATGAGTGCTGGGCGGAGGGCAGCGCCGCGCTCGGTGAGCCTGTAGACGGAGGCGATCGGCGGCCCGCTCAAGACCTGGCGGCTGACCAGGCCGGCCTCCTGGAGCTCGCCGAGGCGGGTCGAGAGCATCCCCTCGGTGATGCCGGGGATGGCGGCTGCCATCTCGCTGAACCGGGCAGGCCGCTCGAGCAGGGAGCCGATGACGACGCCCGTCCAGCGCTTGCCGAGGAGCGCGAACACGCTCGACAGAGCCTCGTCGCAGCGGATCGGGTCGTGAGCGGGTTCGTTGGTCACGAACCCAGTGTACCTGCCCTGCTACGATCGTCGTGTAAGCTGTGGAATCCGTAGCTGCTAGACAATCAAATGCCAGGAGGACGTGATGGCTTAGGAAACGCCCGATCAGATGCACGCGGTGCAGTTCCACGACTACGGCCCCGCAAGCGTCCTGCGTCTCGAGACCGTGCAACGCCCCGAACCGGGACCGGGTGAGGTGCTTGTGCGCGTCCGGTCGGCGACGGTCAACCCGATCGACTGGAAGCTCCGAGCTGGGTACCTGAAGGAGTTCATGCCGCTCGAGCTGCCGCACGTGCTCGGGTTCGATCTATCCGGGACGGTCGAGGCCGTGGGATCTGGGGTCTCGGAGTTCGCTGTCGGTGACGACGTGTTCGGTCGCGGTAGCGGCGCCTACGCCGAGTACGCGATCGCTGCCGCATCCACGCTCGCCCCGAAACCAGCCGCGCTGACCTTCGACCAGGCTGCGACGCTCGGAGTCGGCGGCATCACCGCTTGGGTGGGCCTGTTCGACAGTGCGAAGCTGGAGCCGGGTCAGCGCCTCCTGGTGCAGCGCGGCGCCGGAGGCGTCGGCGCGATCGCCGTCCAGTTGGGCCGCTGGAAGGGAGCGCATGTCGTGGCGACGACCTCCACCTCGAATGTCGAGTTCGTGCGGTCGCTCGGAGCCGACGAGGTCGTCGACTACACGGCCGGGAGGTTCGAGGACGCGGTCGGCGACCTCGACGTCGTATTCGACACGGTCGGCGGTGAGGTGACCGACCGCTCGTGGTCGGTGCTCAAGCCGGGCGGCCTGCTGGTGGTCATCGCGGGCATGCCGGATGCCGAAAAGGCTGCGGCTCACGGCGTGCGCACCGCCGGCGTGCAGGCCCCCGAGATGACGAGCCCGATCCTCCGCGAGCTCGCCCAGCTGGTCGAATCGGGTCATCTCGATCCGCCGGTCGGTCACGTGTTCCCGCTCGCCGAGGCAGCGGCGGCCCATACCGCCAGCGAGACCGGGCACGGCCGCGGCCGAATCGTGCTCCACGCGTCGAGCTGGCACCACACACGCCGCGACCCTACGGTGTCGCCGGGGTGAACACAGCTCCGTCGGCGAACCGGTTCTTGTAGTCGGCGGTCTCGCCGCCCCACACGATCATCATGTGCCCGGTCCAGAGCGCAGCGGGGTCGATCCGGCCGGCGATCGGGGCGGCGGGGAGCGATGACCAGCGGTTGGCGCTCGGGTCGTACATCACGCCGTGCGGTGGGATGGTCAGGGAGCCGAGGATACCGGTACCGCCGCCCCACACCAGTAGCCGGCTGCCCGTCCACACAGCGGCTCCGCCGGAGCGGCCGAAATCCATCGGTGGCAGCCGCCCCCAGCGGTTCGTGCCCGGGTCGTAGGCAAAGCCGACCGTCGCCGCCGGGGGCGGGCCGGTCACACCCGCGTTCGCGCCGCCGATCACCAGCACCTCGCGTCCGTCCCAGACCGCGTCTGCGCCGTAGCGCGGAGCCGGCAGGGGGGCCAGCATGCGCCACGCGTCGGTGGCCGGGTCGTATGCCGCGGCCATCCGCAGAGGAGGGCCATCGGGGTTGCGGACGCCGAAGATGATCAGCTCGCGACCGGTCCACACACCGGTCGGGGACTGGCCGCCGGTGAGCGGCGAGCGGGCGAGCCTGCGCCAGGTGTTGGTGGCCGGGTTGTAGGCGGCGCCGTCCGCAGACGCATCGCCGCAGCAGCCGCCACCCCAGCCGATCATCTCGTGACCGGTCCAGACGACGACCGCGCCGGCGTACCCGGTCGGCGCCGGCGGCAATTTCCGCCAGCGACCGGTCGCCGGGCTGAACGCGTCAACGTCGAACGGGCCCCAGACCAGCATCTCCGTGCCGGTCCACACCGCGCTGTAGCCGCCCTCGTACGAGCCCGTGGGACCCGGCGGCGGCGTGAGCCGGCGCCAGCCGGCGGTGGCCGGGGTGTAAATCGCGGCCTCACTCACGGAGCCGCCGCTGCCGCCGGACGTCTGGCGGGGGACGCGACCGAAGACGATCAGCTGCGAGCCGGTCCAGACCGCGGTGCGCATGGCCGGCACCGCGATCGGTGCCGCCGGGAGGCGACGCCACGCCGCTGGTATCGACGGCCCGGACTCGGCGGTGGTGCTCGGCGACGGCGGGCCGCCGGACGCCGTGCTGCTCGACACCGCGCTGCCGCCGCCACCGCAGCCGGCCGCGATCAGTCCGGCCAAAGCGAGTCCTGCGATGGAGGGTCTCATGGCGGTGCTCCTTAGGATCGTGGGTTCCACTCCCACGGTAGGACGGCGCCGTTACCGCGTGGTCGCTCGCGTGTAACAGCACCGTATCCGCAGCACGGGTAGGAGGGCGGATTTCTACCGCATCTCGCGTCGGATTCACCCGAACGGGTGTGGGAGCGGCGGCGGTTCACCGCGAAACTGAGAGGAAGCGCCGCCCCCTGGCGCGGTCCCAGCCCGAACGGAGCGTCAAACGCCCCCCCAGAGCCCCGATCCCACTGACATAGACGCCCGGCTGGCCTCGTATCGGACACTGATCGAGGTGTCGCGCATGCTGCTTGGTTCCGCCACCCTGGACGAGCTCTTCCAGCGCATCACCGAAGAGCTGAAGCGGCTCGTTCCGTATGACGCGGTCACCATCTACCAGGTGGACGAGGTCGCGCAGCTGCTGGTGCCGCTGCTCTCGGTCGACACCTGGGCCGACGAGATCATGGGCTCTCCGAGCTCGCTCGACGAGGGGATCACCGGGTGGGTGGTGCAGCACGGCGTGCCCGAGAACCTCCCCCAGGCCCACAACGATCCGCGGATCACCGTGGTTCCCGGCACCCCCGAGGACGAGCAGGAGGCACTTGCCTCGGTGCCGCTGATCGTTCGGGACGGCACGATCGGGGCGCTCAACGTGTACCGGCTCGGAGACGACGTTGCGTTCACCGACGACGAGTTCGAGCTGATCTGCCGCTTCGCCGACCTGGTCGCGCTCGCTCTGGACAACACGCAGAATCGTGAGCGGCTGGTCAAGGAGGCGCAGACCGACTGGTTGACCGGGCTGCACAACCACCGTTTCTTCCACGAGCGGCTGCGGCGCGAGCTCGAACGTTCTCGACGGTACGCCAGGCCGGTGTCGCTGATCGTGTTCGATTTGGACGACTTCAAGCTCCTGAACGACGTCCACGGCCATCACGAGGGCGACCTGGTGCTGCGGCGGGTGGCGGCGGCGGCACGCGAGGATCTGCGGACGAGCGACCTCGCCTGCCGGGTCGGCGGCGAGGAATTCGCGATCCTGCTGCCCGAGACGGGCAAGCGCGCCGCGCGGGCGGCCGCCGAGCGGTTGTGCGCTCGCGTCCGCTCGCTGCCGGGCGAGCGCCTGGTGACGGTGAGCTGCGGGGTTGCCACCTTCCCCGGGGATGCGAACGACGCCACGGAGCTGCTCACCGGTGCGGACGCTGCCCTGTACACCGCCAAGGCGCGCGGGAAGGATCGATCGGCGGCGTTCACCGCCGCCGTGAGGGCGCGTCGAGCCGGTGGTGCCGCGGCGGAGTTGGAGTCGTTGACCCAGCTGCGCGCGCTCTCGACGCTCGCCGGACGGCTCAACCGGCTGAACGACGTGCACCAGATCGGCACTACCATCGTCACCGAGCTGCGGGGGATGGTCGACTATCACAATGCCCGCGTGTACGTGGTCGCGGAGTACGGCGAGACGCTCGAGCCGATCGCCTTCCGCGGCGAGCTGTCGGAGTACCAGGGGGAGACGCTGGACGCGCTGCGCTCGCGCGTGGGGGAGGGCATCACCGGCACCGCTGCACTCACCGGTCGCACCCTCAACGTGACCGACGCCAACGACTGCGAGTTCGCCGTGGACGTGCCGGGCACTGCGGACATCGAGGAGTCGATCCTGGCCGTGCCGCTCCGTTACGGGCCGCGCACGGTCGGTGTGATCGTGCTCTCGAAGCTCGGCCTCGACCAGTTCTCGGCGCTCGCGGTGCGGGTGCTCGAGCTGCTGGGCGCCCAGGCCGCGGTGGCGCTGGAGAACGCCCGGCTGCTGGATGCCCAGCGGCGCGCTGCGGATGTCGCCGAGGGCCTGCTCTCGATCGCGACCATGGCGTCGCACGACCCGTCGTCCAGCCGTCTTGCCCAGCACGTCGTCACGGTCGCCTGCCGGCTGACCGGTGCCGCAGGAGCCGCCGTGGTGCAGACGGGCGGGCTCCGCCACCGGGTGCTCGCAAGCGACGGCGAGGAGTGCGTGCGATCGGTCGCCGTGGCCGCCTCGCGGGTCGTCGATCCACGGGCCGAGGGCGCCCAGGTGCTGCAGGTGGCCGACCTGCCCGTCTCACCGACCGGTGTTCCGCGGCACCTCGGCACGGTCGTGGCCGCGCCGCTGCATGGCGGAACCCTCGTGCTGCTGTGCGAGCAGCTCCCGGCGCCGATCCTCGCGACCACCACGGCGCTCGCCGGACAGGCCACACTCGCACTTCGGAACGCGGAGCTGCTGGCACAGCTGCGACGCGCCGGCTGAGCTTCTGCAGGGCCGCTGGTAGCCTTACCGGGTCTGGCGACGTGGCCGAGTGGTTAGGCAGCGGCCTGCAAAGCCGTCCACACCGGTTCGACTCCGGTCGTCGCCTTCGGCCCGTCAGCCCACCGCCGTGACCCACACCTCGCGGGTGCGCGGGCCGTCGAACTCGCACAGGAAGATCGCCTGCCAGTGCCCGAGTGCGAGCCGGCCGGAGGTCACCGGAACGAACTGAGAGCCGCCGGTGATGATCGCCTTGATGTGCGAGTCCGAGTTGCCCTCGGCGTGCGCGTAGCCAGCGTCCCGGGGGGCGAGGCGCGCCATGAACCGGCGGACGTCGGCCGCCACGTCCGGGTCGTAGCCCTCGTTGACCGCGATCCCGGCGGTGGTGTGCGGGCAGTACACGAGCAGGGCGCCCTCGCTCAGCTCCAGACCGGCGGCCACCCGACGCACCTCTTCGGTGATGTCGACGAGCTGCTCGCGATCGGCGGTGGCGATCCGTAGTCGCTCCACGACGCCGGATGCTACCGGCGGCGCAGCACGATCCCGTCAGGATGGTCGTACAGCACCGTCCAGCCGGGCAGATGCCGGAGGTGACGGACGAGGTCGGAGTGCAGTGCAGCCACCACGATCACGCCGTAACCGCGGGTGGCCGCCGCCCAGTCCGGCCCCTGGGCCTTGAGGAAGCGCGACCAGCGTTCCAACGCGGCGCGCGGGTAGATCTCGAAACGTGGGTCGAAGGCGACCCGCCCGGCGAGTCCCGGGTGGTGCCAGAGCAGCGGTGCAGACGTCAGCTCGTCGGCCATGATTCGCACTCCGGGGTGAGCGGCCGCGTAGCCTGCCGCCACGTTTACGGCCGGCATCGGCAGGCCGCTCTCGAATGTGGTGTCAGGAGTGGTCGCGAGCGCGAAACCGGTGCACAGTGGTACGGCCGCCAGGGCGACCGGGATGGTGCGTCGCAAGAGCACGGGCAGCCGACTCGAGCGCAGCGCGTCGGCCGCCAGGATCATCCCGCCCAGCGCGCAGCCGATCTGCAGCTGGATGCTGCGCTCTGGCGCCAGCGCGATCAGCGCGGAGGCGCCGAGCATAAGGGCTGCGGCCGCGCCGATCAGCATGCCCAGACCGCGGGGCGGCCCATCGGACTCGTGCGCGGCCGTGGTCGCCGACAGCGTGTCAGCCACCAGCACAGAGCTGGGGAATGCAAACCACACCTGGTAGCGGACGGCGTGCACGCCGGCGACAGCCAGCAGTGCACTGGTGCCGGTGAGCAGGAGTGACGGCCGGTAACCGCGTCCGAAGCCGAACCCGACCACGGCCACCACCAGGAACAGCAGCAGGATGAACGCCATCGAGATCGCGTCGAACCCCGCCGGAGCCCACTCGGTCACGTTCTGGGCGATCGCGGGGTTGGTCAGCACGGAGCGGTAGTAGAGCTCCAGCTCCGACGGCGAGTAGGGTGTCACCAGCAGTGCCGCGGGCGCCAGCAGCGACAGCGTGAGATAGCCCGCGAGCGACCGCCGGTCGTGCGCGCGGTACGTGCCGACGGCGGCCCAGAGGGCGTACAGCGAGACGATCGGCACCGCCAGCAGCACCGATCCGTGCACGTTGGCCCAGACGGCCAGCACCGGCAGCACGAGGGCGGCCGAACGGGAGAACCGTGGCCGGGCCTCGTCACGCAGGAGCAGCCAGACGACCGCCACGAAGAGCGGATAGGCCAGGTCCTGGGCGCGGATGAACGTGTTGGCGACCGCAACCGTGAAAGCGACGGTGACCCACATCAGCGTGCGCACCACCGATACGCCACGTGAGAGCAGGATGTCGGCCAGAAGCCCGAAGCCGGCCGCGATCGCAAACGAGGCGAAGCAGGCCACCCCGGCATACCCGCCGATCCTCCACAGCTCATAGAACCCCAGTTGGGCGAGCCACTGCTGGTCGACCCACGGGTGCCCTTGGCCGGCCACCGTCAGCGTGTCGATGTGGGGTGGGCCGTGCTCGGCCACCAGCCGTCCCGCGTACAGCGCCAGATAGGTGTCCTGCAGGATCGACCGGGCGGTGAATGCCCCGACGGCGGCAAAGATGACGCCGATGGTGGCGACGACCCAGCGCCTGGACGCGACCGAGGAGGGGACAGCGAGCATGCTGTCCTCAGGTATCGGCAGCCGGTCGCCCCGGCTTGACGCGCCCTGCCGGGGCTACTTGCCGCCCGAGAACGCGTTCATCAGGTTCAGGGCTGCCGGGCCCAGCGCGACCACGAACATTGCGGGGAAGATGAAGATCACGGTCGGGAAGAGCATCTTCACCGGCGCCTTCATCGCCTTTTCCTCGGCCAGCAGCTGCCGCTTGATGCGCATGTCATGCGACTGTACGGTCAAGATCCGCGAAAGCGCGATACCCAACTGGTCGGCCTGGATGATGGCGCGGCAGAACTGTGCCACCTCGGGTACCTCGACGCGGTCGGACAGGTTCTTGAGCGCAGCCGTGCGACTCTCGCCGATGCGCATCTCGTGCAGCACCAGGTTGAACTCGTCGACCAGCGGCCCCTGCATGCGCTCGGCCAGCTTGACCAGCGCCGAGTCGAAGCCCAGACCCGCCTCGACCGACACACACAGCAGGTCGAGCACGTTGGGTAGTTCGCTCTGCATGATCGCGTTGCGCCCGCGCACGCGGGAGTTGATGTAGAAGTCGGGCGCGATGAAGCCGATTGCGCTGCCGCACAGGCCGACCGCGAGACCGGCCACCAGGGGCACCGCTCCGGTCACGCCCACCATCAGCCCGCCGCCGAGGAACAGGGCGATCAGGCCGCCCTTGATGGCGAGGTACATCTGGGGGGTCATCGAACGGCCAAGGCCGGCGGACATCAACTTGGCGTGGATCATCTGCGAGTCGGTCTTGGGCAGCAGCTTGAGCGTGAAGCCGGCCAGCTTGTCGGTCAGCGGACCGATCAGGCGGTCGTTGACGCTTGCCCGCGTCTCGATCTCGCGCTGGTCGCGCGCTCCGTAGCGCTTGGCCTTCTTGAGCGTGAGCGCGACCTGCCGCTGCTGCACGGTGAGCCCGGTCAGCAGCACCCAGGCGGCGGCGAAGAACATCACGATGGCTATGGCGAGCAACATGGGCCTACCCCTTGAACGAGACGATCTTCTGGATGATGACGCCGCCAATGCCCATCATGACCAATGCTGCGACGATCATGATCTGGCCCATGGAGGTTGTGAACAACAGGTTCATGTACGAATGGTTGAGCGCGAAGATGGCGAGCCCCATCAAGAAGGGCATCGCCAGCAGCGTGTAGGCCGACATCCGGCCCTGCGCGGTCAGCGCCTTCACCTTGCGGGTGAACTGCTGGCGCTGGCGGACGGTGTCGGCCACCATGTCCAGGATGTCGGCAAGGCTGCCGCCGACCGTGCGCTGGATGTTGACCGCCATCACGACGAAGCCGAAGTTGGTCGAGTTCATGCGCTGGGCCATCGCCTCGAGGGCGACCTCGGATGCCATCCCCAGCTGGATCTCCGACGATACGCGGGCCAGCTCGGTCGAGGTGGGCTCGGCGCCCTCCTTGACCACGCTCGAGAGCGCGGAGTTGAAGGCATGGCCGGCCTTGAGCGACGCGGCCAGCGTGATCAGCGTCTCGGGCAGCTGGTTCTCGAACAGGTTCATCCGGCGCTTGGCCTTGAACTTCACGTACAGCACCGGCAGCGTCGCGCCGATCGCGAGCGGGATCAGGTTGAAGGGCAGCCCCAGTCCGAAGAAGAGCGTACCGATCGCGCCGAAGAGGATACCGCTGACCATCTGGATGTACACGATCTCGGCGGTTCGCAGCGGCAGGTTGGCCTGCTCGAGCCGGTAGGTCATGCGCTTCCAGTAGTTCAGCGATCCGGCGACCTTCTCGGTCGCAACGTACAGCTGGTGCAGCATGGTGATCTTGGGCACCTCTCCGATCCCGGCCACCACGACCTGCCGGCGCTGCTCCGTGTGGGGAGCGATCCGCTTGGCGACGATCACCGCGGGCTTGGACGAGAGCACGACCAGAGCGGCCAGCAGAACGAACAGTCCGGCCACCATGGCGATCACCGCCCGCCCGGCGGGGCTGCTCGGCAGCTTGATCAGGCCCGACGACGGGGCCGCAGGCGCGACGTACTTGCCGGGGGCCATCGCCGCGGCAGTCACCGGCGCGGACGAGCCGACGCTGACGGTCAGGTGAATCGGCCGGCCGCGAGGAACGAGGCTCTGGTAGGCGAAGGTGAACGTGCTGCCAAGCGTGTCGGAGATCTGCTTGTAGGCCGACTGGAGGGCGGCGGAGTTGCCGGCTTGCACCATCTGGCCCCCGGTTGCCGAAGCCAACTGCTGCAGCGACGCGGTATCACTGTTGGTGCTGGTTGCGACCGTGTAGATGGTGACACCGTCGGCCTTGGCGGCCGCGACCGCCTGGGCCAGCGTCGCCTTCTCGCCGACGGAGGTGCCGTCGGTCAGCAGCACGAGCACGTGGCGGCCGGCGTGCTCCTTGGCGAGGTCGGCCGAAGCCTGCTCGACGGCGGAGTAGATCGCGGTGCCGGAGACGTGGTTGGTGCCGAGTTGGCCGAGCGCCGTGACCGCGCTCGAACTGTCGGTCGAAAACGGCGAGCCGACGTACGACTTGCTGCCGAACCCGTAGACCGCCAGGTCGGTTCCCGGAGCCAGTCCGGCCACGAACGTCTGGGCGGCCGCGATCGCGTCGGCGAGCGGCTTACCCTGCATGCTGGTGGAGGTGTCCAGGGCGGCCGCGACGGCCACCGAGGAACCTCCGGATGCCAGGGTCACCCCGGTCGCCTGCTGGCCGTTCTCGATGACCGTCAGCGTCGGCGGCTGGCCCGGCTTGGCCGTCTTGACGGTGAACCGGACGGTGGGGTAATGGCTCGGGTCGACCGAGAGGTTGGTGATCGCCGCTGTCGCGGCCGATGCTCCGCTGACGCAGAGCAGGGCCGCGGCGAGGCCGCCCGCGAGCGCCGCGCGCACCCGGGTCACTGACCGACCGCCCGCCCGAAGATGGCCGAGCCGCTGTTGGCGGTGCCCGGAGCCTCTTCCGCGAAGAAGTTGGGGGGCAGGTTGACGCCGTTGCCGGCCATCTTGTCGAGGAAGTGCGGCTTGACACCGGTGGCCGTCAGCGGGCCGAGCAGGCGATGGCCGGCGTCATGGTTGGCTGCACCGTCCTCGACCGCCTTGGCGAGGAAGATGTCCTGCAGGGTGACGACGTCGGACTCCATCCGCAGCACCTCGGTGATGTGGGTGATGCGACGGGTGCCGTCAACCAGGCGCGACACCTGGACGATGAGGTCGAAGGCGCTCGAGATCTGCTCGCGGATCGCCCGCAGCGGGAGCTCGACACCGGCGGTCAGCACCAGCGTCTCGGTACGCGCCAGGGCGTCACGCGGGTTGTTCGCATGCACCGTGGTCAGCGAGCCGTCGTGGCCGGTGTTCATGGCCTGGAGCATGTCCACCGCCTCGGGACCTCGGCACTCGCCGACGATGATCCGGTCGGGGCGCATACGCAGGGTGTTGCGGACGAGGTCGCGGATCGTGACCTGGCCCTTGCCCTCGATGTTGGCGGGGCGCGACTCCAGCGTGATCACGTGGTCCTGCTTGAGCTGGAGCTCTGCGGCGTCCTCGACCGTGATGATCCGCTCGTCGGACGGGATCGCCGCCGACAGCACGTTCAGGGTGGTCGTCTTACCGGAGCCGGTGCCGCCCGAGATGAGAATGTTCAGCTTGCCCCGCACACACGCCTCCAGGAACTGCCCGGACTTGTGCGTGAGCGTGCCGAACTTGATCAGGTCGGCCATCACGAACGGATCGCGGCGGAACTTTCGGATCGTCAGCGTCGAGCCGCGAACTGCCAGCGGCGGGATGATCGCGTTCACACGCGAGCCGTCCGGCAGGCGGGCGTCCACGTACGGAGACGACTCGTCGATGCGCCGGCCGATGCGGCTGATGATCTTGTCGATGATCCGCAGCAGATGCTGCTCGTCGACGAACTGGGCGTTGGTGCGGGTGATCTTGCCGTGCCGCTCGATGTAGATCGTCTTATGGTCGTTGACCATGAGCTCGGTGATCGAGTCGTCGCGCAGGAAGGGCTCGAGCGGCCCGTATCCGAGGATGTCGTCGGTGATCTGGCGGATGATCTCCTGCCGCTCCTGACGGGTGAGCGGCGTCTTCTCGACCGCCAGCAGCTCGGTGACGACCTCCGTCACCTTCTCCTCGAGATCCGCATCGCTGGCGTCGGCCGCGAACATGCGAGGGCCGAGCCGGGGGATGATCTCCTTGTGGACGCGGGTCTTGAGCTCGGCGAACGGATCGCTGATCGTCGACGAGCGGTCGGTTACGGCCTGCTTGTGATCGGAACCCTCCGGGGACTCGTCCGTGGTCGAGACCTGGATGCGCGACTGAAGTGACATGGTTACCTACCCATCCTGCGCTTGGACTTCTTCTCGTCGGTCTTGGCCGTGGTACGCACCGGCACGAGCTTGTCGGCCATGTCGCTCAGCGCCTTGACCACGCCGGAGCGCGGGTTGGCCAGAGCCAGCGGCACTCCCCGGTTCACGCTCACCGGCACTTCGCGGTCGGACTCGATCTCGAACTCCACCTGCATGTCCAGGGCGCGCTCGATCTCCTTGGCGTTCAGACCGACCTTGGAACCGGTGCGGTTGAGCAGGAGGTGACGTCGCTCCTTGGGGTAGTGCAGCAGGTCGAGCGTCTGCAGGGTGAGCTTGATGTTCTTGATCGTGGGCACGTCCATCGTCCCCACCAGCACCAGCTGGTCGGTGCGATCGAGCGTGGACAGCACCGGGCCGTGGAAGAACGGCGGCGTGTCGACGACGACCACGTCGTAGCTCTCCTTGGCAACGGCGAACAGGTGGCCCAGGCGCTCCTCGGTCACCAGCTCGGCGTCCTCGGGGCGCATCGGTGCAGGCAGCACGTGGACGCCCGACTGGTGGGCGGTCACGTACCCGGCCAGAGCGTCGGAGTCGAGCTCGCGGCGCGCCATGACCAGGTCGTAGATGGTCTTGTCGGGCTCGATGCCCATCATGATGGCGGCATCGCCGAACTGCAGGTCGAGATCCAGCAGCAGCGTGCGCCGCTGATGCTTGCGCGCGAACACCGTGGCCAGGTTGCAGGCCAGCACCGTCTTGCCAGACCCGCCCTTGGGCGAGAACAGGGTGACGACCTTGCCCTCCATGCTCGAGCTGGACTTGGCGGCGGTGCCGCCGACTCGGCCGGCGGCGAGCGAGTTGGCCTTCTTGATGGTGAACACGATGCTGTCGGTGAGCTGGGGCAGCAGCACCACGTCGAACAGCCCCGCCGTCAGCGCCTCGGAGAGGATGCTGTTGGCGCTGGCCGACGTGACGAGCACGATCGGCGCAGCGGTCACCGCGCGGATCGCGTCGATCTCGGCGGTGGGCACGTGGTCGGTGGCGCTGGTGCCGTGCAGGATCACCTGAGCGGCGGACTCGGCGAGCTTGGGGCCGGCCTTAGTCGGGTCGGCGGCCGTCCCCACCAGCTCCACGTCGGGGTGGTCGGCGAGGCCCTCGCGGACCTCGGCGAGCCCGTTGGCGGCGCCGGTGATGAAGACCTTGATCGGAGAAGGATTGGTCATCGTGATTACCTCGTGCACCAGGGGAGGATCTGGCGCAGCTGCGACAGATTGAGTCCATCGCCGACCACCGAGCATGCGTCGACGGCGAGCAGGTTGGTGTCCTTCGCCCCGATGCGCGGGCGAATCGCGAACCACATGTGCCCGAAGTTCTGGGCAAAGAACAGCTTGGTCAGCTGGTTCTGCGGGATCTGGAGGATCACCGGAGTGCCGCTGGTGCCGTCCCAGCTACCGCCACCGCCTGACGTCGCGTCAGCCGCCAGAGCGGTCGAGGCGGCGCCGCTGGACGGTGTCGACAGCACAGGCACGTCGGTCATCAGGGTCGAGCAGACGCTGGTCTGGCCGAACTTCTGGTTGTTGCCCGACGGCTGCACCGTGCCACAGAAGACGATGTCCACGTGGTCGCCGGCCGCGAGCGTGCCGTTCAGCACCGCGTTCGGGTAGAGAGCCAGCTGGTACCCGCGGTCGGTGCCCTTGACCTGGTCGGGGATCGCTCCGGCGAACGACTGTCCGAACATGCCGGTCGTGATCTGCGACCCGGCCGTGATCGGCACGGCGGTCGCGAGGCTGCGGTTGAGAGAGGTGACCGAGTTCAGCGCACCCGCGACCTGATCCTTCGAGACCACCTGGCGTGGCGCGAAGAAGCCCGCGCTGATGGCATCGGATACCTTCATGCCGGCGGGGATGTCTTGGGTGGCGACCAGCACCGTCACCGACTGCTGGCTCTTCTGCGCCTGCTGCTGGACGTTCCCGGTGTACAGAATCACCAGAACGGCCGCAACCGCCGCCAGGGCGATGGCGATCACGATGTTACGGACGCTGTAGGTCATGCGGATGCCTCTCTTGGAAAGAAGACTTCATGGGACGTAGCCTCACCACTATCGGCAGGGGTGGGCGGGGACTTTAGGTAGGCGGACGAGGGCCTTGGGAGGCCGTTTCTAGGACGTGAGTTCTTCGGTGTAGGCGGTGCTCAGACCGGTGCCCGTCCAGGCTCCGGTCGTCCAGGTGGTCTGCGACATCTGGGCGGTGATGTACTCGCCCTGCACCTGCTTGCCGTTCTGGGTGTAGCCGGTGATCACGAACAGCGCGAAGCCCACGACCTTGACGTTGCCCGAGCCGGCCGGCCAGTTGGTCGAGCCGTCGGCGGCGTTCACGACCACCGGCAGCAGCACCAGCTGCGGGCTGCTGGGTTTGATGACTGTGGCGGCGCCGTTGGCGCCCACGGTGGCGATCGCGCTCACCGGATCCCAGGAGGTGATCCGGCTGTCGATGCCCTGCGACGTCGGCCCGGCGTTCTGTCCGGTCTTGACCGGTATGATGTCGCCGACCGCCACGGGGCAGATCGACAGACTGCCGGAGATCTCGTTCTTGTAGTCGGCGCCGCCGGACGTCCCGTTGCAGACGCTCCCCGTCCACGTGTTCATCGACAGCGCGCCGTTGTTGGGCGACGACCCGTCGGTGTAGATCGAGTAGCTCTGTCCGGGCACGAATGCGTTCTTCATGATGCCCCAGGGCACCACGTTGGCGTTGGCCGGCACCGCGGTGTACGCCTCGATGGTGGCGCGTGAGCTGGCGGTGATGGTGGTCGAGTTGACGCCGAAGACTCGCCCGAACCAGTTGGAGACGCTGCGCGACGCGGTCACGGTCACCGAGTCGTTCGCGGCCAGGTCGGTGGTCACCGTGTAGGTGACGGTGTCGCTGTTCAGGCCGTTCTTGAGATACTGGGTCTGGGCGTTGGTGGTCGCTGCCGACGTGGACACCACGAGCTGCGACGCACCGGCCAGGGCAGCCGCGTCGGCGGCCGACTGCACGGAACGCTTCTGCTGGTACCACGACCCGACATCGATCGCCAGCACGCACATGCCCAGCAGTACCGTGATGAAGACCGCGAGCATGCCGATCGTCTGGCCGCTTTCGCGGTCGGCAGTCGGACGTCGGGTGGGCGCAGAGGTGTGCGTCATGAGAGGGAGCATCGATCCTTCCGGGGGGTGGACTCATGGTTGGCCGTCGGGCGACGACAGCCAAGCACCCGTTCGGGGGATTCAGCGGCTATTCGACGCGCATAGTCGTGGTGGAGCTGAGCGTGCCGCTCACCACGGACTGGCCGAAGATCTGTACCGACCAGGGATAGTTGGCGGTGACCGTGAGGTCGGTGCCCTGCTGGATCGCGTTGTTCGTGCAGGTGTCGGTGACGGTGACGCCCGCGCCGGCCTGCCCCCAGCCGAGGCCCGGCGCCGCGGCCTGCGCCGCGCTGATGGCCGTCGTCTGGACGGTGGCACACGCACCGGCGTTGCGACTGACCGCTCCCTTGCGAGCGCCCTCGCGAGCCGCACTGGTCACCTGGATGTAGTTGTTGAACACCACACCGAACTGGAAGATCGCGAACAGCACCATCATCAGCACCGGCAGGATGACGGCGAATTCTGTGACGGCCTGGCCGCGTTCTTCTGAGATGACCTTGCGGATCATGTCTCTGCCTCGTGGGGAGTCGGGACGAACGGTCTCACCCGATGGTCGGTCGCAATCGTGTCGAGCGCCATCACCCGGTCGGGTGACCCGAGGGGTGGCGGAAAACGAGCGGGCCTCGCCGGAACGACGTTCGCGACGAGGCCCGCAGAGCGCTTACCGGGTGCTTAGAGCACGCCGATGACGCTGGTGAGCTTGGCGGAGATGGCGCTGCTCAGCAGGCCCAGGGTCACGACCACCGCGACGGTGATCACGGCCAGGACGACGGCGTACTCGGCCATGGTCTGACCCGCCTCATCCTTCAGCTCGGCGATGAGCTTCGAGAAGTACTCGAACAAAAGAATCACCTCCCTCGAAGATGACGGCATCCGATCCAAAGGTGTCGGAAGCATGTGAGACATGTTTCGACGGATTGGCCGAAAGATTGATCCCCCGCCTGGGGAGTTCGACATTGCGGACAACCCGTACGCACCGGCTAGAGGACGCCGACGACGCTGGTCAGCTTGGCCGAGATGGCGCTGCTGAGCAGGCCCAGCGTGACCACCACCGCGACCGTGATCACGGCCAGCACGACCGCGTACTCGGCCATGGTCTGGCCGGCCTCGTCACGCAGCTCGGCGACGAGACGGGAAATTGACTCGAACAACGTATGACCCCCTGGTGAGAACCCCGCGTCCGCACCCCTCACGAACGCGCTTGCCCACAGATCTTCGGTCGCCGTGGCGCGGCCGTGAACCCCTGGATCGGGTGAACCGGCCTACGTCAAAGGCCACAAAGACATCGGGCCCCGACCGGTGACGGTCGAGGCCCGATGGTGAATCAGTTAAGCCAGATGAGATAGGCGGACTACAGGACGCCGATGACGCTGGTCAGCTTCGCGGAGATGGCGGAGCTCAGCAGGCCCAGGGTCACGACCACCGCAACGGTGATCACGGCCAGGACGACGGCGTACTCGGCCATGGTCTGGCCGGCCTCCTCGCGCAGCTCGGCGATGAGGTTCTGGATGTACTGGATCAAGGTATTCACCTCCTTCGAAATGCTCGGCGACCGGGGGGTTGGTCGCAAACTGGCGGTCGCAGATGCGAACGCAAGACTGGGCGGCTAGAGGATGCCCACCACACTCGACAGCTGGGCGGTGACAGCACTGGACAGCAGCCCGAGCGTCGCAACCACCGCGACCGTGATCACGGCGAGCACCACCGCGTACTCGGCCATCGTCTGGCCGGCTTCATCACGGGGTGCAGAGAGAAACTGGAACACCACAATCACCTCCTCGCGGTTGGCTCAGGTCGAACGACACGGAGGGTGTCGCAAAGCGGACGCCACAGAAACGTCCGTTCCAATCTCGACATCTCCCAGTAAAGCTTGAGATGGCTCCGGGCGAAATCACCCAGAGTGGGGAGCACGCCCGATTCGGTATCGTGTGCCGCCATGGCGACGCTGATCGACGGCAAGGCGGTCTCCCAGGCCGTGCGCGCGGACATCACCCGCGACGTCGCCGCGTTCACCGAGCGCACGGGGCACGTGCCCGGTCTGGTGACGATCCTGGTCGGGGCCGACCCGGCGTCGGAGGTCTACGTGCGCAACAAGATCAAGGCCTGCCACGACGTCGGAATGGCCTCCTTCCACGAGCCGATGCCCGCGGACTCGACGCAGGACGACGTGCTGGGGATGGTCGACAGGTACAACGCCGACGACCGCGTGGATGGGATCCTCGTGCAGTCGCCGCTCCCCGCCGGACTCGACTTCAAGCAGGTGCTGGAGCGGATCGACCCCGGCAAGGACGTGGACGGATTCCACCCGCTGAACGTCGGCCGGCTGGTGTCGGGGCAACCGGGGCTCGTGTCGTGCACCCCCGCCGGTGTGCTGGAGTTGCTCGACCGCACCGGGGTCGAGCTGGCCGGCGCGGAGGCGGTGGTGGTGGGCCGCTCGGACATCGTCGGCAAGCCGGTGGCACTGCTCCTCCTGCACCGCCACGCCACGGTCACGATCTGCCACTCGCGTACGCGTGACCTGCCGGCGGTCGTCCGCCGCGCGGACGTCGTGGTGGCCGCCGTCGGCCGCCCACAGATGATCACCGGCGACATGATCAAGCCGGGGGCGACGGTGATCGACGTGGGAGTCAACCGCACCGACGCGGGGCTCGTCGGCGACGTCGACTTCGCCTCGGTGGAGCCCGTGGCGGGCGCGATCACCCCCGTGCCCGGCGGCGTCGGCCCGATGACGATCACCATGTTGCTGCGCAACACCCTGCAGGCCGCGGCCGCACGGCGTGCATAACCGCCGGCACGACCGGTCACCGCTCGGCTACGCCGTCAGCATGAACGTGGTCAGAAGATTGTCCCCCGGGTTGGGGTCCCAACCGCCCGACCCGTTGGCGTCATCGAGGATGTTCATGCTCACGAAGATGCCGGTGACCTGCTTGCCGCCCTGCGAGACCCCGGTGATGAAGAAGTTGGCGAATCCGACCACCACCATGGGCTGGCTGCCGGTTGCCGGAAACGTCAGCGATCCGTTCTGCTGGGTCACGATCGGCAGCACCACCAGCTGGGGGCTGGACGGCTTGAGCACGTTCACGAATCCGGAGCTGAGAAACTGGACCACGTTGCCGATCGGTTCGAAGGTCGTGATGCGGGTCGTGACACCCTGCTGGGTCGGGCCGGCGTTCTGGCCGCCCTTGGTCGGGATGATCTCGCCTAGGGCGACCGGACACGCGATCTCGTTGCCCTCGATCGAGTTCCGGTAGTCGTTGGCGCCACTCGCGGTGCAGCTCGGGTAGACCGGCAGCGAGATGGCGCCGTTGTCCGGCGACCCTCCCGCGTTGGCGTAGAACGTGTACGACTGCCCTGCCACGAACGTCTGCTTGATCACCCCCCAGGGCATCACGTTGCCATGAGAGATGAGCTTGTTGATCGACTCGATGGTCGCCCGGGCGGTGACGTCGATGGTGGTGGTCGGCGACCCGAAGATGCTCATGAAGAAGTTCGTCACCGTGCGGTGCGCCTGCACCGTCACCGAGTCCCCGAGCACCAGATTCTGCGTGACGGTGGCGGTGGCGGTGTCGCCGGCTCGTGAGTTGACGCCGAACTCGGCGGTCGCCGTCGTGGTTGCAACCGACTGCGATACGGGGAGCTGGGACGCGCCCGCGAGCGCAGCCGAGTCGGCGGCGGCCTGCAACGAGACCCGTGCCTGATACCACTGACCCATGTCGATCGCGAGCGCGCACATTCCCAGCAGCGAGACCAGGAACAGCACCATCAGGACGAGAGCCTGCCCATCCTCTCGCCCGTGCACGGACATCAGCCCGTCCGGCGCGCGATGGACGCGAACGTCTCGGCCTCGTCCCATCTGTCGACAACCGGTTCGAGCACGCTGAGGACGGCCGACGGCCGGGTGGCGGCGATCCGCTCGTGGTTCCAATCGGGGCGTACGCGAGAGCGCCCGTGCGCCCACCGACCGATCCGCCGTACGGCCCATATCAGCAGCAGCCCGGCGACGACGACCAGCACCGACTCGATGATTGCGAGGCTTGCGAGGTTCATCTGCCTGTCTCCTTCCGGCGGTCAGAGAACGCCGACGACGCTGTTCAGCTGGGTGCTGATCCCGCCGCCCAAAGCGGTCAGCGTGACGACGACTGCGACGGCGATGATGGCAAGCACCACGGCGTACTCGGCCATCGTCTGGCCGGCCTCGTCGCCGGTTCGGGTGGTCAGATACCGGATCATGAGATATCCCTCCATTAGGTTATTGTAAAACCAGACTACATTACATTATGAGGATTGCAATCCCGATCGCTGGATGTCCCGAAGACGGCGACCCGCCCGATCCGGAACCGCTCGCGGGGACACCACTCGGGCGTGTTGCGGACGGTGATGGGGTGCTTTATGGTTGCGAGATTCGCGGCGTCCGCCGGGATCGGGTTTCAAGGAGAGGAACGAGGGTGGCAGAAGGTACAGTCAAGTGGTTCAGCAACGAAAAGGGATTCGGTTTCATCCAGCAGGACGGGGGGGAGGACGTGTTCGTCCACTTCTCCGAGATCCAGGCGGATGGGTACAAGACGCTGAACGAGGGTCAGCGGGTCGAGTTCGAGGTCGTCCAGGGAAACAAGGGCCTGCAGGCGAGCGGGGTCCGCGGCCTCCCCGAGTGAGCTGACCCCCGGCGGCCGCCGGGCGGGGCCCGTCCGGTGGCCGCCGGGGGTTGCAGTATTCTGCCGCCCGTGGTGATCTCCCGAGAGGACGTGCTGCACGTCGCCAGACTGGCACGGTTGGAGCTGGCAGGCGACGAGGTCGAGCGGATGGCGGACCAGCTCTCCAGCATCCTCGGCCACGTGCAGGCGCTGTCGGCGCTCGACCTGAGCGCGGTCGAGCCGACCGCCCATGCGCTCGACCTGATCAACGTCACCCGGCCTGACGCGGTACGGCCGTCGTGGCCGCTCGCCGAGGTGCTCGCCAACGCCCCGGCGCCCCAGGACGGCGCCTTCCGGGTGCCGCCGGCATGACGCTCGATACGCTGGGGCTGACGGCGGAGGAGTGCGTGCGCCTGCTCGACGCTGGCGAGGTGTCCTGCCGCGAGCTGGTCACCGCCTACCTCGATCGGATCGACGCCGCCGACGGCGAGCTGCACGCGTTTCTGCGCACCCGTCGTGACCGCGCCGTGGACCAGGCGGACGCCCTCGACCGGGACGGCCGCCGCGGGCTCCAGGGCGTGCCGATTGCCGTCAAGGACATCCTCTGCACCCGCGGTGAAGAGACGACGGCCGGCTCGCGCATCCTCGCGGGCCATCACCCGATGTACGACGCGGGCTGCGTCACGCGGATCAACGACGCCGGCTTGATCTCGCTGGGCAAGACCAACATGGACGAGTTCGCAATGGGCTCGTCGACCGAGAATTCAGCCTTCGGAGTCACCCACAATCCGTGGGATGCGACACGGGTGCCCGGGGGCTCGAGCGGTGGATCGTCGGCCGCCGTCGCCGCTGGGTTCGCACCGCTCGCGCTGGGAACGGACACCGGGGGATCGATCCGCCAGCCGGCCGCACTCTGCGGCGTGGTTGGCATGAAGCCGACCTACGGCGCGGTCTCGCGCTACGGCCTGATCGCATTCGGCTCGTCGCTCGACCAGATCGGGCCGTTTGCGCTCACGGTCCGCGACGCCGCCCTGCTGCTCGAGGTGATCTGCGCCCGCGATGCCTGCGACTCCACCTCGGTGGCGCTACCGGAGCCGATCAGGGTGCCAGACGCGACCGACCTGACGGGTGTCCGGGTCGGCGTACCGACCGACCTGCTCGCGCTGGGCATCGAGCCGGGAGTCAGGGCAGCCTTCGACGTCTCGATCGCCGCCGCTGAGAAGCTCGGCGCGACCGTATCGGAGATCAGCCTGCCGCACGCCGGGCACGCGCTCCCGGCCTACTACCTGATCGCGCCCGCCGAGGCATCGGCGAACCTGTCGCGGTTCGACGGCGTGCGCTTCGGTCTGCGAGTCGAGAACCCGGGTGACTCGATCGCCGAGATGTACGGCCACACCCGCGCCCAGGGATTCGGTGCCGAGGTCAAGCGCCGGATCATGCTCGGCACCTACGTGCTCTCGGCGGGCTACTACGACGCCTACTACGGCACCGCCCAGCGCGTGCGCACGCTGATCCGGGGCGACTTCGACCAGGCGTTCGCCGGGGTCGACCTGATCGCGACGCCGGCCTCACCGACGGTGGCGTTCGGGATCGGGGAGCGGGTGGACGACCCGTGGGCGATGTACGCATGCGACGTGCTGACGGTGCCGGTGAACCTGGCCGGGCTGCCGGGGATCTCGATCCCGTGCGGCCTTTCGGAGGGCCTCCCGGTCGGCCTCCAGCTGATCGGGCCGGCGTTCTCCGAGAACCGCATCCTGTCGGCGGCGCACGCCCTCGAGAGCACGCTCGCGTTCGACCCGGTACCGCCCAGCATGCGAGGCGAAGGCGCATGAGCCCGGCGACCTGGGAGCCGGTGATCGGCCTCGAGATCCATGTCCAGCTGTCCACCGAGACGAAGATGTTCTGCGCTTGCGCAAACCGGTTCGGCGAGCCGCCCAACACGCTCACCTGCCCGGTCTGCCTGGGCCACCCGGGGGCGCTGCCCACCATCAACGCCGAGGCCGTCGACCGCGCGATGAAGATCGGCCTTGCGCTCGACTCCGAGATCGCCGAGAGCTGCCAGTTCCACCGTAAGA
Organism: Gaiellales bacterium; assembly: GCA_038230835.1. Lineage (GTDB taxonomy): Bacteria > Actinomycetota > Thermoleophilia > Gaiellales > JAICJC01 > DASUHT01. The sequence goes on from JBBRMM010000005.1 coordinate 171,554, forward strand.
ACTACTTCTACCCGGACAGTCCCAAGGCCTACCAGATCAGCCAGTACGACCAGCCGATCTGCGCCGGCGGCCACCTGGACATCGGCGGCGCCCGGGTAGGAATCACCCGCGCCCACCTGGAGGAGGACGCCGCGAAGCTGGTGCACGCGGGCGGAGCGGCCGGGCGGATCGCCGGCGCCGACTACTCGCTGGTCGACTTCAACCGCTGCGGAACGCCGCTGGTCGAGATCGTGACCGAGCCCGACATCCGCTCGCCCGAGCAGGCGGTGGCGTTCCTCGGCCTGCTCAAGAACACGCTGCAGACGATCGGGGTGTCCGACTGCGACATGGAGAAGGGCTCCCTGCGCTGCGATGCCAACGTCTCGGTGCGCCCGGCGGGCAGCTCGGCGTTCGGCACCAAGACCGAGCTCAAGAACATGAACTCGTTCAAGTTCCTGGGCGAGGGCATGGCGGCCGAGATCGCCCGCCAGATAGGGCTCCTCGAGGCCGGCCAGGCGGTGCGCCAGGAGACGCTGCACTACGACCCGCAGACCCGCGAGCTGCACGCCCGCCGGTCGAAGGAGGAGGCGGACGACTACCGCTACTTCCCCGAGCCAGACCTGGTGCCGCTGGCAGCCAGCCGGGAGAGCGTGGAGCAGCTCCGCCGGGCGATGCCCGAGCTGCCGGCGGCCCGCGTGGCTCGTTTCCAGGAGCAGTACGGCCTGTCCGCCCAGGACGCGACCGATCTCAACGCCACACCCGCGGCGGCCGACTACTTCGAGCGCGTCGCCGAGGCGAGCGGAGACGCCAAGGCTGCGGCCGACTGGGTGCGCAATCAGCCGACCAGCGTGGATCGGATCCCCGCCGGGAGCACCGCGGCTCTGATCCGGCTGATCGCGGACGGCACCATCACCGCCACCATCGCCAAGCAGGTGTACGGTCTGCTCGAGGAAGAGCCGGATGCCGACCCGGCCGAGCTCGTGAGGCGGCATGGGCTGGCCGCGATCGGCGACGCCGGAGAGTTGACGGCGATGGTGGACGAGGTGATCGCCGCCAATCCGCAGTTCGTCGAACAGTTCCGCTCCGGCAAGGAGGGGGTGATCAACGCGCTGGTCGGCCAGGTCATGAAGCGCACCCAGGGCCGGGCCGATGCCCGCCAGGTGCAGGAGCTGCTGCGCGATCGCCTGTAGCCCCCGTCGGGACGTCTCAGACGCGGTCGGGACTACAGTGCGCGGAGCATTCCAGCCCAGGCCCGCGAGGAGCACCGTGCCCCACAAGCAGTATCTGATCACCCCCGGCCCGACGCCGATCCCGCCCGAGGTGATGGCGGCCATGGCGGCACCGCTGCTGCACCACCGCAGTCCCGACTTCCGCGCTCTGCTGGGTGACACCCTGGCCGGATTGCAGCGCATCTTCGAGACGTCGAACGAGGTACTGCTGTTCACCGGCTCGGGCACCGCGGCGATGGAGTCGGCCGTCCTCAACCTGCACTCACCGGGCGACCGGGTGGTGGTCGCGAGCGCCGGCAACTTCGGCGAGCGCTGGCTCAAGCTCGGCCGTGTGCACGCGCTCGACGTGGTGCACGTCGAGCAGCCCTGGGGCACCCGGCTCGATCCGGCCGCGATCGCAGCTGCCGCCGGCGGTGCCGTGGCCGTCTACGTCACGCACTCCGAGACCTCGACCGGTGTGGTGCACGACGTGCAGTCGATCGCCGAGGCGGTCCGCCCGACCGGTGCGCTGCTGGTCGTGGATGCGGTGTCCAGCCTGGGCGGTGTTCAGCTGGCGACCGACGAGTGGGGCGTGGACGTGGCGGTGGCCGGATCCCAGAAGGCGCTGATGACGCCGCCCGGCCTGGCCTTCGCCGCCGTCTCGCCGCGCGCTTGGGAGCGCGCGGCGGTCTCGCTTCTGAGCAGCTTCTACCTCGACTGGCAGACCGCCCGTACGGCTCAAGCGAAGAACGACACCGCGTTCACCCCGGCGGTCACACTGGTGGCAGGCCTGCTCGCGGCGATCGGCCTGATCGAGCAGCGCGGTGCGAGCGCGATCCACGCCCACAACCGCCGGCTGGCGCTGGCCGCCCGCGAGGGCGTGAAGGCGCTCGGGCTGGAGCTGTTCTCGCCCGACGACGACTCCAGCGCGATGGTGACCGCATTGGTGATGCCGGACGGGATCGACGGCCAGGCCGTGTACGCGACCCTGCGCGATCGGCACGGGATCGCGCTGGCCGGCGGCCAGGGCCCGCTGAGGGGGCGGATCATGCGCATCGGCCACATGGGCTACATGAACGAGTTCGATATCGTGACCGCCCTGGCCGGACTCGAGCTGGGACTGGCCGAGCATGGCCACCGGCCGCCGAGCCCGGGAGCCGGCACCGCCCGCGCTCTCGAGATCTTCGGCCAGGTGCGTGACCGCGTCTGATGTCGCGCGTGCTCGTCAAGGAGACGATCGCCGACGCCGGCGTCGACCTGTTGCGAAGCCTGTTCGACGTCGACGTCGAGGTGGAGATGGCCGCCGACGAGCTGACCCGGCGGATCGGCGACTACGACGCGCTGATCGTCCGCAGCGCGACCAAGGTGTCGGCGGATCTGATCGACCACGCGCCTCGACTGAAGGTGATCGGCCGCGCCGGCACCGGAGTGGACAACGTGGACGTGCGGGCCGCCACCCGCCGCGGCATCATCGTCGCCAACGCCCCCGGGTCGAACATGGTGGCCGCCGCGGAGCATGCGGTCGGCCTGTTGCTGGCTGTCGCGCGCAACATCCCGCAGGCGCACTCCGCGCTCAAGCAGGGACGCTGGGAGCGCCACAACGGGGTCGAGCTGGCCGACAAGACGCTCGGCGTGATCGGCTTCGGCCGGATCGGCCAACTGGTCGCCGCCCGAGCCCGCGGCCTCGGCATGAAGGTGCTGGTGCACGACCCGTTCGTGTCCGCCGACCGCTTCCGCGAGCTTCAGGTGACCGGTGCGGAGCTCGACGAGCTGTGGACGCTGTCGGAGTTCATCACCCTGCACGCGCCGCTCAGCGACGACACCCGGCACCTGGTGAACGCCGACTCCCTGAGCCGTATGCGGCCTGGGGTGCGCATCATCAACGCCGCCCGCGGCGGCCTGGTCGATCTCGATGCGCTGGTCGACGCGCTGCGCTCGGGACACGTCGCGGGCGCCGGCCTCGACGTCTTCCCAACGGAGCCGTACACGCACGGAGCCGTCCTCGAGCTCGACAACGTGGTGGTCACCCCGCACCTGGGCGCGTCCACCCACGAAGCGCAGGACCGGGCCGGGCTGGTCGTCGCAGAGCAGGTGGCTGCGGCGCTCGAGGGCCGCTTCGTCTCCAACGCCGTCAACATCCCGCAGGTACGCGCGGAGGAGCTCGAGATGGTCGGCCCGTACCTCCCGCTGGCCGAGAAGCTGGGCGCCATGGCGACCGGCCTCTGCGGGGCGGGGGGAGCGGTCGACATCGTCTACTCCGGAGGGCTGGCGCTGTGCGACACGCGGCTGCTGACCGCCGCAGTGTTGACCGGCGCGCTGGCGCGCCAGACGGACGAGCCCGTGAACCTGGTCAATGCCCGGGCGCTGGCCGAGCTGCGTGGGCTGGAGATCGGCGAGGAGAGCAACCACTCCTCCAGCGACCACACGAACCTGATCAGCGTTCGCTGCGGCGGGAGCGAAGTTGCCGGCACCACCATCGGCGGTGACCACCGACCGTGGCTGGTGCGGGTGTACGGAGAGCCGGTCGAGATCGAGCTGTCGGCCCATATGCTGGTGCTCGAGAACGTCGACCGGCCGGGGATGATCGGCCAGGTGGGCATGCTGTTCGGCACCGAAAGCGTGAACATCGCCAACATGAACGTGTCCCGGCAGGAGCAGGGCCACAATGCGGTGATGGTGCTCGCGCTGGACAATCCGCCCGACGCCGACGTGTTGGACAAGCTGCGCTCGCTGGAGGGAATCCGGTCGGTGCGGCTGGTCAGCGTTTGACGGCGCGCACCACGCGTGCCTGGTAGGGCAGGTCGAAGGTGGGCCGGCCGCGCAGTTCGGGGTGCTCGGCGGCCAGTGCCGCGACAGCGGCCAGGACACGGGCCCGCTCGCTCGGCTCGAGCGTGGAGACACCGCTCGTCGAAGCCGCCCAGCGCACCAGTCGCTCGCCGTCGAACGGCTCCGAGTGCGGGAAGCTGCGGCGCTGAAGCTGATCGAACGCCGGGTGCGCCGCCAGCTGCTCCTCGTCCTCGTCGAAGGGGATGCTGACCGTGTCCTGGCCCGCGCCGATGGCGTCGGAGAGATCGTCGACCCAGCCCACCGAATCGTCACGCGCGTTCCACACCAGCGCCACCACACCGCCCGGCCCGAGCACACGGGCGATCTCGTCCAGTGCCCGTGGCGCGTCGAACCAGTGGAACGCCTGGCCCACCGCCACCAGGTCAGCCGACAGTGCGGGCAGCGGGATGGCCTCCGCGACCCCGGCCACCGCCGCCACCCCGGCCGGCGACGCGGACACGAGTTTGGCCAGCATGTCGGGGTCGGGCTCCACGGCCGTGACCGCGGCGCCGGCGGCCACCAGCGCGCGCGTCAACTTGCCCGTGCCGGCCGCCAGGTCGATCGCCCGCCTGCCCGGTGCGGCTTCCAGCATCCACTCGATCGCCGTGGCCGGGTAGCCCGGCCGCGCGTACTCATACTCGTCCGCGACCGCGCCGAACGAGCGCGCCCGCCGTCTCAATGAGGCCGGGTCCATCGCGCGAACCCTACCCTCTCCAGGTCGGGTGTTCGGTACGATGCGCAGAACCGCTCGACAAAGGACGAAGGCATGCAGACGACCGAGAAGATCTGGCGCAACGGGAGCTTCGTACCGTGGGAGGATGCCCAGGTCCACGTTCTGACGCACGCCCTGCACTATGGCACCGGCGTCTTCGAGGGCATCCGCGCCTACGACACGCCCGCCGGTACCGCCGTCTTCCGGCTTACCGACCACCTCGAGCGGCTGCGCCGGTCGGCGGCGCTGTACGAGATGGAGCTTGGCTACAGCGTCCCAGAACTGGCCGCCGCGGTGCACGACACCGTCGCCGCCAACAGCATCTCGTCATGCTACGTGCGGCCGATCGTGTTCCGCGGCTACGGGGCGATGGGCCTCGATCCGCGGGCGAACCCCGTGGAGGTGGCGATCGCCGTGTGGCCCTGGGGGGCGTACCTGGGTGAGGAGGCGCTCGAGCACGGCGTGCGCTGCAAGGTCTCGAGCTTTCGCCGCATCGGCCCCAACACGCTGCCGCCGGCCGCCAAGGCTTCGGGTCAGTACATCAACTCGGTGCTCGCGAAGCTGGAGTCGAACCGCTGCGGGTACGACGAGGCGATCCTGCTGAACGAGCTGGGGTATGTGGCGGACGGTTCCGGCGAGAATGTGTTCGTGGTCCGCGACGGCGTGCTGCACACGCCTCCCACCGATGCGTCCTGCCTGCCCGGTATCACCCGCTCGAGCGTGATGAGGATCGCCGCCACGCTCGGCATCGAAGTCCGGGAGGTGAACCTCGTACGCACCGATCTGTACTTCGCCGACGAGGTCTTCCTGTGCGGCACCGCCGCCGAGGTGACCCCGGTGGCCTCCGTCGACGATCATGCGACCGGCGGCCGGGGGCCCCTGACCAAACAGATCCAGGACGCGTTCTTCGCCACCGTCGCCGGAGCCGACCCGCGGTTCGCGGACATGCTCGAGTATCCGGTCCGAGCTGCGGTGCAGAGCTGAGAGTGGTCACGACCCGGCACATCCCCCTTGCCCGGCCGCACATCGACCGCAGGGAGGAGGAGTTGGTGCTCGACGTCCTGCGCTCGGGCACGCTGGCGCTGGGTGAGGTCTGCCCGGCGTTCGAGCGAGCATTCGCCGAGCGCGTGGGCACGCGGTTCGCGGTGGCCTGCTCGAGTGGCACGACCGGCCTGCACGCGGCCCTGCACAGGCTCGACGTCGGGCCCGGCGACGAGGTCGTGACCTCGAGCTTCTCGTTCGTCGCCTCGGCCAACGTGATCGTGATCGAGCGGGCGACACCGGTCTTCGCCGACATCGACGAGCGCACCTTGAACATCGACCCGGCCGCTCTCGAGGCCGCGATCACGCCACGCACCAAGGCGATCATCCCGGTGCACATCTTCGGCTATCCGTGCGACATCGAGGCCGTCAACCGGATCGCAGCCGCACACGGAATCCCGGTTGTCGAGGACGCCTGCGAGGCGGTCGGCTGCACCGTCGGCGGGCGGGCGGTGGGCACCCACGGGAATCCCGCGGTGTACGGCTTCTACCCCAACAAGCAGATCACCACGGGCGAGGGCGGCCTGATCACGACCGACGACGAGGCCATCCACCGCGAGCTGCGCAGCCTGGTCAACCAGGGCCGATCGGACAGCGGCGAATGGCTGGTGCACCAGCGGATCGGCTTCAACTACCGGATGGACGAGATGTCGGCGGCCGTCGGGCTGGCGCAGCTCGAGAAGCTCGACCTGCTGCTCGACGAGCGCCGCCGGGTCGCCGAGCGGTACACCCGGGCGCTGGCCGGCATCGACGGCGTCGAGCTGCCCTACGAGGGGCCGGAGCCGCGCAGCTGGTTCATCTACTACGTGCGGCTTGCCTCCGGAATCGACCGCGCGGCGGTGATGGACGGGATGGCGGCCAGAGGCGTGGCGACGCGCCCCTATTTGCCCGCGATCCACACGCAGCCGCCCTACCGCGAGCGGTTCGGGTACGGCCCCGGCATGCTGCCGGTGACCGAGCGGGTGAGCGTCTCGACCATGGCACTCCCGTTCTTCGTCCAGCTCGACGACGAGGACATCGAGCACGTCGCCGCCAGCCTGCGCGAGGTGCTCGCAGGGCTGTAGGCTTGGACTCGCTGTGAGCGCCCCGGCCTCGATGATCTTCCTCGGCTACGGCAAGTACGTGCGCGCCGACCGGATCTATGCGCTGGAACCGATCCCGGCCGACGACCGTGGCGACGGCCGGCGGACGCGGGTCTGGGTGGAGGGCATCGGCGAGCCGATCATCGCCTCGCGCACCGAGCGGACGATCCTGGCCGACATGGGCGAGGGCACAGCGCTCGCCGCGGCCGTCCGGCGCAGCCGGCGCACCCAACTCTCGCTGCTCGAATGATCAACACCGTCCACGACGCCGGCTGGGAGGCGACGCTGGTGCGGGCCGGCACGATCCCCATGCCCGGGAAGCTGCTGGCGCCGTCCGGCGTCTTGCCCGAGGTGGTCGATCTGCCCTCCAGCGTGCTGCTGCTGCGCGGCCACGGGCGCACGCTGCTGGTGGACACCTCGGCCGGGAGCATGGCGGAGGAGTGGGACGGAGCAACGTCGGATCTGACGGCTGCGCTGCTGGCGGCCGGCGCCGTGCCCGACGAGATCGACACCGTGATCCTGACCCACCTCGACTTCGACCATTGCGGCGGGGTGATCGTGGACGGCCGGCCGGCGTTCGCAGATGCCCGGGTGGTGGTCAGCCGGGAAGCCGCCGACTGGGCGCGTGAGGCCGACGATCCGGGCGCCGCCGCGATCCGTGAGATCCACGCGATCGGCCTGCTGGACGTGTGGCACGGCGGCGAGGTCGCACCTGGCCTCAGCCTGCTCGACGCACCCGGCCACCGGATCGGGCACTGCGCACTTGCGATCGGGACGGCCCGCTACCTGGCGGACGTCGTGCACCACCCGCTGCACGTCGAGCACCTCGACTGGGACCGCGAGTTCGACAGCGACCCCGAGGTGGCACTGGCCACCCGTTCGGCGATGCTGGCCACGGCTGCCGGGCCGGTCGCGTGCTCCCACATCGAGGGCTGGGCGACGATCGAGCGTGACGGCAACACGCTGCGGTGGAAGCCGCTCTGACGCTCGACCTGTCGGTGGACGCGGTGTCGGCGGCGCGGACGTTGATCGGCTGGACGCTGCTCGTGGACGGCGTGGGCGGGCCGATCGTCGAGACCGAGGCCTACCCCGTCGGCGACGCCGCCTCGCACGCGTTCCGAGGCCGCACCGACCGAAACGCGCCGATGTTCGGCCCGCCGGGCAGCTTCTACGTGTATCGCAGCTACGGCATCCACTGGTGCGTGAACATCGTCTGCGGCGCGGTCGGCGACGGGCAGGCGGTGCTCGTGCGGGCGCTCGAGCCGGCCGCCGGAATCGAGGCGATGATCGAGCGTCGTGGGACCGACGACCCGCGGCGGCTGTGCCGCGGGCCGGGCTGCGTCGGACAGGCCCTGGGCGCCGGTCCGCTCCTGAACGGTGCGCCCGCGGAGCTCACAGCACCGGCCGGCGAGCGCTCGGTGGCGGCGACAACCAGGATCGGCATCGCCCAGGCATCGGATCGACCGTGGCGGTTTCTCGAAACCGGCTCGCCCTTCGTCAGCGGCCCGCGATCAGCGGCGAAAGCCGCCCTCTGAGTCGAGCACCTGCCCGGTCAGCCAGGAGGCTTCGTCGGTGCACAGCCAGCCGATCAGCCGGGCCGCGTCCTCCGGCGTCCCCCATCGGCCCTGTGGCATCGCCGGGCTGGGGTCGCCGATGTCCCAGCCGGTGTCCGTGGGGCCCGGGTTGACGGTGTTCACCGTGATGCCACGGGTCACCAACTCTGCCGCGAGCGTCGCCGTCGCCTGGTGCACGGCGCCCTTGGAGACGGCGTAGGCGACCTCACGCGGCATCCCCTGCAGATGCTGGCCCGACGTCATCATCACGATCCGGCCGGCCGCACGCCCGTCGTGGCGGAGGCTGAACTCGCGGCACAACAGCAGGGTCGCCCGCACGTTGACGTCGAGGAAGGCGTCGAGTTCGGCGGCGGTCAACCCGTCGAGCCTGCCGTGCCCGCTGCGGGCATGGTTTGCCACCAGGATGTCCACATGCCCGAACGCCCGCTGCGCCGCGTCGAAGACCGCCACCGGCACGTCCGGGTCGGCCAGGTCGCCCTCGCCGTGGCCGACGGACAGCCCGCCGGCCTGGAGCTCCTGCGCCAGGCCGCCCACCCCGGCGGCGTCGGCACCCCACGGCTGGGCGGCATCGTGGGCCGAGAAGCCGTGGATGTACACGGCCGCGCCGAGCTCGCCCAGCCGGCGGGCGACCGCGAATCCGATCCCTATCCGGCGGCTGACGCCGGTGACCACGGCGACGCGGCCGCTCAACGGGAGTCCCTGCACCATCGCCGAGGGTATCATCCCGCCGGCCGATGCCCGACCTCGCCGCGCTCACCCGAAACGCCGTCAAGGTGCTGCCCGAGGGTGAGCTGGAGCGAAAGCTGGCTCTGGGGCGGCCCTTGCGGGTCAAGTTCGGCATCGACCCGACCTCCCGCAGCATCCACATCGGCCAGGCCATCCCGTTACAGCGGTTGCGGGCATTCCAGGATCAGGGCCATGTCGGCGTCCTCATCGTCGGCGACTACACCGCCCGCGTCGGTGATCCCTCCGGGCGCTCCATGGAGCGGCGGGTGCTGAGTGACGAGCAGATCGACGCCAACGCCCGGGCCTACTTCGAGCAGGCCTGCCGGATCATCGATCGTGATCGCGCCGAGCTTCGGTTCAACAGCGAATGGCTGGGCGCACTCGACTTCGCCGGCTTCCTCAGCCTCACCCGGACGATGACCGTGTCGCGCATGCTGGAGCGCAACGACTTCGAGACGCGCTTCCGCACGCAGCAGCCGATCTCCATCTCGGAGTTCCTCTACCCGCTCATGCAGGGCTACGACTCGGTGGCTGTCCACGCGGATCTGGAGCTGGGGGGTACCGACCAGGAGTACAACCTGCTGGCCGGGCGCGACATTCAGATCGCCTACGACCAGCAGCCGCAGGTGGTGTTGACCACTCCGCTCATCAACGGGCCCAACGGCAGCCAGAAGATGAGCGCGTCGCTGGACAACTTCATCGGTATCGACGATCCGCCGGGGGAGATGTTCGGCAAGGCGATGAGCTGCGTGGACGAGTTGATGCCCGACTACTACCGGCTCTGCCTGGAGTCCGACACCCCACCGCCCGGCGACCCGTACCAGGCCAAACGGGAATGGGCGCGGCGGCTGGTGGAGCGGTGGCACGGACCGGAGGCGGCCGTCGCCGCCGAGGTCGGATTCGACCGCCAGTTCAAGGAGGGCAGAGCCGCGGCCGACGCTCCGCTGATCGAGCTTCCGGCCGGCGACCCGGTGCACATGCCGGCGCTGCTGGCGGAGAGCGGTCTGGCGGCGTCGCGCGGCGAAGCACGCCGCCTGATCGCCCAGGGTGGGGTGCGTGTGGACGGTGGGACGCTGGCTCCGGATGAGCTCGACGTCGCGCGGGAGCGGCTGGCCGGACGCGAGTTGAGGGTCGGGCGGCGGTTTGCGCGCCTCGGCGCCGACTGACCGACTGCATCGTTTGCAAGGCAATCGTAGGGCTTGGCGGTTCCTCCTTGCACCCCGCCCCGCCACCGTGCATACTTCCGCGGGCGCCGCTCGTGGAGTGGCGTTTTCTCTGCGGCCAGCAACTTGCCGGGACTCCCGGCTCCTGCTAGCCTTAGAGGTCGCCCCTGAGGGCGGTGGTCTTTGAAAACTCAACAGTTTGGGGACTCGCCGCCGGCGCAACCGCGCCGATGGTGAGTCGACGTCGGGTTCGTCCGTCGCCCCTAGGGGCGGCGGCAAAAAGACCATCCTCGGATGGCAACCTCGTCGGTGGAACTCCGTGGGCAACCGCGATGGGCCACCGACCTTTGAGAGCGATCCAAGCTCTCTCCAACAGTCAGAAACCGGCCGACGATCTCGCCTTCGGGTGAGGGAGGCCGTTTCGCAAGCTGTTCTCGGAGAGTTTGATCCTGGCTCAGGACGAACGCTGGCGGCGTGCTTAACACATGCAAGTCGAGCGGAAAGGCCCCTTCGGGGGTACTCGAGCGGCGAACGGGTGAGTAACACGTGGGTAATCTGCCCTGGACACAGGAATAACCAGTGGAAACGCTGGCTAATGCCTGATGACGTGCCGGCCCCTCGGGGCTTGTACCAAAGGTAGCTTCGGCTTCCGGTCCTGGATGAGCCCGCGGCCCATTAGCTTGTTGGCGGGGTAACGGCCCACCAAGGCTTCGATGGGTAGCTGGTCTGAGAGGACGATCAGCCACACTGGGACTGAGACACGGCCCAGACTCCTACGGGAGGCAGCAGTGGGGAATCTTGCGCAATGGGCGAAAGCCTGACGCAGCAACGCCGCGTGCGGGAAGAAGGCCTTCGGGTTGTAAACCGCTTTCAGCAGGGAAGAAGGCGAGCGGGTTAATAGCCCGTCAGTTGACGGTACCTGCAGAAGAAGGTCCGGCTAACTACGTGCCAGCAGCCGCGGTAATACGTAGGGGGCGAGCGTTGTCCGGAATCATTGGGCGTAAAGAGCGTGTAGGTGGCTTGGAAAGTCTTACGTGAAAGCCTGCGGCTCAACCGCAGAAGTGCGTGGGAAACTTCCTCGCTAGAGTCCGGAAGAGGAGAGCGGAATTCCTGGTGTAGCGGTGGAATGCGCAGATATCAGGAGGAACACCCGTGGCGAAGGCGGCTCTCTGGGACGGTACTGACACTGAGACGCGAAAGCGTGGGGAGCGAACAGGATTAGATACCCTGGTAGTCCACGCCGTAAACGATGGGCGCTAGGTGTGGGAGGTGTCAACTCCTTCCGTGCCGAAGCTAACGCATTAAGCGCCCCGCCTGGGGAGTACGGTCGCAAGACTAAAACTCAAAGGAATTGACGGGGGCCCGCACAAGCAGCGGAGCATGTTGTTTAATTCGAAGCGACGCGAAGAACCTTACCTAGGCTTGACATGAATCTGCAAGGCGTGGAAACACGTCCCCTCTTCGGAGCGGATTCACAGGTGGTGCATGGCTGTCGTCAGCTCGTGTCGTGAGATGTTGGGTTAAGTCCCGCAACG
>JBBRMM010000006.1:0-159529 GCA_038230835.1 Gaiellales bacterium
ACGCGCCAGACTGCTCCGTGTTAGGTTCGGCTCGGCGGGGCGGGAGTCGGAGCCGCTGGCGACGGAGACACTCCACGAACCCCGCCGAGCCAACTTCAGAATCTTGCTGCACCAGCGGTTCTCTCTAAAATTCTACTCACCAATCGGACGATGACCACCGGTTTTCGGCCGTTTCGTGGCTAACAGGTTTTAGCTAACGAGGGGGTTTTTCGGGTTGGTTAGGGAGCTGTTCGAGCATTGTAACGATTCTGTGACCGACGTAATTGGCACACGGCGGCGTGTTTCGCTGCGCTTCGAAGGACTCGTCTCGGCGCGACTTCACCCCTAGGTACACTCGAATGCTCAAGCGTGACACCGCCAAAGCCGATATAGAGGTTACAGATGGATGAACTATTCTCACCCGCCCAGGTCGCCCAAATCTTGGGCTTGAATGTTGAGACGGTCAGGCAGCGGATTCGGAGCGGCGAGATTCGCGCCACGCCGATCGGCACCGGCCCCAGGCCACACTTGCGCGTAAGCACGGGCGACGTGCGGGACTACCTGCTGCGCTGCTCTCGGGAGCACCGCACGACCCGGCCAGCCCTATGAAACTCCGACTCTCATGGCGTCGTCGTGTTCGGCGTCGACCTCTCGCCCCGGGGATGACTTTGACGACCGGGCCGGTAGACGCTCCGGGCCGCGCGTCGTACCTGGCGAGCCGTACCGGGCGGCGCCTTCCTGATCCTGGCTTCGGGTACGTCTGCGACCACTGTCCATGGCAGCGGTGTGGGACGTGCCACCGCCTCGCGGAGACCCTGGCCTACGACCATGAGAACCCGCCGGCTAAGGGCTGGATACTGTGAACCGGGAGCTACGAGAACTCCAAGCCAAGGTTCGAGCCTATGAGCAGGAGCACGAACGGCGCCATACGACGTTCGCCGGCAAGGTGTCGCTACGCGCCGATTTTGGTGAGGGGGAGCGTCGTGTCGCCGGCACGGCTATCAAGTGGAACGGCCTTAGCCTGCCGATAGCTGAACACGGCCAGTTGTTCCTTGAGCGTTTCGCGGCTGGGAGCCTAGACGGAACCAGTTTTTCCGATGTCGATCTCTGCCGTAGCCATGATGATAACGTCGCCGTCGCACGCACCATGAACCAGACGCTCCGACTATCGCGGACGGCCAGCGGCCTCGAGTTCACGGCGAACCTCGCAGCGACCACCGCCGGCCGAGACCTGTTCGAAGAAATCCGGAGCGGCCTAATCGGACAGATGTCACCCGGATTTATTATCCAGGATGACGCGTGGGGGGACACAGACCCGGGCAGTGGACTTGCCATTCGTACCATACTTTCGGTGAGGAACCTGTTTGAGATATCTGCGTGCCCGCGAGCTGCGTACCACAAGCATACAAGCGTCGCTGCCAGGACGACGAACCAAGACCTACAAAAGCTGAAAAAGAAAGCCGCCGCAGTCAGACAACCAGCCGCCAGCACAGGAGGCACTAGGGAGGTAATAGAAGTGACCGCACGAGCAGTAAAACCGAAGTCGGGTGACAGCCTCGCGATGTTGCGAGCCCGAAGCCGGGTCGCTAAGTCGGAGCTCGGAGCCGAAGCCGAAGAATACCAACGCGCCGGCGGATTCTTCTCAGACCTTGCCAGGGAAGCGTTGGACGAAGCGTTCCAGCAGCGCATGAACGACTCGCGTGGCCTTCCGCTGCCTGGCAGTGGCGGCATGGGCCTATCGGACCACGAGACGCGTAACGCGGTGGAACGACTGAACCGTTTCCGAAGCCTGCGAGCCGACCTATCAACGACAACTAACCAGGGCGGCCAGTTCGATCCGCCCAGCGGCGCGCTCCCCGGATATGTCGCAGAAGCCTGGAGCCAGGGCCTTCGGGCTGCGCCGTTCGTATCTCCGCTTCTTACGCAGAAGCCGCTTCCCGCGTTCGGCCTAGCTGTCAGCGCGCCACGATTCACGGGCGCTGGAAACGTCGCCGCGGTCACTACAGACCTCGCCTCGAACACGGCGCAGTCCTTGGCAACGGAACTCCGGTCGGCCCCGATCACCGAAATCCAATGCTTCGTTGAAGGCAGCCGCCAACTGTTCGAACGGTCTATGCCTCGCTTCGCTGAGGAAGTCCTCGCGCAGGACCTGGCGGGCGCATATGCCAGTCTGGTCGACGCCCAGGTGCTAACAGGCGGTGGCAGTGGCGGGGAGGTAGCCGGGTTTCTGACGGCGCCCAGTGGCAGTACCACCACCACTTCGAGTACTGCTAGCTTCACGGGCGTCGCGACGCAGGTAGCACAAAACGGGTCGCTCGTAAGTGCAGCGCTCGGCTACCCGCCAGACTACATCGTTATGCATCCCCGCCGCTGGTCTTGGCTACTCGTCAACGGAGCTGGACAACAGCCCTTGATTAACCACGCCAGCGACGACGATGACCTATCGACCGGCATCGTCGGCACGCTCGCCGGACGGCCCGTCTACATTAGCACCAACATTCCTACCAACGCCGGCGCTGGCACCGAAGACCGAATAGTTCAGTTCACCAAAAACGATTCCTGGCTATTCACTAGCCCGCCCGCGGTTCGGGCTATGGCTGACGTATCATCGTCTACGATGACTATCCGTTTCCAGGTATACGCCACGATCGCGCTATTGATCCGAAGGCCTGAGAGCATCGGTATTTGCGAAGGTGCTTCGCTCGCCGCCCCGTCGGGCTATTAGCCGTGACTGTCTACGCTGACACGTCAATGAGCGTCTTCGAGGGCTGGCGCGTCACGGGGCCACTTACAGCAGCCACTGACGCGCCACTGGCGGAGTCGGCGTCACGCCCCGACCCCGTCAACGTGGGGGCGGCGGGGTCTCCGATGGTCTCCGCCGCCCACACCACCACCGGGACGGCGGCGGACACATCGTCCCCGCCCCGTCCCACTCGCGAACACCACCACGCCGCCGGAGATGGCCGCGCGTGACCGCCGACTACTACATGCGACGGATGGTGATCGACGTGCACCTACCGGGGGGCCTGGTCGCCTCGCGCACCGTCGAATACTTCCCGCCCGCCGCCCGCGGCCGGCTCGCAAAGATCACGATCACCGACGAGCAGGGTTGCGTGTTGCGGTCGCTGCGGTTCGAGCTTCCCAGCGTCGATGACCAGCCGATCGCGCGCCTTGTGTGTCCACTCGACGGGCCGCTGATCGGCGTCACCCCATGAGCGGTGGTGGCAGGGTGGCAGAGTGGCGCGCGTGCATCGACTGCGACGACCAGTACGAGCCGGTGAACCGCCGCGGGCCGGCTTCGCCGCGATGTCCCAGGTGCCGGTCAGCTCGTGCCGCTCACGTCCGGTACGTCCCTAAATGCAACCGCGACGAGGCTATGTGGCGCCGCATCATCACCCGGCACACGGCTCAACGTGCCTGAAGACCACCCCCCGTCTGCACGGAAATTTGCCTATGCACGTGTTGACAAAACACGCTTGGAAGGGGGGGTGGTAGACGTGAAAAAGGGCCCTAGAAGCGCCAGCCGCGGCTTTGGACGAGCCCGCGCGTTGCGACGAAATTTGTGGGGAGGTTTCGATTTTGGGAGTCTGGGCCTGTTTTGGCTCTGGGAGCGGGTTTGCGGGGTGTCGCGGTGAGCGGTAGGCGGTGTTCGGGCTTCTGAGAGCCAAATCGGGGTGTTTGGCGTGTTTCTGTCTCGTGTTGACAACGTCGTTGGTGAGGGGCGATGGTTGCGTGGGTTTGCATAGGCAAAACCGGGGTGTGGCGTGACGTTGGGCGAGCGTTTGGATGGTGTCCGGGTCGAGCTTCGCCGGTTGGAGAACGACGTCGGCTTGATCGATGACCGCGCTGGATCGTACCCGGCGATCTTGGGGGTTTGTGCGACGTTGCGGGAGCGTATCCGTGTGATCGGTCGCCTGGTGGATGACATCGATGCGTAGTGATCGATTGGTGGTGAGGGTGTCGATGCCGCGTCTGGCTGGTGAGGTCGCGGAGCTGCAGGAGGCCGTCGCTGGGGACGGTGGGAGTCCCGAAGACGTCCGCTCATGGTACTGGGAGGCTCATGCGCGTATGCGGGCGTGTCAGGGCGCAGCGACCAGGGCGCTGACGCTTGAGGAGGCCCGCTCGTGGGGGAAACTGGGCGCTTCTTGTGCCCGCATACGGGAGGACTGCCGGCTCTTGGCGAGCGTCCTGCGGATCGATCTCGGCTCGGCTTTGATCACCGTCGAGTTCGAGGACGCGGCGTGACGCCGCTGCAGCTGCACGATCTGTTGTTGCTGGCGGCGTTGAGGCGTCAGGCTTGGGCGGGGTTGGCTATCGACGCTACCAGTCGCCGCTATCAAGAATCGCGGGCCTTGCTGCTCACAGAGACGGCTCGGGCCGTTTACAAGGTCGCTGTGGAACAGGTCGCCGCCGCCGGGGGGGACTAAAGCTCCTAGCTCGATTCGAGCCATCGTGACCCCACAACAAACGGCACCAGATTCAGGGGGTCACGTCAACTCGCTACGGATCTTGCGCGCTTCCACTGCTCCGCAATCGCCCGGCCATCGTACCGAGGAGGGCGATGGCGACCTTGGGCTCGCGCTCGAGCATCCTCGCGAAGGCCGGCCGGCTCAGCCGCATGGTCAACACGTCCTGCTGCGCTTCCACGGAGGCCGTACGTGGCGTGCCGTCCAGCAGTGCCAGTTCACCGAACGAGTCTCCCACTCCAAGCGTGACCGATCGCTTGCCAGGTCTCTTGACCAGAACCGTGCCGTCGAGGATCACGTAGAAGGCGTCACCGGGATCACCCTGCCGCACAATCATCGTATAGCGCCGGTACCGGCGCGTCGTCGCGAGCCCAGCGATCCTCCGTACGTGGCGGCCAGAAAGAGCGGAGAACAGCGGCACACCAGCGAGGACATCCACCCACTCCCTACCCATCTGCTCCGTAGCCATCGTTCCTCCGTCTAGGGCCGGCAACTCTACACCACACGCGCTGCGGTGGTCGATCCGCCACAACCTCACCCGCCCTGGGTGAAGGAGGGTTCCGGGGGGATCGGAGGGGGGTGATCCCCCCGGAACCAAGCGCGCAGTCCTAGTCGTCGTGGGCTGTGAGGGCTGCGAGGGTGGGGTTGAGGGTTCCCATGCCCGCGGCCCACGCATCACTCGCGTCCTGTCCGCATTGCGCGATCTCGACAAGCTTCAAGCCGTACTCCTCCTGGCTGATCTCGCCTTGGCGGCGGCGGTCTTCGAGGTCGGCCGCGAGCGCGGCGATCATCGGGAACCCGTCACTGGCCCACTCGATATCGCGCTCAGCCTTGGCGCGACGCTCCTCCGGGGTGGGTAGACTTCTTTTCTGCATGGGACTGGCCTCCCGTGCCAAGGCCCGGGGCGTTGGTATAGCGTCGCCGGGCCGCTTCTCTTGGATGACCGCGACCCTACTAAAGAGCCACCGACCAGTTTGTAAAGCTTGTATGAAGCGTATATTTGGCTTGCACAAAAGTGGGTGCGCCAAGATTGGAGGACGCGTATCTGGGGGGGCGGCGGTACCACACCGGTACCACACGGGGACGCCATTCTGGGGCGTTGGCGACGTTGGCACCGTTGGAGTATTGCGGGTTTGGGCGTGGTTGCGTGGCTTCCGTTTTTGACGTCACCAAACGCAGCGGCGTCTTCATCTGCCGCTGAGAGCGGGTGGTCGGGTCGCCCTATACTTGGTCGGTGGCCGACTCAGACGACCTCACCACCAGCGAGCGCGCCGAACGGGCGGTGGTGATGGCGACGCTGGAGCAGGGCGAGGACGCCGCGTCCGAACTGGCCGAGATGCACGAGCTGCTGCGGACCGCCAGGGCCGACCCGGTGGCGACGATCGTCCAACACCGGCGCAAGCCGGACCCGTCGACGTACCTCGGCTCGGGCAAGCTCGAGGAGCTGCGCGAGACCCTCCAGCGCACCGATGCCGAGGTTGTGGTGTGCGACGACGAGCTGACCCCTCGCCAGCAACGGCGTCTGGAGGATGCCCTGGAGATGCGGGTCGTCGACCGCACCGCGGTGATCCTGGACATCTTCGCCCAGCACGCTCACACCGCGGAAGGCAAGCTGCAGGTCGAGCTCGCCCAGCTCGACTACAACCTCCAGCGCATGCGCGGGATGTGGAAGCATCTCGAACGGCTGGGCGGCGGGGTCGGCACACGCGGGCCCGGCGAGTCGCAGCTGGAGACCGACCGCCGGATCGCTCGGCGGCGGATCTCGCTGCTCCACCGGCGCCTGCGCGAGGTGGCGGGGCATCGCGAACTGCTGCGCAAGCGCCGCACCCGCAATTCCGTCCCCACCGTGTCGCTTGCGGGGTACACAAACGTTGGTAAATCGACTCTGCTGAACGCCCTCACGGGCGCGCACGTGAGTGTCAACGACCGCCTGTTCGAGACGCTCGACCCGACCACCCGGGCGTTCCGCGAGGACGGCCGCAACTATCTCGTGACAGACACTGTGGGCTTCATCAGAAAACTTCCCCACGGCCTGGTGGAGGCGTTCGCCGCCACCCTCGAGGAGACGCTGGCCGGCGACCTGATCGTGATCGTCGCCGACGCGTCGAGCGGTGAAGAGGCGCTCGAGCGCCAGCTCGGCGACGTGCGCAGCGTGCTGGACGAGATCGGCGCCGCCGAGCTGCCGAGCATCCTCGCGCTGAACAAGATCGACCGCGTGGACGAGGTCGGACGCCGCCGGCTGGGCAATCGCTTCCGCGACGCGGTGTTGATCTCGGCCGCCACCGGCGAGAACCTCGACGAGCTCAAGCACCGCGTGGCGGAGTTCTTCAGCGACCGGTTCGTCGATGTGCGCCTGCTTATGCCGCATGCCCGCGGTGCGGAGCTGTCGGCGCTGTATTCGACCGGTGCGCCGATCACCGCCCGCGAGGACGGGGAGGCGGGAGTGCTGGTGAGTGCGCGGCTGCCGCGGGAGCTGGTCGATCGCTTCGCCGAGTACCGGGTGGACGACTGAGCTTGCCCGAACTCGTGTTCAAGCGGCTGCATCCCGACGCCCGGATCCCCTTGGGCGTCTACGAGGGGGACGCCGGGCTCGACCTGGCAAGCATCGAGGATGCCGAGATCGGCCCCGGCGAGCGATGTGTCGTGGGAACCGGCCTCGCGGTCGCGATTCCGGCCGGTCACGCGGGATTCGTCCAGCCTCGGTCGGGCCTGGCCGCCCGCAGCGGAATCTCGATCGTGAACAGCCCTGGCCTGATCGACGCGGGCTACCGCGGCGAGGTGCGCGTGGTGCTGCTGAACACCGATCGGGAGCACACATTCACCGTGCGGAGCGGCGACCGGATCGCCCAACTGGTGGTGCTGGCCGTGCCTGCACTCGAGGTCCGCGAGGTTGACGAGCTGCCGGGCTCGGAGCGCTCGGAGCGCGGCTTCGGCTCGTCCGCTGTGCAATCGACGTCGTGACGGAGGCGCCCCGCATCCGGGTGTGTGCGCTGCTCATGCAGGGTGAGTCGGTGCTGCTGTGCCAGCAGCGCAAGGCGGACCGCTCCTACTGGCTGCTCCCGGGCGGCGGAGTCGAAGTGGGGGAGTCGATGCGCGCCGCGCTGGCCCGCGAGCTGCTCGAGGAGACCGGTCTCGAAGGTGTCTCGCTCGACGGCCCGATCGCGATCGTCGAATCGATCGCCCCGGCCGGGACGCTCCCCCGCAAGCACGTCGTGCACCTCGTCTATCACGGCGAGGTCTCCGATCGGAACCTAGAGGCGGTGACGTCCGACGACGGGGCGATCCACGGCCATCGCCTGGTCGGCCGCGCCGATCTGCCGACGCTCGACCTGCGTCCGCCGATCCACCGCTTCCTCGAGCGCTGGACGCCGGGCGACCCGTTCGTCCATCTCGGCGAGCTGTGGGGGCGCTAGATGGTTGATCGCGAATCCGTGCCGGATGTGTGCCCCGGTCCGTACGGGGTCTGACCCCGGGGTAGGGTGGGGGTGGGCTGGGTACCCCGGCTCGGGGTCTCAGCGGTGGGCTGCGAGCCGCTCGGCAACCGCGTGGGCCGCCGACTCGAGCGCATCGTCCAGCGGTTCGAGGGTGACTGCGCCGTGCCGGCGCGCGAGCGCGGCGGCGATCACGTGGTCGGCCAGCAGGGGGTTCTTGGGCAGCAGCGGCCCGTGGATGTACGTGCCCAAAACGCGCCCCTCGCGCACGCCCTCGGTGCCGTCCTGACCGTTGTTGCCGTGGCCGTGCAGCACCCGGCCCAGAGGGCTCACCCCGGCTCCCAGGCGGGTGCGGCCGGCGTGATTCTCGAAGCCGACGACGTGCGTCGAGGATCCGTTCAGGTCGCAGTCGATGGTGATGTTGCCGATCATCCGCTCCGTGCCCGCATCCGTGACCAGGTCGACGAGCCCGATACCCGGGATCTCCTGGCCCTGGTGACCGCGGTAGCGGTGCCCGAGCATCTGGTACCCGCCGCAGACGGCCAGCACCGCCGCACCGCCGTCCACCGCCGCCCGCAGGTCGGCGCTCCGCGACACGAGGTCGTCGGCCACCAGTGCCTGATCCCGATCCTGACCGCCGCCCAGGTAGTACAGGTCGGCGTCGGGCAGCGGGTCACCGATGCCGCAGCCGATCACCGTCACCTCGATCCCGCGCCACCGGCTGCGGCCCTCGAGCACCGCGATGTTGCCGCGGTCGGCGTAGATGTTCAGATGCTCGGGATAGAGGTGCCCGACGCGTAGGTCGGTCACGCCGCCTCCCAGTACCGGCGGACGACGCCGCGCCGCACGAGCAGGTCGCGCAACTCGAGCATCGCGGTGTACGTCGCGACCAGGTACACGGGCCCGTCGCCGCTGTCGAGCGCCAGGTCGAGTGCGGCCTCCAGAGCCGAGTCGATCCGGATCGCGGCGGCCGGTGCACCGGCGTACTTCAGTCGCAGCGCCATCTCCGCCGCCCGCGTGCCGGTGGTCACCGCTGCCTCGAGCCACGGCACCAGCCGCTCGAAATCGACATCCCAGATCCACGACACGTCGCGACCGTCGGCCACCCGGTCGTTGAGCGCGATCAGCATCCGCTTGGGGGACGGGTCCTGGGCCAGCGTCCTGATCGCCTCGTTCGCCCCGGCAGGGTTCTTGACCAGTAGCAGCACGGCGTCGCGCCCCCGGATGCGCATGCGCTCGAACCGCCCGAAGGCCGGGTCGAACCGCTCCAGGCCGGCGACCACCCGCTCCAGCGCCACTGACCCGAGAGCACAGGCGCCCGCCGCCGCAGCAAGCGCGTTCTCGACGTTGTACAGTCCCGGCACCGGGAGCCGCACCCGCGCGGTACCGAGCGGCGTGCGCAGCTGGAACTCGCTCGCGTCCAGCCCCAGCAGGCGCACGTCCGCCGCCGACACGTCCAGCGCAGGGCGCCGGGCGCCGCAGTTGGGGCATACCCAGTCGCCCAGGTGGCCGAGGAACACGGTCGCGTAGGCCAGCCTCCCGCCGCAGCGCGCACACCACTTGGAGTCGGCCGCGTGCGGCAGCTCGGCGAGCCCGATCGCCGGATCGGCGATGCCGAACGTGATCGTGCGCGCCGAGCCGGTGGGCAGCATCGCCACCAGCGGGTCGTCGCCGTTTCGCACCAGCACGCGATCGGGCCCCAGCTCCCCGGTGAGCGCGCCCCATCTCTGGCCCACCAACTCCAGCTCGCCGTAGCGGTCGAGCTGGTCGCGAAACAGGTTCGCAAGTACCAGCACCCGTGGCTGCAGCGATCGCGCGACCCCCGGCAGCGCCGCCTCGTCGACTTCGAACAGCCCGAGCCGGGCGCGGGGGGCCGCAAGCAGCGCCGAGGCGATCCCCGAGGCGAGGTTGGCACCGGCTCGGTTGTGGCAGACCTCAACCTCGGGCTCGAGCATCCCCGCGAGCATCTTGGCGCTCGTCGTCTTGCCGTTGGTGGCCGAGATCACAATCGACCCGGTCTGCAGCCTGCCGGCAAGCCGGCTGATCGCGTCCGGAGCGACCTGCAGCAGCACACGGCCCGGCAGCGTTGTACCTCCGCCCGATCCGGTCAGCCGCGACAACCTCGCCACGGCACGCGCCGCTGCGACCTTGGCCGCGAACACGATCGGCGAGCTAGGCGTCGCTTCCGACCGCGTCCATCAACTCCTGGTCGATGGCGGCAAGCCGCTCCTGGAGTCGGTTCCAGGCCACCGGCTCGGCATCGTCGTAGCACTCGGCTTCGCGCGTGGCGTCCAGATAGCCGGTCCACGCGCGACCACGCATCCTGTCTGCCGCCTGCACCAGGCGGCAGAAACGCTCGTCGTCACGGATCGGGGCACGCAACCTCACGCAGTGAATCCTACCGCGCCGCGGCGCTCTGCACCGCATGCGCACTGCGAACCGTCACGCTTGACGCCATGCCAAGGAGGACGCCATCGGCTTGCAATCCCGGGAGCATTTGCTATAAGCTCGCAGAAGCGGCATTCGCAACACCATTGCGAGGGATCGGGTCATGAGGCGAAAGACGGTGTACAGCGCCATCGAGAGGATCGACCGAGGAGAACTCGAGGCTTTCCAGACCGGGATGCGCAAGCGCTATTCGGACGAGCACATCCTCGACGAGTTGCGCAGCTGCGCCAAACGCCTGGGCCGGTCGCCCACGATGCGCGAATTCGAGGCCGACCCGGGCACCACCGTCCATCCGCAGACCGTGATCGAGCATTTCAAGTCGTGGAACCGGGCGAAGCGACTGGCGGGGCTCGTCCCCCGGCGGTTCGCGACCCAGGACGAGCTGCTGCGGCTGCTGAAGCAGCTCGGTGACGAGTTGGGCCGCGTCCCCACCGCCAAGGACATCGAGGCGCGCAAGGGCTCGATGCCGTCCAAGTCGCTGTACTGGCACACGTTCGGTTCGCTGAACAACGCGCTCAAACAGGCCGGGTTCGACGTCCCGGTGGGGGAGGAGAGGCTCGAGCGGGCGATCGACCAGGGCGCCACGCTGGCCGTCCGCAGCGGCCGGCTGCCCAAGTTCGCCGACTGGGCGCAGGCCCGCCGCAGCGATCACGCGATGCTCACAGAGTGGCAGGTGTACCGGATGTTCGACGCCCGCCGCGGTGCCTGGTCGACATTCCAGTACCTGATCCGCAAGCGACTCGAGGATCAGGGCGTGAACGTGTCGGCCGAGGGGCGGATCCAGTAGCAGCCGGCGGCTCGGCTCAGGCCGAGCAGATCGGGCACTCGGACGCCTCCATCAGGTCGAGCTGTGTCAGCTCGACCAGCGCCTCGCTGAGCAGCACCGACATCACGCCCTGGCAGACGTCGTGGTCGAGCAGGCTCGACCACGGGATGGTCGCAAAGCCGATGTTCACCGCAGCCCGGGCCAGCGCCGGCGCCCCGCGCTCGGCCTCGTCGCCGGAAGACAGCTCGATCGGCGCGGTCAGCGTGATCGCCCCTGTGTGCGTCCCTGCGCTCAGCCGGCGCAGATAGAACGGGGCCGCGCCCCCGCCGACGTCGACGTAGCGGTATCCGCGCATCGCCGGCGAGTCGGGAACGTTCACGTGCGCGCAACTGGTGCGGATCCGGTTGACATCTTCGAGGCTGAGGGTGGGCGCGAGATGCGCGGCAGGTTCGGTCATGTCATGGTTGTCGGCCGCAGCCGGCCGGAGCGCATCCCCCGGCAGTACTAACTCACGTCCGACGGATCGCAAACACGCTTGAGGCTTGCTGTCGATCCGCGTGATCGAGCCGAGGACGCCCGGGAGCGCTCAAGAGATGGGTCGTTTCGGCCGATCTCATGGCACGGGCTCAGTACGCCCATCGCTTTTGCAGATATTCCATCAAAGTATGGTGACCAGTTGAGCTCCGCGCCACTCGAAGACGAACCAGCCAAGATCAGCTCCGACGCGGCTCTCGACGAGCCGGACGCCGAGGACACCGATCTCGACCTCACCGACGGCGTCGCACCCGCGGTCGACCTGCTGCACACCTACGTCCGCCAGATCGGAGACGGGGCTCTGCTCAGCCACGCCGAGGAGCTCGACCTCGCCCGTCGCAAGGACCTCGGGGACGAGGATGCCAAGCGGCGGTTGGTGGAGTGCAATCTGCGGCTGGTGATCAGCATGGCGAAGGCCTATTCGTCGTCCGGGGTGCCGCTGCTGGATCTGATCCAGGAGGGCAACATGGGCCTGATGCGAGCGGTGGAGAAGTTCGACCACCGGCGCGGCTACAAGCTTTCCACCTACGCCACCTGGTGGATCCGCCAGTCGATGTCGCGGGCGATCGCCGACCAGGGACGCACCATCCGGCTTCCCCTGCACGTGCTCGACGTGGTCAAGAAGCTCTACCGGGCAAAGCGCAAGCTGACTCAGCAGCTGGGTCGCGACCCGCTGCCGAGCGAGCTCGCCACGGAGCTTCAGATCCCCATCGAGCGGGTATTCGAGCTCCAGCGACTGACAGAGGATCCGGTGTCCCTGGAGACTCCTGTCGGGGATGGCGAATCGAACTTCTCCGACATGGTCGAGGACACCAAAATGGCCCGTCCGGACGACCTGATCGCCGGTGCCCAGCGCGAACAACAGTTGGCGGACGCGCTGGGCGAGCTGTCCGAGCGCACCCGGCACGTGCTGGAAGCCCGCTTCGGCCTCAACAACCGCGAACCGGCCACACTCGAGCAGGTCGGCTCGGAGATCGGCGTCACGCGCGAGCGCGTGCGGCAGATCGAGACCCGCGCCTTGCGCGAGCTGGAGTCACGCAACCCGACCCTGCGCGACTTCCTCCGCGGCTCCGACTAGCCGGGCAGCCACCGCGGGACACCCGCGCTGGCAGACTACGACACGTGAACTCGCTGCACGCCTTCTGGCACGCGACGGTGATCTTCTCCGAGCGGCTGACCGCGGTGCGCCCGGGCGCACTCGCACTCGCGATCGGCTTCAGCGTCGCCAACCTCGTGCTGCGGTCGCTGGCCTGGCGCAACATCCTGCAGGCCGCCTACCCGCAGGGGCGGGTGCGGCGCCGCAGCATCCTGGCCGCTTATCTGGCCGGTGTCGGCACCAACGCCGTCGTGCCGGCACGCGGCGGGGACGTGATGAAGGTGTTCCTCGCCCATCGCAGCATGCCCGGTGCCGCCTACACCACGATCACCTCGAGCCTCGTTGCCGAGACGCTGGTGGATGTCGTGATCGGCCCGGCGATCCTGATCGCCGCCTACCTGGACGGTCGCGTGCCGCACCTGCCGGTGCTGGGCCATCTGGCGACGTGGGAATGGACGTTCCTGGTCGACAACGGGCGCACGTTTGCCCTGCTGCTGGCGGCGCTTCTGATCGGACTGGGAGTGTTTTTCACCTACATCGAGCGGCGCGTGAGCTCGGTGTGGTCGCGGATCAAGGACGGCTTTGCGATCCTGCGCAGTCCCCGCGACTACGTGCGCCGAGTGGTGTCGCTGCAGGTGGCGGGCTGGGGCTTCCGCGCAGCGGCCATGTACTGGTTCCTCCAGGCATTTTCGATCCCCACCTCGATGCTCGATGCAGTGCTCGCGCTGAGCGCCGCCAGCGCCGCCACGCTGCTGCCGCTGACTCCCGGCGGGCTGGGCCCCCAGCAGGCCCTGCTGGGTTACATGTTCCGGAACGCGGCGCCGGCGGCGGTCGTGCTGTCGTTCAGCGTCGGCATGCAATTTGCGGTCTCGGTGACCTACATGATCCTGGGCGGGATCGCGATCTGGGTCACGCTGCGCCGGGTACCGTGGCGGCTGCGCACGCCGCCGGCCGCCGAGCCCGAGGCGTCCGCGTGAGCCGTCCCACCGATCCCCCGTCCACGCACGATAATGCCGGTTATGTCAAGTTGAAGCCGAGACCGTCCGCCCCGAGCCGCTGATCGCTGCTCGTTGGAGCGAGCCCGGGTTCCTGGCCCAGGCGACGGACTGGATCGACGCGCAGCTCCCGGGACTGGGACACGGGCGCAGCGCCCGAGTCGAGCCGCTCGAGCCGCGTCCGTGGTCGGTCGTCCTGCGCGTCCCGGTCGCCGCCGGTGCGCTCTTCTTCAAGGCGAACATCCCCGCGCTGCGCCACGAGGCCGCCCTCAACCGTGCGCTCTTCCGTCTCGCCCCCGACTGCGTGCTGCCCGTGCTCGCCGCCGATGACAGGCGCGGATGGCTGCTCCTCCCCGACGGCGGCACATCGCTTCGCACCCTGGTAACGTCGCCCGCCGACCTGCCTCTGTGGGCGGCGGCGCTCGACCGGTACGCCCGATTCCAGATCGCCGCCGCGCCGGCGGCCGGCGACCTGCTTGCGGCCGGCGCGTTCGACTACTGGCCGGCGGGACTGGCCCGGCGGATGGCCGAGGTGATCGCCGAAGAGGCTCGGCTCCCGCCCACCGCCGAGTCACTGCAACCTGTCGAACGCCACCGGCTGGAGGTCTCCACGCCCCGCCTGGCAGAACTGTGCTCCGAGCTGGGTGCGTCCGGGATCCCCGAGACCATCCACCACGACGATTTCCACGACGCCAACGTGCTCGTGCGCGACGGTCGGCCGGTGTTCTTCGACTGGCACGAGGGCAGTGTGGCGCATCCGTTCTGCAGCCTGCTCATCGTGCTGCGGATGGCCGCCCACAGGCTGGGCCTGGCGCCGGGCGACGCCGCACTGCGGGCGCTGCGCGAGGCGTACCTGGCACCGTGGCGTGAAGGGCTGGACGATGCCCGCATCGAGTATGCGATCCAAGCGGCCCTAGCCGTAGGTCACCTGTGTCGCGCGCTCTCGTGGCAGCACATCGCGAGCGGGCTGCCGGTGGACGAGCAGAAGGCGATGGCCGATGGCGTCTCGGGCTGGCTACGGGAGCTCGCGGGCGTTCTGGCCGCCGGTTGACGCCGGATCTACCCGGCCATCGGGTGCAGCGGATCGGTGGGTCCCAGATAGGCGTTCCGACGACGGGCCTCTGCCAACCGCTCGTACACCGCCGTGAGCAGATCCTCGCTGCTGTGCCCCGTTTCCAACTCGGCGAACCCGGCGGCGCCGCAGAACAGGCCGTCGGCCGCCCGCTCGCCCGCTGCCAGTGCGTCGCGCACCCGCTTGAACGCCGCCCGGGCCTCGAACGTCCCCGCCCGCGGGAAGAGCAGCGCAAACCGTCCGGCGCCGAGGTGGCCGACCACGTCGTCCTGGCGCACCGCTCCGCGCGCGACCGCTCCCACGTACGCCACCACGTCGCTCTCGTCGATGCCGGGACCGAGCGCGAAACCGTGCACGTCGAACACGGCCACCGCCACCTGGTGCCCGCGCCAGCGAGCGGCCGCCACGGTCCGCTCCAACTCGCTGCCGAAGGCGCTGGGGTCGAGCACGCCGGTCGCTCCGCGTTCGAGCACCGCAAGGGCGAGCGCCACACAGCGACCCAGCACGTCCACAAACGCCTCCTGCGAGGGTGTGGGTGCGCCGCTCCACTCCACCTCCAGCTCACCACCGGTAAGCCGCAGGGAGCAGCGCAGGCCGGCCTGCGCCGGAACCGAGTCGAGCACCCGTTCGATCGTTTCCGGATCAGCGTCCGGAGCCGCCAGCGCGGCCGACACGACTCCGAGGATGCGCATCAGTTCGAGGTCGGACATACCCACCCGGTATCGGGCGTGCGGACGCCGAGCTTGAGCGCGGGGTCGCGTGGCCTACGCGACGGAGGCGCGCAGCCGCGGCTGGAGGATGAGCGTCGTCGTGATGATCTCGAGCTCGATCTGGTCGAGCGAGAAGTTGGTGCCCAGCCGGTATGCCTGTGGTGCGTGTTCGAGAACCGCCAGGAACGCGTCCACCAGCCGGGGCTCGAACTGACTGGCTTTCCCGAGCACGAGCTGCTGGATCGCCCGCTCCGGCGTCATACCCTTGCGGTACGGGCGGTCGGACGTCATCGCGTTGTACGAGTCCGCGACGGCGATCACCCGCGCCAGGAGCGGGATCCCGTGGCCGGCCAGGCCGTCGGGGTACCCGGCGCCGTCGTAGCGCTCGTGGTGGCTGCGGACGATCGCGGCGACGTCCGCGTAGTCCTCGACCTCGCTCAGGATACCGGCGCCGATGGCCGAGTGCTCACGCATCTGGGCCCACTCCTGGTCATCCAGGGTGGTGGTCTTCTGGAGCACCTCTGCCGGCACCCCGATCTTGCCGATGTCGTGCACCAGACCGCACAGGTACACGCGCTCAGCGTCCTCGAGCGGCATTCCCAGTTCACGCGCGATGTCGCGGGAGTACACGGCCACCGCGGCCGAATGGCCCGCGGTGTAGGTGTCCCGAGCATCCAGCGCACGCACCATCGCCGAGGCGAAGCTGAGGTTCACCTTGCGCAGATGCACGTTCGCGCTTGCCAACTGATCGTTGCTCCGCTCGAGCTCCTCGATCAGCTGCGCCTGGCGCGCATGCAACCCCAAGCCGAGGTGCGCGGCGATCATCGGGATCACGAAGAAGATCAGCATCCACGCGCCCGAGCCGTGATACGCATAGGCGAAGAGGGCCGTCAGCGGGGCGTACAACGCGATCGACACCGCCAGCGAGCTGCGCACCACCCGCCAGAGATCGGCCGGCCCGACGCCCCGGCGGATCGTGAGCGTTGTCGCCGTCACCATGAACTCCACGGAGTTGCCGGCCACACCGGCAACGGCCGAGGCAGCCACGAGGAGGGCGAGGCTTGGCGAATGGCCATTCAGCACCGCCGCCGCCGCCGATCCGCCGCACACGCCGACCAGAACGCGACCGGACAGGTGGATCGCAAACCGCTCCCACGGAAGTTGGGGTGCAGCCAGAATCGCCACCCCACCCACCACCACCGCCGCCCCGGGCCCGAACAGCACGGCCGCCAGGATCAGCGGGAGAAACGAGACGGACACCTGCAGCTGCGGGGAGAGCACGAGCTGCCGTCGCTCGGCCATCGCCGCCACGAGCGCAAGGGCGGCAACGGCCGGCAGGCTCCCCACCCCACCCAGCGCAAACGCCGCCACCACCGCAGGAATCGCGAGCAGCGTCTGGGCGAGCGCGTAGATGCGAATAGATGTCACGATTTTACTTTCGATACATCACTCAAGTTGTCAGCGCTTGACATCCCCCTCTCGGGGGTGTACAGTCTCCCCCAATCGGGGTACGCAGTCGACCAGAGGGGAGACAGATCATGGGCTTGCGAGGCTGGTAATTCAACAGAGAGTCGCGGCACCGTCTTATCGGCCGCGCGCGGGAGTTCCCTGAGCGCCGGGTGCTGCGAGACCGCTGAAGACCTTCGCCGGGGCGGCGGGCACTCCTGCCCCACGGGCAGCTGTAGCGCCTCTGCGAAACGGGATCTCGACCCGTTTCGCAGGGGCGCTTCGGCGTTTGGTGATGGTCCAGCGTGAGGCTCCGGGCCGGGCGCTTGGAGCAGGGCGCCCGGACCGGAAAGGAAAACGCCGGCGATCGCCGGATGGAGCACGAGGCGCCGGCGGCCACACCGCGGCTGCACTCGTTGTTTCCGATCTCGGTATCGGCTCGAACGGGGTGCCGACGCATCCCCCGTTCGGGCCGAAACTGCGGTCTCAAGCCCGGCCCTCTCCGAGCCGATACCTGAATGGGGTCGAACGGCAAGTCTTCGTCGCCGTCCCTCCGGCTCGCTCCGGCCGAACCGCACGCAAGACCGTCATTTTTCGAGATCGAGAGGGAAGCCCGCATGAGCGACGCCGATACCACCGGCCACGAGTCTGATCCGCAGGAGTCAACCGGGCTGCGACGTGCGATGGAGGATCGGATGCGCACGCTGCGCGAGGCCGAGGAACGGCTGCAGCGCGAGCAGACCGCCCTCCAGGAGCAGGCCAAGGTGGTGTTCGCCGAGCGCGAGGCGCGACTGGCGCGTCGAGAGCGCGAGCTGTCCAAGCGGGAGGCCTCCCTGGCCGTGAACGAGGGCATCGCGTCGGGGGATACGGGCTCCCCCCGGCGGGCCGACATCGACCGCATCGCCGAGCTCGAAAAGCTGCTCGCCGACATGGCGGCGCAGCTCGAAGCCGCGCGTGCCGAGACCGCGGACGCGGCCCCACAGGTGGCAGCCGGCGGTGCAGACCCCGAGCTCGAGCGCGCACTTGCCGCATTGACCGAGTCGGTGGCGACGCTCGAGGCCCAGGTCGAGCACGAGCGGCAGCAGTACGCCCGGGTCGAGCGCGAGCGTGACCAGGCGATCGCGCAGATGCGCGACTCCGGAGCCCTCGGCACAGCGGAGCTGGCCGAGCGGGAGGCGCGGGTGAACGCTCTCGAGGCCGAGATCGCCGACCGTGAGCATCGCGCCCAGAAGGTCGACAAGGTGCTCAGCCAGAAGGAGCTGCACGTGGACGGCGCGCGCGCCGACATCGCGCAGCGCGAGGGCGAGATCGCGGCCATCGAGCAGCGCCTCGAGCAGGCTTCCGGGACACTCGCGGCCGCCGAGCAGGCCGCCGCCACCGCACAGGCAGAGTCCGCCGAGCGGATGCGTGTGGCCGACGCGCGTGAGGCGGAACTGGCGAAGGCGTTCGACGAGCTGGCCAGCGCTCAGGGCCGCGTGTCCGAGGAGTCGGCGGCGATCGAGGCCCGCGCCGCCATGGTCGAGACGTCCGAGTCGACGATCGCCGACCGCAGCGCCGATGCCGACCGCCGGGTGGCCGATGCGGAGGCTCGGATCGCCCAGCTGGCCGAGCGCGAACAGGAGTTGCAGAGGGTCGAGGCCAAGCTTGCCGAGCTGGAGACACGGGCCGGCGAGATCGAGGCTGCGTCGGCCGAGCTCGAGCGGCGGGAACACGAACTGCGTGACATCGACGAGCGCCGCGCCCAGAGCGAGGCTGCCGCCGAGGAGGCCAGGGCCGAGCGCGAACGGCTGGGAGCCATGAGCGCCGCTGCCGAGGAGCGTATCGCCACCGCGGACAAGCGCACCGCAGAACTGGCCGACAGCGAGCGGAAGATGGCCGACGTGACCCGCCGGATGGCGGAGTTCGACGCCCGCCGAGAACAGATCACGGCCGCGGAGGAGCAGCTGGCCGCCGACACCGCCGGACTGGACGCGCAGAAGCGCGAGACCGACCGCCTGCACAAGGCTGCCGAACGGATGATGGCCGACGCCGAGACCCGTGCAGCCGCGGAGTTCGAGCGCCTGGCCGCCGACCTGCGCGAGCGTGAGGCGCGGCAGGCGCTGGCCGACTCGGACACGGAACGCCGCGAGGCTCGGCTCGACCGCCGCCAGGACACGCTGGACGAGCGCGAGCGGGAGCTCGACGATCGTCACGACAAGCTCGAACTGCGGGATGTCCAGATCCGCGACCGGGAGGCCGAGGTGGCACGGCTGACTGTGCGCGCGGATCGCGTCGAGGCCGAGCTCGAGAATCAGCGGGCGGGCCTGCAGGACGCCGAGGAAGCCGTTTCCCGCGAGCGAGCCGTGCTCCAGCGCCGGCTGGCCGAGGTCGAGGAGTCCCGCACCCGCGCGGCTGCCCAGCACGACAGCGCCGTGCGCGAGGTGATGGAGCAGAGCGGCTCGGGCCGGCGCGGCCTGCTGTCACGCAACGGCGGCGGCAAGGCGATCGAGGAGCTGCACGACTCGCTGCGCGAGAGGGAGGCTGAGCTGCAGGCGCAGGAGCGCAAGCTGACCGAGCTGAACTCGGCTCTGCAGCGGCGCGAGGCCGACCTCGACGCCTACGCCCGCAAACTCCAGCGCACAGCGGTGCTGGCGACCGATCCGGCACCCGCCGACTCGGGCGAGCCGGGCGACCGCCGGCCTGCGGAGACCGACGCAGCCACCAAGCGGCTGCAGTTCTGGTCGCGCTGACCGACGCCGTCCGGTTGTGCCGCTAGCTTGAGGGTGTGCCGGGGCCGCGTGACCGACGACCATTGATCGCCGCTGCGGTCTCCGTGTCGGCATATGCCGGGGCGTGGCTGGTACCGCCGGCGGTGCGGCCAGCGCTGCTGGCGCTGGCCGTGACGACTCCCGGCGGCATGTTCGGAAGGTTCGGCGGCCTGGGCGGCGCGGCGGCGGCACTCCTCTCCCCCGTCCCCCTGCCGGAACGCGCGGCGCTCGCGGTCGGGGCGCTGGTGGCCGGCGAACTGCTCGAACGGACCCGCCGGCGGGGGCGCGAGCTGGCGACCCGCACGTTCACCGACCGCCTGACCGGGCTGCACAACTACGACTTCTTCGTCGAAGCACTGCGGGCGGAACTGGCGCGCGTCCGCCGCTATGGCGGCTGCACCACGCTCGTACTGCTCGACCTCGACCGCTTCAAGGCCTTCAACGATCGCCACGGGCACGGTGCCGGCAACCGGTTGCTGGCCTCGGTCGGACAGGCGGTGCGACGCGAGAAGCGCGACGCAGACGTCGCGGCGCGTTTCGGCGGCGAGGAGTTCGCCATGCTGGTCGCAGGGCGCACGTCCGACGGCGTGGTCGTGGCCGAACGCGTGCGGCATGCCATCGAGGAGGTGACGGTGGCGCGGCTCGACCGGCACGACGTGCCCGATCTGGTCACCGCCAGCGGCGGCGTCGCCACGTTCCCCGTCGATGCTCGGGACGCCGAGGAGCTCTTCGAGCTCGCCGACCAGGCGCTGTACGCCGCCAAGCGCCGGGGCCGGGACTGCGTCGTGACGGCCGAAGAGCTGCGCGGGCGCCCACGACTGCCCAGCCGCAGGGCGGGCTAGCCCCCCGGTCCGTCAGGCGGCGCTGCGGAGGTGCGACCGCTCGACGTCGAACCGGGCCGAGTGCAGATGATCGTGGAACCGCTCGACCGTCAGATCGCGGGCGTCGCCGAACGGTCGCTCGACGAAC
Source organism: Gaiellales bacterium (assembly GCA_038230835.1). GTDB lineage: Bacteria > Actinomycetota > Thermoleophilia > Gaiellales > JAICJC01 > DASUHT01. The sequence continues at coordinate 20,660 of JBBRMM010000006.1, forward strand.
CGCACGACCCGGTCGTGGAAGAACGGCACATCCAGGTGCGGCTGGCTGACCAGGTTGATGGACACCTCACCACACGAGGGGCACACCATCGCAACGCCCACCAACTCGTCGCCGCGCTCATGGGGCAGCACCATTGCGAGGCTGGACGGGAACACCGGCTTGATGCAGCCCTCGCGGCAGCAGTACAGCCGCCACGGCCAGTTGCCCTTCTGCACCTCGCAGCGGGCGAGCTCGGCCAGCTCGGCGCCGATCGGCTCGGTGCGGCCCGTCAGCAGGTTGCGGTACTCGACCTCGACCATCCCCAGCGGGCCGTAGTCGAGGTCGGTGTGGGACACCAGCCCGAGGTGCTGCTGGCCACATTCGCAGTCGTACGCCACCCGGTACACGGCCGGATGCACCGCGCCGGGCAGGCGGTCGAGGCTGCGAAAGGACGACAGCCCGATCCGCGTCAGCTCGTCCTCCGGACGGTGCGGACAATGGAACCGGTAGCTGGCTCGTAACACGTCGTACATCTCACCTCCAGTTATCGACTGCTCCGGGAGCACGGATTAGCCTCTTCGGGCCTGGCGCGCAGCGGCGCGGGATAGAATCGCGTCGTGGGTTCGGTCGATCTTCGCAGCAAAATCCGCGACATTCCAGATTTCCCCAGGCCCGGCATCGTGTTCAAGGACATCATGCCGCTTCTGGCGGACGGCCGCGCCCTCCAGCAGGCGGTGGACGATCTCGCCGACTGGGCCACCCCGCGCGACGTCGATCTGATCGTCGGTGCCGAGGCTCGTGGCTTCATCCTCGGCGCCGCGCTGGCCTACAGGCTGGGCTGCGGCTTCGTCGCCGCCCGCAAGCCGGGCAAGCTGCCGTACCTGACGGTGGGCGCCAAGTACGCGCTCGAATACGGCTTCGATGCGCTGGAGATGCACGTCGACGCGGTGCATCGGGGCGCCCGTGTGCTGATCCACGACGACCTGCTGGCGACCGGTGGCACCGCCCGGGCCAAGATCGACCTGGTCGAGCAGCTCGGTGCCGAGGTGGTCGGTGTCGCCTTCGTGATCGAACTGCTCTTCCTGAACGGTCGCGACAAGCTGTACGGCTACGACGTCCACTCGCTGATCCAGTACGAGTGAGAGACCGGAACTCGAGCTACTCAGCCGCGTCGAGCGACGTCGCGCAGATCGCGCACGAGCAGCAGATGAGCGAGCTGGCTGGTCAGCTCGGCGAGGGTGTCCAGCTCCTGCAGGCCGGCCTCACGACGATCCGGGTTGGTTGACCGCAGGGACGGGGCGAGCACCTGCTCCAGCAGCCCTGCCTCGCGACCCACGGCCGACCGGAAGGCGCGCAGATGACGGGCCGCCACGCCGTAGCGGGCCAGCCGCTGGCAGAGCATGACGATCTCGGCGTCCTCGCGACTGTAGGGCGTGTCCGACGGCCGGGCGCGGTGCTCGAGCAGTCCGAACTCGTGCAACTCCCGCACGAAGCCTGGATCGGCGTCGGTCTCGGAGAGCAGCCGGTCGAGCGACAGTGCATCCTCGGCGTGCACGATCCGCGGCCGGCGGCTGCCACCCCCGCCCTGGGTGATCACCTGCCGGATCACGCGCAGCGGCAGAAACTCGTCACGCTGCATCCGGAGGATGGTGCGCAACTGCTCGACGTCGTCCTCGCTGTACAGTCGGTAGCCGCCGGGTGTCCGGCGCGGCGTGATCAGCTTCTGATCCTCGAGGAACCGGATCTTGGAGATCGAGATGTCACCGAACTCGTCGGCCAGCAGCTTGCACACGGTGCCGATGGTCAGCTTGGGCGGTGACGGGGCGCGGGCAGCTGGATCGGCCGACATCATCCGCCCCCGCGCTCGATGTATGCCAGCCGGTACTTGCCGATCTGCAGCTCGTCGCCGTCCGCGAGCCGCGCGCTCTCGATCCGCTGCCGGTTCACGTAGGTGCCGTTCAGGCTGCCGCGGTCGGTGATCTCGAGGCCGTTGGCGCCTCGCTCGAGCAGCGCGTGATCCCGGGACACCGTGATGTCGTCGAGGAACACGTCGGATTGCGGGGCGCGTCCGATCGTCATCGGCGACCGGTCGATCGTGAACTGGTCGCCGGAGCGCCCCCCGCCGAGCCGGATCACCAGCAGCGCCTCACCCGCATCTACCTGGTCGACCGCGTCGCCCTCCACCGCCGCGAACGCCTCGGTCGGCTCACCCGGGTCGGCTTCGATCAGGCTCGCGCCACAGCGACCGCAGAAGCGCGCACCCTCGCTGTTGTGGTGTCCGCACTCGGTGCAGTACACGCACGCTACCCGTCGTCCGAGGCTGTCCCGCCGGAGTCGTCCAGTCCGGGCGGAGGCCCGCGATGAGCCAGGATCTCGGTCAGCCGGTCGATGTCCACGTCGGAGATCGTGGAGCCCTCACCCACGTGCCGGCGCTTGACCCGGTCGACGAGCTCGGCGCGCAGGATGTCGATCTTCCCGTGCAGCAGGCGGCGCCGGTACGACACCTCCTCCTCCTCACGCACGAACTGATCGATCAACTCGCGCAGGTCGTCGTCGTTGAGGGTCGTGAAATCGGGCAGTACGTCCATGAGTGCGTCCAATCAGGAGGGGTGATGACAGTCTACCCGCGCCTTCGAAATTCCTCAAGCTTTAGTTGAGGGTTTGTTCGAGCTCGGGAGCATCCGAGACGATCCGCTGCAGAATGTCCCGGTACTTCTGCTCCAGGCGGTCCGATTCCTCCACCGTGTCCCCCTCCGCGTGCAGGTGCAGCACGGGCTGGTCCGGATCGGGGATCACCTGGATCCAACCGCCGTTGTCCCAGACCTTGAGGCCGTCGGTGTTGTCCACCCGCATCCCCTTGACCGACTCGATCAGACGGCGCATGGCGACGCCCTTGCGCGACCACGGACAATCCATGCGGCGGCGCACGACCGTGCTGCGGGGGATGTCCGCCACCAGGTCACCCAGCGAGCGACCGGAGTGGGCGACCAACTCCAGCACCTTGCCGATCGACATCACCGCGTCGTACGCAGGCAGGAACTCCGGGAACACGTACCCGCCGCGCGAGGCACCGGCGAAGATCACCCCGTCCTCGCTGGCAGCCTCCAGCAGGCCGCGCAGCGAAGCATCCGTCCGCTGCACACGATCGGCCGCGGCCTCGGTCAGCTGCTCGACGAGGGACGTCTCGGTGATCGGCACCAGCAGCCGGCCGGTGTCGCGCTGGGCGAGCTCACGAAGAAACATCAGCAGGGTGGTCTCGGAGTCGACCGCAAGGCCGTGCTCGTCGATCAGCCAGATCCGCTCGGCGGGGTTGTCCATCACCACGCCCAGGTCGGCTCCCATCGCCTGCACGAGGTGGGCGGTCTGCGCAAGCGATCGCTCGAGCCCGGCGCCGCGCGCCCCGGGGCGCGTCTCGATGAACGCGTTGAGGGCGACCATCTCGATCTCCAACTCCCCGATCAGCCCAGGCAGCACGAACGACGCGGCCGAATAGCCGTAGTCGAGCGCAACCCGGAAACCGCGCTCGGCGATCGCGTCGCGGTCGAGCGACCCCAGCAGCTCCTGGATGTACGCCTCCGTAGCCCTCGTCGGATAGGTCAGTGGACCGATCTCCTCGGTACCAACACGCCGGAACTCCTGCCTGGAGTAGGTACGCTCGATCGCCTTCATGGCCGAGTCTCCGACCAGGATTCCGGGCGGCTCGAAGAACTGCACCTGGATCGTGTCGGAGTCGTCCTCGGACATCCGCACGTGCAGGCCGCTGGCGCTGTCGCCCACCTTCATCTCGTGCCGGTTGACCGCCGGTAGCGCGACCCGCAGGTCGGACACACCGATCCCGGTGGCAGCCAGCCCGGTGATGATCGCGCGTTTGATCATCCGCGATGCCGGGTGGGCGTCACGGCTGGTCACCACCCGCGAACCCTTGGGCAGCGTGGTGCCGAACGCCATTCCCAGCCTGGCGGCGACATCAGGCGGGATGTCGACGTTGACCAGGCCGGTGACGCCGTCGCGGCCGAAGACGGTGGTGATCCCCCGCGACTCCCAGATCAGGTTGGTGCGGATCGAGGCGCCCGCCTCGATGGTCTTGAACGGGTACACCTTGACGCCGGCCGCCAGCACGGCCTGGGAGCCGATCGAGCACTCGTCGCCCACCGCCACTCCGTCGTTGAGCACGGCATGGGCGCGCACGTCCACCCGCTTGCCCAGGATGGCACCCTCGATCCGCGCGCTGCGGCCCACGAAGTCGCCGGCGTCGAGCACGCTGCGGGTGATCGACGCCCCCTCCTTGACCACCACGTTCTGGCCCAGCACCGCGTGCGGGCCGATCCGCGCGCCGGGGTCGATCTTGCAGTAGCTGCCGATGAACGCCGGGCCCTCCACCTGGCCCAGGTCGGGAAGCTGGACGCCGTCGCCGAGGAACACGTTCGATCGCAGCCGGATGCCGCTCGGCGCCAGTCGCAACTTGCCGTCCAACGCGTCGAAGTTCGCCTGCCGGTACTGGTCGAGGTTGCCGATGTCCTGCCAGTACCCGGCCGCCACATGGCCGTACAACGGCTTGCCGCGGCTCAGAAGGTCGGGGAACAGCTGCTTGGAGAAGTCGTACGGCTGCCCCTCGGGCACCGCGCGCAGCACCTCGGGCTCGAGCACGTAGACACCGGTGTTGATCGTGTCCGAGAACACCTGGCCCCACGACGGCTTCTCCAAGAACCGCTCCACACGCCCGTCCTCGTCCATGATCACGACCCCGAACTCGAGCGGGTTGTCCACCGACTTGAGCGCGATCGTGGCCACCGCCCCGGTGCTGCGGTGGCGGTCGACCAGCGCACCCAGGTCGAAGTCGCACAGCGCGTCGCCGGAGATCACCAGGAAGGTCTCGTCCAACAACTCCTCGGCGTTCTTGACGCTGCCGGCGGTGCCGAGCGGTGTCTCTTCAACCGAGTAGTGCAGTCGAACGCCGACCGCCTCGCCGTCCCCGAAGTACCCGCGGATGACCTGTGGCAGGTAGGCGACGGTGACCACGATCTCGTCCATCCCGTGCGTGCGAAGCAGGTCGATGATGTGTTCCATGCACGGCTTGCCGGCCACCGGCACCATCGGTTTGGGCTGGTTCGACGTCAGCGGCCGCAGCCGTGTGCCCTCGCCGCCGGCCATCACGACAGCCTTCATGTCACGCCCTCCTGGATGCGCATCAGATACTGCGCTCCTGCGGTCAGCGAGAGCGCGATGCCGGCTCCGAACATCAGCACCGGCCACCCGGCCGACGTCAGCATCAGCGCGCCGAGGGACACCATGATCAGCGCGGTGGCCGTCTTCCCGACCCGCGTGACCCGCACCTCGGTGGCCACCCGGCGGCGCTCGAACACGAGCAGCAGGTAGGCGTCACGGATGAGCAGGGGGGCGCCCAGCCACCACGGGAGGCGCCCGTGGTACACGAGCAGGATCACGGCCATGTTGATCAGCAACCGGTCGGCGAGCGGATCGGCGATGCGTCCGAAGCGCGTGCTGGCGTGCGCGTGACGGGCGAGGTAGCCGTCCAGGAAGTCGGTCGCCGCCGCGGCGACGTAGATCACCGCGGCGGCGCGACTTCGACCATGCGTCGCGGTGGCCAGCAGGGCGACGAAGGGCACGAGCGCCACCAGCCTGGCCACCGTCAGCACGTTTGGCAACCGAGCGACCATCTGCCCGAAGTGTACCGGCCACCCGCCCTCAGAACCCGCCCAGGCCGCGAGGAGTGCCCAGCCCTGTCGGCCCGTCATATCCGCTCACCGCGCGGCACATGACGGTCGCACAGGCACCGTTGGCGCCGCTCGTCACGTCGTGCAGAGAGCTGCGATGCGCATACGTGAACGCCACCGGGGACGACTGTCCCGACGCATCCGCCGCGAGCGCATAGACGGCCGCGACCAACGGCGAAGCGAGGCTGGTGCCCCCGAGCCGGAACCATCCGGTGCGGCCGGACACCGCCGTCGAGTCGTACACCGCCGCGCCGGTCGCAGGGTCGGCGTCGGCGGCCACGTCGGCGACCGCCCGCCGGGTGCCGCATCCGGTCGCCGGCCACCCGGTCATGCCCGTCTGCCAGACGGGTGCGGCGACCAACGCCGAACATCCGCTCCCGGATCCGTTCCAGGCAGACTCGCCGGCGTAGCTCCCATCCGTGTTCAGGCGCAGGCTGGTGCCGCCCACCGCCACCACTCCGCCGAGGGCCGCTGGGAACGAGGTGCCGTAGCCTGAGTCGCCGGAGCTGGCGGTGACGACGACACCGGCGTGCCGGTACGCCTGCGACCACGAGGTTGACGTCTCGCCGGAGAACTCACCGATGCCGTAGCTGTTGGAGATCTCGGTCGCGCCCAGCGTGGCAGCGGTCGACACCGCCGAGGCCAGGTCGGTCGCGCGCGCCGACGACGCCTCCACCAGCAGGAGCGTGCAGTTCTGGCAGATCGCATGCGCGACCTCCACGTCGAGCGACGTCTCGAGAGCCCACCCTGCATCCGTGGTGGGAAGCGGCGACGCGGCTCCGGCCTGGTTCACCTTGCGGAAGCAGGCACTGTGCAGGGTGGAGCTGCACAGCGGAAAGAAGGGCAGCCCGAACCTCGAGTCGTAGCTGTTCAGGTCGCGCTTGACGGTGGGCGCGTTGTAGGCGTCCACGATCGCGATCGTCTGCGCGCGGCGCGACGAAACGGGGAGCCCGTAGGCCGAGTGCAGTTGGGCGGGTCCGTAGCCACTGGGCGCCGCGGTGACCAGCGGCTCGGCCGCCGAGTCGTCGGTCACCACCGACATGCAGCGAGCCCAGCCGGGCGGGGCTGCCGGGCACACGTCGCGCTCACCCGCCGTGCCCGCCTGCGCCACACCCTGGCCGCCCAGAGACGCCAGCGCCAGCACCGTGGCCGTCCCCAACACTCCCCCCACTCCCGTCGGCGATATCCGCATCGTCCCCTCCTGTGATGGTCGTTTTTCGAATGCCGCCTGCGACCGTACCGACGGGGGTTGCGCGTAGGATTCGCGACCTGAGGAGCATGAGTGACGATCTGCACACCGCCGTCGACACGGCGATCCGCACTCGCCGGACGCACAAGCGCTACCAGCCCGAGCCGGTCAGCCGCCACACGCTCGACGAACTGTTCGACCTCGCCCGCTGGGCCCCCAACCACCACCTGACCGAACCCTGGCGGTTTCGGGTGATCGGCCCGGAAACCCTGCGGCGACTCAAACAGGCGGCCGGAGACGCGGCCCGCAAGCTCGACCGGGCGCCGACCCTGGTGGTCGCGTCGGTCGTGCTCGGCGGCGATCCCGACAGCGATTTCGAAGACACCTGTGCGGCTGCGGCCGCGTGCTACATCGTGCTTTTGGCGGCGCACGCGCGCGGGCTGGCCGGATACTGGCGCACGCCTGCCGTCCTGCGGTCTCGGGACGGTCTGGCCACAATCGGGATCGCCGACGGCGAGCGGGTGCTCGGGCTCCTGCATCTCGGATACCCGGTGTCCGCCCCCACCCCGCCGCCCCGGCTCGATCCCGCCGCGCACCGAGCCTTTCTGCCCTAGACAGCGCACCGGCCGGACTTTAGTAAGCATTCTGCAATTCGTCAGAATTGCTCTATTCCGACCCGTGCATGCTGCCGATAAACACTGTGAGGCCGCCGATGGCGTTGACGGCCACGGGTCACGTTTCACAGGAGGGGTCCTGCATGCGTTCGAGTCGCTATGCCGTCGCGGTTGGTGCCGCAGCAATCGCCCTGGCGGCCTGCACGGCTGCCGGAGCGGTGAGCGTGGCTGCAAGCGCGGACGCTGCCACGACCGCGCGCGCCACGCTCGACTCGAACCTCGTGCCGAGCTCCGGTGTCCTGTGGGGGGCGTGGGTGCAGCAGGGTGCCGCTGCGACCCATTACGACGCCGTCCTCGCGCTGGAGTCCAAGCTGGGATACAAGCTGACGATCGACCACCACTACCGGCCGTGGACGAACACGTTCTGGACAGAGGAGAAGCAGGACATCGCAGCCGGCCGCACGCCGCTCATCTCCTGGACCGCTCAGGGCACCACCGCCGCGGCGATCGCCTCGGGATCGCAGGACGCGAACATCGTCCGCGTGGCGCAGGCGATCAAGTCCCTCGGATCTCCGGTGCTCCTGCGCTTCGCCTACGAGATGGACCAGCCCCAGGGCAGCCCGCGCTACGTCGGCCAGCCGGCCGACTTCATCGCCGCCTGGAGGCACGTCTACACCATCTTCCAGCAGCAGGGCGCGACCAACGCCCGTTTCGTGTGGTGCGCGATCGCCTACAACTTCGTCACCGGCAAGGCACAGCAGTACTACCCCGGCGACGCATACGTGGACTGGATCGGGGCCGACGGCTACAACTGGTACCCGGGCCGCTCCGGGGCCGCTTGGAAGACGTTCGGCGACATCTTCTCGGCCTTCTACACGTGGGGTACGGCGCACGGCAAGCCGCTGATGATCCCCGAGACCGGAGTAATGGAGGATCCGGCCCTCGCGACTCACAAGGCGGGCTGGATCAGCGGCGCCTCCGTGTGGCTTCAGAGCCATCCCGGGATCAAGGCCGTGTCGTACTTCGATTCGATCTCACCGGCGCACTACAACTTCACCGCCACCAGTTCGAGCACGGCCTTCACCGCGTTCCGGACATGGGGTGCCACCGGCTACTTCAACACACTTCACTGACGAGGGGAACAGCATGACCAGCACGCTCACAGTCGATCCGGTCCACGAGCTCGAAACGGTCGCCACGTGCGACGGGCTCGACACGGAGCGGGTGATCACGGTCGGAGACGACACCGCCCTGGTCAGCTATCGCCATCCGCACCAGGTGATCACGGACATCTGGGTGCGCCGCGAGGCTGCATGGCGATTCGTGGCCAGCCACACTACCACCGACGCCTGATTGTTGACGGCCGCTCTCAATCGATAGGCAGCGACAGCTCGACGGTGGTGCCGGCGCCAGGCGCGGATCGGAGCTGCAGCTCGCCCCCGGCCAGCCTGATTCGCTGCATCATCGATTCGAGCCCGAAGTGATGACTCGTCCGCTGCGCCTCGAGGATCTCCTCGATGTCGAACCCCACCCCATCGTCGGTGATCTGGGCCGTCAGCAGCCGTTCACGGCCGACCAGCCGGACGGTGATGGTCGAAGCCCGGGCGTGCTTGACGGCGTTCACCACCGCCTCCTGCACGATCCGGTAGACCATGTCCTCGATCACGAACGGATACCGCGGTGTGTCCACCTCGGTGCGAAGGTCGACCGCCGGGTCGCTCACGATGCTCTCGAGGGCCGCGACGGCCGAGGCGAGACCGTGTCGCTCGAGCACCGGGGAGCGCAGGTCGAACGTCAACCGCCGCGTGCGGTCGATCGCCCCCTCGAGCGTCGCCCGCGCGTCTGACAAGCGCTCGAGAACCGGTTCACCGTCACCGGCCCTCAGGCTGACGAGGCCACGATCGAGCACCAGCAGCGCGGCGGTCATCACCTGGATCGTGTCATCGTGCAGGAGCACCGCAATCCGCTGACGTTCGGCCTCCTCCACCCGCAGCATCGCCTCCAGCAGGTCGCGTAGGCGCGCCTCCTGGACGCGGATCGTCTGCTCATCCCGTTTGCGGTCGGTTATGTCCACCATCACGCCCTGGGTCACGACCGGGCTCCCGTTCGGGCCGCGCACCGCCGCGACCCGGTCGTGGACCCACCTCTCGGAGCCGCCGGCGTTCAGCAGCCGGTACTCGATCACCCGAGCGTCCAGCTGCTCGGTGTGGCCGCGGTACCACTCCTCGACCCGGTCGCGGTCGTCCGGATGCACCTGCGAGAGCCAAAACCAGGTGTCCGACATCCACTGGTCGCGGGTGCAGCCGAACAGCGGCTCGATCTGCGGGCTGACGTAGAGCGGCGTTCCGTCAAGTGCGTCCACGTAGGTTGCGGCAGGGATCTCCTCCACGAGCTGGCGGTAGCGCTCCTCCGCCTCGCGCAGACGGCTCTCGGCCTGCCGATGCAGAGTCACGTCGCGCACGACGATGAACAGGTGCTCCTCGCCGGCGAAGTCGACCACCGCCACGGACATCAGACACGTCCGCAGGCTCCCGTCGGCGATCTGAAACTCGCTCTCGAACTCCGACACCGAGCCGTCCACCGACAGCTTCTCGAGCATCCGCGCGCGCTCGTCCCCCGCAGTCCACAGGCCGAGCTCGGTCGTGGAGCGCCCGGTCAGCTGCGCTCTGGAGAACCCCGACAACCGGCAGAATCCAGGACTGGCCTCGGCCACGAACCCGTCCCGCCGGCGCGTCAGCAGGATCGGCTCGCCCGCGATCCGAAAGACGGTCTCGAGCACCCGTCCGAACGGCCCTTCGGGATCAGTCGTGCTCACGGCACGAGTATCCCCATGGGAGGTTACATTTGCAACGGCCTGCTGTCGCGCCGCACGGAGGCCATCTACGTTTCCCGATGTGACACTCGAGATGCGATCCACCTGCGAGCGGTGCGGCGCAGCGCTCGCCGCCGACGGGGACGCGCGAATCTGCAGCTTCGAGTGCACGTTCTGCGTGGCCTGCGCCGACCGAATGGGGCACGCCTGCCCGAACTGCGGCGGAGAGCTGGTCGCCCGGCCGAGGCGTGTGGGGACCCCGGAGCCGGGCCACACCGACGACCCGCTCCGGTAGCCGCTGGAACCCGGCAGCGGCGGACCGGCGGCCGCTGCCGGGTTACGATCGATCCGATGCCATCCGCCCTTCCTGCGATCCGGTTGCGCGGGGTCGTCAAGCGTTTCGGTGAGATCACCGCTGTCGACCACCTCGACCTCGACGTGCCCGAGGGTGCATGCATCGGCCTGCTCGGCCCCAACGGCGCCGGCAAATCCACCACCATGCGCATGCTGACCGCCCAGGCAATCGCCGACGAAGGCCAGCTGACCGTGCTCGGATACGAGCTGCCCGCCGACAGCAAGCAGGCCCGCGCCCAGTGCGGCGTGGTGCCGCAGCTCGACAACCTCGACGTGACGCTGACCGTCGAGCAGAATCTGGTCGTGTTCAGTCACCTGTATCGCATCTCCAAGCGCCACCGCGGCGCCGCCGTAGAGCGCGCATTGGGGGTGGCGCGCCTGAGCGACCGCCGCACCACCAAGGTCGACAAGTTGTCGGGTGGCATGCGCCGACGGCTGCTGATCGCCCGGGCGCTGATTCACCGGCCGCGCCTGATCCTGCTGGACGAGCCGACCGTCGGGCTCGACCCGCAGGTGCGGCAGGAGCTATGGGCATTGATCGAGCTGCTGCGCACCGAGGGCGTGTCGATCCTGATGTCCACCCACTACATCGAGGAGGCGGAGCGGCTGTGCGATTCGGTGACGATCATGTCGAAGGGCCATGCAGTCGCGATCGGCGAGCCCCGCGCGCTGGTCACCGAGCACGCCGGCGAGCTGGCGTGGGAGGTCTTCGGCGCACCTGCGCTGCTCGGCCAGGTGGAGCAGGCCGCACAGCGGGACGGCCGCCCGACGCGGCGCACCGGCACGTCGGTGACGGTGCTCGGGGGGAACGCCCCACCGGCCGGCTTCGAGGATCGCAGCGAGCGCCGCGGCGCAAACCTCGAGGACGTGTTCGTGCTGCTCACAGGCGAGGAGATCGGATGACCACCACCACCCCGACTTCGCCTCCGGCCGCGCCGGTCGGCGAGGCGCGCGAGCGCATCGGACGGCTCGAGGGCCCCGCGATCGTCGGGGTGCTGATGCGCGAGCTGATCAACTATTCGTCGTTCTGGCGCTCCTCGGCGTTCAGCTCGATCATGGAGCCGGTGATCTACCTGCTCGCCTTCGGCTTCGGCGTGGGCGCGCTCGTCTCGCAGGTCGAGGGCCACCGCTACCTGTTCTTCGTCGCCACCGGCACGGTCGGTATGTCGGTCATGTACAGCGGCGCCTTCCCGGCGATGTTCTCGACCTTCGTCAAGTACAAGTTTCAGCGCACCTACGACGCGATCATCGCCGCGCCGGTCGACTGCGAGGAGCTCGTCACCGCCGAGGCGCTGTGGATCGGCATCCGTGTGGGCATCTACGGCTGCGCACCGATCCTCGTGGCACTGTTCTTCGGCCTGCCCCCGTCGTGGGGCATGCTGGTGCTGCCGCTCGTGTGTTTCCTGTCCGGCCTGGGGTGGGCGCTGTTCGGGATCACGGTCGCCGCCACCCTCAACTCCATCGACAACTTCAGCTACGTGATGACAGGCTTTCTCACCCCGATGATGCTCACCGCCGGCACCTTCTTCACGATCACGAGCCTGCCGCACTGGGGCCGCCTCGCGGCCCAGGTCAACCCGCTCTACAACAGCGTCGAACTGGTGCGCGGCGCGGTGTTCGGCTGGCACGGCGTGGCTGACCTCTGGCACGTGGCATACCTGCTCGCGTGGGCGTTTCTCCTCTGGCGGGTCGCCGTCCGCCAGATGACTCGGCGCCTGGTCGACTGACCGGGTTGGAGGATCATGTCGGGCTCCGGTAGTAGACTCGCCGCGAATGACGGGGAGAGGGGTGGACAAGCAACTCGGACTGGCCGGTCTCGTGGCCGGGCGCATGTCCGACGTGGTCGGGGTGTCGCACATGCCGCAAAAGATGTCGCCCGAGTTGGTGGACGTCCTGGCAGGTGTGCCGCTGTTCGCCGGACTGTCCCGCCGCCATCTGAGCAAGATCGCTGGGCTGGCGTCCAGCAAGCGGTACCCGCGCGGCGCGACCCTCGTCAAGACCGGTGCGCCCGGCGAGTCGTTCTTCGTGATCCTCGACGGCCAGGCGAGCGTGCGCGCGGGCTCGCGCCGGACGACGCTTCTGGCCGGTGATTTCTTCGGCGAGATGTCGCTGCTCGACGGCGAGCCGCGGTCTGCCACCGTCGCCGCCCACACGGCGGTGCTGGTGATGGTGCTGCCACGGCGGAGGTTTCTGAAGCTGCTGGGGAGCGAGCCGAGGATCGCGATCGCCGTCATGTCGACGCTGTCGCGGCGGGTGCGCGCCCTGCAGGTCGCGGCTGGCGTCTGAGGCGGCCTCAGTGGCCGGCGCGCCTCCGGTCAAGCGTCCTTCGAATCGATGCGACGACCGCGACGCCGATACCCGGGAGCACGACCCGGTGCCAGTCCTGGTCGAGGTACCGGTCGACGCCCATCGGGCGGCGCTTCCAGGGCCCGCCCTATGCTGCGTTCCCAGCTTCGGCTGGGCCCGGACGCCCCGTGGGCCATATCCCCCACCGCTGGCCACGGGGCGTCCCCCTTTCTCTGTGCAGCTGAGCTTTAGTCAGCGAGAACGGCTGCCCGTAAGGGGGTGGACAACGTTGTTGCGGGCTTCGGACAGCCTGCGGGCTTCCCGCAGGAAACGCTCACAGTCGGCCAGCAGACGCTCGCACACGAATTCTCCAGGCGGAGCGGCTTGCTCTCGACCGGCCGTCTGCCCTCGCTGCTCGGCCGGGGTATCGTCCGATCGCTCCATCCGTCATACTCCCGATGGCTCGACGAGCCGTCTATCGGCCGAGCCCACGGGATCATCTGGCGTCCGGTCAACTCCAACGAGTAACGCGTCCACGGTGTTCCTCCTTGAGGGACTCGAAGAGGGTCGCGGGCCCCCGCGCTCCTCGATCAACGTGAGCACCTAAATTACCAAGCCCCAAGCTACGGGGTCCACGCGCAGACCCACTCGTGACCGCTCTTTGCGGCGACGATCTCGCTCAGCGGTGCTGAGGTTCTAGGCTTGGGCCGTGGCAAGCGCCTCGGCGAGAGCGAGCAGGGCGGCGGCGAGCCGCTCGCGCACCACACGGGCGGTCGCGACACTGACTCGGCTCGTGTCCGAAAGCTCCTGAGACAGGTCACGCTCGACCGCCTTGGCCGCCTCCGCGACCAATTCCAGCTGCGCGACCACGGCGCGGAGCTGGTCGAACTCCACCTCCCTCGCCACCCGCGCGGCCTCCTCGAGCGTCTGGATGTGATCGCGGATGTGGTTGATGTCCGCCAGGATGGAGTGCGGATCGTCTTGTCCGCCGGGCACGTCTTTCGCGGCGGTGTCCGCTCGCTCCCTCGACAGGTCATCGAGCATGGAGCGCCGTTCTTCCTCATGGCCCATTTTCGCCCTCCAATCTGCACCAGTGACAGGCGAAGTATCCCTGCTGACGGGTGGTCCGACCAGCTCGTGGAGCGGGAACTTCCCGCAACTTGCGGACATCCAAACTGGCGCAGGGAATCGGGTGCCGTTCTGCACAGTATCCCCAGCCGTCAACCGCCCAAATACGGCTGGTCGGCCGGAATCGCCGGCAGGGTGTGGATAACCTTCGCTCGCGCTGTGGACGACGAACTCGCCCTGCGGTCTGGCGCAATCCGCGTCCAAACTCGGCGGCAAGCGGGCCACCGTTTTCGTTCGCCTTGGTCGGGCCGTTCCCGCTCGATCGGGGCGGCAGGATTTGAACCTGCGACCGCCCGGCCCCCAGCCGGGTGCGCTACCAGGCTGCGCCACGCCCCGCAGGCGGCGAGTATACCGGGAACCCACCACCCTCCGGCCCGGTCGAAACGGTGGATGACTCAAGCCATCGCCCTTCCGCTCCCCCGCGTCGCCCGGCCCAGCGCCTACGATGGTCGGGTGCGAAACCAGTCCGACGAGGCTCTGGGGCGGCGCGCCGCGGGCGGTGACCCGGCGGCGTTCGAAGAGCTGGTCGTGCGCTACCAGGATCGGCTGTACACGCTCGCGCTGCGTGTGACCGGATCGGACGCCGACGCGCGCGACTGCGTGCAGGAGGGGCTGATCTCGGCCTGGCGGGCCATGCCCCGGTTCCGCGGCGACGCACGCTTCTCGACCTGGATGTACCGGATCGTGCTGCGCAAGGCCTACGACTCGATCGACCGCCGCCGCCGCACTCCCGAGCCGGTCGAGGAACTGCACGCGGTGGCCGCGGTCGTCAGCGAGGCCGACCGGATCGACCTCCTGGACGCGCTGGCGGCGCTCGAGCTCGACTTCCGGGTGGTCGCGGTGGCGTGCGACGTGGTCGGCATGTCGATGGAGGAGGCCGGCCGGCTGCTGGATCTGCCGCCGGGCACGGTCAAGTCGAGACTGCACCGTGCCCGTGCGCGGCTGGCCGAGTCCCTCGACAGGGAGCGGGCGCGATGAGCGAGCCGCACGAGGAGATCGCACGCCGGCTGACCGAGCTGGGTCGCGCCGAGGCCCCGCCCGACCTGCGCGGCGAGGTGATGGCGCAGGTCGCCGCCGAGCCGCGCCGGCGGCAGCGCCGAAGCCCCGGGTTCGGGGCACTGGTCAGGCCGGCCACCAGGATCGCGCTGGTCGCGTCCGTCGTGCTCGCCGCCGGGGTCGGGATCGCCCATCTGGGCGGGGGCGGCTCGACCTCGTCGCCCAT
This sequence comes from Gaiellales bacterium, assembly GCA_038230835.1. Lineage (GTDB taxonomy): Bacteria > Actinomycetota > Thermoleophilia > Gaiellales > JAICJC01 > DASUHT01. Next base: position 35,979 of record JBBRMM010000006.1, read on the forward strand.
GGTGTCCACCGGCAGCGGGGTGATCCCAGCCGCGGCGGAGTCGAGTACAGACAAAGGCCCGGCTTACGCACCCTCGACTCCGGCCAAGAGCACGACCGGGACGCAGCTCGTGGGTTCCCGCGACGCACGCTACGGCGCCTCGAGCGTCCAGGTTCGAGGGCTTGTCATCGACCGCGTCACCGCCCGCTCGATCCTCGGGCGCTACTTCGGTCGACCGGACGCGCACGGGTACATCGTCGCTCGCGTCCCCGCCGAGGACTTCCGCTCATTCGGCTTCCGGCTCGCCGCGTCCGCGCTCCGTTCCGACTCGCTGTCGGTTACGCTCGACGACCGGCAGTTCGTGCGCATCCTGCTCGTGGCGGCGCGCGACCGCCGGCACTGACGCGGGCTACCTCTTGACCAGTTCGCCGTACACCCGGTCGGCGACATCCGTCTTGCGCTGCAGCACGTCCGCGATTCGCCGGATCCGGTACTCCACGAAGCGGTCGGGCTTGACGCCCACCGCCTTGGCGATCCGCTTGATCACGTCGTCGGACGGCACGGGCCGGTTGCCGTGGGCGAGGTGGTTGAGATAGCCCGCCGAGAGTCCCGTACGCTCGGCCAGCGCCCGGTAGGACACACCGGCGTCCCTCATCAACCGCTCCAGCCCGGGATCGAAGCGGACACTCTCCGTCTTGGTGATCGTCTTTGCCATCGCCTTGCCGCTCCTTACTCTTCGAGCGCCCGCCGAACAGCACCGGCCGCTTCGGCGACCGGGACGGACGTCTGCTCACGACCACGCCGCACCTGAACGTCGACCGTGCCCTCGGTCGCCGTGCGCTTGCCCACGGTTATCCGAGCCGGCGATCCGATCAGCTCGGCATCGGCGAACCGTGCTCCGGGGCCGGCGTCCCGGTCGTCCACCAGCACGCTCAGCCCGGCGGCCTCGAGATCCCGCTCGAGCCCGGCGGCGACATCCATCTGCGGGTCGCCCTCGGACCCGATCACCACCATGTGGGCGTGGAACGGCGCGATCGCCGCGGGCCACGTGATGCCGTGCTCGTCGTGCCGCTGCTCCACCGCCGCGGCCATGATCCGGGCCAGCCCGATGCCGTAGCTGCCCATCACGAGCGGGTGCTCGCGCCCCGACTCGTCGAGATAGTTGGCGCCCAGCGCTTCGGAGAAACGTGTTCCCAGCTTGAAGATGTTGCCGACCTCGATCGCGCGCTCGACGCGTAAGATACCGGACGCGCAGTTCGGGCACCGTTCGCCGTCCGACACCTCGCGCAGGTCGTGGAACTCCGCCTCGAAGTCGCGTCCGGCCTCGAGCCCGCGCAGATGGTGGCCCGTGCGGTTGGCGCCGCCGACGTACTGACCCTCGCGCAGCGCCTCGTCGGCCACGATCCGGACGCCGGCCGCCACCGGGCCGATCGAGCCGGGCTCGGCACCGAACGCCGACCGGATCTCCTCCGGCGTGGCCGGCCGGTACTCGGACCGCAGCGCCTTTCGCATCTTCAGCTCGTGCAGGCGGTGGTCACCGCGGATCAGGCCGAGCACGAGCTGGTCACCTGCCACCACCGGCATCGCCTTGGCGGTGGCCGCCTGATCGACGCCGAGCATCTCGGCCAGAGCCTCGATGGTCGTCGCACCCGGTGTCTCGACGTCCTGCGGTTCGGCAAGGGGCGCCGGGAACTGCGCGGCGCGGGGTACCGACCGGGCCACCTCGAGGTTGGCCGCGTAGTCGCAGTTCGAGCACAGCACCAGCCGGTCCTCTCCCGAGACGCTGGGCACCATGAACTCGTGCGCCGACTTGCCGCCCATCATGCCGGTGTCTGACTCCACCATCAGGTACTCGAGGCCGCAGCGGTCGAAGATCCGCCGGTATACGCCGATGTGGCGCTCGTACGAGGCATCCAGCCCGTCGTCGTCGCGATCGAAGCTGTAGGAGTCCTTCATCAGGAACTCGCGCGTGCGCAGGATGCCGCTCCGGGGCCGCGGCTCGTCCCGCTCCTTGGTCTGGATCTGGTACCAGATCTGGGGCAGCTCACGATAGGAGCGGATCTCGCGGGCGGCGTGGAAGGTGAAGCACTCCTCGTGCGTCATCGCCAGCACGTACGGCTTGCCGGAGTTGTCGGTCAGCTTGAACATCTCGGGGATGGCGTAGCGGCCGGTCTGCTCCCACAGGGTCGCCGGCTGCAGCACCGGCATCGAAACCTCCATCGCGATGGTGTCCATCTCCGAGCGGATGATGGCGGCGATCCGCTGCATCACCCGCCAGCCCAGCGGCAGGTACGTGTACAGCCCGGAACCGACCTGGCGCACGAACCCCGCCCGCACCAGCAGCCGGTGGCTGGCCGCCTCGGCGTCGGCCGGATCGTCCTTGAGCGTCGGCAGCAGGTAGCCGGAGGCGCGGATGCCCATCGGGGTCAGCCTGCCGCCGCGGCGGCCTTCGGCTTGCGCGCCGGAGGCAGGTGGATCGGCCTGCCGAGCGCCACCAGAGCCGCTTCCTTGACCGCCTCGGCGAGCGTCGGATGGGCGGCGATGGAGTCGGCGACGGTCTCGATGGTGGCCTCCGCGGAGATGCCGATCACGCCCGCGTTGACCAGTTCGGTGGCCTGAGGGCCCACGATCACGAGCCCCAGCAGCTCTCCGTAGCGGTTCTCGTGGATGGTCTTCACCCAGCCCACCTTCTCACCGTACATCTGCGCGCGCGCCGAGGCCGAGAACGGGAACTTGCCGACCGAGATCTCGCCGTGGCGATCGCGCGCCTGAGCCTCGGTGAGGCCGACCGCGGCCACCTCGGGGTCGGTGTACACGCAGCGCGGGACCGCGCTGTAGTCGACCTGGGCCTCGTGCCCGACCGCGTTCTCGGCCGCCACCTCGCCCTCGCGGAACGCGGTGTGAGCGAGCTGCCACTGGCCGGCCACGTCGCCCACCGCGTAGATGTTCGGCACGGTCGTGCGCATGTGGCGGTCGACTCGCACGCCCTTGCGACCGTCGAACTCGACACCAGCGGCCTCCAGACCGAGGTTGTTCACACTCGGGCCGCGCCCGGTCGCCACCAGCACCAGGTCGGCCGCCACCTCGCCGCCCTTGCCGTCGGCCGCCTCGTAGGAGAGGGTGGCTCCGTCGGGGCCGTCGATGATGGCGGTGGCGCGGGCGCTCAGGTGCATCGCGATGCCGCGCTTCTTGAACGCCCGCTCGAGCTCCTTGGAGGCGTCGGCGTCCTCCAGCGGGATCAGCCGCTCCAGCATCTCGACGATCGTCACCTCGACGCCCCAGTGGTTCATGATCGATGCGAACTCGACGCCGATCACCCCGCCGCCCAGCACGAGCAGCCGCTTGGGTACCTCGGCGACCTCGAGCAGCGCCGTCGAGTCCACGCAGCGCGGCCCGTCGATGCCGTCCACGGGCGGGCGCAGTGAGTGACTGCCGGTGGCGATCACGGCCGAACCGAAGCTGATCTCCTCGCCGCCGTCGACCGCGATCGTCGACCGGTCCTTGAAGCTGCCGCGACCGTTGACGACCGTGATCCCGTTGGCCTTGACCACACCGGTGATGCCGTTCACCAGGCCGGTGACGATGCCCTCCTTGTTGCGCTGCGCCTGCGGGAAGTTGAGCGCCACGGCGCTCACGTCCACCCCGATCTGGGCGAAGGTGTGGTTGGCCTCCTTGAGCGCGTGGGCGGTCTGCACCCAGGTCTTGGTGGGGATGCAGCCGACGGTGATGCAGGTGCCGCCGATCCGGCCCTGCTCGACCAGCACCACGTTGGCGCCCAGCTGGGCGGCCCGAATGGCGGCCGGGTAACCCCCGGGCCCGCCGCCCAGGACGGCGACGTCACACTCCATCGAATCTGCTCCTCACGGTCGTTCGCAGTCGCGGGCATCCTATCGCCGCAGACGCCCGCCGCCCGCACCAGCAGCGGTCAGGCGCTGACGACCTCGCCCGGCTCACCGATCCAGGCCACTGTGTGGCCGACCAAGTACTCCTGCCCGTCGACGGCGTCGACCCGCAGCAGCACGCCGTCCGCCTCGGCCTCCACCTCCTGGGTGACCTTGTCGGTGTCCAGCTCGTACAGCGGATCGCCGCGCCGCACCGGCGCGCCGGTCTTCACCAGGAACCGGATCAACACGCCCGAGCTGATCTCGTCTCCCAGGCTGGGAATGGTCACCGCGATAGCCACGGCTCACGAGGATACCCGACGGTGACGATAAGGTTCCGGCACATGGCCAAGGCCGACACAGACCCCGCCGTTTCGCTGGACGCGACCACGGCCCGCCGCCTGCTCAAGCAGATGGCGCTGATCCGCCGTTTCGAGGAGCGCACGGAGGAGCAGTACACCCGCGCGCGGATCGGCGGCTACTGCCATCTGGCGATCGGCGAGGAGGCGTCCTCGGTGGGCGCGATCGACGCTCTGCAGCCGGGCGACTGCCTGTTTGCGTCCTACCGCGACCATGGCACCGCGCTGGCCGTCGGAAGCCCTGCCTCGGCGGTCATGGCGGAGCTGTTCGGCAAGGTCACGGGGGTTGCCCACGGGCGCGGCGGGTCGATGCACATGCTGGACGTCGAGCGCCGGTTCTTCGGCGGCTGGGGCATCGTGGGCGCCCATCTGCCGATCGCCACCGGCGCGGCGCTGGCACTCGAGCACACCCGGCAGCCGAACGCCGTGCTGTGCCAGTTCGGCGACGGCGCCGTGGCCACCGGGTCGTTCCACGAGGCTCTGAACCTGGCCGCGGTGTGGAACCTGCCGATCGTGTTCCAGGTGATCAACAACCTGTACGGCATGGGCACCTCGGTCGAACAGTCGAGCGCTGAGCCCGAGCTGTGGCGGCGGGCGGCCGCCTATCGCATGCACGGCGAGCGGGTGGACGGCAACGACGTGCTGGCCGTCCGCGAAGCGGTTTCGCGACTGCTCGACCAGGCCCGCAGCGAGCGCCGTCCGGCACTGGTGGAGACCATCACCTACCGCTATCGCGGGCATTCGGTGGCGGACGCCGGCAAGGCGTACCGCACCAAGGAGGAGATCGATTCCTGGCGCGAGCGCGATCCGATCACCCGGTTCGGCCTGTTCGTCGCCGAGCGAGGGCTGGTGTCGCACGACGAGATCGAGACGGTGTGGCAGGAGGTGGCGGCGGAGGTCAAGGACGCCATCGACCGCGCCCTGGCGGCGTCGGCTCCGGCGCGGGACAGCCTCTACGAGCACCTGTACGGCGATCCGCACAGCCCCGAGCAGTTCGGTCGGATGCAGGCCGGTGCACCGTTCGGCGAGCGCGGCGAGGGGCACTCATGGCCGACGTGACCTATCGCGAGGCGCTGCGGCGGGCGCTCGACGACGAGCTCGGCCGCGACGAGTCGGTGTTCCTGATGGGCGAGGAGATCGGGAAGTTCGAGGGCTCGTACAAGGTCACGGCGGGCCTGTGGGAGAAGTACGGCGCCCGGCGCGTGCGGGAGACGCCTATCTCTGAGGAGGGCTTCATCGGGGCCGGCATCGGCGCGGCCATGCTCGGCCTGCGGCCGGTGGTCGAGATCATGACCATCAACTTCATCCTGGTGGCGATGGATCAGGTGATCAACCATGCCGCGAAGATCCGCTACATGTTCGGCGGCACCGTCGGCGTGCCGATGGTGATCCGCGCCCCCGGCGGCGCCGGCGCCCAGCTCACCGCCCAGCACAGCCAGAGCCTCGAGGCCTGGTTCGCCGGCTGCCCGGGGCTCAAAGTCGTCGCCCCTGCGACCCCGGCAGATGCCTACGGCATGCTGAAGACCGCGATCCGTGACGACGACCCGGTGCTGTTCTGCGAGAACCTGATCATGTACAACGTCACCGGCACCATCCCCGACGACCCCGAGTTCACCGTCCCCTTCGGCCGCGCCCAGGTGGCGCGCGAGGGGTCGGACCTGACGCTGGTCGCCCACTCCTATACCGTCCAGCGCGCGCTTCGGGTCGCCGACCGGCTGGCCCAGGACGGCATCCTGGTGGAGGTGGTCGACCTGCGCTCGCTGCGGCCACTCGACATGGACACCGTGGCGGAGTCGGTGCGCAAGACGAACCGTGCGCTGATCGCCGAGGAGGGTTGGTCGACCTACGGCGTCGGCGCCGAACTGGCCGCCCGCATCTCACGCGTCTGCTTCGACGACCTCGATGCCCCGGTCGAACGCGTGGGGTCAGCCGAGGTGCCCATGCCGTACGCGAAGCCGCTGGAGCTGGCGGCGCTCCCACTGGAGTCGAAAATCGAGGCGGCAGCGCGCAGCCTGCTGGCCGAATGCGGGATCGTCTGAGGAGACCGATGGCCGAAGAACTCGTCATGCCGCGACTGAGCGACACCATGGAACAGGGCACGATCGGCCGCTGGCTCAAGCAGGAGGGCGACGCGATCAAGGAAGGCGACGTGATCGCCGAGATCGAGACCGACAAGGCAACCATGGACTTCCAGGCCTACGCCGACGGTACGCTGCTTCGGATCCTGGTGGGCGACGGCGAGACTGCAGACCTGGGAGCGCCGATAGCGATCGTCGGCGAAGCGGGCGAGGACGTCTCCCAGCTCGACGTGTCACAGGCCGGCTCCCCACCCGCCGCGCCGCCCGTGGCGGTGCCAGGCACCGTCACGGAACCGTCGCCGAAGGGTGACGCGGTCCGTACGGGGTCTGACCCCGCTGCCGATTCGGGCAACGGGCGGGCGACCGTGGTGGCCGACGAAACGCTCCGCGTCAGTCCGATTGCCCGCCGGATGGCCGACCGGGCGGGGCTCGACCTGTCCACCCTGGCCGGCCGCGGCAGCGGGCCCGAGGGGCGGATCGTGAAGGCCGACGTCGAACGGGCGCTCGCCTCACCCTCCGCCGTATCGTCGCCGGCCGCTGCTGCTACGCCGCAGGCGCCCTCCGCCGACGCGGAGCTCCGTGAGCTGACGCCGATGCTGAAGGCCATCGCGCGCCGGATGGCCGAGTCCAAGGCCACCGTCCCCCACTTCTACGTCTCGTCGGAGATCGACATGACCCGGGCGGTTCAGACTCGCGCGGAGCTCAACGAGGGGCTGGCCGCGCGCGGCGAGAAGATCAGCCTCAACGACCTCATCGTGCGTGCCTGCGCACTGGCGCTCATGGAGCACCCGCAGGCGCACCGCTCGTACGTCGACGGCCGGCACGCCTATCACGCCCACGCCAGCATCGGGATCGCAGTGGCGCTGGACGACGGGCTCGTGGTGCCGGTCCTGCGCGATGCCGACACGCTGTCGGTGCGCGAGATCGCGGCGGCCGGGCGCGATCTGGCCGCCCGGGCTCGCGAAGGCAAGCTGAAGCAGCGCGAGATCGAAGGAGGGACGTTCACCGTCTCCAACCTGGGCATGATGGGTGTGAGCGCTTTTTCGGCCATCATCAACCCGCCCGAGTCGGCGATCCTCGCGGTCGGTGCCACCACCGAGCGCCCGGTGGCGCTGGACGGTCAGGTCGTCGTGCGTTCGGTGATGACCGTCACGCTCGCCTGCGACCACCGCGCGTGTTCGGGCGCGGACGGAGCCCGGCTCCTGCAGTCCATCAAGCGCAACCTGCAGGCGCCCGCATTCCTGCTCGCCTAGTCGGCCGACCGCCTGTACAGTTGATGTGATGCAGCTGACCGACGTAATGGCCACCCACATCGTGGCGGTCGCGCCCGACACCTTTGTCGGCGACGCCGCGCGACGGATGGTCGACGGCGACACCGGCGCTGCGGTGGTGCTCGACGACGGCGGCGAACTGGTCGGCGTGATCACCGAGCGCGACCTGCTGCACTGCTTCAGCGAGGGAGTCGATGCCACGGTTTCGGTCGAGGAGCGGATGACGCGTCACGTGCTCACCGCCGCGCCGAGCACCGAGTTGGCCGAGGCGATGGCCCTGATGGTCGACGGCCGGTTCCGGCATCTGCCGGTGGTCAACGACGCGGGCAACGTGATCGGCCTGGTCTCGATGCGCGATCTGATGGCCTACACGTCACTGCGACTGCGCGGCGGGTCATTCCCAGGCGAGGACGACCTCGACCCGGCCGAGGTGATCGCCACCATCCACCGCATGCGCACCGGCGCCGCCTGACCGCTCAGATCTGCCAGGCGCCCGAGCGCAGCACCGGAAGCCGTTCGCCCGACGCCGTGACTCCGGTGACATCGACCTCGGCGGATCCGACCATGAAGTCGATGTGCACCTCGCTGCGGTTGATGCGTTCGCGGTCGGCATCGCCGACAGCCCAGTCGAAGCCCTGACCGAGGGCGATGTGCGAGGCCGCGTTCTCGTCGATCAGCGTGTCCAGGAACACGGTGTCGAGCGGCCCCACCCGACCCTCACGGTCAACCAGCGCCACCTCCCCGAGCCGCGCCGCGCCGTCGTCGCGACGGCTGTGCGCGAGCAGCACGTCCGCTCCGGCCGCACCCTGCACGTCGACCACCCGGCCCGCCTCGAACCGCACCGTGAAGTCGCGCACGATGCTGCCGGCCAGCTCCAGCGGCTTGGTCGCCCGCACGACGCCCGCGGTCCGCGTCGGGTCGGGCGTCGTGAACACCTCTTCGCTGGGCAGGTTCGGATGGTGCACCAGTCCCTCGCACGTCGTCAGATACCCACCGTGCCAGCGCGAGCTGGGCAGCAGGCCGACTGTGAGATCGGTACCGGGGCCCTCGAGGTGCAGCGCGTCGAACCGGTGACCGTCGAGCGCCGCCTTCGCGCGGTCGATCTGGGCGATCCGCGCCTCCCATGCCGCCACCGGATCGGACTCGTCAAGCCGGCACATGTGGATCACCTGCTGCCAGAGTGTCGCCAGCGCCTCCTCGGGCTCGAGCCGCGGGTGCACCACCACGGCCCAGCCGATCGTCGGCCCGGCGGCGATCGTCCAGTTGGTTCGGGCGCCGGTCAGGTTGGCGATGTGCTCGCGACGGCCGGGAGGCACGTCGCGCGCGACTCGCGTCGGGTCGAGCCCGTCCAGGATGCCCGGCACCGGGTTCCCGCTCAGACCGATCACCGCCCCGTGCGTGTCACCCAGGTCTCGGATCATCTGACGCACCCACTGCGGCTCGTAGCCGAGCGCATCGTCCGACCCATGCTCGACCCGCGCCCGCCGGATGTACGGGTCAGGACGAAGTACTTCGACGAACACCGCGCCCTCGCGGTACAGCCGCTCGGCGATCGCGCGCGCCAGCGGCTCGTTCCCGACCGGTGCGTTGACCAGCACCTCCTGTCCCGCCTGGACGTTCGCCCCGAAGTTCACGATCAGGTCTGCGTACCGGTCGAGGGTTGTGCCATCCATCCCATGACTCTATAACGAGCTCTGCCATACTGACGGCATGCCCGTGGGACGTCACGCTCGCGGAATCGCACTGGGAGCGCTCGGCGCCTGTGCGGCGCTGGTCGCACACGGCGGCCCGGCGCTGCTCGCCGACCCGCGGTGGTCGCTGCCGGCGACGGCCGCAGCCGCGATCGCCGGCTGGATGGTGCTCGGCGTCCAGTTCATCGCCGGTCGCGGTCGCGCGCCGCGGGCAGCATCGCCCCCGTCGACCGCCGTCACCCTCCTGGCAGCCCAGCTCGCAGCGCATCTCGCGCTCGGCCTGGTGGGTGTGGCGCCGGTGGTCGGACAGCCAGGCTCGCTCGCGCTCCACCTATTCCTGGCGCTGGTTACTGCGGCAGCGTTCTGCGCCTGGGAGCGAGCGATCGGCGTCCGCGTCGATGCGGCCGTGAGAGCGCTGCTCGACCGGCTCGCTCGCGTCCGCCGACCCCGGCCGCCGGCCGTGGCGAGCCCGCGGCTGCGCCCGGTGTTGCGACTGGGCCGCGGTCGGGCGCCGCCACTCACCACCTGATCACCGGTCGTTTCCCCGATCAGGAGGTGTCCCTGGTGCGGCTCTGCCCCACCATCTTAGCCGCCGTCGCGCTGCTCGCCCTGCCGAGCACCGCATCGGCCCATGTCGAGCTCTCGCCCGACCGTGTCGAGCCCGGCTCGTTCACGCTCTACACCGTGCTCTCTCCCGACGAGGCTGCCAGTCCGCTGACCGGGCTGCAGCTCACGTTCCCGCAGGGGCTCGAGGTCGACTCGGCCGCCGACACGCCCGGGTTCACGACGACGCTCATCACCGACCAGACGCACCGCATCACCGGAGTGAGCTGGCGTGGAGGCAGCGTCGCGCCCGGTCACCTGGCGCTGTTTCACTTCTCGGCCTCCGTACCGCCCGCCGCGACTGTGCTCCACCTGACCGGCGTGCAGACGTTCGCCGACGGCTCGACCAGGGTCTGGCGCAGTCCCCAGATCGACGTTCAGGCCGCGGCCACCGCGACCCCCCAGTCCAGCGACACGATCGCTCGAGTGCTCGCGGCGGTCGCGCTGTTCGCGGCAGTCACAGCCCTGTTCATAGCCTGGAGGCGGCGCTGAAGCGCATCGTTCCACCACTCGTGCTGGTCGCGATGCTGGCCGCACCGGCTGACGCCCAGGCGCACGCCAACCTGCTCTCCTCGAACCCCGCGGCGGGAAGCGAAGTGGCAACCGCACCGCAGCGCGTCCTCCTGCGTTTCGATCAGCCGGTGAAGCCGGTCAGCGGAGGAACCGGCGTGGTCGATGCTGCCGGCCGGACCGTGCTCGGCGGCCCCGTCTCGAGCTCGCCGAAGGATGTCCGGGTGCTGGAGATCCCGCTCCGACCCAGCCTGCCTGCGGGCGACTACACGGTGCGCTGGAAGATCGTGTCCACCGACGGCCACCTCATCTCCGGTGTGCTCGCCTTCGGCGTCGGGCTGGGCCGGCCGCCTCCCCAGGCACAGACAACCCAGAGCTCGGCCGTCGACTGGCCGTTCCTGACCGCCCGCTTCGTCTACTTCGCCGGTCTGATGCTGCTGGTCGGAGGCGCCGTGTTCCGCCTCGCCGTTTCGAGACCGATGCTGGACGGCCTGCCGGCGCAGCGGCGCCCGATGGCGTCGCTGCGCGAGGGCCACCGCGCCACCCAGTTGCTGCTGCTGTCGGCCGTCCTGATGCTGGGTGGCGGCTGGGTGGCGCTGACCCGGCAAGGAGCCGAGGTGGCCGGGGTCTCCTTCTGGGCGGCGTTCGATCACCGCGGGCCGGTCGCCTCGGCGCTCCAGGCAACCCGGTTCGGACGTGAATTCGGGCGCGGCATCGACCTCACCGCCGGGTTCGTGGTGATCGCTGCGGCGGCATTCGCGGTTGCGCGACGATCGCCTCGGGCCGCCATGGCGCTCGCGCTTCCCGCGGCTGCGCTCGGCGTATGGACGGTGATCGTGCCCGGCCTCTCCGGTCACGCCGGCGACGCCGGCCGGGGATGGCTGACGGTTGCCGTGGACGCCGCCCACGTGGCTGGGTCGGCGATCTGGATCGGCGGCCTCGCGCAGCTCGTGTGGGTCGTCCCCCACACCACCCGCGGACTGGCCGGCGAGGAGCAGGCCGCCGCGCGCCTGGCCGCGGTCAAACGGTTCTCCACGATCGCGCTGGCCTGCGTCACGGTGATCGGCCTGACCGGCGGTGCGCGCGCGTTGTGGGAGGTGGGCTCCATCCCCCAGATCTGGAGCACCGGATACGGTCGCACGCTGATCGTCAAGACGGCGCTGTTCGCGCTCGTGATCGCCCTCGGCTACAGGAACCGGCGCGGGCTCGACCGCTTCACCGCGGTCCGCCGCCGCGCGACGGCCGAGATCGCCGTGCTCGCCGGCGTGGTCGCCGCCGTGGCGCTGCTCACGAACCTGCCGCCCGCCAACACCCCTTCCTACTCCCTGAGCGCGCCGGCGCCGCCCGCCGGCGGCGCGGCGGTGCTGAATCTCGGTGGGGGAGGTCGGCTGTGGCTGTGGCCGGGCGCGGCGGGCCCCAACAACGTCGCCGTCCGGCTGGCGTCGTCGCGGGCGCCGGCAGCCCGGATCGTCGTCCAGCCGGCGACCGGCGCCGGTTATCAGGTCACCCTGCACCGTGTCGGCAACACGTATCTCGGCCTCCTGCCGCACCTGCCGCCGGGGCCGGCGGTGACCCAGATCACCGCCGGTGTGCAGGTGGCCGGTGCGACGCTCGCGATCGGCCCTGCGCGGCGTGCCCCGGTGGCTCCGCCGGCGCCCGCAGGTGACGGCCCGGTGGCCGCGGAGGAGGCCGGCACCATTGCCGTGGGGCTGCAGCGGATCGGCTCGCGAAACGCGCGGGTCACGCTGATCTCGCCCGCCGGCGCCGGGATCACGGACGCGGCGGTCACCGTTGCCGGCCTGCCCGCCCTTCCCTGCGCGCGCGTGCCCGCCTGTTACGAGGCTCCCGTTCCGCCCGGAGCCGCGCGACTCACCGTCCGCGTCACGCGTCCGGGTCAGCCGCCGGTCGCCGCGCACGTCGCGCTGCCCTCCAGCGATGCACCGTCGGGCGACGGACTGCTGGCCCGCTCAACGCGGGCGTTCCAGGCACTGCACAGCCTGCGAGTGCTCAACGTGCTCGCATCGAGCCCGACCCAGAGCGTGACCACCACGTTCCTGGTGCAGGCGCCGAACCGGCTTTCGATCGACGTCCACGGCGGCGTCCAGTCGCGGATCATCGGCGGCGTGCGCTACGACCGCACCGACTCGGGCGGGTGGAAGAAGACGGCCACCCCGGTCTCGCGTGAGCCGGAAGCATGGTGGGCCCCCCACGCTACGGCCGTGCACATCGCGTCACGCCACGGTTCCACCGTCCTGCTGACGCTGGTGCTGCCGACCGGCCCTACCTTCTTCCGGCTGTGGATCGACACCCGCACCGACCTGGTCACGCGCCTGCGGATGATCACCACGGCACACTTCATGAGCGAGCGCGAGCTCGATTTCAACTCCGCACCTCCCGTCACCGCCCCGAACTGAGGATCGCATGGCCAAGTCCGCCGCCCGCAAGCCCCCAGCGCCCGTCAAGGCTGACCGCTCGGGTGTGCTCATCGCCACCTGCATGGTCGCGCTGTTGATCGCCACCATCGTCGTCTACAAGGTGGCGCAGCAGCGCAGTGCTCCCGCCCCCAAGCGGGCCGCTCCCAGTGTGAGCGACAGCAGCGCGTCGCCCGCACTGCGCGCTGCCGCCACCGCCATCGGCTTCCACACCTCGACCGAGCCCGGTGTTGGCCTCGTCGAGAGCGAGCCGGCGTCGTCCGCCCCAACTCCGCCGTCGAGCGGGATGCTCGCGGTGGGTGCGCAGGCGCCGACGTTCACGCTGAAGAATCCGCAGGGTCACGCGTTCACCTTCCCCGTCGCCGGGAAGGCCACGCTGATCGAGTTCTTCGCCCCCTGGTGTCCGCACTGCCAGGCCGAGGCGCCGCACCTGCGGGCGCTCGCCAACTCGCTCGACACCGCCAAGGTGGCATTCGAGTCGGTCAACGCCGACTCCGAGACGGCGCCGAGCGTCTTTGCATTCCACAGCTACTTTGGCCTTCCCTACCCCGCACTGGTCGACGTCAACGGGACACCCGGATCGTTCTCCACGGGTCCCGGATCGATCGGCAGGGCGGCCGCTGCATATGGCCTGCTGGCTTACCCGGCCTTCTACATCGTCGCACCCGACGGCCGGATCGCGTGGCGCAGCAACGGTGAGCAGCCCGACGTCCTGCTGCGCCAGGAGCTGCTCAAGGCAGCCGGGTGAGCGAGCGCCCGTGGGCCGCGTGGGTGGGACTGGCCGCTCGGCTGGTGGCGGCCGGGATCTGGCTGGCGGCCGGAATCCTGAAGGCTGAGGACTTCACCGCCTTCCAGGCCCAGGTGCAGGCCTACGACGTGCTGCCAGACTCGCTCGTGGCTTGGGTCGGTTACGGCGTGCCGCTGCTCGAGATCGGCCTCGGCGCCTACCTGCTGCTCGGATTGCTGATCAGGCCCGCGGCGGTGCTCTCACTCGCACTGATGCTGGTGTTCATCGCCGCCGAGGTGCAGGCGTGGGCTCGCGGACTCGTGCTCGACTGCGGCTGCTTCGGCAGGGTCGACCTGCAGCGGGTGGGGCCGCTCACCGTGTTGCGCGACATCGGCCTTACCGTGCCCACGCTGCTGGTGCTGGCGTTCGGCGGTGACCGCTGGTCGCTGGACGGGCGGTCAGCGCGCCCAGTCGCCGCCGACCAGCACCGGGACGCGGACGCCGTCCGGCCGGACGCCCGTCACGACGACCTCGGGTGACCCGATCATGAAGTCGACGTGGATCTCGCTGGTGTTCGCGCGTGGCCGGTCGTCCGCATCGGCCACCGACGCCGTGTAGGCATTTCCGAGCGCGATGTGGCTGGCGGCGTTCTCGTCGAACAGCGTGTCGAAGAAGATCGTGTCCATGGCGCCGATCCGGCCGCGACCGTCGACCAGGGCCACCTCACCCAGCCGTGACGCACCCTCGTCGCGGGCCGCACGCGAGCGCAGGGCGTCGGCACCCGAGTCCGCTTCGATCGAGACCACCCGCCCAGCTTCGAACCGCACGACCAGGCCCTCGACAATGGTGCCGTCGATCTCCAGCGGTTTGGTCGCGGTGACGATCCCCTCCGCCCGCAGCATGTCCGGCGTGGTGAACACCTCCTCGCTGGGCACATTGGGGTGGAACACGATGCCGCCGTCGGTCTCCTCCTCGGCTCCGAGCCAGGTCGACGATGGGAGCAGCCCGATCGTCAGGTCGGTGCCCGGGCCAAGGAAGTGCAGGGCCTCGAAACGGGCCTCGCTCAGCCACGCGCGCGCGGCCTGGAGCTCGCCGATGCGCAGTGCCCACGTCCCCACCGGGTCGTCGGCATCCAACCGGCAGGCGTACGCCACGTGCTCCCATAGCCGGTCGAGCGCCTCCACCGGCGGCAGCTCCGGATGGACGGCCGCCGCCCAGGCCGGGGTCGGGCAGGCACCCACCGTCCAGTTCACCTTGCTCTCGCTCGAAAGTGCCATCCACTGCTTGCCGCCGGGGAACCGGTCACGGCGCAACCGATCGGCGTCGAGCCCATCCAGCAGGCCCGGCTCGACCAGCCCCGTCAGCCCGATCGAGGCACCGCCGTTCTCGGCCAGCTCGAGCGGCCGGGCCACCGTCCACGCCGGCTCGTGGCCGAGCGCCGCTTCGACTCCGTGCAGGATGCGCGCGCGCTTGACGTATGGGTCGGCGTACATCACGTCGACGAACACCGCTCCCCGCTGGTAGCAGCAGCGCGCGATCTCACGGGTCAGCTGCTCCTTGCCGACGTCGGATCCGATCGCCACCATCTGGCCGGCCTGGACGTTGGCGCCGAAGCCGACCAGGAGGTCTGCGAGCCGCGGGAGGAGCTGGTCCATCGGCGCCGGACTCTACAGCCGCGAGTCGAGGATCGCCGCGATACGATCCACAGCGTGACACCGCTCGTCGAGCAATGGGATCAGGTCGTCGGCCGCCAGCCGGCCGACTGGTCGAACCTGTACCTCGAGCTTCGGCTGCGCGACGCCGCCCAGGCCGAGGAGACCGCGCTGGCGCTGAGCCCGCTCAACCCGTGGCACGACGGCGATTGGCGAAGCGGCGTGTTCCACTTCCGAGCCGCGCGGCAGTTCGGCTACGGCAGCGCCCCCGAGCTGTGCCGAAAACGGCTCGGCACGGTCGACGCGGTGGGCATCGTGGGCACGCTGCGGCTGGAACGGCGCGCGACCGACATCCGTCCGGTCGCCACGCAGGGGGTCGTCTAGACTCGCGGCTCGGCTCCGAAGCGCCGTCCGAGCTCCTCGAGGATGGCGACGCGGAGCGCATCGGCCTCGGCATCGGTGAGCGTGCGGTCGGTGGCCTGGAACACCAGGTGCAGCGCCAGGCTCTTGCGCCCCTCGCCCACCTGCGGGCCGTGGTAGACGTCGAACACCTCGGCCCGCGCCAGGACGTCGCCGGCCGCCTCGTACACGGCGTCCACCACGTCGCCGGCCGCGACATCCTCGTCCAGCGCCACCGCGAGGTCCTGGCGGAGCGGCGGAAAGCTGACCACGTCCCGGTAGAGCGGGGTTCCGTGCACGAGGCCGTGCAACGTTGCAACGTCGAGCTCGAAGACCGCAGCCGGCGCCTCGATGCCGAACGCCGCGGCCACGCGCGGGTGCAATTCACCGAAGAAGCCCGCATCCGCAGCGGCCGCCCGCCCAGGATGCAGGAACGGCTGCTCGGCGCGGACGAAGCGCGCCGGTGAGCGAAGGCTGGCGTGAAGCGTCTCGACCACGCCCTTGCATTCGGCAAAGCCGGCGCCCACGCCGGCCAGCACACCCGCCAGTCTGATCGGCTGCTCGGGCAGTTCACCGGACCCCGCAACGGCAACCTGCGCGAGCTCGAACAGCGCCACTCGCTCGGCGCCGACGCTCGAGTTCCGCGCCACCGAGTTGAGCAGGCCGGGGAAGACCAGCGTCCGCAGGAGCGACTGGTCCTGACCCATCGGGTTGCGCACCGCGACGACGCCTGATGCCGGGTGTCCCGGGCCGATCGCAAGCCGCTCGAGCATCCGCGGATCCCAGAACCCCACGGTCACCGACTCGGACAGGCCGGCGCCGCGGAGGACGTCGACCAGGTGCCGGCGGAAGCGCTCGTCCGGGCCCAGCCGACCGATCGCATCCGCGTGTGGCGGCATCACCGCCGGCACCGTGTCGACGCCGACGATCCGCGACACCTCCTCGATCAGGTCGATCTCGCGAGTGGTGTCCCCCATGCGCCAGGTGGGCACCCGCCAGCCCGCCTCGACCCGTTCGTACCCGAGCCGCGAGAGCGACCGGTCGATCTGCTCGTCACTGAACGGAATGCCGACGACCTGCTCCAGCCGCTCGCGCCGCAGCGACACCGGCGGCGATTCGGGCAGCTCGCCGTGCAGGTCGATCGTGCCGGGCACCAGCCGGGCGCCGCACAGCTCGACCAGCAGCCGCGAGGCGAGCGCCAGCGCCCGCGGGACGAGGTGTGGATCGAGCCCCTTCTCCCAGCGACTCGATCCTTCGGTGCGCAGGCCCAACCGCACCGACGCCGCCTGGGTGGCCGGACCGTCGAAGTTGGCGCACTCGAGCAGCACCGTGCGCGTCGTCTCGGACACCTCGCTCCACTCCGAGCCCATCAGCCCCGCGACCGCGGACGGCTTCTCGGCGTCGGCGATCACCAGCGTGTCGGCGTCGAGCACGCGCTCCTGCCCGTCCAGCGTCACCACCAGCTCGCCGTCGCGCGCGCGACGGACGATGATCTCACGTCCCGTCACCGCATCGAGGTCGAACGCGTGGGTCGGCTCGCCGATGCACAGCATCACGTAATTGGTGATGTCGACCACGTTGGAGATTGAACGCATGCCGGCTGCGGCGATCCGAGCCTTCAGCCACGGCGGCGACGGTCCGACCTGGATGTCCGTGAACACGCGGCCCGCCCACCGCGGGCACAGATCGGGCGCGTCGATACGCGCGGACACGTACTGGTCGACGTGGTCGGCGCCCGCAGCCGGAGGCTCGCTGCCCGGCCACCCGGCGAGGTCGACGTCGAGCACCGCCGACACCTCTCGTGCGATGCCGTACACGCTCTGGCAGTCGGGTCGGTTGGAGGTGATCTCGAACTCCATCACCTGGTCGGCAATCGGCAGGTGGTCGGCCAGCGGGTCGCCGACTCCCCAGTCAGCGGGCAGCCGCATGATCCCCGCGTGCTCGGCCGACAGCTCGAGCTCGCGCTCGGAGAGCATCATGCCGTCGGACTCGACGCCGCGCAGCCTCGCCTTGCGCAGCACCATGCCGTCCGGCAGCACCGCACCCGGAAGCGCAACCGCGACCGTGTCACCGGCCGCGAAGTTCGTCGCGCCGCACACGATCTGGCGCGGCTCGGACTCGCCCACGTCGACCGTGCACAGGCTCAGCCGGTCGGCGTCGGGGTGCTGATCGCGGGTCAGCACCCGGCCTACGCGATACTGCTCGAGCCCGTCCGGCACTCCCCGCGCGTGCAGCGCCTCGAGCTTGGTTCCGGTCATCGAAAGCAGCTCTCCCAGCTCCTGCACCGGCAGGTCGAAGCTGACGTACTCGCGAAGCCAGGAAACGGGCACCCTCATGAGCGGGCATCCTACCGACGCAGCGCCGGCCGGCCACCGCCCACCCCTCGGGTGGCCGCGACCGCACATGCCGCCAGCGTCATCGCAAGCACCAGCTGGGCCAGCCACGGTTGGGCGCTGTCCGGCGGCCAGCCTACGAAGTGGCTCGGGCTGACCACCCAGCGCCGGTCGGGGGTGACCCACCAGCTGATCGCAAACGCGATGTACAGCATCGGCACCGGTACGCGGACGACACACAGCGCGACCAGCACGAGCAGGTAATAGTGGCTCCACACCACCGGCGAAGCGAGCACACACACCCCCACCGCAGTCGCAAACACGGCACGGTCGGTGGCCTCGCCATCGTCCCGCCGGCGTGTGATCGCGGCGGCGCCGACAAGCACCGCGAGCCCCGCCGAGACGACCACCACCGACGCCGTGCTGCGCCCGACGCCGAGCTCGCCCAGCACGCGCACGGTCGACTCGCTGTGTCCGCTCTCGATCGAGGACAGCCGCCGCAGCATCGACGCGTACGAGTAGGCGGCATGCGGGGACAGGCCGGCGCCGGCAGCCCACAGCCCCGCCCCCACGACGACCGTCGCCACCGCGCCGGCGCGACGACCGGTGAGCACGAAGAACAGCCACACCGGTGCGACCACGGGCTTGAGCACGATCGCGACGGCGAGCGCAGCGCCACTCGTGCGCTGGGCGTCGCGCGCGCGCCACACGGCTGCCAACAGCACGAACAGCAGAGGCTCCACGGTACCCAGCGATACCGACCGCAGCGCGAACGACGAGAGCACGACCGGTGCCGCGACCAATGCCCGGCGAATGCCGAGCAGCCGCACTCCTGCATACAGGCAGGCTCCGCTCACGATTGCGTACACGGTCTGCGCCGTGTGCCCTGCGAACCAGGTCAGCGGGACGAACGCCCATGCAGCCGCTCGGGGGTAGACGAAGGCGCTGTTGGAGGCAAGCCCGGCGTCGGTGGCGGGGTACGGGCTGTGCCCGTGGAGCACGGCGCGGGCTGCCGAGAGGAAGATCCGAAGGTCGAACCCGTCGGACGGCAGCACCCAGAGCACCAGGCCAACCGCCGCTGCGCACATCACCGCGACACCTTGGCGCCGGGCGAGCGAAGCGGCGATCACGGCAGCTCCGCGGCGCGACGGCATCCGCGGGATTGTCGCACAGGAGGGTGACGCCGGCCCCGTATCATCCTGCGATCGATGACCCGGGGAGCAAACATGGCGGTGCGGCTCGGGCTGCTGGCGGTCGCCCTCGTCGGCTGCCGGCTCGTTGCCGGGTGGGACGCTCAGGTCGGCCTGGTTGCGGGGCTTGGGCTGGCGCTGGGTCTGCCCGCAATCGCCCTCGCCGACCGCACCGGGCTGAGCGCGCGCCTGACCGCCGCCGAGACGATGGCGCTCGTGCCGGTCACCGGCATGGCGGCGTGGGCAGTTCCACTCGCGCTCGGTCTGGCTCTGCACGTCCGCTTCTCATCGGTGATGTGGACGGTGCTCGTCGGCTCGGCGTTGGCACTCGACTGGCGCCCGCTCAGCACGACGTTCACCCTTCGCGGCCGGGTCGAGCCGCTGGCTGTGCTCCTCGGCGGAGTTCTCGTCGCCGTCGCGTCGTCGCAGTGGCAGCCCGCGCTCGGCGGCGACGCGCTCTTCCACGCAGGCCTGATCCGCAAGCTGCTGGCGCTGCCTGGCATCTCCCTGGGAGGCGTGTCGCCGTACCTCGGCGGGCACCCGCACGCCGGCTATGCGTTCCCGCTGCTGCACGCCGTGCAGGCTGGAGCCATCCTGCTGGCAGGCGGCGACCCGTCGGCGGGGTACACGAACCTGACCCCCGCCTTCGCACTGCTGATCCCGGTGGCGGCCTACGGCGCCGGCCGGGCGCTGGCCAACCCCGCCGTCGGCATGATCGCAGCGACGCTCTCGAGCTGGGACTCGGCGACCCGGATCGTCGCCGGGCTGGTCAAGGAGCCGCCGTTCTTCACCTTCGTCATCCTGCTCCCCGCGGCGGTCGTGCTGCTCGTCCACCTGTATCGGGAACGGACCGGCCGCCGCTGGTCGGCGTGGACGGTGGTGGCCGCACTCGAGGTCGCAGTCGTCCATCCCACCTACACGATCGCCGTGCTGGTCATGATCGCGGCGGTCGTCGTCCTCGACCACCGGCTGTGGCCGGCGCTGGTCGCGGCGACCGGCGTCTGCGCCGCCGCCGGCGGCTGGGTGTACGCCGTCGCACTGTCGGGAGGTGAGCACCGGCCGGCTCCGGGCGCGGCGCCGGGCCAGCTGATCACCGCCGGCGGGCATGCGCTGGCGAGCTCGGGGCAGGCGATCCTCGCCCACCGGGTCGAGCTGCTGCCGGCCCTCGTGGCGACACTCGTCGTCCTGCGCAAAGGCCGCTCGCCCTGGCTGCTGCCGGCGGCGCTCAGCGCGGCCATGTTGGCGCTGGTGGCAGTACCGGGCTCCGGGACCGTGTTGACGGCCGCGGTCAGCGGGGGCCAGGCCGAGCGGTTCTGGAACGCGGTGCCGTGGATCTTCATGACCGCCGCCGCACTCGCCGCGGCGGTCGCCGTTGCGCGCACTCCGCGCAGACTGTGCGCCCTCGCGGTCGCGCTGGCGGCGTCCTCCGTGCTGCTCGAGCACGCCGGTTTCCTTTGGGGGCAGGGCGGCCCGCGGGCCGCGGGCTGGCCCGCCCCGTCGCTGCACCCGGTCGTTTGGGTGTTCACGCTGCCGGACCTCCTCACCACGGCCGCCGCGGTGGCCGGGGCTGCACTGCTGCTGCGGCGGGGGCTCGCCCGCTCAGCGGCGCCGAGCGTCGCCATCCCCACGACTCCGCTCACGCCGGCGGCCCTGCTCCTGCTCGCGCTGATGGCGGGGCCGATCGTCCGCGACGCCCCTCGGTTGCTGGCGACGCTGCGTGACGGATCGGCTCAGGCCGCGATCCGCAACCTGGTGACGCCGGGGGTGATCGCGTTCCTGCAATCCCACAGCCGCGCACGCCTGCCCGTGGTGCTGGCTCCGTACGCCGAGCCGGCGGACGGCATCGCCTACCAGATCGTCGGCCGCGCCGACGTGTACGCGGTCGCCATCTCGGAGGCGCACTCGCGCGCGACGCCGCGTGACTACCCGCAGCGGCGGCGGGAGGACGTGGACAGATTCTTCTCAGCCGCGAGCTCGGAGACGGTGCGCGACGCGCTGATGGCCCGCTACCGCGTCGACTACGTGGTGTTCGACCTGCGCAGCGGCTCGGCGCAGGTTTTGGCCGCGCTCCGGGGCGACTCCGAGCTGTCGCAGGTGTACGTCGACCCCGCCGCGACCGCACCGCGGTACGGCCGCTTCGTGATCCTCAGCCGAACTGGGCCATAAAGCGCAGGTCGTTCTCCCACAGCAGGCGAATGTCGGGGATGGCATGGCGCAGCGCGGCGACCCGCTCGACGCCCAGCCCGAACGCGAATCCGGTGTGCAACTCCGGGTCGTAGCCCTCGACGAACCCGTACAGGTTGGGGTCGACCATACCCGCGCCGAGGATCTCGACCCAGCCCTCGGCCCGGCAGACGCGGCACGGGGAGCCGTCACGATCGCAGTTGAAACACGACACGTCGACCTCGACCGAGGGCTCAGTGAAGGGGAAGAAGTGCGGCCGCAGGCGCACCTCGCGCTCGGGGCCGAACAGCGCCCGCGCGAATTCGAGCAGGGTGCCCTTGAGGTGGGCAAGGGTGATCGCGCGGTCGACCGCCAGACCTTCGATCTGCGTGAACATCGCCGTGTGCGTGGCATCCGGCGTGTCACGGCGGAAGCAGCGGCCGGCGGTGGCGACGTAGATCGGAGGCGGCTGGGCGGCCATCGCGCGGATCTGCACGGGCGAGGTGTGAGTGCGCAGCACGGTTCGGTCGTCGATGTAGTAGGTGTCGGTGGCCTGCCTCGACGGATGGGTCGGCAGCGTGTTCAGCGCGTCGAAGTTGAGGTGCGTGGTCTCGACCTCCGGGCCGTCCACGACGGTGTAGCCGAAGCCGACGAAGACGTCCAGGATCTCGCGGCTGGTCTCCTGGATCAGGTGCGCGAAGCCGCGCTGTCGGGCAGTGCCCGGCAGGGTGACGTCGAGCCGATCGGCACGCAACCGCTCGTCGAGCTCGCGGTCGAGCAGCTCCCGCTCACGCGCGGCGATCAGCTCCTCGAGCGTGCGCCGGGCGCGGTTGAGCTGGCCGCCGCGCTCCCGGCGCTCGGTCTCGGGCACGGAGCCCAGCTCGCGCAGCGCCAGCACCAGCGGGGCCTTGCGCCCCACCAGCTCGACCCGCAGCTGCTCCAGCTCGTCGCTGGAGGCGGCGGAGTCGATGCGGGCGGTGGCCTGGGCGACCAGAGATTCGGTGTCCATTGAGCGCAGTAGTCTAACGGTGTGTCCTCCGCGTACGACCACCTGGGGCCGCTGTACGACCTGTGGTGCCGGTCGGTCACCGAGGACATCCCGTTCTACGTCGATCTGGCGCTGCGCACCGGCGGCCCGGTGCTCGAGATCGGTGTCGGGTCGGGTCGGGTCGCGGTGCCGGTCGCACTGACCGGGGTGCCGGTGGTCGGCATCGACAGCTCCGCGGAGATGCTCGACCTGGCGTGGGCCAGGGCGTTGCCGCACCGGCTGGACATGCGGCTGCTGCGCGCGGACATGCGCCGGTTACCCGACCTGGGCCGGTTCCCGCTGATCATCGTGCCCTTCCGCGCGTTCCTCCACCTGCCCGACGACGCCACGCGGCTGACGGTGCTCGCCCGCCTGCACGAGCTGCTCGAGCCGGGCGGGACGCTCGCGTTCGACGTCTTTCACCCCGACCGCGCGGACATCGAGGAGACGCACGGCCGCTGGATCGAGCGCGAGCCGGGTATCCACGAGCGAGCGACCTGGAACGAGGCCGAGCGAAGTCTCGTGCTCGAGGTGCAGGCGGGCCCGACGCTGGCCGAGATGGAGCTGTGGTGGATCGACCCAGCGGACTGGCGGCGGCTGCTGAGCGCGGCGGGCTACACCGCCATCGAGGTCTACGGCTCCTTCGACCGCGCGCCGCTGGCAGCCGGCTCGACCGACTCGGTGTGGGTTGCGCGCCGGCGCACCGCTTCGTAGAGCGCGAGGGTCGCCGCCTGAGCGGCGTTCAGCGACTCGGCGCCGGGTGCCTGGGGGATCGCGCACACGAGGTCACACCGCGCGCGCAGTTCATCGGGCAGGCCGTGCCGCTCAGCGCCCACCACAAACGTCACCGGGCCGGTCAGATCGGCCTCCCACAGCGGAGTGACGGCCTCCGCTATGAGCCCGACCCTCCGGCCGCCGGCGGGCAGATCGGCGCCGGCCTCGATCGGCACCCGAAATACCGCGCCCATCGAAGCCCGTACGCCCTTCCCAGACAGCGGGTCGGAGCAGCCTGCCGACAGCGCCACGAACGCCGGGCCCAGCGCGCCCGCGGCCCGCACCACGGTGCCCACGTTGCCGGGGTCGATCACGCGATGCAGGTAGATGCCCAGATCGGCCGCCGGATCCCGCTTGGGAAGAACCTCCAGGGCGAAGATGGCAACCACCCGGGCAGGGTGCGGGAGCGAGCCGACCTCGGCCAGCAGGTGGTCGGCGACCACGTGGACGGGACCGCCCCGCGTCAGTCGCGCGACCAGTGTCTCCGACGGCTGGCGGTCAGCCGCGACGAACGTCTCGAGGGGAAGGATCCCGGCCGCGAGCGCCTCCTCGATCACGTCCTCGCCCTCGGCCAGGAACTGCCCCGCGACCAGGCGGTGCTTCTTGGCCTGCAACTTGCGCGCATGCTTCAGCCGCGCGTTGGCACGCGAGCTGATCGGCTCGGCGCTCACCGGAGCGTCTACTCGGATGTCAGCGCGGCCTTCGCGGCCTCGGCAATCACGCCGAAGGCGGCCGGATCGGCCACCGCGATATCGGCCAGCACTTTGCGATCGAGATCGATCTGGGCCAGCTTGAGACCGTGCATGAACTGGTTGTACGAGAGGCCGTGAAGGCGCGCTCCGGCATTGATGCGGATGATCCAGAGCCGCCGGAAGTCGCGCTTGCGCACCCTGCGGTCGCGGTAGGAGTAGGCGAGCGACTTCATCACCTGCTCCTTGGCTTTGCGGTAGGTGGTGCTCTTGAGGCCGCGGTAGCCCTTGGCGCTCTCCAGCACCTCTCGCCGCTTCTTCTTGCCGTGAACGCTGCGCTTGACTCGTGCCATCAGGTCACACTCCCCGTGCTATCGCTTACCCAGGAGGCGCAGCGCCTCACGGTTGTCGGCGGCCGCCAGCGCGGTGTCCTTGCGCTTGGCTCGACGGCGCTTTGCGCTCTTGTGCTCGAGCAGGTGCGACTTGAACGCACGCCGGCGCAGCACCTTTCCAGTGCTCGAAACCTTGAAGCGCTTCTTGGCGCCCGACGATGTTTTCACCTTTGGCATCGGTTCTCCTTACTTCGCAGGCTCGACGGCCGCCTCAGGCTCGGTCGCCGCAACCGCCTGCTCTCCATCATCCGCTGCCGGGTCGACCGGCGCCTCCGGGGCCTCGGCCGCCACCGCCGGCTGTTCCACCGGCGCCTTGACCGGGCCGAGCATCATCACCATGTTGCGTCCGTCCTGCAACGGCTGAGATTCGATCACCGCGATGTCCTTGACGTCCTCGGCGAGCCTCAGCAGCAACGTCCGACCCCGCTCGGGGTGGGTCATTTCGCGCCCGCGGAACATGATCGTGACCTTGACCTTGTCGCGGTGGCGAAGGAACCGCTCGACGTGACCCTTCTTGGTCTCGTAGTCGGCGACGCCGATCTTCGGCCGCAGCTTGATTTCCTTGATGGTGATCGTCGACTGGTGCTTGCGCGCGAGCTTGGCCTTCTGCTCCTGCTCGTACTTGTACTTGGAGTAGTCCATGACCCGGCAGACTGGCGGCCGCGCCTCGGCGGCCACTTCGACCAGGTCGAGGTTCTTGTCCCACGCGTATTTGAGCGCTTCGTCGGTGGCCTTGATGCCGATCTGCGTGCCGTCCTGGTCGACCAAGCGCACCTGCGGGACGCGAATCGCCTCGTTGATGCGGGTGGTCGGCTCGGCCGGACGCTGGTCGACGTGCCGGCGGGGCCTCAAGGCTCGTACCTAGTGACGATCATTCCCAATCGGGTGAACTCCTCTCGACAACGAAAAAGACGGGCGCGGCGTGCACCCGTCCGAGGCGCCCCGAGGGCGCGACGTCAATCTCTCGATTGAACCCGCCGGCACTCGGCCGGGAGGTGAGAAGCGGATGCCTCTGCTTTGCCAGACGGCAAGTATAGCAATGCGGGCGTTTCGGTCGCGAATGCGAAACTCCCTGCGTGCGGACCTTGACCGCCGCTGCCTCGATTGGCATGATCGCCGGTATGTTTCGTGATCGCACGCAGGCGGGAGCCGCTCTGGCAGCCGCGGTGCCGGAGTTGCGCAAGAAGAACAACGTGGTGGTGATCGGTCTGGCCCGCGGTGGCGTCGAGGTTGCCGCCGAGATGGCGCACATGCTGGAGCTGCCGATGGATGTGCTCTGCGTGCGCAAGGTGCCGATGCCGGGCTACCCGGAGCTCGCGATGGGGGCGGTGGCCCCCATGGGGGAGCGGTTCACCAACCGACGGGTGGCGTCGCTCCTGACCCGCGACCGGCTCGACGCAGCCTACGACGCGGCCACCGCCGACGCGCGGGCGATGGATGAGCGGCTGCGGGGCGGGGTGCCGATGATGTTGATGGGCAGACTGGTGGTGATCGTCGACGACGGAGCGGCCACCGGAGCCTCGATCCGCGCCGCCATCGCGGCGGTGCGAAACGCCGGCGCCCGCCAGATCATGGTCACGCTGCCCGTGCTCCCCCGCCCCCAGGCCGAGCGGCTGGCGCGCGAGTGCGATCGACTGGTGGCCCTCCGCGACCCCCAGCGTTTCACGTCGGTCAGCCAGTTCTACGAGGACTTCGGCGAGGTCTCGGAGGAGCGCGTCGCGGAACTGCTCGCGACGGCGCAGCCTGCGGTCGAGCTGCCCGCCTGAGACCGCCTAACAAACTGCCTCGGAGGCTCAGCGGATCCCGGTGTCGTAGACAAGATCGACGCGGATGGTCGAGCCCGCGGTTCCCGCGCGGGCGACAACCGGTCGGGGAGCCGACATGAGACCCGTCACCGGCTCGCCGCGGACGGTGTATCGGCGGCCCGGCGGCACGGACACGGCGTAGCTCCCGTCGCGGGCGGTCAGAGCGTGTCCGACCGTGCGGCCGCCGGCGTCGACGATGTCTATCCGCGCGCCGGCGACCTTGCGGTTGGCGCAGGCGTCACCGGTCATCGGTTGCACAGGACAGGTCGGCCCGGCGGTCGCGCGTCCGGCGATGGTGGCGGCGGGCGGGGTCGAGGAGGCCTGGCCGCAGCCCGAGAGTGCCAGTCCGGCCCCCAGGATGAACGGCAGAATCCTCACACGGGTTCAGACGGGCGCGAGGCGCAGGAGTTCCCGCGCACGCGCCGGAGTCGCGACCGTCCGGCCGGCCAGCTCGGCCATCCGCACGGCTCGCTCGACGAGCTCGGCGTTCGACGAAGCGAGCACGCCCGGCGCCATCTCCACCTGATCCTCGAAACCCAGCCGGACATGCCCGCCGCAGGCGATGGCCGCGGTGATCACCGGCAGGTGGCTGCGACCGATCCCGGTAGCGGTCCAGGTCGAGCCGGCCGGCAGCCGGTCGGCCATCATGACGACGTTGCGGGGTGTGCCGGCAGCTCCGCCGGGGACCCCGAGCACCAGATCGTGGTGCTGCGGGCCGTCGAGGGGCGCCTTCGCCACCAGCCAGGCGGCATTGTCGATGTGACCGAAGTCGAAGAGTTCCAGCTCCGGACGCACCCCCGCCGCGAGTTGCGCGCGCGCGAACTCGAGCATCAGCGGCGCGGGGTTCTCGAACACCCCGGAGCCGAAGTTGACAGTGCCGCAGGTCAGGCTCGCCATCTCGGGCCGCGCGGCCAGCGAGCCCAGCCGCTCCTCACGTGTCATGCCCACCGCACCACCGGTCGAGACCTGGACGATGATCTCCGGGACGGTCTCGCGGATCGCCGCCACCGTCTCGACGTAGCGGTCGGCGTCCTGGGTCGGGGTGCCGTCGTCCCAGCGGGCGTGCACGTGCACCATTCGCGCGCCGGCGTCGAAGCTGCGGCGCGTCTCCTCGGCGATCTCGGCGGGGGTGTAGGGCACCGCGGGGTTGTGCGAGCGCACGGTCTCGGCGCCGCACGGTGCGACGGTGATGATCAGCTCGTCGCTCACTCGCCGGCGCCACCCGGCCCGCGCTGGTGCTCGCGCCTGACCACGTACGTTCCGCGCGCCCGGGTGACCAGAACGGGCGGGTCGAGCACGTCCGCCGCGGAGTCGCTGACGTCGGCACGGGCGGTGATCTGCTTCCAGATCTCCAGATCGACGGTGCGGCTCGTGTTGCCCATACGCACGATCGTCCCGGTGGCACGGACGAAGTCCCCGGCATACACCGGGGCCAGGAATTCGACCTTCTCGTAGCCCGCGAACAGGCCTTCGTCGCCGTCCGTGCGCACCGCCAGCTCGGTGACGATGTCGCCGAAGATCTCCAGCCCGTGAGCGCCGTCGACCAGGTTGCCGCCGTAGTGCGCATCCGCTGCCGAGAGGCGCATGCGCAGCTCGACCGTCAGTCCTTCGCTCATACCACACCCCTTCTCACGCCGACCAGGAAGCCGCATGATATGGCCCATGGTCATGCCCGGTGGCGCCACCCGGCCGGTTTGGTACATTTGTACCAACATGCGGGATGTGATCGTGATCGGAGGCGGATTCGCCGGTGTCACCGCCGCGCGCGAGGCGGCGCACGCAGGCCGCGACGTGCTGCTGCTGGAGGCGCGCGACCGGCTCGGGGGCCGCACGTGGACCGCCCCCTGGAGCGGCGCGCAGATCGAGTACGGGGGCGGCTGGGTGCACTGGCACCAGCCACATACGTGGTCGGAGATCACGCGCGCCGGCCTCACGGTCGAGCTGTCCGACGACCCTGACATCGCCGGGTGGTACGTGGGGGGCGAGCGACGCGCGGGCACGATCGAGGAGCGCGACGCGATCGCCGAGCGGGGCTGGAACCGCTTCGTCGACGGAGTCGAGAACGCGCTGCCGATGCCCCACCGGCCGCTGCACGCAATCGACGCGCTGGCCCGTTTCGATCGGCTGACGATCGCCGAGCGCATGGACGAGATCGATCTGTCGTCCGAGGAGCGCGACGTGCTGGCCGCCGAACTGGAGTCGCTCGCGCACGGCCGGCTGGACGACGCCGGCGCTGCCAGCGTGCTGCGCTGGCATGCGCTCTCGGGAGGCAGCCTCGCGCTCACGCAGCACACGGGCGGACGAGTCACCCTGACGCACGGCACCGGGGCGCTGCTGCGCGCAATCGCCGAGGCTGCCAGCTTCGAGACCCGGCTGGAGACACCCGTCGCGGCGGTTCGCCGCACGCCCGACGCCGTCGAGGTGCACGCCCGAGACGGGAGGGTGGAGTCCGCCCGGGCGGCGGTGGTCGCGGTCCCCCTGAACACCCTGGCGGCGATCGAGTTCGACCCCGCGCTGGCGGACGGGAAGCGGGCCGCGATCGCGCTCGGCCAGGCGTCCCGAGGAATCAAGATCTTCATCCGCGCACACGGCGAGCGGGTGCTCCAGAACGCGATCCGCTCGGAGCATCCGTTCGGGTACCTCGACACCGAGATCCTGGGCGACGACGGCTCGCAGATCATGATCGGCTTCGGACTCGACGCCGAACGGTGCGACCCGACCGACCTGGCCGGGGTGAATCGCGCGCTGGCAGACATCCTGCCCGGCTACGAGGCGGTGGACGCGACCGCCCACGATTGGCTGGCCGACGAGTTCTCGCAGGGGACGTGGGCCATCCACCGGCCCGGATGGTACGAACACCACCACGCGCCCATGCAGGCACCCGAAGGGCGCGTCGTGCTGGCCGGCTCGGACATCGCGGACGGATGGGCGGGGTTCATCGACGGTGCGATCGAGTCCGGCCTCAGGGCGGGCCGCGAGGCGGCGCGGCTCAGCCAACCGTGAGCGCGGCCCGGCGCAGGACGATCGTGGAGGCCACCCTGCAGGTGATCGGCGAGCGCGGAGCAGATGCGGTAACGCACCGCGCAGTCGCGGCCGCCGCCGGCGTTCCGCTGGCGTCGACGACGTACCACTTCCGGTCGAAGGAGGCCCTGGTGACGGAGGCGCTGGAGCTGGTGATCGAACGATCGACGCAGCTCGCGGCCGAGTTCGCGACCGACCCTCCGACCGACCCGTACGCGTTGGTGCACCGGTTGGTGCTGATGAGCCAGGCACAGCTGGTGGACACCCGTGCTCCGCTGGTGGCCCAGTATGAGCTGCTGCTGGAGGCGAGCCGGCGGCCGGCGTTGCGACCGCTGGCGGACCGCTGGGACGGGGCCTACGGCGCCTGCTTGGCGACGCTGGTCGAGGCGGCGGGGCTACCCCAGGATGCGGTGCCGATCCTGGCCAACGTGCTCGAGGGCGCGCTCCTGTCGCAGCTGTCGCTCCCGGTCCCGGACTTCGGCCGCGCCGTCCTGCACCCGATGCTCGAACGCGTCGTCCTCGCGCTGCACCCGGCCGCCGCCCCCCATCACGCCGCCGCCCCGAACCTGTAACGCGGTCCGTACGGGGTCAGACCCCGTACGGACCGCGTGACGGTCGTGACACCTCCTCGTGACACTACGCCGGCGTCGGTCGGGTCAGGTGGCGCGCCGGGCGGCCAGCTCCTGGGCGATCCAGGCAGCGACCTGAGACGGTGTCGAACCGGGGCCGAAGCCGGCGTCGTAGCCGAGCTCCTTGGCGAACGTGTTGGACAGCCGCGGGCCGCCCGCGATGAGCAGGAACCGGCTCCGCAGGCCCTCCGCCTCGAGCAGGTCGACCAGTTTGGTCAGCTGTCGCGCGTGCACCTGCTTCTGGGTCACCACCTGTGACACCAGGATCGCGTCCGCGTCGTGGTCGACCGCCTCGCGCACCAGCCGCTCGCAGGCCACCTGCGCACCGAGATTGACCGCCTCGATCCATGGATACCGCTCGAGACCGTAGTCGCCGGCGAACCCCTTCATGTTCATGATCGCGTCGATGCCGACCGTGTGGGCGTCCGACTCGATCGCCGCGCCGACCACCACCATGCGACGCCCCAGACTCCGCTCGATCAGCGAGTTCACCTCCTCGAACCCCAGCGGCGGAGCGTCCACCTCCGAGCCGACGACGAGATCGGGGTCGACGCCGACGCCGGCCGCGCCGTAGGCGACGAAGAAGGTCATGTCGCGATCGGCTGCTGCGACGTGCACGATCTGCGGCCCGCGCAGGCCGAGGTTGGCGACGAACGCCTTGCCGATCTCCCGTGCTCGCGCATCCGCGGGCACCGGCAGCGTAAAGCTGAGCTGCACCATCCCGTCGCCCAGCGTGTCGCCGTACGGCACGACCTCAGCCATGCGCCCACGCGGCGAGCTGCGGCTCCCACAGCTCCAGGAACGGGTTGTGGTAGTGCCGGTCACGCGCCGCAACGCCCTCCAGACCGCGACCGCCGTCGCGCGGACGGTGGGTGTCGGCGAACCAGCCGTTCTCGATCGCCGTGAACATCCCCACCTCGGCGACCGCCCGCAGCAGCTCGACCGTCTGCTCGAGCACGGTCGCGGCGCGCAGCTCGAGCGGCCCCCCCGGAACCGCCTGCAGCGAATCACGCAGCGGCCGGGCCGCCTCGAAGGTGCGCCGCGCGTCCTGGATGGCCAGCATGCGATCGGCCAGAAACGGCGTGTGCACGGCCTCGGTGAGCACCGACAGCAGCTGGATGTGCTGCCCGGTGGCGACCCCGATCAGGTTGAACATGGTGCCCAGCGCGTGGGCCCGGAAGATGTCCCCGGTCACGTGCTTGGTGGGCGGCATGTACTTGATCGGGCAGTTCGGGAACAGCTCCCGGACGAGGAGCGCGATTGCCCACTCCTCCATGATCTGGCCGGGACGGTCGGGATCGATCTCGAACGCGTGCCCGAGCCCGATCTGACGCTCGGGGATACCGGCGGCCAGCGCCAGAGCGCGATTGATGAAGTTCGACGCGATCACCGTGTGCCCGGACTCGTGCCCCGGCGCGGTGGTCAGGTAGTTGTCCTCCCCGGTGTTGATGATGATCCCGGCGCGGCCGTTGATCATCCGGCTCACGTACTGGTCGCAGAACGTCCGCTGAGGATTGATGTCCCGAAACAGGATCCCGTACATGGAGTCGTTGAGCATCAGATCCAGGCGTTCGAACGCTCCACATGCCGCGATCTCGGGCATGCACAGCCCCGAGGCGTAGTTGGTCAGGCGCAGATACCGGCCGACCTCCGGCATCGCCTGGTCGAGCGCGGACCGCACCCGGCGAAAGTTGGCCTGGGTCGCATACGTCCCGCCGAAGCCCTCGGTGGTCTCGCCGTACGGCACATAATCGAGCAGGCTCTGCGCCGTCGAGCGGATGACGGCGACCACGTCGGCCCCGTTGCGCGCCGCAGCCTGCGCCTGGCGGGCATCCTCGACGATGTTGCCGGTGGCGACGATCACGTACAGCCACGGCGTCGGCGGATCGCCGAACTCGCCGACCAGCTCGTCGCGTCGGGCTCGCTGGTCGGTGATCCGCCGGTCGGCATCGCCGGCCAAGCGCTCGGCCAGCTCGCAGGCTTCCGGCGACGGTGCGGCAGCGTCGGCCAACAGCGGGCCGTCGCCCCCACCAGCGGCGATCGCCTCGGCAACCTGCTGGGGCGACCGGCCGGACTCGACACAGGCCTGGGCCAGGGGTCGCGCCAAACCCTCACCGAGCCGCGGGCCAAGGGCGTCGACGAGCACGTTGGGCAGCGGCACGCCGAGCTCGTCCACGCCGTCCACCCCGAATAGGCGCGCCACCGTGCGCTCGATCGTCACCGTGGTATGGGTGCTCGCGAACCCCAGCACCGGGCCCGCGACGGCGTCCGCGAGCGTCGCGGCCTCCTCCACCAATCCCCGATCCAGATCGAGCATCATGCCTGCATTCTCCCCGAAACGACGTCGAACACCGGCCACCTGCCGGCCACCCCGGCGACCGTGGTGGCGAACGCCTCGTCCGCCGTGAAGGCGACGTCGGGATGAAAGGAGCTGGCGGTCACGGCCACCACCGGAAGCGCTCGGCGCACGCACACCTCCACCCCGCGCCGCCGCGCACGGGCCACCTGCTGCGGCCCGGCCAGCACGTGGGTGGCGTCGGGGACGAGCAACCTGACCCGGGTGTGGGTGCGAAGCAGGTGCTCCACCAGCGGGCCGGTGACGGCGCCGTCGATCTCCACCGCCAAGGCTCCGCGGGCGATGATGTCCGCTGCGAGCTCGCTCTCGAACCCCGCGGCATGCTTCACTCGAAGATCGGCGGACGCCGAGTCCACCGGCAGGTCGAGCAGGTCCAGCGCGAGCCGCAGCTTCGGGCCGTGGTCACCGCGCCCGTTGGCAAGCGCCGCGCCTGCCGCGACCACCACCGCATCGGCGCGCTGCGGAGCGGCCGTGCCCAGCCTACCCAGCGCTCCCTCCAGCACCACCCTCGCAGCCCCCAGCCTGCGCAGCGCGGCCAGCGCCTCGTCCAGCTCGTCCAGCCTGGTCGGCCCGGAGACGACGACCTGCGTGCCCTCCCCGACCTCGGCGATCACCGCGTCGCCGGCCGCGGTGCGCAGGCCGAGCCGCTCCACCACCCGCGCGCCGCGCTCGGGGAGCAACCCATCCGTGGTGGCGATCAGCGTCCCCTCGGGCGGCCTGATGCGCGGCTTGGGCAACCCCGTCAGTTGGTCCCGCTCCTCGCCGTCGAGACCGAGCGAGGCCAGCCCCAGGCGCCCCTCCAATTCCCGCACAAGGGCATTGACGACCGTCGTCTTGCCGGCGTTCTTGGCCAGCCCCACCACCGTCACCACTCGGTGGTGACGGACCAGTTGTGCCAGCGAACCGGCCGACCCGGGTCCACTCACCCCGGTTTTACGAGGTGCTTCGGGAAGGTCTCGCGAGGCAGGCCGTTGCGGCGGGAGGTTGCCGGGGCGGCCGCCACCAGGCAGTTGTAGACCGCTTCCTCCGCGGCCTCGTACGCGGCTGCGAACAACGGTGAGATGTCCGCCGTCCGAAACGCCTGCTCGCGCGTCACCGTGAACGCGAGCCCGATCTCGCCGGATCCGTTGGAGGCGTAGGAGCCGGCCCGGGCCAGCCCGAGCAGCGGCCTCAGCGCAAGCCGCTTGAGCTGCAGGGCCGATAGCGGGGCGTCGGTGGCGCAGATGGCGATGCACGAGCCCTCCGGCGGCGGTGGGCCGGGCACCGGGTCGAACTGCAGTCCGCCCACGGTCAACCGCTCGCGATCCCCGAAGTTGCACATCAGCAGCACCCCCACCGTGTGCCCTTCCACCAGCCGCGACGCGGTGCCGATCCCGCCCGCAAAATCGAAGCAGGTCATGCCGGTGCCCCCACCCACCGTGCCCTCGGCCACGGTCTCGCCGAGGTTCGCGATGGCGGCATTGACATCCTCCACCGTGACGGTGCGCGAGTCCGCGATGTCGCCGTCGTCGCATTCCCCGACCACCGGGATGATCGTCTTCTCCGGACTGCCGCCGGCGGCCAGCATCGCGGCGTGGTAGACCATCCCCACGGCGTGGGTGCCGCACAGGTAGACCGGCGTCTGGATGATCCCCCACTCGTCGATCTCGAGCTTCTTGGTCAGCTCACCGACGCCGTTGACGGTTGCCGTGCCCGCCCGCGCCGGAAGCTGCGGGGGCGCGATCACCGTGACACCGGTCGGCTCGCCGCTCGCAGCCTGCGCGTGGCCGACCCGAACGCCTCTGACGTCGGTGATCGCGTTTTGCGGGCCGGTGGGGAACAGACCGACCGGCCCGCCTATGTCTCGCCAGCGTTCCATGGGCAGTGCTCTATACCAGATCCAGATCGTCGTATGCCCACGCTGCAACTGCCTCGAACGCTGCCGCTGCGCGCAACACCAGCGCGTCACGCCCCCGCCCACCGGCGATCTGCAGCCCGACCGGGAGACCGTCGAGGCGGCCGCACGGCACCGACACCGCTGGCATCCCGGCGACGTTGAACGGATACGTGAGTGCCGTCCAGCTGAGGTACTCGGTGCGCAGCCCGGCCACACTGCCCGGCTGGTCGAGCCCGACCTCGAACGCCGTGCACGGCAGGGTGGGCGTCACCAGCAGGTCATGCCGGCTCATGAACTCGTCCATGCGTGCCCGGTACGCCGAACCGGCGGCCTGAGCAGACGCATGATCGGAGGGAGTGAGGCGAGCGCCCCGCGCGGCGACCACCCGGCGCCCGGGATCGGCCACCTCGAGCGTGTGCTCATCCTCGCCGTCAGCCTGGTTGTAGGCCCAGATCACGTCAACCACCGGCCACGGGTCGGGGAGCCCGGGATGCACCGGCTCGACGCTGCAGCCAAGCTCGGAGAACCGCGCCACCGCGGCCTCGGCGATCGCTGCGACGCCCGGCTCGACCGCGGCATATCCGACGTCGGCCGACCACGCCACGCGCGCTCCGGCGATGCCCGCTCCCAACCCCTCCGCCACCGGGCGGCCCGCCACCACGTCGAGCAGCAGGGCCGCATCGGCCACGCTGCGGGCCAGCGGCCCCTGTACGGCCAGCCCGCTGCGCGACGGGCTCGGCACGACGTCGTGCGTCGGTTTGAAGCCGACCACGCCGCACATCGACGCCGGGATCCGGATCGAGCCCGCACCGTCCCCGCCCTGGGCGACCACGCCCAGGCCGGCTGCGACTGCCGCCGCGGCTCCACCGCTGGAGCCGCCGGGGGTGAGCCCGTGCCGCCACGGATTGTGCGTCGAGCCGGTGACCAGGTTGGTGGTCTCGCCCTTCCACCCGTGCTCGGGCGTGTTCGTCTTGCCCAGGATCACCCCGCCGGCGGCCCGCACGTTCTCGACCAGCGGGGCATCCTCGGCTGCGATGTGATCCGCCCACACGAGCGATCCGCGGGTGCAGCGGACCCCGGCCACGTCGACCAGGTCCTTGATCGAGAGCGGGATCCCGGCCAGCGCCCCGGCGGTGCCGGAGGCGTATGCCCGCTCAGCCGCCTCCGCCTGTTCGAGGGCGAGCTCCCCGGTCACGGTCACGAACGCGTTCAGCCGCGGATCCACGCGCTCGATTCGCGCGAGCGCGTCGAGCGTCACCTCGACGGGTGAAAGGTCGCGCCGCTCGTACGCCGCCACCAGCTCTAGACAAGAATGCACGCCGCCCGGTGCTCCGGCGAGGTGGCGGCCTTGACCCGGCGCAGCTCCGGGTCGACGCTCGTGCAGGACTCCACGGCCACCGGGCAGCGGGGATGAAACCGGCAGCCGGACGGTACATGCACCGGATTGGGCGTCTCGCCCTTCAAGATCTGCGGCTTCATGGTGTCGCGCGGATCGCGCTTGGGAACCACCGAGATCAGCGCCTTCGTGTACGGATGCTGCGGGTTGCGCACCACGTCCTTGGCCGGTCCCTCCTCGACGATCCGACCCAGGTACATGACCGCGATACGGTCGGCGAAGTGGGCCGCCGTGGAGAGGTCGTGGGTGATCATCAGGATGCCCAGGCCGCTGCGCCGCAGGCCGTCGAGCAGCGCGAGGATCCCGGCCCGCACGGACACGTCCAGCATCGAAACCGGCTCGTCTGCGACCAGCAGCTTCGGCTCGAGCACGAGCGCCGCGGCGATCGCGACCCGCTGCCGCTGGCCACCCGAGAGCTCGTGCGCAAACCGGTCGATGTACAGGTCGGGCGGTGTCAGCCCGGCGCGCACGAGTGCATCCAGCACCTTCTGCTCCCGGTCGGCTGACGAGCCGATGCTGTGGATCCGCAGCGGCTCCATCACCGTGTCACGCACACGGAATCGAGGGTCGAGCGACTCGTACGGATCCTGGTAGATGATCTGCATCTCGCGTCGCAGCGGCCGCAGCCCGCGGTGCGAGAGGGTCGAGATCTCCCGGCCCCGGAACCGGATCGAGCCCGCGTCCTCGGTCACCATCCGCATCACGGTCTGCGCGGTGGTGGTCTTGCCGCACCCGGACTCCCCGACCAGAGCGAGCATCTCGCCCGGGCCGACCGTGAACGAGACACCCTCGACCGCGTGCACGTGCTCCCGCGGCGCGCGCGCGAGCGTGCGCACGATCCCGCGCGGAACCGGGTAGCGGGTGACCAGGCCGTCGACCTCGAGCAGCGGCTCGCCGCCCGTCACCGTGCCGGTGCTCCCACCGCGACATCGTTCAGGTGGCAGGCCGCGACATGGCCGGGGTCGATCTCGCGCAACCGCGGATGCTCCCCGGCGCAGCGTGAGAACGCGGAGTCACACCGCGGCGCGAACGGACAGCCCTCGAACTCACGGTCGAGCCTGGGCGGTACCCCCGGAATCGACAGCACCGCGTCGTCGCCGTACAGATCTGGGGTGGCCGCGAACAGCATCCGCGTGTACGGGTGGCGTGGATCGTGATAGAGCGTCTGCGTGGGCCCGGTCTCGGCGATCTCACCCGCGTACATGACCGCCGCGCGGCCGCACACCTGGGCGACCACCGGCAGGTCGTGGGTGACGAGGATCATGGCCAGCCCCAGGTCGTTTGTGAGCGCGACTAGCAGCTCGAGGATCTGCGCCTGCACCATCACGTCGAGCGCTGTTGTCGGCTCATCGGCCAGCAGCACCTTGGGATCACACGCGAGCGCCATCGCGATCGCAGCCCGCTGGCGCATGCCGCCGGAGAACTCGTGCGGGTACCGGCCGGCGCGCGAGCCCGAGATGCCGACCATCTCCAGCAGTTCGCGCACCCGCGCCATCGCCGAGCGGCCGCTGGAGATGCCGTGCAGCTCCATCGGCTCGGCGATCTGGGCACCGACGGTCTTGACGGGGTTGAAGGCGTTCATCGCCCCCTGGAACACCATCGCAACGTCGTGCCATCGATGCGGCGCAACCGTCGCCTCGCCTTCGGCCAGGATGTCCTCGCCGTTCAGCAGCACCCGCCCCGACACGCTGGCGCTGCCCGGCAGCAGCCCCATCAATGCGAGGATGGTGGTCGTCTTGCCGCAGCCGGACTCGCCCACCAGTCCCAGCCGCTCGCCCTCGGCGAGGTCGAAGCTGATTCCCTGCACCGCGTGCAGCTCGCGGCCGTGACCGAGCTCGAACCACACGTGCAGCTCCTCGACCTGCAGCAGCCGGCGATCGGTCACCGGCTCTCGATCCTGGCCGAGAACGGCCGCATCCGGAACCGGCGCACCGACAGGTGACCCACCCGCAGTCGAGGGTTCAGGGAGTCCTCGAGCGCCTGCCCGACCATCGTGCAGGCCAGGATCACCACGGTCACGCACGCGCCGGGCGGGATGATCGCCCACCAGGCGCTGTGGAACACGGCGCCCCCGGTCAGCGAGTTCTGGATCAGCTTGCCCCAGGAGATGGCCGACGGGTCGCCCAGCCCGAGGAAGCTGATATAGGTCTCGGCGAAGATCGCCGTCGCGATCGTGAGCACGGTGTTGGCGACGATCAGTGGTGCAATCTGGGGCATGATGTGGCTGCCGATCAGCCTGGAGTGACCGGCTCCCAGTGACCG
The DNA here is from genome assembly GCA_038230835.1 of Gaiellales bacterium. GTDB lineage: Bacteria > Actinomycetota > Thermoleophilia > Gaiellales > JAICJC01 > DASUHT01. The sequence goes on from JBBRMM010000006.1 coordinate 73,474, forward strand.
CGCTCGCTGCACGTACACCCGTTCGCGGAGGGACTTCACCTGTGCCCGCAGCAGCCGGGCCGTGCTCGTCCAGTAGATCACCCCGATGATGATGATGATGTTCAGCAGCGAACGGCCGAAGATAGCCGCGGCAATGATCATCAGCGGCACGTCGGGGATGACGAGGAAGTAATCGGTGATCCGCATCAGCACGATGTCGGTCTTGCCGCCGAAGTAGCCCGACAGCACGCCCACGAGACCGCCCAGCACCATGCAAACCACCGACGCCGCGAACCCGACCAGCATGGACACCCGGGCCCCGTAGATCACCTCGGACAGCATGTCGATGCCGCCGTCGTCGGTGCCGAGCAGGTGGTGACCGTTGGGGGCCCCGTACACCGGGCCGGTCTGCTGGGTGACCGAGTGCGGGACGATGTCGGGAGCGAGCACCGCGATCACGACGAAGAACGCGATCACGGCGAGTCCGACAACCGTCTGGCGGCTGCCGAACAGGAGCTCGCGCATGAACCCCCGCCGGGTGGGCGCAACGGCGGCGGGCGCTCCGAGCGGGTCGGGGACGGGCGGGGCCTGAATGCTCGCGCTCATGTCGTCACCCGCGGGTCGAGCTTGAAGTACAGCAGGTCGGCCGCGAAGTTGGCCACGATGACCGCCACTGTGAGTAGCAGGAAGATGCCCTGGAGCACCGGGTAGTCCTGCCGACCGATCGCGTTGATCGTTGCCAGTCCGATACCGGGATAGGAGAAGACGTCCTCGACGACGATGGCGCCGGCCACGATGTAGCCGAACGACAGCGCGATCAGTGTCACCAACGGCAGCATGGCATTACGCAGCCCGTGCTTCCAGACGATCGCCCAGTTCTTGAGACCTTTTGCCCGCGCTGTCAGCACGTAGTCCTCGCCGAGGGTCTCGAGCATGGACGAGCGCACGATCAGGGCGTACTCGCCGTACAGGCCGATGCCCAGGGTGAGCGCCGGCAGCAGAAGGTGGTTGGCACGGTCGGTGACGAACGCCCAGGTCGACGGCGGCCCGAAGATCGAGAGCGTGTTGCTCTCGATGCCCGCCGCGGGCAGTCCCAGCGGCAGCGCAATATAGAACACGACCAGGATGCCGATCCACTGGGTCGGCGCGGCATAGAAGGCGAGCGCCGTCCAGGTGTTGGCGGTATCCATCAGGGTGCCGCGCCGCCATGCTGCCACCACCCCCGCCAGCACCCCCAGCAGCACAGAGATCACGGTCCCGGCGACGATCATCGGAAGCGTGTTCACCAGTGGTTGCCTGATGTCGTCCCACACCGGGCGATTGTCGGCGATCGACGTCCCCAGATCGCCGTGCCCGAGCCGATCGAGGTAGACCACGTACTGCTCCCACTTGGACTTGTCCAGCCCGTACTGCTTGATGATCGCCTCGCGGAACTTGACGCTGCAATGCTGACAGCGCAGGCCGGAGACGGCACCGCCCGGAATGGCGCGGAAGAGCACGAAGTTGAGTGAGATCGCCACGAACAGGGTCATGAGTGCGAACCCCGTGCGTTTGACGATGTAGTCCATCCCTCTCAATGTCGTTGCTCCTCCGCGCCTCCGGTGTCGTTTGCTACACGCCTACACCCGGTGGGGGGCGGTGTAGTAGCACTTGCAGTAGGCACCAAGATCCGGGTAGAAGCCGGTCCACCCCTTGGTGTTTGCGGTCACGAGGCCCTCGTCCACCAGCTGGATGTAGGGCCGGTCATTGGCGATGATCCGTTCCATCTGCATGACCAGCGCCACCCGCTGCTGAACGTTGGTGATCGTGCCCTGCTGCTTGTACATGGCGTCGTACTGCGGGTTGTTGTAGCCGGTGTCGCTCCAGCTGAACCACTGGGCCTTGGTCATGTACGACAGCTGGGCGTCCGGGTCGATGTACTCGTTCCAGTCCCAGGTGGCGAGGTCGAACTTGGTGTAGTTGCCGGCGGTCTCAAGCGCGTAGGCCGGGCCGGAGTCGCCGCCGTTTACCTCGTGCAGCTTGACGCCCGCCTGAGCCCAGCTTGCGGCGATGATCTGGAACTGGCGATCGCCGTTGAAGTCGAGGCTGTTGGGCACGATCACGCCGTACTCCATCTTGTGAGCGGGCTGCGCGTACTTGCCCGTCGTCGCCGGCACGACCCGGGTCCCGTCCGAGCCCTTCTTGTAGCCCAGCGAGTCGAGGATCGAGTTCGCCTTGGTGACGTCGAACGGCAGCGGCTTGATGGACGGATCGAGCCAGTTGATGCCCGAGCTCGGCCCGGACTGCACCGAGAGCATGTTTGCCCACGGGATGGCATATCCGCTGTACACGACCCTGACGATCTGGGCGCGGTCAGTCGCGTACTCCAGCGCCTGCCTGACCTGTGGGTCCAACAATTCGCGGTTCTTCGGCTTCAGCGGGTTGGAGTTGAACGTGATGTTGGTCACCTCGGAGCTCTGCTCAGACTGCACGTTGAAGCGTCCGCCGGACTTGACCGACGAGATCGCGTTGTACGGCACCTGATCGACGAAGTCGAGGTTCCCGGCGTCCAGGTCGGCGATCATCGACGTGGAGTTCGTGTAGTAGGTCAGCGCCACCGCAGACGCGTACGACTTCGGCCCGTAGAAGTACTTGTTGGGGATATAGACCGTCGTCCCCTTCTCGTTGTACTGGCGAATCGTGTACGGGCCACCGGATACGACCGGCAGGCTGTGCTCGGGCAGGAACGTCTTCAGATCCTTGCCGCTGTTGCCGGCGTACTTCTCCCAGACGTGCTTGGGCAGGATGAAGAACTGCTCGAGTTGGGGCAGCACGTTGTCCACCGGAGCGTCGTAGTTGATGACAAGGGTCGTTGGGGTGGGCGCCGTCATGCTGGTCACGTGAGTGAGCGCCGCCGCCAGCGCCGCCGTGGGGCCACTGGCGTACTGGAGCACGAGGTTCCCCGTCCAGGCCGCATCCTCCGCGGTCAGGGGCGTGCCGTCCGACCACTTGGCGCCGGAGCGGACCGTGAACGTCCACGTCTTGCCGTCGGTGGAGGTCGTCCACGATTTCGCGAAATCGCCCTCGATCTTGGGGCCCTGACCGTACTGCACGAGCTGGGGATAGACCATCGTGAAGGCCACATACGACTGCGACTCGATGGCCACGAACGGATTCAGGGAGTCGATATAGCTGGTGCTGCCGACGCGCAGCACGCCGCCTGTCTTGATCCCTCCTCCGCTGGGTGCGTTGGTGCTTGACCCGCCGCCGCAGCCGGCGGCGATGAGCACGGCCGCGAGCGCGCTCGCGGCCAGCCTGTGTGCTCTCATCTGCTTCCCTCCCTGATGTGCAGCGCCGTCATGGCGCCGTCGTGGTGGTCGCGGCCAGGCCGCGGGGCGCGGCCGGCCAACTCGTCGATGTATGTCCCGATCTCCTTCACTGCCTGGTCGAGCCACAGCCTGCCCTTCTCCACGGTCGCGACCGTGGCGTCGCCGACGACTCCCGACTCGGTCCAGCCGCTCCAGGCGCCCTTGACCGACAGCGGGCCGTCGTTCCAGTCCATCCACACGTGGTCGGAGCCCCAGTCGGGGATCTCCCGTACCGCCTTATCCATCTGCACCAGTTCCGGCCGGATGGCAAGGTAGAGCGACGTCTCCAGCTCGCATGCGTGGGCCATTCCGCCCGGCGCGTCCGAGTCACGCGTCTCGGCCAGCAGTCGGGCCGACTCGGCGCTGGAGAGATACCAGAACGATGCGGCGATCGCGTGCGGGTGCTCCACCATCAAGAGCCGCGCGGCCATCTCGACCAGCGGCACGTTCGAGCCGTGCCCGTTCACGAACAGGATCCGGCCGAACCCGTGGTGGATCAGGCTGCGGCCGATGTCGAGCAGATGGTCGACGAACGTCTTCCAGTCGATGGTGATCGAGCCGGGGAACTCCATGTGGTGCGGCGTGTAGCCGTGGGTCACGGTGGGCAGCAGCAGCGCTCGTCCCGGCCGCGACAGCACCGAGCGCTCGGCGAGCGCCTCGGCGATCACGGCGTCGGTGTCGATCGGCAGGTGGTATCCGTGGTCCTCGAGGGTCGCCACCGGGATCACGCACACCGGGTCGCGCCGGGCCCACTCGACCACCTGCGGCCAGGTCAGCTGGGCATATCGGTGCGAGGTGTCAGGCATGGTCGAAGGCATATCGCTGGTCGGTGGTGTCGCACGGGTTACCGCGCCCGTAGGTGATCTCTCCCTGTGTGACGTCGGCGATGCACCAAAAGACGGTCTTCGACTCGGATCCGTCTCCGACGTGGCGGCAGAGCGAGTCCGGCGCGCCGGTGTGATCGCTGAGCGCCTGTCGGAGCAGCTCGGGGGTGATGACGCCGGGTGCAAGCCACTGAAGCGCGCGACGATACCGCACCTCCGACCGGCGTGCATACGCAACGTCTCCCTCGTACCGGAGCATGCGCTCGCTCACGTAGTGGTTGGTGTGGGCGAGGGTGCCGGCCGGCGTGGGCCGGATCAGCTCGGCGTCGGTTGCCGATCCCTCCACGTTCACCACCCCGCCGTCACGGTGGCTGAGCACGTTGTTATAGGACGACGCCCGGCGCGGGTGCAGGGCGGCCGCCACGGCCTCGTCGAGCGTGCGCCGTCGCAGCATGTCGCGCACCTGCAGCAGGCGCGGGATGCCGACACGGTTGTCGTTGGGGGCGATCTCGTTCCCCGTGAGCGCCAGCCCGGCCCCGTTGAATCCGACGCTGATCCAGGGCCCGATGCCGACCGTGAACACGACCGGATAGCCGGGTACGCGCCACTCGATGGCCACCAGGTCGGCCTCCTGGTCGGGTCCCAGGTCGTTGTTGTGCGCCACCCAGAGATGCCCGTCGGGGGTCGCCGGGGCGCACGCGACGAGGTCCGAGCACCTGCCGACCATCGCGCTGTCGCCGGCGCCGGAATCGGGCGGCTGGAGCTCCTCGACCGATGCGGCGAATACCGCCAGCGGGTCGACGTCGGCGCCCTCGGCGACGCCGTCGAGTTCCTCGACGAGCCACGGCAGCTCTCGAGCCGTGACCTCGCGGTACGGCCGGGCGGCCATGATCTGTTCGGGGCTGTATCTGGCGACGTCCCGGCGCACCACGTCGGCGGTTCCACGGCCGATCTGCTCACCCACCTGGCGATGGCCGCCCTCCACTCGCAGCAGGGGAATCGGCGATGGGGTCATGCTGGCTCCGAGTAGCGCCGTTCGAAGATCGCGCGGATCACGGGGTTCTCGCGCAGCACGTTGAGCGCGGTGCGCCCGGTGTCGGGCATGTGGCCGTTGCCGATCATCATCGTGGTCGCCCGGCCGAGTCCCTCGGCGCCCAGGGCCGCGGTCGTGAACGACGTGGCCATCGAAAAGAAGAGGATCGTGCCGGTCTCACGCGTCAGCAGGATCGTACCCAGCTCCGTGCCACCCACGTTGACCAGATTGACCGACACGTCGGCCTCGCCGGCACCGGTCTCCATGACCGCTTCGTACAGCGCGAGCGGATCGGTGGCATCGGCGCGGACGACGTGATCCGCAAGGCCGGTCTGCTCGACGTCGGCCAGCGCCTGGTGGGCAAGATCGGTCACCACGACGGTCCCCGAAACGCCGGCGTGCTTGCGCGCCTCGTGCAGAGAGAGCAGCCCGGACGTCCCGCCACCTCCCAGCAGCAGCACGGTGTCGCCCGGCTTGACCAAAGCCGCTGTCCGCGACGGAGCGCCGGCGACGTCGAGGGCCGCCAGCGCGATCCGCTCGGAGATGTCGACCGGCAACACCGCGAACGGGCTGGACTCGAACAGCACCGCGGTGCCGAGCACCTCGACCTGACCGTGGTGCATGTCCACCTCGCCGATCCGCTCGATTCGAAGCGGAGTCAGGGTGAGCGAGACCAGCGTGGCGATCCGCTGCCCGGGCGCGATCCGGCGGGTCTCACGGACGTGGCTTCCCACCTCGCGGACGGTGCCGATCAGCATCCCGCCGGATCCGGTGACGGGGTTGTGGAGCTTGCCACGCTCCGACACGATCGCGGCGATCGCGTCGGCCACCTCGCCGGGCCGGCCGCCGGCCGCCTCGCTGATCTGGCGGAAGCTGGCCGAATCCAGATTCAGCCGCTCGACGTCGATCAGGATCTCGGCGTCGGAGATGCGCGGGTCAGGGTCGAGCTTCCAGGCCGGCTGGGGGAACGTTCTCTGCTCCCCGACCACGCGATGAAGGCCGTATCGGGCCTCCAGGCTCAGCGGCATCGCTGGTGCTTCCAGGATCGCATCGGCGGAGCGTAACCACCAGGGAGGTTGCTGGATACTGGCAACTCGCCCTAAGATTCAGGTCGATGTTTGAGCGAGTGCACAATTACGGACCGACGGTCGCGGACCTGCGCGCCACCACCGCCCTGGGCCGAGCGCGATTGGTCGCGGGGGACTCGGGCACCGATCGAACGGTGCGCCGCGTCCAGTGGATGGAGGTGCTCGACGACCACGGCGACTTCCTGGAAGCCGGCGACCTGCTGCTCACGACCGCCTACAACCTCGGCGACGACCCCGCGTTGCAGCGTGCTCTGGCCACACAGCTCGACGACTCGGGTGTGGCGGCGATCGTGATCAAGTGCGGGTACTACCTGAAGCGGGTCCCGTACGTCGTCGCCCGTCAGGCCGACCGGGTCGGGCTGCCGGTGTTCGAGCTCGACCGGGAGGTGCCGTTCGTCGAGCTCTCGCAGAGCATCTACGAGCGGCTGGTGAGCGGTTCCTACGCCCGGCTCCAGCGCTCGGCCGGAATCCACCGCGAGCTCGTCCGGCTGGTGGTCGAGGGCGCCGACCTGGCCACGATTGTCCGCCGCGCGGCGGTACTGCTCGAAAACCCGGTGGCTGTGGAGGACGAGGCCGGCCGGCCACTGGCGGCGGCCTCGGCCGACGGCGGGCCGCTGTGGCCGCAACCGCAGGTGCCCAGCGGCGCGGTCGCGCCCGTGATGGCGCGCGGTGTGCTGCACGGCAGGGTCGGGCTGCCCGGCCGCGAGGCCATCGGTGAGGACGACCGCCAGGCGCTCGAGCAGGTGGCGACGGTGATCGCGCTCGAGATCGCCAAGTCCGAGCAGCAACGTGCCGCGGAGGCGCGCCAGGTGGCCGCCCTCACCCTTGACCTGGTGCGTGGCGGCGCGGGGCCGGTATCCGCCGAGCACGGACGTGCGCTGGGTGCCGTGCTGCCCGAGTCGTCGCTGGTGGTGCGGGCCGCCGGCAGGCCGCTGGAGGACGGGCTGGCGCGGTTGCAGGCGGCGCTCGGCGGCCGTCCGCTGGTTGCCCGAGACGGCCTGGAATTGGTCGCGATCATCGCACCCGAGGACGCCGGCCGGGTGGAGGCCTGGCTGTCCGCGGCCGGTGCGGATTGGAGCGCGGGGATCAGCGAGCCGGTGCGTGGCCCCGCACTTCCCGAAGGCGATCGCCAGGCCCGCCGGGCACGCGAGCTGGGACTCGGGTTGACGGGCGCCGGCGGGCTGCACCGGTACGTCGACATCGAGACCCATGACGCGCTGTTGGGCGACGTGCACGGGCGCCGCTCACAACGTCTTCGCGAGCGCACGGTCGGGCTTCTACCGGCCGACCTGCGAGAGACGCTGGCGGTCTACCTCGAGTCCGGCGCGAGCGCGTCGGCAACCGGCCGCGCACTGTTCGTGCACCGCAACACCGTGCACTACCGGCTGCGCCGGATCGAGCAGCTGACCGGCCTGCAGCTGGGGCGTCTGGAGGACCGGATGCTGCTCGAGCTCGGGCTGCTGGCCAGTCGGGTGGAGCAGGCCGGCCGGACAGCCGAAGACCCCGCCTTCCAGGTCAGCGGCCGACGTCAAGAGTGAGACGGGTGCCGGCGAGGTAGCGGCCGTCGAACTGCAGCCCGATCACCCGGGCGACGATGCCGTTCGCGGCCCACGGTACCCGGACCACCGTCAGCCGGGCGTTGCCGAGCGCACGCCGCGCCTCCGGGAGCCGCAGGCCGACGACGTCCGGCACCGGTCGAGCGGCGGCGGTCACGCCGCCCGCCCGGCCGCCCGCCCAGAAGGCCAGCCCGGCGGCCGTGGTGACGACCACCAGAAGCGCGATCACAGCGCCTGTTCGCACCGGCCAAGGGTACGCCGTTTGGCACACCGGACGCGTGTTCCGGTCTCGCGCGGTGTGCAGGTGGTATAGATCGCATGCAGATGGCCGCTCCCACTGCCCGCCCCGCTCCGCGTTACCGGCAGGCTGCCGACCGGCTCGCCGAGCGGATCGCGAGCGGGGATCTGGCCGCCCATTCGCGCCTGCCCAGCGAGCGCACCATCGCCGAGCAGTTCGGGCTTTCGCGGATGACGGCCCGTCAGGCCGTCGAGTTGCTGGTGCGCCGGGGGCTTGTGTACCGCCGGCCGGGCTCGGGCACGTACGTCGCGCCGCCGCGGATCGTCCACACCCTGCAGCGCCTCGCCGGCTTCTCCGAGCAGATGCGCGCCCAGGGCATCGAGCCCACGGGCCGGGTGCTCGAGATGACGCTCAGCGACGGGCTGGACGCCGAGGTGACCGCCGCCCTGCGGCTGCGCAGGCGCGAGCGCGCCTGGACGATGCGGCGCGTCCGCTACGGGGACGGCGAGCCGTTGCTGCTGGAGACGTTTCACGTTCCGCACGCGGTGTGTCCCAAGCTCGGCCGCCACGACCTGACGCACGGATCGCTGTACGAGATCATGCGCTTCGCGTTTGCGATCGACCCCGTGCGGGCGCACGAGACAATCGAGCCGACCGTCTGCGACGCCGCCGACGCCAGGCACCTCGGCACCCGCGCGGGCGCACCTGCGATCCTCGTCACCCGCACCACCTACGACGCCGGCGCACGCCCGGTCGAGTACGCACGCGACCTCTACCGCGGCGACCGCGCGCGGTTCGAGATCGACCTGCACTCCTAGCCTCCTGCAGGGCGCCCTCACGACCCACCCCACCCCCACCCCACCCCGGGGTCAGACCCCGTACGGACCGGGACACAGATTCGGCACAGACGTGTGACACGCGTCAGGCAGGCGCGCGGGCGTCGCGTTCGGCGACCAGTCGGTCGCGGAGGTCGTTCAGACTCACGGCGCCCAGGTTGCCCTCTCCACGGCGTCGCACCGACACCGTCTCGGCCTCGACCTCCTTGTCGCCGACCACCAGGATGCACGGCATCCGCTGGTGCTCGGCCTCGGCGATCTTCTTGCCCACCGACTCCGTGCGCAGGTCCGCCTCGGCCCTCAGGCCGGCCTCGCTCAGTCGCTCGACCACGGCCGCCGCGTACGCGTTGTGGCGGTCGGCGACCGGGAGCACGAACGCCTGCACGGGGGCGATCCACAGCGGGAAGGCGCCGCCGTAGTGCTCGATCAGGATCCCGATGAAGCGTTCGAACGACCCGAACAGGGCGCGGTGGATCATCGCCGGTCGGTGCTCGGCGTTGTCGTCACCCGTGTAGGTCAGGTCGAACCGTTCCGGCATCTGGTAGTCGAGCTGAATCGTGCCCATCTGCCACGAGCGGCCGATCGAATCGGACATGTGCAGGTCGATCTTCGGCCCGTAGAACGCCCCGTCGCCCTCGTTCAGTTCGAACTCGACCTCGGCCGCGCGCAGCGCCCCGTCCAGGGCGGCCTCCGCGGCGTCCCACAGTTCGTCGGAGCCGATCCGCTTGGCCGGCCGGGTCGAAAGCTCCATGCGCACCGGAAGCTCGAAGATGTCGTAGATCGTCCGGGCCAGCTCGAGGCAGCCGATCACCTCGTCCCGGATCTGGTCGGGGGTGCAGAAGATGTGCGCGTCGTCCTGGGTGATGTGGCGCACGCGGGTGAGGCCGTGCAGCGTCCCGGACGGCTCGTGTCGGTGCACCAGACCCTGCTCGGCCAGGCGCAGTGGCAGCTCGCGGTAGCTGCGGCGGGCGTCCGTGTAGATGTTGATGTGGCCGGGGCAGTTCATCGGTTTGAGGCCGAACTCACCCGCCTCGACCTCGGTGAAGTACATGTTCTCCCGGTAGGCGTCCCAGTGCCCGGACTGTTTCCACACCTCGACGTTGAAGATGATCGGCGTGCGCACCTCGTGGTAGCCACGCTGGGCGTTGAGATCCCGCCACAGGTTCGACAGCTCGTTCCAGATCACCATCCCTCGTGGATGCCAGAACGGCGAGCCGGGCGACACGTCGGAGAAATGGAACAGGTCGAGGTCGCGCCCGAGCCGCCGGTGGTCGCGCTTGCGCGCCTCCTCGAGGCGATGCAGATGCGCGTCGAGGTCGGAACGCTTGAAGAACGCCGTGCCATAGATGCGGGTCAGCATCCGGTTGGCCGAGTCGCCGCGCCAGTAGGCGCCGGCGAGAGAGAGCAGCTTGTATGCCTTGATCGGCCCGGTCGTCTGCAGGTGCGGCCCGCGGCACAGATCCTCGAAGTCGTCCTGCCGGTAGACGCTGATCTCACCGTCCGGCAGTCCCTCTGCCAGCTCGAGCTTGTACGGCTGCTGTTCGGCCTCGAAGCGAGCCAGAATCTCGGCCTTGGGCACGCCGTCGGTGCGTTCGAAGGGATGCTCGTGGACAAGGATGCGGCTCATCTCGGCCTCGATCCGCTCCAGGTCGTCGGCACTCACGGGCTCGGGAAACTCGAAGTCGTAGTAGAAGCCGTCGGCAATCGCCGGCCCGATCGCGACCTTGACTTCGGGCCAGAGGTGCAGCACGGCCTCCGCCATCACGTGTGCTGTCGAGTGCCGCAGCACGGACAGCGCCGCCGGGTCGCGGTCGGTCACGATCCGCACCGCCTCGCCGTCGGACAGCGGCAACCGCAGGTCACGCACCTCACCGTCCACCTGCACCGCCACCGCGGCCCGGGCCAGGCGCTCGCCGATCGCCGCCGCCGCGTCCAGACCGGTTGCGCCGTCCGCCAGGTCGAGCTCGGTGCCGTCGGGGAGGGTGACCTTCACGGACCGCAGCATACAAATCGGGGCCCGCTGGTACGCTCGGGTCATGAACGCCGCCACGGTGACGCTTGTGGTCGCGCTGATCGGTGCGGCGGTGGCCCTCGTGATGACCCGCCGGCGCGCGCGACACGACGCGCGCGAATACCTGCGCGTGGGGCGGATGCTGGCGCCGCGCTCGGAGCTGTCCGAGGCGCTCGCCCTGCGGGACGGTCTGATGAACGCCGTCTCGAGCCCGGTGCTCGTGTTCGGGGCCGAGGGCTCGGTGATCCGTGCAAACGCGGTAACCCGCTCACAGATGCCCGATCTCGCGACGAAGGTTCCGCCGGAGCTCGCCGCAGCCGTTGCCGCGTGCCGGGCGACCGGGCGACCGCAGACACTCGAGATCACCCTCTACGAACCCGAGCGGCGGCGGTTCCACGCCGATCTGCGGCCGTTCACGTCCGCCGCCGGACAGGCATGTGTCGCCGTGCTCACCGACACCAGCAAGCAGGACGACTACCGGGACGCGCGGCGGCTGTTCTCGGCCGGCGTGTCGCACGAGCTGCGCACCCCGCTGGCGCGGATCCTGGCGCTGGTGGACACCCTGGCGCTCCCGCTCACCGACGCCGAGCGGGCGGCGATGATCGACCAGGCCCGAGCCGAGGTCGACGCCATGCGGCAGCTGATCGAGGACATGATCCTGCTGGTGCGCCTGGAGAGTCACGAGTTGACCGGCATCGCCGAGAGCACGGACGTGACCGCCGCCGTCGACTCATGCACCGAGCGCCATGCTCACGCGGCGGCCGACCGCGGGATGACGATCGCCGGAGAGGCGCCGGGGGGACTGGTCGTCGCGGTGGCGCCGCGGCTGCTGGACGTCGTGCTCGACAACCTGGTCACCAACGCGATCACGCACGCCGGCGCGGGCTCGCTGATCGAGATCCGCGCGCGCGGCCTCGCCGGCGCTGTGGAGCTGGTTGTCGCGGACGACGGCGTCGGCATCCCGGCCGAGCACGTCCCGCGCATCTTCGAGCGGTTCTACCGCGTCGAGGACGCTCGGTCGGGCCCCGGCACCGGCCTCGGTCTCGCGATCGTCAAGCACATCGCCGAGGAGTACGGCGGCCGGGCAACCGCCGACTCGGCACCCGGCGACGGGACGACCATGCGTGTCGTGCTGCCGGCGCCCGCGGTGGCCGAGGCCAAGGCACGGGCCGCGGAGAAGGCGGCCGGCTGACGCGCGCGCCGGTTACTTCGGGAGCGGGTCGAAGCGGTAGCCCACGCTGTAGTGGGTCTGAATGTAGGTGTGGGACGTCGAACGGCGGTCGAGCTTCTGGCGCAACTTGCGCACGCACACGTCCACGGTGCGGTCGCGGTGCCGGTAGGGCGTCCCCCACACCCGCTGCTGCAACTGATCGCGGCTGAGGGCACGCCCACGCTCCCCGGCCAGCACGTAGAGCAGGCGGAACTCCGTGCGTGTGAGCCCGGCATCCTCGCCGTCGAGCAGCGCCTGATGCAGGTCGGGGTCGATCACGAGCCCCGGTGCGTCGATCCGGTCGGATCGTTCGAGCACGTTCCCCATTCCTGACCGGCGCAGCGCGGCCGTGACCCGGGCCACCAGTTCGCGCATGCCGAACGGCTTGGCCAGGTAGTCGTCGCCGCCGATGGCCAGCGCGTGCACCTTGTCGTGCTCGGAGCCTCGTGCGCTGACGTTGATGATCGGGATGTTGATGCCCTCGGCGCGCAGCGCCTCGGTGATCCTCCAGCCGTCGATACCGGGCAGCATCAGATCGACGACAGCGATGTCGGGCCGCTCGAAGCGCAGTTTGCGCAGCGCCTTGTCGCCGTCGGCAACAACCTCCACCTCCATCCCCGCCCGGCGCAGATGCGTGGCCATTGCGTTGGCGATGACGTGATCGTCCTCGGCGATCAACACGTGGGGCATGCCTTCAGGGTACCCGGCGCTGCGGTCGCCGGCGATTTCTGGTGGCGGCCCGGGAGGTTAAAAGGATTCGCCGCCCCAGCGTGCCTTTCGTCCCCCGGCCGAACGGACCTTCGAGTCGCCTCTACTGCCCGTCCGCCCGGATTCAATCTACTCGGCTGCCCTGAGCGGCGCAGGAGTGAACATAGGGCCTCCGCGGACTGGGCGCAAGCGGTGAATTCCCGCAGTTTGCGAGGTTCTGCGAAACCCGCCTGACGAAAACGTCGCAAACTGCGACTTCCCCGAAGTCACACCCGCGGCGGCGACGGCTTACCGAGCGCGCCGGCGCGACACCAGGCCGCCCGACCAGAACACCAGGCCGACACCGCCCACGAGCACGAGCACGAAGCCCGAGAAGTCCCAGATGATGCCCCGGACGCCGCCGATCACGACACCTACCGCCAGCATCGCGACCCCCAGCACTCCGAGCGCCTGCGTGACGACGAACGGCCCCGGCAGCCCCGCGGGAGTGATCGGGGTCGAGGACCGGCCGAGCCGGGTGGGGTCGGCGTCGTCGCGCCTCCGGCTGCGAACCGCCGCCGCGGCGATTCCGCCGAACACGGCGACGAAGTACACGACCTGCGACCAGAAGTCTCCGATCACGTCAACCATGTAGGTGAACACGATGATCAGGGCGACCGCGACGACCGTCCCGACCGCGGCGACCGTGAGGCTGGTCGGCCAGTCGTACAGGGTGTCCGGTCGCTGCTTCGGGGTCATGGACGGCAGCAGATTACACGCTGCGCCCGGTCGTTGTCGCGGGCTTGACGGTGGTACCGATGCTCGGATGACACGTCGATGAAACCTCGGCGATGCGGCTCTGATTACCACAATCCGGTGATGCACGGCGTGCGTGACGCGTGCGACGATCGACGTACCGCCAGCCGGAGATGCCCGTGGTCCGCCAAAACAGAATGCCTCAAACCGGTCGTGCAGATACCGCGAATCGCGGAGGGCGCCGGCCGTGCGCCGCGAGCGGCCCGACGTGGTGCTGATGGACATGCGCATGCCCAAGCTGGACGGCATCGAGGCCACCCGCCGGATCACCGAGGTGGATGCCGGCCAGGCGGTGGTCATCCTCTCGGCCTTCGACGACGTGCAGATGATCGAGAGCGCACGCCGTGCCGGCGCCCGCGCCTGCCTCAAGAAGGGCATCGCGTTGCCCGACCTGGTGCGGGAGATCCGCCGGGCGCAGGCCCCTCGCCCCGGCCTCGACGTCTGACCGCGTCACCGTCCGGCGTCGATCAACCGGTAGCCCGCTCCGGGCTCTGTGACCAGGTGTCGCGGCCGAGTCGGGTCAGGCTCGATCTTCTGCCGCAAACGCGAGATGTAGACGTGCAGGTAGTGCGACTCGACCTGGTAGGCCGGCCCCCACACCTTCTGCAGGATCATGCGGTGGGTGAGCAACTTGCCCCGGTGCTCGGCGAAGAGGCGCAGCAACTGGAACTCGGTTGGTGTCATCGCGATCGGCTCGCCGTCGCGGACGACCGATTGCGCCTCCAGGTCGATCGTCAGGTCACCGATCACGATCACCGGTTCGCCCGGGGCCGAAACGCGGCGCAGCACGGCCCGCAGCCGCGCCAGGAGCTCGTCCATCCCGAACGGCTTGGCACGTAGTCGTCGGCTCCGGCGTCGAGCGCGTCCACCTTCGTGCGCTCCTCTCCGACCGCGGACAGCACCACGATCGGGACGCCGCTTCTTGCCCGCACCTGCTGGCACACCTCGATTCCGCTGATGTCGGGCAGGATCAGGTCGAGCACGATCGCGTCCGGGGGGCGGATGGCGACCGCCGCCAGTGCCTGTTCGCCGGTGGCGGCCTGCTGGACATCGAACCCCGCCCCGCGCAGGTTGGTGGTCAGGGCGCGCAAGATCTGCGGCTCGTCGTCGACCACCAGGATGCGCGTTGCCGCCTTCGTCACTCCGTGGATTGTCGCACCGGCAACGCAAACGCGAAGGATGCGCCCTGTCCCGGCTGCGACTCGGCCCACACTCGGCCCTCGTTGGCCTCGGCGAATCCGCGGGCGAGCGCGAGTCCCAGGCCGGCACCGGAGTCGCCACCGGTGCCGGTCGAGAAGGCGTCGAAGATCTGCTCCAGCTGGTCGGCCGGAATCCCGGGCCCGCGATCGATCACGCGAAAGATCAGCTCGCGCCGGGTATTTCCAGCGCGCACAACCACAGACTCGTCCGGCGGCGAGTAGCGAAGCGCGTTTTCGATCAGGTTCACGAGCACGCGCTGAGCCTGGGCGGCGTCGACCTCGACCGTCGGCAGGTCGGCCGGGATGTCGGTGGTGACCCGATCGCCACGCGGGCCGAGGGACGCCACCGCCTGCGCGACCAGTCCGTCAGCCGTCCACAGCTCCTGCACCGGCGCGGCGGCGCCGGCCTGCAGCCGGGACAGGTCGAGCAGGTTCGCCACCAACCGGATCAGGCGGTCGGTCTCGACCAAGATCGTGTCCAGCAGGCTCTCGCGATCGGCCTCGGTGAGGTCGAGCCGGCGGTTTGCGAGGCCCTCGGCCGAGGTGCGGATGGCGGTCAGCGGCGTACGGAAGTCGTGGCTGACCGCGCGCAGCACGGCGGTCTTGGTGGAGTCGCTGCGCCGCAGCGTCTCGGCCTCGAGTGCCTGCTCGGCGAGCGTCTCGCGATCGACCGCCACAGCCAGCAGCGATGCCAGCGCGGGCAGGAAGCGCTGCCGCGCTGCGATGTTGGGCTGGGCGTGGTCGTCGATGTAGAGCGTGCCCACCTGACGACCGCCGACCGTCAGCGGCAGCGGCGCCTGGCCCTGCGGGGCCGGGTGCGGCCGGCCGAGCTCGATCCGTGCCTGGGACGCTGACAGCACCGTCGCGCAGCGCGCGGCCAGCGGACCCAGCTCGTCGGTGATCGCCGTGCCACCCAGCAGTGCCGTTGCCAGCTCTGCGATCACCCCCGTCTCGCGAGCGCGCTGCTCGGCCTCCACGGCGCGCCTCCGCGCGCTCGACGCGAGCGCGCTGACCACCACCGCGGTGCCCAGATAGACGGCGAGTGCGAACCAGTTCCGCGAGTCGGCGATGGTGAACGTGCCGACCGGCGGGATGAAGAACCAGTTGAACGCGAGCATGCTCGCGATCGACACCGCCACCGAGTACGCCATGCCGAACGCGATCGCGATCGCGAGCACCGGGAACACGTACAGCACGCCCAGGCTGAAGACGTTCACGACCGGCTTGAGGAGATCGATCGCCAGGGTGGTCAACGCGACCCCAAGCGCGCACGCGATCGCTGCCGCGGCGTGCCGCGGGGCTCCGCGCACGAGCTGCATCCGCTGGAGCAGCGCAGGGTTCACGCGATCACCGGTGCCGGTCGCAGCACGAGCGTCTCGGTCGGCGCATGAGTCAGAATCCAGGCCAGATCGTGCTCGTCGAAGCCCTCCCGCGCGCCCGGCGTCGCCGGCAGGATGATGCGGTCGAAGTGCTCAACCGACCACAGTCGCCGGATCGCGTCACGCAGCGAGCGTCCGCGCTCCATGCGGGAGTCGACCGGCACGCCCGACCTGCGCGCCTCGGACTCGATCGCGTCCAGGATCGGCAGCGCACGCCCGACCGGTTCGACCAGCGGGCTGTCCAGCGGTTGGGTGAGCGGCACGACGATCAGGTACGCCGGCACCAGCGTCGCCTGTTCGGCGCGTGCGATGCGCAGTGCCGCCTGGAGCACCACCGAGTCGAGGTCGTCGCCGGCGAACGCGACCAGCACCCGGTGCGACCCCGCTTTGGCGGTACGGCGGAACCACCTCATCCCGGCGCCACCTTCGCGTCACCCGGGTCGGCACACAGCCGCACGTCGACGCCGGGAATCGCGTCCAGCAGCCGGCTCAGTTGGGAGCGTCCGCCCAACAGGTCGCGCCGCCGCTCCTGGGGACGCGACAGGAAGACGTAGGTCGTCTTCCTGTCGGCCACGGTTCGGGCGATCGCGCCCAGCCGGTCGCCATCCTCCTCCTCGAGGAAGTGCACGCCCAGCAGCACGGCCAGCCGGCGCAGAGCCGCCAACGCCACCCGCTCGTCCTCCGTGAGCGAACTGCCGGGCGCCTGCACCCACAGGGCGTCGATGTCCGCGCCCAGCCGCTGCCCGGATCGCCATGCCCTGCGGAGCAGACGCGCCGACCGTGGCGACGGTTCGAGCAGCACCAGGATCCGCTCCTGGATCGCGGCCCGCAGGACCGGATTGGCGTGGCCCGCCCGCGACGGCGCCGGTGCTCTTCGTGCCTCGACGTCCTCCGCCACCTCGCGCAGTGCGAACTGGCGCAGCGACTGCAGGTTGTCGTTGCGGAAGAAGTTCGCCAGCGCGGCGTCGGCCCGGGCTGCCGGGTACACCTTGCCGGCCTTGATGCGGTCACGCAGTTCCTGGGGCGAGAGATCGACCAGCACGACCTCGTCCGCTTCGTCCAGCACGCTGTCGGGGAACGTTTCGCGTACGCGGACGCCGGTCAGCTCGAACCCCAGGTCGTTGAGGCTCTCCAGGTGCTGGATGTTGACGGTGGAGATGACGTCGATGCCGGCGTCGAGCACCTCTCCGATGTCCTCGTAGCGCTTGCGGTTCGCCGAGCCCGGCGCGTTGGTGTGCGCCAGTTCGTCGATCAGCGCCAGCTCCGGAGCGCGCCTGGTCACCGCTTCGGTATCTATCTCCTCCAGCACCACACCCTCGAGCTCGACCCGTCGCCGGGCGACCGCCTCGATCCCCTCCGCGAGGGCGATCGTGTCCGGGCGGTCGTGCGGCTCCAGGTACCCGATCACGACGTCCACGCCGAGACCTGCTGACTCACGCCCCTCGAGCAGCATCCGGTACGTCTTCCCCACTCCCGCCGCGGCGCCCAGCAGGATCCGGTGTCGGCCGCGCGCCGGTGACGCAACGTCGCTCATCGATGCGCGACCGGGCGTCGGCAGCGCGGTTCGATGGGAGCGGGGAGCGGCATCCGCTCATCCTGCCACGAACCGCCGGGTGGTCACGCCTCTCACGCGCCGAGCACGTTGTGGACGACCAGGTCGATCAGCTTGATGCCGACAAACGGCGCGAGCACGCCACCCAACCCGTAGATCAACATGTTTCGCCGCAGCAGCGCGGTCGCACCGATCGCGCGATAGCGCACACCGCGCAGCGACAGCGGGATCAGCAGCGGGATCACCATGGCGTTGAAGATGATGGCGGAGGTGACCGCGCTGAGCGGGGTGCCCAGCTTCATGATGTTGATCGTCCACAGCGGCCCGTGCGCGCCGGGCGTTGAGGCGTAGGTGAAGGCGAACATCGCCGGCAGGATGGCGAAGTACTTGGCGACGTCGTTGGCGATCGAGAACGTGGTCAGGGCGCCGCGGGTGATCAGCAGCTGCTTGCCGACCTCGACGATCTCGATCAGCTTGGTCGGGTTGGAGTCGAGGTCAACCATGTTGCCGGCCTCCTTGGCGGCCTGGGTGCCGGTGTTCATGGCCACGCCGACGTCAGCCTGGGCGAGCGCCGGCGCGTCGTTCGTCCCGTCACCGGTCATCGCAACCATCCGACCCTTGGCCTGCTCCTCCTTGATCAGCGCCATCTTGGCCTCCGGAGTGGCCTCGGCAAGGAAGTCGTCCACGCCCGACTCGTTGGCGATGAACGCCGCGGTGACAGGGTTGTCGCCGGTGATCATGACCGTGCGGATGCCCATCTTGCGCAGCTCGTCGAACCGCTCCTTGATCCCGCCCTTGACGATGTCCTTCAGATAGATGACGCCCAGCGTCCAGTTGTCACGGGCGACCACGAGCGGCGTTCCACCCTCGCGGGCGATCCGGTCGACCGCAGCATCGACCTCCGCGGGCACACGGCCGCCGCTCTCCTCGACGAACTTCCTGAAGGCATCGGTCGCACCCTTGCGGATGGCGGTTCCGTCCATGTTCACGCCACTCATGCGCGTCGTGGCCGAGAACGGGACGAACTCCGCCTGCATCGACGACAGCTCGTGCTCGCGAACGCCGAACTGCTTGGCCAGCACCACGATCGAGCGGCCCTCCGGCGTCTCGTCGGACAGCGAGGACAGCTGCGCCGCCTCGGCGAGGTCGTGAGCCTCGACCCCGGGCGCGGGGATGAACTCGACGGCCTGACGGTTTCCGAGCGTGATGGTGCCGGTCTTGTCCAGCAGCAGCACGTCGATGTCGCCCGACGCCTCGACCGCGCGGCCCGACAGCGCGAGCACGTTGCGGCGCACCAGCCGGTCCATGCCGGCGATGCCGATGCAGGACAGGAGCGCGCCGATGGTGGTCGGGATCAGCGCGACCAGCAGGCAGATCAGCACCGTGGTCGACACGCCGCTCTTCGCGTACAGCGCGAACGGCTGCAGGGTGACCACCGCCACCAGGAAGATCACGGTCAGCCCCGCCAGCAGGATGTTGAGCGCGATCTCGTTCGGCGTCTTGCGCCGCGCGGCACCCTCGACCAGCGAGATCATGCGGTCGAGGAACGATTTGCCGGGCTCCTGGGTGACCTGCACCACCAGCCGGTCGGACAGCAGTCGCGTGCCTCCGGTGACGGCCGAGCGATCGCCGCCCGACTCGCGGATCACCGGGGCCGACTCGCCGGTGATGGCTGACTCGTCCACCGAACCGATGCCCTCTACCCACGTCGCCGTCGGCCGGAATCGCCTCCCCGGCAACGACCACCACGACGTCACCACGCTGCAACTCGGGTGCCGGCACCTCTTCGAGCGTCCCGTCGTCGCGGCGGCGCTTGGCAAGCGTCGTCGTGCGCATCGAGCGCAGCGCGTCGGCCTGGGCCTTGCCGCGGCCCTCGGCGATGGCTTCGGCGAAGTTGGCGAACAGGACGGTCAACCACAACCAGATCGCGATGTCGCCGGTGAACCACAGCGCCTGGCCGCCGCCGTTGATCAGGTTGATGAAGAAGGTCGCGGTGGTGATCACCGAGCCGACCTCGACCACGAACATGACCGGATTTCGCAGCTGGATGCGGGGATCGAGCTTGGCGAACGAATCGATCGTGGCGCGGGTCAGGATCTCCCGCGTGAGAAGCTGGGCGGTCTGCCGTGCCATCAGTGCTCCTGGTCGAGTGCGAGGTTGAGTTCAAGGACGTTCACGCCGGGCTCCCCGAGGAAGCCGAAGGCGCGCCCGTCCACGTGGGCGGTGATGAGGTGGTCGACGGTCGCCAGCGGTAGGTGGCGCACCGCGGCGATCCGGGCGGCCTGCAGGTAGGCGTAGGCCTTGGAGATGTCGGGGTCGATGCCCGAGCCGGAGGCCGTCACCGCGTCGACCGGGATGCCGGCGGCGGTCAGGCCCGGGTTGTACGGCCGCTCGAGCTTGAGGATGGCCGCGACGTTCCCCGCCACGGCCGTTCGTAGCGCCGTGCTGTTGGGACCGAGGTTGGAGAACGTGGTGCCGTCGGCGTTGTAGGCCGGCGCGGTCGCCGACGGCCGCTCGTGGAAGTAGAGCGGCCCGGTGAACGGCTGGGCGGCGAGCGTCGATCCCACGATGCGGCCGTTGACCGACACCAGACTGCCGTTGGCCTGGTTTTGGAACGCGACCTGGCCCACGAGCACCATCACGGCGGGATAGGCGAGGCCGAGCACGATGGTCGACGCCAGAATCACGATCGACGAGCGGATGAGGTCTTTGCGCATTGGTTCAGTGTCCTCTGGTCAGAAGAGCTTCTGGGTCAGGGCCTCGACGATCGGTCCGAGCACCAGCGCGGGCAGGATCGTCAGGGCGGGCAGCAGGATCACGACGCTCGTCAGCAGCACCACGAACGTGGGCCCGTCGGTGCGCATCGTGCCCACCGACGGCGGGGTGATCTTCTTGGCCGCCACCGAGCCGCCGATCGCAAGCGCGGCCAGCAGCGGTACGAATCGCCCCACCAGCATGGCGAACGCGCCGAGCGTGGTCGAGAAGTTGAGCGCACCGTAGCCGGCAAACGCGCTGCCGTTGTTGTTGGTCTGGGACGTGTAGGCGTAGAACGCCTCCGAAAAGCCGTGCGGCCCGGCGTTGAAGATCGAGGCCTTTCCGGCGTGGGTCGACATGGCGATCGAGGTCAGGATGAGCACCACGATGGGGACGAAGATCGAGCCGATCGTGGCCAGCTTGATTTCCCGGGCCTCGATCTTCTTGCCCAGGTACTCCGGGGTGCGGCCGACCATCAGCCCGCCTATGAAGACCGCGATGATGACGAGCATCAGCATGCCGTACAGGCCCGAGCCGACACCGCCGAAGATCACCTCGCCGATGAAGATGTTGGTCAGCGGCACCGCGCCGCCGACCGCGGTGAAGGAGTCGTGGGAGCCGTTCACCGATCCGTTCGAGGCGTCGGTCGTGACCGTCGCCCACAGCGCGGTGTTGGCGATCCCGAAGCGGGTCTCCTTGCCCTCCATGTTGCCGCCCGGCGAGGTGCTGGACGCGGCGATGTTGACGCCAGACTGGCGCAGCACCGGCGAGCTGTGCTGCTCGGCCGGTGCGGCGATCACCACACCGGTGACCATCAGGACGAACATGACCGACAGCACGGCCCAGCCCTGTCGGGTGGCCCGCACCATCTTGCCGAACATGTACACCTCGGCCGAACCGATCAGCAGGATGAACAGCATCTCGATGAAGTTGGTGAACCCGGTCGGGTTCTCGAACGGGACGGCCGAGTTCGAGTTGTAAAAGCCGCCGCCGTTGGTGCCCAGCTGCTTCATGGCGATCTGCGACGCAACCGGCCCACGGCCGATCGTCTGCGTGCCACCCTGAACCGTGTGCACGACCGCGTGGCCACTGAACGTGTCCGGGATTCCCTGCCAGATGAAGAAGACGGTGGTGACGATGCAGATCGGCAGCAGGATGTACGCGACGGTGCGATACAGGTCGACCCAGAAGTTGCCCAGCGAGGTCGTCTGGCGGCGCGCGAAACCGCGGATCATCGCGGCCAGCACGGCCATGCCGACTGCGGCGGAGATGAAGTTCTGCACCGCCAGGCCCGCCATCTGGCTGAGGTAGCTCATGGTGTACTCGCCGCCGTAGTACTGCCAGTTGGTGTTGGTGACGAAGCTGGCGGCGGTGTTGACGGCAACGCCGGGGTTGACGCCCTTGAGACCGTCGGGGTTCAACGGGAGGTGGCCCTGCAGGCGCAGCAGCGCGTACAGCGGGATGATGAACAGCAGGCTGAACGTGAGCACGCTGCGGGCGTACTGCTTCCAGTCCTGCTCCTCGTCCGAGGACGTGCGAAGCAGGCGGTAGAACGCACGCTCGGCAAACCCGAACCAGCGCGCGAGGAGGACATTCTCGCCCTCGTACACACGCGCCATGTAGCCCCCGAGCAGCGGCGTCAGGGCGAGCAGGACGAGGACGTAGAAGACGATCTGGGCCGTTCCTTGAAACGGGATCATGGTCATGACTAGAGGTTCTCCCCTCGGAACAGGGCGTAGCACAGGTAGACGAACAAGAGCACCGAGACCACAAGGCCGAAGATGTCGCTGGCAGCCATCAGAGACGCTCGAATCCCCAGATCACGCCATACATCGCGCCCAGACAGGCGATCATCAGAAGCAGTGACTCCACGTCAGGCATGTGTTCGAAACCTCCAACAGTCATTAGCTGAAACACTCGGAACTCACGTTAGGCGTCACCGAGTCAACGGCGTCTAAACGTCACTCGGGGACGCCTCAACAATTCCTCAACGAGCGTCGCTGCCACCCCAACCGCCGCCTGGATCAGGCCGCCGGGAGTCGAGCGGGAAATGGGAGGCGTTTCGGGACGGGTCACGGTTTCGATCACCGTACTGACGGCCGTCTCAGCGGGACCTCAAAACCGGCGCCCGAACCTCAACGGGTTCTCACGGTCGTGCCGGCACCGTTCGGGTTGGTAGAATCGTCTCGGTGAGCCGGGAAGCCTGGTCGGCGCGCTAGCCCATGCCGTTTGCCGTTTCCCGAATCCGCCGATGAGCCCGGTCGCCGCGATCGCCGTGTTCGTGGCAGGCCTGGCGGTCAGCGTGAGCTCGAGCCTGCTGCTCGCCCGCAGTCTCGACCGGGTCGGAGCCCGACTCGGAATCACAGACGGCCTGCTGGGCGTGCTGACTGCGCTGGGTGCCGACTCGCCCGAGATCTCGACGGCGGCCGTGGCGGTGCTGGCAGGACACGGCGACATCGGCGTCGGCGTGGTGCTGGGATCGAACGTCTTCAACCTCGCAGGTCTGCTCGGGCTGACGGCGGTGATCGGGGGTGGGATGAGGATCGGGCGTCGCGCCGTCCTGCTGGAGGGTTGCGCGGCGCTCGCCGTAGCCGGAATCGCGGTACTGGTGGTGACCCGGATCGTGCCAGGGGCGGCCGGGCTCGCCCTCGGCGTGGCGGTGGTCGCTCCGTATGTATGGCTGGTCTCACTGAGGCCGAGTGAGGCGGTCGGCGCCAACCGGGGCGCGGTCAGCGTCCGCCTCGCTGCAGCCCTGGCCGAGGAGGAGTTCGCCGCCCGCCCGGATCATCGCGCACGTCCGGCGAGCACCATCGACGCGCTGGCCATCGTGCCCGGAGCGGTGCTGGTCGTCGGCGCAAGCGTTGCCATGGTCAGGGCGGCCGGCACGATCGGCGATCGGCTGTCGGTATCGGGCGCGGTGATGGGGGTGCTCGTGCTGGCCATCCTGACAAGCATCCCCAACGTGCTGGCGGCGGTGCGACTGGGGCGCCACCAGCGAGGTGCCGCTGTCGTCAGCGAGGCGTTCAACTCCAACAGCGCCAACGTGATCCTGGGACTGTGCCTGCCGGCGACGATCCTCGGCCTCAAGGGCTCGGCCGGGATCGGCTTGCTGACCGCCTGGTGGGCTTTGGGGATGACGGTCGTCTCGGTGCTGCTGCTCTATGCAGAGCGAGGGCTCACCCGCCGTGCCGGCTGGGCGATCATCGGCTCCTACGCGCTGTTCGTGGTGGTCGTGATCGCGCGCTGAAACGCGCGGTCAGTCACCCGTGGCCGCGCCGCTGACCGTGGCCTGCAGCCGCCAGGGATGATTCTCCGGAACGATGGCCAGGAGGTCCTCGACGCGTGTACGGCTGTCCGGATGGCGGGTGCAGGAGCTTGCCGGGAACGATCGAGTAGGCGTTGCGCCGTCCGCTGCGCCGGCGAATGACGAATCCGCCCTCGGCGAGGTCGGTCACAATCGCCTGCGCGGCACGATGACTCATCCCGATCGTGGCCGCGATGTCGGCGACCCGGGACTCGGGATTGAACGCAATCCAATAGAGCACCACCGCGTGGTTGGTGAAGAACTTCACCGGCGGTCGTGGCGCTTGCCCTGCCATGGCTAACCTGGCCTCGTCCGGAGCATCCCCGACAGTCTACGCTGATCGTCGGACAATCCGATGACCGACCCGACCTCATCCGCATTTCAAGGCCTGGACTTTCTGTACATCCCCAGCCGCGACGTCGCCGCGGACACGCGTCATTTCACGAATGAGCTGGGCGGTCGCGTGGTGTTCGCCGTCCAGGCCATGGGCACGCGAGTGGCGGCGATCGAGCTCGCGCCAGGATCGCCGCTCGTCGTGCTGACCGACCATCTCGATGGCGAGCGGCCGATCCTGATCTACCGGGTGGACGACCTCGCGGTCACGCTGGGCGAGATGGAACGCCGAGGGTGGGATCGCGAATCGACCCTCGATATCCCGCACGGTCCCTGCTGCTCGTTCCGCACTCCGGGCGGGCACCGGATCGCGGTGTACCAGCTGACCCGCCCGCACGCCGCGGCGCGGTTCGCCGGCCGGCGAGACTTCTGATCCCGTGAAGCCCCCCGCCACGTCGCACGGGCCACGACCGCCGACGGCGACCGCGGCCCGTGCACGATACGTCAGTCGTTGTCGGTGATCGCTCCGAGCAGACCGTGAGCCTCGTGGTCGAGCCCGGCGCTGAAGAGCAGAGTCTCCGGGCTACCTGTGACCCCGTTGCCGAACCGCAGACCCCAGAGCCCCGAGATCTGGATCGGCGATCCGGCCGGCCGCCGCAGCTGTCCGAGCCAGTTGCCGGTGTCCATGGCGTACGCATTGATGCGCCCGTTGCCGAAGTTGCCAACGAGCAGCGCACCGCCGAATGCGCCGAAGTCGCTGGGCGCTCGGGCCAGCCCCCACGGGGCATTCAGTGCGCCTCGCTTGACCAGTCGCCTGATCAGCTGACCCTCCGAGGAGTACACGTCGACGAAGCCGAGCCCGGCGCCGTCGATCTCGTCGTGGGCGGCAGCGTCCTGCTTGCCGTAGGTCACGACAACCCGGTTGCCGATGGCCTGAATGCCGAACGGCGCGTACCCGTCGGGTAGCTCGGAGTCGTGGAATCGCCCCGGGAGCGACACGACGTGGAACTGTGAGTTCACGACGACCACCCTGCCGTGGTGGAAGTCCGCCGCGTACAGCGTCGGGCTGCCGTCCATCATCGCGAGCGCGAGCCCCTTGAAGACCGCCCCGGGCACGGTGACTTCGGTCGTGGCCGAGGTGGTGATCGGGTTCGTGAAGGGCCACGCCGAGATCGTCCCCGCTTCGGAATCGAACAGGAACGTGGCCGGTGACGGGCCGTTGGCCGTCGCGACGTCAAACCCCGACGTCGGGTTGAACACCTGCCCCGTGGGCGCTCCTCCCGGCACCGTGACAACCAGGCCGGCCTTGACCAGCGGCTTTCCACCGACGTGGCCGGGGTAGATCGTGGCCACACCGGTGCCGTTGTCCGCCACCCAGAGCGGCGTCCCGGGGCCGGCGGCGAGCCCCCACGGATTCACCAGGTCGGGATCGGTCAGCGCCGCCCGTCCGGGAATATCGGAGACCAGGTTGGCCTGCCGAAAGCTGTTTCCGTGCGCGGACGTGGCCGCGGCTCCCGCGCCCAACGGCGCCATCACCGCGAGGCACACCGCAACACCGCCGACCCGTCCAACGCGCTTCCAGAGATGACCCATGCGACCCCCTAGTGTTCGAGCGCGAGCGCAGCCCGCGCTAATTGCCGGTACCGGGTACGGGAGAGAGCGGCGTCCGGTTTGTGTCTTTGATCACACCGGGGTGGTCAGGGACAGAAACCGAGCCTTCGGGCATCAGTGATAGCGTCGCTCTCGTGGGTGGCGCGGCCAAGGGCGGGAGATGGGGTTCGTTTTGGCGGAATTCCCGGGTGGAACGGTGACGTTCCTGATGACGGATATCGAGGGGTCAACGCTGCTTTTACAGCGTTTGCGGGACACCTATGCCGAGCTCTTGGCGGATCATGCACGGCTCTTGGAGGAGGCGATCGGCCGCTATGGCGGGCGGGTGGTGGATACGCAGGGCGACGCGGTGTTCGCGGCGTTCGGCCGGGCGAGGGATGGCGTTTTGGCGGCGGCTTCGGCGCAGCGGACGCTTGCGGCGCACCCGTGGCCGCAGGGCGTGGACGTGCGAGTGCGGATGGGGTTGCATACCGGCGAGCCACAGCTGAGCGGCGAGCGATACGTCGGGTTGGCTGTTCATCGAGTGGCACGGATCTGCTCGGCTGCGCATGGCGGTCAGGTGCTCTTGTCGCAGATCACCGCCGCGCTGGTGGAAGACGAGCTGACCGAGGGGGTTGAACTGCGCGAGTTGGGAGTTGCGCGGCTGAAGGATCTGGAACGGCCCGAACGCCTCTCCCAGCTGGTCGTGGAAGGACTCGCCAGCGAGTTCGCACCTCCACGTATCGAAGTTGGTGCCCAGCCCTTTGCGGGAAAGGAGGACGCGCTCGCGCGCGAGGTCGTGCCGGGATCGAAGTCGATGGCGTGCACTGATCGGAGTGGTGGTTTGGGGGTCGTCGGGGGGCGGCGCGTCACCGACCCCGCCGCTCGTCGCCCCGAACTCGCTGGTGATGATTGACCCGGCGCTCGGCCGGGTGGTGCGCAGTACTCGGGTGTCGCTGGGCTCCGATCCGGTTCGACTGGTCGCCGGATCAGGCGGCGTGTGGGCCCTCGACTTCGCCGGTCAAACGCTGCTGTGGACGCCTGAGGCGCGCGCGCCGCAACGGCCGCTCGGCGTTCGAGTCGCACCGAGCGATCTCACGGCGGGCGCCGGCAGCGTGTGGATCGCCAACGTCGACAACACCGTCAGTCAGATCGACACGACGTCGTACCTCGTGACGGGAACGATCCACCTCCCCGACCTGCCGCTCGTTGCGATCGGCGGCGCGACCAGCGCGACGGCGATCACGATCGGAAGTGGAGCCTTGTGGGTGAGCCAGACCCGTTCGCTCGACCTCGGCGTCAGCCGGGTCAGCCTCAAGAATCACCGTTCCCGATTGATCGCCTCGGGGGTCGGCGGCGGGCCGGTGACCGTGGGTAGCGGAAGCGTGTGGGTCGGTGAACACCTCGGTCCCGGCAATGGTGGCAGCGTGTCCGCTGAAGTGGATCGGATCGACCCGACCACGGGCAACGTCACGCCGATCCCCCTCGCCGTTCAGGGAGCAAATGGCGTCGGGATCATCAGCGCGTTTGGTGCGATCTGGTATCTGTCCGGCCCGGGCACGGGCGGCACCGGGACACTGTGGGAGATCGATCCCGGCAGCAACGCAATCCGAGACGGCATCCCCGTCGGCTCGAACCCAACCGGGCTAGCCGCCGTCGGAGGCGCCATATGGGTAGCGCAAGGTGCCAGCGGAACCATCCTCAAGATCGATCCCAGCACACACAGAATCACGCAGCGAGTCCGGCTTGGACACACCGTGACCAGCATTGCAGCCACCAATCACCTGTGGGCTGCGGTGCAGGCGCTGTAACCGCCCTGCGGAAGAATGGGCCGGATCGTCACATCAGACACTCTGGCGCGGCATCACCCAGCAGGACCAGAGCGGCACCGAGTCCGGGGTCGACTTCTCCGCTCCGCCCCCATCGGCAGCGAGGCTCGCCTCCGCGATCCGCGGTGCGGTTGTCGGCGCGGAACTGACGGGTTCGATCGCCTGTTCGGGCATCGTGCCTACGCCGGATCGAGGATCACGGCCCGGCTGCCGCTCGGCGGATAGGCTTTCGGCATGGCGACAATCGCAGCCGGCCGTCCGCAGCTCGAACGTCGAGCGCGCATGCTCGCGTGGGGCGGCAACGGGTGGCACCTCGTCGAGTTTGCGATCGCGGTCGGTGCCGGCATTGCCGCGTCGTCCGTCGCGCTCATCGCGTTCGGCATCGACTCGCTGATCGAGGTTGCGGCCGGCGGCGTGATCCTGTGGCTATTCTCGGGCGGTCGTGGTGAATCCGAGGCAGCCGAGCGCCGTGCAGAGCAGGTGATCGCGTTCTCGTTCTACGCGCTTGCGGTGTACGTCGTTGTTGAGTCGATCCGCTCGTTCGCCGGGACACACCCGGACGCGAGCTATGTCGGCATCGGGCTCGCGCTCGTCACAGCGCCGACGATGCCGCTGCTCGCTCGCGCCAAGCGCAGCATCGGCCGACAGCTCGGCTCGCGCGCCACCGAGAGCGACGGGCAGCAGAACATGATCTGCGCGTACCTGTCGATCGCGCTGCTCGTCGGGCTCGGCGCAAATGCGGCGTTCGGGTGGTGGTGGGCCGATCCGCTCGCCGGACTCGTGATCGCCGCCGTTGCTGTGCGCGAGGGTCGCGAGGCATGGCGCGGCGAGACCTGCGACGACTGCTGTTGATCGTCACCCGCTGATCCCTTCGAGCAGGTACCGAGCCAGCCAGCGGCGGGACTCGCCCCCGCCGGGCCTGGACCGGGTCGTTTTCTCGGCGGTTTTGATGGTTGTAGGGTTTGTGGATGAATGATCGGGTGTTGCTGGTGGAGGATGACGCGTCGATTTGTGAGTTGGTGGCGTTGGGGTTGGGCGAGAGCGGGTTTCGCGTGGACGTGGTGCGGGATGGTGCGGTTGGGCTGGCCCAGTTTCGTCAGGCTCGATACGACGCGGTGGTGCTGGATGTGATGTTGCCATCCGTGGATGGCTTCGACGTGTTGCGCGCGATCCGTGGGGAGAGTCTGGTGCCGGTGCTGATGCTGACGGCCAGAACCGATACGTCGGACATCGTGGTCGGTCTCGAGCTGGGCGCCGATGACTACGTGCGCAAGCCGTTTGAGGTGCCCGAGTTGGCGGCTCGGTTGCGCGCGGTGGTGCGACGGTCTGGTGAACACCCGACGCAGGACGTGATCGTGGTGGGCGAGTTGGAGGTGGATGCGGCTGCGTTTCAGGCGCGATTGGGGGGTGTGGACGTGGGGTTGACGACCACCGAGTTTCGGTTATTGCTCGAGTTGGCGCGGCATCGGGGCCACGTGCTGTCGCGCGAACAGTTGCTGGAGCGCGTGTGGGGGTACGGGTATCTCGGCGACTCGCGGCTGGTCGACGTGGCGGTACGCAGGCTGCGCGGGAAGGTCGGCGGGTCGGTGATCCACACGGTGCGGGGGGTCGGCTACCGACTGTTTGTAACCGAGCCGTAACACGGCCGACCGCCCACTGACTCAAAGCGGGGTGAGGATGGGCGTATGAGTTTGCACAACACGATCCGGCCGGGGCGGCTGCGGCGCAGGTTGGCGGTGGCGATTCTGATGGTGGGAGCGCTGTCGGCGGGCGCGGTGGCGGTCAGTGGGTACCTGCTTGTACGCCAGGCGCGCCTGCACGATTCGGCGGATGCCGCGGTTGGCGTGGCGCGCGTCGATCTGGGTCTGGCCGAGCGCACGCCCAACGGCGCCGTGTTGACATCCGAGCTTTCCGCGCGCGGGCAACTGTTCGCGCTGGCCGAGGGCGGCCAGCTGCGGGGAGGTGCGTTGCCGGTACCGGTTGATCTGCAGAGTCTGGTGCGCGGCCACCGGCAGATCGCCTACCAGCGGACGACGGTTCGCGGTGAGCCTGTGGTGGTGGTGGGTGTGCCCCAGCCGCAGCTCGATCGGCAGCTGTACGTCTTCTCGAGCGAGGCCCAGCTGTGGCGGAACATGGACACCCTGCGAAACGTGTTGTTGATCGGCTGGCTGGTCATGACCGGGCTCTCCGGTGTGGCAGGGATCGTGCTCGCTCGGAGGCTGCTGAGTCCGGTGGCGGCTGCCTCTGGCGCGGCCCGCTCATTGGCCGAGGGGCTGTTGGACACGCGCCTGCCGATCGGTGGGCAGGACGAGTTCGGCGCTTGGGCGGCGTCCTTCAACAGCATGGCCGACGCGCTGCAGGCGAAAATCACCGAGCTGACCGCCGCTCGCGAGCGCGAGCGGCGATTCACCGCCAACGTCGCCCACGAGTTGCGCACACCACTGACCGCGCTCGTCAACGAGGTTCGACGGCTGTCGGTGGGCATCGACCGGATGCCGCCGGACCAGGCCCGCATGATCGAGCTGCTGGGAAGGGACAGCAGTCGGCTGCGCCGGCTGATCGACGATCTGCTCGAGATCTCGCGGCTGGAAGCCGGGCAGGAGCCGATCGAGCGGGATCGCGTCGACGTGGCCAAGCTGATCGACGCCATCATCCAGACGAATGCGTGGAGCCGCCACGTCACCGTCGCGGCCAACGGCGCGACCCTTGTGACCGACCGGCACCGACTGGAGCGCATTCTGTCGAATCTGATCGGTAACGCCATCGACCACGGCGGTGGATCCACGCGCGTGGTCGCGCACGGCGGTGATGAGGGCGTCCTGATCGAAGTCAGCGATCAGGGGCCTGGCATCCCACCACGGTTCATGCCACACCTGTTCGAGCGCTTCTCAAAGGCCGACACCTCCCGCTCCGCAAGCGGCAGCGGCCTTGGACTGGCGATCGCGGCCGAAAACGCCGCCCTGCTGGCCGGACGCATCGACGTCACAAACCTGCCCGGACAAGGCGCGCGCTTCACTCTTCACCTGCCAGGAGGCCACGAGTCATGAACACGCGACAGACCCTGATCTCATTCGTACTGCTGATGTGCGCGACCAACTGCGGAGACACCGGCCCAGTCGCGGTCGGCCCACCGACGGTCGCCAGCACCGCGATCGCGTTCAGCACGTGGTCCAAACAGGAAAACCAACAGATCTCCCTTCTGCAGCCCAATGGCACCACCACACGACTCACGCGCGGCCCGGTATGGAACCGGCCGATAGGCTGGTCACCGGACGGATCGCGGCTGCTCGTCTTCCGGCATAAATGGATTGCTGTGGGCGAGTACGGCCGGTACATAGTCGTTACGCCGAACAGCTCCCAAGAGGTTCGCCTCGCCCATGCCCCCATCTGGCCACCGGGCGAGGTGGCCTGGTCGCCCGACGGCACGCTGATCGCGATCCAAGACACCTCCAACACCGGGTACGGCACGATCCACGATCCGAACACCATCGACCTGGTCCGCGCAGACAACACAGGGACGTTGCCCAGCATCCGCGGCGTGCGAGACACGGACTACCCAAACGAGGACCATGTTGTTTTGGCCCCCCTCGGCGGCGCGACCTTCAGCTGGTCGCCCGACAGCCGCCAGCTCGTGATCGTCGCTGGCCAGGGCCGGCAGTCAACCATCGACCTCGTCAACGTCAACGACGGCGAACGCAAAGTGCTGCTCCGACCCCGCCTCGGCATGTCGGTGTTCGGCAACCTGGCCTGGTCTCCCGACGGATCGAGGATCGCGTTCACGGCAGTCGGCCCCAAGCCGGATACCAGTACGATCTTCACGATCCAAGCTGATGGCACGACCATCACCCGCCTCGGGGTCGGTGTCCTCCCCCACTGGTCGCCAGACGGATCGCGAATCGCGTTTCAGAACGCGACCACCCTTGAGGTGCTGTACGCCGACGGTACCGGCGTTGTCCACATCCCAAAGAGCTGCGCCAACGTCGTTGATGCCTGGCCTTGCAGCTTCACTTGGTCGCCGGATGGCTCCCAAATCGCACTCAGCGGGCCCAATACACATGGGATCTGGGTCGCCAACACAGACGGCACCGGAATCACCAGACTACCAACCCCACCCGGAGCGCACGACCCACCCGGGGCGTACGACCCACTCTGGCAACCAGCCCCAGCCATCATCAGCGGACTGGCGAATCAGTGAGCACGGGTACGCGCCGCTGTCCTCCACATGCGACACCGATCCTCGTGGTCGGAGAGTTTGGCATCTGGCGGTTCGCGGTGCGCTGTCTGGCGATTGTGGTGGGCTTGCGCCGCCGCGATCGCCCTCTCGCTGAGTCCCCGGCACGCATGGCAGCACCCGAATCTCATCGACGGCGGACGGCCTCCCGCCGATCGTTCCCATTCACCGATCGAAGCGGTCGCTACTTCGACGGCACGCAGTGGGAACGTCGACGCGGCGGGCCGACCCGCACCGGTAACTCGGCTGATCCTCGGCCACCGCGCGCAATCGGATCGTCATTCCCTGACGCCGCCCCACGGGTGGCCCCTCGCGCCGCTGCCTCTCGACGTCGCCGTTCTCGAACCTCGAGCGCCATCGCCCACTGCCGGGCAGGCGAACCACGCGCTCAGCGTCCTGTCCGCCGCGCTCGGAACCGCCGTCCGTGACGGCCTGCTGCCAGCGAACCCGTGCGTCGGGATCCGCAAGCTGCCGGTCCTGATCGGTCGCCCACGAGCTCTCGCCCCGCTCGACGTCGAGCGTCTCCGCGCTCACATGCCGTCGGTGGGTGACGTCGTGCTCGTCGGCTTGCTCGCCTATGCGGGGCTTAGGCCCGAGGAGGCGTTCGCGCTGACGTGGGAGTCGGTGACCGACCACGTCGTGATCGTCGATCGAGCGTTCACGTACGGCGAGATGAAGACCACCAAGACACATCTGCGCGGCGTGATCGACCTCGTGGAACCGCTCGCTGCTGACCTGGCCGGGCACCGCCCGCGCGTGACCAGGCGGGACGAACTCGTGCTGCAGACGTCGACAGGACTGCCGATCGACCTTCGCAACTGGCGAAACCGCGTCTGCAAGCCGACCGCCGAGAAGGCGGGCGTCACCGCGACGCCGTATGACCTGCGCCGCACCTACTGCTCCCGGCTCGCCCACGAGGGCCGGGCAGCCGTCTACATCGCCGCGATGATGGGTCACTCGACCAGCCGGATGCAGGACAGGTACAGCCACGTGATCGGCGACGCGCACCTTCGCCCGCTCCAGCCGATGAGCGACGCAATCTGTGAGGCCCGGTCGAAGCTCGAACGATCCGGGTTGCACTCTCGTTGCACTCAGGACGCTCCCACGGTGCTGCGGCGCTCGCTATAGAAAGGCCCGGAACCCTCTGGCGAGAGAGGATCCCGGGCCTATGGGCGGTACTGGGCTCGAACCAGTGACCCCCAGCTTGTCGAGCTGGTCCGGGGGCGGCACTCGACGGCACGGCGCGGCACGAAAACCCTGCACACGAGCCGAAACGCTCTACCGCGGGTGCCGTACTGTACCTCGGAAAGCCACCCAGTGTGTACGCGCGGTGTACGACGGCAGCTCGCGGCCTCACTCCCCCGTCGATCGTGCGTGGGGACTAGCCGGAGTGGTGATGCGGAACGATCGCGTCCGCGGCGGCGGGCCGCAGGATCGCCCAAGGAACGTCGAAGACGTCGAGTGTGTACCCCTCGTCATCGACAATCTCGACGGCGGCGCCCGCATCACCGTACGTGTCCACGATGGTGGCGACAGTGCCGGCCGACCAATGCCGCTCGGCTTCAAAGTCCTCGGCCAAGGAAACGGAGGACGACACGGGAAGATGGGTCATCGTGGGCATATCGGCATCCTACCGCCTCCTCTTTATGTACGCCGACACCAGGAATGGGCCTTCGGCGGTCATCTTCCACGCCGTGGTCACGGGGGCCTGCTTGCCGTTCTTGCCGGTTATCTGGATGACCACCTCGTATTTGTCCTCTCCGGTGATCGTCGTCCCTTTCGGAGTTGCGTAGGTCGTGACGACGCCACGCCGGATTTCCGCCGCCAGGTGCTCCCAGTCGTCGCGTTCCAAGCCGAGGTCGGACCGAAACCTGCGAGCCTTGAACCGCCCCACGCCGATGTGCTCGTCGTTGAGCGCGTAGTCGCGGAGCTTCGGCGGATCGATGATGGCCCGATCGGCCCCGGGGAGCGGCGTTGGTGAAACGGACGACACAGTCCGCCAGCGTACCGTTGAAGAGGCGACCGCGGGGGATTCCGACTGAGCCGCCATCGGCGCTCGGGGACGCCGAGAGGATCGCGAAAACCTCGCAACTACCGCGAATCGGGGATGCACGCGGCGGTGGGAATCGGTAAGGTCGCTTCGCTGCCCGAGGTTCAGGGCAGACGCCAGGCCGCCCGCCTCACCCCGATAAGAGTTCGGCAGGCGGCCCGACAATGGGAGGTTTACGCCATGAGCGTGCCAACTCCTGCGGTTGCGACGAACGCCGCCGCTCAACGCACCAGCCAAGCCGAGGCGGCGCGAAGGTGCGCCGAGCAGTGGCTGCACGCCGCTGACAAGGCGACCGAGCGAGCGAGAGAACTCCTTGCCGACGCCGAACCCGCGGCGGACGAGTGGGCGTGGGCTGCGATCGTGAATATGCGGTTCGAGTCGTCGCGCGAGGTCGACTTGGCAAGCTGCGGGATCACTGGCGCGATGCGGCACCTCTTCGCCGCGATGCCCGGGGAGGCTCGATCATGAGCCATCAGACCGAGAGTGAGTACGCGGCGGGGGAGATCGACCAGATCGCCGCCGAACTCGAGCGGCTCGCCGGCTATCTGGCCCGTATAGGCGGTGTGGATGACGAGCGGGTAATCCCGCCCAGTGAAGAACTCCCACCGGGCGTCTTGGACGCACTGCAGCAGGCCGCTAAGTTGCTTCGAGCCGCGGAATCTGCCTGTGTGCAATGCACCTGAGGCGCCTCCCAGTCGACCAGTTCGGGTGCCCGAACACAACGAGCAGACCGCGACAGGACATGGAACGCGCCGGATGAGGCGGCTGGTGTGGGTCGCCGCAGTCTCGGGCGTGCTTTCCTGTGGCTGTATGGGGAGTAACGGCGCGTCTCCGACCGGGCATCCTCAGCAACACCAGCTACCCGCGTCCCCTCGGGCCTATGGGACGACGAGTCTGCCTGGCGGGCTGGTCTACGCCGCCGGCAACGGCACCGACATCCGCATCTTCGAGTCCAGTCAGGGAGACGGATCGCAGGCGAGGCTGCTGGTCGGGCGCGGCCCGGGTCTGGATATGGCGCCGCATGTCTCACCCGACGGCCGCCGGCTCGTGTATCGCCACAACCCCTCCCCCACCAGTGACCGGTCGGACGTGTTCATCCTCGACCTGGTGACAGGCCGTACTCGCAACGTCACGCGATCCGCCCAGCGCCGAAACTGGGGCGCCTCGTGGTCGCCCGACGGACGCTCGATCGTCTTCAACCGCACCGGCGCGTCCGGCCCAGAGCTGTGGCTGATCCGACCCGACGGCAGGCATGCGCACCGGATCGCTGCTGGGTGGGCCGAGTACCCCAGGTTCTCACCCGACGGAACGACGATCGTCTTCGAATCACGCCGCGACGGAAACTACGAGATCTACACGATTCACCCCGACGGGAGCGGCCTTCGCCGGCTCACGCACACCACCGCCGATGACAAGGACCCATCCTTCTCACCGAACGGCAGGCTGATCCTCTTCACCAGCGAACGAGACAGCACGAGCCGCTCCTCGACCGCGGGATCAGGCTTCGAGACGCCGCGTCAGGTGTACCTCATGAACGCGGATGGCTCCCACCAGCACGCCCTCGTCCGCGACCGCGCCTCCGACGAGTTGCCGACGTTCCTTCCCGACGGCCGCGTGCTCTTCTTCTCGATCCAGCTGCCCGCGGTGCGAGACGCACCGCCCCACTTCCTCGGAGCGTTCGTGGCCGCCGTCTCTGGGCAGGTGCGACGAACCGCCTGGCCCCGCCAGGAAGTCGAAATCGATTGGCGGCCGCGATGATCCACCGTTCGACGTAACGACCGCAACTTGGGAGGGCGGCCGGAAGCCTGGTGCTCGTGGCCAACTCCCGGATCAACATCCGACGCAGACTAATCCCGAGTGCCCTCGAAGGCTCTACTATCGCGGCGTGAAGGGTCAACCCTCAAGCCGTTGTCAATCGAACGTCTGGCGCGAGATCGGCTTGGTTGAGCTGTTTGTGATGGAGGCGGCGGGAATCGAACCCGCCACTTCCCAGTCAGGCACTGGCTTGACGGGGTGAAGCGGCGATCTGAGTCGATAGTCACGGTTTCGTTCCTTTCCGTGACTGAGTAGCGGGGTCGGCGGCGCACTGGGCCAGAACGAGACTCGATCGACTCGGGCTTGATGCGGTCCCGAGATAGTGTGCGTGCGGGTGCATTCCCCGTCCGGGCCGAAACGGCGCGAGGCCGTCCTGGCTGAGTCTCCCGAGAGACTCGTTTACCGGCGGTTTCCTGTGCGTTTGCGATCATCGTGGCCTCGTGCCCTGCGGGATGTGTGGGATGATCGATGACCGTGATCGAGTTTCGTCATCTCACCAAGCGATTCGGGGACATTGTGGCGGTCGACGATCTGACGGCGGACGTTCGTCCGGGAGTTATCACTGGCTTCTTGGGCCCAAACGGCGCTGGTAAGACGACCACGCTTCGGATGTTGCTCGGGCTGATCGCTCCGACGTCGGGTACCGTCACGATCAGCGGCCATCCCTATCATGCACTTGGCGACCCGATTCGCCAGGTGGGAGCGGCTCTGGAGGCGTCGGGGTTTCATCCGTCGCGGTCCGCGCGCGATCACCTGCGCTGGATGAGTGTCGCCGCGGGACTGCCGTTTGCCGCGGCGGATCAGGTGCTTGACGCGGTCGGCTTGCATGACGCCGCGAGGCGGCCGGTTGGCCAGTTCTCGCTCGGTATGCGGCAGCGTCTCGAACTCGCCTCGGCCATGCTGGGTGATCCGCCGGTGGTCGTTCTCGACGAGCCCGCGAACGGGCTCGATCCGCAGGGCATCCGCTGGCTGCGCGGCTACCTTCGCCAGCTGGCCGGCGCCGGGCGGACGGTGCTCGTGTCAAGCCACGTGCTGGCGGAGGTGGAACAGGTCGCCGACGATGTGCTGATCCTCGCGCACGGTCGCCTCGTCCGCTCGGGCGGTGTCGCCGAGCTGCGAGCAGGTACAACCGTCACGGTGGCCGTCAGCCCGGATGCGCCGCGGCTCCACGCCGTGCTCGAGCATGCCGGCCATAGCGTGAGCGCCGGAGAGGATGGCGAGCTGCGCGTGGCTACATCACCCGAGGTGGTCGGCGAGGCTGCGGCCGCCCACGGCATTGTGCTTCACCGGCTGCAGCAAAGCGGCGGATTGGAAGAGGCATTCTTGCGGCTGACCGAGGAGGCCGCACCGTGACCCGGCTGGTCGCCTCTGAGCTGGTCAAGCTGCGCACCGTGCGACTGCCGGTCTGGCTACTTGGCGCCGCGTTGGCGCTGGCGGGCCTACTCGTCTTCGTCACGGTGCCGTCCTCCGACGCGCGCGGCGAAGCGCTGACGTTGCACGACGACGACCTGCTCGCCCGCGTCACCGGCGTCGGGATGGGCGGCGCCGAGGTGCTGATGCTGGTACTCGGCGTGCTGTGCTTCACGCAGGAGCTGCGATTTGGCACGGCGACGCCGACGTTTCTAATCTCGCCTGCCCGCGCGCGGGTGGTGGTTGCGAAGCTGTGCGCGATCGGCGTTACTGGCGCGGCCTTCGGCGTGGTCACCAGCCTGGTCAGCATGTTGACGAGCGCAGCGCTGATCGATGAGCGGGGTGGTGCCACGACATGGAATGTCGACGTCCTAAAGGTGCTGATCGGCGCCGTTGCGGCCACGGCGCTGTACGGCGCGCTGGGTGTGGCATTAGGCGCGCTGCTGCACAATCAGATCGCCGCCGTAGTGGGCTCGGTGATCTGGCTGCTCGTCGTCGAGCAGTTGTTGATAGCACTCATACCCGCCGTGACGCCGTGGACGCTCGCCGGAACGACAGCGGCGCTGGTCCAGCTGGGACGGGCGTCAACCTACGACAATGTGCCGTCGACATGGGCGGGCGGACTCCTGCTCCTCACCTACGTCGCCGCTGCCGCCGCGTTGGCCGCAGCCGTGACCATCAGGCGTGATTTCAGCTAGCCGGCCGGAACATTAGTCGTCACGCCGATCTTACATTCAGGCCGAACGGACTGCTCGTCCCCCGGTGTCCACGGCGGGAGTGGACACGGCACGCCTCACCTGGGGCGGCTAGTGTCGGCCGGTTTTGTTACGGCAACGTGCGGCCGCTGCTTGCGGACGGCCACGCCCAAGCCGCTCGGCCACCCACAGCCTGCGCGATGCCTGGCTGTCACGAGCGCGAGGCGCCTCCGCTGTAAGTCCACCCAACCGAGTGTCCGAGTGACCATTGAATGACCGTCGTGCACGAAATCAGCGAACTCCGGCGGCCTCAGGCGAACGAACTTCGGGTCCAGCCACTCATCGCTCGTCCCTGTTGCACCGCTCAACCACGCGCCCTTCGGCCTAGCGGAGCGGCGCAGGAGTCGAACCTACCAACCGATGGGCTACATCGGCCTGCCGGTTCTGAAGACCGCCGAAGTTTGGTTCTGGAAGGACGATGCGTGTGGTGAGTGACCCTCGGAGTGACCCTTCTGCTTCGACCGCTCACGATCTGCGTCATCGACTGCTCGACGCGGGCCACGGCTATGAGGCGCTGACGGCTGCGTGGAGGTGCCAGTCTCCCGGCACGCCCTTGAGTTGATGGGTGCCGCGGTCATCGAAGACGAAACCCGACCCGGTGACAACGTCTTTCACGGTTTGTGAGACGAGCACCTCCAAGGGTTGTGCGTTGGAGGCGATGCGAGCTCCGATGTTGACCGCGATGCCGCCCGGCTTTCCGTCGATGATCTCGACTTCGCCCGTGTGTAGACCGGCTCGGATTTCCAGGCCGAGTCGGCGGGTGGTGTTGACCATGGCCTGGGCACAGCGGACGGCGCGCGCCGGACCGTCGAACGAGGCGTAGAAGCCGTCGCCGGCCGTGTCGAGTTCGGTTCCCCGGTAGCGAGCCAGCAGTCCGCGGACGGCGGCGTGATGGCGCTCGACGAGCTGCTTCCATTCCAGGTCCCCGACCCGGGAGGTAGTCTCGGTCGAGCCGACGATGTCGGTGAAGAGCACCGTTGCCAAGACCCGGTTGAACTCCTCTTCTTGTCGTTGCACGGATGCGACGAAGCCCTCGATTGCCGAGACGAGGGGCTCGGGGTCATCGATCCAGACCACTGGCGCCCAGCCGGGTACGCCGACCAGCTCGGCGCTGGGGAGCCGCTCGGCCAAGTACGTCGCCTGCTCGAGGCTCCCCCAGTCGAGCGACCGCGTCTTGTAGAAGACAGCGGTGGGCGCATGAACAGCGTGGAGGATGCCCCGAATGTCCGTTTCGTACTACAGACGGTCAAATGCGGCGAAGCTTGTGGGAGTCGCCGAGTAGCGGGCGCTCTTTGCAAACCAGGCAACGTCAATCGCGTCGGGGCGGTGGGCGCCCTCTCCAATGCCGAACTGAGACACCAAAAACTCGGCCAGGCCCTCCTGTTCTCCCCACGTGGCAGTCATGTCCGCGACGAAGCGGTCTGATTCCTCCTCATCGACACCCCAGCGGTATCCAGGGACAGGCTTCTCGAGGATATTGCCGTCACTGCACACGGCGATGGTTCGCTCCGGATGCGTCGCGGCGAAGAACAGGGCAAGCGCGGCTCCGCCCGTTCCCCAGCCGAGTAGCGCCGCGCGTTCCACCCCAGCAGCATCCATTACCGCTCGCACATCATCCATCCTGGTCTCGAGATCAGGCGCTCCGATGATCCGATCTGACATGCCGGTGCCCCGCTTGTCGAACTGGAGCACCCGCATGCCGCGCGACAAGCGGCGCATGAACCGCGCGAACCTCGGATGCTCCCAGGACACCTCAAGATGCGTGATCCAGCCATGGATCACCACCAAGGCGACCGGCGCCTCCCCGAAATCCTGATAGGCGATCGACGCCCCGTCGGCCGTCGTTGCCCACTGCGTTCTCGGCACCATGTTGGTCGCATCCTCAACCGCCCAGACGGGAAATGCAACCCGCTCATCCTCGCGGTTGCGGTGGACGAGGCTCCAAGAGACTAGCTCGCACCGTGTATTTGCGATCGAGGTGTGAAGGGCCAACCTCTCGGTTCCGCGACCCGCTCGCATCGGGGATATGCAACCGGGTTCGAATCCCGGGCATTTCCACTCACCTGATACATTCGCCACACTCCGTAGCTCAGAGGAGGGGACGCTGGGCTTCGAACCCAGGTCACGGCAGGTTCGAATCCGGCCGGGGGGTCTCACGGGGAGGCAACGGCCACCGGCGAGCCCAACGCGCCGTAAACCCGCCGCCTCGGCTTTGGCTGTTCAACTCCCTCCGTCCCCGTCACAAACGGCTCAACCAAGTCAATCTTGCGCCCGAGATTCGATCGGCACCGGCTTGATCCCCCAACACCAGAGCAAGCTCTACCAGAACACGCGCCTCGACTGGCTCCTCAGCTTCCTCGGACTACCCGTCCGCCGCGTCAACCCGCAGGTCGCCCGAAGCGAAGCGGCAGCCGCGAAGTAGTCGAATGCGCATCTCGGGGAACCGCATTGACGATCCGCGCATCGCCGCGCCGCGCGCGAGCCGGCTAGTGCTCGAGGAAGTCTCGGATCAACAGCACGGAACTCCTCGCTGCCTACAAAGCCGATCGTATCGTCGAACCGGCAGCGGCGAAACGCGGCTCGAGTGACTCTGATCGGCCCCCGCACGGGACGATCCGGCAAGTCCCAGATGACGGCCTCCGCCGGCCCGACCAGCTCGCAGTCTTCAAGCACGACATCCTCGTCGGCGATCAGCAAAACCGCCGGCCCGACGATCTCGCAATCCTCGAACCTACGCGCGTCGATCTCGGCGCCCTTCGCCTCATTCGCGATCTCTTGACGGGGCGAGGGTCACGATGGCTCAAACGGAGTCAGGAGATGATCGTCGTGAAGGGACGGAGGCGAATCCCGTTCACCCATTGCGCCAAGTGCGCTGGACCGTCACCCGGACTCCTTTCCGAAACCGGCACTCACAGGAGCGGAAGGTCGAGGCCCACCTATTCAGGCTTGTTACCAGCGGCCGATGGATCCACAATGCACGTGTATGCGCCCTGACCGGGTTTGCCTGCGCCTCAGAGTTCGACCCGCCGCGCCAGCGGGGAGATCGCTCGGATCATCGCTCGCTGGGCGCGCGGGCTTGGCGATGCCAGATTGCTCTCTTCGGGGAACGCGGCGGCGATCGCGGCGAGCCGGAGCGGGTTCCAGTCGGCCAGCCGGCCGGGTCGCCGCACGCGCACCAGGGTGGCGAGGAACTCGTCGCTGCGGAGCGCCGGTGTGGCCTCGACCAGCAGCTCGACGTGCTCCCCGGTGCGGTTCCAGATCCGGTGCGGCGTGCCCACCGGCACCGTCACCGGCTCGCCGGCCGCGAGCGGCCCCCGGCGGCGGTCGAAGTCGAGATGGAGATCGCCGGCGCGAAGCTCATGGCGCTCGGACTGGCGCGGGTGGAGGTGCTTGGCGGCGACCGGTCCGGTGGGCGCAAAGCGGATGGTGGCCACCACGACGCGGCCGCCGGTGCTGGCGCCTCGGCCTTGCCGTTGGTGCGCGGTTCGGCTGGCAGAAACCACGAGTCCGCGTTTCGAGCGTGCGGGATTGTGGGTACTAGCGAAGTGGAGCCGGCGCGCTGTGGATCGGCAGTCAGTCCTACGACGCGCGGTCACCGTCCGACCTCCGGGCGCCAGCCAACCCGTCCGCGCGGCTGGCGTCCCGGTTGACTTATGCTCATCTCCCAGCTTCGGCTGGGCCCGGGCGCCCCGTAGCTCCGCACCCCCCACCCGCGTGGCCGCGGGGCGTCCCCTTTTCCTCCAACGAGTCGGTCGGCTGCACGAACGGTGTGTGCGGGCTGGCGCGGGTTTCCAGTCTTTGTGGTATAGCTTTACGGGTTCTCCCCCTCCCGACTTGGACGGATCGGAGGGTGGTGACATGCGGGGGAGGTTCAGGATCGAGGTTCGGTTCGACGACGGTCGCGTGTCGACCGCGTCGAGTGTCAAGGCGGCGAGAAGGTTCGTCGAGTCGCAACGCGGCGCGGCCGAAATCTGGTCGGTGTGGCCAAACGATCTGGGTGTGGGCACCCGGATCGACCGCGTTGAACCGCGCCGCTGCGACGCGCCTCCGGATACTCGATCGGGTGCATCGGCTCACCATGGCCATGATGGCGGGAACGTTGCAGCGGGTGGATGATCGCGCTGTGCCGGTCATCCACCCAGAGTTCCGCGAGCAAACTCTGGCCGCGCGGATCACCCAGGGCGTCTTGGAGCACGACTCGGTGCGGCCACCACGGCGCCGTGGTGGCCGCTTTGCTGTACCCCGTCGATCACGCGATCGCTGAGGTCAGTCTAGGCAAGGGACCAACGGTGCACCCCGATCGGTGGTACGTGCATCTTTTGGACGGATCGGGCCAGTGTTACGGCCCCTACACGACGCTCAAAATGGCGATCCGCGTGATGGTGGAGCGACTCCCCCGGACTCGCGCGTGGCGGATCGAGTACCTCAAGGACCCGCCCGAACGCCTGCGCCGCCCTGCTGCCTAGATCCGACGCGGTTCGCAAGCTCGCAGCTCACCCCTCGCCCGCATGCGCCGAGCGATCCAAGGAGGAAGCGTCGAAGTCGCGCTACTCGAGGCCGCCGAAGTCCGGCACGTCGGCCTGGACGACGCCCTCGCCCTTTGCCTGCTCCTGCGCGGCGACCGCCGCTACGACGCAGCCGCGCGGCGGTCGCTCGTGCGGCTCCTGACTGAAGCCGGCGACGTGACGCTCTCAGAAGTCGCCGACGCCGCCGCGGCGTTCCAAGCGTTGGCCAGCCCTGCCGCGGCTGCGAGGGCGCCGCTGAACGTCCTGCGGGCCTGCCTGATGCGACGCGGGATGCGACTCACGCCACCCGCCGGCCGTGGCGCATAACCACTCAGGCTCGGTCTCGTGCTCCGGTGAGGTCGCGCCGATGCATGCACTGGCGGCCCGTGCTGGGTGTGGGCATAACCGGCGCTCGCTGCCATGGAGGGGCCTGACGTCGCGCGGCATCCCGATCGGGCGTATCGAGGTGTCGCGCGGCAGTCAGTTGCCAGGCGCCGGTCGCCGGCCTCCTGCTGGAGGTGGGTGGTCAG
The DNA here is from genome assembly GCA_038230835.1 of Gaiellales bacterium. GTDB lineage: Bacteria > Actinomycetota > Thermoleophilia > Gaiellales > JAICJC01 > DASUHT01. The sequence continues at coordinate 116,335 of JBBRMM010000006.1, forward strand.
CGATCCGACGCTGGATCAGTCGATAGCCGTCCGCGGTGGCTTGAAACGGTGCGCAGTCACCCTCGAGGTGCGCCTTTCCGGCTCAGTGCTGCGTGGTCGTTGGGGCGCGGTTGAGGCGTGCAAGCACGTGAGTCGTGACGCTCTCGACCGTGGCTGACGGCGCGATGAACGCGAAGCCCAGCCGGGTCTGGCCGTTGGCTGCCGAAATGGCGCTCTTGATGCGCGCATCACAGTCGATCTCGCCCTCGATGAACCTGCAATACAGGCGCATGCGATCACCGGTCCGCGGCCGCGAGTCGGCAACCGTCGCGCCGCATCCGGTCTGCGACAGGTCAACGATCTGCGCGCTCACCGATTCTCCGGGCACCAGCCGACCACACACCTGGGCGGTCAGCGTCGCCTGCGCCGCCAGGTCAACGCGCTCGCTCGCTCGCGTAAACCCATCCGCGGTCGCCTCGACCACAGCGACCAAAAGCGCTGCGCGCTTTTCCGAATGAACCTGGGCGTCGGTGATTACGACGCTGACGCGGTGCGGCACCCCGGCGATCACCAACCGACACGCCAACCGCATGTCTTGGGCGATCTGAAGCCGTGGAGCGCTCGCGCGTACTGCTGCACCCTCGCAGCCGATCGTCCACACCTCCACCAACGCGCCGCTTTCCGAGACCATCTCAACCGCAGACGCGTCAACTAGCAGCTGGGCGACAACCGCGAGCAGGTCGTCGGAGTCGGTGTGGGAGGCGTCTTCATCGCCCATAGCGTCCGTATCGACCGATACTTATGCGGCCTTGATCGTGGTTGGCGTGTCGGCGAGTAAACGGCGGCCCGCGTCGGATCGGGAGTGGGGCTTTAGTGGGATGATCGTCGCGCCGATCATAAGCGGGATCTTGGCGGTCTCTTCCCAACATCTGGTTGATCTTGCGCGGTGTGCGTTGCCGTCTGCGCCGTGTGTGATCGAGATGATCTTCGAAGACGGAGGCTCGTTTCCGGTGTCGCTGCTCGGGTACGAGGACCATGTGGTGTGCTTGCATGCGCCGCGCGCCGTGCGGTTCGTGATCAGATGCGGCTGTTCACGCGGATCAGCGATGAGCAGGGCTGCGGCTATGAAGTCGAGCTCACGATCGTCGAACGCTTCTTCCACACCGGCGAGGAGGCCTTGGTACACTCGACGGTGACAGCGGTACGCCGACGCAAGGGCCGACGGTTGGCGCCTCGAGTCACGGTTGCCGAAAAGGCTACAGCACGTGTCGCGTCTTCGACTTCGCTGCCGATCGGCGCCGAACCGGACGTGCGCATGATCGACGTGTCTGCCACCGGCCGGGCATTTTCGACTCCCCAACCGCGCCGGACGGTCATGGCCGCACCGCCACACCGGCACGGTCAAAGCCACCGTCGGTGCCGGCGGAGTCGGCGTAGCCCTGCTTCAACCTGCGCGTGCATGATCGTCCCATCTCCGGAGTATCGCAAGCAGCCCTGATAGCTCCGAGCGCGCACTCCTGGCAGTCCGCCGAGCCATGTCCTGGCGACTCCGCGTGCTTCTTGCAGACCAGCTTGACGTGCCGGCCGGTGAGCCAGTGCTTCACAAGCTCCGATGCTGAGGGCCGAAACACCCCACTGAGTGGCGTCGGGCCAGCGTTGACAGGTAACTTGGGTTGGTGCACCAGGCAGTCCGGGAGGCGCGTAGCGCTGGAGGGGCTGTCCGGCGGCCGGCTCAGAATGGGTCGCTTGACCAAGGAGGAGATTGGGTTGAGCGAGCAGCGGAAGTATCGGAGTTGGACGGCGCGGCAGAAGCTGGAGATCGTGCTAGCGGGGCTGCGTGGGGATCGCAGTGCGCGGGATGTGTGCCGGGAGTATCGAATCTCCGAGGCGCTCTACTACGGCTGGCGCGACAAGCTGTTGGAGGGTGGCAAGGCGGCGTTGGCGGGCACGCAGGATCGACATGGGGAGCGCGATTTGCGGCGGAAGGGCGCCGAGCTGAAACGGGCGCTGGGCCGCAAGACGTATGAGTTGGAGATCGCGGGAAAGCCTCCGCGGGCTGGGAGTGAGCGTGCGCGTCGTGGTGGTTGTAGCACACCGGGGTGTCTGCCGCAGCTCGTCCGACGCGACCGCGGATCGCTTCTCGTGGAAGGGACGGCGGTTGCGGCGGTTCCGAACCAGTGCCGCCACACCAATCAGCCGGAGGTGGCCCCCGCGGGCAGGCGGACGCTGTTGATGATGGGTTGCGCCAGCGGCGTGAGGCCTTCCAGCTGGGCGTGGGTATCCGCCGAGAGTACTACGAACAGGGTATGCGTGGTTCCGCCGACCTTGATCGTTGCGATGTCGATACGTACCTCGTTGCGCCCGCCGATGCTGAAGTACTCACTGAGGTTGTCGGGCCGTGCGAACAGGTCTGCGCATCGTGGATTGTACGGGCAGGCGCTGTCGCCGTAGCGGGCGCGGTGAGATATCCCGAGAACGACGCGGGTGGCCTTGATCCCGTCAACGCCAGTGACGGCTGTCGGAGGTGAGACGACCAGAAAGTCGGGGTTGTGGGTAAGCCAGGAGATGATGGCCTTGGGAGATTTACCCACGTTGGGCAGAATCGTCGTTCCGTGGCCTGGACCTGAACTCTTTACCGCGAGCATGTCCTCCCAGAAGAAAACCCGATCATCCGGATGACCGGGTGGGATCAAGCTGAACTCCAGCCAGATGAGCGAGTGGCTCGACCAGCCACGGGGCACGGTTAGCGTCATGCCGGGCACGAAAGAATGAGCGCCGGTACCCGTGCTGTACGTGCCGGCGGCGAGGTTGCACGGGGAGTCGTTGCTGCAGTCCAGCGGGACGTCGACGGGCTTTGGCTGGGTCGTGGAACCGGCGCTGACCGCCGGCTGGGTTGCCGCAACGCTGCCTCCGCACGCGGCGAACAGAATGCTCAGCACAACCCACAACGTCCACGCGCCGAGTGCCCGCGCCGGCGCGTTCGCTGAGGCTGGTCCACGACTTGGAGACATCGGCGCTGCGGCATCCCGAACTTGTTGTTCCATCCTGCGCCGATGTTAGGCGAGGCTCCGCCCCTCGGAATCACCGAAATCCGTGCGTTTCTGCGTCTCCGCGAGCAGTGGCCAGCCGGTTTGCCAGCTCGGTGCGAGACCGGACGCCAAGTTTGCGGAAGATCCGCTTCAGGTTGGCCTCGACGGTGTTCACGCTCACGAAGAGCATGCGCGCGACCTCGCGGTTCGTGCGGCCTTCGGCGACGAGATGGGCTACCTGCTGCTCGGTGGGCGTCAATCCCGTAGGTGACGGTGCGCGCCCGCCGATCCGTGCCAGTTCCGACCTGGCCTTCTCGGCCCATGCCGGCGCGCCGAGTTGCTCGAAGATTGCCAGCGCACGAGTGAGCGTGGCGCGGGCGGGTGCCTTCTGCTTCATCCGCCGCTGGACCCCGCCGGTTACAAGCAACGTTCGCCCGAGCTCGAACGGCTGGGGATCGCCGTCGTGCCGCTCGAGCGCACGCCGCAGGTGCGTCATGGCGCCAGGTGGATCGCCAAGGGCGGACGAGACGAGACCGCGGCAGCGGGCGCCCGTTGCCAGCGCGAGCCGTCGGTCGAGGCGCTGCCCTTGTTCCTCGAGCCGGTCGCTCAAGCATCTGGCCTTCTCGAAGTCGCCGAGCGCCACAAGCGCTTCGACCTCGTCAGGCACGAAGGGGAACGCGCCCGGCTCGCTGAGCCCCATCGCGGCGGTGGCTGCGGCGGCCGGTTCAAGCCAGGCGTGGGCGGCAGCGGGCCGATCGAGTGAGAGTTCGAGCAAGCCGAGCACTGACCGGCAGCGGATCTCGTTCCATCGATCCCCCGTCCGCTCACACACCGCAAGGCCGTCGCTCGCTTCCCGCCTAGCGGCGACAAGATCTCCCCTCGCGCAAGCGAGCGCCGCCCGCAGTGGATGTAGCTCGCCGAGGGTTTCGCTCAGCCCCGCTTCGAGTGCGATCTGCTCTGCCTCCTGTGTGTGCGCCGCCGCGAGCTCCCACCGTCCGGCGCGATATTCGACCTCCCCCAGACGGGAAAGAATTACCCAACACGCCGACTCATGGCCGTGCCGTCGGTAGCGTGCGAGCTCGGAGGTGAGCATTTGTCGAGCCTCATCCAGCTCTCCTGCCCAGGTGAGCTGCCGTCCGAGACACGTCGCAGGCGAGGCTAGGTCGGCGTGCGCAAGCGGGCCCTGAAACGACAGAGCCTGTGCCAGCAGGTGCTCGGCCGGGCGCCCGGAGAGGCACTCGGCCAGTGCGAAGACCGAGAGCGCCAGTCCACGAACGAACGGACGGTCTTCGATGCCCTCAGCCACCACCACGGCTTCGCGACCCCGTTGGACCGCCGCGGCAAGGTCACAACTATCCACCCCCACCCAGCACAGATCGGAGAGAATCCTCGACCGCAGACCGGCGTCGTCGCCAACCTCCACAAGCGCCTGTTCGAGCAATTCCGAGACACGGCGGACATCTGGCCAGCTGAATACCGACAGCAGGTACAACGCGTCCGCCCGCTCCTCGCACGCCTCCAGGTCGCGGAGGATGGTTGCCATGATGCTCCTCGCACCGTCGGGATCGCCCGCGTCGTACAGATTGCCGGCCAGGGATGTCGCCCGCCTCCGGTGCGACTCGGCATCGTCCGCCGGCGTCGCGGCGAGAGCGAGCTCGCACAGATCGGCGGCCGATTGCGGCGCGCCCCGAGCCCGGGCGTGCAGAGCCGCCCGATCGAGCGTCGCCGCGACGTGCTCGTCGGGATGAGACACTGACAATGCGAGGTGCCGGCCATGCTCCTCCGGGTCGGAAATGATCTGCGCTAGTCGATGGTGCACAGCTCGCCGCGATGACGCCGACGCGTCCGCGTAGATGGTCGAGGCGAACAACGGGTGCGTGAACTCGATCCGAGTCCCGCTCGCATGCGCGATGCCTGCGCGCTCGACGTCATCAAACGGCGCCAGGTCATGGACCGCCTCGAGGAGGCCGACGGTCGGAGTTGCCGCGGACGCGACGACAAGCAGGCCGTCGCGTGCCTCCGCGGAAAGCCGTGCCAGCCGGCCGCGAAGCAGACCTTGCAGGTCGGGCGGCACCGGCAGCGGCTGCCCCGGCCCAGGGCGAGTCCCCCTGTCGTATCAGCTCACGGCCGATCTCGAGCCCGTAAAGAGGGTTCCCGGCTGCCGTCTCGTGAATACGCTTGACGAGCGGATGGGAGAAGCGACACTTCAGTCGATGGCGCAGCAACCGCCCCAGGGTTTCCAGGGCGATCGGTCTGAGCACCATCCGGCAGAACTCCGACGGGAACATCGCCGCGAGATCCAGGTGCCCGAGCGGGGCGGCGCTGCGCCTTGTCGCCACCACGGTGACCGGCTCTTCGCGCAGCCGCCGGAGCGCGAACCCGAGCGTGCGGGCAGACGGCGCGTCCACCCACTGCAGGTCATCGATCGCGATAGTGAGCGTTCCCTCGGTGGCGAGGCGGCGCAACGCTCCCAGCGCTCCCAACGAGACCGCCCGTGGATCCGGCCGAGCAGCCGAGGACGCTGTCAGCAGCAACGCCGCCTCAAGGGCGCGTGCCTGCGGCAGCGGCAACTCGTCTATCACTCCGCCAACCACCGGCTCGAGGAGATCACCCAGCAGCGTGAACGACAACTTGGTCTCCGCCTCCGAGGTGCGCGAGACGAGCACGCGACCTCGCGCCTGCATCAGCTGCACCGCTTCCCGCCAAATCGTGGTCTTGCCGATTCCCGCCTCCCCCGCGATCAGCACGGCCCGGGGGCCGCGCCCATCATCAGCAAGGAATTCCGCGATTTCGGCGAGCTCATCCTCCCGCCCAAAGGTCAGGTCTGGAGTCACGATCAGGACGTCCCGGTCACGTCTCGCCCTCTTTCTTGGCTTCGACCACTCCGATCGCTTCGCCGTCGACGTAGGCCAGGTCATCGGCTCGACCGTGGGGCGGTGCGAGCACGAACTCCCGCAGCGCAACGCCGCGACCGGCGGCGAGGTTCACCTGCGCGTAGCCCTGCACCTTCCAGCCCGCTTGGTCGGGCATGCGATCGATCTCGACCTGAGCCCGAGCCTCGGGCGTGAGGTATGCGAGATTCGGGTCAGCCACGGTGGCTGGCGCTTGGTGGGAGGGAGCCCATCGGCCCACGTTATCGGGGAGTGCGGACTCCGAGCAACCACGACGGCGCGAAGCTCTCAAACCACGCCCCGATCACCGTACTCTGTGAACCCGCGGCGTCCATGACCACGCGCAGATCCTCCGCTCTGGTCTCCAAGTTCGGAACAGCGACGTTTCGGCTCGACAAGCCAGTCGCACGCTAGTGATGCAGGATCAACCGGGCAAATGACGCCAACCCCTCAAACCACGCTCGCTCTGACGCCAACCACCACATTGAGATTCCCCGCGAGACCCGTGGCCTGGAAGTCTCCGTCAAACCCGGGATGGCTCAAACTGTCGCGCCCCGCAGAGGGGTTGGCGCCCCGTCGGATGAGCGGTCGCGCCGGATCGGCGCCCTGGGCTCGGTGGCCTCGGCGATGATCTGGTAGCGTTTCGACGGGACTGGTCGTCGAAGGGCGCGGGAGGGGACCGTGATGCGGATCAGGGTTGGCGTGGGCGTGATGGTGCTTGTGGCTGGGGTCTTGTGTGTGGCTGTGGCCGCGTCGGCAGCTGCGCAATGGTATCGAACGCTCTCGCCGGGCGGCAATCCCACGTCGATCGAGGCGTTGAATCTCAGTTCGGACGGATCCGTGTGGGCCGTCGGGGGTTTGCACACCGCTTCGCACTACGATCAGCCCACGGCCTGGCGGTTCGCCAAGAAGGTCTGGCAGGCTCAGACGATTCCCGTTGACCTGAGCAACCGCTGGGGGTATCTCACGGCGGTGGCGTCCGCTGGCGCGGAGGCGTGGGCTGCGGGGTATACCGTCAATCAAACCACCGGCAATCCCGCACCGCTGGTCGCCCACTGGGACGGCAGCGCGTGGAACGTCGTTGGCGAGCAGTGGATCGCCCCACTCGGCTCAGACGGAGTGTTTCGCGCGGTCGTGGCGCGATCCGCCAGCGACGTGTGGGTGCTCGGGGACGACAATTCCAATGGGTCGGCGATAACCACCCCGCTGCTTTGGCACTTCAACGGCTACGTGTGGTCGCGACAACCGGCGATGCCGATCCGAAACCCCGCATGTGTGGCCGCCTATGGCCTCGCACTCACAGGGGCGGTCGAAACCGTTGACGGTCTGTACATCTCCGGCAACTGCACAACCTCGGAATTCCGATCGGCCGGGCTGGTCGAGCGCTTCGGTAGCCGCTGGACGGGTGTGCTCAAACTCGCGTCTGGCTCTGCTGTCAACGGACTCGCCGCCGACTCCGCCGGCACGATCTGGGCGGTCGGTGACACGATCGGCTCGGACGGGTTCGCAACCGGGGCCGCGTGGACCGGTGGGCCGACCGCCTTGTCGTTGGTCGCCATTCCGGCGCCGCACGCATCGACGCTTGGATCGGTGGCAACCAATGGCACCCGGGTCGAGATGGCAGGGGAGATCGAGGACTCAGGGCCGTCGCCGCTTTTGATCTCAGGGTCGAGCGGCATCTGGAAGGTCGAGTCGGTGCCCTACGACCGAGGCCTATCCGGAGTCGCGATCAGCGCCGCCGGCAAGGTGTGGGTCAGCGGACCGGTGTTCGGCGGCTGGTTCGGCAACACCGAACCCGACCCCGCGGTCCTCACCCGCGGACATGGCTGAAGCCGCACCACGGCGCGGCGCCCAGCTTCGCGGCCGTCACCGCGCCATCCACAAGCTCAGCAGTATCCACCCTCGCGGCGGCGATCGTCGGCGCGGGGTACACCCCCGTCAAGTTCCCCGACGCAACACCAGTCGGAGCCGCATCCCCGCTATTCAGGCGACGCTACGCGCTGGAGAAGGCGTCGAGCCGAAGAGCAGCGATCCGCCCGCCGTGGAGGACGGAGAGGCGGCACTCGACTGGGCAACGGGATGGTTTCGTTGGGTGCTCGAGCGGGAAACGTCGCCGTTGGCGCGGCGTCGACGCCGGCTTCCCGCGCCGACGCTCGCCGTGGAAGGACGCGTCCGAGCCGGTATCCATGTTTAGACCGCCGGGTTTGTGGGGAGGATGTTGGGGCGGGCCGGGGAGACCCTGACAGTTGGGGCTTGTCCGACCCCCGGCCCGCTGATGGCCATTGGCTCGGAGTGTGCCAACTTCAGGAGCGGCCAGTGACTCGCTCTCGCTCGTGTTCGGTGGCCGTCGCCGTCGTGCCACCAGCGTGTCGCGAGGCACGCGACCCGATCGACGTGCTCGATATGCGGCCTGGCGTCATCATCCTGCTGCCCCTCATGGATCAGCGACGCGATCCGCTGCGCCTCGTCCACCATGCACCTGACGAACTCGCCCGCCGCCGCTTGGACCGCGAAGCCATGATCGAGGTCGGCGATCTCACGCGTCGCCCGGCGATCGCCTACGAATCGAGTTCGTGCCGACCGCGTCGTAGTTGCGCGGGCACACATGGCTCGGGTCGCGCCCCGGGGAGCTGCGTGGCATCGTCTGTTCGGGAAGGACGAGTCTTCACTCGGTGCGTTGGAGTCGGTCACTGAAACGGCTGGCAACCGCAGAGCGCCGACACCGCGTCGCACCGGCCGGGTCTGACAGAGCGGTTCGGCTACGAGGTACCGCCAGTGAGGCATTTGAGTGCCGGGACTCGTGCAACAGAGGGGTCAGACCACTCTGTTGCGTCCGGTCACGGTGGGTCGGCGTCGGATAGAGTCGCGGAGTGAACCTGTATCACCAGATCGAGGGTCAGGGCGGCGAGACGGTCGTGCTGGTGCATGCCGGTGGGACGCGCAGTGGCCGCTGCTGACCGAGCGCCACCACACCCTTCGCCGCGACATGCGCGGGTTCGGGAGCTAACCGCTGCCGGCCGAGCCGTACTCCCATGTGCGCGCCCTGAGCGAGCTGCTCGACCTGCTCGAGGTCGACCGGGCGACGCTGGTGGCGGTGTCGCTGGGCGGCCGGGTGGCACTGGAGTTGGCCATTGCCCGGCCGCGGGTGGTCGGCGCTGATGCTGGTGGGGCCGGTCATCACCGGAGCCGCGCACGTCCCTAACATGGAGCAGCCGGCGCAGTTGGACCGGCTGCTGCTCGACTTCCTGGCCGCGCACATCCATGCCCGCCAGTCGACTGCCTAAGGACGCCACACCAGACGTCCCACTAGATCCTGGTAGCGCCTCCAGAAGTCGGGATAGCGGATGCGGCCGGTTGCGACGTGCATCACCGACAGCACCGGTGACGCGCCGGTAGTCGCCGCGTGACGCACGCGATCTGCGATCCATCAGCTGACCACACCGGTCCGGTCGTGACCAGAGTCGCAGTCAGGCGCGCGCGGTGACCGAGGGTGATTCAACTAGGAACAGTCCACGCCCGCTGGCGACCGCCAGTCAGTGCCCGTCAGCTGCCCAGCGGGCGCCGAGATCGCCTCGGAACAGGATCGCGGGGTCGAAAAGCTGAGACGGGCGGTGATCGACATAGTCCAGCAGACCGCGGGGGTGATCAACGCGAACAGGCGTGTCGAGGAGTGGCTCGCTGGGGTCGACGAGTCACGGACCACCCGGCGCGCGCGGCAAGCGATCGCTGACGCCAGCCGGGTCATGGCGGGGTGGTAAAGTCGGGCGGCATGCCAGCGGTCACCCAACCGGCGCCGTTTGAGACCCCGATTGACACGGCGATGATGAGGCGCGTGGTGAAGGGGATCTCATCGGTAGGTTCGCATCCACTCGGATTCCGCGCCGCCGGCACACCCGAGGAGCACGCGGTGGCCGATCTGGTGGCCGCCGAGATGCGTTCGATCGGTTTGGCGGAGGTGCATGTCGAAGGCGTGCCCGTGCACATGTGGCGGTTTCGTGACGCGACGGTGTCGGTGGAGGGCACAGGAAGCCGGATCGCGGGCTGCTCGATGGCGGGAGTCCCCGCCACGTCGAAGAAGGGGGTCAGCGGCCCGTTGGTGTTCGTGCGCGACGGCCGCCGCGATCGGCTTGACCGGCTCGACCTCGCCGGCGTGATTGCATTGGTGGACTGGCGGAGAGCAGGGCCGTGGATCAGCGAGATCGGGCTCGAGCTGGGGATGCGCGGCGTGCGCGCGATTGTGGTCTGCTGCTTGGAGGGCGGTTCGCGCTTCCTGGGCGAGGGGGCGCTGGGGACGTCGGTCGGCCACTGGCACGCCGGCGCGCCGCCGCTCGTGACGGTGCGCCAGAAGGACGGCTGGGCACTGATCGCACGGTGCAGGAAGGCGCCCGTGCGAGCGACCGTGACGCTCGACGTGGAATTCAGCCGCCGCGCGAAGGGCCGAAATGTCTGCGGGGTGTTCGCACCGGAGCTGTCCGGCGCGCCCGTGGTGATGGGCGCGCACCACGACGGCTGGTTCTTCGGTGCGTTTGACAACGCCAGCGGCGTGGCGTCGATGCTGACAATCGCCAAGGGTCTGACGCAGTCGGGCTGGCGGCCGCGGCGGCCGGTGTGGTTCGTGTCGCACACGGCGGAGGAGTACGGGCGCATGGACGACGACCAGCCCTGGTGCGTCGGGGCGTGGGGCGACTCGCCGCCAGGGTTCGCTGGACTGTCCACGTTGTGCTGCACGTTCAATGCGGATCGTGTGGATCAGCCTGGCGGTGGCTGTGACCTGCGCAACCCCCAACGTAGGCGTGGACTCGGGTCCCCCACGCCGCGCCGGGCGGCATCACGACACCTTCGCTGCGATTGGGGCGGCGACGAGGTGAAGGACTGATGAAAATGCTGGGACGGATTTCGTGCGTTTTGGGTGGCGCGCGCGTACGATCGAGTTTGGAGGTGCTAGCGATGCGTGTCTTGGCGGTCGAGGATGCTCCCAAGCTGCTTGGGATCCTGACCCGACGGTTGCACGCTGAGGGGTACGCGGCGGACGGTGCAGCGAGTGGCCAGGATGCGATCCGGCTGGCATCGATCACCCCGTATGACGCGATCGTGCTCGACTTGCGGCTGCCCGATATCGACGGGGTGGAGGTGTGCCGTAGGCTGCGGGCTGCCGGGTGCTGGTCACCGATCTTGATGCTGACGGCTCGTGACGGTCTGGACGATCGCGTGCGTGGCCTTGATGCCGGCGCCGACGACTATCTGACCAAGCCATTCGCGTTCCCTGAGCTTTTTGCCAGGGTGCGAGCGCTTGTCCGTCGGGGATCGGAGCGGCGGCCGGTCACGCTTGTGCTGGGTGACCTGTCGCTGGATCCGGCGGCCCACGTTGTGCGTCGAGGTGACGACGCGATCGATCTTACTGCGAAGGAGTTCGCGCTGCTTGAGGTCTTTATGCGCCACCCAAACGTCGTCATCGGCCGCGAGCGCCTGGTGGCTCACGTTTGGGATCACTCCTACCGGGGAGACTCCAACATCATCGACGTGTATGTCCGCAACCTCCGCCTAAAGATCGACCGTCGGTACGGGCGGGCGTCGCTCAAGACGGTCAGGGGGATCGGTTATCGGCTCTGTAACGATGCCTCGGCCGCACGTTCCGCTTAGGACGCGGCTCGCCCTGGCGTTTGCTATTGGGATGGCAATCGTGTTAGCCGGCGTGGGCGTGTTCGTGTACCTCCAGCTTCGCGGCGATCTGCTCGAGTCGGTGGACATGGGTCTGCGGTCGCGTGCGCAGGTAATCGTCTCCAACTCCCAGCACGCAGACCCGTCGCTGGGAAGCACCCAGCGGCCACTGATCGACCGCGACGAGGCGTTCGCCCAGGTCCTTGCGCCCGACGGTCACATCATCGGGTCGACGCCCGCGGTGGCTCGCGCCGCGCTGGTGGGTCGCGCCTATCTGTCCGCCATTCGCGACCCCAGCTTCCTCGTCCGCAAGCCGCTCGGGCTGGAGTCTGCGAGACTGCTTGTCGTGCCCACACACGTTAAGGGGGGGCCGCTGTACGTTGTCGTGGGTGCGACGCTGAGCAACAGCAACGAGGCTCTCGGGCGCGTGCGGCTCCTGTTTGAAATCGCGTTTCCGGTCGCAGTGGTGGTGTGTTCGCTGGTCGGCTGGCTGCTGGCTGGCGCCGCACTGCGCCCGGTGGAACGAATGCGAACCGAGGCCGAGGAGATCTCCACCACAGACCCCGGCCGTCGGCTTGCGATCCCCGACACCGACGACACGCTGACCCGTCTGGCGCGCACGCTCAACTCGACCTTCGATCGGCTTCAGCAGGCGCACCAACGCGAGCGTCGTTTCGTCGACGATGCGTCGCACGAGCTGCGCACCCCGCTGACGATCCTCAAAGCCGAGGTCGACACCGGCCTTGCCGGAACGCGGGAGCGAGCCGACCTGGAACGGACGCTTAAAAGTGCCTCCGAGGAGATCGATCACCTCGTCCGGATCGCCGAGGGACTTCTCGTACTGGCCCGGGCCAACAACGGCCAGATCCCGATCGACATCGACACGACACCTCTCCGCGAGCTGGTAAACGGCAGCTTGAACTCGTTTGCGGCGCGCGCCCGGGCACGCGAGGTCCACCTCGAGGCGCACGCCGACGACGTCGTCGTCAGCGTCGACCGGACACGGATCCGACAGGCACTGGACAACCTGCTCGACAACGCGTTACGGCACACCCCGCCTCACGGGATGATCGAGATACTCACCACGGCCAGCAAGGAAACGCTCGCCATCACAGTCCAGGACTCCGGAGGCGGCTTCCAAGGCGTACGCGCTCGACAACGCCTTTCAGCCGTTCAACCACCCAACCCGCACAAATCCAGGTGCAGGCCTGGGCCTCGCCATCGTCGACGCCATCGCACGCGCCCACGGCGGAGGGGCCTCCGCCGAAAACCTTCCCGGTGGCGGCGCCCGAGTCACACTGACCGTGCATGCAGCGGCATCACCAGCCGCAAGGCCTGCCTGACGAGCCCCGCACCGTAACCAGCGCAGTCCTCCCGGTGATCTCCTCGTCGAGCAGTGCGCGTGTCGCAAGCTACGTTCAAGTCGTGCTCTGTTTTTCATCGGTTCTTCATGAAGTGGTGGGACGGTTTGTGGTTGATAGCCATCTCAGGAACAGGGGTAGACCATGAAGCGCACGCTTGGATCGATTGGGTTGGTCGCCGTTGGGGCGGTCTTGGCTGGGTGTGGTTCTTCGGGGGCGCAGCTCTCGACTTCGGGGGGGCCGACTTCTGGAGGTGGTACGAGCGAGCCCACGACAACGCCAACTACTCTGCCGGGAACCGTTGGGTACAACCCGAAGATCGACCCGACAAAGTTTACGGATCACATCACCAACACCCTCTTGCCGCTGACTCCCGGAACGACGCATTACTACAAGGGGCGGCGGGATGGGATCCCTACCCGAACGGTCGTTACCGTGACTCGCCAAACCCGGTTGGTGATGGGTGTGACGTGCGTGGTGGTGACCGACAACGTGTTCGAGAATCAGTCCTTGGTCGAACGGACCACCGACTGGTATGCGCAGGACTCTGTCGGGAACGTGTGGTATTTCGGTGAGAACACGGCCGAGCTTCAAAACGGTGTTGTCACCACGACGGCCGGAACGTGGGAGGCAGGGGTGGACAAGGCTTTGCCTGGGATCGTGATGGAGGCCGCGCCGAAAGTCGGGGATAAGTTTCGCCAGGAGTATCGGCCAAGCGTCGCGCTCGACCAGGCCGTAATTCTTCGGGTGGACGCAACGGTCACGGTTCCAGCTAGTACTTATCATCACGTGGTGGTAACGTGGGATCGAAACCCATTGGATCCGAGCAAGATCGAGCACAAGTACTACGCGCCCGGTGTCGGGTTCGTGCACGCGGTGTTGCAAGGCGGTGGGCACACGGAAGTCACTGGTTTGGTGAAATGATCGCGCATGCGGTCGAGGCCCGCGGCCTTTACCACATCTACCGCGAAGCGGAAGTTGAGACCGTAGCGCTTCGCGGTGCCGAGATCGTGCTTGATCCCGGGTCGTGGACAAGTTTGATGGGGCCGTCGGGAAGCGGCAAGAGCACCCTGATAAGCGTCCTTGCGGGCCTGTTGGAGCCGAATGGGGGATCGGTGATGATCGACGGGTATGACATCACCCGATTGCCACCGGCAGAGCGTGCACGGCGGCGCAGACGGAGCATCGGCCTGGTCATGCAGCGAGATAATCTCCATCCCTTGCTCGACGTTGCGGGCAATATCGCGCTCCCGCTTCGGCTCGACGGTCGCCCTGCCGCGGAGGTGGCTGCGCGGGTTAGGGAGCTGGTTCGCCGAGTCGGCCTCCTTGATCGACGGCGGAGCCGTGTGGGACAACTGTCAGGAGGCGAGATGCAAAGAGCCGCGATCGCACTCGCCGTGGCCGCCAGGCCCAGGGTCCTTCTGACTGATGAGCCAACGGGCGAGTTAGATGAAACCACCGCGTCGGGGGTTCTCGATCTACTTGACGAGCTCCGATCAGAAGGCACGGCAATGCTCACAGTCACTCACAACCCGCAGGTCGCTGCGCGCGCGGATCGCCAGTTGACCATGCGAGACGGCGAGGTCGTCGGTGTCGGATGACGCACCCGTCGTCGAGGCGATCGACGTCACCCGCGTTCATGGATCGCATCAGCTCGCTGTGCAGGCCCTTGGTGGAGTATCTCTCGCAGTCAAGCGCGGCGAGGTCGTCGCGATCGTTGGTCCCAGCGGATCGGGCAAGAGCACGTTGTTGTTCCTGCTAGGGGGCCTCGACCAACCGACATCCGGGAGCATTTGCGTCCAGGGAACCGACTGGGCGAGCCTGGCGGGTGCTGAACGAGCACGCTTCCGCAGGCGCGGGTGTGGATTCATCCTCCAGGGCATGGCGCTTCTGCCCCAGGCCACGGCCGAGGAGAACGTCGAGGTCCCGCTGCTTCTGGACGGCGTTCCGCCGGACGAGCGGACGGTGCGGGTGGCAGAGGCACTCGAGCGGGTCGATCTGGTCGAGCACGCGCTCAAGCTTCCTGATCAGCTGTCAGGGGGTCAGCAGCAACGCGTCGCGATCGCTCGTGCGCTGATTACCCGACCTGCGCTAGTGCTCGCGGACGAGCCGACTGGCAGCCTTGACACGATCACAGGTCAATCGATCACACAGCTTTTGATCGACGCCGCATCCTCCCAGCGCGCGGCAGTTGTGCTCGTCACGCACGACCCGGCCGTGGCGACACACGCGGATCGCATCGTCGAGCTGCATTCAGGCCATCTGACGTCTCGCGACGCTCCAGGCGGTGGTGCCAGGTGATTCTGCGGCTGCTGTTCGAAAGCCTGCGCCGCGCGCCTCGTCGCGTCATCCTGGGAGCCGTCGGCGTTGCGTTCCCGGTGGCGATGCTGGGCTCAACGCTGCTGTTTATCGACTCCGCCGTGACATCCATGACCGGCGTCGCGCTGCAACCCGTGCAAGTGGAGCAGCGCGCGCTCGCGACCTCACTCAACGTGAACATGACACGAGTCAGCCGACAGCTCGCCGCGCTGCCGGGAGTGACTCACGTCGACCGGTTTGCGTCCGCTGACGTCGTTGTCCGAACGTCGGCAACAGCCGCGGGGTCAACGGCGCGACTGTTCGCCGTCGACCCCGCATACATTCGCCATTACCCGTGGGTGCGAGTGGTCAACGGCCACCTGGGCGGAGCCATGCTCGACCAGGCGCTCCGAGACTCACTCCCCGCGTTTGTCGACGCCCGCTCCGTGACCATCGACATCCCCGGCGGCGGCCGCTTGCCCCTCACCCTGCCGATCTCCGGTGTTGTCGATCTGCGTAGCGCCCTGCCCACCTGGTTTGCGATCCCGTCCGGTGACGTACAGGGAGACGTCGCACTGGTGCCGCGTGCGATCGTCGTTCCCTACGCTGAGTTCCAGCGCACGCTCCTCCCCGCGTTGATTACGAAACTCGGTCCGCAAACGCCGGTGCTCAACCCCAGCCTGACGGACCTACCACCGGTCAGCTTTGAGGCACACATCTCTGTGAGCCACTACGCCTACCCGTCAGATCCCGGAACGGCGCTAGTGTGGTCGGACGCCTTGAGGCATCTACTCGAGCGGCAACCACCCCCGGGCCTGATCGTTGTTTCAGATAACGCCGCCGAGCCTCTGTCGGAGGCCTCTGCCGACGCCACCAACGCGAAGATCTTGTTTCTGCTGCTGGGCATCCCAGGTGTGCTGGTAGCCGCCGCCCTAGGGCTCGCCGCCCAATCCGCCTTGGCGGAAGCACACCGCCGCGAGGACGCGCTGCTTCGGCTACGAGGTGCCACCGAACGCCAACTGCTCGGCTTGGCCGCCGCAACCGCCGCGGTCGCCGGCATCGTCGGATCAGGCATCGGCCTCGCCATCGCGGCCACCGCCGTCCGCGCCGTGGTCGGACCGGCAGCTTGGAACGCTCTGTCGGGCGGATCGCTGATCATCGCGGGTGCGGCGGCGCTCGCCGCCGGCGCGGCAGTCACCGCAGTGCGCCTCATCCTTCTCGTCCGCGCCAACCGCACGTCTGTGAGCGCCAGTCGGCAGCTGCTCGAATACGGGTGGCGACCGCTATGGCTGCGCGCCCACCTCGACGTGGTCGCAATCGTGCTCGGTGTCACGGTCCTCGGCATCAACCTCCTTTCGGGAGGCTTGCAACAGAACCCGATCCCGGCCGCCCAAGGGGCAACCCTAGGACTCTCGTTCTACGTCCTGCTCGGCCCGATCGCGCTGTGGATCGGCCTGACACTGCTCGCCGTCCGCGGCCTGCTCTTGATCTCCCGACGCTGGGCCGCCCCCGGTCGCGCCCGCGGGCTTCGATCGTGGCGCCGCGCGGCCCTCCGGTGGCTCGCCCGCCGCCCAGCCCGCACCAGCGTGGCGCTTGTGCTCGGCGCCCTCGCCGTCGCCTTCGGCACCCAGGTAGTCACATTCGTCGCCACCTACCAAACCGCCAAACAGGCCGACGCTACCGCCGCATTCGGCGCCGATCTGCGTCTCACACCCGGCGACCCGATCTACCCGCTGCCCAGGCTCGGCCGCGAAGTCGCGAACGTCAGCCCGATCCGCATGATCCCAGTTCGCGCCGGCACCGACCGAAAGACCATCCTCGCTCTCGACCTCAACACCTATACACGAACCGTCAACGCATCGCCAAGCCTGATCTCCGGCGCCGGACTCTCCGCACTCGCCCACGACCCCCGCGGTGTCATCGTCGCATCCGAGATCGCGACCGACTTCGCCGTCGGGCCCGGAGACAACCTTCCACTCACGCTCTTTCCCGACGACCGCGACAAAAGCCGAAACTTCACCCTCCACGTCGTCGGCGTCTACCGATCGATCGCCCCCTCCAACCCACCCACCGAGATGGTCATGTCCACCGCCGGCGTGCCCTCTTACCTGCTCGCCCCACCGGACTTCTACCTCGCCCGCACAGCTCCCGGCCACCCCCCAGCAACCGTCGCCGCCGACCTGCTTCAACGCCCACAACTCCGCCAAATATTCGCCATCAGCACCCTCGCCAGCCAAGCCCATGCCAATCAACGAAGCCTGACCACCCTCAACCTCTCCGGTCTGCAACAAATCGAATCCGTCGGCGCAGCCCTGATCGCCGCAGTGGGCGTCGCCCTCCTCGGCGCATTCGTGGCACTCGAACGACGCCGCGAACTCGCAGTCCTCCAAGCCATCGGCGCCGACACACTACAAGTCATCACCGGCCCCGCAATCGAAGGACTCATCGCCGTGCTCGGAAGCATCACCATCGGACTGCCCATCGGCCTTTGCCTCGGAGTCCTCGCCGTACGCATCCTCGGCCTCTTCTTCACCCTCCCACCCCCGCTCCTCACCCTCCCAGCACTCCCACTCGCAGCATTCGTCCTACTCACCGTCGCCACCTCCGCCATGGCACTCGGCGCCACCCTCCTCACCATCAGTCACACCAACCAAACAACGACCCTCAGAGAACCCTAAACCGACCTTGCCAAACGAATCGGCGTGAGTTCTGGACATCGCCGCGTGCTCGGACCTCGGCCGACTTCCATCGCCGGGTTATATCCGAGACGTCCGCGGGAAACGGAGCGAGAACCAAAGGTGCTCACCATTCCGGAGTAGGCTCGATACGGAGCGCCGGCGATCGGGGCGGCCATGGGGTGCCCCGCCTCCCCACCCGTCGGCCCGGGCGTTCCACCGACTCCGGGCGACCGAGAGCGCGGGCCACCTCGCCTCGGAGACTGCACGCGCGCGTCGACCCTGTGCGGATCAAGGATCGACCGATGCTCGCCATAATGTTGTGCACATGACCGCGCCGCCGAATGGTGCCATCGAGAGCGAGGCGTGGCACGGCGCCGCCAAGCGCTGAGCGTCCTGCGGCTGTGTCAGACCTGCGGAGGAGTCGGATGGATCGCGCCACCCACCAAGCGACGCCACTCCCAGCGATCGCTATAGCCTGCACTCGTCAGTAGGCGCCCGAAGACCGGGCGGAATGCTGTCCGACCGCTGCTCGGCGCGTCCTCGGGTCATTCCGTCGCTCGCGGTAGTCCAGCCGCGAATCGACCTGCCTTCGAATCACCGAGGTGCTGGTAATCGCGCGTCAGTCGCCGAGGGCGTGAAGGCGCGCCTCGTCCCCGGGCTGCAGCTTCGCGAACACGTCCTCCGCCGACTCGGGTCGCTCCCCGCGGCCCCTGGCCAGCGCGCTCCGCGCGACTCCACCGTTCGGCGAGGCGCCGCCGAGGAACGTCATGTGCGCTTGGCTGGAGCAAGAAGTGGGGTCCCGATGCGACTACGATCCGAACACGAAACCGAGAGGAGCAAAAATGACGTGTTTGAAGAACTCAAAGCCGCCTTCGACCCCCTCCGGACGACGATCAACGCCGGCGACCAAGCGCGCCACACGCGCGACGCCGCGATCCGTCGCTTCGCCGCCAGCAGCCGCTACTACCAGGTCGACATCGCCGCGCACGCCGGCGTCAGCCGCCAGTACGTATCCAAGCTCGCCGCGCAAGCCCGCACCCCCCCCAGTTCAAGCTGACGCCACCACGGTTTGCCGCCGCGGCCGAAGAGGAGTGGGTCAAAAACGCGCTCACCGAACTCGCCGACCCAGACTTCGACCCCGACATCCTCGAACCCGGCGACTACTTCACAGCCGACGACGCCAACACCCTCCTAGCCGTAGCCGCCGCACAAGGCGTCACCTTCACCGCGGAAACCGTCGCCACGCTCGACCGGATCGCCAACCGCCGCGTCGCAGGAGCCGCAGCATGAGCACCGCCGACCTCGAACGACAACGCGACGGCCACGCCCACGTCCTCCAAAAGTACGGCGAAGCAGCCGCCAACCAGGCCGAAAACCTCCGCGGCGCCATCATCACCGCCCACACCGCCGGATGGGACACGGCCAAGATCGCCGACCACGCCGGCCTCACCATCACCCGCGTCCAAGACGTCATCGACCGTGATGAAGCCCTGAAAGCCGCCATCAAGGCTGACTAGCCGGACGCCGGTCGACAGAAGAGTCGGCAACGCTGCGGCCACAATGCCGTCGTGCTCCGTCCGTTGGATAGTCGACCCGTCGCGGGCTTGCATTGGGGCGGTTTCGCTCGTTGTAGCCGGGCCACGCGGAGAGCGTCTATTTGGCCGATCTGCAGGAACTTTGGTGGGGGTGTATCGTCTTGGCTCGTGTGTTGGTCGTCTCGGTGGTTTTGCCGGGACCGATGAGGGGGTAGATGTGCGAGCGCGAATCGTGTTTTTGGCGGTTGTTGGCGTCGTTGCCGGCGGGGTGCTGGGTGGATCGGCCGCGGTGGCGGCTCAGTCGGCTTCCACAGCGACGGTGACGACGGTTGTGTCGGGGTTGGACAATCCGCGTGGGCTGGCGTTTGGCGGGGACGGTCGGCTGTACGTGGCTGAGGCGGGTCACGGCGGTCCGAACTGCAGCCCGGACGGGACGACCTGCGTTGGGCTGACAAGCGCGATCAGCAGGATCAACATCGCGGCTGGCAGTCGGCAGCGGGTCGTGTCTGGCCTGGTGTCGATTGCGGGTTCCGATGGGACGGGCGCGATCGGCCTCGGCGGTATCTCGTTCTTGGGCCAGGCGGTGTTTGGGATCGAGGGCGCGTCCAGCGCGGGGGTGCCGCCTAGCGGCTTTCCAGCGTGGCTGCTCGCGGCGGCCAGGAACCAGCTTGGTCGGTTGATCGTTGGCAACACCACTACCGGTCACTGGTCGTCGGTGGCGAACGTCGGCCTGCACGACTACCAGTGGAGCGAACAGCACAAGAACCTAGTGCCGGGCCAGTTCCCCGACGCCAACCCCTACGGCGTGCTGGCGGGGGACACGCGCTGGGTGGTCGACGCGGGCTCAAACACGCTTGACCGCATCAACAAGGATGGCGAAGTGACCGTGGTCAAGTTCTTTCCCAACCCGCCGTCATCTGACGCGGTGCCGACGTGTCTGGCTCGCGGGCGAGACGGCGCGCTTTACATCGGCGAGTTGACCGGCGGCGGCAACAAGCCGGGAGCGTCGGTGGTATGGCGCTACGCACCATCAACCAACACGTTGACGTCGTGGGCGACCGGCCTCACCGCGGTCACCGGATGTGGGTTTGGTCACGACGGGCAGTTCTACGCGACCGAGTTCTCGTCGCTGGGCCTTGACCACGCGGCACCTGGCACCGGCCGCGTCGTACGCGTCCCGGCCCACAGCAGCTCGCCGATCACCGTGGTCGGCAGCCTCAACTTCCCCGGAGGCTTCGCGGCCGGCCCGGACGGGTCACTCTACGTCTCCAACTGGAGCGTACTGCCAGCCCGCGGCCCAGCCGGAGCACCAACCGGATCGGTCGTGCGCATCAAACTCAACCCGTAAACCCGCACGGATCACGCCGGGGCGGACCGAATCGGGTCCGCCCCGGCAGACGCGAATCACCAAACAGGCGCCTCATCGGAGTCGGTGCTCGACCGTGGTCGAGAAGGAAGGAGTCTCATGCGCGCTGCACGCTCGCTCCACGGCGGCCTCGCCCACGTCTTCGCAGGTCTGATCATCGTCCAGTTCTTCCTCGCGGGGTTAGGCGCGTTTGCCACCGTCCACAACAAGAAGTTCAGCGACAACAACTTCGGCCCCCACGGCGCGCTCGGCACCCTGTTAGTCGTCTTCGCGCTGGTGATCCTCCTCGTCGCCTTGGTAGGACGCTGGTCGGGTCGAGCGACCAAGCTGAGCGCCGCACTGTTCGGCCTGATGGTGGTGCAGTTCATCCTCGGGATATCCGGCGCCGGCACGGCCGCCTGGCTCGGCGGTCTCCACGCCACAAACGCCCTCATCATCACCGCAGTCACCTACCTACTCGTCCGCGACGCACGGCGAAGCCCCGCATCTGCGCCGTGACCCCGCAACCGCCCGCCCAGCGTTCAGGCCACGCACTCGTCCCGTTGAGTCCGCGAGCCTAGTCGTCGCCGAAAGCCTAGGCAACGCAACCACGTAGCGCCCGGCGACAGATACGACTCCCTGAGCCACAAATCAGCGATAACCGCCTTCCCACTCCATGGCGAGCAACCTAGATAGCCGAGCGAGAACTGAGCTGGGGGCGACGCGGAAAAGGACTGTTGCGCTGTGTCGGCGTGTGAGGGCGAAGGCGCGTGCGTGGGCGCGACGCGCGCGAGGGCTGGGTCGTCGCTACGCTGTAGCCCCAACCGGTGCTGGACGGCGTAGCGTTCGCCGCGTGCTGACCCTCCGCCCCTCGCCGCCGCAGGAAGTGGTGCCGCGCGAGTGGGGCGACGCTGACCTCGACCCGATCGAGGCTCGGCCGCGGGTTCGTTGTGCGACGCCGGACTGTGGGACGTGGCTGAGCCGGTATCGGCCACCGGGCGCCACGGTGTGCTGCGCGTGCGAGCTGCAGGGCCGCGGCCCCCAGGTCGACAACGTCGTCAGCATCGGCGCGTTGGTGGGCTCGTACGGCGCCACGTGGCGCCGCCGCTACGACACCGCCCGAACCTCCACGCCGTGAGATACTGGCCGTCGCATGGCTTGGCGGATCGTTCTCCTGGTTGGCGCGGTGCTCGCCGTCACGCTTGGCGGTGCTGGAATCTATGTCGACGAAAACCCGCCCACTGCCCGCGCCTGCAACACCGTGACGAAGCACGACTCGTTTGGGGACATCACGGGCCATTCGACGTCCTGTTACCACTACCCCAACATCTCACGGGCGCATCAGGAGAGCCGCTACCTCCGCTACGCAGCCTTCGGGGTGATCGTGGTCACGCTCGCAAGCATCCCGCTCCTTCGCCGCCCAGTGCGGCCGAGTCCGACTATCTAGCCGATGCGAGGTGCACGCGTATGGCTTCCGCTTCGGCGTCGAGCCTGGCGGTCTGGTAGGCGCGCTGAACGCTCGACACCCGCCACTGCGTCCCGCCGCGCGTGGTGGGGACGTGGTCGGTGTTGAGACGGTCGGCGATCGACTGCCACGTCTTGCCAGCGTCGCGCTCACGAGTCACGCGACGGAGCACGGCTGGATCGGTGTGATGCCGCGGCCCGAGCCTGGCGCCGCGCGCCTTCTTGGCGGCCAGCGCTTCCTTTGTTCGCGCCGAGATCAGGTTCCGCTCGAGTTCGGCGGCGTTGGCCATCATCACGGCCGCGAAGCGACCGGCCGGCGTCGACGTGTCGACCGGCATGTCCATCACCAGCACCGCCCACTTCTCACGCTCCGCGCGGCGAAGCAGCATGGCAAAGTCGATGACGTCACGGCTGACACGGTCAAGCCGGCTCGCGACGAGCACACCGCCAACCTTGCGGGCGTGATCAGCTGCGGCGGCGAGCCCGCCCCGTCCTTCGGTCGTCTTGCCGCTGGCGACGTCGTGGTAATCGGCGGCGAACACCCAGCCACGCCGGCCGGTCTCCGCGCGGATGGCCGCCTCTTGAGCATCGAGCCCGAGGTGGGAGTCGTGCTGTTCGGTGGTCGAGCAGCGTCGGTAGGCGACTGCGGCGAGAGGTTCCATACCCCGAACCGTACCACACTACCCTCGTAATGCGGTAACCAGTCGTGGTCTAGGCGTCGTGGTCGAGCGCCATCGCGGCGCCTCGAAGCCGCTCCGCGAACCAAGCCGGCGCGCGCAGCTCGCCGCGGTCTATGGCCGAGACGACGCGGCGGAGGATCGCGGCGGCCTCTCGCCGAGACGCTGGGCTGACGCGTGCCATGCCGGAAGTCTATGGCGACGACCGGACTGACGGGCTGCGTCACGTCCCCAGGTATCCGTTCTTTCAGCCTTCGTCCGTCGACACGAAGGCACGGCGGCGCCGGTGGTCGTAGACTCCACCGCTGATGAGCGACACGAGTCGGGGTACCTGGTGGACGGCCTCCTGTGGAAGTGTGTGATGGAGGTTCCCCACGCGCAGTACGTGAGGACGGGGGACGGCGCGTATATCGCCTACCAGGTGGTGGGTGATGGGCCTGTGGATATCGCGTGGCAGTTTGATGTCGGGGGGTGTCTTGATGTGTGGTGGGAGGGTCCATGGTTCCGGGATTGGTTTGAGGGGTTGGCGTCGTTTGCCCGGTTGATCCTGCATGATTGGCGAGCGACCGGCTTGTCAAGTCGGAACGTCGCGGTTCCCAACCTGGAGACGCGGTCGGAGGATCTGCGCGTGGTGTTGGATGCTGTTGGGTCACAGAGCGCGGTGTTGGGTGGGTGGTGGGAGAGTCTGGCGCCGTGCGTGTTGTTAGCTGCGTCTGATCCGGATCGTGTTCGGGCGTTGGCGTGGTGGAATCCATGGCCGCGGACTGTGTGGGCGCCCGACTATCCATGGGGTGAGGGCCCCGACGACGTCGCCCGTGAGCGCGAGGCGCTCAAGCACTGGGGGACGATGGAGTACGGACCGGCGTGGGCCGAGGGTGTGGCCAAGACTTTTGGCGTAGCTGTCCCCGAGGAGGCAGTCACGTGGTGGATTAAGAAGTGCCGGAACACGTGCACGCCTGACGTGGCGGTCGAACTCGACGAGATCTGGTGGCAGACGGACATTCGCGGCGTTCTCCCCACCGTGCAGGTGCCGACGCTGCTCATGACCGACGAGAAGGGCGGCGCGGACCCCGCGGTTGCCGATCACGTGGCATCGCTGATGCCGCACGCAAGGGTCGAGGCCTTCCCCATCGCGGGGTGGCCAACAGGGAGAGATGAGATCGAGAGGGTAAACCGTCCGCGTTTGGAAGCAATCCAACGGTTCATCGGCGTCGAACCCAGACGCGCCGCCATGGACTCGATCCTGTCCACGGTGCTGTTTACCGACATCATCGGGTCGACCGAGCACCAGGCTCGCCTCGGTGACCGTCGGTGGAAAGAGCTGGTCGAGCGTCACCACGCGACAGTCCGCGAGGCGCTCGCAACCTGGCGCGGCGTCGAGAACGACACCGCCGGCGACGGCTTCTACGCCACCTTCGACGGCCCCGCCCGAGCGATTCACTGCGCCCAGGAGATCCGCGACCGCGTCCGCGACATTGGCTTGGACGTCCGCGCTGGCGTACACACCGGCGAGTGCGAACTGATCGACGGCAAAGTCGGCGGCATCGCCGTCACTACCGGCGCACGCATCGCCGCGCTCGCCGGCCCGTCCCAGGTGCTCGTCTCCCAGACCGTGAAAGACCTTGTCGCCGGCAGTGGCTTCACCTTCGAGCAAGCCGGCGAGCACCAATTCAAAGGCGTCCCCGACCACTGGCGAGTCTACGTGGCCACCTAGTGGTTGGCATAACCCAGAACCGAGCCCGGAGGTAGCCCGTGTGCGAACGGTGTGCCGCCCTCGCAGCGCTACGGCCGGAGGGTCGAACCCGATCGCACCACGGCACGGCTCGAGGGGTCTGCCGGGATGGCCCAGGGGGTCTGCCGCCTCAGGTCCGGCGCGCAACCCGGCCGCCCCCCACAGCGAATCACGCGAACGACTCGCATTGGAGCTCTGGCTCGACCATCAGTTTTGGAGCATCCGCTACCGAACTAACACGCTGGGGAATCGCCGATCAGTTCGATTCGTGAACCTTGGGCTTCTCGTAGCGACAAGCGTTGTCGGTACGTGTCGCTTGTCGCTACGGTCGCTACGGGGACCAGTTCTCGCGCGGGGGTGTCGTTTATTTGGCTCTACTACACCGTAGCGACCGTAGCGACCGTAGCGACAAGGTTTTATGTACCCGGGAGGGTTGTCGCTACGGGGGGATGGTCTCGATTTCTCGTCGTCGGTGTCGCTGGGATCGCGGTGAATTTTCAGTGGGGTCGCCAGTAGCGCCGAGAGCGGGTATCGTTCAGGTACGCCGTCGCCCTTGCTGGTGCGACAACTAACCCGGCCCGCGGCTCGGCCCCCTTCATCCAGGGGCCGGGCCGCGAGACGTTTCGGGGTCGCCGAGTTTGCGCTGACGCTGTTCGCGTATACAATGGATCGCGGTTGATCGGTTTGCCGGTCGCCTCGGGTCTGGTTAGGCCCGAAGAACACCAGCAGCGGGATAAGAGGTACGGCGTGAATAGCACCAAGGCGGGTTCAACCGGTAGTCCCATAGGCGCCAGCCAGTATCGCGAGGAGCCGGTTGGGCAGGTATTGCCCCTCGATCTAAACGCGCCTGCACAAGACACTTTCGGCCTCATTCCGGGCGGCAAAACTCAACGCGAGTTCGACGATGGGCACAGGGAGCGGCGGCTCAATGCAGAGCGCCAGATGCACGAGTTTGGAATCGACGTCGGGGCGTTCGTGAAGATGGGCCGGGCGGACGCGGAGCAAAAGGACGCGAAGCGGGAGACCGCGTACGTCTGGGCGCTCAAGGCGATGCGCCGGAAGTTGCGTCGCCGTGCTGAGGGTCACCGTCGACAGCAGCAGCGGCATTTCGCGCGGAGGCTTGGGCGAGGTCGCCCCGTTCGGCGCACCCGTGACGAGCGGAGGGTGGTCGCCGGTCGCGGTCGGTCAGCAGCGCGGCGCGGCGGTACTCGCGCCGGCCCTGACGGCCCACTACCGGACGACGCATCCGGTGACGCCGCCCAGCCGCGGCGACCTCACCGTGTAGCAGCACCAGCGGTATCGACTTCGCGCCGACGTAGGACGGTGGCCCGGTGATCGGCCGCAGCGACATCATCAGTCGGTTGTGGGCGGCCTCCGAGTTCGCCTCCTACGGTGACAACCCCACTGGTTGGCAGGTTGTCCGCGATCTGATCGCCGAACTCGAGCAGGATCAGCGCTTGGCAGCCGCCCAGAAAAGAGCTGCTTCGTGACCGGGCCTACGCCTACCGCTACCGCGTTCCTCGAGGAAGCGCTCGACCGGTTCCGCGATGCTGTCGAGGAGATCGCTACCCGCTACGACGACCGTTGGGGTTGCGAGTCGTGCCTGCGGAGCATGCTCGCTGGGATCGCGCTGCACCAAGGCGTTGACCGCCTGTACGAGATCGTCCAGCGTGGCGAGGCGACGCCGTGAGCGCGCTGTTGGACGCGGCCGTGAGCTACGCCGTACGCGACGGGTGGCCGCTCGTTCCGCTGCACGGCAAGAACCCCGGTATCTGGGGCAAGGAGGAGGACTGGACGCAATACGCGACCAGTGATCCCGACACGCTGGCGACGTACGCTGTTGAGAAACGGCCGACCGGTTGGGGCGTGTACCTTCCCGCTGCCGGGCTTGTGTGCGTCGACCTGGACGACCTGTCCAAGCGCGGCGCCGTTGAGCAGCTCGGAGTGAGGTTTGACTGCGGCCTCGTTGTGCGGTCTGGTCGCGGTGGGTTGCACGCCTACTATCGCCGCCCCACCGGTTGGACAGCTGAGCGGTGGGGGAACAAGCGCATCGGCGGCATCGAGATGCGCGCCAACGGCCAGCAGGTGCTCCCCCCGAGCCGGCACCCGAACGGGAACACGTACGAGTGGTTGCACCACGACGCGGTGATCCCCGAGCTACCCGCAGCGGTAGTCGCAGCGCGCGAGCGCGGCGGGGCGACGGTTGACGCGTCTCGGCATGGCGACCTGCTGATCGTGGCCAAGAAGGCTGCGAAGGCGGCGGTCATCGACCACATCGCCACACTCGACTTAGGCGACGGACGCACCTTCTCCACGACCGAAGTCGACGGGCTTGCTAACGCCGGCACCACGTACGCGCTCAAAGACATGGCGGGGGTTCGGGGAGACGACCGCCTCAGTGATCCGCTGACGGTTGAGATCGAGCCAGTCGCCGGCAAGGATGCTACGGATCACCTCGCTGCCGGCCACGGTGCGGTGGATCACACTCCAACAGTAGGCGCAGTGCCCACAACTGGATCGCGGTTGGTCGCGATCAGCACAGTGAAGCGGAGGTATGTCGAGTACCTCGACGAA
Source organism: Gaiellales bacterium (assembly GCA_038230835.1). Taxonomy (GTDB): domain Bacteria; phylum Actinomycetota; class Thermoleophilia; order Gaiellales; family JAICJC01; genus DASUHT01. Next base: position 143,556 of record JBBRMM010000006.1, read on the forward strand.
GACGGGCTGATCCCGCGAGCCATGTTGTCGCTCTTGGTTGGCGACCCCGGTCTCGGCAAGTCGACGTACTGCTGCTACATGACCGCCAGGGTGACGAAGGCCGGCGGTAGCGTGATTTACCAAACCGCGGAGGACTCCTACTCGGCCGTCGTTCGTCCGCGGCTCGAGGCAGCCGGCGCGGTGCTTGAGCGGGTGTACTTCATCGAGCTTGCGGAGGACGCTCCGATCTGGCTGCCTGAACATTTGGAGACGCTCGACCGGCATGTCGGAGAGATCGGCGCCGATCTCGTGATCATCGACCCGTTGATGGCCTTCCTCCCGGAAAGCGTGAACAGTCACCGCGATCAATCGATTCGCGGAGCGCTGCGCCCCCTGCACGAGTTGGCCGAGCGGCGGTCGTGTACGACGCTCGTCGCCGCGCACTTGAACAAGGGCCAGGGAACGGGCATCCACCGTGTCGGCGGGAGCATCGGCCTCACTGGTGCCGCGCGTAGCGTGCTCCTGCTCGGCCGCGATCCGCACAACCCGGACGGCTCTGATCGAGTGCTCGTCCACTGGAAGTGCAACGTCGGCCCCGAACAGGGCTCGCAGCTGTGGCGATTGGAGAATGTGCTGCTGCCCGCGGAAGACCCGCACCCCGAGACGGTCACGTCGAAGATCGTCAAGCTCGGCGCGTCGACCTTGACGAGTCGAGACGTGCTTGCTACGCCGCTGGATAAAGAGGGCATGTCGGCGAAGGATGACGCGGTCGAGTTCCTGCGGACCGAACTCGGCGACGGCCCGGTTTCTGCGAAGGCGATCGAGGAGCTGGCGCGCCAGGCGGGGATCTCCGACAGCACCCTTCGCCGCGCGAAAACTGACCTTGGGGTGCGGTCGAGAAAGGACGATTTCGGCGACGGCGCGAAGTGGCTTTGGACGCTCCCGAACGAAGATGCTCAAGGTGATCAGGCAGGGATGAGCGTCTTCGTGGATGAGCATCTTCGTGGAGGCCCCGATTTTCCGCATAATCAAGCGGTTTTGGACCAGCCGATCGGTCTCCGAGCGCACGAAGGTGCTCATTACCAAGGGGATCAGCGCCTTCGACTCGAGAGCGCCCTAAATGGCGGCCCTTTCGACCAGCTCGCCGTCGCGATGGAACATCGCCCCGACGTCCCCATGGAGGAGCGCGTTGCGGACTGGCGCAGCGTCGAAACGCTCGGCCCCGACGACCCGCGAGTAGCGCGCCTCGGGGAAAAGTACAGGCCGGCCTCTCCGACGCTCGAGGGGACTGACCGCACGCTCCTGGACGTTCGGAGTCCGGAGTGAGCACCGTCGCCGAAACCCAGGTGCCCAACCTCACGCCGGCCACCCATTCGAGACTGATCGCAGTCGAATCAGCCGATCTGGCCGAAGCGCCCCTCACCCATGCCGAACGGGATGAGGCGCTGTGAACGGCGCCGAGACATCGACTCCGGCGGAGTTCGAGATCGTGGTCACCGACGCGGTCGCGCTCCAGGCGCATCTCCTACTCGAGCAGGGCCGCGTCGTGCTCGGGCCGCAAGGGTCGGACGCTGCGATCGTGTTCGGCAGGCACGGCCGCTACCTCGTGCGAGCGTGGGCACGTGGCGTGTCGTGCACCTGCCCGGCTGGCCGGCCAATGGGTGCCCTGTGCTCGCATGCGCTGGCCGCAATGGTGGTCTGGCACGAGCGCGCCGAAGTGCGGCTCGAGTTCGAGCCGGCGGTCGGCGATCAACTGGACTTCGATGAACTGGCGGTGGCATCGTGAAGCCGGCCGACGTCGTCCTTCTACCGATTATTGGCAAATGGTACGACCCGAAGCTGTTGATTGGAGCGCTCGAACGGGTGGCGCGGGCGCATCCCGGAGACACCCAACTCGTGCTCGCGGTTCGCATAGGGGACGCTGATCGGTTCTACGAAATGGCAGACCTGGTCGACCCCAGCGATGGGTTCATGGCGGCTGTGCGGAGCGTGCAGGCCGAACTCAGGATGGCGATCGCGTCGTGAGCACGATCACCTGCACGAACCACTGTCGTCGCTGCAACGGCCACTTCCACTCGCTTGAAGCGTTCGACCTACACCGGGCGTTCACCGCCGACCTAGGCGACTGGGATCACCGCGGCTGCGACATCGCCGTCCAGCGCCGCGACGGATCGCCAGCCCTCGAACTACTCGGCCGCGGCGAATGCAGGATCAGCCAAGGCCGCGACGATCCCCAACGCGACGTGGAAATCTGGACGGCGGCGGGGTTAGCCCAGCGCCGTGAACGGCTGTCAGCGGTCGGGTGGAAACCCACAGACGCCACGGCGCCACCGGACGCGGAGACGCGCCCGTCAGCTATGGAGGCGGGGCCGTGAGCGCCACATGGTTGACCGTCGCCGCTGTCGCTGAGGAGTTGGACGTGTCGATGCGGACGGTGCAGCGGTGGGTCGCTGCTGGCGAGATCGCGGTGGTTCGGCTTCCCGGTGGCCGCGTCCGCATCCGAAGGTGCGATCTCGATTCGGCTGTGGCCTCCTGGACGATCCCGGCGCTGCACCGAGAGGCGACCGAGCGTATGCTCGCGATCGTCGGCGACCAGGAGGAACGGTGAGCGCGAAGCGGCGGAAAGGGGGGAGGGGGAGCGTCATGCGTCACGGCCAGGGGTGGCGCGGCCGCTGGTGGGAGGATGGCCGTCAGCGCGTCACCAAGACGGTCGAGACGAAGGACGAAGCGAGCGAGCTTCTCGAGCGCGAGCTGCTGCGCGTCCGCCGTCCGGACGAGTATCGCCGCCGGATGCGCGCCGAGCTGACGCTCGAGCAGCTCACGGATCGGTGGCTTGACCAGCATGAGGCGAAGCCGATCACGATCCATACCCTCCGCATTGCCCTCGTGCGGCCAATCCGCGCGTTCGGCGATCGCCCCGCCGCCAGCATCACGACGGAGGAACTCCAGCGTTGGCTCGTGAAGCAGACGACCGGCCGGCCAGAGGCGCCGCGGCCGCTGACACTGGCGTACCGTCACGCGATCATCGCCGCCGTCCGAGGCGCGTACAACTTCGGGCAGCGCGTCGGCCTGCTGGACGAGAACCCGGCGCGGCTCGTCCGCGCTCCGCAGCCGCAGCGCGGCGAGAACATCATCCCGTTCCAGGACTGGGGCGAAGTCGAGCGCCTCGCGGAAGAGGCCGGCCGGTGGGGGCCGATGATCATGTTCGCCGTCGACACAGGGGCTCGGCCGGGTGAGATACGCACGCTCGAGCACAACCACGTCGATGGCGATCGCGTGTTCCTGCCCGGCACGAAGACGGACGGCAGCCGCCGCGTGGTGCACATCACCCGTCGCGGCCACGAAGCGCTCGCAGCGTTCCCGCGGGCGCTCTCGACGCCGCTCGTCTTCCATGACCACGGCGAGCCGCTGAACTGGAACACATGGCAGAAACGCGTCTGGCACCCCGCGCTCGAGCAGGCTGGCCTCGCTAAGCGAGCGCCCTACTGCATGCGCCATACGTTTGCGTTCTTCAGCCTTCGCGCCGGCGTCCCGGTCGCCGACGTGGCGCGGGAGATGGGCCATACGTCGGTCAGCCGCACGTATGTCACGTACGGGATGTGGATCGACGAACTCGGCGAGCGCGCCGCGCGGCTGCGAGATCAGTGGGCCGACTCCGAGACCCGAGAAAGGGAGCGGCGGTGAACGCCTACCATGCACGATTCGTTGGTGGACACCGCGACGGCGACACGATCACACTCACGTCAACCGACGACCCACCGTCCGAAATCGACGGCCTGGAAGATCGAGTGGGACCCCGGCGGATTCGGGAACGCCGCGGCGATCTACCGTGTTGACCCTGGGCCTACGGAGTCGCAGCGCGGCGACGGCGCCGATGACTAACGGGACCACCGCGGGACCGTCGACCATCTGAATCCCGCTCTCTGAGCCATTTCGTTGAATCCGGGACGGCTTCTGGACGTTCCAGGTGGTCGACGCCGCTCCGCCTGCGATCTCGTCGCAGGTGCCGGCCGACGGAGCGTCCGGTTCCGATCGCCGACCGGCGGTCGGATTCACGCTCACCGACGTCGGCACCGGGGTGGACGCCTCCACGCTCCATGTGATCCTGGACGGTGTGGATGTGACCGGCGCCGGAACGTTCGCCGGCGGCGATTTCTCGTATCTTCCGGGGACCGATCTGGCCTTTGGAAGTCACCAGCTGCGGGTGACGGTATCCGACCGCTCGGGGAACCCGATGCCCGCTGCGCAGTGGAGCTTCTCGGTGGTCGACACGACACCGCCGCAGCTCTCCGACGTCCGTCCCGACGACGGCTCCGCCGGCTCCGACCGTACGCCGGCGATCTCGGTTGCGATCGCCGATCCCGACGGCAGCGGTGTCGATCCGTCCACCATCGTGATGGCCGTGGACGGCACCGACGTGTCGGCGTCGGGCACGTTCGCCGGCGGTCGCTTCACGTACACGCCGACCGTCCCACTCGGCTTCGCCACCCACACGGTGAGCGTGCGTGCGGCGGATCTCGGCGGCAACGTGTCCGCTCCGGTCACGTGGTCGTTCGTGGTGCGCGACGAGCTGGCTCCGATCGTGTCGAGTCGGCTGCCGGCGCCGGGCACGACGGTCGCCGGTGCGGCGACGATCGCCTTCGACGCCACCGACGCGGGCACCGGGATCGATCCCGCCACGCTGTCCGTGACGGTGGACGGGTCCGATGTCGCATCCTGGGGGGTGTGGGCGAGCGGCCACTTCAGCTATGCCCCCGGCAATCTCGGCGCCGGAGTGCACACCGTGGCGGTCACCGTCGGCGATCACGCGGGTAACGTGGCCGGACCGGTGATGTGGCAGTTCGCTGTCGCCGATCCGGCCACGCTCTCGCTGCGGGCGACCGGTGGTGCCGGCTCGCTCGTCTACGGCGGGCGTACGACGCTGACCTTCGCCGCTCGATCCGGGAGCTCGGCGCTCGCCGGCGCTCGGGTGTTGGTGTCGACCAGGCCCGCCGGGCAGGCCGCATTCGGCCCCGGACGGACGCTGGTGGCATCGGCCGCCGGGGTGGTCGCCTGGCCGGTCGCGCCCGCGCGCACCACGGTCTACCGAATCGCGCTCGTCGACGCTCCGGCGGTCACCGTGACCCACACCGTGGTCGTGCACGCGCGCGTCAGCGTCACCGTGTCGGCGGCTCGCCTGGTGCACGGACACCCGCTGCGACTGTTCGGACGCCTCGCGCCCGGACACCCGTACACCACGGTCGAGCTCCAGCTGCTGACCCGGTCCGGCTGGGTGACGGTCTCACGGCCGCGGACGGGCGCCCTGTCGGGCTACTCGACGATCGTGATCCCACCCACGGCCGGCCGCTACCTGTTCCGGGTGCTGGCTCCCGCCACCGCCTCGGTGGCGGGGGGCACCAGCCGCACGGTCGCGGTCAGCGTCGGCTGACGTCGCCTGGGGGTGGGGAACGGTGCGATCGCATCGTCCCCACCCCAGGGGGCGACGGCAATGGCGGGTAGAATCCGTCGCGTGAGCCGGCCCGACACCACCGCCGGGCTGTCGTTGGACGGCCTCAACCCGCAGCAGCGAGAGGCCGTGCTGCACACCCAGGGCCCACTGCTGATCGTGGCCGGCGCAGGCTCTGGGAAGACCAGGGTGCTGACCCACCGCATCGCGTACCTGATCGACCGCGACCTGGCCGATCCGACCCAGATCCTGGCGATCACCTTCACCAACCGCGCCGCCACCGAGATGAAGGAGCGGGTGCAGCACCTGGTGGGCGGGCGGGTGGCGGCACGCATGTGGGTGATGACGTTCCACAGCGCCTGCGGGCGGATGCTGCGCGCAGACGCCGGTCTGCTCGGCTACCGCTCGACGTTCACCATCTACGACGGGGCCGACCAGGTGCGGCTGACCAAGAACTGCATCGAGGAGCTCGACCTCGATCCCAAGCGCTTCGCCCCTCGGGCGGTGCACGCCGCGATCTCCCGCGCCAAGGACCGGCTGCTCACCGCCGCGGCCTACGGCGAGCAGATCGGATCGTTCTTCGAGCAGACCGTGTCCAACGTCTACGAGCTGTATCAGCGGCGGCTGTACGAGGCCAACGCGATGGACTTCGACGACCTGATCATGAAGACCGTGATGTTGCTGGAAAGCGTGCCCGAAGCCCGCTCGAAGTGGCAGAAGGCGTTCGAGTACGTAATGGTGGACGAGTATCAGGACACCAACCACGCCCAGTTCCGGCTGGTCTCGATCCTGGCCGAGCGGCATACGAACATCGCCGTGGTGGGCGACCAGGACCAGTCGATCTATGCCTTTCGCGGAGCCGACATCCGCAACATCTCCGAGTTCGAGCAGGACTTCCCCAACGCACGGGTGATCGCTCTCGAGCAGAACTACCGCTCCACGCAGCGGATTCTGGACGCGGCCAACTCGGTGATCGACCGCAACGCGTCGCGGACGCCCAAGCGGCTGTGGTCGGAGCTCGGGGCGGGCTCGCCGGTGGAGGTGGTCGAGGCCGAGGATGAGCACGCGGAGGCCCGCTACGTCTCGTCCGAGATCGCGCAGGCGATCGAGGACGGTGCCGGGCCGTCGGAGATCGCGGTCTTCTATCGCATGAACGCCCAGTCGCGCGTGCTCGAGGACCTGCTGGTGCGTCAGTCGGTCGAGTACCGCGTGATCGGCGGGCCGAAGTTCTACGAGCGAGCGGAGATCAAGGATGCGGTGGCATATCTGCAACTGATCCAGAACCCGGCCGACCAGGTGTCGCTGCGACGGATCGTGAACCAGCCGCGGCGTGGCATCGGATCGACCTCCCTGGAGCGCCTGTCCGCCTACGCTCGCGCGCTGGGGTTGACGCTTTGGGAGGCGATCGAGCGCGTGGAGGACGCGCCGCTGGGTGCCGCCGGCGCAGCGAAGGTCGGCGAGTTCCGGGGCCTCGTCCAGGACCTCCAGATCGAGGCCGGCGAGCTCGGCGTGGCGGATCTGATGCAGAAGGTGCTCGCCGACACCGGCTACCTGGACATGCTCGAGGCAGAGCACACGATCGAGTCCCAGGGCCGGCTCGAGAACCTGCAGGAGCTGGTCGGTGTCGCCCAGGAGTACGAGGCGCGGGGCGAGGAGGGCTCGGGCCTGGCCCAGTTCCTCCAGGAGATCTCGCTCTTCTCTGACCAGGATGCGATGGAGTCCGAGCGCTCGCACGTGACCCTGATGACGCTGCACAACGCCAAGGGCCTTGAGTTCCCGATCGTGTTCGTGATCGGCCTGGAGGAGGGGCTGTTCCCACATCAGCGATCGCTCGAGGAACGAAACGAGGAGGAGGAGCGGCGGCTGTGCTATGTGGGCATGACCCGCGCCGAACAGCGGCTGGTGCTGACCCATGCGCGGTCACGCACGATCTTCGGCAACCGCTCCTACAACCTGCCGTCGCGGTTCCTGGGCGAGCTGCCGCAGGCCGACATCGAGTGGCGGCGTCAGGCGCCCGCCTGGAGCGCCCCCACCCAGTCGGCCGGTCCGGTGCCGTCGGCATTCGAGGGCCATCGCCCGCGGGTGCCCGACAAGCCGGTGCCGGTGCTCTCGATCGGCGACGAGGTCCGGCATGCGACGCTCGGCGAGGGGATCGTGACCGGGATGGACCGCGACGGGGTAGTGGTGGTGCGGTTCCGCGACGACCGCTCCGAGCGCCGCCTGATGCTCGGCTATGCACCGTTGGAGCGGGTGTGAAGCGCGCGCGCCGAGTGGCCTTCGCCGGCGGCCTGGTCATCGCGGCGCTTGTTGCCGGCGTGCCGGGTGGTGCGCTGGCCGCGCCGACCACGCCGACCGTGACCACGCTCGGCGGCCACTTCGTTCGCAGCTCGGACTCGGTACCGGTGGTGTTGCGCGGCTTCGACGTGCCCTACTGGCAACCGGCACTCGCGGCCGACGCGGTCGCCGCGCACGCCACCATGGTCCGCGTCCCTGTGCCATGGTCCGCGGTCGAGCCGGCGGCGCCGGTGGCCGGCACCCACACGTGGGACCAGTCCGTGCTCACGGAGGTGGACACGACGGTGCGCTACTTCCAGGCCCACGGCGTCCAGGTGCTGATCGACTTCCACCAGGTGCACTGGTCGCCCTACTTCGCTTCGGTGTGCCAGCTCGGCGCCGTCTGCGGCGGAGCCTCGGGCGTGCCAGCCTGGTACTACGCCGACGGCCGGTTCCCGCTCACGCTGAACGGTGTGCTGGCCGCCCAGGCCGCCTTCTTCACCACCGAGGCCGCGCGTTCGGGGGCTGACTACTCGGCCTTCGCCCAGATGATGGCGACCCGCTACGCCGGCTATCCGAACGTGGTCGGGTACGGGATCGTGAACGAGCCGCAGCCGGGCAACCTGCCGGGCCGGGTCGGCTTCCAGAGCGCTACCACCACGATGCTGCGCTGGCAGGCCGTGGTCGCCCGAGCGATCCGTGTCGTCGAGCCGGTGCGCGCGCTGTTCGTCTCGGTGCGCGGCGGCGGCGAAGGCGTGGGCACGGCCGACTTCTCGGTGTTCGGCGGCGACCCCCACCTGGTGCTCGACTTCCACGATTTCTTCAACGGCCTCCCGGGCTACGGGCTCGACGCCACAGGTGACAACTGGCGGCCCGATTGGCCCTCGACGCACATGCAGTACGTGACCTCGTACGCCGGCACCGAGGCATCGCAGGCGGCGGTGCTCGCGGTGCCGTTGCAAACCGCGCGGCGGTTCGGGATGCCGCTGTTCATCGGCGAGTGGGGGGCGCGGTCTGACGATGTCCACGGAACCGTGTATCAGACCCAGATGCTCGACCGGCTCGACCGCAACGGGCTCAGCTGGACGCGCTGGACGCTGGGAGCGTCCGATCGCTTCACGCTGGTCAACGGCGACCTGTCGCTGACCGCGCAGGGCGCCCAGCTCGCAAGCGCGCTCGCTCCCGCCCCACCGCACAGCGTCGACTCGCCCGCCGCGCTCGGCCCGGCGGCCGCCGGCTACACGCTGCACGCGACACATGGCTACTTCGCCGGTTCTCCGGTGCCGCTCTCCTTCACCTACCGATGGCTACGCTGCCGGCTCGGTGTGTGCTCGGCGATCCCCGGCGAGACCACCAGCGCCTACGTGCTCACTGAGTCCGACGTCGGTGCGGCGTTCGAGGTGACGGTGACGGCCACAAATCCCAGCGGCTCGGTGGCCGCCACGTCGGCACCGACGCGCGCCGTGATCGGCGGCCCTCGACTGGCGGTCACGCTGTCGGCGGTGCCGCAGGTGGTGAGCGCGCAGACCACGGTCACCTGGCACCTCAACAAGGGGGCGTCGTACCAGATCCTGATCAAGCGCCCGACCGGCTACATCGTCCGCCATTTCATCTCGGGCGCGACCAGCGGACCGGTGACCCTGAGCCGCCCGTGGAAGGCGCGGAACGACTCCGGCTTCCCGGTGTTGGAGGGGTGGTACGCGGTCAGCCTGACGGCCTGGAACGCCGCCGGCGAGAGGGTCACTCGCTCTGTGTCGGTGGTCGTTCGCCGCTGATTCAGCGGTGAAACGCGATCGTGTGCCAGACCGAGAAGCGGCTCACGCCGTCGGTGTAGCCGGCGGTGACACGCAGGTAGTACGTGCCCGTGGGCAGGTACGAGCCGGTCGCGGTGAGGCCCTTGAAGAGCGTGCAGCGCAGGCTGCCGGCGGCCGCCGGGCCCAGCAGGCGCTGGCGGACGATCACGCCTGAGCTGGTGCGCACCCCCAGCGTGACCTGGCGGGCGTCGCGCGCCGGCCGGTAGCAGGCGTACGCCGACGAGCCCGCGGTCAGGCTGAGCTTGGACAGCCCGAAGCTCGGTGCGATCGGCCCCGGGGCGGGCGGCGGCTGCACCGCGCCGTGCATCGCCTGGGACAGCTGCGTGAAAGCGGGGGTGACGGTGCCACCCGGTGCCAGCAGCCCGAACATGTCGTTGGCCGACAGGCTCCAGCGAGCCCAGCTCAGGCCGTGGCGGGAGAACAGGTCGAGCATCTGGGTCTGGTAGGCGATCTCGCCCACGTCGTCGCGGCGAGCGCCCCATTCGCCGACCAGCAGCGGGATACCGAGGTCGTTGGCCTTGTTGATCGGGGTCTGCAGCAGCGACAGCTGCGCGGCCTCGGTGCCCCGGTAGTCGGTGCTGGTGTGCAGGTGGGTGGCGGCCCAGGACGGCAGCCAGTCCTCGCCGTTGAACGTCATCCCGGTGCCCGGGCGGGCTGCGAAGTAGCTGTGGTAGTCGAGTACGAGATGGGTGCGGTCGCCGAACGGGGTGAAGCTCGCGTCCAGCAGGCCCTTGTCTCCGCCGTACCGGGTCATCACGAACACCGTCCGGGAGGAGTCGACGTCCATGATTGCCCTTCGTACCGCCGCCTCGAACTCGACCACCCGCTGGGTGCCGTCGTGGTTGTTGGCGCCGTACGGCTCGTTCAGCACCTCGTAGCCGACCACTGCCGGCGAGCTCTGGTACCGCTGGGCGAGCATCTGGGCGACGGCCGAGTACATGCGCAGCGCGGTGGGGTCGGTGTAGAAGGCGTTGAACGCCGCCACGATGCCGGTGGGCGCGAAACGGCCGGCCTCGGTATGGGTGTAGAACCACGTCGGGATACCGCAGCCGCGGGTCGAGAAGTAGGCCGACCAGTTGAACTGGTGCAGGTCGATGAGGATGTTCACGTGGTGCGCCTGGTACCACGCCACCTGCGCGTCGAGCTGGGCGAGCAGCGAGCTGTTCCAATGGTGCGAAGTGTCGGGCGCGGTCGGCTCGAGATCCGACCAGCAGACGTGGATGCGAACGAGGTTCGCCCCCATCGTGACCACCTGGCCCTCCTGGCTGGAGCTCGTGCTCACGCCGACGTTGACCCCACGCAGGACGACCGGAGAGCCGCCGGCCGAGGAGACGAAGCGGGTGCCCTGCGTGGTCACCCACGGTGCCGTCGAGGTGGCCGCGGCCGGCCCGCCGGCGGCGAGCGTCCACGTCGTGAGCAGAGCGCACAGCAGCCACGTCAGGCGCCGGCGCCCGGTGCGACCCCAGGGCTTCATGGCCGTACTATCGGCATCATTGGACGAACGCCAAATGGTCTTTACCAAGTTCTAACGTCTTGCGCGGGCCGTTCTTCGCCGGGTTGGCGCCGCTGCAGACGGCAACTCGGCGGTCAGCCGGCGGCGTCGGTCGTCGTGCCGGCGCTGAACTCCGCCCAGCCACGGGCGCGGGTTTCGCAGGCCGGGCAGGCGCCGCAGCCGTGCCCCCATTCGTGGAGCTCCGCCCGCACGCCTTCGTAGCAGGTGTGGGTGGCGGTTCGCACGAGTTCGAGCACGCCCAGCTCGTCGGCCATGGCCCACGTCTCGGCCTTGGTGCGGTGGAGCAGAGGCGCGTCGATCACGAACCCGGGGCAGTCCATGCCGATCCGGATCGTCTGCTGCAGCGAGTCCACGAAGTCGGCTCGGCAGTCCGGATAGCCGGCGTCGTCGGTGGAGCACACTCCGGCGACCAGCGTCTCGAATCCGCGAGGGACGCCGAACGCCGCCGCGAGGCCGAGGAAGATGATGTTGCGGCCCGGTACGAACGACGATGGCAGACCGCGTTGCCGCGCGTAGGTGTTGCCGGTGTCGGCGGCGTCCATACGGCTGGGGATCGCCGGATTCGTGAGGCTGGCGTCGGCCAGCTGTGCGAACGGCTCGACGCGCATGACGATGTGCTCGACGCCGGCGGCAGCGGCGATCGCGGCTGCGCACTCCAGCTCGACCCTGTGGCGCTGGTTGTAGTCGAAGGACACCGCGTGCACGCGCGGGTACCGATCCAGGGCGTGGTAGAGGCAGGTCGTCGAGTCCTGCCCGCCGGAGAGGCAGACGACGCTCGCTTCGGTGCTCACCTGAGGTGGGAACTGGAGGCGGTCACCGCGATCCCGCCGCGCGAATTGAACTTCACGGTCACCGTCAGCGAGGCGGGATCGAGCGCCGCGACGAGGTCGTCGCGCATCAGCGTGGCCAGGTGCTCGTGGAAGATGCCCTCCTCGCGGAACGTCTCCAGGTACAGCTTCAGGCTCTTGGTCTCGACCGCAAGCCGGCCCGGCCGGTACTCGATGACGATCGTCCCCCAGTCGGGCTGGCCGGTGATCGGGCAGCGGCAGGTGAACTCCCCGCAGTCGAGAGTGATCACCTGCGAGGTGTCGTCGATCGGGAAGGCCTCGATCGCGCGTTCCGGCTTGGCGTCGGGGTGACCGAGCTTCGTGAGTGTGGGGTGGGTGTCCGTCGGATTCACCGGCCTTTCTCGTGTCCCCAGGCGATGACGTGAAGCTGGGGCAGGATTCGTGCGTCGATCATGATCGGGTCGTGCGCCGCGCGCTCGCACAGCCAGCGATAGCGGACGGACACCTCGCGGAGCGCCTCGGCCTGCGTCGAGCCGACCGGCGGGGGGTCGGTCCCGCACGACAGATGGAAGGGTACTCCGGTCCAACTCTCGCGAACGCCGCGCGCCCAGTCGTAGTCCTGTTCGTCGAACACCACGATCTTGAGCACGACCCGCCCCGACGTCTCGATCGCACGGACGAGGAACCGCCGCGACTCGGCCTCGTGGTCGGACGACACCATGCCGCTGGACGGCGGCTTGGGACTGACCGTGAGCAGATCCACGTCTGCCAGCCAGTCGCGCCAGACGCTGCCCTGAGTCTCCACGGCGATCCGCCACCCGTCTCGATGCAAGCGGGTGACAAGATCGCCGAGCTCGAAGAGCGCCGGATTGCCGCCCGAGAGCGTCACCCATTCGGGCCGGGCGGGCAGTCGGCCGAGGGAATCGGCGATCTCGGCCGCAGTCATCCGCGGAGCTTCGCGGACGGCGTCGGGCAGCACGGCGTGCAGAGAGTCGCACCAGGTGCAGCGGTAGTCGCATCCGCCGAGCCGGACGAAGGCCGTGGGCACGCCGGCCAGTTCGCCCTCGCCCTGGATCGTCGGCCCGAACACCTCCACCACCGGAACGCGGGTCATCGCCGAACGGTCGCGGAGGCGGACGCCGTCTCCCACACCGTCACCGCCGTCACCGGAAGCCCCGCGGCTGCCACCAGTTCGAGCACCCAGCCGGCGATGTTCTCGGCGGTGGTGGGCAGGAACCGCTGCGGCATGGTCTCGTTCAGGAATCGATGGTCGACCAGCGGCCTGAGCTCACGCTTCCACCAGGCCGCCACCTCGAGAAAGTCGAGCACCATGCCGTCGTCCGACTCGCCCCGTTCCGGGTTCACCTCGCCCTCGAAACACAGCTCGATGCGGTAGGAATGGCCGTGCAACTCGCGGCACTTGCCGGAATGGTTCGGCAGCGAATGCGCGGCGTCGAAGTGGAACGTCTTGCTGATGGCTGCGCGCATGGCGTGATGGAGCGTAGCGTCGGCGAGGAACCGGGTATCCGCCGGTCTTGGAGCGTCGCCGGCGTCGACCCGATTCTTGGGGGCGGGAGTCGCGGGGGCGTCTCCGAGTCGCACATCGACGGGGAACCGCGACAACCCGGACGTGGCAGCGTCGGCCGGGTGGCTACGCAGCCGCTGCGTACGAACGCGGCGGGACGTGGCCGGGGTGATCGAGAATGTCCAGCAGGGCGGCGACGATGCTGCCCTCGAACTGCGTTCCGGCGCCGTTCAGCATCTGCTCTCGCGCCTCATCGGCGGATAGCGCGGCCCGGTAGGGACGGTCGGACAGCATCGCCGTCCAGGCGTCTGCCACGGAGATGATCTGGGCCTCGATCGATATCGCGTTGCCGTGCTTGCCGTTCGGGTAGCCGCTGCCGTCGATGCGCTCGTGGTGCTCGCCGACGATCGCTGCGATATCGCGCGTCTCGGGGCTGGCGGACAGGATCTCCACTCCGACGCGGACGTGGTCTCGCATGATCAGTGTCTCGGCGGTGGTCAGCGGTCCCGGTTTGGTGAGGATGTGAAGCGGTGTTCCGACCTTGCCGATGTCGTGCAGCCGCGCGGCGGAGAGGCAGCGCCTGCGCACGGCGACCGAGGCGCCGGTGCGCTTGCACAAGAGGTCGGCCAGTTCGACCATGGCGATGCTGTGCTCCTGGCGGGCCTGTTCGCTGTCCAGCCGGTCGGCCAGCCTCTCCAGACAGCCGACGATACCGGTCTGCGGGATCGGGATGGAGCGTTGGGGCGAGCCGGCGAAGCCGACGTGGACGACGTTTCTGCCCTTGGCCTTGGCCTCGTAGAGCGCCCGGTCGGCCACCCGCAGCAGCTCGTCGGCATGCTGGGCGTGGCCGGGCATGCAGGCCGCGCCCAGCGAGATGGTGACCGGGATGGAGATGCCGTCGCCGACGGCGATCGGATAGGCGCAGACGGCGTGGCGGCATCGCTCCGCCAGCTCGCCGATCGACGCGATGGTGATGCCCGGAGCGACCACCGCGAACTCCTCGCCACCCATCCGCGCCAGGGTGTCGGACGGGCGCAGCACCGTGGCCAGCAGGGTGGCGACCTTCTGCAGCACCAGATCGCCCAGCGGGTGGCCGTAGCCGTCGTTGATCTCCTTGAAGCGGTCGATGTCGATCGTGACGACGCCCACCGTTCCGCCGCTGTCCGCGGCGTGCTCGGCGGCGGCGGTCAGACGGGCGTCGAACACCCGCCGGTTGGGGATGCCGGTCAACGCGTCGGTCTCGGCCATCGCCTGCATCTCGCCGGCCAGCTGCTCGCGGTCAGACAGCGAGACGTGCAGCCGCGTGACCACGATCAGGAACCCGACCAGGGCGGCGATGACCGCGATCAGGTTGTCGCCGCTCAGGTCCGGTGACAGCAGCATGACCAGGCCCAGCAGCACGAACACGCCGACCGTCGTCACCCACACGCTGAGGCCGCGCGCGGATCGCTGCCGGCTGATGTCGGCGCCATCGCCGTTCAGCTCGGCCACCGCGCCCACGATCAGGAGCGCCCAGGTGAACTGCCACCCGGTCAGCACCCAGCTTCCGTCCTGCACCGGGCTGACGGTATAGATATAGGTGTAGACCACCCATGAGGCGGCCTGGGCCGCGATGCCCAGCGTCACCAGCTTCATCCCCAGCGGCATACGTTTCTGCCCCACCATCAGCACGCCGGCCACCCAGATACCGGTCACCACCGCCAGCAGCGTCTCGGCCAGCGCGACCTTGTCAGCGGCGGTCAGCTGACCGCCGTGCAGCTGCGGCACGATCATCACCGTGACGGCGACGTAGATCAGCACCACCAGCCACATCAGCGCGTCCAACAGCGCACGAATGCGCTGCCCGCGCGACCCGAACCCGAAGCCGACCCACAACGCCGGCCCCAGCATCAGCAGGCCGATCATGTAGAACACGTCCGCCAGCGACGGCGTCGGAAAGCGTTGGATGACTAGCACCAGGATCACCCAGGTGATGTCGGCACAGAGCCCAGCCGCGGTCGATAGGGCGGCCAGCGCATAGAAGGCGCGGCGCCGACCGGTTGCGTGACGGGCGGCAAGCCCTAGCAGCACCACCGCGACCGCCTCCATCACCGGATAGATGGCGTCGCCGAGCACCTTGGCACTCATGCTGTCTGGCGTCACCAGCAGCGTCGCGGCCAGGTAGCCGAGCACCTCGAGCGTGCACAGGCTCGCCACCAACCACAGCAGGCGCGGACGAACCTTTGGCATAGCAGCAGCAATCACGTTCGGCGTCATCCGATCGGTCGACAGTCACACGGAAAAAGGTCTGCTTCGCTTCCGGTGATCGGCAGCGCCGAAGGCAACCTTGTCAGTGAATTCCCTGATCATGAGGGGTCAGAAGGGTGAGGCTGAAGCTAGATCGCCGGCGCCCTGCGCCACGCATCGGTCGTGGCGAACCCCGACCGCTTCAGGGCGGTGGAGAGCAATATCGCGTGAGCTTGAGACAGCCGAGCCGGCACCCAGGTAGAATGGCCCGGTCAGTGAGTTGGGAGATGACGGGGACGGCGAGAAGGCTTGCAAAACCGCTCCCAGATTCAAAATGGGCGGTTAGCTCAGTTGGGAGAGCACCAGCTCGACAAGCTGGGGGTCACTGGTTCGAGCCCAGTACCGCCCA
>JBBRMM010000007.1:0-136048 GCA_038230835.1 Gaiellales bacterium
AGTAGAATTTTAGAGAGAACCGCTGGTGCAGCAAGATTCTGAAGTTGGCTCGGCGGGGTTCGTGGAGTGTCTCCGTCGCCAGCGGCTCCGACTCCCGCCCCGCCGAGCCGAACCTAACACGGAGCAGTCTGGCGCGTGAGTACCACAGCAGCAGGGGCGGGTAGGGGGATCGAAGGTGGATTCGCGGCGATCCCCAGGGCGCTCTTCGCGGCCGTCGCCAACGGCGAGCTTACAGCCAGCCAGGCATACATAGCCATGATGGTAATGGGCCTTGCGAACTTCCATAACGGCGTGCTCGTCACCACGCTGAGATCGTTAGGCGACCGGATTCTTTGGGCGAAGTCCGACGACCAGTTACGGAAGATCCTACGCCAGCTACGAGACCTCGGATGGCTCCACTTCGAAGACGTCCGAGCCGGAGGCCCGCGCGTGAGATACACCCTGCGCGTCCCCGAGAACCTCCGACTAGGCTCGACACGCCTAATATCGCCCGATGCCCTAACTCAGACTGGCACCCCCCCTCCCAGTCTGAGTTAGACTCAGACCCTCTCGGGACACGCCGCTAACCCAATCCCACAGCGCGAAAGCGACGGGTACCTAACTCAGACCAGCGAAAGACCCTATAGACGTAGACCTAGACGGAAGACATTTAACCGTCACCCCTGTAGTGGAGCCGCCTTACGGCGGCTCCACCCTAAAAGCTGTTGGTAACCACCCTGTTGTCGAGCTAGCGCTCGACGACGATGGAGAAACCACCACCAAAAACGGCAGGGAAGGCGGCGAGGCGACGGCGGTTGCTGACGCTCTCGCGGTGGCGGTTGGCGCTGACGCGCCCACCGCCGTCTCAGCCGACGACCAGTACGAGCCGTTGGGGTTCTTCGAGGCCATCGCGGTACTCGAACAGCTGCAGGACGAGCACTACCACCACCCCGCGCGGGGTTGGGCGCTCGAATCATGGCAAGCCGACCCGGAACGGTTCGTCGGGGCCGTCGACCAGTTCCGCGACCAGTACGAGGCCGGGAAGATCGAGCGGCCGCTCGGCGTACTCACCCAGGCGCTGACCACGTACCTGTACCCGGGCGGCGACGGCCGCCAGTGGGACGTCGACGGCGAGCCGGCATCGTGAGCGACTTGCGGTCGAGGATGATCGATTCGTTAGATGGCCGGAAGGTGCTGGTAGAGGACGTGGTGACCGCGATCGACGTGGGCGCGATCGCGCCTACCTCCTACTACCTGCGCTTTCTTTGGGCTAGGGCACACAATAGTCGGCTGGGTCGGCCGATGGACGCGCAGACGATCCGTATTCGCGAGGCGGTGCTCGCGTTGCAGGACGAGTACAAGAAGATGACGGTCCGCCAAATCTTCTACGCCCTGACCGTCCGAGGCGTCGTGCCGAAGACGGAGGAGTATGGGTATAACCCGGTGCAGCGGGCGGTGCTTGCGCTTCGTCGGCAGGGCGCGTTGCCGTGGGCGTTCATCGCTGATGGCACGCGGTGGGTGCGGCAACCAACGACGTATGACTCGGTGGAGGACGCGCTCGCTGAGACTGCTCGGCTGTATCGGCGGAACCTGTGGGCCGACCAGGCCGTGCGCCTCGAGGTGTGGTTGGAAAAGGACGCGCTGGCGAGCCTGATTTCGGACACGTGCTACAGGTGGGGCGTCCCCTTGATGGTCAGCCGCGGCCAGGCATCCGATACGTACTGTCATTCGGCGGCGCAGGAGGCGAAGCGGGCATGGCACGACGCGGGCCTGGAGACGGTGGTGTATGCCCTGTACGACGGCGACAAGTCTGGTCGCATCGCGGCCTCCAAGATCGAGGAGAAGCTCCGTCGCTACAGCGATAACGCGCCGATCACGTTCCACCTGCTCGCCGTCACCGACGACCAAATCTCGGAGTGGAACCTCCCAACGAGGCCGGCCGGCCAAAGAGAAAGGCGAGCCGGATGCCGTCGAGCTGGACGCGATCACCCCCGACCGCCTGATCGCCCTCGTCTCAAACGCGATCGTAAGGCACATCGACGCGGCGGCGTGGAACACCGCCCAAGTCTGCGAAGCCGAAGAACGCCGAGTGCTCCAACTCCTAGCCGATCGAGGCCCGGAGTGACCGGCGAGCCCCTGCCCGAGCTCCTGGACGCGCGGCAGTTGCGGGAAGAGCTTGGCGTGACCCGCGCCGTAGCCGAGAAGATCATGCGGCGACTGCCGGTGTTCCTGCCCGAGGACGTGCGGAAGGTCTACGTGAAGCGGGCAGACGTCGCGGCCTACATCGAGGCTCGGACTTTCGACAAGTCGCAGGTGCCGCTATGATCCCCGAAGTGGGCGCATCACCGAGACGCGCCGGGACACCCAAGGAGGGTGACCAGATGACTGATGTACCCCTGATCCGCGAGATGCTCGCGTCGAGCTGCGAAAGCTCCGCCCACTGGCGTACAGGCAAGATCGAACAGTACCCCGACGACGTGCGCAACCGGACGTCGGCCGTGGCGTTGAAGCAGGCGGCTCGAGATATCGCGGGCCTACCAGACGACGATCCGCGGCTGCGCCATCTCGCCGATGTGGTCGCCGTCAACGTTGGGGACGGTTGGAGCGAGAACAACGACTACGCCGAGGAAGAGAGTCGGCTGATCGGCCGACACGGATTCGGCCGTGGTGATACGCAGACGACCGACGAGTTGCTCGCGGCGCTTGTGCGGATGGCTAGCGAGACACTACGCCGAAGCCTTGAGATTGACGCGGAGCTTGATCGGGGGGAGGACTGATGGCTAGCGCCACCATCACCACCCGCACCTTACGAAGCGGCGCCCGCCGGTTCCATGTTAGGTATCGGCTCGGTGGCCGTGCCTACCCCATCGAGCACGGAGGCAGCTTCTCCACGCTGCGGGAAGCTCGGATCAGGCGTGACCTGCTAGCCGGTGAGTTGGCGGCGGGTCGGAACCCTGCGATCCTGCTGGGGTCGCTTGTTGAGAAGCCCGCGGTGCGGACGTTCGGGTCGTGGGCCGCGGCGTACCGGCAGAGCCGCGTCGACTTGGGCGCTGCGACTGCGCGTAACATCGGGTCGCACCTGGCGGCGATGTCGGTGTTCTCCGACCGCGACGCGGCCACGATCACGACCACCGACGTCACGGAATGGATCGCGGCGCTCCAGCTCGCGCCGGCCAGCGTCAGCCGCTACCTGGCGACGCTACGGCAGGTACTCGACTACGCCGGCTGCGATCCAAACCCGGCGCGGGATGCTCGCGTGCGGCTACCCCGCGTCGAGCGGCACGTCGTCGAGCCGCCGACCGCGGCGACGGTCGAGGCGATCATCCAAAACACGACGCCGCGGCATCGCCTGGCCCTGCGGACGCTCGCCGAGACCGGGATGCGCATCGGCGAGTTGTGCGCCCTCGTGTGGGGCGACGTAGACGAGGCAGGGTCACGGTTCAGGATCAAGGCCGGGAAGACCGCAGCGGCCCGCAGGTGGGTTCTCGTGCCCAACGAGTTGATGATCGAGATCACCACGGCCACCCCACCCGATGACCGCACCATGGGTCGGCGAGTGTTCGGCGCCGCGACGCCCGGCGCCGTAAAGACAGCGATGGCGAAGGCCTGCCGGAACGCCGGCATCGCCCACTACCACCCCCACGACCTCAGACACCGCTACGCCTCGGTACAGATAGCTCGAGGTGTGCCCGTCACGACCGTCGCCGCCCAACTCGGCCACTCGCGGAACAGCATGACCCTCGACACCTACGGTCACGTCCTCATCGACGGCTAGAGTCCACGGCGCGGTTCGGTCGTTCTCGCTGCTCCCGCCCTGCGCCAGTCTTCCCCTTCGGATCTACACTACACGGCTGGGCGTGGCATGGCACGACCCGCGTAACTGCGGACTTCAAGCGTTCGCGCTGGCGGGGGGGAGAGAGCATCCGGACTCCGGTGCTCTCTCCCCCCCGGTTGCTTTTAGTGTGCGTTGCAGTCCGCCGGCTGCAGATCGTCGATCCGCAAGCCGGTGACGGGCGTGTTACTTGGGATCACAAACGTCGCATACACAAGCGCGGTTGTCGATCCGTTGTTACGGACGAGGCCTGGCTCGGTGCCCTGCTCGACGAAGACCTGCCCGGCCGTGTAGGTGTGCCTGTTGCAGTTGTCGTCATAGAAGGTCACCGCGCCCGACTGGACGGCCACCAACCCGACGCCGGGATGGTGGTGCCAGCCCGACGATCCTCCCGGGGCGTAGGAGACTGACAGCATGGCGACGTCGGCCGAGCCGCCGTCTCGTTCGATTTGGACGCCCTGCGCTTGGGCGTGAAGCGTTCCTGCGTGGCCGCGGACAAGCAGCGTCACCGTTTGGCCCGAAGGTAGCGTCGCAAGGGCGGTACCCGCCACCGCGGCGAAGGCCACCAGGCACACCACAGCCGCGAAAATCCGTCTTCTCGTGATCACGAGTTCTTCCCCCTTTTAGTGCCCTGGTTCCCTCGTCCAAAGGCGCAGCCCCGGAGTCGAATCAAGGCGTTGGCATTCTCCCTACCGGAATACACCGGAGAACCCTCAACTCACCGAGGGCTCACACGATCACAGACACCCCCCTTCCCTTGACCCGAGCGCCGACCCCGACGGCGCATGACCAGCAGCGGAATCGGTAGCGGCGATCGACTGAACGCCGAACGTACCACACCGCACATTCCCATGCCCCTCCCCGCCGGGAAACTCTCGAGGCAAGCGAACGGGAGCGCCGCTGAGATGTGGGTGAGCGACGCTCCCGCCCTATCAGCCAGGCCCGCCGGGCCGTGTGGGGGGTTGGCGGGCGGGCCGGTCTGCGGGTTCCGTCCGAGGAGACTGGACGACCGACCGGTGGCGAGGTGCTCGACAGAGCCGGCGCCGCTCGCTGATCCGTCCCATGGAGGCGGCGGACGTATTAGGCCGTAGCGGTGTGGTACCGGTGTGGTACCACTCGACGCCCTAGCACCAGAATCCCGCTGTCAGCGGCAAATAAACACGCCGCTGCGTTTGGTGACGTGAAACGACCCGTCTCTGGCTATCGCCACCCTGACTTCCTCCCGCAGTGCGGTCAGGGCACCTTCGTCGACGCCCCATGAGCGTACGTAGGCGACCAGTGGTTCGACCTCGGTGACCTCGAGGGAGTCGTCGAAGATGTCCAGGCGAACGTCGCCGAACCACGGTTCGAGCTGGTCCCGGCCCGACTCCAGTCCGAACGCGGCGGCGGTATCGCCAAGGTCGACGGTGTCCACGTGGTGGCGGCGGGCGAGCTCGTCGATCTCGCGCAGGTGCCCGCGGCCCATCGTCCACGCGTGCAGCGCGCCCTCGGGGCGCAGCACACGGCGGAGCTCGGCGAGGGCGGCCGGGCGGCCGGGAACGTGGTACAGCATGCCGTGTGCGATCACCACGTCGAACTCGTCCTCGGCGAACGCCGCGGCCGACCCGGGCACAACGGCTCGGCAGGCGTCGATCATGCCCGGTGAGACATCCGTCAGCGTCACCCGCCAGCCCGTGGGGACGCGGTCGGCGTTCTCGACCCACAGCACCCCCGATCCGCATCCGACCTCCAGCACCACGGCGTCGGCCGGCTCGCCGAGCAGCCGGTCGAAGAGCCACCGGCGAAGCGATGTGCGGCTGGTCGAGAACCGGTCATGCAGGGCGATGCGGGCGTTCAGGTTGGCCGGGCCGGCGTACTGGTGGTCGAGCAGATGGTCGGGGTCGCCGTCCGCAAGCCGCCCCACCGGTCAGCCCACCCGAAGGTGCTCTTCGATCCGTCCGACGGCCTCGCTCAGCCGCTCGTCGGACACGGTCAACGAGAGCCGCACGTAGCCCTCGCCGTTTGGGCCGTAGGCCGAGCCTGGGGAGACGACCACGGCGGCCTGCTCGAGCACCAGCTCGGCGAACGAGACCGACGTATGATCCGACGGGACGGGCACCCACACGTAGATCGTGCCCTTGGGCGGGATGACGTCGATCCCCACGGCCGCCAGCGCCGCGACCAGCATGTCGCGCCGCCGGCGGTACACCTCGCACATCTCCCGGACGTGATCCTGGGAGCCGCTGAGCGCGGTCACCGCGGCCATCTGGACGGCGTCGAACATGCCCGAGTCGATGTTGGTCTTGAGCTTCCACAGCCCCGCCAGCAGCTCGGCGTTGCCGACCGCCGCGCCCACCCGCCAGCCGGTCATGTTGTAGGCCTTGCTGAGGGAGAACATCTCGATGCCGGCCTCGATCGCACCCGGCGTCTGCAGGTAGCTGGGCGCGACGTAGCCGTCGAACGTGATCTCCGAGTAGGCGTTGTCGTGCACGATCGGCACCTCGCGCTCGAGGCCGAAGCGGGCCAGCCGCTCGAAGAAGTCGTCCTCGATCACCGCACCGGTGGGGTTGTTGGGGTAGTTGCAGAAGAGCAGGTTGGCGCGGCCGGAGACCTGCGGCGGTATCGCATCCAGGTCGGGCTGGAACCGGTGGTCGGCGGTCAGCGGCATCAACACCGGCTCGGCTCCGGCCAGGATCGCCCCGGACGTGTACACCGGGTAGCCCGGATCGGCGGCCAGGCACACGTCCCCGGGGTCGAGCATCGACCAGCACACGTGGGCGACGCCCTCCTTGCCGCCCAGCAGGGGGAGCACCTGTGTCTCGGGATCGAGGCCGACACCGAACCGGCGGGCGTAGAACCCGGCGACCGCCTCTCGAAACGCCGCCCGCCCACGGTTGGACGGGTACCGGTGGGTGTCGGGCGTCGCCACCTGGCGCCGGGCCTCCTCGACAACCGCGGCCGGCGTCGGCAGGTCGGGGTCGCCGATACCCAGCGAGATCACGTCGATGCCGGCCGCGCGGCGCTCGGCGATTTTGCGCTCGAGCTCGGCGAACAGGTAGGGCGGCAGCGCCTGAACGCGCTTGGCGACGCGGATCACAGCGCCTCCAGGGTGGCCATGAACGAGTCCTCGAACCGGCCGCCGACCACCGGCTCGACCGGGCCGGTCAGCCGAACGGCGAGGTCGGCACCGATCTCGACGGTCAGCCGGCCGCCGTCGGTGTGCACGGTGACGGGGCTCCGCACATCCCCGGCCACCACCGCCGCCACGGCGGCGGCAATCGACCCCGAGCCTGACGACATCGTCTCCCCCGCTCCGCGCTCCCACACGCGCATCCTGATCGAGCGCTCGCCGAGCGGCCGGTAGAACTCCACGTTGGTGCGGTTGGGAAACCACGGGTGGCGCTCGATCGGAGGCCCGACGGCGGCCAGGTCGAGCCCGTCCACCGCCGGATCACGGATCACGCAGTGCGGGTTGCCCAGGTTGACGAACCGGTACCCCGGTGCCGGTGCGGGGCCGTCGGAGGGCACGTGGTCGGCGCCGTCGAGCGCGGCCGACCCGGCGTCGACCGTGACCATGTTGCCGTCGATGGTGCCGCTCACCGGGCCCTTCAGCGTGTCGATCGTGAGCTCCTTCAACCTGTCACGCCGGGCCAGGTAGCCGACCGCGATCCGGGTGCCGTTCCCCGAGAACTCGGCCTCGCTGCCGTCGGGGTTGAGGATGCGCACCCGTTGCGGCGCGGTCGCCGCGATCACGAGAATGCCGTCGGATCCGGCGCCCAGATCGGGATGGCAGATCCGCGTTACCTGCGCGGGGCGCAGCTCGTGCCGCAGCTCGGCCTCCTCGATCACGAGGTAGGCGTTTCCGGCGCCGTGCCACTTCTCGAACCGCATGGCGCCGGAGGATATCCACCCTGACGTGGCCGGGAGGCGCACCCCGGTGGGTACCATCCAGGCGATGCCGGAGAGCACACAGGGCTCGCTCGTCGACGTGCTCGTCGACTACGTCCGGATTCTGCTCGGCGTCGACCAGGCGACGGTGATCGAGTGGCGCGCGGATGCCCGCACGTTTCAGGTGCTGGCTGCATCCGGGAGCCTCACCCATACCGAGGTGGTGCCCGGCGACCCGATCGACGCCGCGGTGTATGGACTGACCACGGCGCCGCGTTCGGCGCCGTCGACGGTCTCGGTCGGAGATGGGCCGAGCGGGATGGTGGCGTTCCTGGAGCGTGTGGGTGCCCGCCACCACCTGTCGGTGCCCGTCTTCGACGGCCCCGGGGACGGTTGGATCCTGGAGGCGCTGCGGGTGGACGACGTCGCCTTCGGCGACGCGGAGCTGGCGGCGGCGACCATGCTCGCACCGCTGGCGGTGACCGCGATCCGGGCCGAGCACAGCGAACGCTACTTCCGGGCCGTCACCGAACGTGCGCGTGACGCCGTGGTGGTGCTCGATGCCGAGGGGCGGATGCTCTACCGTAATCCCTCGGCCGGGAGCGTGCTGGGCTGGCGGAACGAGGACCTGGGCTCGATCAGCTCGTTCGAGCTGATTCATGCCGCGGATGTCGACACGGTCAGGGCGGCGTTTGCCGAGATCGTCGCCGACCCGTCACGCCGGCCGGTGGTCAAGGTGCGGGTGCAGCGCCGGGAGGGTGGCTGGAGTCATGTCGAGGCGGCTCTGACCAACCTCACGGACGACCCCGCCGTCGGCGGGATCGTGGTCAACTACCGCGACGTGACCGAGGCGGTCGAGGCTGCCGCGCGGCTGCGGGAGAGCGAGCGTCTGCGCCGCGAGCTGCTGCTCTCGCTGCTCAGCGCCGAGCAGCAGGAGCGCGCCCGGCTGGCCGGCGACCTGCACGACGACACACTGCAGGTGATGATCGCCGCCCAGTATCGCATGCAGATGGTCGGTCACGAACTGACACGTGAGGGCCACCCCCGAGCCGAGCTGGTAACGCGCACCGGAGCCGATCTCGGGCAGGCCATCGGGCGTGCGAGGCTGCTCATGTTCGAGCTGGATCCGCCCGACATGGCGCCCGGCGGACTGGCCGCCGCGCTGTCGGCGCTGGCCGGCGTCGAGGCCAGCGAGGGCGGCTTCGCCGTCGAGGTCGAGGTGACCACAGGCGATCTCCCAGATGCGACCCGCAGGCTCTGCTACCGGACCGTGCGGGAGGCGCTCACAAACGTGCGGAGGCATGCGAAAGCCGCGCATGTGAACGTGCGCGTAGAACGAGCGAACGGGTACGTGACGGGTGTGATCACCGACGACGGCGACGGGTTCGACATCGCCGTGCTGCATTCCGACGGCCGCCGCCTGCATCTGGGCCTGCGAGCGCTGGGCGCCCGCATCGAGCAGACCGGCGGAACGTGGCGGATCGACTCGACACCGGGGCAGGGTTCGACGCTCGTCTTCGAGGTGCCGGTGCACGGCGCCTGAATCGACGTTCGGGTCTCGCGTCGTTCACAGGTCGAACGCCGCCCCGATCAGGATCACCCCGCCCAGGATCGCGCACACCAGCCCGAACCCGATCATCACCGGCCAGGTGGTGGGGATCCCGGCCACCAGCCCCGCGCCGCACACCAGCGACACCGCGATCAGCGGTGTCCGCCCAACCGCGTGAGGCCGTGCGCCGAACAGGCGGTGCCCCGCACGGTCGGCCAGCAGCAGCGCCGACGAGAGCGTTCCCAGAAGCAGCGCGGCGACCAGCATCGGCCCGGTGAACCAGATCTGCCAGAGTACGTAGTCGCCCGCCCCCACACCGACCAGGGCGGCCGCGATCGCCGCCACCGGCGTCGCGGCCGAGACGATCACCAGCGCATCGCGGGCCTCCCGCACGGCGTCGTGCTCCCGGCGCCGGCTCACAGCATGTTCGCGATCTCCCGGCCGACCAGCGCCGGATCGCCTTGGCCGTCGACTGTGCGCATCGCGGTCAACCGCCGCATCCACGTGCGCTGGCGCTTGGCGTAGCGCCGCGTGCGTACCTCCAAACGGCGCTCGGCCTCGGCTTGGTCGATCTCGCCGGCGATCAGCGCGGACACGTCCTGCAGCCCGTGGATCCGCTCGGCTGTGTGCGAGAACGGGCCGGATGCCCGGGCCGTGCGCACCTCGTCCACCACGCCCCGCGCGAACATCGAGCGAGTCCGGGCGGCGATCCGGGTGGCGGACAGCTGCCGGCCGACCTCCAGTCCCACCAGGAGCGTGGGCAGCCTGGTGTCGCTGGCCCACAGCCGGTCGGCGTCGCCGACCAGGCTCGCTCCGGCCTGGTGCAGCTCGAGCGCGCGCACCACTCGGCGGCGGTCGTTGGGGTGCACGACCCCGGCGGCGCGGGCGTCCACGCCGGCCAACCGTGCGTGCGCGGCCGCCGGGCCCACGCGGTCGTACAGCTCCGCGAAACGCTCCCGCACTCCTTCGTCAGGCTGAGAAGGGAGCTGAACGTCGGCCACGACGGCGCGGAGGTACAGGCCGGTACCTCCGGCGACGATCGGGAGCCGGCCGCGGGCGCGGATGCCGTCCACGGCATCACGAGCCTGCAGGGCGTAGGCGGCGACCGATCCGGTCACGGACGGGTCCCATACGCCGACCATGTGATGCGGTACGCATGTCAGTTCCTCGGCCGTCGGCTGGTTGGTGAGGATGGGCAGCCCGCGGTACGCCTGCATCGAGTCGCAGGACACGATCTCGCCGCCGACCAGTTCGGCCAGCTCGATAGCCACCGCGCTCTTGCCGGACGCGGTTGGCCCGAAGATGGCCACCAGCTCGGTCACGTCAGGCGGCGACGGTGGCGACCTGCGTGCCGGCCAGCGTCTGGCTGGTGGAGGTGGCGATGCGTACCTCGACCAGCTCGCCGGCGTCCGCGCGACCGTCGAAGTTGACGGCCTTGCCACCCCGCGACCGGCCGCGAAGCACGTTCGGGTCGGTGCGGCTGGGACCCTCCACCAGCACCTCCTGGGTGGTGCCGACGAGGGCGGCGTTGCGCATCGCGGCGTGCTTCTGGACGCGGTCGACCAGGCGCTGGATGCGCTCTCGCTTGACCTCGTCCGGCACCTGCTCGGGGATCCGCGCCGCGTCGGTGCCGCGGCGCGGTGAATAGACGAACGTGAAGGCGTGGTCGTAGGCGACGTCGTCGACCAGCGAGAGCGTCTGTTCGAAGTCGTCGTCGGTCTCACCCGGGAAGCCGACGATGATGTCGGTGGTGAGCGCGATGTCGGGGATGGCCGCGCGGATCCGCTCCACCAGCGCCAGGTAGCGTTCGCGCGAGTAGGTGCGCCGCATCGCCTTGAGCACCCGCGTGGATCCCGACTGCACCGGCAGGTGCAACTGCTCGCACACGCTCTCGCACTCGGCCATGGCGGCGATCACGTCGCCGCGCATGTCCTTGGGGTGCGGGCTGGTGTAGCGGATCCGTGCGATGCCGTCCACGGCGTCCAGCGCCCGCAAGAGCTCTGCGAAGCCGGTGTTCAGCGCCGGGCGGAGATCACGTCCATACGAGTTCACGTTCTGGCCGAGCAGCGTCAGTTCGCGTACGCCGTCGGCGGCCAGCCCCCGCGCTTCGTGCACGAGGTCGTCCGGAGTCCGGCTGCGCTCCCGTCCGCGCACGCTGGGCACGATGCAGTAGCTGCAGTTGCAGTTGCACCCGGTCGAGATCTGGAGCCACGCCTGGTGCGGCCGGTCGCGCTTGAGCGGGAGGTCGCCGGCGAAGTTGTCGAAGGTCGAGAAGTGTCCCCGCGGGATCTCGCCGCCGGCCCGGATGTAATCACCCAGCCGGTGGATGTTGCCCGGTCCGAACGCCAGGTCGACGAACGGGTAGAGCTCGAACAACTCGTCCTTCATCGACTCCGACCAGCATCCACCGACCACCACCACCTTGTCCGGGTCGCGCTGCTTGGCGGCCCGCGCCTGCAGCAGGTGGGCGACCAGCCGGTCGTCGGCCTTCTCGCGGATCGTGCACGTGTTGAAGACCAGGAAGTCCGCGCTCTCGGCGTCGGCGGCCTCGCCCAGACCGGCCGACTCGAGCAGGCCCTTGATGCGCTCGGAGTCGTGCACGTTCATCTGGCAGCCGAAGGTCGTCACGTGATAGCGCTTCATCGGGTGGGAGTGTAATGGCCGCCCGAGCGGCTCAGCGCGATCCGGAACGGCCGCCGAGCGCCTGCAGCGCCAGCAGCAGCACCACCGCACCGATCACCGACGCCGGGAACCCCGCGGCCTGGCTTCCGTGGTAGAAACCGGCGGCGTGCCCGGCGACGCCGGCCAGCACCGACCCGGCGATACCGACGGCAATCGTCACCAGCAGGCCGCGCGGATGCCGCCCCGGCACCACCAGGCGGGCGATCATGCCGACCACCAGGCCGACCAGCGCTGACCACACGATCCACACGGATGCGCATGGTAGCGGTCGGGTACGGTGCGGTTGTGACACGCCTCGAGATCGTGCAGGGCGACATCACCGAGCAGGTGGTGGATGCGATCGTCAATGCCGCCAACGGCTCGCTGCTGGTGGGAGGCGGTGTCGACGGGGCGATCCATCGCCGGGGTGGACCGGCCATCCTGGCCGAGTCGTCCCGGCTCGGGGGGTGTGCGACCGGTGACGCCAAGCCAACCACCGCCGGCGAGCTCCGGGCAAGGTTCGTGGTGCACACGGTGGGGCCGGTGTGGACGGGCGGGATGGCGGGCGAGCCCGACCTGCTGGCGTCCTGCCACCGGCGGTCGGTCGAGGTCGCCGACGGCCTGGGTTGCCGGTCGCTCGCGTTTCCGGCGGTGTCGACGGGGATCTTCGGCTATCCGGTGGAGCGCGCAGCGCCCATCGCGCTGGGATCCGCATGGGCTGCTGCGCAGCGTTCAGCGGGGATCGACCTGGTGCGCTTCGTGCTCTTCTCGCCGGACGTGCTGCTGGCGTTCACGGAAGCCGCCGCCGCGCTCGATCTCGCGGCACATCTGGCGGACTGACCGCTTCCGGTCGGGGCAGGCTCGGTTCAGAGCCTGCGGCGGCGTTTGCGCCGCGGAAGTGAGAGGGTGAAGGTGGAGCCCTTCCCCACCTCGCTCTCGACCGCGAGGCGGCCTCCCAGGGCCTGCGCGAGCTCGCGGGCGATGGAGAGGCCCAGCCCGGTGCCGCCCTCGCCGCGGCGACTGTAGAAGGGGTGGAAGACGGCCTGCAGGTCGGCGGCGGCGATCCCCTGGCCCGTGTCGGCGACGGTGATCGCGGCGATCCCGTTCGACGCGACGCAGGCGAGCGTAATCCTGCCGCCGCGCGGCGTCCACCGGAAGGCGTTGTCGAGCAGGTTGGTGACGATCTGCAGCACGCGGTCGCCGTCGGTGATCACGGTCGGCGCCCCGGCCGTCTCGGTCGTGAAGTCGATCTCGACCGTACGCGCCTTCTCCCGGAAGTTCGTGGCGGCCTGCTCCAGCAGCGCCTCGAGGCCCACCTCCTCGGTCAACACCTTGAACTGGTGGGCGTCCAGCCGGGTCAGGTCGAGCAGATCGTTGACCAGCCGCTCGAGCCGGTGCACCTCCTCGCTGACCGCATTCATCGAGTCGTCCATGTCCTCGGGCTCGACGATGCCCTCCGTGACCGCCTGGACGTGGCCCGAGATCGCGGTCAGCGGCGTCCGTAGCTCGTGCGTGACGCGCATCAGGAAGTTGCGCTCCAGCTCGTCGATCTCGCGCAGGCGATCGACCATGCCCTGGAAGCGGGTCGCCAGCGCGCCCAGCTCGTCGTCGGAGGTCTTGGCGTCGACCACCGTCACGTCCAGATCGCCGCGGGCAACCCGGTCGGCGGCGGCGCCGATCACGGTCAGGCGGCGGGTGATCCTGCGTGCCACGTAGGTGGCGAGTATGAGTGCGGCAATCAGCCCCACAGCCGTGCCGGCCGCGACCAGGCCGAGCACGTTCTTCCAAGCGTTGTTGACGTCAGACAATGGCTTGGCGAGGATCACCGCTCCCACGACGTCGCCTTTGAAGAACACCGGTGCGGCCACCCCGATGAATTCCGTCGACACGCCGTGTGGGGTGAACTGGAAGACGGGGCGATCGGTGGGCTTCAGTCCTTGGAAGTACTGCTTCTTGATCCCGGCGTCACTGGGGTTCGCAGCCGGCTTCAGGTTCGGGAACGGGGGCGGGCCGCTGTAGTAGAAATTGGCATCACTGACGGTCTCGAACTCGCCCGGATTGACCGGGCTCACACGCTGTCCGAAGTGCCGCAGCGCGTCGGAGTAGTAGCTGGCGATGCCCGACACCTGGTGCCGCAGTTCCTTGGTGGTCTGGTTACGGCTGTAGCTCTGGTACAGGCTGACGACGATGACGCCCGAGATCACGGTCGCGAGCACCAGCATGCCCACGAACAGAAACGCCAGTCGTGCTCTAAGTGACCGCAGCATCGTCAGCGACCTTGTACCCGACGCCCCAGACGGTGGCGACCGGGCAGTCGTCGCCGAGCTTGCGGCGCAGCTGCCGAACGTGCACGTCGACCGTGCGGGTGTCCCCCGCGAAGGTGTACCCCCACACCCGCTCCAGCAGTTGGTCGCGGGTCAGTACCAGGCCGCGGTGGTCGATCAGCTCCCACAGCAGGTCGAACTCCTTGGGGGCCAGCTGCACCTGCTCGCCGCGTACGGTCACCTCGCGGCGGCCGGCGTCGATGCGCACGTGGCCGTGCTCGAGCGCCGCCTCCTGGGGGCGGCGGGTGGTCTGCGTGGCGCGGCGAAGGATGGTCTTGATCCTCGCCACGAGCTCGCGCGGGTTGAACGGCTTGGTCAGGTAGTCGTCGGCGCCCACCTCGAGCCCGACGATCTTGTCCACGTCGTCGTCGCGGGCGGTCAGCATCAGGATCGGCACGTCGGAGCTCGTGCGCACCTGACGGCAGATCTCCAGGCCGTCCATGTCGGGCAGCATCAGGTCGAGCACGATCAGGTCGGGCTTGATGCTCTCGAACTTGGCCAGCGCCTCGGCGCCGTCGCGCGCGATCTCGACCTGGTAGCGCTCCTTCTTCAGGTACATCGAGACGAACGAGGCGATATTCCGCTCGTCCTCGACGATCAGGATCTTCTCGGCCAAGGGGTCTACCCCCGCAGTGTGATGTGAACCGGCGTGGACTTCGGCCACGATTTGGCCGCGCCGCCGTTCACATGGTACTGCCCCACGCCCTGGATGTACGCCGACCCGGCCGCGACCGTGCTCACGGCGACATCCGATCCCGAAACCTTGACCCACCAGTGCGTCCACGCCACGAAGGTCATGTTGCTGCCCTTGTACCTGTGCACACCGTTACCGAGGTAGGCGTGGGAGCTGGAGTTGCTCACCTTCCAGTCCCGCGACCCGTCACTGGGCGAGAGATCCTTGACCCAGATCGTCCCGCTGTCCACGCTGCCCCATCCGGTGCCGGTCATCGTCTGCCCCACCCAGCCGTCACCCGAGGCGGTGAGCGACCCGCAGCTCGAGCAGGAGGCCGGGTGCAGCACCACCGCCGCGGCGGGTGCCGCCGCAGTCGCGAGGACGATCGCCGTCAGAATGAGAGTGTTTCGGACCCGTGTCACGATTCTCATTATCGGCATATATGTGCCGATTCGTCCACGTTCTGCTGTAAGGCTTCTGTAAAAGTCGCGATTTGCAGGTTGTTCGTGGCACTGTGAGCCAGTTTGGCGAGGTCAGGACGCGATCTCGACCGCCCTCGACTCGCGGATCACGGTCACCTTGATCTGGCCCGGATACTCGAGGCTGCCCTCGATCTCGCGGGCGATCTCGTGGCTGAGCAGCACCGCCGTGTCGTCGTCCACCTCCTCGGGCTTCACCATCACCCGGATCTCGCGGCCGGCCTGCATCGCGAAGCAGCGTTCGACGCCCTTCTTCGACGTCGCGATCTGTTCCAGCGCCTCGAGCCGCTGGATGTAGTGCTCCAGGCTCTCTCCGCGGCCGCCGGGTCGCGAGGCCGACACGGCGTCGGCGGCGATCACGAGCACCGCCTCGACCGTCTGCGGCTCGACGTCGTAGTGGTGGGCCTCGATGGCGTGACACACGCTCGGTGACTCGCGGAACTTCTTGGCCATCTGGGCCGAGATCACTGCGTGCGGGCCCTCCACCTCGTGGGTGACCGCCTTGCCGAGGTCGTGCATGAGCGCGGCCCGGCGCGCGGTCTTCTGGCTCGCGCCCAGCTCCGCCGCCATGATCGCCGCCAGGTGGGCGCACTCGATCGAGTGCTTGAGCACGTTCTGGCCGTAGCTGGTGCGGTAGTGCAGGCGGCCGAGGGTCTTGACCAGCTCCGGATGGACGCCGTGCACGTTGGCTTCGAAGCAGGCCTGCTCGCCGGCCTCGATGATCTTCTGCTCGATCTCCGACTTGGACTGGTAGAACATCTCTTCGATCCGTGACGGATGGATGCGGCCGTCGGCGATCAGCTTCTGGATCGTCAGCCGGGCTATCTCACGCCGCACGCCGTCGAATCCGGACAGCACCACCGCCCCGGGCGTGTCGTCGATGATCACGTCCACTCCGGTCAGGTTCTCGAGCGATCGGATGTTGCGGCCCTCGCGGCCGATGATGCGCCCCTTGAGGTCGTCGGACGGAAGCTGCACCACCGATACGGTGGTCTCGGCCGTGTGGCTGGAGGCCGTCCGCTGGATGGCCACCGACAGGATGTTGCGCGCCCGCTTGTCGGCTTCCAGGCGCGTTTCCTCCTCGACCTGGCGGAGCACCTTGGCCATGTCGTGCCGGGCCTCCTCCTCGATGCGCTGGAGCAGGGTGTCGCGAGCGTCGGTGGCGGTCATCCCCGACACCCGCTGCAGCTCGGCGATCTGCGAGTCGCGCGCAACCTTGAGTTCCTCTTGGAGCTGTTTGGCGTGGGCGTCGCGGTCGGCGACCGATTGCTCGCGCCGGGCCAACTCCTGTGCCTGGAGGTCGATCTGCGCCTCCTGCGTGCGCGTGCGCTCCTCGATCGTGGCCAGTTCGGCGCGCCGGTCGGACAGCTCGCGCTCCATCTCGGAGCGCTGTGACAGGAGCTCCTCTCGCGCGGTCACCCGGGCCTCTTTCATCTGGGCCTCCGCCTGCCGGCCGGCGTCGTCCAGGATCCGTTGCGCCTCACGCTGTGCGTCCGCGACGCGGCCGGCACCCATCCGCTGATGGGCGAGGTAGCCGGCGACGATTCCGAGCACGAGCGCGAGCGGGATGAGAACAGTCTCCACCGCGTCTCCTTATGTGAGCTCGCCAGTCTCCGCGAGCGTGAAGTCATGAAGTCGGCGTGTGCGATCGTCCGTCGTCCGGTGACGCCGGTCAGAGGCTCGCATCGGTTCCGCAGAACGCGAAACTGGGAGGCGAACCGGCGACGAACGGCACCGGAAAGGGCGTTCCGCATACGAACCACGGCCGCCCCGCGACTCGCGAAGAGTCACACTCCGGTTCCATGGTATCCGCCTGGTGAAGCGACCGCAACGGTCGGCTCGGGTTGGCGTTCCACCGGATACGGGCCTCGCCCGGATGACTCACGCGTCGATGATCTGGAGCACGTCGGCGACGGTGTCCTCGTCGAAGCCGCGCCGGGCGAGGTGCGCGGCGGCGCGGCGAATGTCCGCTGCCGCGGTCGGAAGTGCGCCGAACCGGCGCTCCAGTTCGCGGCGGGCCCGCCCCGCCTCCCCCTCCGGGTCTTCGACGGAGCTGGCTTCGCCCGTCACCCCCAGCCGGGCCATGTCCGCCTCGATCCGCAGACGTCCGTGTCCGGTGTCCCGGCGATGGTGCACCAGGGCAGCCCGAAGCGCTCGGTCGTCCACCGCCCCGATCTGCTCGAGGCGCCCGACCAGATCGTTCGCGGCGGGCTGGGAGAGGCCCCAGGAGGTGCAGCGCTCCCGCAGTTCGGCCCGTGATCGCGGACGGCGGGCGATCAGGTGCAGTGCCCGCAACTCGGCCGCGTCGAACGCAGCCTGCATGCGGAGCTCCGCGAGCGCTTGGGCACACACCTCCGTACCTGACGCGAGGTCAGCGCCCACCAGTCGTCGCTGATGCAGGCGGATCGCCTCGCCGGTCTCGAGCACCAGGTCGATCCTGGCCTCTCCGGGTCGGGTCTCGCGGAGCGAGACGATCCGCGCCGCACCGGCGCTCATTCGGCCTGGGCGCTCACCGCGGAGTTCTCGTTCTCGCGGGGTTCGAGATCCTCGGCGGCCACCGGCATCGTGGTCGGAGCGCTCGCCGCCCGCGGCCCGCGGATCGGCACCCGCACGTCGGGCATGCTCGCCTGGATCCCCTCCAGCACCTTGGTGGTGACGTCGGGATGCTCGACCATGAACGCTTTCACGTTCGTCCGGCCCTGTCCCAGCCGCTCGTCGCCGAACGAGAAGTACGAGCCCGACTTCTGGATCACCTTCATCTCCAGCGCGACGTCCAGCACCGAGCCTTCCCACGAGATACCCTCGCCATAGGCGATGTCGAACTCGGCCTGCTTGAAGGGCGGTGCAACCTTGTTCTTGACGACCTTCACGCGCACGCGGTTGCCGACCGCCTCGGTGCCCTCCTTGAGCGTCTCGATGCGTCGGATGTCGAGCCGGACGGACGAGTAGAACTTGAGTGCGCGGCCACCGGTCGTGGTTTCGGGCGAGCCGAACATGACCCCGATCTTCTCGCGCAGCTGGTTGGTGAAGATGCAGATGGTGCCGGTGCGGTTGAGCGTGCCGGCAATCTTGCGCAGCGCCTGGGACATCAACCGGGCCTGCAGGCCGACGTGGGAGTCGCCCATCTCGCCCTCGATCTCGGCTCGCGGAACGAGCGCCGCCACCGAGTCGATCACCACGACGTCGAGGGCGCCGCTGCGGATCAGCATCTCGGTGATCTCGAGTGCCTGCTCGCCGTTGTCCGGCTGCGACACCAGCAGATCGTCGACGTCCACGCCGATCCGCCGCGCGTACGAGGGGTCCATCGCGTGCTCTGCGTCGATGAAGGCGGCCAGACCACCCTTGCGTTGAGCCTCGGCGATGACGTGGTAGCAGAGCGTGGTCTTGCCCGAGGACTCGGGGCCGAACACCTCCACCACCCTGCCCCGCGGCAGCCCGCCGATTCCCAGCGCGACGTCGAGTGACAGCGCCCCGGTCGAGACCACGTCCACATCCACGTGCGCGGCGTCGCCCATCTTCATGATCGCGCCCTTGCCGAACTGACGCTCGATCTGGCTCACAGCGGCTTCGAGGGCCTGCTCTCGCTCCATTGCTCTCAACCTTTCCTTGCCTGCATTCTAGGTGCGGTGTGCTCGTCTGGTGTCCGAACACGCGTTCGATGAGAATGCTAGACCGTCGGTCGGACGCCGTTCAAGCGGTGGGAGGTCAGGAGGGCGTCGCGAGATGCGCGCGGGTCATGTGCAGGACGGCGGTGGCCGCGCGCGCCCGGATACCGGCGCGGTCGCCGGTGAACTCGAACCTCTCCGCCACACGCCCGGCGGGCGACTCGAGGTGGATGTGCACGAGCCCGACCGGCTTGCCGGGCGATTCGCCGCCGGGACCGGCGATCCCGGTGACCGCCACCCCGACGTCCGCCGCCAGCCGCCGGCGGGCGCCGTCCGCCATCGCGGCGGCCGTCTCCGGGCTGACCGCGCCGCTTGCGGCCAGCACCGCCGCCGGCACGTCGAGGAGCGCGGTCTTGACCTCGTCCGCATACGCGACCACGCCGCCCACGAAGGACCGCGAGCTACCGGGAATGTCGGTCAGCATGCGCGCCACCAGCCCGCCGGTACACGATTCGGCCGCTGCGAGCGTCCATCCTCGAGCGGCCAGCAGATCGAGCACGATCGCGGCCACCGGGCGCTCGTCGCCGGCGAACACGTGCTCGCCCAGCAGTCCGGTCAGCTCGTCTGCCAGCCGGTCGCCGTTCGCCGTTGCAGCCTGGTCGGCGCGGATGTCGATCTCGATCTCGAAGTTGCGCGCGCAGATCCCGGTCTCCACCCCCGGCGGGTCGCCGCCGAGCGAGTCGAACAGGGTGGCCACGTGCGACTCCCCGATACCGTAGGTGCGGATCAGCCGCCGGCTGCGGCGCACCGTGCGCGCGAACAGTCCGGCCAGCCGGGGATGATCGGGAGCCATCGCCCACAACCGGCGCAACTCCGAGGGCACCCCCGGCAGCACGACCACCTGGGCATCCCCGACCGCCACAACGACACCGGGCGCTGTTCCGGCGATCCCGAGCACGTCGGCGCCGGCTGGGATGTGCGCCTGCTTGCGATTGCCGTCCGTGAAACGCGCGCGGTCGAATCCGTGCCGCTCGGACATCGTGTCCGTCCACCGCGTGATCCGCTCCAGCACGTCGCCGTCGAGTACGAGATCGACCCCTGCCACGGTGGCCACCGCCTGAATCGTGCGGTCGTCGTGGGTCGGCCCGAGGCCGCCGGAGGTGACCACCAGGTCGGATCCCTGGAGCAGGTCGCGCAAGCCGGCCTCGATGTCTTCCAGCTCGTCTCCCACGATCAGCGTGCGGGTGACGGTGAAGCCGTGTCCCTCGAGACTGCGGGCGAGGTGGCTCGCGTTGGCGTCGGAGATGACCCCGCGCAGGAGCTCGTTTCCCGTCAGCAGGATGGCGGCGGTCGGACGGGCGCTCAAGCGACCTTGACGACGCCAAGCCGGGTGATCCGCAGCACGCTCGCGCTGGTGGTGCCGGGCGGCAGCCTCACCGTCTTGCCGTTGACGCGCAGGCCGAGCGACGACGCAGCTCCGATCTGCGAGAGGTAGAGCGGCTTGTTCGTGCGCACCCTGATGGTGCCCCTGACCGCTGGGTCGATCTTATAGGCACTCAGGTCGATCCCGCCGCTGACGACCGCCGGTCCGGTGACCGCGCCCGTGTGGAGCGAGACCCAGCAGGGCGCAGACGCGGTCAGGGTGACCGTGAACCGATTGCCCTGTGTCGACTTCTTCTTGGCCGGTGCCGTCGTCGCCGACGACGGGGTGGTGTGCGGCAGCGTCCGCTGCGTGCTCGGCTGCGTCGCCGGGCCGGGCGTGTTGTTCTGTGCCCGGGGAGGACTCCCGTACTTGTTCCCCAGGAACACCAGGGCCGACAGCGCCACGATCGTCGCCAGCACGATCATGACCAGGTTCGACTCGCGGCGCTGGCGGCGGCGATGATGTGGCTGGGAGCGCGGGCGCGAGTAGATCGACTGCTCGAACTCGCGCCGCGGATCGTGGTGGCGGGAGTTGAACTCGTCGATGAAGAGCTGGCCGTCCAGGCCCAGGTACTCGGCGTAGGCACGCAGGAAGCCCTTGGCGTACGTCGGGCCGGGCAGGATGCCGAACTGCTCCTCCTCGAGCGCCCGGATGTAGCGCGAACGGATCGCGGTATCGGCCTCGACCTGGCTGTAGGCCAGCCCGCGGCGCTCTCGTGCCTCTCGCAATGCCGGTCCGATTTCAAACATGCCAGTGCACGCCCGTCAGGGCGCGTGGTCGGCAGTCTACCGCGACCGGGCGACGTCCGCTGCGGGCGTGCGCGGGAAGTATCGGTCGCGGAGCGCGCCGGCAACGCCCGAGCCGCTCGCCACCAGCACCGGTACGAACACATAGCCGGCGATCGTCTGACCGCAGTCCGCCCCGCAGCTTGTCGATCCGACCAGAATCGGCCCGATCAGCCAGATGCCCACCGGAGCGAGCGGCACCAGCGCGGCGGCCATGCCCACTCGGGTTCCGAACATCAGCCCCAGCACGACCGCCTCGACCAGGAACATGATCCCGGTGTACTCCTGCGAGCCGCGAGCCGAGCCGGCGGCCACGATCAGGGCGTAGGCGCAAAGGCCGATCGCGACCGGCCAGACGTAGGCACGCGCAGGTGTGGGTGGCTGGCGGACCCCCATCACCCGGCGAACGAGCGTCGGATTGGCCGTGGCCAGCGACTCGACCGCGGCTCGTGTGAGGCCGAACTGGCTGAGCGCGGCTTCCAGCCAGTCGTCGCCACGACCGACGGCCGCCGCCAGTCGCATGCGTGCGCCCTCGCCGCTCTCGCCGAGCACGCGGTCGATGCCCAGCGTGGCCGCCCCCAGCCGCCGGTGCACGTGCTCGGGCTGAGCCGCCACCTCGACCGGGATGCCGTCCAGCGTGAATTCCCCGAACACAGCCTCCTCACCGTCCAACTGCCCGCCGTGCAGGGCGAACCCGTCCCGCTCCCCGTACGCCCGCTCGAGCACCCTGGCGAAGGCCGGCAGATCGACCGCGCGGCACACGATCTCGAGCGGCACGCCTTCGGCGGCGATGCCGAGTGGGTACGCGCCGACCACCACCGGCGTGTACGGAGCGAGCGCGTCGAGCAGCCCCGACCGCTGCACCCGTTGGTACCAGTCCTCGATCATCCGCTGCACTGTAGAGGGCGCGGCGAGCTTGCGGGCTCGCCCAGCGCGGGTCTCAGAAGGGTGCCGCGGTGTCGTCGTCGGGGGGAGGAGGCGGGGCCTCGTGGTCGCCGATGATGCGGTGCAGATCTCCCTCCGAGATGAGCACGTTGCGGGCCTTGGAGCCCTCGTACCCGGACACGATCCCGCGTCGCTCGAGCATGTCGATCAGCCTCCCGGCGCGGGTGTAGCCCACCCGCAGCCTGCGCTGCAGCAGGGAGACCGAGGCGGTCTGATG
The DNA here is from genome assembly GCA_038230835.1 of Gaiellales bacterium. GTDB lineage: Bacteria > Actinomycetota > Thermoleophilia > Gaiellales > JAICJC01 > DASUHT01. The sequence continues at coordinate 22,340 of JBBRMM010000007.1, forward strand.
CTGGGCAACCAGCCGGATGGCGTCCTCGAGCACCGGATCCTCGTCGGCCGACAGCTCCTCCGCCTCGACGTCGGAGGGCAGCTCGAGCAGTTCCTCCTCGAACGTGGGCTCACCCTGCCGGCGGCAGGCCTCCACGATCAGCCGGGTCTCCTCCTCGGAGATGTACGCGCCCTGCACGCGGGCCAGCTTGGATGTCCCCAGCGGCTTGTACAGCATGTCCCCCTGCCCCAGCAGGGCCTCGGCGCCGTTCACGTCGAGGATCACCCGCGAGTCGGTCTGCGACGACACCGCAAACGCGATCCGGGACGGGACGTTGGCCTTGATCATGCCGGTGATCACGTCCACCCGAGGGCTCTGCGTGGCGAGCACCAGGTGGATGCCGACGGCCCGCGACTTCTGCGCCAGCCGGATGATGGCGTCCTCCACCTCGGTCGGCGACACCATCATCAGGTCGGCCAGCTCGTCGATCACGACCAGGATGTAGGGCATGGTGTCCTCGCCGCGGGACGAGCGGCGGTTCATCTCGGCCAGGTTGCGGGCCTTGGCGGCGCCCATCAGCTCGTAGCGGCTCTCCATCTCGCGGACGACGTTCTGCAGCACCAGGGACGCATTCTTCATGTTGGTGACGACCGGCGTCAGCAGGTGCGGGATCGACTCGTAGTGGTTGAGCTCGACTCGCTTCGGATCGACGAGGATCATGCGCACCTCGTCGGGTGTGGCCCGCAGCAGGATCGAGCTGAGGATGGCGTTGATGCAGCCGGACTTGCCGGAGCCGGTGGTGCCCGCGATCAGCAGGTGCGGCATCTTCGCCAGGTCGCAGGCCACGCCGTGGCCGGCGATGTCCTTGCCGAGCCAGGCGGTGAGCGGGCTCGATCCGGCGGGCGGCTCGGTGTACACGTCACCCAGCGTGACCAGGTTGGCCGACAGGTTGGGCACCTCCACGCCGACCGCCTGCTTGCCGGGGATCGGGGCCAGAATGCGGATCTCCGTCGTCGCCAGGGCGTAGGAGAGGTCGTCTCGCAACTGCGACACGCGGTTCACCTTGGTCCCGGAGGCCAGCTGGAGCTCGTACCGCGTCACCCGAGGCCCGCTCACCATCCCGACCAGCCGCGCCTCGACGCCGAAGCTTCCGAGTGCCTCGAGCAGTTGGCGGGCGACCTTCTCGTGATCCTGGGAGCTGGTCTTGGTCACACGACCCTTCTTCAGGATCCCGGCCGGCGGCAGCTTGTACGGGATCCGCGGAGCCATGATCGAGATCCCCAGCGCGGGCGTGACGTCATCGGCATCAGTGCTGGTGTCGATGGCGATCGAGGGCTCGGTCGGCTCGTCCGCATCGGCGTCCACCGCATCGGCCGCGGCGGGGATCGGGAATTCGTGATCGGCCGGGACCCCCGCGTCGGGCAGGTCGGCGAAGATGTCGGCGAACTCGCGGCTGCCGTCCAGCGGCGGCCCCTTCGCAGCCGGATCCTTGGGCCGGGGAACGGCGCGCAGGGTCGGCCGCGAGCTGGGCCGCTCGCGGTACAGACGCACGACCTCCTCCGAGAGTCGAGCTCCGGCGCCGGCCGCGCGCACCACCCTCTGGCCAGAGGAGCGCATCGCCAGCCCGATCGAGCCGCCGGTGATCAGCACGCCCGCGGCCAGCAGACTGAGGACGACCAGGATCGACACACCGACAGGGCCGACCAGCCCCTCGAGCATGATCCGCAGGTAGGTGCCGGCGAGCCCGCCGTGGTGCTCGGCCGTGAGTGTGGAGCGAGTCGAAAGGGCGAGCACCGCTCCCACCCCGAGCAGCACCGCGCCGCTGCGCAGCGGGCGCACGCGGGGAAGCTGCGAGCGTACGAAGACGGCGGCGCCGGCGAGCACCAGGACGACCGGGGCGGCGGCGGCCACGCGCCCCACCAGCAGATGCAGGAACCCGTCCGCCTTGGCCCCCACCACGCCGCCGTTCCAGCTCAGGTACTCCACGAAGCCCAGGAAGACGCCGAGCGCCATCAACGAGGCGCCGATCAGATCGCTGCGGTGCTGGAACGAGTTGCGGCTCGGCGCCCGTTTCCGCTGGGGGGTCGTTGAGCGGAGGGGGGTCGTGCGCGGGCGCCGAGCCGTCTTTGAACCAGCGGCGCGATGGGGTCGTCGCGTCGTTGTTCTGGCCATTGACGGTCAGATTCGCCGCCCCCCAGGCGACTCCTTCCCGCAGATTTCAGACCACGGCGTCGGCGGCCATCGCCACGAACAGGAGCGCCAGGTAGAGCAGCGAGAAGTGGAACAGCACCTTGGCCTCGCGCGGCGTTGCGCGGCGCCGTAGGGACACCGCCAGCCACATGAAGTACCCGCCGAGGGCGACCGCCACGGCGGCGTACAACCAGCCGAACATGCCGGTCGCGACCGGCACCAGGGTGACCGCGACCATGAGCACCGTGTAGCGCACGATCTGCCGGGCCGTCTCGGCGTCTCCGCGCACGACCGGGAGCATCGGGATGCCGGCCGCCTGATAGTCCCGCTTGATCAGCAAGGCGAGCGCCCAGAAGTGCGGCGGCGTCCACACGAACACGATCAGGAACAGCATCAGCGCCGCGAGCGTCAGGTTCCCACTCACCGCGGCATAGCCGACCAATGGGGGCACCGCCCCGGCCGCGCCGCCGATCACGATGTTCTGGTCGGTGCGGCGCTTCAGGTAGCCGGTGTAGACCAGCACGTAGAAGAGGTTGCCGACCAGCGCCAGCACCGCCGTCAGCAGATTGGTCGTGCATGCGAGCAGGACGAACGAGAGCGCCGACAGGGCGAGTCCGAACTCGAGCGCCCGCGCCGGCGCGATCCGATTGGCGGCCACCGGCCGGGAGTCGGTGCGGCTCATGTGCACGTCGATGTCGCGGTCCATGTAGTGGTTGAGGGCGCTCGCGCCCCCACAGGCGAGTGCGAGACCGGCCATGGTGGCCGCGAACACGCCCGCTCCCGGGACGCCTCGAGCGGCGACGAACATGCCGCAGGCGGCCGTCAGCAGGAGCAGCGTCATGATCCGCGGCTTGGTCAGGATGATGTAGTCGCGCCAGTTGGCCCGAGCCAGGCTGCCGGTCTCGCGCGTGCGTGCGGCCACCACCAGGGTCGCCGCCAGCGCGAGCGCTGCGGTGGCAACGTGGGCGCCGTGCAGCAGTCGCCCCGGCGAGCTGAGGGCGATCACGCCGCCGAGCGCGACCTGGCCCAGCATGAGCCCGATCGCGATCGCCACCGGCCGGCGCAGACGCGGGTGCGCGAGCCAGCCCGCGACCGCGATCGCCACCAGCGGGGCGAGCGCGACAAGCGTCAGCAGGTCATGGAATCGGCCGAGTCCGAGCGACGCGGCGGCGATCACCAGCGCGGTGGCGGCAGCCGCGAGCAGTGCCGAGAGCCGAAGCCAGGGCCCTGGGCCGACGAGCGGCTCAGCCACCACCGGTTGACTCCTTCGCCAATGCACGCACGTCCGCGGTCACGCTGGCCGGACCGAACGGCGGCTCATAGATGGCGCGCTCGTCGCCGTGCACGTCGATCACGTAGACCGCCTCGCCGTGCGCTATGTCGTTGGTGGTCGGAATCACCTGAATACCGTACCGTTTCCAGACGGCCGCCAGCGCTCGGTGCGTCCCCCCTGCCCAGTGCCACCCGGCCGGCCATCCGTAGCGGCGGGCGGCCGTCGCCACGCTCGCGTGAGTGTCGCCCGCAGGGTTCACGCTGACCGCCAGCAGCACCGGGTGCGCGCCCACGGCCGCGCTCTGGCGTTCCACCGCGGCGAGCTCGTGCCCCACCACCGGGCACAGGTTCTTGCAGTGTGAGTCGAGGAAGGTGAGCAGCACGACCTGTCCGCGCAGGGACGCGACCGATACCGAGCCGGAGCCACTCAGGTCGTGCAGGGTGAACGGCGGTGCCGGTCGCTGGCCGGGCCCGAACGTCAGGCCGGTGCCGTTGAACGGCGCCGCTGGAACCGTGGAGGAGTGCCGCCACAGCGCCAAGCCTGCGCCCAGCGCGACCGCCAGGGATACCACGACGATCGCCGCCGGAACCTGACGCCGGATGAGAGCGGTCGAGATCACTTCACCCAGGATCGGAAGCGGTACAGCCAGAGCAGCACAAGGATCAGCAGGCCGACCGGAAGGGCGAGCGTGAGCCACCCACCCGCAGAGACGTCGTTGACCGTGGCCAGCATTTTCAAACCCCCTTCTGCTCCAGTCGCGGCGCCGAGAATCGACGGCGGCGCGGCGCCCCCGGTCCTCGGTCATCGGCCAGGAGCCGGTAGATGAACACGAACACCGCGATGCTGAGGGGAAGCGACCCCGGCACCAGCATCATACCCGCGGCGAGCTGCTGGTCGGTGAGCGCGGAGATGCCCCCTGGCCGGCTCGGGAGGCTGGCGTAGGCCGAGTAGAGCGGGGACGGCCAGTAGACGAAGACCAGCGCCAGCACCCAGCTGGAGAAGATCGTTGCGAAGGCCAGAGCCCCGCGGCCGATGTCGCCCAGGCGGGCATGCAGCGGCGGCGAGTCGGCGAGTTGCGCCCACAGCAGCACCCCGGAGGCCAGGAACAGGAAGTGCTCGGTGTCATGCACCAGCTGGCTGCGCAAGGTCAGGTCGTACAGATACGGCGCGTGCCACACCCACATGACCACGTTGAAGCCCACGAAGGCGGGTACCGGGCGCGTGAACGCCCGAAACGGCGCGAACCACCCGCTGGAGGTCGTGAAGCGGGCGACCCGCCGCCGCACGCGCAGCGGGAACGGCCGCCAGAGCGCCATCCACGGTGCCGACAGCACGAGCAGCGGAGCCGCCACCATCATCAGCAGCAGGTGCTGCGTCATGTGCACCCAGAACAGCTTTTCGGCCAGCGTATCCACCGGGGACGCCAGGGCGATCACGACCACCACCAGCGCGGCGCCGAACATGGCCGCGCGCTCGTGGCGCGTGCGCCGAGCGGCGGCGCTGAGCCCGCCGACGGGTCGCGGCCCGCGGCGGGTGCCGATGGCGTACAGCCCGGCGGCGACCAGCGTGGACACCAAGGGGACGCCAAGCTGCAGTCCCAGCACGCCTAGCTCACCTAGCTCACGAGGTAGATGAGAACGAAGGCGATCACCATGACCGCCGTGAGGAAATTCAGGAAGGCGGAGACCGACTCGGCCTCGGCGGTCGCGACCGCCGCATCGCCCCGGGACGCCGCAACGGCGGTCGTCTCCGACCAGTACAGAGCACCCAGCAGATGCACGAAGTAGACCGCCGTGAAGCCGACGAACACGCTGCCGAAGGCGCCGGAGACGCTGGGCGAGTAGCCCGGGTCGAACGTCTGGATTCCCTGCACCACCGCGGCCACGAGCACTGCTCCGACCGCCGCCCATGCTGGTGCCGTGGAGCGGCCGCCTGACCGGGCCGAGCGGGTCGCCGCCATCGACGCGCCGGTGGCGACCACCATCGCGACCACGGTCACCGCGCCGAGGGCGGTGGTCGGGTTGACGCCCGCCGGATGCCACATGCCGTGGGAGTTCAGTGCTCGCAGGTACACGTAGGCGAACAGGAACGCCAGGAACACGAAGGCGTCCGCGGCCAGGAACAACTTCGTTCCAATCTGGAGGTTCCGGGTGCCGAGCTCGACGGGTTCGCTGTCGTACGCCATGGTCAGTCTCCCGCCGTCATCGGCTCGGCGGTGTGGAAGGCCACGATCGGCACCGCGTTGGGGTTGCCGTACTCGTATGGGCCCGACTGGATGGTCGGGATGTTGTCGAAGTTGTGCACCGGCACCGGTGTCGGGAGCTGCCACTCGAGGCTCCGCGAGTCCCACGGGTTCTGTGCCGCAGGCTTGCGGGTCACGGCCAGCGACCAGACGAAGTTGGCCAGGAAGACCAGCATCGAGGCGAACAGGCAGTAGGCCGAGATCGACACCCAGTCGTTGAGGAACTGCAGGTGCGGCGCGTAGGTCGAGACGCGGCGCGGCATATCCAGCATGCCGAGCGCGAAGAGCGGCAGGAACGTCGAGTTGAAGGAGATGAACATCGTCCAGAAGTGGATCTTCCCCAGTGTCTCGTTCAGTTCCACTCCGGTCATCTTCGGGAACCAGTAGTAGAGGCCGGCCAGGAAGGCAAAGACGAGGCCGCCCATGATCGTGTAGTGGAAGTGGGCCATCACGAAGTAGCTGCCGTGCAGGGAGACGTCGCTCGGCACATCCGACAGGAACACGCCCGAGATGCCACCGATCAGGAAGTTGAAGAAGAACGCGAGCGCGAACAGCATGGGCACGGTGAACCGGATCTTGGCCCGCCACAACGTGCCCATCGCCGCGAGGAAGATGAACCCGGTCGGCACCGAGATCAGCTCGGTCGTGAACATGTAGAAGGGGCGCAGGGTGGCGTTGATGCCGCTCACGAACAGGTGGTGCTGCCACACCATGAACGAGAGCAGCGTCACGCCGACGGAGCCACTAACCGCGATCCGGTATCCCCAGAGCGGCTTGCGGGCGAACACCGGCAGGATCTCGAGCACGAGCCCGAAGCCCGGCAGGGCGAGGATGTACACCTCGGGGTGCCCGAAGAACCAGAACAGGTTCTCGTACAGGAACGGGCTGCCGCCGCCGGCGGGAAGGAAGAAGGACGTGCTGGCCGTGCGGTCGAGCACCTCCATGAACAGCGCGATCAACAGCACCGGCGGCCCGAGCAGCATCAGCACGGAGGTCGTCATCATGCCCCACACGAAGATCGGCAGCCGCCCCCAGGTCAGCCCGGGCGCGCGCATCGAGATGATCGTCGCCATCATGTTGACCGCGTTCAGGATCATCGCCGAGCCGGTCAGAAAGAACGCGAAGACGTACGCATCCATGCCCGCGTTGGCCTGGATCGCCAGCGGTGGGTAGCCGGTCCACCCGGTCGGGAAACCTCCATAGGACATCGCTGTCAGGAGGATGAACCCGCCGAAGATCAGGATCCAGAACGAGAGCGCCTCGAGCCGCGGGAAGGCCATCCGCCGGGCGCCGATCATGAGCGGCACGAAGTAATGCCCGAACGGGCCGAGGATGATGCTCGACACCATCATGATCATCATCGTGCTGTGCATGCCGACGATGGTCAGATACTGGCCGGGCGAGAACACCGGCGGGTTGGGCCGCAGCAGTTCGGTCCGGATCAGCATGGCGTTCAGACCGCCGATGAAGAAGAAGAAGGCGATCCCGATCAGGTACTGGAGGCCGATCACCTTGTGGTCGGTGCTCATCCCCAGGTACTTGGCCGCACCACGCTTCGACTTGACCGCCAGAGCCGGGCGCTGACCGACGATGCGCCGCAGCGGGTAGTCGAGAAAGCCGAGCCCGCCGAGGAACCCGGTGGTGGACAGTAGGTAGGCCAGTAGGATGCCGATGTCGTTCTGGCCGGTGTCGGCGAACCACGTGAACCGGTCCGCCATCTGGTGTCCGATCCAGATGCCGATGCCGTAGCCGACGACGGCGCCGACGATTCCGGTCAGTACGCTGTAGCCGCGGAAGCCGGAACGGTTTGAGACGACGATCTCGGTCATGGGCGTGCGCTCCTGGTCATCCGGCCCGTCCGTTCGGATCGGGGTAGTACACGGGGCGGCGGCCCGGCAGTGGTACCGGCGTCGACTGGCGGGCGATCCAGGCTGCGAAGCCGGCCTGGCTGAGCACCGAGCCCTTGGAAGCCATGTTTCCGTGCCAGACGCCGCACAGCTCCGCGCACCGGATGTCGAACGTTCCGGTGTGGTCCACGGTGACGCCGGCGACGTTGTCGGCTCCCGGAACGGCATCGGCCTTGACCCCGATCTGGTAGGCCCAGAACGAGTGCATGACGTCCAGCGAGGTGACGTGGAAGATCACCGGTCTGTCGACCGGGATCACCAGCCGGACGGTCTCGATGTCGCCGTACTGCGGGTAGCGGTACGTGAACGCCCACTGCTGGCCGATCACCTGGACCTGGAGGGCGTTGGCGGGCGCCGTCACGATCGGGCTCGACCCCTGGCCGCCGCCGACGCCCGCGATGCCCTTGTCGGCCGCCAGCAGCTCGAAGGTACCGTAGATCGCGAGCGCCAGCACGATCACGATGCTGCCCCCGACCCACATCTGCGAGAGCTGTCGGTCGCCCTTCACGTACGGGCCATCGCCGGTGTCGCCTTCCTTCGCCCGGAACGTGGCGATCGCGTACACGAAGAAGGTGATCACGCCGATGAAGATCGGTGTCATCACGACAGCCAGCACCGTGTTGGTCTGGGTCTGCTCGGCGGCTTGGTCGCTGACGTTGCCGGGTGGCATGTGGGGACCGAGTCCGAAGATCACCGCGAGCACGCCGATGACCGAAAGCGCGAGCCAGGTGGTGATGATCCGCCGTCCGTGCGCCGGCGACGACCCGGCATCATGCGACATTCAGGTATCCGTCCATGAAGCCGACCGTCTGCATGGGGCCGCCGAAACCGTTGATGAACCCGGCGGCGCAGGGCACGAAGCACTGCCATCGGTAGTGCCCCGGGGCGCCGGTGCGGATCGTGAAGGTGGTCGTCGTGTGAGCGGTGCCGATCGGGCACGGCGCCGCGGTGGCGCATTGGTTGGGCGCGTTGTCGCCCACTCCCAGAACGGGCACGCTGATACCCAGGTCGGGCACGGCGAAGCTGTGCGACGCCGCGTCCGGGTCGAGTGCGGAGGTCGGTTTGCCGTCCACGGTGATCCCGCCGACGACGCCGATCGGCCTCGCCCAGAGTGGGTTGCGCAGCCCGCTCTGGCCGTCGAAGTTGATGATCGTGATATGGACGAGCGAGTGTGCGGGCAGGTTGATCACTGTGCTGTGCCGCCACTCGCTGCCCTGCTTCACGTAGTACGAGACCCACGACGAGTGCGGTGAATGCCCGTACGCCGCAACCGTCTGCAGCGTCACGTCGTTCGACGGAGCGGAGGCGGCGTCCACCGCAGGCGGGTAGTTGACCACCCATGTGGCGATGTAGTACGCAACCAGCACCGCCGTCACGGCGGTGCCGGCGAGCACGCTGGCGATTCGGGCACCCCGGGTCATGTCCTCATCTCGGGCGGCAAGCTACATCGGGCCGTTGTGGGAAATCAAGGCTCCCGCACGCACTTTCATGGACCTGTCATGTTCGGCGGGTTGCGGTCTGGTTGGGTATGGGATACTGAAGTTGACCCCGGGATGGGAGGTGGCCGGTGCGCATCCTGATCGTCGAAGACGAGCCGCTGATCGCGCGCTTCGTGGCCCGTGGCCTGCGCTCTGAGGGCTACACGGTGGCGATCGCCACCGACGGCGAGGGCGCGGTCGAGCGGCTGGCGGGCGGCAGCTGGGACCTGGTCATCCTCGACCTGTTGCTGCCCGGCTGCGACGGATTCGAGGTGCTGCGCGAGATCTCCGGCCGGCGGCTGGACGTGCCCGTGCTCGTGCTGTCGGCGCGGCGCGAGGTGGACGCCCGCGTGCGGGCCCTCGACGCCGGGGCGTCGGACTTCCTCGCCAAGCCGTTCGCGCTCGACGAGCTGCTCGCCCGGGTGCGGGTGCAGCTCCGCCGTCCCGTCACGGTCGCCGAGGAGGTGGCCGACCCGGCTCCCGCCGGGTTCGAGCTGGATGCCCCGAACCACGAGTTGGTGATGCGCGACGGGGGGCGGCGCATGCTCTCCGATCGGGAGTTCGCGGTGCTCGAGTACCTCAGCCGCACACCCAACGAGCTGGTCTCGCGCCAGCGGCTCCTGAACGCCGTTTGGGGGTATCAGTTCGATCCCCGCTCGAACGTGGTCGACGTCTACGTCGGCCGGCTACGTCGCAAGCTCGAGCCGGGAGTGCGAATCGAGACCGTCCGCGGCGGCGGCTACCGGCTGATCCCCGGCTGATGCGCCCCGCGGCAGCCTGAACCGCACCTCGCAGCCGCCCTCGACGCCCTGGCGCAGGCTCACGGTGCCTCCGTGGGCCTCCACGACGGCGCGTACGATCGACAGTCCGAGCCCAGCCCCGCCCACCTTGCGGTTGCGGCCGCGATCGACCCGGTAGAAACGGTCGAACACTCGCTCGCGCGCCTCCTCGGGGATGCCGTCCCCGTCGTCGGTGATGGTGATCTCGACCTCGTCGCCGTCGGTGATGGCCTCGATCTGGATGACTCCTCCCGGTCGCGTGTGGCGGGCCGCGTTCTCCAGCACCGCGTCGAGTGCGAGCATCATCCGGTCGCGGTCGAGCGGGATCACCACGGCGGTGGGCTTGCCGAGCTGCCAGCGGCGATCGGCGGTGCCGTCCCACCGGCGATGCAGCTCGGTCAGGAACTCGGCGATCGCCACCGGCGCAAGCGTCACGAACCCCGGGTCGGCAGCGCTTTCGAGCAGCAGTAACCTGTTGATGAGCCGGTCCATGCGGTCGAGCTCGGCCAGTGTGACCGTGCAGGCTTCGCGGATGTCCATGTCTGACGGCGCGTCGGTGCGGCGCAGCAGGTCGAGGTGGCCGCGGCCGATCGTGATTGGCGTCAGGAGCTCGTGGGAGGCGTCGGAGACGAAGGCCTGGCGGCGCTCCAGCGTGCGCCGGAGATCGGCGGTCAACCGCTGGGCGATGGCCGTCGCCTCCTGCCGGCGCCGGACGTGGAAGACCATGGCCAGGAACATCAGGGACATCAGCGGCACCTCGGTCAGCTCGGCCCAGTCCTCGCGCCCGGCATGGATCGCGACCAGCGTCATCGCCCCGGTCGAGACCGAGACGAACGTGATCCCCAGCAGCACGCGTCCCGAGCGCCAGGCTCGAAATCCGTACAGGATCGTGAAGCTGACGTAGATGAAGTGGAAGGGGACGGTCTCCAGCCCGTGCGGGCCGTCCATGGCGATCAGCCCGGCCATCGCGAGGAGGTTGGCGATCGCGAACACCAGCCAGGCGGCGTCGAGCCGGTCACCCGCCAGCAGCCAACGTCGGAGCGTGTCCACCATTGTGGGCAAGGCTACAGGAGGCGCGCGGTCGCCCGGGAGCGTAGTAAGCTCCGTCGGCATGTCGAGGCGGACGTTGGGGGGGTGGGCATCTGCAGCGCTGGGAGCGCTGCTGCTGGCGATGCCCGCGCCGGCGCTCGCGGCCTTTCCGCCGGCGTCGTCTTGGCAGACCAACGGGACCGTGCGGACGATCACCTTCGCCAACGGGATCATGTACATCGGGGGTGAGTTCACCAGCGTGCGGCCGCCCGGCACGCCCGTGAACGCCGGGTTCGACGTGCCTCGCAACAACGTGGCGGCGTTCTCGGAGTCGACCGGCGACCTGGTCACAGGGTGGGACCCGAACGTGAACGGCCGCGTCTACTCGCTCGCGGTGTCGAGCTCGACCGTCTACATCGGCGGGCTGTTCTCGACGGTGGGTGGCGTGGCACGGGCGAACGCCGCGGCGGTGGATGCGACCACCGGGGCACTGCTGCCGTGGCTGGCGACGACCGGCGCGGCCGTCAACGTGATCACCGTCGGCCCCAACGGCAACATCTTCATCGGCGGCGAGTTCGCCAAGGTGCTCGGTCACAACCGCCCGCACATCGCGGAGCTCACGCAGGCGGGAGCACTGGTCGCGTGGGCGCCGCAGATCGGCCAGGTCACCGGCTTCCCATGTCCACCCCGGTGCAATCCGACGGTGTTTTCGATCGGGTTTTCGAGCGACGGGCTGGACGTCTACTTCGGCGGACACTTCGGCCTCGTGAACGGCATCGCGCGCAACGAGGCCGCCGAGGTGCCGGTCGCCTCGGCCTCCACCACGATGGCCTTCGACCCCAACATCTACGCCCCCGCCAACTGCCCGACCTGCCACACGGTCGAGACCTCCCGGGTGTACCAGATCATCCCCACCGCCACCCGCGTGTACACCTGCGGCGGCTACTGGAAGGTGAACGGCGCCACCCAGTCGTACAACGTGTCCGCCTTCAATCCGACCACCGGCAAGCTCGACACCGGGTTCACCGGCCAGGACGACGGTGACACGCCAGGCTGCCTGCTGCGCGCTGGTGTGCTGTACGTCGGCGGGCACTTCAACGTGGCCGCGCCAGGCTGTCAGCCTTCGGCGCTTTCAAAGTGCGTCACCCGCCACCACGTGGCGGCGTTCAATGCCACCGACGGCTCGCTGCTGTCCTGGAACCCGACGGCGAACTCCAACCACGGCCTGCTTGCGATCGCCGGCGACGCGAGTTACGTGGGCTTCGGCGGCTACTTCACGAAGTTCGGCGGCGTGGCCACCCAGGGCATCGCGCTGTACTCGACGCTGCCCCCCCCGTAGCGGGCCGGTCAGGCGGGCATGGCGCGCATGCATGTCCACCCGGTCCAGGTGACACGCTGGAAGCGGCCGTCGACAACCAGGTCGAACCGCAGCAGCTCGGGCAGCGGGCCGTCGTCGTTGCGCACGCGCCAGCAGGCCTCTCCCTCGGGGTCGGCTGCGGCCGACTCGGACGGCCCGCCGCGTACCCACAGGCGGCCGTTGCGAGCCGTCACGACGATCTCGAGGCACCACGGATTGTGGGACCGGAAGCGGCCGACGAACGGAGCCAGGTCGGGGGTGGGCGGATCGTCCACGGGCTCCGCGGTCGCCGGCTCGGGGAACTCTGGCGGGTCTGGCAGCGGCGTCCGGTCGTGTGCCGCGCGCATCAGCCGCAGCGCGTACTCGGCGACCGGAGTAGTGCCCGTCGGCCCGTTGGCCATGGTCATCACCCCCAGCCCGGCGTCCGGATCGAGCAGCAGGTCGGCGTGGAACCCGACCATGCCCCCGCCGTGGCCCACCGTCTCCCGACCGTCGAGCTCGTTCAGCGCAAGGGCGTAGCCGTAGCGCCCGCCCTCGTCGTCGGGGACGGCGGCGGCGAGCATGGTCGCGAAGGTGTCCGGACGGACGAGACCCCGGCCTCGTGCCAGGAGCATGCGGATGTATCGCAGCATGTCGGCCGGTGTCGAGCAGATGCTGCCGTCGGCCGACTCGGTCTCGATCCATGTGGTCGACGCCAGGGGGGCACCGGGACGCCAGCCTCGGCCGGGTACGAGCGTGTCGTAGCCGACGGGCATCCGCGCCCGGTCGGCGTGGGTGATCGAGCTGATCGTGCCGGCCATCCCGAGCGGCTCGAGCACCCGGCGGCGCACCGCCTCGGCCGCGGGCACGCCGGTCAGCTTCTCCAGCACGAGGCCGACCGTCGCGTATCCGGTGTTGGAGTACCAGAACCGCTCGCCCGCAGGCCACACGGCCCGCTCGTCGGCGAGCAGGGCGACCGCGCCGAGTGACGGCGGGGCCGGCTCGGTGCCCATGGGCAGCCCCGCGGTGTGGGTCAGCAGGTGATGGATGGCGATCGGCTGCGGGGCGTCGATCCGAAACCACGGTAGGTGGTCGGTGACCGGCGAGTGCAGGTCGAGCCGTCCCGCCTCCACCTCCTGCATCAGGCACAGCGCGGTGAACGACTTGGAGATCGAGCCGATCTGCCCTCGCGATTCGGCGGTCATCGGCCGGCCCGCCGCGACATCGGCCAGTCCGTGGCCGCTGGTGCGCAGATCGCGGTCTCGGTCGGTCAGTCCGATCGTCAGCCCCGGCGTGGCCCCGGCGGCCACCACTCGCTCGGCAAACGCGTCCAGCCGCTCGAAGGTGTCGGCGCCGACCTCGCCGGTCATACTTCGACCACGACCGGCAGCACCATCGGCCGCTTGCCGGTCATCCGCGATACGAGCTCTGCCAGCGCGTCATGCAGTTGCTGCTGGACGATGTGGGCCTCGGTGGTGCGGTGCTCCTGGCAATCCTCGAGCACGCGGTCGACCGCCAGCCGAGCCTGCTCGACCAGCATCTCGCTGTCCTCGTCGGGCGCGTCGAAACCACGGATCACCACCTCCGGCTCGGCCAGGATGCGAGCCGAGTCGGCACCGATCGTGGCGACCACGATCAGGACGCCGTCGGTGGCGAGGTGCCGCCTGTCGCGCAGCACCACGTCGCGCACGTCGCCCATGTTCAGGCCGTCCACCAGCACGATCCCAGCGTCGATCTGACCCTCCACCGACAGCCCGTCGGCGTCGAGCTCCAGCACCGTGCCGTTGTCGGCGATGCGGATGGCGTGCACGGGCACGCCGGCGTCTTCGGCGATTCGGGCGTGTGCCTGGAGCATGCGGTACTCGCCGTGAATGGGCATGAAGTTCCGCGGCCGCACGGTCTCGATCATCGTTCGCAGCTCGTCGGCCGAGCCGTGGCCCGACACGTGCACGTAGTCGGTGTCGTCCGTCAGCACGCGTGCGCCCAGCCGGCACAGGCGGTTGACGGACTCGTTCACCTTGACCTCGTTGCCGGGCACCGGCTTGGCACTCATGACCACGGTGTCGGTGGAATGGATCTGCAGCGCGGGGTGGGTGCCGAACGCGATCCGCGTCATCGCCGAGCGTGGCTCGCCCTGGCTGCCGGTGCAGATGACCACCACCTGGTGGTGCATGAACTCGTCCAGCCGCTTGGGCTTGATGATCACGTCCTCGGGCACCTGGACGTAGCCGAGGTTGCGGGCGATGTTCAGGTTGCGGTTCATCGAGCGGCCGATCACCGCCACCACCCGGTGGTTGGCCACGGCCGCGTCGATCACCTGCTGCAGGCGGTGGATGTGGGATGAGAACGATGTCACCAGCACGCGGCCGGGGGCGGTGCGCACGATCTCGCGCAAGGACGCGCCCACTGTGCGCTCGGACGCGGTCGACCCGGCGCGCTCGGCGTTGGTCGAATCTGCCATCAGCAGGGCGACTCCGCTGCGGCCGAGTTCTCCCAGCCGCGCGAGGTCGGTGGTGCGGCCGTCGATTGGCGTTGCGTCGAGCTTGAAGTCGCCGGTGTGGATGATCGTGCCGTGGTCGGTGTGCAGGGCGACCGCGACCGCGTCGGGCACCGAGTGCGTGACGCGCACGAATTCGGCGTCGAACGGGCCGACCCGAACGCGGCCGTTCTCGGGGTCGATCTCCACCACGTCGGTGTGCGCCAGCAGACCGTGCTCGTCGAGCTTCGATTTCGCCAGGCCGAGCGTGAATCGCGTTCCCCACACCTCGGCATTCGTGCCCACTTCGCGCAGGAGATAGGGCAGCGCGCCGATGTGATCCTCGTGGCCGTGGGTGAGGATGATCGCCTCGAGCTGGTCGGCCCGGTCGCTGACGTACGAGAAGTCGGGCAGCACGATGTCGATGCCGAGCATCTCCTCTCGCGGGAACGACAGCCCGGCGTCGATCAGGATCATGCGCCCGTCCTGCTCGAAGACGGTCATGTTCTTGCCGACCTCGCCCAGCCCGCCGAGCGGGATGATCCGCACCGGTCCCGCCACGATCAGTGCGCCACCGGCAGCAGGCCGAGCGCCTCGAGGGCGTCGGCGACCACGAGGGTCTCGGCGGGGTCGGCGGCAACGAGCGGCAGCCGCACACCACCGACCTCATGCCCGAGCATGTTGAGACCGGCCTTGAGCGGAATCGGGTTGGTGGTCACGGCCAGCGCCTTCAGCAGTCCGGTAAGCGACTCGTCGATCTGCCGCGCCTCGTCCAGGTCGCCGGCCCGCGCGCGGTCGATCATCCGCCGGTACCGGGGGCCGACGATGTGCGACGCCACGCAGATGCCCCCCACTCCGCCCAGTTCGAGGAACGGCAGCACCAGGTCGTCGTTGCCCGCGTACAGCGTCAGCCCGGTCTCCTCGGCGATCCGCCGCGCCTGGTCGAGGTCGGCGGTGGCCTGCTTCACCGCGACCACGTTGCCGATCTGCGCGATTTCGCCCAGCGTGTCCGGATCGAGGTTCAGCACCACCCGCTGCGGGATGTTGTAGACGATCACCGGCCGGCCGTCGGCGGCGTCGGCGACTGCGCCGAAATGCGCCACGAGACCGGCCCGCGGAGGCTTGTTGTAGTACGGCGTGACCACCAGGAACCCGTCAACGCCGGTCGCCAGCGCGGCACGCGTGAGCGACGCCGAGTGGTGGGTGTCGTAGGTGCCGGTGTTTGCGATCACGGTCGCGGATGCGCCGACTTCGGAGACGACCGTCTCGAACAGGTCGAGCTTTTCGCGGTCAGAGACCGTCGGGCCCTCGCCGGTGGTGCCGCAGACGACGATCCCATCCGACCCGTTCTCGACCAGGTGTCGGGCCAGCCGCCGGGTTGCCTCGTGATTGACCTGGCCGTCGGCGTCGAACGGCGTGGCCATTGCGGTCAGGAGCTCTCCCAGCGGTGCGTGCATCCCCGCAAGTCTACCGGCGGACCCGGTATCCTCCGCCGCGATGGCGGGCACGGTCGAGCAGATCTACCTGGCGGCAGCCGAGGCGGGGCCGGTGCACGCGGTCACCGCGGTGGCGGCCGTTGCCGGCCGCGGGCTGCAGGGGGACCGCTGCCAGGTGGCCCCGGAGGACTCCCCCCATGAACTGTGCGCCATCACGCTCGTGGAGTGCGAGGCGCTGGACGCGGTGTTGGAGGAGCAGGGGATCGACGTTCGCCAGGGCCGCTCGCGACGCCAGGTGCACACGCGCGGCGTGCGCCTGAACGAGCTGGTGGGACGCAGGTTCAGGATCGGCGAGGTGCACTGCCTGGGCGTCGAGCTCTGCGAGCCGTGCACGCACCTGGAGTCGCTCACCGAGCCCGGAGTGATCAGGGCGCTGGTGCACCGCGGCGGTCTGCGCGCGGACATCCTCACGGACGGCGTCGTGGCCGTCGGCGATCCCGTCTCGGCGATCTGACCCACCGAGGTCAGCGAAGTTCGGCGTCCAGTTGCGCGCCCAGCGTGCGGGCGTCCTCCAGCAGGGCGTCGATGTCCCCGGCCTCGGTGCGGAAGTTGACGATGCAGGCTCGCAGCGCATAGCGGCCGTCGAGTTCGGCGTTGGACGGGAAGGTGCGGCCCTTGCGGCGGATCTCGGTCATCAGCCGCTCGTTCAGACGGTTCAGGTAGGCGTTGTGGTCACCGCCGGAGAGATCCTCGGGAACGTATCGAAAGCAGGCGATCGAGAGTGTGACCGCGCCGATCGGCTCGAGATCCGAGAACGCCGCCGCCCGTTCGTGCAGGTAGTGGGCGAGCTCCACGTCGTGCTGAATCCGCCGCGCGTAGGCGTCGGTACCGTGGGCGAGCAGCGACAGCCACACCTTGAGCGCCATCCACGGTCGCGACCAGGCCTGGCCGAGCTCGCCGATGTTGGTACCCCGGCCGCTCAGCCCGGGATCGTCTCGCACGTAGTCCACGTCGATCGAGAAACTGCTGCGCAGCACGGACGGATCTCGCACCAGCAGACACGCGCTGGGCTGTGGCGTGTAGAGCCACTTATGCGGGTCGAAAGCGATCGAATCGGCGCGTTCGATGCCTGCCAGCAGCGGTCGCAGGCCCGGGGCGAGCATCGCCGCGCCGCCGTAGGCGGCGTCCACATGCAGCCACACGCGGTGGTGGGCGCAGACGGGCGACGGCATTCAAGGGGTCGATCGCGCCGGTGGCCGTCGTGCCCGCGCTGGCGATCACGGCGGCCGGCCGGACCCCCGCCGAGATGTCCGTTGAGAGGGCGTGGTCGAGCGCATCGGGCAGCATCCGCAGATCCTCGCCGGCGGCCACGATCCGCATCGCATCGCTGCCCAGGCCAAGCATGTCGGCGGCCTCGGCATTGGTGGCATGCGCCTCGGCGGTGGTGTACATGGCAACCCGCTTGCCCTGCACCCCGTGACGGCGAGTGTCGGGGCCGCCGGCGAGGTCGCGGGCCGCCTTGAGGGCCGTGAAGTTGGACGCGGCCCCGCCGCTGGTCATGAGTCCACCGGCTCCCTCCGGAAGTCCGAAGACGTCACGTGCGAGCCATGCAGTCACCGCCAACTCGAGCTCCGTTGCCGCCGGCGAGAGCGTCCATCGAACTGGGGATCTCCGGCCAGCCGGCGGCAATTAGCGACATACGATGTCGGCTGCCACCTCGGTGGCGGTCTGGGCGGGGGCGGCCGGCATCCGTGGCAGCCGCTCCAGCAACTCGGTCCAGAGATCGAGCGCGGCGGACCCGATCTCGCGCGCCCGTTCGGCGTCCCAGTCCAGGTCGGGCACCGGCCCGGGGCGGCTCACAGCAGCGACTCCAGGCCCTCCGTCAGCCCCGCCGGGAGCCCGTGGATGCCGCGGACGGCGGTCAGCACGCCGGGCACGAAAGACTCACGGCCGGTCGTGTCGTGGCGGATCGTCAGCGTCTCGCCGGGCCCGCCCAGGATCACCTCCTGGTGAGCGATCAGGCCCGGCAGCCGAACGCTCGAGATGGGCACGCCGCCGCCCATGCGGCGGGCCGTGGTCAGCGCTGTGCCAGACGGCGCGTCGCGCTTGCTGTCGGCGTGCAGCTCGATGATGTGGGCGTGCGGCATCAACCGGTGGGCGGCCTCTGCGAACTGCATCATCAGGATGGCCCCGATGCCGAAGTTGGCGACGTGCAGAATTGCCACCCCGGCCTCGCGGGCGCGGACGTCGACCAGTTCGGCCTCCGCGGGCCCGAGCCCGGTCGTTCCCAGCACCAGCGGTACGCCGTGGTCGATCGCGGTTGCGCACGCCTCGGCGGCGAAACCGGGGACGGTGAAGTCGACCACCACGTCGATGCCGCCGCCCGCCAGCGTGTCTGCCAGCGTGCGGCCGAGCGAGGGCGCGACCTCCGCCGCGAGCTCGAGATCGTCGGCGTCCCGGATGGCCGGGCCGAGTGCCTGGCCGACCTTGCCGGTCGCGCCGGAGAGGGCGATGCGGATCATCGCCGGCCAGCATACCCAGGCGCCGCGCGGCGGGCAGCGGGCTGTGGGGGCTCAGCCGGCGGCGAGCGCGGGGTTGAGCGCGGCGATGGCGTCGTCGAAACGATCGGCATCCGGTCCGATGCCGGCCACCGAGAGCCGGTCGGCCGAGAAGAGCTGACGCGCCAGCGCCGCCACCGCGTCCGGCTCGACGGCATCGATCTCCGCGCACACACGGTCGAGCGAGAGCAGCTCGGTGTCGGTCAGCACCGACTTGCCGAGCCTGCTGGCACGGTTGGACGTCGACTCCATGGAGAGCATGATCCGGCCCTTGAGGTTTTCCTTGGCTCGGGCCAGCTCCGACGGGTCGAGGTCGCCCTCGCCGACCCGGGCGAACTGGTCGGCGATGATCTTCAGACACTCCGCCAGGTTGTCCTCGCGGGTGCCGAGGTACAGGCCGACCATGCCGGTGTCCGCGTATTGGGAGGCGAACGTGTACACGCTGTAGGCCAGGCCGCGCTGCTCGCGGATGTGCTGGAAGAGGCGCGACGAGGCCGAACCGCCCAGCATCGAGTCGAGCAGCGAGGCGGCAAAGCGGCGCTGGTCCGAGCGCTGCAGGCCGATGCCGCCCAGACACAGGTGCACCTGCTCGGTGTCCTTGCGGCTGAACACGGCACGCGGGCTCGACTCCCCCACCCACACCGGCCGCACGCCGGCGGTGGAGCTGGGGATGCGGGTCAGCGGCGCGAAGCGCGACTCGATCCCGTGCACCAGCGGCTCGTGCTCGAGGTTGCCGGCCGCAGCGATGACGATGTTCGGCCCCACATACCGGGAGTCGTGGTAGGCGCGCACGGCCTGCGCGGTCGTTGACGCCACCACCGCTGCGGTGCCGATCACCGGCCGTCCGAGCGGGTGATCGCCGAACACGGCCTGGGCGATCATGTCGTGCACCATGTCCTGCGGCGTGTCGTCGTACATGGCGATCTCCTCCAGCACCACCTCGCGCTCGGCGTCCATGTCCGCCGGGTCGAACTGGGGTGAGAGCAGCATGTCGCTCATCACGTCCAGCGCCGTCTCCAGGTGGGCGTCCAGCACCCGGGCGTAGATCACGGTGTACTCCCGAGCGGTGGCGGCGTTCAGCTCGCCCCCGAGGCCGTCGAAGATCTGTGCGATCTCGGAGGCCGAGTAACGCGAGCCGCCCTTGAACAGCAGGTGCTCGATCAGATGGGAGATGCCGGCCTGGTCGCGCGACTCGTCACGCGAGCCGGCACCGATCCAGATCCCGATCGAGACCGAGCGGACGGACGCCACCCGCTCGGTGACGATCCGCTCCCCGCCGTCGAGCGTGGTGACCGTATATCGCTGCACAGCGGCCGGATGGTATCAGCGGCGAGGCCGCGCGCCCTCCCCCGGCCGGGTGGGTCCACCCGGAGGATGCGGGGAAGAATCGGCGCCGTCCGTGGTCTGCCCTACCCCGGACGGCGCCGTCTCGTTGGAACCGCTACCTGCGGGGACCGGGGCGGTCACGCCCGCGGTCACGCCCGCCTCGCGGCCGCTCCTCGCGTGGCTCAGGGGCCGGAGTGTTGGCGGCCACCTCGACCAGCTGCTCCGGTGTGACCTCGGTCTCGCCGTCCAGCTTGGCCAGCAGGGTCAGCCCGATCCGGCCGCGGTCCTTGTCCACCTCGGCCACGACCACGCGAACGATGTCGCCTCGATCCATGACCTGGGCGGCCGACTGCAGCCGCTGGCCCTTGGGCAGGATCCGGCTGACGTGGAGCAGGCCGTCCACACCCTTGCGCAACTCGACGAAGGCTCCGAAGTCGGCGATCTTGACCACCTTGCCGGTGTACTCGTCGCCGACCTCGACGTCCTTGCACATCGCATCGATGGTACTTCGCGCCTGCTCGGCGAGCTCGCCGTTGGAGCCGTAGATGCGGATGGTGCCGTCCTCTTCGATGTCGATCTGCACCTCGTAGTCCGCCTCCAGGCCGCGGATCGTCTCGCCGCCCTTGCCGATCACCATGCCGATGTAGTCCGGGGGGATCTTGGTCGAGATGATCCGTGGGGCGTGGGCCGCCACCTCCGTCCGCGGCTCGGCGATCGCCTCGCGCATCTTGGCCAGGATGGCCAGCCTGGCATCGCGAGCCTGGGCCAGCGCCGCGCGCAGGATCTCGGTCGTGACGCCGGTGATCTTGATGTCCATCTGCAGTGCCGTGACCCCGGCCTCGGTCCCGGCCACCTTGAAGTCCATGTCGCCCAGGTGATCCTCGGCTCCCTGGATGTCGGTCAGGATGACGTGGTCGTCGCCCTCCTTGATCAAGCCCATCGCGATACCCGCCACCGGCGCCTTGATCGGCACTCCGGCGTCCATCAGCGAGAGCGTCGAGCCGCATACGGAGGCCATCGACGACGAGCCGTTGGACTCCAGGATCTCCGACACCAGACGGAGCGTGTAGGGGAACTCCTCGGAACTCGGAATGACGGGCACCAGCGCCCGCTCCGCCAGAGCGCCGTGGCCGATGTCGCGCCGCTTGGGGCCGCGCATGAACCCGGTCTCGCCGACGCAGAACGGCGGGAAGTTGTAGTGATGGATGTAGCGCTTGGTCTCGTCCAGCGACAGATCGTCGATGCGCTGCTCCTCCTTGCCGGTGCCCAGCGTGCAGAGCGTCAGCGCCTGCGTCTGGCCCCGGGTGAAGAGCGCGGAGCCGTGGGTGCGCGGCATCACGGTGACGGACGAGGTGATCGGCCGGATCTCCGTCTCTGAGCGGCCGTCCGGCCGGCGCTTGTCGACCGCGATCTTGGTGCGCACGGTCTCCTTGTAGATCTTGTCCACCGCGGCCGTGACCGCCGCCCGCGTTGTCGCGTCAAGCGTCGTGTGACCCTCGGCGTCGGGCTCGCTGCGGGCCGGGAACGACAGATCGACCGTGTCCTGGATCTGCTCCAGAAGCGCTGAGCGCTTGGCCGACTTGAGCTCCTTGGAGTCCTGCTCGGCGTCGGTCAGGGCGCGGATCGCCTCGCCGAACTGCTGCTTGACGGGGCCGTACACCGCCTGCTCGCGTGCCTCGACGACCAGCTGTGCGAGCGCGAACGAGACGCGCTGGCGGTGCAGGATGTCCGACTCCGAGGTGGTGCTGGTGACGGCCGGCAGCTCGGCCCGGCCGAGCGCGTCGGCGCGGCCGGGAAGCGCAACCAGACCGCCTTCGGCGATAGCCGCAGACAGCGCTGCACCGTGCTTTTGGCGCAGCGACTCGGTCACCGCGCCGTCCGCCCACTTCGGCTGACCGGCCTTGGCGGCGAGCTCGATCTGCAGCTCGCAAAGCTTCTTGATCTCGCGGTGTGCCAACTCCAGCGCCGCGATCAGGTCGTCTTCGCCGATCTCCTGTGCGCCGGCCTCCACCATCGTGATCGCCTCGGGCGTGCCGCAGACGATCAGGTCGAGCGACGACTCCTTGAGGTCGGGCAGGGTCGGGTTGATGACCAGTTGGCCGTCGATTCGCCCGATCCGCACCGCTCCCACGGGGCCGAGGAAGGGCATCGGCGAGAGCATCAGCGCGGCCGACGCACCGTTGATGGCCAGGATGTCGTGGCCGTGCACCTGGTCGGCGCTGAACGTGGTCACGATCACCTGCACCTCGTTCTTGTAGCCCTTGGGCCACAGAGGCCGGATCGGCCGGTCGACCATCCGCGCGGTCAGGATCGCCTTCTCGCCGGCGCGTCCCTCGCGCTTGAAGAATCCGCCCGGGATCTTGCCGGCGGCATACATCTTCTCCTCGATATCGACGGTGAGCGGGAAGAAGTCCGCCCCCTCCCGCCCCTCGGTGCGGCCGACAGCGGTGGCGAGGACGACCGTCGCCCCCTGGCGCACCAGCACGGCGCCGTGTGCCTGCTTGGCCACGACCCCAGTCTCGAAGCTGATCTCCTTGTCGCCGATGGTGGCGGACAGGCGGGTCTCGTTCGGCTCGATAGCAATACTCATCTCTCTCTGCTCTCCTCCGGCCCCATCCAGTGGGGGCCATCCTCCGTGTGAACCGGCCTCGCCCTAGCGGCGCAGGCCCAGCTCCTTGATGAGGGCTCGATAGCCCTCCAGGTCGTGCCTCTGCATGTAGGTCAGAAGCCTTCGCCGGCGGCCGACCAGCTTCAGCAGGCCGCGGCGGGAATGGTGGTCGTGCGGGTGAATCTTCATGTGCTCCGTCAGCTCGGTGATCCGCTGCGTGAGCAATGCCACCTGCACCTTGGTCGAGCCCGTGTCCTTATCGTCGGCGCCGAACTTTGCGATCAGCTCGGTCTTCTGTTCCTGGGTAAGCGGCATCCGCTCACCACCTCCTTGCCCATCTTGGACAGTCGCCGGCATCCCAGAAGCACGCGGGCAAGACACGTGATCCGCGAAGCGGCCAGTCGGCAGGGTAGCAGAGCCGCTTCAAGTACCATGGCGACGGATTCCACCGACGAGGGGACGAGATCCGTTGAGCACTGCAGTCGTGACCGGAGGCGCCGGGTTCCTGGGGTCTCATCTGTGTGAGTACCTGCTCGAGCGCGACTGGCGCGTGATCTGCCTGGACAATCTGGACACGGGCACGCTCGAGAACATCGAGCGGCTGCGCGGCGACTCGTTCGAGTTTCGCTACCACAACTGCGTGGATTTCATCGACGTGGACGAGCCGGTCGAGGCGGTGTTCCACCTGGCCAGTCCGGCCAGTCCGGTCGACTACCTGCGGCTGCCGCTGGCAACGCTCAAGGTGGGTTCCTATGGGACGCACAACGCGCTGGGGCTCGCCAAGTTCAAGCGCGCGCGCTTCTTCCTGGCGTCCACCTCGGAGGTGTACGGGGACCCGGAGGTGCACCCCCAGCAGGAGGA
Source organism: Gaiellales bacterium (assembly GCA_038230835.1). Lineage (GTDB taxonomy): Bacteria > Actinomycetota > Thermoleophilia > Gaiellales > JAICJC01 > DASUHT01. Next base: position 45,818 of record JBBRMM010000007.1, read on the forward strand.
GTACTGGGGCAACGTCAACCCGGTCGGCCCGCGTGGCGTGTACGACGAGGCGAAGCGGTACGCCGAGGCGCTGACCATGGCCTACCACCGCCAGCAGGGCGTGGACACGCACATCGCCCGCATCTTCAACACCTACGGGCCGCGGATGCGCCAGCACGACGGCCGGGCGATCCCCACCTTCCTGCGCCAGGCGCTGGAGGGCCAGCCGTTGACGGTGTTCGGCGACGGCAGCCAGACGCGGTCGTTCTGCTACGTGGACGATCTGGTGGAGGGGCTGTTCCGGCTGACCATGTCCGACGAGCACATGCCCGTGAACGTCGGCAACCCGAACGAGATGACGCTGCTCGAATTGGCCGAGAAGATCCGCGAGCTGACCGGTGCCGGGTCCGAGATCGTGTTCGAGGGACTGCCCACCGACGACCCCAAGGTGCGCCAGCCTGACATCACCCGCGCCCGGGAGATTCTCGACTGGTCGCCCAAGGTCGGCCTCGAGGAGGGCCTGCGGCGCACGCTCGAGAGCCTCGGCCACACCCCGCGCCCCGTCGTGGCATAGCGGCGGACACTCTGTAGTGTGCAACGCTTGGCACGCCCGGCCGTCGCCCTCCGACGTAGCTCGGTGCCAGGCACCGTCACCGGCGTGTCACGAAACGCTGACCCGGTCCGTTCGGGGTCTGACCCCGCCACTGCCCCCACCACCGTGACGCCGACGTTCAGGGACTACGCGGGCGTCGACAGCTGGCGGGTGCGGGCGACGTCGCGATGAAGCTGGACGATCAGATCTTCGACCGTGCCGTATCGCTCCTCGTCGCGCAGGCGGTGCGTGAAGTCGAGCCGGATCGGCGACCCGTAAATGTCGCGGTCGAAGTCGAGCAGGTGGGCCTCCACCCGGACGGCGTCCCGATCGTCGGTGAACGTCGGGTTGTACCCGACCGAGATCGCGGCCGCGTGCGAGCCGGTCGGGAGGTTCGCGCGACCGGCGTACACCCCGCGGCCCGGAACCACGCTGCGCGGGTTCGGAGCGAGGTTGGCAGTGGCGAAGCCCAGCCCGCGGCCGCGCCCGTCACCGCGCACCACCTCGCCCTCCAGCCACGGCGGCCGTCCGAGCAGCACCGTGGCCGCCTCGACCGCGCCGTCGGCGATCAGGTCGCGGATCCGCGAGCTCGAGACCGGTCCACCGTGCAGCTCGAGCAGCGGCACCTCCGTCACCTCGAACCCGAGCCGCCGCCCCGACACCGCGAGCGACTCGGTGGTGCCCGACGCGCGGTGGCCGTAGCGGAAGTTGTGGCCGACGCAGACGTGCTCCGCGCCCAGCCTGCGATGCAGGATCTGGGCGGCGAAATCGTCGGCGGACATCAGCGAGAGCTCATGGGTGAACCGGATCGCCACCATCTCGTCGGGTCCCAGCTCGGCCGCCAGTTCGGCGCGACGGGTCAGCGTCGAGAGCTCGGACGGGGCAAGTTCGGGGCGCAGGACGGTCATCGGATGCGGATGAAACGTGACCACGCTCGAGACCAGTCCCGAGCGCGCGGCTTGCTCCACCGCCGCACCGATCACCCGCCGGTGGCCGAGGTGCACCCCGTCGAAGCTGCCCAGGGCGAGCACGCGGCGCGCATCGGGTAGCGACGCCACGTCCTGGTGCAGCTGCATCAGGCCAGCACCGTCACCGGGTGCAGATGCGCGTCGCTCGCTTCCGCGACCGCCACCAGGTCGCCGCCCGAGACCAGGCGCACCGCCTCGCCGCTGCCGTCGATGCTCCCCCGGCGGATGGCACGGCCATGGCTGACGTCGGTGCGCTCGGCATCGGTCAGCTCACGCAGCGGGAGGTGTGCGAGCGCCTCGGCCGCCGTGCGGCACCAGTCACCGTGCGTGTTCGCGGCGATCTGGTCGGGCGTGCCCGCGGAGCCGATCAGAAACGGGCCGACGGCCGTCCGGCGCAGCTCCCGGCAGTAGCCCCCGGCCCCGGTCGCCTCGCCCAGGTCGGCGGCGATCTGGCGCACGTACGTCCCCTTCGAACAGGTCACCTCGACCACGGCTTGTTGCGTCGCGGCGTCGAATCCGATCACGGCCAGCCGGTCGATGTGGACGGCCCTGGGCGGTGGCGTGACCACCTCGCCCCGGCGCATCCGCGCGTACGCCCGCTGACCGTCCACGTGTACCGCCGACGCCGCGGGCACCGCCTGCATGACATCCCCCACCATCGCCGCCGCGGCGGCGCGCAACTCGGCCCCGTCGGCTTCCCGGCCGGTGAGCTCGATCTCACCCTCGGGATCGAGCGTGGTCGAGACCGCGCCCAGCTGGACCGTGGCGCGATACCGCTTGTCGAGACCCGACAGGTACGGCGCGAGTCGGGTGGCCCGTCCGGCGAGCACGAGCAGCAGACCGGTGGCAAACGGGTCGAGCGTCCCCGCGTGCCCGAGCTTGCGGCCGAGGGCCGGGCGCAAGCCGCGCAGCACCGCAAACGAGGACGGCCCGGCCGGCTTGTCGACCAGCACGAGGCCCGTGATCTGTACCGTCATACCGGGCGGTACGTTACGCCGCGGACGAAGCCAGCTGCGCCGACACCTCGGCGAGGATGAACTGGCGGATCTCCTCGACGCTGCCGGGATGCGAGAAGCCGGCTGCCTGCTTGTGGCCGCCACCGGAGGACTTGCGCGCGACCAGCGACACGTCGATGTGGCCGCGCGACCGTAGCGACACCCGGTTGGACGTGATCCTCCCGTCGGCGAGCGGCAGCTGCTCGCGGATCAGGCCGGCCACCTCCACCCCCTCGACCTTGCGCAGGTCGTCGATCAGACCCTCGGTGGTGGCCTCGTCGCCGTCTGCCATCATCAGATCTTCACGGGTCACGTGCGACACCAGCAGCCGCCCGTCCTGATAGCTGACGGCGTTGGCGATCACACGCCCGAGCAGCCGCAGCTTGCCCGGCTTCATGCTCTCGAACACCAGCTCGAACACCTTGTGGACGTCGGCGCCGCGCTCGACCAGGTGGGCGGCGAGCCGCAGTGCGGCCGGGCTTGTTGTGCGGTACTGGAAGCGGCCGGTGTCGGTGACGAGCCCGACGTACAGCGCCTCGGCGATCGGCGGCGTGATCTCCACTCCGAGCTCGTCGAAGATCCGGGCCAATATCTCGGCTGTCGACGACGCACCGCCGTCGATCAGGTTGACCGTGCCGAACCGGCTGTTGTCGTGATGGTGATCGACGTCGATCACGCTGTCGGCGGCCTCCAGCAGTCCATCGAAGCCGGGCCCGATCCGCCGCTCGTTGCCGCAGTCGAGTGCCAGCAGCGACCACCCTTGCAGCGACGCCGGATCGACCGCGCGCTCGAGCGAATTCGTGTTCAGGAAGCTGACCTCGTGCGGGATCGTGGAGTCCGCGTGGATGTACGTACGCACCTCTTTGCCGAGGCCAGAGAGCGCCATTGCGGCCGCTGACATCGAACCCACAGCGTCGCCGTCGGGGTTCTCGTGGGTGGCGATCAGGACGCGGTCGGCCGCACGGAGGGCGGCGACCACTTGCTCGAGGTCGTGTGTGAGCGTTTCGTCGGTCATCGGGGGTCGTCGTCGACCAGCGGCGCCGCCTGCTCCATCAGCTCGTTCAGCCGCAGCGCCTGGTCGAGAGTCTCATCATAGAGGAAATTCAGCAAGGGCGTGCGCTTGAGGTGAAGCTCTCGCGCGATCCTCTGCTGGAGCATCCCGTGCGCGCGCTCGAGTGTGCGCAGCGAGCGTTCGCGCTTGCGGTCGTTACCCAGCACGCTGACGTACACGGTCGCCTGGCTGAGATCGGTGGTGGCCCGAACAGCGGTCACCGTGACGAAGCCGACGCCGGGGTCCCCCATCCCCTCGATCGCATCGGCGAGCACGTGACGGAGCCCTTCGTTCACCCGGCGCATGCGTTCGTTCACAGGTCGTCCTCCACCGACAGCACCGTCCGGGTCGTGCCGGCCAGCTCGAATTCCTGGGCCGAAAGGTAGCGCTCGGCCTCGTCGAGGGCGCGCAGCGCCTCGTGGTGCTCGCGCCGGACGGCCACCATGGTCAGCCGAGCCCGCTGGCGCAGGTCGTGGAAATCGACCTCGGCGACGCAGACACCGAGCCGGCGCTCGAGTTGCGACCTGGCGTGGCGGATATGGTGGCGCTTGTCCTTGAGGGACGTGCTCTGCGGGATGTACAGCTCGAAGACGAGGATGGCGACGAAGCCGGCCGGCATGCCGTGAACCGTAGCCCTCCGACCATACCCCCCGTTCGGGCGGTGCGCGGGAGAAAGCCCTGCCGTCATCCTGAGCCCATGCAGATCCCTTCCCAGCTTCCCGACGCCTTCAGCTCGGCGGCCGGCGGAATGCTGACCGCCCAGCGGCGGCTCGACCAGGACGCGCAGGCGATCGCCGCCGACCCGTTCAACGTCGACGCGCTGGTCGACTCGAGTCTGGCGCCGCTGGCGGTGCAGGCGAACGCCTCCGTGTTCCGCGCAGCCGATCAGGCCTCGCGCAGCCTGTTCGACGCCTACGCGTGACCGCGCGGCTCGCGCTCAGGCGACGCGGGCGACTTCCTTGATCGTATAGACCTCGAGCACGTCGCCTTCCTTGACGTCGTTGAATCCGTCCAGCGTGAGCCCGCACTCGAACCCGGCGGCGACCTCGCGCGCATCGTCCTGGAAGCGTTTGAGCGTGTCGATGCGGCCGTCGTGGACGATCGCGCCGTCGCGCAGGATGCGCACCTGCGCGCCGCGCTGGATCACGCCCTGGGTGACCATGCAGCCGGCGATCGTGCCCACCTTGGAGGCGCGGAAGATCTGGCGCACCTCGGCTTCGCCCAGCACCTCCTCGACCTGCTCGGGCGAGAGCATGCCGATCAATGCCTGCTGGATGTCCTCGGTCAGCTTGTAGATCACCCGGTAGGTGCGGATGTCCACGCCCTCGCGCTCGGCCAGCGCCTTGGCCTCGGCGTTCGGACGCACGTTGAAACCGACCACGATCGCGCCGGAGGCGACAGCGAGGCTGACATCGGAGGCGGTGATGCCGCCCACACCGGAGCGGATCACCCGCACCGCGACCTCTTCGTGCTGGATCTTCTCCAGCTCGCCGATGGCGGCCTCCACCGAGCCCTGCACGTCGGCCTTGATGACCAGGTTGAGCTCCTTGAGGGCGCCCTCCTGCATCGCGCTGAACAGGTCTTCCAGGCTGACCGACTTGCTGCGCCGCGCGAGCTCCTCGGTGCGCAGGCGCTGGCCCCGCTGCTGTGCGAGCTGGCGGGCCACTCGCTCGTTGTCGACCACCCGGCACACTTCGCCTGCGGCCGGCGGGTGGTCGAATCCGAGGATCTCCACCGGCACGCCCGGGCCGGCGTCCTTGACGCGCTGGCCGTTGTGGTCGTTGAGCGCCTTCACCTTGCCCCAGGCGTCGCCGGCCACCACCGCATCGCCGACCCGCAGCGTCCCGCGCTGCACGAGCATGGTGGCCACGGGTCCGCGGCCCACATCCAGTCGCGACTCGATGATGACGCCGGATGCCTCGGCCTTGGGATTCGCCTTCAGCTCCAGCACGTCGGACTGCAGCAGGATCATCTCGAGCAGCTCGTCCAGGTTCTCGTGGGCCTTGGCGGACACGTCGACGAAGGTCGTGTCCCCACCCCACTCGCTCGGCTGGACGCCGTGCGTCGCCAGTTCGTTGCGCACCCGATCGGGGTTGGCGTCGGGCTTGTCGATCTTGTTCACGGCGACCACGATCGGTACCCCGGCCGACTTCGCGTGGTCGATGGCCTCGATCGTCTGCGGCATCACGCCGTCGTCGGCAGCCACCACCAGCACGGCGACGTCGGTCGCCTTGGCGCCGCGCGCGCGCATGGCGGTGAACGCCTCGTGGCCGGGTGTGTCGAGGAAGGTGACCTTGCGGTCGCCGCCGACAGCCACCTGATAGGCGCCGATGTGCTGGGTGATGCCGCCGGCCTCGGTGGAGACCACCGACGACTTGCGGATCGCATCGAGCAGCGTGGTTTTGCCGTGATCGACGTGGCCCATGATGGTGACCACGGGCGGGCGCGTGACCAGGCTCTCGGGAGCATCGTCGTAGGTGACGACCTCCTCCTCCTCGTCCGCGCTGTGAGAGATCGTGATCTCGCGCTGCAGCTCCTCGGCCAGGATTTCGACCGCGTCGTCGGACAGCGACACCGTCAGCGTCACCATCTCTCCGGCCGCCATCATCAGCGTGATGATCTTCGCGGGCGAGATGCCCAGCGCGTCGGCCAGGTCCTTGACCGTGACGCCCGACGGCACCTTCACAGGCCCGGTCGGCACCTCGACCTCTTTGCGCGGCTCCGGACGGGGCCCGCGGTCGCGCCGCTGCGCCGGCTTACGACCGGCCTGGGCGTCGATCACGACGCGCCGTTTGCCCTTGGGCGCCGCTCCCCGCTGGGGGCGCGCATGACGGGCCGGCTGTCCCGGCTCCTGCGCAGGCACCGTGGCCTTGGCGCCGTACACTCGACGCGCCTCTTCGTCGTCGACCACCGGCTCGACCACCGGCTCGACCACGGGCTCGGCAGCCGGCGCTGCCGCCTCGGCGGGAGCCGCCGCCGGCTCGTCCTTTGTGGGCGTTCGCTTGGCCATGGCCGTCAATCCTTCCATGCGGCGTCGCGCCGCTCCAGCTCCAGCAGTGGCTCGATCTCGTGCACACCGCTCAGCGGCTGACGCAGCCGGCGGCTGAGCCCGTCGCGGCGCGCCGCTCTGCGTGCGCATTCGGCGTTTGGGCACAGGTACGCGCCGCGACCGCCGAGCGTGCGTCCCCGGTCGAGCACGACGGCGCCGGAACGCACGGCGACGCGCACGAGCGTGTTCTGCGGACGGCGCGCGCCACAGCCTGCGCACTGCCGGTGGGGGATGTGCCGGTTCACGATACGGCGGGCTCCCCTTCCTTGACGGCGAGCTCGCGGTGTGCGGGCACGCCGCAGTAGCGGCTGTTCTCGAGCGACTGATTCGGGCACCGCTTGCCCGAGGATGTGACCGCCACGCAGCGGCCGGGGAACTCGTCGACCTCGTCCTCGGTGCCGGTGTACGGGGTGTCGGCCTCGTCCGAGTAGTACTCGGTCTCGGACACGATGTCGATCCGCCAGCCGGTCAGCCGATGCGCGAGCCGAGCGTTCAGGCCCTCCTTGCCGATCGCCAGGGACAGCTGGTCGTCGGGCACGATCACGGTCGCCTGACGGGCGTCGTCGTCCACGTAGACCTCGCGCACCTTGGCGGGCGACAGCGCCTTGGCAACGAACCGGGCCGGCTCGTCGTTCCACGGGATGATGTCGATCTTCTCGCCTCGCAGCTCGGACACCACCATCCGCACCCGCGAGCCGCGTGGGCCCACGCAGGCACCCACCGGATCGACGCCCTGCACCTTCGACTCGACCGCGATCTTGGCTCGATAGCCGGGCTCACGGGCGACCGCCCGGATCACGACCAGGCCGTCGGCGATCTCCGGTACCTCGAGCTCGAACAGCTGGCGGATCAGCCCGTCGCTACGGCGCGAGAGGACGACCTGCGGGCCCTTGCCCTCGCTTCGCACCTCGATGATGACCGCTTTGATCCGGCTGCCCTGCTCGTACCGCTCGCCGGGCACCTTCTCGGATCCGGGTAGGATCGCTTCCATCCGGCCGAGGTCGACGAACGCGTAGCGGTTGTCGTCCTGCTGGACGATCCCGGTCACGATCTCGCCCACCCGGTCGTGGTACTCGTCGTACATGATCGAGCGCTCAGCCTCGTTGATGCGCTGCTTGAGCACCTGCTTGGCGGTCTGGCTGGAGATCCGGCCGAAGTTCGCGGGCGTCACGTCCTCCATCGCCTCGGTGGGGAACCAGTCCCACTCGATCTCCGGCTCCGGCGCGGCCTCCTCGGCCTCGTCGTGCATGCCTCCGGCCGACACCACATCCTGCGCCGCCGCCTCCGCCAGCTCGTGGTGATGGGGGTGCGCCTCGAGGTAGCCCTGCCAGGAGTCGGGGGTGACCGACCAGACGGTGTAGTCGCCCGACTCCGCGTCCAGGTCGACCCGGATCGGATGGCGGGCGCTGGGCATCTTGCGGTACGCCGCACCGACCGCGTCCTCGATCGCCGGCAGCAGCGTGCCGGGCTCGATGCCCTTCTCCTTTTCCAGCAGCTTGATGCCTTCCAGAATTTCCTTGCTCACGATCTGCCTCCCGCGGATTCCGCCACCAGGTGGCTCCGGCGAATGGCCGCGTAGGGCACGGTCACCGTAACGCCGTCCTGGTCGAGTTCCAGTCCCTGCTCGCCCGCGGCCATCAGGCGGGCGTTGAAGTGCCGGCGACCGCCGATCGGCTCGGCGGTGCGCACGGCGACGGTGCTGCCGACGGCCCGCGTGAAGTGGGCCGGCTTGGTCAACGGGCGTTCGAGTCCGGGAGAGGACACCTCGAGTGCGTAGCGGTCGCGCAACTCCTTCAGTTCGCGGCTCACCCGCTCACAGAGCTCGAGGTCGACGCCCCCCTGCTCACGGTCGATGTACACCCGCAGCAGACCCGGCGACGGGCGTTCGGCCAGGACCACCTCGACCTCGGGCAGGCTGCGCGCGAGCGTGCGCTCGATCTCGGTCTGCAGCTTGTCGGTGTCGCGTGTCGTGGCCATCGAAATCCCTGGTTCCGGGGGGCTCGGAGGGCGAAAAAAGAGGCGGGTTCACACCCACCTCGTCGACCGCCTCTTCACTCCTGACTGTTGCCGTACTCTAGCAGGCGGTGTCTTGCGGTCAAAGAGCGCAGAGCCCGTGCGGGCCCTGATCCAGCGGGTCACGAGCGCCTCCGTCGAGGTCGCCGGCGAGCGGGTGGCCGCGATCGGAGGCGGCCTGCTGGCGCTGGTCGGCGTGGGTCTCGGGGACGGGCCCGAACAGGCCGATCGGCTGGCCGACAAGGTTGCGCGGCTGCGGGTGTTCGCCGACGAGCATTCGCGCATGAACCTGTCGGTGTCGGACACGTGCGGCGCCGTCTTGGTGGTACCGCAGTTCACCCTCTATGCGGACGTCAGGCGCGGGAACCGTCCGAGCTTCACCGGGGCTGCCGAGCCAGAGCTGGGCGCCCGCCTGGTGGACGCGCTCGTCGACCGCCTGCGATCGCAGGGCGTGACGGTCGAGACCGGACGCTTCGGGGCCGACATGCAGGTGGCGCTGGTCAACGACGGTCCGGTCACGATCCTGGTCGAAATCCCCCCGGATCAGTCGAGCAGGCCGTCCACGGCTTCCTGGTAGTAGGCGACGCTCGGCCGGAGCCAGACGGCCATCTTGTAGTGGCCGAGCGCGTGGCGGCGATCGCCCATGCGGTCGAGGCAGCGGCCGAGGCAGTAGTGGGCGTAGTCGTTGGCGGGCGCTGCGGCAAGGATGTGCTCGAACTCCGCCGCGGCCTCGCTGTACCGGCGCATGCGCAGGTACGCGACGCCCAGCGCCTCGCGGATCGACGCCTTGTCGGGCTCGCGCCGCTTCGCCTTCTCCAACGGCACCGTCGCCTGGGCGTTGTCGCCGCGGCGAAGGTGCGCCTTGCCCTGCTGGAACAGGTCGTAGGTGTCCTCGTGATCCATACCCAGATGATCGGCGGCACGACTCGACGTGCCGTCCCACAGAAAGGGTACCCCCAGCGGTGCGCGAGAGCAGAACAGCGATCCGCGAGCCCCCGGTGTCCCAGCGCCTTGTAAGGAGCCGCCCTCATCCGAGTACCCCCAGGCGTTCTGTCGTTACGAGGCCTGGCACCGCCCCAGCCGCTCCGACCCGACAGCCCCCAGCCGCCGGGGGCGCAGACCGTCAAGGTCGGTCCGACCACCCCACCCATTCGGGTGGCCACCCCACCCCCACCCCACCCCGGGGTCAGACCCCGTACGGACCGGGGCACAGTTTCGTTGCAGAGCTGTGATCCGGGGTCCGGCGCCGGACGTGGCGGTCAGTCCAGCGTGGTGCTCTGCGCGAGCGCGCTGCGGAGGCGGAACATGCCCAGCACCCGATCGCGGGTGGTGAGTCGCGATCGCAGCTCGCGTTTGAGCTGCCGCAGCTCGCGGCGGACGTCGCTCTGAGCGGCCTCCGCCACCGCCGCGGGCGCGTAGCGGGCCCGGCCGGCCGCGGCAGCGAACCGATCGGCGTCCACGGCGAACGTCCGGCTGATGCGCCCGGCGATGTCCTCGAACGTGTCGCTGGAGTCCGCGCCGATTCCCTGGTCGGCGACGAACGTGGCCAACTCGTGGTAGGCGGCGGCGGCGACCGCTCGCGGGCCGCGGCGCACGTAGCGGGCACGCACGAGCCCGAACTTGACGACGGCGATGAGCGCCGCGATCGACGCGCCTAGCAGCAGCACCCAGGAGAAGAACCCGGGGGCGCTCGAGTGGTGCTGTACCGACCCGTCCGAAATGATGAGCGGTGGGTGATCCTGGTTCTTGCCGCGTTTCGTCGTATGCTTGAGGCTGGCCGCCTTGTGCAGCAGGAAGGCGGTGTTGGCCTGAGCACTCTTGGGTACCGTGTTGAAACTCGCGTCGAGCGCACTGATCGCCTGTTCCGACGAGGTCGAGGACTTGGTGGGTAGGTGGCGACCGGGGGTTGGGTCGAACGGCACCCAGCCGAAGCGCGGGAAGTACACCTCCACCCAGGCGTGCGCGTCACGATCGGTGACCACGTAGGGGCCGTCGCTGCCGGTTGGCGTGCCGGTCGTGAATCCGACCGCCACCCGCGATGGGATGCCGTGCAGGCGCAGCACCATCGCCATCGCGCCCGAGAACATCTGGCAGTAGCCGCGGTGCTTGGTGAGCAGGAACTGGGCCAGCACCGGGGTCGAACCGCTGTAGGTTGCGCGCTGGTCGTACACGAACGGGCGGGCGCGCAGGTAGTGCTCAACGTCGGCCACCGCATTCCACTCGTACCTGGCGCTCACCGCGCCCGACTGTTGCCACGCCTGGTCGGACGCGCGTTGCAGCGATGGGGTCACCGGTCGCGCCACGGACGCCCCTACGAGGCTCGGCGGCGAGCCCCAGGCCGGGATCACGGTGCCGTTCACGAGCAGGTCGGATACCAGGCTCTGCGGGAAGTTCGTGCCGGCGTCAATCAACTGGACCGGATTCGGGTCGGACGCGTAGGTTCTCATCGAGTACTGGGTGTTTCGGGCCAGATTGCGCTCGGCGAGCGCGGACTCGTCGTCTTCGAGTGCGACGCGTATGTCAGCCGGTGGTATCCATGCCAGGGGTTGGCCCGCACCGACCAGATGGTTGTCGGCCAGACCCAGCACCTTGACCCGGATCGTGATGATGCTCTTGGTCTTCGCATGCCGGGCGTTCGGTGCGAGCGCGCCGGGAGGAACCGTCACCTCGCCCTGGTCTCCGCTGCCGGTCAGCGGCTGCTCACTCATGATCCAGTGGCCGGACAGGAACGTCTCCAGCGTCGCCACCCGCCAGTACTGCGGGCTTGGTGACCACACGTCGAGCACCGGGGTCACCTTGCCGCGCCAGACGAGCGGCTGGTAGCTCTCGTTCCACACGTAGTTGACGCTGACGACGCGACCGGGCGGGGCCAGCGGATCCCAGTTGTGCCAGTTCAGGAACGCGGCCTTGCTGACCCCCGGCACAGCGCTCACGAGCAGTGCGGCTCCGACCACGACCGCGCCCAGGCCGAACGACGCCCCCGGCGCCCGGGTGGCACGGCCTCGAGCCGGCACGATGCCGAGCACCACCAGGCCGAGTCCGAGGAAGAGGGCGGCGCGTAGGCCGGCGGCGTCGATCGGGACGACCGTGCTCGGCATCGCGTAGATCACGAACGCAAGCGCAATCGAGCTCAGGGCCGCGCGGCGTCGGATCATCGTCCACGACAGCACGACCGCGAGCGCGAAGAACGCCAGCCGCACGTCGACGTCGACCGCTGCGAATCGGGCCGGGTCAAACGGCGTGTGGGTGTTGAACCACTCCCGGGTGCCGTGCCAGACAACCGCCCACAGCGTTCCCGGGTAGTGCACACCGGATCGCCACGGCCACACCCCCGAAGTCCAGCCTGCCGCCACCACGAACACGGCGGCCAGCACCGGCAGTCCGGCGCGCGAGCGCAGTTCCGCCGCCGCGGCAGGTGCACACGCGAGTAGCGCGAGCCCCGCCATGTCCGTCACGGACACGGTGGGAGACTCCAGCCGCGCCCAGTGCCAGGCGCCGAAGGCGAGCGTGAACAGGAGCAGCGGCCACAGCCGGCCGACCTCGCCCAGCCTTCCCTCGTCCGGATTCCGGTGTCGTCGTGCCGGCCGGCGGTGTTCCCTAGCCATGCGCCGGCACCCGCAGCGTCGCCGCCGAAAGAGCGGTGGTCAGGTCGTCGCCGGCGCGGATGCGGGCGATCGGGATGCCGGCGTTCGAGAGTCGCAGCGCGGCGGCCTCCGCGTCGTTGACGCGAGCACCACGGGCGAACGTGGCCGCGTCGACCCAGACAACGGCGAAGTCCCGCTGCCCCGAGCGCAGCTGCATCATCCGCTCGGCGAGACCGGAGCTCATGCCGGCCGTGACCACGATGATCCGGGCCGCGTCCAGCAACGAGCCCGCCGCGCCGGGGTCGCCGAGCGCCGTCGGCAGCGAACGCGCTCCGTCAGCCTTGGCGAGCGCCAGCTCGCCCAGCGCCTCGTGCCAGTCGCCACCACGACCCAGCCGCACCTGCGTCGCTCGGCTGCGGCCGTTGATCGCGAGTGCGCATCGCTGCCCCACCTCGACCAGCTTCGCCAGAACCGACGCCGCAGCTCGCACCTGGACGTCGAAGCTGGTGTCGCCGACCGGTCCGGTCTCGCACCGCGCGTCGGCGTCTAGGAGCACGCACACCTCGTCGCGGGGGGTGTCGGTGAGCTCCTTCACCATCAGCCGCCGCCGCTTGGCGGTGGAACGCCAGTGCACCCGCCGCAGGCTCTCACCATGCTGGTGGTCGCGGATGCTGTGCACGTCGTATCCGGCGGTGCGGTGCAGCAGCATCCGGGCGGCGCCGCCAGCCACCCCGGAACCGTCCGTGAACATCCCCTCCAGCGGGCTGACCCGCGGATACACCAGCAGCACGTCCTCGCGGGGCACCGCGACCCGGGCACTCGCAAGGCCGAACGGATCCGAGAACTCGAGCTGCGCATCGTGCAGCCGGTAGCGGCCGCGAGGCGCCGAGCTGATCACGTGCGCCCCCCGCAGCACCCGTCCGCGTCGCCGCAGCCGTGCCTTCAGCGGGTGCTGGCCCAGGTTGTCGACGAGTCTCGCGGTCGGCGGCAGGCGGCCGGCGTCGGTTCGCACCTCGAGACCGATCCGCAGGGACGCGCCCTCGACCAGCTCGTGCCGCTCGAGCGTTCGCCGCAGCCGCGCCGGCCGGCTGAGCAGTCGCACCCACGTCCAGGCGGCAGCGGGGGCCAACCCGAGGCCGACCGCGACCGGGAACATCGCGGGTGTTCCGAACCCCCACGAGGCGAGGTATAGCAGCGCGGCGGCCAGCAACAGCCTGCGGCCGGTGGACGTCAGCATGGTCGGGGCCCGGACACGATCGTCAGATCGGAGCCGGCGTGCGCTCGACCGCCTCCCGCACGATGTCGGAGGCCCGTAGGCCCGCCGTGCGGGCCTCCGGCGCCAGGATCACCCGGTGCGACAGCACGTCCACCGCCACGTCCTTGATCTCGGCCGGTGTCACGTAATCCCGCTCGCGAAGCACCGCCAACGCCTTTGCGATCCGCAGCAGCGCCAGGCCGCTGCGCGGGCTCGCGCCGAGCACCAGCCGGGCATCGCCGCGCGTGTGCCGCAGGATGGCCACCACATACCGATTCAGGGTCTCCTCGACGAACACCCCCTTGACGGCCTTGATCGCCGCTTCGATCTCGGATGCCGTGGACACCGGCTCGAGGGCGTCCAGGGGCTCGGCGGCGGCGTGCTCAGCCAGCATCCGGGCCTCGTCGGCGGGCTCGGGGTAGCCCATCGAGAGCAGCATCGCGAAGCGGTCGAGCTGCGCCTCGGGGAGCGGGAACGTCCCCTCGTACTCGATCGGGTTCTGGGTCGCGATGACCATGAATGGGCGCGCAAGCGTGTGCGAGTGACCGTCGACCGTGACCTGCGCCTCCTGCATGCACTCGAGCAGCGCCGACTGGGTCTTGGGCGAGGCGCGGTTGATCTCGTCCACCAGCACGAGGTTCGCGAACACGGGCCCGGGCTTGAACTCGAACTCGTTGGCCTGCAGGTTGAACACGCTGACGCCGGTGATGTCCGACGGCAGCAGGTCGGGCGTGGCCTGCACGCGGGCGAACTCGCAGTCCAGGGAGCGGGCGATCGACTTCGCGAGCATTGTCTTGCCGACGCCGGGGAAGTCCTCGATGATCAGGTGGGACTCGCACATGACCGCCAGCATGCAGCGCTCGATCAGACCGCTGGGCGCATGGATCACACGGGCCACGTTGGCGATCACCCGGCGGGCCACCTCCCCGGCGGCCGCGATGGCGTCGGCTGAGGCTCCCTGCAATGGCGATGCTTCCATGAACGGGTCCTTCCTTGGTTCGTCGGGGGTCATGCCGTCGATGCGGTCGGCCGGCTCCGCTCGAGCAGGCCGATCGCGTCCCACACGGCGGCCGCGCAGGCCGCCTTCGACCGGCGCGATACCGGTGTCGCCGATTGAGACGTCACCAGCGTGATTTCGTTGTCGCCGGAGTCGAATCCGATGTCCGCCCGGCTGATGTCGTTCACCACCATCATGTCCACCTGCTTGCGTACGAGCTTGGCCGCGGCCCGCTCCACCGCTCCGTCTCCGTGCTCGGCAGCGAAGCCGACCAGCAGCTGGCCGGGACGACGGCGTTCCCCCAGTCGTCCGAGGATATCCGCGGTCGGCTCGAGCGTGATGTGCCACGGCTCACCGCTCTTGGGCCGCTTGCCGGGGGTCGGCTCCGACGGCCGGTAGTCGGCGACGGCCGCGGTCATCACGACCACGTCGGCGGACTCCGACTCGGCCAGGGTGACCGACTCCAGCTCGGCCGCCGATTCGGCGTTCAGCACGCGCATCGGCGCCGAGGGACGAGCCGACGCGGCGGCCAGCACGAGCGTCACCTCCGCACCACGGCGGGCGGCCTCGTCGGCAACTGCGACCCCCATCCGACCACTGGAGCGGTTGCCCACATAGCGAACGGCGTCCAGCGCCTCCCGGGTGCCGCCCGCAGTCACCAGCACCCGCGCGCCGTCGAGCGAGCCGGCCGCGGCGAGCCGGCGTTCGACCACTGCGTGGATCTCTCCCGGCGCGGCCATCCGGCCCTCGCCGGTCTCACCCTCCGCGGTGTCGCCGGACGCCGGGCCGACCAGTTCCACTCCGCGTGCCAGGAGCAGGTCGAGGTTCGCGCGCGTGGCCGCGGCGGACCACATGCGCGGGTTCATCGCCGGAGCGGCGACGATCGGGCCGGTGAACGCAAGCGCCGAGGCGGTCAGGACGTTGGGGGCCTCGCCATGCGCGATCCGGGCCAGGGTGGTGGCGGTCAGCGGCGCGATGCACAGCAGCCGGGCGTCGCCGGACGCCTCGAGGTGTGGGAAGACGTCGCCCGAATCGTCGGTCACGACCGGCCGTCGCGAGAGTGCGGCGAACGTCGTTGGGCCGACGAAGCGGGTCGCGTCGGGAGTCTGGATCACCTGCACCTCGTGGCCCTGACGGATCAGCAGGCGCACGAGCTCGCAGGTCTTGTACGCGGCGACGCCCCCACACACCCCGACGATGATCATGCCCGTAGTGTGCCCCAGCGGCGAAGCCACGGCCAGTGCATCACCGGTCACCCGCGGAAGTCGTTCAGACGTTCGAGGGGCTGACGATCAGCTTGCCCTCTGCGATCTCCTCCAGCGCCATGGTGAGGAAGTTCTTGGAGCGCGACTCGACCAGCGGCGGAGGGAAGTTCTCGAAGCTGCCTTCGCCGAGCTGGTGGTGGTAGTCGTTGATCTGGCGCGTCCGCTTGGCGGCGGCGATCACCAGCGCGTACTTGGAGTCCACATGCTCGAGAAGGATGTCGATCTTGGGATGGATCATGACTGCTCCTGGTTCGTGGTGGCGGCCCGCATCAGATGGGCAAGCTCGCTGGTCGCGCGGTCGATGTCGTCGTTGATGATCGTGTGGTCGAACTCGGGCTGAGCGTGCATCTCCTCGCGGGCGATCGCGATCCGGCGCTCGATCTCGTCGGGGGTGTCCGTCTTTCGGCCCGCGAGCCGCAACTCCAGATCGGCGAACGTCGGCGGAGCGACGAACACCAGCACCGCGTCGGGCATCTGCCGCTTGATCTCGCGGGCGCCGATGACCTCGATCTCGAGCACAACACTCTCGCCAGTCGCCAGCCGCCGCTCGACCTCGCTTCGCAGCGTGCCGTACCGGTGCCCTGCATAGAGTACATGCTCCAGGAACTCGCCCGCCTGCACCCGCCGCTCGAACTCCTCCGGCGTCAGGAAGTGGTACTCGACGCCGTCGGTCTCCCCGGTCCGGCGCGGACGGGTGGTGGCCGACGTGGCCAGCGCGAGCTCGGGCACGCGCTCACGCACCCGGCCGATGACCGTTCCCTTGCCGACGCCCGACGGGCCCGACACCACGAACAGCCGCGCGATCACGGCGCACCGCCGGCACGAGTCCAGGGCGTTGCTAGGAGCGGAAGAGGTCGAGCAGTTCGGCGCGCTGACGCTCGGACAATCCGCCCACCGTCTTGGACTGGCTGATCCGGCACTGGGTGAGCAGGCGCCCCACCTTGACCCGCCCGAGCCGCGGGACCGCGACCAGCATGTCGTACACCTTGGCGGTGAGCACGTGCTCCGGTGGGTCGGCGATGATGTCCTCGATCCGCACCAGACCGGCTTTCAGCTCGCGCTTCAGCTGGGCTCGCCGAATGCGGATGTCGTTCGCCCTGGTGAGTGCCTCCATGCGCTGATCGAGCGATCGGGAGGGGGCTTGGGTCAGGGTGTCGAGCAACATCGTGAGGGGCGATTATACAGGGGGCGACGCCCCGCGCAAGCGGGTTCAAACGGCTCAACCAACACGAATTACGGATGTGAACCCTCAAGCTTAAGTGGAGCTTTAGATTCGGTCCGATGAGCGGCGCCGACCAGTTCGGCAACACTTGACAGTGCCCGGCGGTCGACCTCTGTTTGAAGCTCGGACAACACCTTTGCAGGCAGGCCGGGGTCGCGGAAGAGCGCTGTGCCGATGCCCACGGCGGTTGCGCCGGCAGCCAGAAACTCGACCACATCTTCTGCTGTGGCAACGCCGCCCATGCCGATTATGGGAAGCTTTGTGCGCAAATGGCAGTGGTACACCGAGTGCAGGGCGACCGGCTTGATGGCAGGTCCTGACAGTCCGCCGCCACCCCCTCCGAGCAGTGGGCGGAGCGTTTGGCGGTCGATCGCCATCCCGCGCACGGTGTTGATCAGCACCAGCCCCGACGCACCCCCGGCAGCCGCCGCCTCTGCGATCTCGGCCACGTCCGCGACCGAGGGCGACAGCTTCGCCAGGAGGGGCAGGGTGGTCACCTCGCGGCAGCTCTCGAGCAACGAGCGCGTCTCGGCGGCGTCGGTCCCGATCGAGATGCAGCCGGTGTCGACGTTTGGGCAGGATACGTTGAGCTCGATGGCGGCGACACCCGGATGCTCGGCGATCCGCCGCACGGCGGTCACGTACTCGGTCCGCGACCAACCGCCGATGCTGACCACCAGCGGCACGCCGAGCGCCGCCAGCCGGGGCAGGTGCTCGGCCACGAACCGGTCCAGCCCGGGGTTGGCGAGGCCGATCGAGTTGACCATGCCGGAGGGGGTCTCGGCGATCCGCTGCGGGGGGTTGCCGGCCCGCGGCGAGAGGGTGACGGTCTTGGTCACGAACGCCCCCAGCCCGAGCGTGCCGGCCGTCAGGGCGTCGAGCGTCCCTGATCCGTTGACGAGCGGGTGTTGGAGCTCGATCCCGCAGATCTCGGTCCGAAGGGTTCTAGGCGAGTACACGCTCCGCCTCCAGCACCGGGCCCTCGATGCACAGCCGTTTCCATTCGCCGTCGATCCGCACAGCACAGCCGTAGCAGGCCCCGAAGCCGCACGCCATCGCCGCCTCCATGGCGAGCCGGCAGGGCACGTCGTGCTCAGCGCACAGGGCGGCCACCGCCTGCAGCATCGGGTCGGGGCCGCAGGCGTAGACGGTGCCGTCGAATGGCAGCAGACGGTGCAGCGGCTCGGTGACGACGACCGGATCGAGCACCACCGTGGCGTCCGGGTCGACCAGTGCGGCGCAGACGGCATGGGCCGCGGTGCGGAACCCCAGTACGGTCACCGGCGCGTGGGGCGACGTCGCCGCGATGCGGTGACGCAGCCACGGCAGGATCGCGGCGCCGATGCCTCCACCGACCAGGATGGCCGGCCCGTCGGCGATCTCGAATCCCCGGCCGAACGGGCCGACCAACGTCACTGCGCGTGCCGTGGTGAGCGCCCGCGTGCCGGGGCCGCGGACATCGAGCAGAAATGCGATCTCGTGGTCGTCGGCCCACGCCGCGGACAGCGCTCGCGGCAGGTACGCATCGGCGGGTTGCGGCTCGGCGCCGACCATGAAGAACTGCCCGGAAATGCCGACCTCGCCACCGTCGTTGACCAGCCGCAGCAGGGTGTACGCGCCCACCGCCTCGACACCGCCGACGGCCAGGCTACGCGCGCTGGGCAGATGCACCGCCGACCTCCGCGGGGTGGATATCCTGCAGGGCCAGCGGCTCGACGTCACGCGCCTGGGCGATCGACTGGACGGCCGCCGAGGCGCCGGCCAGCGTCGTGATACAGGGGATCCCGTGGGCGATTGCAGCCGCCCGGATCTCGTACCCGTCGGCGCGTGCCCCGCGACCCTGGGGCGTGTTGATAACCAGGCTGATCTCGCCCAGCTTGATCAACTCGACCACGTTGGGCGAGCCCTCGGTGACCTTGGCGACCGCCCGTACCGGGATCCCGATCCGCTGCAGAGCTCGGGCGGTGCCGCTCGTGGCCACCAGGGTGAACCCGAGCGACTGGAGCAGCGCTCCGAGCATGGTGGCGGCCGGCTTGTCGGCGTCGCGCACCGAGAGGAACACCGTTCCTGCCGCCGGCAACGGACGGCCGGCGGCGCGCTCGGCTTTGGCGAACGCGGTCGGGAAGTCGGGGCCGATGCCCATCACCTCGCCGGTCGAGCGCATCTCGGGGCCGAGCGTGGGATCGGCGCCCGTGAAGCGTTGAAACGGCAGCACGGCAGCCTTCACGCTGACATAGTCGGGCGTCGCCGTGTCCAGTTCGACCTCGAGTCCGAGCGCCGCCCGGCAGGCCGCGGCGACCAGGCCGCGGCCGGTCGCCTTGGACACGAATGGGACGGTGCGCGAAGCCCGCGGGTTGGCCTCGATCACGTACACGTCCGAGCCTTGCACGGCGAACTGGACGTTGATCAGGCCGCGCACACCGAGCGTTTCGGCGATCGCGGCGGTCTGGCGGCAGATCTCGGCCTCGACGCTCTCGCCGAGGGACAGGGTCGGGATGACACACGTCGAGTCGCCGGAGTGCACTCCGGCCTCCTCGACGTGCTGCATGACGGCGCCGATGATCGTCCGCTGCCCATCGCAGATGGCGTCCACGTCGACTTCGATCGCGTCCTCGACGAAGCGATCGACCAGCGATCCGGGCTGCACCGGGCGCGCCAGCAGTGAGCTTCGGTCGTAGCAGATCCGCATCTCGCGCCCACCGAGGACGTACGATGGGCGCACGAGCACCGGGTAGCCGATGGAGTCGGCGATCTCGGCGGCGTGGTCGGCGTCGCGGGCGATGCCCCACGCCGGCGCGCGCAGCCCGAGCTCGGCCAGCACGCCGCCGAACCGCTCCCGGTCCTCGGCGATGTCGATGGCCTCGAACGGGGTGCCCAGGATCGGCACGCCGGCGGCCTCGAGTCGCTTCGCCAGCCGCAGCGGCGTCTGTCCGCCGAACATCACCACCACTCCCACCGGCAGCTCCCGCTGCACCACCTCGAGCACGTCCTCGACGGTCAGCGGCTCGAAGAACAGCCGATCCGACGACTCGGCATCGGTGGACACGGTCTCTGGGTTGCAGTTCACCATCACGGCGTCGTAGCCGAGCGAGCGGAAGGTCTGCACCGCCTGCACGCAGCAGTAGTCGAACTCGATCCCCTGGCCGATCCGGTTGGGGCCCGCGCCGAGGATGATCACACTCTCGCGCGAGTGCTCGGGCAGCTCGTCCTCGAGCTCGTAGGTCGAGTAGAAGTACGGCGCCTGAGCCTCCACCTCGGCTGCGCACGAATCGACCGCCTTGAACACGGGCCGTACTCCCGCCGCCCACCGCGCGGCGCGCGCCGAGCCCTCGTCGCTACCGGTCAGCTCGGCGATCCGTGCGTCGGACAGGCCGAGATTCTTCAACCGCCGCCAGTCGGTCTCGACCAGGTCGGAGACTCCAGTTCGGCCCAGCATCCGCTCGGCGTGAGCGATCCGCTCCCACTCGTCCACGAACCACCGGTGCACGCCGGATTCGACCGCCAGTCCGGCCGGGTCGTCGCCTGCGGTGAGCCGGCCCTGGATGGCGTCGAAGCGGTCCCACTCGGCCTCGGCGACCGATCCCGCCCGGCGCGGCTGGTGGTCGAGCTCGCGCGAGCGCATCGCCTTGCCCCAGGCCTCGGCGAACGTGCGCCCGATGCCCATCACCTCGCCGACCGACTTCATCTGGGTGGTCAGCTCGGTGTCGGCGCCGGGGAACTTCTCGAACGCAAAGCGGGGCAGCTTGACCACCACGTAGTCCAGTGTCGGCTCGAAGGCGGCCGGCGTCGTGCGGGTGATGTCGTTGGGGATCTCGTCCAGCGTGTAGCCGATCGCGAGCTTGGTCGCGACCTTGGCGATCGGGTAGCCGGTGGCCTTGGAGGCCAGCGCGGAGGATCGGGAGACGCGCGGGTTCATCTCGATCACCACCAGCTCGCCGGTCTCGCGGTTGAGCGCGAACTGCACGTTCGACCCGCCGGTATCCACACCGACCGCCCGGATCACGGCGGCCGACGCGTTGCGCAGGCTCTGGTATTCGCGATCGGTGAGCGTCTGTGCGGGCGCCACCGTCGCGGAGTCGCCGGTGTGCACACCCATCGGGTCGATGTTCTCGATCGAGCACACGATGACCACGTTGTCCCTGCGGTCGCGGATCACCTCGAGCTCGAACTCACCCCACCCGGCCACCGACTCCTCGAGCAGGATCTGTCCGATCGGGCTCTCGCGCAGGCCGCGGGCGACCATCGCCTCGAACCGTTCCGGGGTGTCGGCGAAGCCACCGCCGTGCCCACCGAGCGTGAACGCCGGCCGGATAACCAGCGGCAGCTCCAGCTCCCGCGTCGCCAGCGCCGCCCGTGCTCCGTCGATGCCGGTGACGATCACCGAGCGCGGCACGCGCAGGCCGATCGACTCCATGGTGGATGCGAACGCCTGCCGGTCCTCCGCGCAGTGGATGGCGTCGTAGGAGGCGCCGATCAGCTCGATCCCGAGCTCATCCAGCACCCCCGCCTCGTGCAGCTCCGACGCCAGGTTGAGGGCGGTCTGACCGCCCAGTGTCGGCAGCAGCGCATCCGGACGCTCGCGCTCGAGCACCGCCCGCACACCCTGCAGGTCGAGCGGCTCGAGGTAGGTGCGGTCGGCCCATCCGGGGTCGGTCATGATGGTGGCCGGGTTGGAGTTGACCAGCACCGTGCGGTAGCCCTCCTCTCGGAGCACGCGCAGCGCCTGGGTGCCCGAATAGTCGAATTCGCAGGCCTGGCCGATCACGATCGGGCCAGAGCCAATCACCGCCACCGTCTGGATGTCGGTGCGCCTAGGCAACGGCCTGCCTGCGGCCGGCGCCGGCGACCTGGTCGACGAAGGTGGTCAGCGCCGCGCGGGCGTCGTGTGGCCCGGGGCTGGCCTCGGGGTGGAACTGGAGCGAGCTGACCGGCAGGTCGAGCAGCCGCAGCCCCTCGACGGTGCCATCGTAGAGCGACACGTGGGTGACCCGGCCGCGTCCCAGCGCGGTGTCGAAGTCGCGCCCGGCTGAAGGCCCGCGGACAGCGAAGCCGTGGTTCTGGGCGGTCACCAGCACCTGTCCGGAGTCGAGGTCGAGCACCGGGTGGTTGGCGCCGCGGTGCCCGAAGCGGAGCTTGAACGTCTCCAGGCCCAGCGCGCGCCCGAGCAACTGGTGCCCGAGGCAGATCCCGAACACCGGCACCTCGCCGGCCAGCCTTCGCACCTGCTCGACGCAGCCGGCGAGTGCTGCGGGATCCCCGGGCCCGTTCCCGAGCAGGACGCCGTCCGGTTCGCCTGCGAGCACGTCGGCAGCGTTTGTGTCCCACGGATACTGCACCACTCGCGCGCCTGCCTCTCGCACCAGGCGGACGATCGAGGACTTGACACCGTAGTCGAGCACGGCGACCCGAGCGCGCTCGGCGCCGAACGGTGACAATTCCTGCGCCGTGCCGATCGAGACGCCCTCGGCCAGCGCCATGCCCTCCATGTGCGGGGCGGCGCGCACCAGCGCGAGCACCTCGTCCACAGTTGCGCGACCGCTGGAAACCGCCGCCCGCACCGCTCCTGCATCGCGCAGCCGGCGGGTGATCGCCCGCGTGTCGACGCCCTGCAGCCCGACCACGCCATGTCGTGCCAGCCAGTCGCTGAAGCCCTCGCGGCCGCTCGGCTCCGAGTTGCGGCCCTCGCGGACGACCACGGCCCGTGCATGCGGGCCCGCGGACTCCGACGCGTCATCCTCGATCCCGTAGTTGCCGATCATCGGTTGCGTGAAGGTGACGATCTGGCCTGCGAACGACGGGTCGGTGACGACCTCCTGATAGCCGGTCATGGATGTCGTGAACACCAGCTCTCCGGTCGCAATTCCCTGCGCGCCGTAGGGGCGGCCGCGCAGCACGGTACCGTCCGCGAACACGAGCATCGCGGTCATCGGGTCACCGTGGCCTCGATCATCCGGTGGGCGACCGTGCCGTCGGCGATCGTCAGCGCGCACACGCCGCGCAGCAGCTTGCCCTCGAAGGCGCAGTTCGCCGATCGCGACGCGTATGGCGGCTGCACGAGCCAGTCAGCCGCCAGGTTCCAGACCGCGAGGTTGGCCCGCGCCCCCACCCGCAGGGCGGGAGCTGCGAGGCCGAATGCGGCGGCCGGTCCGGCCGTCATCCGCTCGATCACCGTCGGCAGCGGGAGCAGGCCGGGTGCGACCAGGTTGGTGTACACAGCGGCGAAGGCGGTCTCGAGCCCGATTACACCGTTGGGCGCCTGCTCGAACGGCACCTCCTTCTCCTGGACTCGATGTGGTGCGTGGTCGGTGGCGATGCAGTCCAGCGTGCCGTCGGCGAGTGCATCGATGAGCGCGGCACGGTCGGCGGTCGAGCGCAGCGGCGGGTTCATCTTGGTGGTCGCCGGATCCAGCGAGCGGACGGCCTCGTCGGTCAGGCACAGATGGTGCGGCGACACCTCGGCCGACACCTCCACGCCGAGCTCGCGCGCCCGGCGGAGCTCCGCCACCGACTCCGCGGCGGACACGTGGCAGATGTGGATGGCTGCGCTCTCGTAGCGGGCGATGGCGAGATCGCGGGCGATCATGACACTCTCGGCGATCGACGGATGGCCGTGCAGGCCGAGCTCGGCCGAGACCGACCCCTCGTGCATCTGGCCGTCGCCGGCGAGCGTGAGGTCCTCCTCGTGCAGGGACAGCCGGCGGCCGGTGATGCGGCTGTACTGGAGTGCCCGGCGGAGCATCGCGGCCCGTTCCACCGGGCGCCCGTCGTCTGAGAAGCCGGCGGCACCAAGCGTCGCCAGTTCCCCCATGTCGACCAACTGGGCACCTTCAAGGCCGCGGCTGATGGAGGCGAAAAAGCCCGTAGGCACGGCCGCCTGCTGGCGCGCCTGTGCGATCAGCGACCGCAGCACGTGCACCGAGTCGACCACCGGGTTGGTGTTGGGCATGGCCAGGATTGCCACGAACCCGCCGGCCGCCGCTGCGCGCGTACCGGATGCGATGTCCTCCTCGTCCTCGTCACCGGGGGTGCGCAGGTGAACATGCGGATCGACAAGGCCGGGGGTCACGGTCAGGCCGCGGGCGTCGATCGTCTCAACCCCCGCTGCCGACAGGTCGGTGCCGACCTCGGCCACGACACCCCCGGCGATGCGGACGTCCAGCCGGTCGCCGTCCAGCCCGGTGCCCGGATCGACCAGCCGCCCACCCTTGATCAGCAGATCGGCCGGTGGCGCCTCGGCGCGGAAGAGCCGCGTCTCGTCCATCAGGCCACCTCCTGTCCGGCGGCCGCGGGCTCGGGCGCCGCGACCACCCGCAGTGCCGCCTCCGCCGGGCTGTGAGTGGGCTCTGTCAGCAGGTCGTACAGCACCGCCATCCGCACCACCAGGCCGGCCCGCACCTGCTCGACGACCTTGGAGGCTGGGCCGTCGGCCACCGTAGGGTCGATCTCCACGCCGCGGTTCATCGGGCCGGGGTGCATGATCATCTGGTTCGGGCGCACCCGCTCCGGCGTCACTCCCCACAGTCGCGTGTACTCGCGCAGCGACGGCACGTAGTTGGCGCCTGCCTGCATGCGCTCGCTCTGCATCCGCAGCACGTACACCACGTCGGCGGCAGCGATGGCGCCGATGTCGTGGGTGACCTCGGCTCCCATCGCCTCCACGCCCCGCGGCATCAGCGTAGGCGGGCCGACCAGGGTCACCCGCGCACCCATCATGCGCAGGCCCTGGATGTTGGAGCGGGCGACGCGCGAGTGCAGGACATCACCGACGATTGCCACGTGCAGGCCGTCCAGTCGACCCAGCTCCCGGCGCATCGTGTACAGGTCGAGCAGGCACTGGGTCGGGTGCTGGTGCTTGCCGTCTCCGGCATTGACGACGTGGGCGTCGGTGTAGCCGGTGACCATCTGCGCGGCGCCGATGCCGGCGTGGCGGATCACGATCACGTCCGGGTCGTAGGCCGAGAGCGTGAGGATGGTGTCCTTGAGCGACTCGCCCTTGTCGACGCTCGATCCCGACGCCTTCAGGCTCATGGTATCGGCCGAAAGGCGTTTGGCCGCCAGCTCGAACGACGAACTGGTGCGGGTCGACGATTCGAAGAAGACGTTCATCACGGTGCGCCCGCGCAGCGTCGGCACCTTCTTGACGTCTCGCTCCATCACACTCTCGAACCCTTCGGCGATCTCCAGGATCCGCTCGACCCCGGCCGGATCGAGATCGGTCATCGAGAGCATGTGGCGGCGGCCCGCCGCGGATGTCGGTGGGACGTGATCCACGGTTGTCACTCCCCGGTCAATAGGACGATGCGGTCGACCCCGTCGACCTCGGACAGCCGTACGCTGACACGCTCGGTGCGTGCGGTCGGCAGGTTCTTGCCGACGTAGTCAGGGCGGATCGGAAGGTCGCGGTGGCCGCGGTCGACCAGCACCGCCAACTGCACGCGCTCGGGCCGTCCGTAGTCGAACAGCGCCTCGATGGCGGCGCGGATCGTGCGCCCGGTGTAGAGCACATCGTCCACCAGCACCACCGACTTGCCCTCGATCGGGAAGGCGAGGCGGGTTGCCGTGACCAGCGGCTGCGGGTGCGCGCGCTGCTCTCCGGTGAGCATGGTCACGTCGTCACGGTAGAAGCTGATGTCGAGCGCGCCGGTTGGCACGTCGGCGCCGGTGAACTCCTGGATCAGCCCATGCAGACGGTCGGCCAGGTTGACGCCTCGGGTGTAGATGCCGACCAGCGCCAGAGCGGTGAGGTCGTCGTGCTTCTCGACGATCTCGTGGGCGATTCGCCTGAGCGTGCGCTGCATGTGGTCCTGATCCAGCAGCACTCGCTCGGCGGCGGCAGATACGGTCACGACGCTCCTTTCCGGCCTCGCAGGGCACGGTTTAAAGGTTGGTGTGGGTGGCGCCGCGGACTCCGGCACCTCGATCAGAATATCAGGGCCGGCGGACGAACGCGGCCCTCACTGTTCGGTCGACGCTCCGTCGGCAAGCGCCAGCAGCCAGCCCTCGATCCACCGCAGCAGTTCGGCATGCCCGGCGTCGACGCCCAGCAGCCGCTCCGAGAGCATCCCGTCGTTGAATGTCATCACCAGCGCCACGATCGGCTCCACACTGCGCGGGCTGAGGCTGTACTCGGCGGCCGCCGCGGCGAACGCGCGGGTCAGCACCGCGCGCCACTCGGCGTTCACGTCGGCGATGCGCGCGCGCATCGCCGGGCGGTTCCAGGCCATCGCCTGCAGTTCGTGCCAGATCTTGGGGATGCCCGCGGCGAGGTCGCCCTCGACGAGGCCGGTGGCCGCGCGCCATTTGTCGGTGAACGGCCGATCCGACAGGTAGACGGCGCGCTGGCGGTCGATCAGCCGCCGGGCGAAGCGGTCGAGCACCGCGAGCATGACCGCCTCGACGGAGCCGAAGTGGTAGTGCACCAGTCCGTGGTTGAGCCCCGCCTCGCGGGCCAGTCGGCGGGTGGTGACCGCCTCGTGGCCATGCGCGACCAGGAGCCGCTCTGCGGCGTCCAGGAAGGTGTCCTTGACGGGTGTGTTGGTCGACTGGCTAATACGACTGACTAAACCACACCGAGGACGGGTCTGTCAAGCTCGCCGACATGCAGCGGCTGCTCGACGAGCTGGCACGCGCCACGATCGGTGAGACCTTCAACCAGTACGCCGATCGCGGGCCAGACGACGACGCCGGAGCGCCGGCGATCCGCCTCGCCAACCTGCGTGCCTACCTGGCCGAGCGCCGGGCTGCCGATGTGGTCGCCCTCGGCGAGGCGGCCGGCTACCAGGGGATGCGCTGGTCCGGGATCGCCTTCACCAGCGAGCGCGACCTGATGCGCTGGGGAGCGCCCTACCGCACGACGTGCGCCTCCCGGCGCTGGAGCGAGCCGTCGGGGACGATCGTTCACCGGGTGCTCGCCGAACTGGATGCAGAG
The DNA here is from genome assembly GCA_038230835.1 of Gaiellales bacterium. Taxonomy (GTDB): domain Bacteria; phylum Actinomycetota; class Thermoleophilia; order Gaiellales; family JAICJC01; genus DASUHT01. The sequence goes on from JBBRMM010000007.1 coordinate 72,716, forward strand.
CGGGCGGTGATCCTGTGGAACACCGTGCCCACCCACCCGCACCGCCCGTCCGAGCCGCTTTCCAACCGCCGGCCCACGGCTGCGGAGGTCGAGATCGGGGCGTGTTTTGCCCGCCGGCTGCTCGAGATCCTAAATCCCCGCATGGTGGTGGCGGTCGGGCGGGTGGCCGAGTCGGTGCTCGGCCCCGGCGCGGTCTACGTGCGCCATCCCGCCAACGGCGGTGCGACGGCCTTTGCGCAGGGGATGCGGACGCTGCTCAGTGCCCGCGGGTCGCGGTGATCAGCGACCACTGCAGCGAGTAGTCGAACGCCTCCGTGCCACCGTCCACCGCCGCCTCGAGCCGGGTCAGTCCGAGCCGGTACTCGGCTGGATCGAGCAGGTGCAGGGTGGAGATGTACCGGCCGCGGACGCGCTCGAGCACGTCCCCCGCGCGGGCGCTCACCGGCTGCACGATGCGCCGCCGTCGCAGCTCGGTGAACCCTTCGACCCCCAACTCCGCCACCAGCAGCTCCGGGTCGGGGAACCGGTCACGGTCGATCGCTGGGATGGACGGGAAGTACGGGTTGAGGAAGAAGCGGTCGAAATGGTCGAGCTCGAAGGTCACGATCACCAGCCGGCCGTCCGCGCCCACGACCCGGGCCATCTCGGCCAGCGCTCGGGCACGGTCGGGCAGCAGGTGGACGACCAGATGGGCGTGGACGGCGTCGAACCACCCGTCCTTGAACGGCAGCCGGTCGGCCGAGGCGCGCCGCCAGCCCACCGCTGCCGGGCCGGGTCTGGCTCGAGCCTGTTCGAGCATCTCGGGGGACGGATCGACGCCCCACACGCGTGCTCCCAGCTGATCGGCCGCCGAAACCGCGAATTGCCCCGTCCCGCAGCCGATGTCGATCAGCCTGCGGCAGCCGCGCAGGTGCTCGAAGGTGGCGGTGCCGAGCTCGGTCGCTGCGCTGCTGAGCGGCCGCAAGCGGTCATAGTCGGCCGCGAGCTCCGCAAAGTCCACCGTCACGGCACCGGGGCCGGCACTGGGCTGTCGCTCGGCTGCTCGTCAGCCCGGATCAGCACCGGGTCGCCACGCTCCGGCAGCGGCAGTTCGATCACGTCGAAATCGCGCGGCACCACCGCGGCGGGGAAGTCGGCTCGTGCTTCGCGCCGGATGTCGCGGCCGAAGTAGCGTGTCGAGAGGTGGGTGAGCGCAAGCATCCCGACCTGCGCGTCGCGTGCCATCCGTGCAGCCTGCCCGGCGGTCGTATGGCCGGTCTGCCGCGCCCGCGCCGCCTCCTCGTCGAGGAAGGTGGCCTCGTGGATCAGCACGTCCGCGCCGGCCGCCGCTTCGATCATCGCCGGGCAGGGTCGCGTGTCGCCCGAGAGCACGAGGCGCCGGCCGGGGCGAGAAGCGCCGAGTACGGCTTCCGGGCTGATCTCGGCACCCGTCTCGAGTGTCACGGGCTTGCCGGCTTGAAGCATGCCGAAGGCCGGCCCCTCAGGCACGCCAAGGGCACGCGCGGCATCGACATCGAACCGGCCTGGCCGCAGATCCTCGATCAGGGCGTAGCCGAGGCTGGGCACGCCATGATCGGTGGCGAACGACTCGATCCGGTAGCCGTCGCGGCCGATGTAGTCGCCGGGGTCCAGCTCCACCTGTTCCACCGGGTACGGCAGCCGGCCGAAGATCGGTCGCAGCGAGCGCATGAGATCACCCAGCCCCCGCGGGCCGTAGAGCACGAGCGGCGCCTCGCGGCCGCGTAGCCCGAATGTCTTCAGCATGCCGGGCAGGCCCAGGAAGTGGTCGGCGTGGAAGTGCGTGATCAGAACGTCTTCGACGTCGACTAGACCGACGCCGGAGCGCAGCATCTGGCGCTGCGTGCCCTCACCGCAGTCCACCAGGATCCGGTCGCCGCCGCGGCGGATCAGAAACGCCGCAGTGCCCCGCTGTGCGGTGGGCGCGGCACCGGCAGTGCCGAGAAAGAGCACGCTGAGATCCATGTCGTGATTCTAGGGCCATGGCTTCAAGGTGGAGTCGTGCTCGGCCACCAATCGTTCGGGTGCCGCTTCGAGGTACCGAGGGATGACGGCGGTCAGGCCTGACGGGCGTGCAGCGGGAACACCACCGCCGGCACGGCCGGCACGTCGCCGGCGTCGTCGTCGGTCTCGGCCATCACCAGTTGGGCGCGCGCAAGGAAGACATCCAGCCCGAACGGCGTCGGAGACTCGCCGTCGTGAACGAGCCGCAAGTGCGGCGGGGCCGGCGGCGGCACCGGTGGTATCTCCACCGGACGCCGGTCGGCGAGCACCACGACGTTGTCCGGTAGCGGGCTCACGGCAGCACCAGGTGTTGACCGGGGAGGATCACGCTGCCGACGATGTGGTTGGCCTGAGTGATGTTGTAGACACCCTGACGCGGGTCGCCGCCGTATGCGAGCGAGGCGATCGACCACAGCGTCTCGCCAGGCCGTACGACATGGTGGCGGGGATGGCTGGCACCGGAGGACGGCGCGGCCTGGCCGAGCAGGAATGCGGCAGCGAGGACGAGAGCCGCGGTCAGGCCCAGAAAGGAGCGATATGTGTGTGAGGCGAACATGTGTTCGGGCAGTGTAGGCGAACAGGTGTTCGATGTCAAGGGACCTCCGCGACGACCCGGTACTGTGCCGGGGCATGGCCCTGCGACTCGCCGGACGCACGCTCCCGCTCGACGGGCCGCCCCACGTCATGGGTATCGTGAACGTGACCCCGGACTCGTTCTACGACCGGGGTGCGACGGCCGATCCGGGCATGGCGATCGCCCGGGGGGTCGCCTTGCACGAGGCTGGCGCCGGCGTTCTCGATGTCGGCGGGATGACCGCGCAGCCGGGTGCCATGGTGCCCGCGGAGGAGGAGATCGCCCGGGTGGTGCCCGTGATCGCCGAACTGCGGGCGCGCACCTCGGCAGTGATCTCGGTGGACACCTTCCGAGCCGACGTGGCCGACGCTGCAATCGAGGCCGGCGCGCATCTCGTGAACGACCACACGGGGCTGACCGACTCGCGGTTGGCGAGCGTGTGCGCCAGCCACGGCGCCGGTTTGGTGGTCACCCACCTCGGGCTGGATCCCAAGCAGGTGCAGTCCGCCAGGTATGAGATCACGGTCGAACAGATCGCGGAGTTCCTGGTCGGTCGCGCCGCCGCCGCCCGGGCGGCGGGTGTCTCGGCCGACTCGATCCTCGTCGATCCGGGTCTGGGCTTCGGCAAGACCACCGACAGCGACCTGGCGACGCTCCGCCGGCTGCCCGAGCTGTGCGACCTCGGCTATCCGGTGCTGCTCGCGTGCTCGCACAAGGAGGTGACCGCCGAACCGCTCGGGCTGCCCGAGTCGACCATCGAAGGCACCGCGGCCGTGGTCGCCCTGGCCGCGCACGCCGGCGTTGCGATGCTGCGGCTGCACGACCTGCCGTTCATGGCCCGGGTGTCGCGGATGGGCTGGCTGCTTCGTGGCTGACCGGGGTCAGCCGGCGGGCGGGTCGAGCGGGTGGGCGAAGAACGACGGCAGGAACCTGCCGTCGCGGAAGATCGGCTCGCCATCCGCCTGGATCTCGCCTCCCGAGCGCAGGTCGCACACCATGTCCCAGTGCAGCGCCGAGGTGTTGGTGCTGCCCGTGTCCGGATAACCGGCGCCGACGGCCATGTGGCATGTGCCGCCGATCTTCTCGTCGAACAGGACCTGCTTGGTGAACTGCTTGACCGCGTAGTTGGTGCCGATCGCGAACTCTCCGAGCACCGATGCGCCGTCGTCCATGGCGAGCATCTGCCGCAGATACTCCTGCCCCGAAGCCGCCTCGCCGGCCACCACTCGACCGCGCTCGAAGCGCAGCCGGATGTCTCGCACCTCGCGCCCGCCGATGGCGGCTGGGAACGAGAAGCGCACGTGGCCCTCGGTCTCGGTCTCGATCGGCCCCGTGAACACCTCGCCGTCGGGGAAGTTGCGATCGCCCTTGGCTGGTATCCACGTGCGGCCGGCGACTCCGACGGTGAGGTCGGTGTCCTCGGTGAGCACGCGCAGCGTGCGCACGCCACCCATCAGCTCGGCCAGCTCGGTCATTCGCACACCGAACGACGTCCAGGCGGCGATCGGGTCGGGTGCGTCGAGCCAGGCAGCCGAATAGACGAAGTTCTCGTAGTCGGTCAGGGACATGTCCGAGTCCTGCGCAAAGGCATCGCACGGGAATGCGGTCACGCACCAGCGCAGCTCGCCCGCCGCGGACCGCTGCATGAAGCGTTCGAGAACCGGCCGAGCGGCGGAGCTGCGCCGCGCGATCGCCGCCGGATCCACGTTGGCAAGCTCCCGGGTGTTGCACGAGCCGTGCACCGTGATGCGGGCGGCGATGGTTTCCATCTCGTCCAGCGCGTAGGGTGGCAGCCAGTCCAGCTGGGCGTCGCTCGCGCGCGTCAGGAACGCCCGATCGAGGCCATCCAGAGTGACGCGCACGCGCGGCACCGCCCCCCGCTCGAGCACCGCGCGGGTCAGCTCGACCAGCAGCGGCTCGGCCACGGCCGGGCCGCCGATCAGCACCACGTCGCCTTCTCCCAGCCGTAGCGAGTAGCCGGTGATCACGTCCGCCATCGTGACCAGGCGCGGGTCGTTCACAGGAAACGCCCCCGGGAGAAGATCAGCTCGCCGTCGCCGTAGACATCGCCTGCCGAGCGCAGGTCGCACACCATGTCCCAGTGCAGGCCGGACCGGTTCGTGCCCCCGGCCTCGGGAAACGCCATTCCAAGGGCAACGTGACACGTGCCCCCGATCTTCTCGTCGAACAGCGTGTCCCGAGTCGCGGACTGGATCTCGTCGTTGAGGCCGAATGCGACCTCGCCTAGGTATCGGGCACCCTCGTCCTGATCGAGCATCTGGCGCAGGTACTCGACGCCGCGCTCGGCCTCCTCGCGGACCACCCGGCCGTCTTCGAACCACAGCCGCACTCCGCAGACGTCGCGGCCGTTGAAGGCGGCGTCGAACGAGAAGCCGATGGTGCCCCGGGTCTCCGTGTGCAGCGGGCTCGTATAGATCTCTCCGTCCGGGAAGTTCTGGCGCCCGTCGGCATTCAGCCACGAGCGTCCGCCGACGTTCACCGTCAGGTCGGTGTTCTCGGCCACGATCCGCAGCTCGGTCAGCTTCGACAGCCGCTCGGCGATCGCCGCCTGGTGTCGCGACTGCTTGCGCCAGAAGGCGATCGGGTCGGCGTCGAGCAGGTGGCCTGCCGCGAACACGAAGTCCTCCCACTCCGCCAGCGACATGCCGGCATCCTGGGCTGCGGCATGGCAGGGGTAGGCGGTACCGCACCAGCGCGTCTCTCCAGCCGCTTCGCGCTCGATCGCGCGCTCGAACAGCGGTCGCGTGGCGGCGGAGCGGCGGGCCAGATTCTGGTCCGGGGCCCCGCTCAGATAGCGGGTGTTGCGGTTGGCCCAGATCGAGAGCATCCGGGTGGGCATCTCGACCTCGATCTCGTCGAGCCGCGTCACGGTGTCGAGCTGCGCCAGGCTGGAGCGGGTCATCATCATGGCCTCCACGCTCTCCAGACTCGGCCGCACCATCGGGTGCGCGCCCAGATCGGTGATCGTCTTGACCAGCTCGAGCATCAGCGGTTGAGCCAGCGCGGGACCCTCCACCAGCACAAGGTCGCCCTCCGAGACCTCGAGCGAGTAGCGGCAGAGCACCTCTGCGAGCTTCGTCAGGCGCAGATCCGGCACGGCGCCGAACACTAGATGAAATGGCCGATGAGAGCGTATGTGCACATCCGCCAGCAGCTCGCCGGCCCCCGGTGACCCAGCGCCTTGTAAGGAGCCGCCGCGATCCAGGCACGCACAAGGTCCTGTCGTTACAAGGCCTGGCACCGCCCCAGCCGCCCTCACTCGAAAGCCCCAGACCGGTGAGGCGCCGGCGGTCAGAGCGCACCTTCCCACCCTCGCTCGGTGCCAGGCACCGTCACGGAAGTGTCAAGAAACGGTGACCCGGTCCGTACGGGGTCTGACCCGCCACCCAAGCAGTCCGCCGGCCCCGGTGTCCAAGGCCTGGCACCGCCCCAGCCGCCCCCACTCGAAAGCTCCTGACCGGTGAGGCGCCGGCGGTCAGGGTGCACCTTCCCACCGCTCACCCCCGGGCCGTTACCACCGCGTCGAGCAACCGCCCGGCACCGAAGCGCACCGGGTCGTCAGCCGGCAGGCCGGTGTCGGCCGACGCCTGCTCGATCGCCGATCGTGCCGCCGCCTCGTCGAGCAGGTTCGTCTTCAGCGAGACCGCGACCACCCTCGCCGGTCTGACATACGAGGTCAGCCGGTGGTGATCGGCGATCAGTTGGGTCAGCGGTGGGATCGGGTACCTCGGGTCGCCCTCGATCCGCTCGCGGGTGGGGTCGTGCACCATGATCAGGGCGTGAGGAGCACTCCCGTGCACCAGGCCCACCGTCACGCCGGAGTAGTACGGATGGTTGATCGACCCCTGGCCCTCGATCCACAGGATCGGCTGCTCACCGCCGCGCCGGGCTCCCTCCAGCACCAGCCGCTCCGCCGCTCCTGCGATGTAGTCGCTGACCACCTCGTCGACTGCGATCCCCCAGCCGGCGATCGCGATCCCGGTCTGCCCGGTGGGCACGAACTGGGAGGCGAGCCCTCGTCGGCGAGCCTCACGGTCGAGCTCGAGGCAGACCGTCATCTTGCCCAGGGCACAGTCCGAGCCGACCGTCAGCACCGTGTGCGCGGCGACGCTCAGGTTCTCGCCGGTGGGCACGTTGAGGTCGCCCGGCGCGCGACGCAGATCGCGCAGCTCGACGCCGGCTCGGTGCGCGGCATCCACCAGTTGCGGGTCGTCGCCGAGGAAGTCGTGAAGGCCGCTCTCGACGTCCAGACCGGCTTCGAGTGCCCGCCGGACGACGGCCCGGAACTCGACCGGGAGCTTGCCGCCCGCGGGTGCGATGCCCACCAGCAGCGTGTCGGGGCCGAGCCTCAGCGCCTCGTCGAGGTCCGCCACCACCGGGACGTCCACGGTCAGGCCCGCCACGTGCTCGGCCGCACGTGTGCCCGCTCTGGTGGAGTCGACCACGGCCACGGTGGCCGCGTCGGCGTAGCGCATGACACCGGTGGCGGTCTTCGCGTCCTCCGAGAACCCGCCCTCGCACAGCATCACGTAGCGCTTCACGGCCACGGCTCGAGCGGGGTCACGCCGAGTCCCGGGCCGTCGCCGGGCAGCACGCGGCCGTCCTCGAATCCCAGACCGGTGAAGGCGTCGTTGGCGTTCAGCAGGTGACCGTCGAGGTCGACAACGTCCACCAGGGGCGAGAGCGCAACCGCCTGGGCGATGCCCAGGCTGGACTCGTTCATGCACCCCAGCATGACCCGTAGCCCGAGCGCCCTCGCAGCGTGGATCATGCGCAGCGCCTCGCGGATCCCTCCCGACTTCGTGAGCTTGATGTTGACACCGTCGGCGTGTCCGGCCGCGGCTGCGACGTCGGGGAGGGTGTGGCAGTTCTCGTCCTGCACGATCGGGATCGCAAGGCCGGCCTGGTGCAGCGCCGCGTAGCCGCCGATCTCGGCCGCGGGCAGGGGCTGCTCGATCAGCTCAACGCCGAGCGTGACCAGCTCCGGCACCAGGCGCTTGGTCGAGTCCACCGTCCAGGCCTCGTTGGCGTCCACCCGGATCAGCGCGTCGGGTGCCTCTCGGCGCACAGCACGCACGCGCTCGAGGTCGTCCGGCCCGCCGACCTTGATCTTCAGCGCGTGGTATCCGGCGGCGCGCCGTGTGCGGTCGGCGGTACCCTCCACGGTGTCGATCGAGATCGTGTAACTGGTTGGCGGAGGGCTCGGCGCGAGGCCGAGGATGCGGTACAGTGGCTGCCCGCAGACCTTGCCCAGGAGATCGTGCAGGGCACCGTCGAGCGCGCACTTGGCCGCCATGTTGCCCGGCAGTTCCCCCACTCGCCCGAGCACGGCTGCGGTCGCCAGCGGGTCGTCTCCGAGGAGCGGGTCGAGCCCGCCGAGGAACTGGATCGCGCCGGCGATCGACTCGCCGTAGTGCGGGTCGGGAGCACCCTCCCCGTAGCCCACCAGGTCACCGTGGCGAAGCGAGACCTGCACCACGTGAGCCTCCGTGTCGCTGCTCCGGGAGATCACGAACGGCTCGTTCAGGACGAGCGTGAAGACGCGGCTGGTGAGCTCCATGGCCGGCCCAGCCTAACGCAACCTCCGGGAATGGAGTCGATACACTGCACTCCCCGCGCCTGTAGCTCAGGGGATAGAGCGTGCGCTGTCTGAGGTTCGACCAGATACTTTTGTCCGGTCAACCCGGTTGACGAGTCCGGCCGACACCCGCACAATAGCGGGGATGGCGACTGATCAACTACCGGCCTTTTGCGCGTATCAGCAGCGCCGGGGGCGCAGCCCTGCGACCCGCGTCAAGTACGCCGTGTACCTTGAGCCGTTCCTCGCGTGGGTGGGCGACCGCGACCTCGCCGACGTGACCGCGCAGGCGATCGAGCTGGATTGGCTCGTGCGGTGGTACGCCGACTTTGAGCAGCGCAACGGCCGCCTGCCCGCACCCAAGACCGTCGCCAATCACCTGACGGCGCTCGCGGCGTTTTTCGCGTTCCTTGAGCGGTTCGACTACGTGGTGCGCAACCCCATGAACCGGATCGACTCGCCCAAGGTCGAGCAGCGCCCGAATGATTGGCTCAAGCCCCACGAGGACGACGCGGTGCTCGCGGCTGCCCGCTCGCCACAAGAGCGCATCGTCGTGTCATTCCTGCGGTTCACCGGCCTGCGCTCGGGCAGCGAGCTACACCACCTGCTCAACGCCGACGTTGACCTCGCCGCCAACACGATCAGAGTCCGGCACTCAAAGACCCCTCGCGGCCGCCGACTGCTGCCGATCCTGCCCGAGCTGCGCCCATACATCGAGCGGTGGCAGGTCTATCAGCGCGCGATCGGCCAGACCGCCCCGGATGCCCCGTTCTTTGCGACTCGCAACGGCACCGCGATGCGACACAAGCAGGTGTACGAGGTGGTCAAGCGGGTGGCAGCGCGCGCGGGTGTCCGGCCGAGGGTTGCCACCGACCGCGAGCGGATCAACACCACCGAGGTGACCCCGCACACCCTGCGGCGCACGTTCGGCTCGCACCTGCTCAACAACGGCGTGCGGCTTGAGGTCGTGTCACGGCTGCTCGGCCACGAGTCCACCGTGACAACCGAAAGGGCATACGCGAGCCTGCTTGACGCCGTGATCGCCGCCGAGGTGCTGCTCGCAGTCGGCTGATCCGTATTTCATGTCCGGTTGATCAGGTTGTATTACCCGGATACACCCGCTACTCTGCGGATATGGAACACACAAGCACGTGGGTAACGAGAACGGGGTACGGTGTCTGACTACACCGAGCAGCGCGAGTGCTGCAAGTGCGGCAAGACCTTTGAGGCGCGCGAGATAGGCGAGGGGCTTACTGCCCTCGTGCCGATGTACTGCTCGCCCGAGTGTTTCCACAAGGCGCGCGGTGCCGAGCGCAAGCAGGCATGGCTCGACGCCGACCCCGAGCGCAAAGCCGAGTACGACCGCAGGCGCGCCGAGCGTCAACGCGACAAGCGCAAGCTGCTGCGCGATGCCGACGTGATGCTTGAGGCGTCCATGATCTTTTTGCGCGAGGGGCGCGATCAGCGCAACGACCCCGAGCTGTCCGCCGCCGCTTTGCTCGCAACCGACATGTACACCGAGCTAATGATCCGGGCGGGCGCAATCAAGCGTGAGGACGGCCTCGGCCTCAAGCCCGCCAGCGAGCGAGGTGGCAGTCATGCCGACCAAGCCTAAGCCCCTCACCGGGCCGACCTCACCCGCCGAGGGTGCGGCGTGGGCGCACGAGCAGGGCTTTGCCGTGGCGCAGGCCAAGCCGAACAACAAGCTGCCCCGCACCAAGTGGAAAGCCCAAGCCACCCGCGACGAGCGGATCATCGCGGGTTGGTGGGCAGGCTCACCCAACGCCAACGTGATCATCGCCTGCGGCGAGGCGTCCGACCTGCTCGTGATCGACTGCGACCGCAAGGGCGACGTTGACGGCATGGCGGCCCTCAGGGCCGAGGCCGAGCGGCTCGGCGTGACGATCCCCAAGACCCTGACGGCGAGCACACCCTCGGGCGGCCTGCACCTGTACTACCGACACGTGCCCGGTGTGACTATCGGCCAAAACGCCTTGCCCGGCGTTGATTGGCGAGGCGAGAACGGATACGTCGTCGGGCCGGGCTCGACCATCGACGGCAAGGCGTACAAGGTGGCGCGACCGCTGCCGATCGTGCCGTGCCCCGACTGGATCGTGGCGCTGCTCAAGGCCAAGCCCGCCAAGGCCGTGCTGGCACCCGTGGCACCCGGCGAGCCCTACCCGGCCCTTGAGCACGACATTAGGCTGCGGAAAGCGGCCGTCAAGCTGCTGCGAGCGGGTGCCAGCCACGAGTCCGTTGTCGCCGAGCTGTACTACCTGATCGCGGCGCATTGCCCGACGCCGCCGGGCAAAGAACCGTACACCGATGCCGATATCCGCGAGCGGTTGGCAAGGCCGCTCGACGGCAAGGACGACCTGCTGCGCGAAATCCGCCTCGTACACTCGGTCACCGACCCCGAGCTGCGCAAGACCACCCCGAGGTACGTTGACGGGTACGACCCCGACACCGTAAGTGTTCCGGCTGTCGAGGGCCGGGCGCGCAGGTTTCTGACGCTGGCCGACCTCGACAACCTCGACCCGCCCGAGTTTCTGATCGACCGCGCGATCGTCGCCGAGGGCGACAACATGATCGTGGGCCGTCACTCGGCGCTCAAGTCGGCGACCGCGCAGGACATGGCCGTGTGCATCGCGGCCGGTATCCCGTGGCACGGGCACGCCGTCAAGCAGGGGCGCGTGGTGTACGTGTGCGGCGAGGGCTTGAGCGGCCTGCGCGGTCGATTCGCGGCGCTCAGACGGCACTACGGCGTCGAGATTGACCCCGACATGCTGATCGTCACCGACGCTGTACAGCTCACCAAGCCCGAGGCTGTCGCCGAGCTGGCCGACGGCATCGGCACGGCTGCCCTGATCGTGCTCGACACGATCGCCCGGTGTGCCGTCGGGGTCGAGGAAAACAGCGCCCGCGACATGGGGCTCGTGGTAGCCGGGCTCGGCGAGCTGCGCCGACTGACCGGCGCGGCAACACTCGGGATTCACCATACCGGCCATGACGGCGAGCACGGGCGCGGATCGTCCGCCGTACCGGGCGCGCTCGACAGCGAAATCAAGGCCATGCGCGACAGTGACGAGCTGACGCTCAAGTTCACCAAGGCGCGAGATTGGGCCGAGCCCGACGACCTGCACCTGCGGATCGAGCGTGACCCGTTCGGCGGATCGTTCGTGCTCGTTGAGTCGGCCGGTATGTCGAGCACCGCAGGCGCGCTCGGTGACCTCTTGGACGTGTGGCCGGTGACGATCGAGGCCGTGCCCGTACGCCGAGGCGAGGCAGCCGCAAGGCTCAAGATCGACACCACCGACGCCAACGGCAGGCGGGCGATCGGCGTCCGCATGGATCGCCTCGTCACCCTCGGCTACTGCATCGCCCGACAACTCGGCACGGCCACCAACTCGCCTTGGGAATACGAGCTGACCGAGCACGGCAGGCAGGCTCGTTTGGGGGCAGCGTCGTGACCTTGATCCGACCACTGATCCCCGTGTGTCACGATGACACACCGTGTGTACACACCGTGTGTCAAATGTGTATGTGCACCGTAGGTGCACACACTGACACACACACACTGACACACGACACACGAGCCGACACACCGCCCCCGAGGCTGACGGCATGAGCGACCCGAGACACGATGCCCTGCGCGACCTCTTTGGCAGCAGCCCCTACTTGCGCGACCACCTGCCCACCGGGCCGATGACCGCTGCCGAGTCGGCCGAGTTCCAAGCCGACTTTATCCGCGCCTGCGAGGGCAACGAGATTCACGAGGTGCGCAGCGGCATCCCGATCGTTGACGACCGATTCAGCGAGCCCGAGTACGAGCGCGAGGTTGACCTGCGCATGGCCGACCTGATCGCCGAGTGCATGGCCGTGCACCCCGACCTCGACCTGTCCGACCCCAAGACCCTGCGCCTACTGCGAGCGGTGTACGTGCTCGGAACGATGGACGACACCCTGCACGAATACTGCCTGTCTCAGACCGTGTACACCCGAGCGCAAGAGGCGCGATCAAACGCCGACGCTCAGTACCAAGCCAACCGAAAGGACGACGACACGTGACGACACCCGCACCTGCCCTGCACCCGCACGCACCAACGTGGGACGAGGACACCAAGCGCGAGGCCAACGCTGCCCTGCTCGCACTCGCACGACGACTGCTGCTCACACCGACACCCGCCCATGACAACGACACACACACACACCCGAACACCTGACCCTGCCCCCCGTATCGTGGTGCAGCGCGCAGGCGAGCACGGCCTCGACTCGATCAGCTCACCCGCCCCTATGGGGGATGGCACCTCGATCTTGACACGATGCCAAGGTACCGCCGTCCCTCGACTCTTTTCGCGTGCGCAGGTTTCGCGAAACGGTGTAACCTGCTATAGGCGCACGGCGGTCACCCCGTGAGCCGTCGCGGCCCTGCCCCCAAGCCTCGCGAGGCCAAGCTGCTCGCAGGCAACCCAAGCCGACGGCCGCTGCCCGAGCCCGTGATCGTTGGCGCTCGGCAGGTCGCGGCACCGCTACCGCCTGCCCGGTTGTCGCCCGAGGTGGCCGAGGTGTACACCGACCTGGCCGAGCTGCTCACCGACGCGGGGTATCTCGTGACGGGCGACCTTGAGCTGCTTGAGCGACTCGCGTTTGCGATCGCACTCGTGCGACGGGTCGAGGACGAGCTGCGGGACGCCGAGCTGACCGTCGAGGGTGCTAAGGGTGGCGAGGTTGCCAACCCGCTGCTGCGGATTCAACGGGACGCGGCGAAGCAGGTGCACTCGTTGTGCGTCGAGTTTGGCTTGAGCCCGAGCGCGCGAGCCCGCCTTGGCGTGACGGTGGCGACGGGCGCAACGTTGGCGCGCAAGCTGCGCGACGACGACACGATCGTGACCGCGAGCGGCTCGTTCTCGCGCACCGAGCTGATCAACGAGTACAACAACCGACCCGAAAGTGAGCAAGGACAATGATCAAGTGCAGGTGTGGCGCAACCGTTGACGTGGCGGCCGAAGTGGCCGCCCACCCGCAGTATCGAGGGCACGGGAGCTGCCCCGACTGCGGCCGCGCGATTTGGCACCGTGGCGGCGACTGGCTCGGCAAGTACATGGTGGAAACCGATCAGGCCATGTCCGACGCCGAGTACAAGGCGTCGGTCACGCTCGTGTTTACCGCCGAGGACGCCGAGTATTTCAAGGACACCACCGGGTTTGAGTGGCTGCGGGACGACGTGTCGGCGTAGTGGGGCTGCGCGGCGGGCGCCCGCCTTGACCCTCGGTATACGATCGTCCGGTGGCTCGCATTTTCGGTGAGGTGGCAGGGCACCCAGAGGGATCGACGTACGCCGATCGGCGCTCTGCTGCCCCGGTGCATGCCCCGTTGCAGCACGGCATATCGGGCAGCGAGTCCGAGGGCGCCGACTCGATCGTCGTCAGCGGCGGATACGAGGACGACGAGGACTTCGGCGACCTGATCGTTTACACGGGTGCGGGTGGTCGTGACCCGGCCACCGGGGCCCAAGTCGCCGATCAGGAGCTGACACGACAGAACCTCGCGCTCGCTCGCAGCAGCACCGACGGGCTACCCGTGCGGGTGGTTCGCGGCGCCGGTGGCGATCCCGCCCGGGCACCCGCGAGCGGGTACCGATACGACGGTCTTTACGCCGTCACGTCCTATTGGCACGAGCGCGGCCGATCTGGGCACATGGTGTGCCGGTACGAGCTGCGCAAGTTACGCCCGGATGGCTCGATCGCACCGGCACCAACTGCCGCGAGGCCGACCAGCCCGCCGCGAAGGGCGACGACGACCACCGAGCGAATCGTGCGCATCACGGAGGTGGCGCGCCGGGTCAAGGCGTTGCATGGCAACACTTGCCAGGTGTGCGGCGCGGCCGTCTCGACCCCGGCGGGGCCGTATGTTGAGGCATCTCACATACGCCCCCTCGGTCGGCCGCACAACGGCCCGGACGCCGAGGCGAACGTGCTCAGCTTGTGCCCGAACGATCACGTTCGATTCGACACCGGGGGGATCGTGGTGCACGACGACCATCGGATCGAGGACACCGCGTCGGGCGCGACTGTCGGCCGACTGCGAACCGTGCCTGGTCACTCGATCGACCCAGCCCACCTGGCCTACCACCGGGAGCGGTTCGGCCCGTAGACGGGTCATGGTCACGTCCGGCCACGGTGGTACGGTCAGCAAGGGATGACCATGCCCGAGCGCAGCATTGCAGACATACTTCGCGCGGCCGTGGCCGCCGTCGATGAGGCGGGGGTTCCTGACGATCTGCGCCCGGCAGCGTTTTCCAAGGCGGCTGACCTGCTTGCGGGGGTGTCGCCGTCGCCCGCCACTGCCACGCAACGGCAGACCCAAGCGGGCGGCCAACAACCGGCGACGCACGACGGCGCCAATCTGGCCGAACGGGTCGCCCGCAAACTGGGCGTAAGTGAGGACGCGATCGCAAACGTGTGTGAGATCGACGGCGACGAGGTACGCCTGCATTTCAGTCACCGACATCTACCGAGCACCACCAAACCGGCAATGCGACAAATCGGTCTTGTGACGGCCGCCCTAAGACAGGGCACAGGTCTGGACGACTACACGCCGCAACGTAGGTTGCGCGACGCCTGCGAGCAGTACGGCGTACTCGATGCCGCCAATTTCGCGGCTGCCATAACGTCCCTGCGCGGCAATCTGTCGTTCCGTGGCACGGGACAGGGACGCGAGGTGAGGGTGACGCCGAACGGTTACAACGCCGCGTCTGAATTGGTCGAGCGTTTGGCAGGCGACCCGACGTAGATATCGGATTCGGCCTGACTGTTCAACTGCTGCGGCGCACCGGCGATCGGGTGCTCGTCGTAGCGCAAGTGGCGGGGTACAGGGCGACCGGCAGGTGGTTCACCACCACGCAGGTCATCGAGGTGTTCGAGGCGCTGCGGCTGCCGCGACCCGGCAACATGAGCGCAGAAGTCGGCCGCCTTGCCGAGCAGGGATTCTTGGTCAGGCGGCGCAGCGGTTCAATGTGGTCGCTGACGCCGCTGGGGAACCGGCGCGTAACCGAGCTGATCGGCGGGATTGACCAAGCGCAGCTCGCCGCGCAACTCGTTGGCGTCGATGGCGCCGAGCTGGGGCACGCACTCCACGCCGTCATTCCGCCCGCACTCGCGCCTCACGCATGGTCACCTGGAATCGCCACGCTGCTTGGCCAGTACCCGTTCGAAACCAACTTGTTCTGCATGACACGGTTCCCTGGCGATCCCGACGTGGAGGTCACCGGCGCGATCGACGCACTGCGCGAGGCGGCCGCGACCCACGGCCTGACGATGCACCTCGCGTCCGATCGGTCGATCACCGGCGACTTGTGGGGCAACGTGGCCGCCCACATGTGGGCGTGCCAGTACGGCATCGGCATCTTCGAGAATCGCGCAGATCGCGGGCTCAACTACAACGTCGTGATCGAGGTCGGTGCCATGCTCATGACCGGTCGCCAGTGCGCGATGCTGAAAGACGCGACTGCGCCCGAGATGCCAACTGATTTCGTGGGGCAGATCTATACGCCGGTGGACTTGGACAACCTGGACACCGTGTCAGACGCAGCGCACAGATGGTTTGCCGACGGGGTCGGCCTCGGCCGCTGCCCATACTGTCCCTGAGGCGGTTTGTAGCGCGGTGCGCGGTACGCTGGAATCGCACGTGCCCTACCGCGCGCCCCTGCATGATCGGCGCATAGGTATGCGGTGGTGCCCGCCCGTGCAGGTACTCGGTGTAGGCGTCCCTGAAACGCTCGGCAGCCTCGCGCAGCTCGCGATAGTTGGGGGTGCTTGTCGGGTTCGGCCTCGACGGCCACTACTTCTTGGGCTTGGGTTTGGTCTGCGACAGCGCGCTCGCGGCGGCTGACTTCTCGTCCTTGGTCGCCTTGGGGTTGCGCATGACCTTTGACGCCTCGCTCGCCACCTTGGCCGAGGTCTGTTTGGGGTTCCGCTTGGGTGCCATTCCGGCAACTCCTTGTGATCGGTGCAACGTGGACTTTCGGGGTAGGTAGGATAATCGGGGGGGCGGACGGACTGCCCGCACTCGACGCGTTGTAAGCCGTTCTAAGCCCCTCGGGGTCGATCCGGGGTGATCGGGTCGCGGCGAGCGCCCGTGGCGGCCCAACCGGACACTGAGCCCGGTCACGATCTGTATCCCTGTCCGGGTGATGGCGCTGGCAAGCACGGCATGTACGCTATCGACAACCACCACCAAGGAGAGCGACCACGTGGCAACCCCCAAGAAACTGCGCGTCGCGAGCCCGGTAGGCATTTTCGAGAGTCGGTTTGCGGACAACCTGCGACGCCTGATCGGCGTTCATCGGACGAATCAGGCCGCCGTCGCCAAGGCGAGCGGCGTCACTCGCCAAACGATCGCCGAGTTGGTCACCGGGGTTCGCGCCGAGCCGAGCCTCAAGACCCTGTACGGCGTGGCTGACTTGTTCAAGGTCGACCCCGACAAACTCATGCGGCGACCGTTCTTTGAGTGGGCGGGCGACTACTTTGCCGGGCTCGGAGCCTCGGACTTGGACGATCGCGGGCTGACGGTTGAGGCCGCCGAAATCGCGGATCGGCTCGCCACGGCCGAGTGGGCGGTGACCGATGCCAAGCCGCGCAAGCGAAAGGCGGCCAAGCCATGACCCGGTACAATCCCAACCCTCAACCTGAGGGGATAGAGCACGCGACCACCGAAAACGGGCGCGAGCCCGCCCCCAGCTTGAAATATGCGCCTGTAGCTCAGGGGATAGAGCGTGCGCCTCCGGAGCGCAAGGCCGTAGGTTCGATTCCTACCAGGCGCATTTTTTGTCTCAACCGCGCGGTCTGCGGCAGTGGCAGAAGCGCGGACGCCACCGCGCCCAGTCGACGTAGTACCGGTGGATGTGGCTTACCGTCGTGCAGAGGTGCGTGAGAGCGAGCGCACACCGATACAGCCTGGCTGTGGCGACGGCCGGTGCGATGGTCGTTGGCGGCTGTACCGGCACCCAGTCCGGCGCGGTGCAGCCGGGACCGTCGTCGGCCTCCCGCGGACCAGGCCTGGCCGCCCCGCGCACCGGCCCGCCGGTGACATCGGCCGCACGGGTGCGAGTTGTCGCCGCCGGGGCCGGGGCGTACGACGTCCGCTATGGCCTGGGCGCGGTCTGGGTGGCCACGATCCGCGGGGTGACCGAGCTCGACCCGAGCTCCGGTCGAGTGGTCGGGCGCGTCGACCTTGAAAACCACAGCGAGTGGTCGAACGTCGCGGTCGGCGACGGTGCGGTCTGGTTCCTGGGTGCAAAGCCGTCCGGGCCCGTGATCGTCCGCCTCGACCCCACGACCTTGCGTGCGGACCCGCCGATCGCCCTGCCCAACCGCTCTGGCGGAGCGTACGAAGGCATTGCGGTCACAGGCGGCGTTGCCTGCGTCGGTCGGCTGCAGGCTCAACCGGGAACCGTCTGTCTCTCCGAGCACGGCGGGCCGTCGTGGTTCCTGCCGGCTCGTGGCCCCCCCGAGGGAGTCGCTGGGTTCGCGCCGCACGCCGCGGCCGGGGGTGCTCTGTGGATCGGCGGCGCCTCGCTCACGCGGCTCGATCCGGTCACCCGCAACACCACGACGATCGGCCTTCCCCCCCGCGGGCGTGCGACGGCCCTCGCCGCCGATCGAGGAGCCCTGTGGGCGGCGATCGACGTCTACCGGCGACCCTCGCAGCTGTGGCGGATAACGGCGGGCCGTGTCGACCGGCGGATCACCCTGCAAGCACGCGGCGTCAGCGCGCTTGCTGCCACAGCAGGCGGTGTATGGGTCGTGACGGGCGGAACGTCGATCCGTGTCTCCACGGTGCGGCCGGACGGCGCACTCGTTGCCGTTGCCACCGTCGCGGCAGACGATCACGCCCTGACCGCGTCACCGACCGCGCTGTGGGCGACGCACTACCGGTCTGGAACCGTCCTCCGGCTCACGCGGTCGTCCTAGCCTGTCCGGTGCGGCGTAGGCTTGCTCCGTGCCAGATCTCGACGAGGCCCGCAGCGCGCTCAATCGCCATGACTGGCGGACGGCGCGCGCCGCCCTGGCCGGCGCGGCCACGGTCGACGAGCTGGACGTGCTCGCAACCGCGGCGTGGTGGCTCGACGACGGTCCCGCGGTGTTCGCCGCTCGTGAGCGACTGTTCCGGCTGCTGCGGGAGGCGGGCGACGCCCGCCGGGCGGCCCGGGTCGCGATTCAGCTTGCGTGGGATGCGAGCTTCTTCCTCGACGATGTGCCCGGCGCCCGAGGCTGGGCGCGCCGTGCCAGGAGGCTGCTGCACGGGCTGGACGCCGAGCATGACTGGGCGGCCCTTCTGGTGTGCGAGGCGGCGTTCGCCGATGACGACTTCGAAAGCGTGATCGCAGAGGCACGGGATCTGGCTCGTCGCGTCGGGGCCTTCGACTGCGAGATGGCGGCGATCGCCCTCGAGGGCGTCGGGTTGGTGGCCGACGGCGGTGTCGGCGAGGGCATGAAACTCCTGGACGAGGCGGCCACGGCGGCGTGTGCCGGCGAGCTGACCGATCCGGTGGCCATCACCCTCGCGTGTTGCGCGGTGCTCGACGCGTGCGCCCAAGTCAGCGACTACGAGCGGGCGACTCGCTGGTGTGATCGCTTCGCCGTGCTCTGCGATTGCCAGAACATGAGCAGCCTGATGGCGATCGGGCGCTGCCTGTACGCGCCGATCCTGGTTGGCCGGGGCCGGTTGGACGAGGCCGAGCGCCTGCTCCGGGAAAGCATGCGGCGACTCGACGGCGTGTACCCGTGGCCGGATGGGAAGGCCGTCGTCTGCCTGGCCGATGTACACGCGCGCCGCGGTCGCTTCGAGGATGCCCGAGCACTGCTCGAGCAGGCGCCGGACGTGCCGCGTGCCCGTGTCGTCCATGCGTGGCTGGCCTTCGCGTCGAACGAGGACGGCAGCTGCGTGGAGCATGCAACGGCGTTCCTGCGCCAATCCGACCCCGGCCACCACGTGGACAGGGCGCGCGCGCTCGAGCTGCTGAGCCGCGCGGAGGCTCGCCGGGGTCACGGGCCGCAGGCATCGGCCGCGCTCGCCGAGCTGAAGGCGCTGGCCGACCTGATTGGGACCGCCTCGCTGCTGGCCTCGGTCGAGCTCGCCCGGGCTGCGATCGCCGAGCCCGGAGATCCGGAGGCCGCGCGAGCGTCACTGGAGGACGCGGTGATGCTGTTCGAGCGTGGCCGAACACCGTTCGAGGCGGCACAGGCGCGAATCGAGCTCGCCCGCGTGCTCGATCGGCTCGGTCGTTCTCGCGCTGCGAACGAGATCCGCCAACAGGCCCAGGCGAGCCTCCGCGAGATCACCCGTGCTGATCCTGTGCGCGGGCCGCTGACCGCCCGGGAGCTGGAGGTGCTGCGGCTGGTTGCCGGCGGGCTCACGAACCCACAGATCGCCGAGCAGCTCGTCGTCAGCAAGCACACCGTGCACCGGCATCTCGCTAACACCATGGCCAAGCTCGAAGTGGGCTCGCGGGCCGCCGCGGTGTCACGCGCGCGAGAGCTCGGCATTCTTCGCGTCTGACGGACGTGGGCCAGGCGCCGCGGGCACAAGATGGCCCATGTGGGCAATGGCGTCGGGGCGCCGTACACGCCAGGATTGTCGATGACCGAAGCCCGCCTCCCAGGAGGGATCATGAGCACGCTTGACAGCTACATCTCGAACGCCGTGGCCGCCGCCGACGCAAGCTTCGAACCCGCGCTGGAGGGGATGCCCGGCGCGATGTGCTGGCTCCGGCAGTCCGACAACCCGTCTGTGCACGCGGGCATCTGGCGCGTCCTCGACGGCGAGTGGGACAGTGACGACAACGAGTACGAGTTTCCGTCGGACGAGACGTTCATCGTGCTCGAGGGCCGGGTCGTGATCCAGCTCGAGAACGGCACCCGCTACGACCTCGGCCCCGGTGACGCCGCGAGTTTCGCCCAGGGAACCCGGTCGACCTGGGACCTGACGACGCCGTTTCGAAAGTTCTTCGTGGAAAACACCCGCCCAGAGGTCTGAACGCGTCAGCGCCTACAGGCCGAATGCGTGGATCATGTTGTCCTGCGTACCGAAGTAGACGCGGCCGTCGGCCACCACCGGCGACGAGACCGGCCCAGGATAGCTGCTCGAGGCGGACCACAACCCGGCCCCGGATGCCTCGTTGATGGCGACCGGCGTCCCCTCCACGACGGCGTACACCACACCGTTTGCGACGGCCGGCGCCGTGTCGTCGAGGCTCTCGAAGACCGGGTACGTCCACGCGCTCGCTCCGCTCGCGGCGTTCAGCGCGACGACCCCCTTGCCGGTGACCACGAACAGCTTGCCCGAGTCGTACGCGGGTGAGCTGTAGGCCGCATACACGTCGGCGACGACCGCCCAGTTCTTCGCGCCGGCGGTGGTGTCGAAGGAGCGCACCCACTCGCCGCCCGAGCCCAGGGTGACGAACCACACCGAACCACCGGAGACAGCGGGTGTGCCCTCGATGTACCCGCCGGGCGCCTTGTGCCAGACGATCGTCCCGGACGAGCGGTCGATCGCGTAGACGTGGCCGTCGTCGTCGCCGACGTACACGTTGTTGGCGTCGACCGCGGGCGAGCCGACCGAATTGGTGGTGTCCGACTGCAGGGGGGTCGACCACTTGACGGCGCCGGTCTTGGCGTTCACCGCCCAGACAGCGTGCGCGGTGCCGTTCCACCCGCTGAAGTACACGGTGTTGCCATCGACGACGGGCGAGCAGGCGACCGTACCGTAGGTGTCCACGTGCCACTTGGTGGCTCCGGTCGCGGCATCGAGGGCGAACAGCGAGAAGCCGTCGCCGATGTAGATGGTGCCGTTGGCCACCGCCGGAGAGCCGATGATCTGGCCCGCGGGCTGGACCGACCAGCCCTTGTTGGTGACCGTGTCGATTGAGTACACGCGGCCGTCGGTGGCGCCGGTCGTGAGCACGTTCCCGACCACAACGGGCGGAGAGAGGCCGACCGGAGCGGAGGTAACGAAGCTCCACTTCTGCTTCAGCCCGGGCACGTTGCTTGTGTTCAAGCCGTATTCGATCGGCTGGTCGCCTGTCCCGTTCGACGACTCTCGCTCCATCGGCCAGTCGCCCTGGACCAGGTACGGGAACTGGATGCCCGCGCCGGTGGCCGTGAGCACGAGGAGGTCGTGCAACGTCAGCGTCGCATCCAGCGGGACACGGAGCCCGTTCAGCTGGAAGCCGCCGACTGAGCTCGCCACCCCCGACCCGATCCGCCTGCCGTCGAACTCCACATCGAACGTCGCATTCGGGGGCAGACCCGATCCTGTGATCGCGAAGCGACCCCCCGGCGGCGCCGTCCGCGGGAACGCCACGACGCCCTGGGTGAGGGTGAACGGTGTGCTGCCCTCGGTCGTCCCGCCGGGCGTGTGCACCTCGACGGGGCCCCCCGGCGAGGTGGGCGGCACGACCGCGCGGATGGACTTGTCGGTGAGCACGTTGAAACTCGCGGGGGCGCCGCCGATCGTGACGGCGGTCGCTCCGGTGAAGCCGGAGCCGGAGATCTTCAGCACCGTCCCCGCGGGGCCTGACGAGGGGGTGAACTTCGTGATCGACGGAGTTGCCTGCGCCGTCCCCGGCAAGGCTAGCGCGATCCCCAGGACGGCAACGAACGCCCACCGCACCATCACGACCCCCTTCGATCTTTGGCGCCTCGAACCATATCTCACGCGGAGGCATCGGTTCGGGAATCCTTCGGACCGAGCGGCTCAGCGCTCGATCGTCGTCAGCCTGAGCCCCCTGCGGCGGATGCCGTCGATGATCCTGGGCAGTGCGCGCACGGTCGCCGAGCGGTCACCGCCGCCGTCGTGCAGGAGGATGATCGAGCCGGGGTGCACATGCGAAAGCACGTGTCGGACGATCCCGCGGGCGGTTGCGCCCGGTGCCCAGTCGCGCGGGTCGACCGACCAAAGCACCACGCGGCAGCCGAGCCCGCCGGCGATCGTCACCACCTGATCTGACCAGCTGCCGCCCGGTGGCCGAAACGCGGTCACGCGGACGCCCAGACGTGTCTCCACGCTGCGCGTGAACGCGATCTGGTTGCGGATCTCGACGGCGTGCAGGTGGGCCAGCGGTGGGTCGAGCGGGTGGTTCCAGGAGTGGTCGCCGACCTGCATATGGGCGGCCAGCTCCGCATCCACCAGATCCGGCCGGGCTTTGGCCTGTTGGCCGATCAGAAAGAAGGTCGCCGGCGCCCGCTTGCGGATCAGGATTCGGAGGATCGCCCGGGTGGAGACCGGCCACGGACCGTCGTCGAAGGTCAGCGCGACGGCGTGCGGTTGCACGCTCGGGCCGGTGGGCCGAAACGACGCGGACGCCACCTCCCCCGATATCCGGCCGATCGCGGTCACCGTGTCGCCGGGGGCCCGGCCGAGGAAGTACTCGGGGTTGGACGGCTGGCCCGTTCGGGCGCGGGTGACGACCTGGCGCACGGGCTCGGTACGGTCGCGGCCGTCCACGACGGTGATCCGGTCGCCGGGCTTGAGCAATGCCGAGGATGGCGCAGCGTGCCCGTCGAGCAGAACCGCACCGGGGTAGATGCCCGGCCTGATCGGCCGGCCGGTCACGGTCACCAGATCACCCGGTCTGGGGTGCAATTCCTCCGTGAGTCTGAAAGCTCGCAGCGTGGTGCCCGCCGACGCGAGCCGCAGTTGGGTGCCGAGGCGGACGGGGATCAGGGCCGGCTCGACCGACGTCGAGGAGGCAAGCACCCACGGCGCGGCCAACCCGGCCATCGCCGCCACACCAAGCCCGGCCACGCGCGCGTGCCTCATCGCACAGGTACGCTAGCGGCCGCTCGCCTGGTCCCCTGGTGAGCGGACAAACCGTGACGCGATCGTTACGCGGCCGGGTGTCGGTGCCACTCGTGGCCGCAGGCGCCGGTGTTGCAGGCCACCACGGTCTCGACCGTCGCCTGCGGGGTGTCGGTGACGGTGAACAGCTCCAGGTCGGCGGCGCCGACATTGCCGGCGTCGAGCATCGCCCGACCCACCCACTCGATCAGCCCCGACCAGTAGTCGGATCCGTACAGCACCGCCGGGAACCGGTGCACCCTGCGGGTCTGGATCAGCGTCAGCGACTCGAACAACTCGTCCATCGTGCCGAATCCGCCGGGGAACACGACGAACGCTTCGGCGTACTTGACGAACATCGTCTTGCGCACGAAGAAGTAACGGAAGTCGAGCGACACGTCGAGGTAGGGGTTGGGCGCCTGCTCGTGTGGCAACTCGATGTTGGCGCCGATCGAGACGCCGCCGCCGCGCTGGGCGCCCAGGTTCGCGGCCTCCATGATGCCCGGGCCGCCGCCGGTGATGACCGCGTAGCCGGTTCTTGCGAAGATCTCGGCGGTCTCGGCGGCGGCGGCATACATCGGGTGGTCGGCCGGGGTGCGGGCCGAGCCGAAGACGGCCACCGCCAGTCCCACCTCGGCCAGAGCATCGAATCCGGTCACGAACTCGGAGGTGATGCGGTGCACGCGCCAGGGGTCGGTGTGGATGAACTCGGCGTCGTGGCGCTGGAGCAGATGCTCGTCGGCGGTCGGGCGGCGGCTCTTCATGCGGCCAAAGCTAGCGCATGCGGCGGTCGGCGAGGGGTCGCCGGCGCGGCGTCGAAGGAGTACAATCAAACAGATGACTCCGCTTCTGACAACTGCGAGCCGCGATGCCGAACCTGCCCCGGATCCCGAGGACAGTACGCAGGCGCGATCGAGCGCCGCAGGCCGTCGAACGGGTCGAGCCGCACTTCTCTGAGCTCGAGAGCGTCGGCCTGCGCTGGCTGAACCTGGAGGCGCCGACCGCCGTCGAGACCGCGTACCTGGCCGAGCACTTCGATTTTCACGAGCTCGATCTCGAGGATGTCCTGTCAACGCGCCAGCGGCCCAAGATGGACGAGTACGACGATTACGTGTTCCTCGTCCTACACGTGCCGCACTTCAACAAGCTGAAGGGCCGGCTGGATGCCGCAGAGCTGAACGTGTTCGTCGCTCAGGGCCTCGTGATCACGCTGCCCAACGTGCCGCTGAAGCCGATCGGCCGCCTGTTCGCCCAACTCGAGGCCAACACCGAGCGGCGCGAGGAGTACTTCTCGAAGGGCGCCGGTTACCTGCTGTACGAGATCCTGTCCGAGACCTTCGACTACTGCTTCCCGATCCTCGACAAGATCGGCTTCAAGCTCGACCGGCTGAACGATGCCATCTTCACCGAGCGCCGCTCGGAGGACGTCGTGCGCGACATCTCCGACGTCAAGCAGGAGATCGTCGCCTACCGCAAGGTGATCAAGCCGGAGCGCTCGACGCTGCGGCTGCTGGAGCGGTCGCGCACCCGGTACCTGACCGAGGACCTCGAGGTCTACTTCGACGACGTGGTGGACAAGGCGGAGCGGATCTGGGATCAACTGGACAACTACAAGGAGGTCGTCGAGGCTCTCGAGCAGACCAACGAATCGGTGATCGCGCACAAGCAGAACGACATCCTTCGCGTGCTCACCGTGTTCAGCGTGATCCTGCTGCCGCTGACGCTGATCTCGGGTATCTACGGCATGAACGTCGGCATCCCGCGTCAGCACTCGGCCGAGGCGTTCTGGGTGATCGTCAGCGGCATGCTGGTGATCGCGGTGGTCATGCTCAGCTACTTCCGCTACCGAAGCTGGTTGTAGCGTGACCGAGCAGCTGTGGGCCCCATGGCGCCTGGAATACGTGCAGGGCGCCGGCGGCGAGGCGGGATGCATCTTCTGCGACAAGCCCGCGGCCGCCGACGAACACAGCCTGATCGTGCACCGCGGGCGCACCGCGTACGCGCTGCTCAACCTGTACCCGTACAGCAACGGCCACCTGATGATCGCGCCCTTCCGCCATGTTGCGGCGCCGGGCGAGCTGGAGCCGGACGAGCGCGCCGAGATGTGGCACCTGCTCGACCAGGCGATCGGCGCGCTGACCGCGGCGATGGCGCCGCACGGGTTCAACGCCGGCCTGAACCTCGGCCGGGTGGCGGGCGCGGGCGTCGAGGGCCACATCCATCTGCATGTGGTGCCGCGCTGGACCGGCGACACGAACTTCATGCCGGTGCTTGCCGACGTCAAGGTGATGCCCGAGCACCTGTCCCGGACGGCCGAGAAGGTGCGGGCGGCGTGGCCGGCCGGCGATCCGCCGTGAGAACCGGCACGAGAGACTGAGCCCACTATGGGAGCTTGCGAACTTTCCGGTAGACGAAGCTGACGGTGGTGATCAGCGGCACGCCGATTGCCGCGATGATGACCACTCCGACGATGATTCCCGCGGCACTCTTGTGCTTGCGAGCCTCTCCCAGGATGGCGAGCGCGAGCAGGAGTGCCAGCGCGCCCTGTCCGACGTAGAAGCCAACCCCGGGCCGGCGGGGCCACCAGCGCGTCGCGCGCGCAGGCAGCCGCTTACCGGTGAACGCGTCGAACTGAGGCAGCGGCCGCAGCGGCTCGCCTGTGTGGGGATCGAACAGCGGCTCGCGTTCGGGCGGGGTGACCGGCTCGCCGGTCTGCGGGTCGAATCGGATCGGCGTCGGGTCGTCGGTCACAGCGTGCACAGCCTATCGCAAGCCGGTCGGAGCGTGCGGCCACCCACGCCTCGGCTCTCTCAGTCCTCGACGGTGCGCGCGAACAGCAGGTGGTCGCGCCACTCCCCCGCGATCCGCAAGTAGCGTCGGCACGTCCCGATCTCGGTGAAGCGGTTGCGGCGAAGGACGGTCTGCGAACCAAAGTTGTCGACCAGGGTGGCCGCCTCCAGCCGGTGCAGCCCGGCCTCGCCGAACCCCCACTGCACCGTTTTGGCGATGGCGGCGGTGGCGATGCCACGGCCCCCGAGTTGCTCCGCCACCCAGTATCCAAGCCCGGCGTTCTGGAACGGCCCACGGGTGATCCGCGACACCGAGAGCATGCCGGCGGGCTGTCCGTCGGCGACGATCAGGAATCCGTAGGCGCGATCGGCCCCGCGGTCGGCCTCCACCTGCGCCAGCGTGCGGCGCTGTCCCTCGAGCGTGAAGAAATCGCCGCTGCGCTCCGGCTCGAACGGCTCCAGGAATGCGCGCCGGGCCACGCGCAGCTCGGTCAGCGCGGCCGCGTGGGCCTGGTGCAACGGCTCCAGACGGACGCTTACTAGACTCTCGCCGATGCTCTCCCCTTCCGTGTTCAAGGCCTACGACGTCCGTGGAATCGTGCCCGACGAATTGGACGCAGAGGGCGCCTACCGGGTTGCATCCGGCTACGTGGCAGCCTTCGAGCCCGAGGTGATGGCCGTCGGCCGTGACATGCGGCTGTCCTCTCCTAAGATCGCCGAGGCGGTGATCCGCGGCGCCCGCGAGGCGGGCGCCGATGTCGTCGATATCGGCCAGGTCGGCACCGAGATGCTCTACTTCGCGGTCGGCGAGTACGGCTACCACGGCGGCATCCAGGTCACCGCGTCGCACAATCCCGCCGCCTACAACGGCATGAAGATCGTGCGCCGGGGAGCGCAGCCGGTCGGCGGTGACACCGGCCTCGACTCGATCAAGGCGTTCGCCCTCGGCGAGCGAAACTACGCCCCGTCGCGGACCGGCGCCGTATCCGGGCGCGACGTCTACCCCGAATTCTGTGACCGGGTGATGGGGTTCATCGACCCGGCTCGTGTGCGGC
Source organism: Gaiellales bacterium (assembly GCA_038230835.1). GTDB lineage: Bacteria > Actinomycetota > Thermoleophilia > Gaiellales > JAICJC01 > DASUHT01. The sequence continues at coordinate 99,593 of JBBRMM010000007.1, forward strand.
CGCTGAAGGTCGTGCTGGACGGGGCCAACGGGATGGCCGGACCGATGATCCGGCCGCTGCTCGACCGGCTGCCGATCGAGCCGGTCAGCTACTCGCTGGATCCGGACGGCAGCTTCCCGAACCACGAGCCGAACCCCCTGTTGGAGGAGAATCGCCGGTTCATCATGGCCAAGGTGGTCGAGCACGGTGCGGATCTGGGCATCGCCTGGGACGGCGACGCCGATCGCTGCTTCTTCATCGACGACACCGGCGAGTTCGTGCCCGGAGACCTGATCACGGCGCTGATCGCACGCCGGATGCTGGCCGCACACCCGGCGGCGACCATCGTGTACGACCTCCGCGCCTCCTGGGCGGTGCGCGACACCGTGCGCGACGCGGGCGGCACGCCGCTCGAGAACCGGGTCGGTCACGCGTTCATCAAGGCTCGGATCCGCAAGGAGGATGCGGTCTTCGCGGGCGAGGTGTCGGGCCACTACTACTTCCGCGACTTCTACTACTGTGACACCGGGATCGTGCCGGCGCTGGTGCTGCTGGAGCTGCTCTCGACGGAGGGGCGGTCGCTGTCGGATCTGCTCGCGCCCTACCGCGAGCGCTATTTCATCTCCGGTGAGATCAACTCGACCGTGGACGACGTGCCGGTGCGGCTGCAGGCGCTCAAGGACCGCTATGGCCCGGACGCTGCACGGGTGTCGCACATGGACGGGATCTCCTTCGAGTTCGACGACTGGCACTTCAACGTCCGCCCGTCGAACACCGAGCCGCTGCTGCGCCTGAACCTGGAGGCGTTGTCCGAGGCGAAGATGCACGACAAGCGCGACGAGGTGCTGGACCTGATCCGGGCGTGAACGAGAACGACCGCAGGCCGCCGTTTCGGTTCGTGTTCCGCACCCGGGTCGGGTTCGACGAGACCGACGCACAGGGCATCGTGTACTACGGCCGCTACATGCCGTACTTCGATCGCGCACGGGTCGAGTATCTGCGCCGGCTCAACCTGCTGACCGGCGAGTCGGGCGCCGCCAACTTCGTCATGCGCGCCCAGCACGTGGAATACCATGCTCCGGCTCGGTTCGACGATGAGCTGGAGGTCTACTGCCGGGTGCTGCGAGTCGGCCGAACCAGCGTCTCATGGGAGTTCGAGGCGGTCGATCTGGCCACCGGTGAACACCTGGCCAGTGCGACCCAGACCACTGTGCGGGTCGATCACGCCGGCGGCAGGCCGGTGCCGGTCGACGACCGTCTGCGTCAGTTGGTGGAGGCGTTCGAAGGGGGCTTGGCGTGAGCGCGCCGGCCGCGGACTACGACGGTGCGCTGGAGACGCTCGAGCGGGTGATCGCGGTCGAGTCCGAGTCCGACGACGTCCTGCGCCAGGCCGTGGCGCTGCTGCACGACCGCTTCGACGACTACTCGTGGGTGGGCGTGTACTTCGTCGAGGGCGGCGAGCTCGTACTGGGGCCGTGGAAGGGTCCCGAGGCGACCGAGCACGTGCGGATCCCGATCGGTCAGGGCGTGTGCGGTGCCGCCGCGGCGTCCGGCATGACCGAGATCGTCGACGACGTTAACGCCGACCCACGCTACCTCGCCTGCTTCCTCTCCACCCGCTCGGAGATCGTGGTGCCGGTGGCCTACGAGGGGATGGTGGTGGCTGAGATCGACATCGACGCGGACACTCCAGCCGCCTTCGACCACCACGACCGAATGTTCCTGGAGCGTGTGGCCGCGCTCATCTCCCCCTACTGCCTGGTCGGTTGGGACACCGGAGGCGGCGACTGGGACGCGCCGGAGAACTGGGGCTAGGAGCGCTCAGGAAAGGCCGAAAGGAGCGCGCATGCCGTTGGTCGAGCGATCGCCGGCATGTCCCAGGCGGGTGCGGAGCCCCAGCAACATCTCGCTGGTCTTGAGCAGCGAGTAGTGGCTGAAGAAGCCCGTGGCGCGGGTGCCGGGTCGCGTCCAGGCTGAGAGCACCAGGGTGGCGACGTGACACGACGAGTCGCGCAGATTGGTCACGGCGAGGCAGTTCTCACCAACCTTGGTCGTCCCCTGGCCGTCGGCGCCCTCGTCCCAGGTGATGAAGACCACGGTGCGACCGCTGAGGTATCCGGGCGTCTGCGTGATGCGAGTGACGAGATCCTGGAGATACGCGTCGCCGACGGCGATCCGGTTCTCGCCGGTGCTGCACGCCATGTGCATGTTGTCGCACTGGTCGGGCGTGATGAAGGCGAATGCCGGCATCGCATGGGCGGCGAGGTCGTGATCGAGCGCGGTGCCGCCGAGATCGGAGCCCGCGCAGGCCGAGCCGAGGGCCTGATACCAGACGCCCGGATTGTGCTCAACCTTGTACGGCAGGGTGGTGAAGTGCTGGCAGGCAGCCGGCATCGACTCGTTGTACGCCCGCCACGTGCGGCCGTTGAGGTGCACCTGCGAGAAGATGCTCGCGACGTTCGTGCTGCCGGACACGCTTTCCACCCCGCTGGTGGCGGCCATGTAGTTGGGATGGCTGGGATGGGTGATGCCGTGGTAGTTGGTCGCAAGACCGCACCCCGCTGCAAGCTGAGTCACGAACGGCGCCGCGGTCGCCGCCACCGATCCGGGCTGTCCGATCACCTGGCCGTAGCTCGTGTTCTCGTCCATGATCACGATCACATGGTCGTAGCGCGCCGGCCGTGTCCCGGATTTGAAGCCGCATAGCGACGACGTCGAGGCGGAGCTCGAGCGAGGTGCGAGCGCCGCGCCGGCCAGGCACGCGGCGATCAGGCAGAATGCCGCGACGCGGGGATGCACTCCCCTTAGCGTACTAGACATCTGACAAGTTGTCACGATCAACCAAACAGCGCCCAGCGGACTGCCCGGAAGTGGACCGCCCCGGTGCCAGGCACCGCAACCTGGGCTCAACAGTTGCGACGTCGGCTGTGACTCGTAACCGTGCCGATGCGTGGGCCGAACGAGCGCCCGGCCGGCGGGCGCGGGACGGGCACGGTGCCAGGCACCGCAACCTGGGGTCAACAGTTGTGCTGGGAGTGTGAACGCGGCCGCTCAGGGGTGCTCACGAGTCCCGGAGGGCGAACCGCAGCCCCCCTGGAGCTACGCCCAGGCGGCCTCGCGGACGTCCGCGGGTGCCTTCAGCCAGTAGCTGTCGCGCATCCACTCCAGGGTCGCCTGCAGTGCGTCGGCGTCCTCGATGCGCGCGGTCACCCAGCCGTAGCGGCCGACATATCGGGCCTCGGAGACGAACGGCATCTCGAGGGCGACCGCCCGCTCCTCCTTAGTCAGCTTGAGCGTGACGGTCACCGGCGGCCCGTCACCCAGGATGGCGAACATGGTGCTGCCGCCGCCGACTTTGAAGACGTGGCTGTCGGGGCCGAACGGGTGGTCTTCGCGCGCTTGCGGGAAGCGCAGGGCAAACGCGCGGACCGTGTCTGCGTGGTCGGCGGTCACCGCGTCAGTGTACGCCGAAACGCCTCGAACGCTATGCGGACGGGTCGGGCGGCGCAGCCGGTCGCGGCGCGGTCTCGTGAACCTGCTCGCCGTAGTGACGGTCGACGAGCTGGACGAGGCTGGAGGGGTCGTCGATGCCGCGGAAGGTGAAATCGGCGTTCTGCTCCTCGGTGCCGGCGGTATCCCAGTCGACGTTCCCGATCCCCAGGATGCGCTGCACGATGGACTGTTCCATGTGCACGTTCTGGACGCGATCGACATGGGTCGTCCGCTCGTTGCGCGACGCGATCCCCGTCCGGATGACGATCCGCCGGTCGGTCACCAGGTAACGGGTCGTCTTGCGCTTGAGCAGGCCGAGCCCGTAGGTCAGGATCAGGCCGATCACGGTGGCGACAACGAACCAGGTTGCGCTCAGCTTGGTGAATCGCTCGGCCACCACCCACGCGGCGACCGGCAGCAGCGACGCGATCGTCCACTTGACGTAGAACACGAGCAGCGCCTTCCAGCTCGGATTGCCGCGCCACACGGTCGTTTCGCCCTCGAGGTTCTGCATCGCGCCCAGTCTACCGACGGAGTCGGAGGTCAGCCGCCCGGAGTCACGCGGTAGGCGTCGAACACGGCGTCGACGTTGCGCAGCGCACTCAGCAGGGCGCGCAGTTCCTTGACGTCCCCCACCTCGACCGTGTACCAGTTGCGCGCCATCTGGTCGGCGACGTGGCCGCCGTACTCGACGATGTTCGCACCGTGCTCGGAAAAGGTGCGAGCGACGTCCTCCAGCAACCGCGGGCGATCCCATGAGTGCAGTGCGATGGTGACCCGGAACGAGCTGGTCGCTGTCTCGTCCTCGTCCCAGCGCACCGGTGTGAACCGCTCCGGATTGCGACGCAGCGCGCGGACGTTCGGGCAGTCCTCGCGGTGGATCGTGATGCCGCGGCCGAGCGAGATGTAGCCGCAGATCTCGTCCCCGGGAACCGGTGTGCAGCACTTGGCCATGCGCACCAGCACGTTGGGGTCAGCAGCACCCTCGACGACGATCCCGAAGCTGGACGAGGCCTCGGGGCGCCGCTGCGGGCGCCGCGTAGGCATCAGCTGCTGCTCGGGCCGCACCACCTCGGCCGTCTTCAACTTGCCGAGGAGCTTGCTCAGCACCTGGCCGACCGGGATCTTGCCGGCTCCGATGGCCACATAGAAGTCGTCCGCCTTCTTGAACCCCATGTCACGGATGATCCCCGCCAGCAGCGGCGAGGAGGACACCTTCTGGTGCGGCAGCCCGTTGGATTTCAGCGCTTGCTGCAACGACTCGCGGCCCTTCTGCTCGAGATCCTCCCGCTGCTGCTGGCTGAACCACTGACGGATCTTGTTCTTCGCCCGCGAGCTCTTGACCAGGTTCAGCCAGTCTCGCGACGGCCCCCGTTCCTGCTTGGACGTCAGCACCTCGACGAACTCGCCCGAGTGGAGCGTGTAGGTGAGTGGCACGATGCGGCCGTTCACCTTCGCGCCCACACAGCGGTGCCCGACGTCGGTGTGCACGGCGTAGGCGAAGTCGAGCGGCGTCGAGCCCGCGGGCAGGCTCTTGACCTCTCCCTTGGGCGTGAACACGTACACCTCGTCGGCGAACAGGTCGACCCGCAGCGTGTCCATGAACTCGCCCGGATCGCGGGCGTCCTTCTGCCAGTCCACCAGCTGCGACAGCCATGCCATTCCGGCCTGTTCGGCCTTCGCCTGCGGTCGCTCCTTGTACAGCCAGTGAGCCGCGATCCCGTATTCGGCGGTCTGGTGCATGGTGTGCGTGCGCACCTGGATCTCGAGCGGCTTTCCGTGCGGCCCGATCACCGTGGTGTGCAGCGACTGGTACATGTTCACCTTGGGCATCGCGATGTAGTCCTTGAACCGGCCCGGCATCGGCTTCCACAGCGAGTGGATGATCCCGATCGCCCCGTAGCAGTCCTTGAGCGAGTCGACCAGCACGCGAATCGCGGTCAGGTCGTAGATCTCGTTGAACTCCTTGCCCCCCTGGGACATCTTGGCGTAGATCGAGTACAGGTGTTTGGCGCGCCCGGCGATGTCAGCCTCGATGTGTGCGTCCTCCAGTTCGCGGGACAGGATCGTCCCGGCCTGCCCCGCGAAGCCCTCGCGCTGATCGCGGCTCTGGTTGACCATCGCCTCGATCTCGGCAAACCGGCGCGGGTGCAGGGCTCGAAAGGCCAGATCCTCCAGCTCCCACTTGATCGACTGGATGCCCAGCCGGTGTGCCAGAGGGGCGTAGATCTCGAGCGTCTCCTTCGCGATCTGGAGCTGCTTCTGCTTGCCCAGAGCCGAAATCGTGCGCATGTTGTGGAGCCTGTCGGCGAGCTTGATCAGCACCACGCGGAGGTCCTGGGCCATGGCCAGGATCATCTTGCGGTAGTTCTCGACCTGTGCCTGCTCGCGGCTGGCGAAGTTGATCCGGGTCAGCTTGGTGACGCCCTCCACCAGCAGTGCCACGTCGTCACCGAAGCGCTCGCGCACGTCCTCGAGTTCGGCATCGGTGTCCTCCACCACGTCGTGCAGCAGCGCGGCGGCGATGGTCGGCGAGTCGAGCTTGAGCTCTGCACAGATGATCGCCACCGACCACGGGTGGTTGATGAAGTCCTCGCCGCTCTTGCGCAGCTGACCGGCGTGGTGATCGCAGGCGAAGTCGAACGCCCGCGAGATCAGGTCGCGGTTCGCATCGGGGTTGTACGCCGTTACGTGGTCGAGCAGCTCGCCCAGCAGATCGTCGTGCCGTTCGGCCTCGGCGCTGCGAGGCACGGTCGCCATGGTCACATTGTAGATGGAGGTCGACGGGGTGTCCGCGTCTGGCGTGCGGCGTCAGCTCATACAGCAATCTGCGAGGAGGCCAGGAAGCGGTGTGAGCGCTCCACCCGCTCGAGCGCGTCGCGGTACGTGGGCGATGCCGTCAGGTCGACCCGGGTGCCGGCGGCGGGAGTTCGGTCGAGGCCGACCTCGGCGAGCACCGCTCGGCAGCGAGCGAGTGTCCCCGGTGACAGAGGGAGTTCGTCGGTGGCGTCCGGGCCTGCCCGCCAGACCAGCGCCAGCGCGTCCCGCAGCGGCTCCCGCGCATCGGCGACCCTGCGCGTGAACGCCACCTCGGCGGCACCCCAGACCAGATGCACGACCACCAGCGATCCGAGCTCGGCCAGCAGTTCGGCCTCGGTCGGGTCGGCCGGCGGATCGAGGGCGACCACGCGCGAAAAGCGCTGCGCCAGGTCGGCCACCTCGGCCGCGCCCGGGTAGTCGGCCAGTGCCACAATGCCCCCGCCCAGGCGGGCCGGGTGGAGGGGGCCGCGGAGCATGGCGGCGCGTCTGGCAACGTCGGCCACCAGCACCAGCACGGGCTCGCCGGCTGCCAGCAGGCGAGCGATGGTGGAGATCTGCACACCTCCGCCTCGATCGTCGATCACTCGTGCCCGGCGCGTGCTCGGGCGCGGCTCGACGAGCAACGCGGAGCACTCCGGCGGGTCGAGGCCGGTGGGTGCGGCGGCCAGCGCGCGCAGCACCATCTGGGTTGAGACCGCCCCGTTCCACTCGTTGCGCTGCAGTCGGTAGGCCACGTCCACTCGCTCGTCGCTGCTCAGATCGGCTGCGAGTCCGCCCATCCCGAAGCCCACCGCCCGACACCGGTAGCCTCCGAGCTCGACCGAGCAGCGCAGGTGCTTGCCCTCGCTCATCCGCTCCACACCGTGCAACGTGGCCGCCGGAGCGAGCAGGGTGATCCCGGGGTTTCCCAGGCCGAACGGCTCCAGGCGCGCCAGTTCGTCGACCAGTTCGAGTGACAGCTCCGCGGGCGCGAGCACAGCGTCGATGCGATGCCGGGGGCCCAGCTCCGCTTCGCCCAGCATGGACCCGGCGTGGGCGGCAAGCGCCGCCGCGAAGGCCGGGATCTCGTCCGCGTCGATCGTCAGACCGGCAGCAGCCCGGTGGCCGCCGAACCGCTGCAGGTGGGCCGCGCATGCGTGCAGACCAGCGTGCAGGTCGTAGCTCGGGAGGCTGCGCCCGGAGCCCTTCGCCTCGTCGTCGCCGACGGCGATCAGCACCACCGGGCGGCCGAACCGCTCCACCAGACGTGAGGCGACGATGCCGATCACACCCTCGTGCCAGTCGCGCGACGAGAGCACGTAGGCCTGCCGGTCGCGCCATTCGGGGCGCGCCGCCTCGACCCGCGCGACGGCATCGGTGAGAATCTCATCCTCGACCGCCTGGCGCTCGCGGTTAAGCCCCTCCAGCCGGCTCGCCAGCTGTCGGGCCCGCTGCTCGTCGTCGGTCAGCATCAGCTCGAGCGCCTCGCGCGGATGGCACAGCCGGCCGGCCGCATTGATGCGAGGCGCCAGCCGAAACCCCACGTCGGCGGCGGCGACCTTGACCCGGTCGACCCGCGCCGTGCCCATCAGCGCCCGCAGGCCGGGCTTCGTGGTGCGGGCGAGCCGGCGCAGGCCCGCGCGGGCCAGGCCGCGGTTCTCGTCCACCAGCGGCACGACGTCCGCGATGGTGGCCAGCGCAACCAGATCGAGGTGCTGCTCGAGCGCCGCCGGGTCGCGGCCCGTGGTCGTGTACAGCGCCTGCGCCAGCTTGAACACGACGCCGGTGCCGCACAGTTCGCGGAACGGATACTCGGACGGGTGCATGCAGACCAGCGGGCAGTCGGGAAGCACGTCGGCCGGCCGGTGATGGTCGGTGACGATCACGTCCATGCCGAGCTCACGCGCCCTCGCCACCTGGTCGGCCGCGGTGATCCCGCAGTCGACGGTCACCAGCAGGTCGACTCCGTCCGAGGCCAGCCGCTCGACCGTGTCCGCCGCCAGCCCGTACCCCTCGTCGAACCGGCTGGGCAGATGCCATTCGACCTTCGCGCCCAGCTCGCGCAGCACAAGCACCGCGAGCGCGGTCGCACAGATTCCGTCGGCGTCGTAGTCGCCGTGGATGCAGACCCGCTCGCCGGCAGTGATCGCCGCCGCGAGCCGATCGCAGGCGGCCGCCATGTCACCCAGCAGCATCGGGTCGTGCAGAGGCCCGTCCAGATCGAGGAACGCGCGGCAGCCGTCAGCGTCGCGGTGACCGCGGCGGACGAGGGCCTCGGCGGTGGCGCGGTAGACGCCGAGCTCCGCCGCCAACCCGTCCGCGAGGTCAGGCGGACAGGGCGCGATCAGCCAGCGGGGCGCGGTGAGACCCATCAAGTCATCCTAGGTATCGATCCGGACGTGGGCGTGCTCGGCGGCTGCGGCTACCGGGGTGGTGCCGCGGGCCGCGTGACGCTCAGAGCCGGCCGCCGCGGGCGATCGACACCACCAGCAGCGTGCCCAGTGCGGTCGAGATCAGAAAACCGATCAACGCCAGCACGTGGATGCCCAGCAGGTGCGGTCCGCCGTGCGCGGAGACCCCGATCAGGGATGAGCCGATCACCGTCCCGGCCATCACGATCGCGACCACCAGCCGGTTGAACACGACGTCGGCCTTGCGGGCGAGCATGTCCAGCCCGCGATGGCGGAAGCGCACCTCCACCTCGCCGTCGCGCAGCTGCTCCAGCGTGTCGTGGATCTGGTACGGAAGCTCCATCAGAAGCCCGCTGTAGTTGGTCAGCTCCTCCCGTCCGCGCTCCGCGATCGACTGCGGTGAGTAGCGGCGCGCGACCAGCGCAGTGGCGTACGGCTCGGCCACCTCGAAGACGTTGAAGTCGGGGTACAGGGTGGTGCCGACGCTGCCGAGCGTGGCCAGGCTCTTGTCGAGCAGCGCAAACCGGGTGGGCAGTCGCAGCTGCATCCGGTAGATGAGCGTGAAGGCCTCCCGGATCACCTGCAGCGGGTCGATCTCTCCCAGCGCCGCGCCGTGGTAGCGGTAGTACACCTCCCGCAGCTCGATCCGAAGTTCCTCCTCCTGGGTGCGGTCGAAGCGCACGCCGAGATCGTGCAGGCGCCGCGGCAGGCTGTCGACGTTCTCGTTCACGCAGTCGAGCAGGAGCTGTGTCAGGCGCCGCATATCTCCCTCGGAAAGGCTCCCGATCTGGCCGAAGTCGATCAGCCCCAGCCGGCCGTCCGCGAGGACGAACATGTTCGCCGGGTGCGGGTCGGCGTGGAACACCCCGTGGCGGAAGATCATCTCCATCCATGCCTCGGCTATCAGCAGAGCCAGCCTCCGCCGCTCCTCCATCGGCGTCTGGTCCAGGTCGAGCTCGCCGAGCTTGGGGCCCTCCAGTCGCTCCATCGTCAGCACGCGCTGGCTCGAGTACGTCCAGTACACCTTGGGCACCTCGATCCGCGGGTCGTCCCCGAAATTGCGCCTGAACACCTCGGCGTTTCGCGCCTCGATCCGGTAGTCGAGCTCCTGGCGGATCGACCGCGCAAACTCGTCCACCACGCCGACGGTGTCGATGAACTGCAGCCGGTCGACGCGACGTTTGGTGAGACGGGCGATCTGGTACAGCAGGCCCAGGTCGGACTCCACGCTGCGCGGCGCCGACGGCCGCTGCACCTTGACCGCCACCCGGCGGCCGCTGTGCAGCTCGGCCAGGTGCACCTGCCCGATGGACGCCGCCGCGACCGGATCGGGGTCGAACGACGCGAACAGGGACTCGACATCGCCCCCCAGCTCGCTGCGGATCACCTCGCGCACATCGTCGTAGGCGAAGGGGGTGACGGCATCCTGCAGCTGCTGGAGCTCCATCGCCACCTCCTCGGGCACGAGGTCCGGACGTGTCGAGAGGAGCTGACCGAACTTGACGAAGGTGGGGCCGAGCTCGTCGAGGAACTCCCGGAGGTGGCGGCCGACCGAGGCCGGCGACTCTCCGACCACCGCCCGCCGTCGCGGCCAGCGGTCGAACGCGTAGCCGAAACCGTGCCGCGCCGCGACCTGGGCGATCTCGCGCGTTCGGGCGATCGTCTGCCGGCGGTCGGAGGTTCGGGTCGCCATGGGCGGATCCTACTCCGACATTGACAACCGCACGCGTGGGCGATTGGCCCATGAATGTATAAGAGAACGTGATAATCTCATGGCGCATGGCAAGCAGGCGCTAGGAGAAGAAGTCGGCGTCGCATTGGTTCACCACCATCGCGGCGAAGTTATAGATCCCTGGCAGGACGGTAAGCGGTGTTCCGTCCTCGAACGCTACCTGGAAGGGGAGGCCGACCTTCACGTCCATCTCTGGGTCATCCGATCTGTCGGCCCCCCCGATGCCTGTTTGGCTTTCCATATGCCGGACGCGTCGGAGGGATTCCATGTCGGTGACGAAGCTCATGTCCGCTGGGAGGTCAAGGAAGACCACGTTGAGGGTGCGGTGCTTGTCGATGTTGGAAAGGCGTTGCAGAATCGCGATCGGGTGGGCATTGACGGCGCTCTGTTCACCAGCTTGGTACGGTTGCAACCCGCTGAGATATGCCCGACACTCTTCGGTCAGTTTGAGCATCCACTCGTTACGCGGCTTGCGGGTCTTGCCGCAATAAGTGGTGGGCCGGAGATGTGCGTCCCACCGCTTCTCCGTCAGGTAGATCGGGAACTGGATGTCCCTCTCGAACCGTCTGCGGACGCTGGCCGACGCCTGGTGCCCTATCAGCTCGTACACGACGTAGTCCAGTCCGCTGCGGACGTTATGGACGAATTCGCCAACCAAGACGGCCCATTCCTTGGATGGCGGCGTGGGATTCTGAAGGATCATCGGTACCCCCCGGCTGGCGGCGTCGGCCTGCGCCTTCTGGGCGGCCAAGACTTGAAGCTGATACTCCCCCAGCATCTTGTTGACGGCTACCAAGTAGTGGTGTGCCCGCCCCAGCTTCAGCACCGCGCCTTCGAGTTTCGGATGCATCCGGCTACCCTCCCATCATGACCACGGAGAAGCAACCGCCGGCAAACGAGGACGAAGCCCACTTCGATGACGAGGGCAGCGCCATCGGCAGGCCGGAACCCGTCGGAACCGAGAAGACCGAGACTGGGTACGAAGTGCCCATCCCGACGCGGTCAGAGTTCTTTCGGAATTTGAGGCGCGCGAGCCGCAGCTCCAAAGAGTAGGCTTGGCTTGATGGCCAACGCCGGACAGCCCCTACCGGAGCCCGTATCCCTGCGGATCGTCATGCGCGACGAGAATGAGTTGCCCGTGGTGTTCTGCAACCATGTTGCCCTTGTCAGGCAGGGCGAACAGTGGTTTCTCACCTTCGCGCAGGTTGTACCGCCGGTTGTCATGGGGTCTCAGGTGGAGCAAACATCCCAATTGCGTGCCCGCGGCGAGGTGGAGGCGAGGATAATCGCGAGGATCGTAATGGATTCCGAACGAATCGCCGAGGTCGCAAAGCTGCTCCAGGGCATTCCATCCGACCCTGGATCGGGTGCGTCCCTGTCAGAAAAACCAGGTCCCGGTGATTGATCCCCCTGACATTTTGCCCGCAACACGGACGGCAGAGACTTTTCAGGTGGTCGGACCGACGTCGACGAGTGTGGAGGCGTTCCGCGCGGAGTTTTTCGTCGTGAGCCTTCGGATCGCGGTTCTCCCGACCATGGTCGCTGAGATTGGTGATCGCAGGCAGGAGGAGGCGATGTCGATGTCGAGTCGAGCGCGCATCGCCCTGGCGACAGGCGTCGTGGCCGTCATCCTTGGCGTGACTGGAACTCTCTTGGCTGAAGCGTTTCGAACTAGCCCCACGCATCCAGATCCTGTGCAGAGCACGATCTCCATGTTTCTGGCGCTGGGCCTCGTTGCAACTTTGATAGTCGCGCTTAGGCAATGGCGCGGTCGCTGAGTGAGTTCGCCTTTCCGGCACCTCCCGGAGATCCTGAAAGCCGTGCGGCACGCTGAATTTGATACCGATGCGGGTCGGGTGAACTGGCGAATGTTGGTACTGGCGCTTGTCCTTGCGATCGCCTTGGCGGGCTTCACTGAAATCATTCAGTCCCTCGCGAGGCTCGCGCGACCACACTACGAATCCGGGCTCCCATCCACCGGCTACTTCTTCTCCCGGTTCCTTGCTGCTGGAATCGTCTCTGTTTGCGTCGCCGCCGCGTTCCCGGCCGACTAGGGACGCGCAGCGCGAAGCAGGAGCGAGAAGAACTGCTGCTCGCCGTCGAACCGGTGGTTGTACCGCCAAGTCCACTCGTTGAGGTAGCCCTGCAGCCACCGCTTAGAGACCGAGTGGTGGGCACCGCGTAGGCCGCTCTTGAACAGGCCGAAGAACCCGTCGATGGTCTGGGTGTGGACGTCGCCCATCGCGTAGATCTTGGCCGAGTGGTCGATGGTGCGGTGGTGGTAGGAGTACCGCAGTTGGCCGTAGCCCTTCCACTGGTCGGTGTAGAGATTCGACCCCTCAAGGACGTACCGGCGCACGTTGCTATGCGAGTAAAGCTGGGTCGGGATGACCTTGGCGACGATGCGGCCGCTTCGCTCGACCGCTCCGAACACGACCGCCTTGCGCTCCATGTGCTCGTGCATCGTCCGCTTCTGGGACTGCTTCGGCTTGCCGCCGATGAAAGTCTCGTCCGCCTCCACGTCGCCGACCAGGAGCGGGTCATCGTCCACCATGACCTGATTGCGGATCAGGTTGAACATCCGCCACGCGGTCTTGTAGTTGACGCCTAACTCGCGCTCAAGCTGCTTCGCGGAGATGCCGCATCGTGTGCTCGTGATCAGGTGCATCGCCTTGAACCACAACCGCAGCGACGTGGACGAGCGAGCGAAGATCGTCCCGGCGGTCGGCTGGACATGGTGACCGCAACCGGTGCATGTCCACGTCTGACGGCGCTGCTTGGTCTTGTACCGCTTGAACCGGCACACGTTGCCGCACTTCGGGCACTCCGCGTGCTCGCCGTCAGCAGCGGCGTAACGCTGCTTCCAGAGCCAAACTAGGCAGGCGTCGTGATCGGGGAAGTCGCGGTCGAACTCGACCAGTGAGTAGGTCGAATCCGAGGACTTCGCGCGGACGGGGTTGTGTCGGTTCGCTGGTGGCATGGAGTCATCATAGCACACTTATACAGAGAACGGTCAATCGCCCACGCGTGCTATATAGCATGTAGGAGATGGGAGCAGCGGATCCTTCTCCACCGGATCGTCGCCATCGGCTAGCGGGCTTGGCCGTTCTCGTCGGCGCGCCGCCCGCCGGGTTGCTTCTTGGCGTCCGGGTGGCCCCACACAGCGGGGGGACGGCTCTCGCCCTGGCCGGACTGGCCTCCGCGGCGGTGTGCGTCGTGGCGGCGCGAGTCGCGCTGCCGAGGCTGTCGTGGGCGGCCGCGGTGGGCGGGGTGGTTGCGGCGGGCGTGCTTCTGGTGGTGGGCGTCGCAGTCGAGTGGATCTCGCTCCTGGCCACCGACGCGTGCCCGGGCACCGACGTCCGAACGCCGGGGTACGTCACACCCCTGGCCGACGCCGCCGTGGTGGTCGTGTATCTGGCGGTTCTCGTGTTCGCGCTGCGCAACCGCGGTCGACGCCGCTGGGCGGCACCGTTCGCACCTGGCCTCGCCGTGGCCGCCGCCGCTCCCGTCCTGATCGCGCTCGCGGCCACCGGGATTCCGCACCACTGCTACACATAGCGCGCGCGGCCTCGGACACGGTCGGTCAGAGCCGGCCGGTGGACTTCGCGTACTGATACGCACCGAATCCGATCAGAGCCGCGCCGAACACGGCCGCGGCCGGACCGGAGTTGGTGCCCAGCAGGACGAGTTTGCCGGTCAGGCCGCCGATCAGAAAGACGAGGCCGATCCCGACGTTCCACAGCACGCGGGTCATGCCGTCGGACGGTATCCGAGCGGTCGGCTGTCGGGGCTGACGGGGTGGAGCGTGCGGGCGACCCGCTCACCGTGCTCGGCGTGCCAGCCGCTAACCTCCGCGGGGTCGAGCCAGGCCAGTTCGAGCGACTCGTGGTCAGGTCTCACAAGACCGCCGCACGACCTGCACAGGTAGCAGATCCCCACCGCACCGTGCGGTGACGCGGGCAGCGACGCGGGACGCGAGGTGACCGACCCCAGGCGCACCACCTCGACCTCCAGACCGGTCTCCTCACGCACCTCGCGCACGACCCCGGCCTCGGGCGCCTCGTTTACGCCCAGCCAGCCACCGGGGAGTCCCCACAGCCCGTCGTCTGCTCGCCGCTGAAGCAGCACCCGGCCATGATCGTCGGGGATCACGGCGGTGACACCGATCTTGGGCGTCGGCGTGCCCAGCTCCCGCCGGAAGCGCTCGCTCGCCTCGGCCTCCGGGATGCCGGTGAGCGCCTGGTAGCACTCGCCGACGATGGCGGCGAGCCGCTCGTACCGCTCCCGGTCGTACGGGCTCTCCGCGTACGCCAGTCCCTCGTAGGCGAAGCCCCGCAGCCCCTCCAGGAGCTCCGCGCTGTCCACTATCGAAGCACGCGCCCGCGCATGTCGGCCGGCACAGCCAGTCCGAGCGCGGTCAGCACGGTGGGCGCGATGTCGAACAGGCTCGCATCCTCCGGGATGGCCGCCGGCATTCCCGGCCCGGCCAGGATGGCGATCCCGTGCTTGGCGTGGTTGGCGTCGTCCGGTCCGGTGTCGTTCTCCCGCACGTGCACCCGTCCGTCGCCCACCGAGCCGATTGCGCGCCAGGTCAGGTTGCCGAAATAGGCGATCAGATCGGGCGGGAAGCCGTTGGCGATCTCGTACAGGTCGCGTGGTCGGTACACGCGAGTGCCGATCGGCGACCCTGCCTCGTCGCCCAGCGCCTCGAGCTCCTCGATCAGCTCGTCGCGCAGCGCCTCGACCTCACCCGGCGGCACGATCCCCTGCGGCTCGCGCCCGGCGATGTTGAGGAAGATCCGCGAGTAGTACCCGCCGTCCGCCCACGCCCGGGTGTTGGCCCAGTCGATCGTGCAGCCCCCGATCGGTGTCGCCACCGAGGGCGGGTCGATCAAGCTGAGATAGCCGTGCTGCATCAGCCACTCGTTGATCTGGATGCCGCCGAACATCGACTGCGCTCCGTGATCGGACACGACCAGCACGGCTGTGTCGTCACCCAGCCCGTCGACCAGTGCCCCGACCTCCGAGTCCAGGTAGCGGTAGTAGCCGCGGAATGCCTGTTCGAACGGGTTTCCCGGCTCGTAGTCGGGGTGTCGGGGGTCATAGAACCGCCACAGTGCATGGTGCAGGCGGTCGGTGCCCATCTCGACCATCGCGAACAGATCCCAGTCACGGGTGTCGCGCAGGTGGCGGGCGAGCTGGAAGCGGCGGCGCGTCATCTCGTGGATGTCGCGCAGGATCCGCTCCCGCTGGTCGGTGCGGAAGTCGGGCACGTCGAACATGTACTCACCCACCACCCCGCGGATCTCCTCGCGCAGCTCGGCTGGGTAGGTGTATGTGGACTCGATCGACGGCGTCAAGAAGCACGACACCATCTCGCCGTTGAGCGGGTGCACCGGAAAGGTCTGCGGCACGCCGAGGACGACGCTGTGCCTCCCCGCGCGGCTCAGGATGTCCCACAGCCGGTCGTCGTGGACCTTCTCGGAGGTCGCGAACGTCATCTTGTCGTACGAGTCGTCGGCGCGGTTGCGGAAGCCGTAGAAGCCGAGCCGCCCCGGGTCCTTCGAGCTCATCATGCACGTCCACGCGGGGACGGTGATCGGTGGATCGCAGGACTCCAGCCGACCCCACGCCCCGCGGTCCATGAGGCCGGAGAGCACGGGCAGCTCGGCCCGCATGTCGTCGAAGACGATTCCGGGATCGACGCAGTCCAAGCCGACGATCATGACTCTGCGTGCGGTGCTCACGGACGGCCATGCTACCGGCGGGGGGCGAGCAGACCGGCCGGTAGAATCGGGTGCATGTCACAAACTCCCCTGCGGGTGCTCGGCGTGGGCGACGGGCGCTCGATCATCTTCCTGCGCTGGGCCTGGCGGCTGGCCGAGCTGGGACACGAGGTGCACATCGTCTCCGACCGGATCACCGACCGCCCCGGCGAGCTCGACACGATCACCGCGCACGACGTGCGCTCGCTCGAGCTCGGCACGCGCATCAAGGGCGTGCGGCGGCTTCGCTTCGGGGCCGGCATCCGCAAGCTCGCCCGGCGTCTGGACGTCGACCTGGTGCACGCGCACTACCTGCTGCCGTACGGATACTGGGCGGCGGAGGCGGACATCCACCCGCTGGTGATGAGCCCGTGGAACACGGACATCTTCACCTATGGCCGGGATTCGGCGCGGGGTCGCAAGCGGGTCGCGGCAGCGGTCGCGGCCGGCGACCACTTCATGGTCAGCTCGATCGCCAATGCCGACGAGGCGTTCCGGCTGGGTGCGCCGCACGACCGGCTCGACCGGATCGTGTGGTACTGCGACTCGGACAAGTTCTCGCCCGACCACCGAAGAGCGGGGCTGGCGGCACAGTTCGGCTGGCCGGACGACTCGCTGGTCATCCTCTCGCTGCGCAACTACCGGCCCAACACGAACCTCGACGTGCTGGTCGACGCGTTCGAGCGCGTGTCGCAGGCTGAGCCGCGGGTGCGCCTGATCATGGCGGCCCGCGGGGGCTGGATCCGGGATGAGATCGACGCCCGGATCGACCGGCTGGGGCTGCGCGATCGGCTCGTCCAGATCTTTGCCGGCCCCGACGAGCTGCCGGGGTTGTGCGCCTCGTCGGACATGGGGATCTCGATCGCCTCCACCGATGCCACCCCGGCCTCGATGATCGAGTCGATGGCCTCACGGCTTCCGATGGTGATGGGCGACGCGATCACGATCGACGAGTGGATCACGCCCGGAGAGGGCGGCGAGGTGATCGACTGCCGCGATGTCGGCGCCTGTGAGGCCGCCCTGCTGAAGCTGGTGCGCGACCCAGAGCTTCGGCGCACGTACGGCGAGCGCAACGAGCGGGTCGTGCGCGAGCGGCTGTCAGCCCCGGGGCCGGCGATGGAGGCGATGTACCGCCGAATACTGGCCGGCGACCGCGTCGCGGTGGCCGCCACGGCATGAGGGCGCTCGTCCTCGGCCTCGACGGCGCCGACCACGATCTGGTCGGTGAGCTGCTCGAGCAGGGCCGGCTGCCGGTGCTCGCCGGTCTGGCCGAGCGAGGCGCCTACGGCCCGCTGCGCTCCACGATTCCGGCCGTCACACCGACCGCATGGTCGTCCTTTCTGACCGGTCTCAATCCGGGCGGGCACGGCATCTTCAACTTCTCGTCGAACCCCAACCGCGGCCAGGCGCGGGTCGAGAGCGCGGCCAGCCGCTCGGGCGCGCCGCTGTGGCGGACGCTCGGCGCGGCCGGCGTTCGCTCGGCGTTCGTCACGGTGCCGTACACGTATCCCGTGGAACCGATCGACGGCATCCTGGTCAGCGGCTACGGCGGTCCGCAGCGGCCCGAGATCACACCGGTCGCGGCGTCGCAGCGGATCCTCGCTGCCCACCCCGACCTGGCCACGTCGCTGCACCCGATGAAGGAGCGCTGGTGGGAGGACTTTCCCCGCTACGCCCGGCGCCTCATCGAGCACGTCGAGCAGATCGCCGACGTGTGCGCCCTGTGCATGGAGATGGAGCCCGATCTGGGCCTGCTGGCGGTCGACTTCATGTCCACCGACTTCGCCGGGCACCTCGGCTACGCGCGGCTGGACGCGGATCATCCGGCGCATGCGCAGGCCGGGTCGGGCGACGAGTTGATCCAGGTCTACCAGGCGGTCGACCGCGCCTGCGGTGAGCTGATCGAGCGCGCCCGCAACCTGTACGGCGAGGAGCCGACCGCGATCATCATGTCCGATCACGGCATGAAGCCGATCCACTGGATGTTCCACGCCAACCGCTGGCTGGAGCAACACGGGCATCTGCGCTACCGCCGGCGCTCGCTGCAGCGGCTCAAGCGGACCAGGCTCGACACGCTGGCCAAGGTCGACTCACGGCTGGCGCGCACGACCCGTTGGTACGCCCGGGCGCTGGACGCCGTACCGTTGGTGCCGCGCACTGTCGAGGATCGGCCCTTCGCCGACGTCGACTACGGCCGCACCCGCGCCTACTGCTTCGCCACCGGGGGCCAGATCTTCCTCGGCGAGGCGACCGGCGCCCGCCACGACGCGGCGTACGCCGATCAACTCGCCGCGGAGCTCGAGGCGATCCCCCACCCCGAGACCGGCGAGCCGCTCTTCGAGGTGCTGCGCGGCCGAGACCTGTACCACGGCACGCATATGGCCAAGGCGCCCGACCTGCTGCTGATTCCGCGTGACGAGCGGGTGCATGTGGAGTCGTCCCGGCGTCCGTGGCCGGAGGCGATCGAGCGCCACGACCACCTCGACCCGGAGAGCTTCTATGGTTACTCGGGGCATCACGGGGTGACCGGGATCCTTGCCGCCGCCGGGCCGGGGATCCGGCCCGGCGAGGTGCCCGCCGGCTCGCACATCGCACAGCTCGCCGCCACCATCCTGCAGCTGCACGGGCTGGCGGCCGAAGGCATCGAGCCGCCGATCGAGGCCATCCTCGCCGGCGCAGGCGAGACCGTCAGCGTGGCCCCGGCAGCCTCGGACGCCGGCGACGCCAGCGACGCCGGCATCTACTCGGCCGACGAGGAGGCCGAGATCCTGAGCCGCCTGCGCGACCTTGGGTACGAGTAACAGCGTGCGGCTCGCCGACCGCGTCCGCCGGCACCTGGCCGGCAGCCCGCAGCCACCGGCGGTGGTCTTCGAATGCTCGTTCGCCAACGGCCTGTCGGTGATTCGGCGGCTGGCGCGACTGGACGTGCCGGTGATCGCGGTGGATCCGAATCCGCAGGCGCTGGGTCTGCGCTCGCGACTTGCGCTGGGCCTGGTGTGTCCCGACCCCGGGTCGGATGCCGACGGCTTTCGGTCGTTTCTGAGCGAGCTGGGCGAGGCTCTGCCCCGACCCGCGGTCGCGTTTCCGACGCATGACGAGCATCTCGTCGCGGTCACGTCGGCAGCGTCCGCCAGCTTCGTGCTGCCGTTCGGGCCGCCGGAGCTGATCTCGGCCATCCAGGCCAAGCGGTTCCAGTACGAGGCGGCGGAGCGGGCCGGCGTGGCGCTTCCGGTCACCGTCTACCCCGGCTCCGAGGAAGAGGCCCGCAAGGCCGCCGCGCAGATGCCCTACCCGGCGGTCATGAAGCCGTCGAGGGGCGCCGCGTTCAAGGCTCTGCACCGGCGGCCGCTGATCGAGGCATCCGAACCCGAGCAGCTGGTTGCCGCGTACCGCGAGGGCGCCGCCCACGAGCCAATGCTGCAAGAGCGGATCCCGGGCGGCGACGACTGCCTGTGGACAGTCGGCAGCTACATCGGCCGCGACGGGCGTCCACTGGGCGTGTTCTGCGGCCGCAAGCTGCTGCAGATGCCGGCCGGTGTCGGCACGTGTCGCGTCGGCGAGGCGATATGGGACGAGGACGCGGTGGACTGCGCGCTTCGGCTGCTGCGAGAGTTGGGCTTTCACGGTATCTCGCAGGTGGAGTTCAAGCGCGATCCGCGAGACGGGGTGTTCAAGCTGATGGAGGTGAACGCCCGGTTGTGGCAGTGGCACGGCCTGGCCGCCGACTGCGGCGTCGACCTGGTCGCGATGGCCTATCGGGATGCGCTCGGAGAGCGCGTGCGGCCCGGCGTGCAGACGCGGGCGCGACGGCGTTGGGTGGCGGTGGCCGGGCACCTGCGCGAGAGTCGCGCTGAAGGCCGCTCGCTGGGTGAGACGCTGCGTCCGCTGCGGCCGCCGTTTACGGAGCCCGTGCTCTCGCTGCGCGATCCGATGCCGGCGGTGCACCAGTGGTACGGGGTCATTCGGCGGGGGCTGCGGTGAGTGCCGCGGTGACAGTGGATGTACCGCAGGCGTTCACCGGTGGCGCCCGCTGGGCGATCGACACGCTGCTCTCGACGTGCGCGGATCCCGTGGCGGTGTCCTACCCCTCGTCCGCCCTGCCGGGCTCGGAGGCGGCCTGGTCCGTTTTCGCGGATGGCGGCGGCGCCGCGTCCTCGCTGCGCGACGGTGGAACACTGGATTTTGGCGACGGAGTCGAGGATCTGGTCGCGAGCACGTTCTGGCACCTCTCGCGTTGGGAGGAGCGGGCCGGTTCGCCGCGTGACGCGCACGGGCGGTTCCCGGCCTCCGCAGCGCTGGCCGATCCGCAGGAACCGGCGGTGGACACGCTGGCGGCGCGGTTTCGGGAGGCGGTCGGCAGCGCGCAGCGTGATTCGGTGTTCACGGTTGCGCTCACGCACGACGTGGACACGCCGATCCGGTGGAGTGGTCCCCACGCGCTGCGGGGCGCCGTATCGCGAGTGCGATCGGCCGCGATCGGCGGCCACTCGTCCGATCTGGCCGCGGAGCTTCGCGGGCTGGCGGCGGCGCCCGGCCACCGGCTGCGCGGCTCCGACCCGAATTGGGCGTTCGAGCGCATTGCCGAGATCGAGCGGTCGCACGGCGGCCGGTCGACCTATTACGTGATGGCCGGGCATACGCATCCGGCCGATGGGCCGAGCGGCCCGGCGTACGATCGCGCGCGGTCGGCGATCGTTTCGCAAGTGCTGGGTCAGGGAGACGAGGTGGGCCTGCATCCGAGTTACCGCAGCAGTGGGGACGAGCGGTTGCTGGCGACCGAGAAGCGGCGGCTGGAGTCGTTCGTCGGGTCGGCGGTGCCGGGAGCTCGCTTTCACTACCTGCGGCACGAGGCGCACCGCAGCCTGTCGCAGCTGGACGCGCTGGGGTTCGTCCACGACTCGAGCCAGGGGTACGCGGAGGCGCCGGGGATGCGCGCGGGGTTCTCGTTTCCCTACTGCCCGTACGACCTGCAGGCCGACCGGCCGCTCGGCCTGGTCGAGCTGCCGCTGGTGGTGATGGACGCCACGCTCGCGGAGCGCCGGTACCTGGGGTTGGCCGCCGAGGACGGTTTGGAGCGAGCGGTCAGGGTGCTCGAGCGCGCAGCCGAGGTGGGCGGAACGGTGGCGGTGCTGTGGCACAACGACCGCTTCGATCCGGCGTACGCCCGCGGCTGGGATCGTGTGTACGACACACTGCTGCGTTGGGTGCGGGAACGCGGCGGGCGGCTCACGACCTCGTCCGAAGCCGTCACAACCCTGTCACGCCTGCCGCACGCGGACCGTTCGGGGTCTGACCCCGAACGCCCGTCGTGACGGGGCCGTTGCGCGGTCGTCACCGGTCCGCGTGTGAATTGCGCGGGGATCCGCGCAAGGCCGTGTCAGAACCGTGCCGCGGACCGTTCGGGGTCTGACCCCGGGGTGGGGTGCGGACCACCCGGATGGTTGGGGGGATCCCCGGAATGGGTGGGGTGGGGTCAGGCGGCTTCGGTGAAGCGCACGCGGCGGCGAAGCCCGCGCGCGACGACGGCCTCGAGAGCTTCGACCGCGGCCGGCATGAACTGCGAGCCGGAGCAGCGACGCAGCTCCGTCAGCGCGAGCTCCGGGCTCATCGCCTTGCGGTAGACGCGGTCCTCAGTCATCGCGTGGTACGCGTCGCACACGGCGATCACATACGAGCCGCGCGGTACCTCGGTGCCGGCCAGTCCGTCGGGATACCCGCGGCCGTCCCACCGCTCGTGGCTCGACCGCACCAGGCCGACCACCTCGGCCATGCCTGGGATCCCGGCGATGATGTCGGCGCCGATCAGCGTGTGCCGCTTCATCACCGTGAATTCGTCGTCGGTCAGCGGGCCGGGCTTGTTCAGGATCGACTCCGGGATTCCGATCTTGCCCACGTCGTGCAGCAGTGCACCCATGCGGGTCGCCTTCAGCTCGCGTCCCGACAGCCCGAGCTCGTCGCCAACCGCCACCGCGAACTCTGCGATGGCCTGCGCATGACCGCCCGTGTAGGCGTCCTTGGCCTCGAGTGCCGCCGCGAGTGCTGCCACCGTCGCAACGTGCTGCTCCTCCAGCCGCTCCGCGAGCTGCGAGACCGAGAGCACGATGCCGGCCTGGTCGGCCAGCAGACGGCAGAACTGCATCTCGAGGCTGGTGAAACGGCGGGGACGGGTATCCAGCAGCTCGATCAGGCCGCACACCCTGTTTCCATCACGAGCGGCGCCATCAGGCTGGCCTTGAATCCGATCTCCTCCAGGAACGCGTGCTCGGCCGGGTCGCCGCCGTCGCCGACGGTCGTGGTCACCTCGACGAGTTCGGTGACGACGCGCCTGGTCGCCGGATACTGATCCAGCGGATAGTCCTCTGCGGCGATGGACAGCTGAGCAGGCGGGATCACGTACGCCGCCCAGTCCGTCACCTTCTCGCTGGCCGGGTCGTACGTCGAAATCAGACAGCCCGAGGCGTCGAACAGCAGTGTCAACTCGCGCGCGAAGAGCGACATCGCCTCTGGCACGTCGCCCGCGGAGGCAAGGGACCTCGTGGCCTCGATCACCGCGATCAGGTCCGAGTAGCGCCGGTCCGTGGGTTCGTTTGCCGAGGGCATGTTCCAGAAACGTATCGGCACTCCACCACGGAACTTGAGTCCCTCAGCGGTTTCGCCCGTGTGCGCGACGGCGTTTTCTGGTCGGTGCCGGAGGCGGCTGAAGAGGTGTCGCGGGAGCCGGCAGGACGGGCGCGATCCCACCGGCGACCGCGACCGCAGGCTGCCCCGTCGTGGGCAGCTCGCCGGCACGGGCGAGGTCGGAGCGGCGCTTGACGAAGGCCGGCTGGCGCTCCATCAGAATCGCCAACAGGGGCGCGGCGATGAAGATCGACGAATAGGCACCTGACGCCACGCCCACGATCAGTGCGAACGCGAAGTCGGTCAGCGAACCGGACCCGAAGACGAACAGCAGCACGACCGGGATCAGCGTCACGACCGACGTGTTCAGCGAGCGGGTGATCGTCTCCGCAAGCGACTCGTTGACGATCTTGGAAGCGGTGTAGCGACGCAGGATGGGCACGTTCTCACGCACGCGGTCGAACACGATCACCGTGTCGTACAGCGAGTAGCCGAGCACCGTCAGTACGGCCGCCACCGTGTCCGCGGTGACCGATCTCCCGGACAGCGAGTAGACGCCGATGGTGAGCAGGATGTCGTGGCCCAGCGCCACCATCACCGGCACCGCGAATGTCCACTCGAAGCGGTAGGTGACGTACAGGAAGATGATGATCAGCGAAAAGACGATCGCCAGGTAGGCGCTGTTCAGTACCGACTGGCCGAACGACGACGAGACGTTCTTGACGCTGAGCTGCGTCGCACCGGCGTTCTGCGGGTTCTCGAGCGCGCTGGTCAGCTTCTTCTGCACGTCGGAGCTGAGGAAATGCGACTGCACCTGGAAGTGCGTGAACGTGTTGGACTGCGTCTGATGGGCGCCAACCACCCCGCGGACGACCGTTTCCGAGCCGGTGAAGGGGTCGACCAGGGTCGACATCTGAGTCTGGGTGAGCGCCTTGGTGGTATGGAAGTCGAGCTGGCTGCCGCCGGTGAAGTCGATGCCCCGGTTGAGGCCGGACGTCCCCAGGCTGATCGCTCCCACGACCAGAACGATCCCCGAGAAGGCGAACCACCAGGTCTTGCGGCCGATGAAGTCGAACCGTTTCCAGCGGTCGCCGGTGCCGATCGCGCCCAGCACGCGCCGCGACGACATGAAGGCGAAGCCTGAGAGCACCATCAGCAGCGCGCGGGTGGCCACGACGGCCGTGAAGATCGACGTCACCACGCCGATCAGCAGCATCAGCGCGAAGCCCTTGACGCTCGACGTGGCCGACGCATACAGCACCGCGGCAGTGATCAGCGTCACCACGTTGGCATCGATGATGGTGTGGAAGCCGCGCCGGTACCCGGTTGCGATCGCGGCGCGAATGCTTCGCCCAGCGCGCACCTCCTCCTTGATGCGCTCGAAGATGACGATGTTGGCGTCGGCGGCGACGCCGATCGTGAGGATCGTGCCCGCGATCCCCGGCAGCGTCATCGTCACCGGCAGAATGGCCACGATCCCGGCCAGCAGCAGCCCGTAGATGATCAGCGCGATATCGGCGATCAGGCCCAGGAAGCCGTAGAACGCGATCAAAAAGACCATCACGAACGCGAGGCCGATGCCACCCGCGATGAGGCCGCTGCGCAGCGAGTCCTTACCCAGCGTCGCCGACACGATGCTCTCGGACAGCGTGGCGAAGCTGACCGGCAGCGTGCCGGACTGGATCTCGAGCGTGAGCCGGTCCGCGGACGGCTTGGAGATGTTCGTGATCTCGCTGCCCGGGTTCAGGTCGTTGATCGTGTTGATGCCCTGGGGGAACTGGCCCGGGTTCACGGTCGGCGTGGATACCAGCTTGCCCGCGACCACGATTGCGTTCGGAAAGCCCTGACTGTTGCCCTGACTGTTGGCCTCATCGACCGTGCTCCTGGTGATGGTCAGGAAGTCCTTCGCGCCGTTGCCGCGGTAGGACAGGGAAACGATCGGGTTCCCGGCCTGGTCGGTGGTGGACGACGCGGAACTGATCTCGCTCGCGGTCACCACCTGACCGGGAGGCGGCTTCTGGAACAGGTACCAGACCACAGGGGTGCTCTTCGCTGTGGCACCGATGCAGCCGTCCACGACGTTTTCGCACGACACCGCCATCGTGCCTGCGGGCACGAAGAGCCACTTGGTGCCCGCGGGCTGGGCCTTGGCGCCCACGATCTGCAGGACCTGCTGCTGCGTTCGCAGAATCGGAGCCTTGCGGTAGAACTGTCTGGTCTTGGCGTCGAATAGCGCCCACTGGGCGGCGGTGGCGGGATCCGCCCCCTTCTGCTGGTCGGCGCGGGTCAGGAGGTCGTACGCCGAGTTGTCCGGCGCCACCGAGAATTTCTGACCGCCGAGCCATGAGACCTTGCTGAGGTACTTGTAGAAGTCGAAGTTGAGAAAACCGCCGGCCGTCAGCAGGTCGGACACCTGGTTGGGGTTCTTGGTGCCGGGGATCGAGATCTCGATCGTGTTCCCGCTGGCGGTGCGCACCTCGGGCTGCAGCGTGCCGTTGGGATCGATCCGCTTGCGCATCACCGCGGCAGCCTCGTCGAGGATCGTCTGGGTCACGGGCTGGTTGTTGGTCGGCTCGGCCTTGAGCACCACCTGCAGGCCGCCCTTGAGGTCGAGCCCCTGGGTGAAGCCCTTGACCGAGACCGCCACCGCCGATGCCGCCGCCAGGGCGATCACCACCGCCAGCACCAGCAGGTTCTTGCGCTTCTCGCTCACGAGTCGGCAATTCTAGCCGCGGCGCTGCGCTCCTCCCGCCACGCGTCGAACCGCCCGCCGACGATCGCGGCGCGGGCCGACCGCACGGTGTCCAGGATCTGGTGCAGGTTGTGCAGCGTGAGCAGCCGAAGCCCCGAGATCTCGCCCTGGGTGACGAGATGCCGGATGTAGGCGCGCGAGAACCCCGGCCCGCAGGCCGGGCACGCGCAGCCTTCGACCAGGGGCCGCGGGTCGCTCGCGAACCCCGCGTTTCGCAGATTCAGCCTTCCCGTGGGCGTGATGGCGCTGCCGGTGCGCCCAAGCCGAGTGGGCAGCACGCAGTCGAACATGTCGATCCCGCGGGCGATCATGTCGACCAGGCCGTCGGCGTCTCCCAGTCCCATGAAGTAGCGCGGTCGATCCGCCGGCAGCAGCGGCGCGGTGGCACTCACGGTGTCGAGCATCGGCCCGCGCTCCTCGCCGACCGAGAGCCCGCCGATCGCGTAGCCGTCGAAGTCGAGAGCTGTGATCTCCTCCGCGCTCTGCTCGCGCAGGGCGCGATCGGTGCCGCCCTGGACGATGCCGAACCGCAGCTGTCCAGGTGCGACATCGCAGCTGCGAGACCGGCCCGCCCACAGCGACGTACGGCGGACGGCGGCCTGCAGCGCCGGACGTTCGACCCCGGCCGGCGGGCACTCGTCGAACGCCATCCCGATGTCGGAGCCCAGCAGCCGCTGGACGCCCATCGCCAGCTCAGGGGTGAACTGGTGGTTCGAGCCGTCGTACACCGACTGGAACCGCACCCCGTCGTCGTCGATCCGCAGCGCCGTATGGCGCAGCGAAAAGACCTGGAATCCACCCGAGTCGGTCAGCAGCGGTCGCTGCCAGCGCATGAAGGCGTGCAGACCACCCAGCTCGGCGATCAGTTCGGCCCCGGGGCGGAAGAACAGGTGGTACGTGTTTCCGAGCACGATCTGAGCGCCCAGCCCCTCCAACTCGTCCGGCAGCACCGCTTTAACACTGGCCTTGGTTCCGACCGGCATGAACACCGGTGTCTCGACGGCGCCGTGGGCGGTGTGCAGAACCCCGGCACGGGCATTGCCGTCGGTGGCGAGGATGTCGAAGCGGCCGGGCTCGGTCACAGGATCAGACTGGCGTCACCGAAGGAGTAGAAGCGGTAGCGCTCGGCGACCGCCGTACGGTACAGGGCGCGGGTCTGCTCGACCCCGGCGAACGCCATCACCAGCCCCAGCAGCGTCGAGCGAGGGAGGTGGAAGTTGGTCACCATCGCTCCGACCGCACGGAAACGATGACCAGGGGTGATCAGGAGCCGGGTGCGGCCTTCCAGCGGTGCCGCCGGTTCACCCCAGACCGTCTCCAGCACCCGTACCACGGTGGTGCCGACAGCCACCACCCTGCTGCCGCGGGCGATGGCGGCCGTAATCGCCTCCGCGGCGGGGGGTGTGACGCTGTAGCGCTCGGTGTGCACCGGATGATCGGCCAGGTCGTCAACCAGCACCGGGCGGAAGGTGTCGAGGCCCACGCCGAGCGTGATCGCGACCACCTCGTGTCGCGCACGCAGCTCGGCCCACAGCTGGTCGGTGAAGTGCAGGCCGGCGGTCGGAGCGGCGGCCGACCCGGGGTCGGCGGCGTACACCGTCTGATAGCGACCGGGATCGGACAGCGTCTGGTGGATGTATGGCGGCAGCGGCATCTCCCCCACCTCGGCCAGCGCATCGGCGAGCGCGCCGTCCAGGATCGGCGCGACCCGCACCCGGCCCTCTCCCAGCCGTTCGGCGAGTCGAAACCCGACCCGCCCCGCGGCCACCGTCTCCCCCACGCGCAGTCGGGCGTACGGGCGCGCCAGTGCGTCCCACTCGCCGTTGGCCCTTGGCTCGAGCAGCAGTAGCTCGACGGCGCCGCCGCTGGTCCGGCGGGCCCGCACGCGTACCGGGAGCACGCGGGTGTCGTTGACGACCACCAGATCGTCCGCACGCAACTCGTCGAGCAGGTCAGCGAACCGGCGGTGGCGGGTGACCGCGGTCGACCGGTCGTAGACCAGCAGCCGCGAGCTGGAGCGAGGCTCCACGGGAGACTGGGCGATCAGCTCTGGGGGGAGCGCGTACTCGAGGGCTTCAGTTCGCATCGCGCCTTGTCGGTCGGGGATCCAATGGTGCGTACCGGGATGTAGGGGTAGGAGGTGTCACCGACCAGCAGCCGGCCACTGGTGATCCGCCACACGCCCGCCCGGCGGGCCAGGCGGAGGAAGCCGCGGCCGCTCCGCCACGACCCCGCGAAGTCGAACTGGATGTGTGCCCAGCCGCTACCGTCGGTGTATTCGACCACCGGGCCGGTGACGGCAACCCCGGATCCGGTGATCACGCCGAGTTGCCGGCGGAAGCCCGGCTGAAGCTGGAAGCAGCGTGCGGACAGCACGTAGGCCGTGTCCTTGGAGGCGCTCTCGATCGCCGTCAGGCCCCACGCCGACCCGGCAAGGAGGACGGCGATCGAGCCGGCGCCGAGAATGAACCATTGGCGGTGGATGCTTGGCGGTCGGAGACGCACGCTCCGAATGATGGCAGGAGCTCAGATCGCCGGCTCAACCATCGCCGAACAGGCGCGGGTCGCGGGCCGGCCGGGGCAGCCCCAGGTGGCTGTATCCGGCCGGCGCGAGCATCCGCCCGCGCGGTGTGCGCTGCAGGAACCCGAGCTGGATCAGGTACGGCTCGTACACATCCTCCAGCGTCTCGGTGTCCTCGCCGATCGCGACCGCGAGGGTCGAGAGGCCCACCGGGCCGCCCGAGAACCGCTGGGCGATCGCGTCCAGGATCGCGCGGTCGATGCGTTCCAGGCCGGCCGGGTCGACGTCGAGCAGGGACAGGGCCTGGCCGGCCACGTGCTCGGTGATCGCACCCTCGTGCTCGACCTGAGCGACGTCACGCACGCGGCGCAGGATGCGGTTGGCCACTCGAGGCGTGCCTCGCGACCGGCGGGCGATCTCGCCCGCGGCGGCAGGCTCGATCTCGACCTGGAGGATCGAAGCCGACCGAACGACGATCTCGGCGATCTCGGCTGCGGTGTAGTAGTCGAGGCGGTGCGTGATCCCGAACCGGTCACGCAGCGGCGTCGTCAGTAGTCCGGTGCGTGTCGTCGCGCCGACCAGCGTGAATGGTTTCAGATCGAGCCGCAGCGACTGCGCCCCCGGCCCCTGGCCGACCACGATGTCGATGCAGCCGTCCTCCATGGCCGGATACAGAAGCTCCTCGATCGAGCGGTTGAGGCGGTGGATCTCGTCGATGAACAGCACATCGTGGCTGTCGAGCGCGGTCAGGATGGCCGCCATGTCGGCCTTGCGGTCGACGGCCGGGCCGGACATGATGCGCAGCGTCGTCCCCATCTCGGCGGCGATGATGCCCGCCAGCGACGTCTTGCCGAGCCCCGGCGGCCCCGCGAGCAGGACGTGCTCGCACGGTTCACCGCGCGCCCGCGCAGCCTGCAGGAAGATGCTGAGCTGCTTGCGGATCTGGGTCTGACCGATGAACTCTTCCAGCCGCCGCGGGCGCAGACTGCGGTCGAACTCCTCTTCGCCGGGCGCAAGCAGTGCGTCGGGCAGTCGGGTGATCTCGCTGCTCACGCGGATCGCCCGGCCAGAGCCGCCCGCACCCGGTCAGCTACCGGGAGCCCCGACTTCACCCCGAGCAGCGAGTCCTCGGCCTCGGCAACGCTCAGCCCCAGGCCGACCAGCGCGTCTCGCGCCGCCGTGTGGTCGTCTCGTACCATCTCTCCCGACCCCGGTCGGGGGTCGGGCACCACCGTACCGACCTTGTCCTTGAGGTCGATCACGACCCGCTCGGCGGTCTTGCGCCCGATCCCGGGGATGCTGGTGAAGAGCGCATGGTCGGCGGTCGCCACCGCCCGCCGGATCTGGTCGGGGGCGTACCCGGACACAATCGCGAGCGCCACCTTGGGGCCGACCCCCGACACGCCGAGCAGCAGCTCGAACAGCTCCCGTTCGCCTGCTCCGGCAAACCCGAACAGCTGCATGGCATCCTCACGCACGTGCAGGTGTGTGACCAGGGTCAGCTCGCCGTCGGCGTCGGCTGCCAGCCGGCAGGCGCGGGCGGTTGCACTCAGCAGGTACCCAACCCCGCCCACATCCAGCAGCACCGTCCCGGCTCCCACCCCGGAGACTCGTCCGCGCAGTGACGCGATCACCGCGTCAGCTCCACGCGCAGCCTGCGGGTACGCGCCATCTGGGCATGGCACACGGCTGCGGCCAGGGCGTCGGCGGCGTGCGACGTCTCCGGCGGCGGGTCGAGGCCGAGGATCGCCGACACCATCCGCAGCATCTGGCCCTTGTCCGCCCGCCCGAAACCGCACACCGCGCTCTTGATCTCGGCCGGTGCGTACCCGTGAACCTCCACTCCCGCCACGCCGCACGCTGTCAGCACCGCTCCCCGCGCTTGACCGACCGACAGGATCGTCCGTGGGTTGCGACCCACGTACAGATCCTCCAGCGCCACCGCATCGGGCGCGTGGCGCTCTAAAAGGCCTGCGACCTCGGTGTTGATGTGCGCAAGCCGCTGCTCCGGTCGCTCGGCCGGCGCCGTGGCGATGGCGCCGTGCTCGATTGCCGTCAGCCGGCTGCCCGCCACCGCGAGCACGCCGAAGCCGGTTTCGGCTATTCCAGGGTCGATGCCGATCACGATCATTGGCACACTGTACTGATCGCCTCGGACGATCATCGAACGTGCGTTCGTTGACGACCACCCCGCCGGCGGGCACACTGAGAGAACATGACCGACCGCCCGAGACTGTGGATGCTGGTCGGCCTGGTCTTCTTCGCGCAGGTGTTCGGCGGAGCCGTCGGGCTGGCTGTTGCCGCGGCGATCGTCCGCCTGGCCGGCCTCTCGACCGGCCTGTTCGACCTGATCGCCGGCGTCCCGCAGGCCCCTGGTGTGGTTGCGCTGGCGGTGGTGACCGTGTGCGTGATGGTCGGGCAGGCCGCCCTGCTGCGGTTGTGGCTGGGCCTGACCACCCGCTCTCGGCTGGGCGCGGGCCGCGCTCTGCTGTCGGCCGCACTCGCGTGCAGCGTCTCGCTGGTGGCGACAGCGTTTCTGATCACCCACGGCTCGATGACGCTGCTGCAGGTGTTCGGCCGGCTGCTGGGGTTCCCGGTGTCGCTGACGACGGTGGCGATCACGAGCGCCCTGGTCTGGCGTTGGCTGGGCCGCTCGGCTCCGGCCGCCCCCGCCTGACGAGCGTCAGCCCGCCACCGCCTCCAGCACGGCGTCGGGGATGTCGAAGTTCGCATAGACGTCCTGGACGTCGTCGTTCTCCTCGAGGGCGTCGATCAGCCGGAGCAGTTTCCGTGCCGCGTCCTCTTCGAGCGCGACGGTGGTCTTGGGCACCAGCGTCAACTCGGCCGAATCGATGCTGACGCCGGCCTGCTCGAGCCCGTCGCGCACGACACCGAGGTCGGTGGGCGCGGTCGTGACCTGCCAGGTGTCGCCATCCAGGGCCGCGTCCTCCGCGCCTGCGTCTGCGGCGGCCAGCACCAGGTCATCCTCGCTGACGGCGTCCGCGCCGACCAGGATCACGCCCTTGCGCTCGAACTGCCAGGCCACCGAGCCCGGCGTGCCCAGGCTGGAGTTGTGCTTGGCGAAGATCGAGCGCACGTCTGCCGCGGTTCGGTTGCGGTTGTCGGTCAGGGCCTCGACGATGATCGCCACGCCGTCCGGGCCGTAGCCTTCGTAGGTGATGGCCTCGAACGCGTCGGAGCCCTCGGTGCCCCCGGTTGCGCGAGAGATCGCCCGCTCGATGTTGTCCTTGGGCATCGAGTACGAACGAGCCTTGGCGATCGCCGCCGCCAGGGTCGCGTTCGACCCCGGATCGGGCCCGCCCTCCTTGGCAGCCACGATGATCGCCCGCGAGAGCTTGGTGAACAGCTTGCCGCGCTTCTTGTCCTCGGCGCCCTTCTTGTGCTTGATGGTCGACCACTTGGAGTGCCCGCTCACGCCGCCACCCCCTCCCGCCGTGCGGCCACCATGCCGGCGAACAGACGGTGCAGCCGGCGATCCGCGGTCAGCTCCGGATGGAACGCGGTCACCAGCACCCGGCCCTCACGGGCGGCCACCGGGTGCCCGTCGTAGGTTGCGAGCACCTCCACCCCGGCCCCGGCGCGCTCGATCCACGGGGCGCGGATGAAGACACCGGTCAGCGGCGTGCTGTCGCCGGCGACCCGCAGCTCGGCCTCGAAGCTGGCCACCTGACGCCCAAAGGCGTTGCGGCGCACGTCGATGTCGATCAGCCCGAGGTGCCGCTGGTCGGGGCGGCCGTCCACCGCGGCGGCGGCTACCACGATCATGCCCGCGCAGGTGCCGAGCACAGGCGCGCCGGACGCATGCAGGGCGCGGATCGGCTGCTCCAGCCCGTAGGCGTCGATCAGCTTGGACATGGTGGTCGACTCGCCGCCCGGGATCACCAGGCCGCACGCGCCGTCGAGATCCGAGGCCACACGCGCCTCGACCGGATCGAGCCCGACCTCGGCAAGCGCAGCGCAGTGTTCGCGGAACGCCCCCTGCAGGGCGAGGACTGCGACTTTGCTACCAGCCACGGGTCTGCAGCAGCCCGCTCTCACCCAACTCGGAGATCTCGTTGCCGGGCATCGCGTCGCCGAGGCCGAACGACACCTCGGCCACGATCTG
Source organism: Gaiellales bacterium (assembly GCA_038230835.1). Classification (GTDB taxonomy): domain Bacteria; phylum Actinomycetota; class Thermoleophilia; order Gaiellales; family JAICJC01; genus DASUHT01. Next base: position 131,788 of record JBBRMM010000007.1, read on the forward strand.
CGGGTCGGCGAAGTGCGTGCACGCCTTGACGATCGCGTTCGCCATGGCGGCCGGATCGGAGCTCTTGAAGATGCCCGAGCCGACGAACAGCCCGTCGGCGCCGAGCTGCATCATCAGCGCGGCGTCGGCCGGGGTCGCGATCCCGCCGGCGGTGAACGTGACCACCGGCAGTTTCCCGTGCTGGGCGCAGTAGGCGACCAGCTCGTACGGCGCGCGGTGCTCCTTGGCGGCGGCGTACAGCTCGTCCTCGTCCGCCGTTGTCAGGCGCTTGATCTCGCCCAGGATGGAGCGCATGTGGCGTACGGCCTCGACCACGTTTCCGGTACCCGCCTCGCCTTTGGACCGGATCATCGCCGCGCCCTCGGAGATCCGCCGCAGCGCCTCGCCCAGGTTGGTCGCTCCGCACACGAACGGCACCGTGAACTTCCACTTGTTGATGTGGTGCGCCTCGTCGGCCGGCGTGAGCACCTCGGACTCGTCGATGTAGTCGACCTCCAGCGCCTCCAGCACCTGCGCCTCGGCGAAGTGCCCGATCCGCGCTTTGGCCATCACGGGGATCGTCACCGCCTCCTGGATCTCGCGGATCTTGGACGGATCGGACATCCGCGCGACCCCGCCGTCGCGGCGGATGTCGGCCGGCACGCGCTCCAAGGCCATCACCGCGCACGCGCCCGCGTCCTCGGCGATGCGCGCCTGGGCGGCATCGGTGACGTCCATGATGACCCCGCCCTTCAACATCTCGGCAAGGCCACTCTTGACTCGCAACGTTCCGGTTTCACTCACGGCGCAGCGCCCCTTGTATCGACGATTCGCGCCGTATCGTATCCGTTCAGCCGCTGTGCTTGAGCCGCTCCAGCCCCTCGGGGTCGATCACCCACACCTGACGCTCGCGGATGTCGATCACACCCGACTCGCGCAGCTCGTTGATCACCTTGGTCAGCGTTTCGCGGCTGGTGCCGATCATCTCGGCCAGCTGCATGTGGGTGAACCGTTCGTCGATCCGGATCCCGTTTGGGGTCACCCGGCCGTAGCGGTCCATCAGGTGCAGCAGCTTGGCAGCGAGCCGCGCCGACACGCCACGGAAGGCCAGGCTCTCGAGGTTGTCCTCGGTCTCGCGCAGGCGGTCGGAGAGCGCCCGCAGGAGGTTGACGGCGATCTGCGGGTGGGCCGCGACGGCTCGCTCGAGGTCGGCCAGCCGGACGACTCGCAGTGCGCAGTCGGTCATCGCCTCGGCGTAGCCGTCGTGCGTGGAGAGTTCGAGCACGGTGCTGCGGCCGAAGATCCCGCCGGCATCCACCATCGAGAGCGTCAACTGGCGCCCGTCGGAGGCGCTGCGGTAGAGCCTCACCCGGCCGTCGGCCACGACGTACATCGCGTCGGCGGCGTCGAACGGCGAGTAGATCAGCTCGCCGCGGCGAAAGCAGATCAGCGAGAAGCGGTCGTCGAACTCCGCGGTCGCGGCGTCGTTCAGCCCATCGAACAGTTCGTGGTCGGTGATACGCGCGGCGAGTGCCATCGTCCCCTTTAGTACGCACCCGGACGGCGGTCGGTTTGCCGGTGCAGGTGGTCCGCCGCTGCGGCCACGCGATACGATGGCCCGCCGGGGGTGTAGCTCAGCGGTTAGAGCAGCCCGCTCATAACGGGTTGGTCGCTGGTTCGACCCCAGCCGCCCCCACTGCGTCGCGCTCGTGGATACCGGGGCCCGGCCCCGAATATGCGGTGACCAATGCCAGTACGCCGAGTGCCACGGCAATCCCCCACGGTTGGTCGAGCGACTGCTCGGCAGGGGTGAGCCAGAGCAGCGCCGGCGCGAACCAGAGCGCCGAGAGGCGCCGCCCGGAGACCGCGATCGGGGCCAGCAGCAGCGTGAAGTAGTGCAGCCACACGATCGGTGAGAGCACGAGCGCGGCACAGACCGTGAGACCGTGGGCGCGAGCGTCGCCACCGTGGCGGCCGGTGCGCCAGGCGGCGAGCAGAACCGCCGCCCCCGCGGCGAGCGCGAGCCCGCGGGCCGGGGTGGCTCCGAGTCCCAGCCGCAGACCGGCTGCGACGGGCGAGTAGCCCTGACCCTGCTCGATCTGCGAGAGCACCGAGATCATGTGCGGGTAGGCGCCCAGGCCCGCGAAGCTGATTGCGGCCCACGAGGCCGCGGTGGCCGCGGTCGCAGCCGCCATTGCGATGGCGGCCGCGCGGTACCGGCGGGTTGCCAGCAGCCACACGCCGACCGGCCACAGGAAGAGCTTCGCGCATACCAGCGCCGCCACCAGCACTCCCACCCGGCCGGGCCGATCCCGCCACCGCCACGCCGTCGCCAGCCCGAGCAGCAGCAGCGGCGAGAGCGTGCCGATCTCGATTCCCAGCAGCACCGGGGCCGCCATGTAGGCGGCCGCCATGCAGCGCGGGTCGCGGACGCCGTAGAGCCGAAGCGCGATCGCCGGCAGCGCCGCCAGGAGCACCACCACCAGCAGGTTTGCGGCGCCCGCCGGGAGCACCGACAGGGGCGTGAGCAGCAGCAGCACGGGTGCCGGGTACACCGGCAACTCGATGATCCGCGGCGCCGGCGCGCCCGCGCTGATCTGCGCCAGCATGGAGTCGAGCGCGCCTGGGTTGTACGGCGACCTGCCGTCGAGGATCGCTCGCCCTGCGGTCCAGAGCCCGCCGTGGTAGTCGAATCCGACTGCGTGCCATCCTCCGGCGACCACCACCAGCGCCGCCAGCATCGCTGGCGCTGCGAGCAGCGCCAGCCGCGAGCCGGCACGGCGCAAGCCCAGGCCGCGCCGGGCGCCCGCGGGGGTCGAGACCGAAGTATTCATCACCCCGTCATCGGCGGGGGCGCGCCGGATCGATAGAGTTCTTAGAGGCTCTTACAGCCCGAGCAAGCCGGTTCCGCCCGAAAGCGGGGTGGCTCCCGACGGAGCCTTGACGGTGAAGTCCTTCCCCCAGTCCGAGAACTGCGCGTCGAACGTGACGTCAGCCCCCGTGATCCCCCGCGCCGTCGACCGTGCATCGGCCGGCACGACCAAGCTGAGACGCGCGTTGAAGGCTGACGGAAGGTGGCTCGAGCGGTCGTAGGAGATGGAGCCGTGGGCGACGCGGATGGCTGAAACCGCCTTCTCCACCGTTGCCGCGCTCAACGGCTTCGACGAGTTGGCCGCGTGTTCGACATCGGTCAGCAGCGCGCGCACGTTCAGATCGGCGGCGATCGTGTCGGTCGAACCGCTCGAGCTGAGCTTGACGTTCTGCAACCAGGTCGACAGGTGCATCTGCGAGAGCGTGTTCGGCGACAGCGACCCGGTCGAGCTCGACGTACCGGTCGAGTGCAGGGGGAACGAGTGCCACCCGGGCCCCAGCACCGTCGGCAGCGTGAGGTACCCGGTGCGCCCATCGGCTGAGAGCAGCTCTCCGGACGCCGACCCGCCGCTGAAGTTGAAGGCGAAGTGCAGGTCGAACTTGGTCGCCCCGGCACCGGTGTTGGTCGCGGAGTGGCCCTGGAACGTCAGGGACAGCGGTCCGCTGAGCATGGCGGCGCTCGGCCCGGCGCCCTGGAGGCTGCCGTGGAGGGTGAGTCCGAGCTTGAGGTTGAAGGCCACCGAGTGCTGGGAGGACGCTGCCGCCGAGCCGGCGGCGATGACGCCCGACGCGCTCGAAGTGGCGGACGAGTTGCCCGCCGAGGTGGAGGGATTCGACGAGCTCGATCCACCGCAACCCGCGGCAATCGAGACGGTCGCAAGCGCACATGCGAGCAAAATTCTACGGTTCATGCGACCCCCATCTAGAGACGTCCGTTGCCCTCGACGGATGTCACCTTAGCAGCCGTTCAGGACGCCCTGTGAAACCGCCCTCGCCAGCCTCCGCGGCCCGCGTCGGCCGCCGACCGCAGTGAGCCCAGGTCGAGCGTGGGCGGGGCCGGGCGGGCCTCGCCGCTGACGATCCGGCGCAGCCGCGCCAGGTTCTCGGTGTCGATCTCGACGATCATGCAGCCGACCAGCCGTCGGCCGCCGCTGTCGGCGGCGCGGGCGACCGCGACCCGCACGTCGGCATCCACACGTTCCGAGAAGAATCGGCCGTGGAAGAGCAGCCGATCGCCCGGGCGCAGCAGGCGATCGGTCGTGAACGCAAGACCCTGCTCGGACACGTCGATCATCACACCGTCCACCCGGTCGCCGTCCACCACCTCCTGGCAGTTCACCGCCTCCAGCCAGGCCGTGCCCCCGGCCGGCACGCGGGCGGCTCGGCGGCGCAGCGGGTGCGGCACGACGTC
>JBBRMM010000008.1:0-133489 GCA_038230835.1 Gaiellales bacterium
ACCTCTACAACACCGACCGCGCCCACAACGGCCGCATCACCCAAGGCCGCATACCCGCAGACATCATCCACCCCGCCCACAAGATCCAACCCCAAGCATGACCCACAACTGTCGCTACAACTCGGGGAGAGTCCAGCCTAGCCTGTCAACTCCGACGGGGAGCAGGTCAGCCACCTGCTCTCGGCGCCAACCGTTTCGTCGTTCGCGCAGATGGTCAGCGTTCTTCGGTGCCTTGCCGGCGGAGGAGGGTCAGGATGTGCTTTCGAGGCAGGACGTGCGAGAGCTTGTGGTAGTCGTGGGCGTGGGTTTGGACTTTGGCGACGAGGTCGTCTTCGTCTTCGGCGGTGATCACGGTGTCGCAACGCGGACAGGTGGCGCGGATGGTCATGAGGTCTCCTCCGGCGGTCCTAGCGACTGTGGGGTCCAAGGACGCCGGTCAGGTGAAGCACGATCATGAGAGCCAGGGCAATGGCCAGGGCTGTGCCAATCACGATCCGGCGGTGGCGGCGGGTGGGCTGGGTGGGTTCGTGGTGGTCTCGATCGGGGTGCATGATGTTCCTCCTACGTGATGTCGCGGTGAGTGATCCAGATCGATCCGGCGGTGACGACGACGGCTGCGTAGGCCGCGAGCAGCAGCCCGCCGAGCGCGGGGGCGAGCAGCGGCCTGATATCACCGGTTGTGGTGACGCCAGCCATGGCGGCGCCGGCGAGGCCCGGCAGGAACCGACTCGCGTTCGCGAGCAGTCCGAACAGTAGGCCCTCGACGAACAGCACCCATGCGAAGAGACCGACGAGGGTCGCGACCTGGTTTCGGAGGAGCGCGCCGACGCCGACGCCAATCGGGGCCCAGAGCGCCGCGGCGACGGCGCCGCCTGCGAGCAACTGGGCATAGTCGCCTGCGTGCACGTGAACCGGAATCCCCCGTGCTCTGAGCCCCAGGTTGCCGACCATGATCACGAAGGCTTCGGCGGCAAGCCCGAAGGCGACGCCTGTGATGGCGCTAGCGCTGGCCTTCGCCGTGATCACCTGGCCGCGCCGGGGCGTGACTAGGAATGTGGTTCGGATGGTGCCGTAGCGGAACTCGGCGGTGATCGAGATGGCGCCGGCGAGGCTGGCAAACAGGGCGCCGAGCCCACCCCAGCCAAACACGTGCATCTGCCCATCGCGGGTCGCCAGAACACCCTTTGTGAGGGCGAAGCTGTGGAGCAGTCCCGCGAACAGGATGAGCCCGAGCATGATGGAGATGAGCCCGAGGTTGGTTCTTGTCGTGCGCTGTTTCAGCAGCTCAGCTCGAAGGAGGGCGCTCACGACTGCTCCCGGCCGGTCAGTTCGAGGTAGACGTCCTCGAGCGTGCGAGAGCTGGTCGTGAGCTCGTGGAGAGAGCCGGTCTGGATGAGCCTGCCGCGATCGATGATCGCGATCTGGTCGACGGTCTGGGCGACTTCGGCGAGCACGTGGCTCGACACGAGCACGGTGCCATCGTGTTCTGAGAATCGTCGCAGGAAGCCACGCAGCCAACGCATGCCGGCTGGGTCGAGGCCGTTCGCGGGTTCGTCGAGGATCAGCAGCCTGGGGTCGCCGAGCAGGGCCCCCGCAAGTCCGAGCCGCTGTCGCATTCCGAGTGAGTAGGTCCGAACGCGCCGATCCGCGGCCGGCCCGAGCTCGACCTGGTCGAGCACCTCCTGGACACGGCTTTGCGGCAGCTCGGCGGCAATGGCGAGCGCCCGCAGGTGGTCACGGCCGGAGCGGGCGGGGTGAAAGTCGCCCGACTCAAGCATCGCCCCGACGTGGCGGATGGGATGCTCCAGCTCCCTATAGCGACGGCCGAACACCAACGCTTCACCGTCAGTTGGCTCGGCCAGTCCGAGCAGCAGCCGCAGCGTGGTCGTCTTGCCGGCGCCGTTGGGCCCCAGAAACCCGGTGATGGTGCCCGGCTCGAGCGAGAAGCTGACAGCATCGACGGCGACGATCTCGCCGTAACGCTTCGTCAGCGAGCGGACGCTGACGGCCGGCTCACGACTGCCAGCCAGAGCGGGTTTGATGTCGTCGGGGGTCGTCTCGTTCATCGGGTCCCTCCTTGCGTGCGTCTGCATCTGCGTTCATCGTCCACCCGGCGAGGCGCTGCCGCATCGTCCGCCGGGAGCATCTCGAGTACTCCAGTGGGAGTACGGCGCGTGCGGCCGCCGAGGCTACAGTCGTTGGCATCGTAAAACGTCGCTCCATGTTTCTGCTCGACGCGTCCGTGCCGGTCATCGTGGGTGCGGTGATCCTGCTCGCCGGCGTGGCGCACGATGGAAGCAGCACGCGACCGCTGACCATCATGTTGGGGCTCGGCGCGGCTGCCGCGTTGGTGGCTCGCCGGCGGGCGCCGGGGCGGACGCTCGTGATCTCGGGGGGACTCGTCCAGCTCCTCTTCTACGTCGACGCCGCAATCGGCGCTGTGGCAGTGCTCGCCCCTGCGGTTGCCCTGTACTCACTCGCGCTCAACCGCGGCCGCGTCCAGCAGGTACTCGCCGCGGTCGCGGCTGTGACGGGGGTGGTCGTTGCCGACGTTCTGCACGGCCAGCTCAGCATTGTCCAGACGCTCGGCCACGTGGCCCTCGTCGCAGTTCCCCTACTGGCGGCTGAGACACACCGGATGCGCCGCTCCTACGTCTCGCTGCTGCTCGAGCGACTCGCGCTTGCCGAGCAGACCCGCGAACAGGAAGCTCAGCATCGCGCGGAGCAGGAGCGGATGCGGATCGCGCGTGATCTGCACGACATCGTCGCGCACACGCTCACCAGCATCAACGTGCAAGCCGCAACGGCAGCTGAACTGTTTGACCGCGACCCGGATCATGGTCGAACCGCGCTTGAGACGATCGAGAACGCGAGCCGCGACGCGATCGCCGAGCTGCGATCGATCCTCGGCGTCCTGCGCGACCCCGATGACCCCGATGCACCACGCGCGCCGTCACCCGGCATCGGGGACGTCGCCGATCTCGTCCAGCGCGCTCGCGATACCGGGCTCGATGCTCGCCTCCAGATCGCGGGCTCACCGCCCGATCGTCTCTCACCCGCAGTCTCGCTGGCCGCCTATCGAATCGTGCAGGAGTCGCTGACCAACGCACGCCGGCACGCAGCGGGCGCAACCGTCCGCATCTCGCTCACGTTCCAGCCCGACGATCTTGCAGTTGCCGTCGAAGACAACGGCGGAAGATCGGTCGACGGCAACGGCGCGCCACGCGGCGTAGGCATCACCGGCATGACCGAACGCGCCGAGACCGTCGGCGGCACGCTCCACGCGGCGCCTCTTGCGGATGGGTTCCGCGTCGCCGCGCACCTTCCCTACGCGGCCGGCGAGACATGATCCGCGTGCTCATCGCCGACGACCAAGCCGCCGTTCGCGGCGGCTTCGCCGCGCTGATCGACGCACAGGACACCATGCACACCGCAGGCCAGGCGAGCAACGGCCGCGAAGCCGTCGACCTAGCCCGGCGCGTCTTGCCACACGTCGTGCTGATGGACATCCGCATGCCCGTTCTCGACGGCGTCGCAGCCACCCGCCAGATCTGCGCCGACCCCACCCTCGAGCGAACACGCGTGCTCGTGCTTACCACCTTTGACCTCGACGAGTACGTCTACCCCGCTCTCCGCGCCGGTGCCAGCGGCTTTCTTCTCAAAGACACCCGCCCCCACGACCTACTGCGTGCGATCGAGGTCATCGCCGCCGGCGACGCCATGATCGCCCCCAACATCACCCGCCGCCTGATCGCCGAGTTCGCAGCCCGACCAGACCCCACCAAAACCCCTAACACGCTCGCCGAACTCACCCAGCGAGAACGCGAAATCCTCGGCCTCGTCGCGCGCGGCCTGAGCAACGCCGAAATCGCCGAACAACTCATCATCAGCCCCCTCACCGCAAAAACCCACGTCCAAAACGTCCTTCGAAAGCTCGACTGCCGCGACCGCGCCACACTCACCGCCCTCGCCTACGAAACCGGACTCATCACGCCCGGCAGCCGATAACACGCGCCCGCCGCGCAGGCTCCGCCAGCTGTGTTCATCATCACCGACGCTCCAATCATCGACCGCGTCCCACCACGGGCACGTTCAGGCATGGCGCCTGAACGGCATCACCATCGCCGTGGTCGGTGTCACAGGTGGCCTGGCCGTCTTCGACCGCTCGCCACGTGCCGTGACCGAAGGCCACCCCGGCTGGGTGCTTGCGTCGCGCTGCCTTGCGACCCACCGCGCACACGACCAATTCGTCTCGGCCCTGCGTCGCGCTCTACGAGACGACCCAGCGGCTCATTCACCCACAACACCTCTCCCAGCTCGGCGCCCTGGCGGCCGCCAGGGTCGTTGGGTTCGTCGGAAACGAGATCGCGGCCCGCGTCCGCCTACGCGGCGGCCGAGGCCTGCGGAGCCCCCGCGCTCATCGCCGACGGTGACCATGCCCGCGTCGACGGCTACGTCTCCCTCAGCGTCGTCGCAAGCGCGTTCCTTGTCTGGATCGGCTGGCACATCGCAGACACATTGATCGGCATCGCGATCACCCTCGCCATCCTCAAGGTCACCTGGGACAGCTGGCACGTCATCTCAGCAACCCAACCCGGCGAAGAACCCAGCCACCGCTAGCTGGTGGCGAATGCCTCGTTAACTCAGCGTGTGCGTGCGAACCGCTGAACCGCTTCTAAGAGCTCACGGGTTTTGGTCTCGGCCTCTTCGCGGTTGCCGGCGGCGAGAGCGCCGGCGACGCAGTGGTTGGCGTGGTCTTCCAAGAGCTTTTGAGCAAGGCTTTCGAGGGCGGTGGAGACGGCGCCGATCTGGGTCAGAATGTCGATGCAGTAGCGCTCCTCCTCGACCATCCGTTCGACCCCTCGTACCTGGCCTTCGATGCGGTGGAGTCGCCTGATCATGGCGTCTTTGTTTTCGGCCTGGATGTAGCCGTGGGTCATGTCGCCACCTCCTTTCGAAGTGTCTGGCTGGGCGCCGGGATCGGCGTGTGGGCGCGTGCACTGTTGAAGCGGCGGAGGCGCAGGGAGTTGGAGACAACGAAGACGCTTGAGAAGGCCATCGTGGCCGCGGCGATGATCGGATTCAAGAGACCGAAGGCGGCCAGTGGAATCGCGGCGACGTTGTAGGCGAAGGCCCAGAAGAGGTTGCCCTTGATCGTTCCAAGTGTCCGCCGGGCGAGGCGGATCGCGTCGGCGGCGGCGCGGAGGTCGCCGGAGACGAGCGTGAGGTCGCTGGCCTCGATCGCGACGTCGGTGCCGGTGCCGATCGCGAGGCCCAGGTCGGCCTGGGCGAGCGCTGGCGCGTCGTTGACGCCGTCGCCGACCATCGCGACGGTCTCGCCTCGGTCTTGGAGGCGCTTGATCTCGGCGGCCTTCTGTTCCGGTAGGACGCCGGCGATGACTGTGTCTATTCCGACCGCGGAGGCGACCGCTTGGGCTGTCTGCTGGTTATCGCCGGTCAGGAGGATGGGGGTCAGCCCGAGCGCTTTGAGCTCGCCGATCGCCTCGCGGCTGCTTGATTTCAGCTGATCGGCTACTGCGATCAGACCGAGCGTCCGCCCATCGGCGGCGATCGCGATCACCGTCTGGCCAAGGGCCTCAGCATCCGACCGACGCTGCTTCAACGCTACAGGCATCGTCGCTCCGCGCTGGAGCAAGAAGCTGGGGCGGCCGGCGAGGACGCTCTGGCCGTCCAGTCGGGCCTCGACGCCGCGCCCGGCGTGGTTGCGAAACTCGGTCGGGTGCAGCAATGGCTCATCGGCGCCAGCTCGTGCCGCGTCGGCGATTGCTCGCGCGATGGGGTGCTCGCTGGCCTGCTCGACGCTGCCGGCCACGCGCAACAGAGTCTCGCGGGCGACGCCTTCGGCGGGGATGATATCGGCGAGGGCCATCTTGCCTTCGGTGATCGTGCCGGTCTTATCGAGCACGATCGTCGAGACGCGCCGCGTCTGCTCCAGGATCTCAGGCCCTTTGATCAGGATGCCGAGTTGGGCGCCGCGACCGGTCCCCACCATGAGCGCCGTCGGCGTGGCAAGACCCAGGGCGCAGGGGCAGGCGATGATCAGGACAGCGACGGCGGCGGTGAACGCTTGAGAGGTCGAACCGACGACCAGCCAGACGAGGAACGTGGCGAGAGCGACGCCGATCACGATCGGGACGAAGATCGCCGAGACGCGATCGGCAAGCCGCTGGACGTCGGCTTTGCCGGCTTGGGCTTCGGTGACCATGCGCGCGATCTGGGCGAGCGCCGTGTCAGCGCCGACCTTGGTCGCGCGAACCACAAGTCGACCCGAGGTGTTGATCGTCGCGCCGGCGACCGCCGAGTCGACGTCGACGTCGACGGGAACGGACTCGCCGGTCAGTAGCGACTGGTCGATCGCGGAGGCGCCCTCTGTGACGACGCCGTCGGTTGCGATCTTCTCTCCGGGGCGAACGACGAAGAGCTCGCCAACAACAAGCTCGTCGATGGGGATCGTGACCTCCTCGCCGTCGCGCAGGACGTGCGCGTCCTTGGCGCCGAGCTTGAGGAGTTCGCGGATCGCCTCGCCACTTCGGCGCCGGGCGCGGGCCTCGAAGAAGCGGCCGAGCAGAATCAGGGTGACGATGATCGCTGCGACCTCGAAGTAGACCGAGGCCTCGAGGGCGAAGACGACGACGACTGCCGACCAGCCCCAGGCGGCGAGCGTTCCGATCGAGATCAGGGTGTCCATCGTCGTCGAGCGGTGGCGCAGGTTGAGTGCGGCGGCGCGATGGAACTGCCAGCCGGCCCAGAAAACAACGGGCGTCGAGAGGGAGAGCGCGACCCACTGCCAGCCGGAGAACTCGAGGCCGGAGATCATCGCCATCGCCGCAACCGGCGCCGATAGGAGCGCCGCGACGACGACGCGCACACGCAAGGCGGCGACCGAGCCGTCCTCGTCTTTCAGTTCGGTCGGCAGCGCCGCGTCGTAGCCGGTCTTCCGAACCGTCTCAATCAGATCGTCGACGTGAACCAGCGCAGAGTCGTAGTGGACGCTGGCAGTCTCGGTCGCGAAGTTGACCGTCGCAGCGACGCCCTCGAGACGGTTGAGCTTCTTCTCGATCCGCGTCGCACACGAGGCGCAGGTCATGCCCTCGATGTCGAGCCTGACGTCGGCGTCGTGCTGTTCGATCGTCGCCATCAAACCGCCTCGTACCCGGCTTCGGAGATAGCCGAGCGCACAGCATCGTCGGAGACCGCTACACCACGGACGGTCACGACCTTGGAGTCGAGCTCGACGCCCACCGCGATCACGCCCTCGACCTTCGAAACCTCCTCTTTGATCGCCCGCTCGCACTGGGCGCAATGGATTCCAGGCACGGTGAAAGTGATCATCTCGCTCATCGCTCGCCTCTCCTCAGTTCATACCCTCATGGGGTATGGTAGCGCACGGCCGAGCCATCTGCGGATGCGCTCCGAAGGCGAGTGCGAGGCTCGTGCCGCGCTGAGGCGCATCCGCACACAGCGTGGGTCGTAGCTCGCAGCGGAGCATCCTACGACATGGTGGTAGTATTTGTCCCTCGCGGGCAGCGCGCCGACTGCGTGGCCCTCAGCACGTCCCGTTCTTCGTGCCGGAGGTGAACCGCTTGGGTGGTCGGATCTGGACGGTCGATCCCAGTTGGTAGTTCTCGTGCATGAAGTGGGAGGGGGCGAGCATGTGGGCGCTGGCTACGCGGCCGTCGGAGGCGATTTGGAGGGTGAACCAGGCGGGCACGGATGGATTGAAGACATGGACGAGCAGGAGTCCGCGGCTGTCGTGGGTTAGCTGTCCGCCGGCGTGCGCGGCTGTGGCGCGTTGCCAGACGTAGGTGGGGTCGTGTCCTGCCGAGGCCGGGCACTCCACCCAGGTTCCGTGGTGGGTGTCCCAGCGGTGATTCCCGATCAGCACGGCGTGCTGCCCGCTCGACGTGGCGTATTCGAGCCGGTTAGGCGCTTGCATCGCGTAGCGCGTGACCACGGCGGGGCCGCTGCCGGAACTGAGCGCCTGGATGGCAGCGACCGCAGGGACGCTCGTCATCCGCCGAACCGCCAGCGCGTAGCGCGCGGACTCGTTCGCAGGGAGGCGCGCCGGCAGCGTCAGCCGCGATGGGCTCGTGCTCGTGGGAAGCCGGATGGTGATGGTGGCTGCGGATCCTTGGAGCACGGGCGCGGCGAATCGGTAGCACCAAAGGCCACAGCGCGTGAGCTGGGGAATTTGACGCCGACTGCCCATGCGCAGCCGCAGATCGACCTGCGACGGCGGGACGCTGATGCCGTTTGGCGGGATGATCATGATACTGACCGGGCCTCCCGGCGGCGCGATCGTGCCGTATAAAGTGCTGTCGCCGCGGACGGCGGTCGTGTAGGAGACTGACAGACGCGGGAAGGTCGCCTGGCCGAGGGGGCGATGTTCGCTGGGGCTGGTACGTGTGGCGTGCGGGGAGGTTGGGAGGTGGAGGACGCCCGCCGTCCACGCGCCGGCCATGAGGCCGAGTGCGGCGCCGGCGCAGGTGATGATCAGGATCAAGAGCGGCGCGGTTCGTCTGTGGCTGGCTGGGTCGTGGGCGTCGATGGTCATGGCGAGACACCGGCGGGTGGTCGGATCGTGATCGGCTGGTTGAAGGCGGAGTACTGGTCGGTGAGGTAGTGGCCGGGTGTGATTATCTGATCTTGGATGATCAGGTGGCGCTTGGGGTCGATCCAGACGCGGTACCAGTACTGCTGTCCCGGCACCCAGTAGGCGAGCACCACCACGCGACGGCCGTTGCTACGAATCGTGCCTAGCTGGCGAACGTTGACGGCGCCCTGCTGGGCGTAGTTTCCGAACGGGTCGACCTGCTGGGCCGTGGCGAGGCGTATCCATTGTTGGCTGTTGGGTTGTCGCTGCCAGCTTGTGTTTCCGATCGTGACCAGGGCAAACCCGTTGCCGCCGGTCAGTCGCAGGGCGTGACCGGGCTGGTAGATGCCATGGCTGATCGCAGGACTGCCGCCAAAGCCGCTGGAGACGATGGACAGCAGGCGTACGGAGCCCAGCGTCGTCATGTGGTTGATCGACGTGTCTAGGAGCTTTGTTTGGTCGCGTCGGAGCGGCCATGGGAAGGAGAAGTTCACACGTCGCTGTGCGCCGCGCTCGAATATGAGTACGGACAGCCGTTGAGTGCCAGGTTGCGGCGTCCAGGTTGCGGCGAGGCAGGCGCCGCCGCAGCGTGTGAAGCGAAGTGCTGGGTCGTGTTGAACGGCCAGATGGGCGTCGCTTGCGGAGGTACCGTCGTAGCGAATCGCAGACACCTGGACGTGCGTCGGGCTGGCGGCGACCGCGATCAGGGTGGGGCCTGCCGGAGCGGCCAGATTGATCCGTGCGCCCGTTAATGGCGCCGCGGTCGTGAGCGCCGGTGGCGCTGCGGTGGCCAGCGCCGATGGTGGCGGTGGAGCCACGTTGACCAGCACCGCGGCGACGGCCACGATCATCGCCAGCAGCGCCGGCTCGAGCGTGATCGACCCAGCGCGGGAACGCCCACCGCGGGTGGTGAGGTGATTGAACCCGCCGATGGTAAGCGCGCTGGCGAACAGCGCGGACTTGAGCAGGATGGTGCGGCCATACGGCGTGTCGGTGAGTGCCGACCGGTGGCCGACGTGCACCCAGGCGGCGTACAGGCCAGTGGCGGCGAGGGTGCCTGCGGAGGCGAATCCGTAGGGCGCGAACCGACGGGCGTGGCTCCACAGCTGGGCTCGATCCCGCAATGCGATCGCGCCCAGCTCGACCAGGCCGCCCAGCCACACCGCTGCGGCGGCGATGTGGGCGACGTCCAGGGTGACGGTCAGCGGCGTGTAGCGTGTGTAGGCCGAGTGGCCGGACAGTGCGAGCAGCACGATCACCATGCTGCCTGAGGCGATCATGGGTACATGGCGGCGGGGGGCGAGGCAAAGGATCACGAGTTGGAGGGTCGCGGTGAGGATGATCAGGGCGGCCAGCTTCCCCGCGTGTGTGGCCATGGCAGCGTGGAGGGGCCCAGTTTCGATGCCGGTCCAGATGGCGCCGCGGCCGGTTTCGGCGGCCAGCGCGGTGAGCTGCCAGACCGCGCCGAGGGCGACGAGGCCCGCCCCCACGGTCGTTAGCCCCCTGAGGCGATGGCGGACGCGAAGCGCCACCACGGTGCGTCCGAAGGTCAGCGCTAAGCCCACGTAGATCACGAGTCGTGCTATCACGAGCGACCAGGGAAGTGGCGTTCGCGGTGTGGCCGTGATTGCGGTCAGATGTCCGACGTTGCCGACCTGGAAGTCGAGCGCTCCGGCCTCGAAGTGGCCGTCATCGGCGATGATCTGCCAACTTGCCACATATACACCAGGCGTGAGCCTGCCAACGCTGATCTCCAGCGTTTTCCCTCCGTTTGTTGTCGCTGCCTGGCCGATCGTAGGAGCGGTGCCGCCGCCGTTCCGTTTCAGCTCGATCCCGCCCTGCGCGGGCGTGACCCCCTCGTCGAAGGTCAGCGTGATCTTGGCTGGCGACGTCGCGAGCCGCGCACCGAGCTGAGGGCTGGTCGCGAGCAGAAAGGCGTGGGCCTGCGCGGATGAAGGCGCCGCCAAAGCAATGACGAGCGCCGCCACGATCGGGACGACCGCGCCGCGACCGCTATGCCACCACCGATGATCGCGCGCCGACACACGATTCGCTGACGCAGCTTCAGGTTGGTGACGCTTGGCGGTCGAGCTCACGCCGCAGCTTCCTCTCCGACAGCCGGCCGTGGCTGAACGGCTTTCCCCCCACTAGGACGATGGGGGCAAACCAGGCGCCAGCGTTTCGGGCCAGCGCGTCGCCCTGGGGCGTTCGCAGGTCAAGCACCTCGACGCTGAGGGGATAGTCGACGCCGACGCGGTCAAGGACGGTCTTGGCGTGCTGGCAGTGGGCGCAGTCTTCCTGGGTCAGCAGCGTGATCGCGATCACTGGTGCGTCATCGTCGCGCGCAGATGGGCGAGCAGCTGCGAGTCGGGCACGAACATGGTGTACTTCGGCGCTCCGCCGTAGTCGGCACGCCACAGGATCTTACCGTCGGCTGCGACCAAGACGAAGGTATGACCATCGCGCGAGTCGCCCATCATGCCGTACTGATTGGCGTTGTAGGTCTTGGACACGGCCAGGTTCGGGTCAGATAAGACCGGCATCGTCAGGCCTTCGTCCCGGGCTTTCTGGGTGATCTGGTCGAGCGGGTCGCTGGTGATACTGACGATCTGTGAGACTCCCAGCGCGCGGTACTTGGCCATGTCCTGTTGGATCACCTTCAGCTGATCCCAGCACGGCTGGCAGGTGAGACCCTCCTGGAAGTACAGCAATACCGGCCCCTTGCGTAGGGCGCTTGTCAGGTTGTACGTGCCGCCGCGGGTCGATGGCAGGTTGACCGGCGGCGCCGTCTGCCCCGGCCCGGGTGTCCCAACGGTGTAGGTGATACCGCCGCCGTTTGAGCTCGAGTTGGAGCTTGATCCGCCTAGCCGGGTGACGCCGTACAGTGCGGCTGCGGCGGCGATGACGACCAGCGCGGAGCGCAGCAGCAGCGAGCGCCGTCGGTATTTCGCCTGGTCAGCTTGTAGCGCCGCTTTGCGGGCGCTGCCAGTCGGGTGGGGAGTGGTCTTGCTCACCTGGATCCTCCGGAGGCTGGTTTTGGGGTGGGTCGTCGGGTGTTGAGGCTTGGTTGAGCGCGATCCATGCCAAGCCGGTGAGCGCGGCTACGACCGCGGCGGCGCTCAACCAGCCGGGGGCGTCGCCGGCCCAGACGGTCGCGATGTGCGCGTAGTGCTGCAGTTGGGCCGAGAGCGACGCCTGCCAGCCGCTGCTTTTCATCGATTTTCCCTGCGCGGCGATGACCAGGGTGAAGATTCCCATGCCGACCAGGATTCCGCCGGACAGAAGCGCCGTTGAGTGCACGCTGGCGCCGCGTTTGCCGACGTGGAGGCGTACGCTGCGACCGCGCAGGAGCCGGCTCTCGCCCCAGTTGAATCTATCCCACATCAGCGCCAATACGAACATCGGAAACACCATCCCAAACACGTATGCAACGCCGATCGCGAGCGCGACTATGTATGAGCCCGACAGGCCGGAGAGGGCGATCACGCCGGCCAGCACCGGCGCGCAGCAGGAGCTAGCAACGCCGGAGAAGAGGCCGAGGCCATACACCGCGGCCGGGCCGCGGCCACTCGCAGGGCGCATCCCGGGCATCGGCAGAGCCAGCTTCCCACCGGCCAGCGTGAACACGCCCAAGCCGAGCATCATCACGGCTCCGGCGCCGAAGATCAGGGTGTGATGTGCCTGTACCACCGAACCGATCCCGGCTGCGCCGAGAGCGACGGGAAGGATGATGGTGGCCACGCCCGCCGCGAACACGAACGTCATCAGCACCAATCGCAGGCGGCGGCCGAAGCTGGTCGCGAAGTAGGCCGGCAGCATGACCGAGACGCAGCATGGCGCGAACAGGGCGACCATCCCGCCCAGGAACGAGGCGAACAGTGTCGTCCCGGTGATGAGCCCGCTCACCGAGACGCGCTCGCGTCGGCTCGGGCACGGCTAGGCACTCGCACTCGCAGCTGCGCGCGCCTTGCCGCCGCAACCGTCGACCAGCCCGATCAGGTACGCGAGCGGCCGGGCGTGCCATCCCCGCCGCGCGATCAGGTAGTCACTCATGCCCTGAAACGCGGTCCACCGCCAACAGTGGCAGCAGCACGGCCCCATCTCGGGCGACATCCGCATCGCCGCGTCATAGGTCACCTGCTGGGATCCGGTGAGGGCGATCCCGTCGTGGTATCCGACCAACTCCTGCGCGAGGGAGACAGGGATGTCGTAGGGGTCGTCGGGGATCTGCGGGATCGCTGCGTACTTCGTTAGGCTGCCAACTTGGGCGTTGTAGGCCGCCTCGTCCATCGCTGAGCAGCACGATCCCTGCAGTCGCATGGCGGGGGAGTACGCCGCCAGTTGGAGTGCCTGTGGGCCACAGCTGTTTGTGTGCTGGGCGGCGAGGGTCGCGAAGGATGGGCCACTTCCCACGGAGCGCCAACCATTGGACGACCCGGCGTGCACGAGAAGCGCTCCGGCGACGATCGCCGTTTCGGTCAGGATGCAGATGACGAGCAACCGTGGATTCATCACATGGGCTGGGCTAGGCCAGGGAGTCGGTGGGCTGCTCGGCGGCGGCTTGATCGATGCGCCGGTTGATCTCCTCACCGAGAGCGATCTGGCGCCGACGAAGATCCGCAGCTTCGTTACGGCCCGCGCGCGGCGGACAACAGAGCATGCTTCTGCCGCGCCTGCGACCGAGCGGCATCATCGCCGGACAGATCAATGCCGAGACCGCTACCAGGCCGATCAGTAGGGCATCGTTCATCGCTCGGCTGGTGTCCGATCCGTGTTCTGGGGGCGTCGTTCGAGCTGTTCGATCTGCTCGGCGAGGCGCGCGTGCTCGGCCTTGAGGTCGGCGACACTCGTCGCTTCGGGGCTGCTTGGCGTTGGGCCCTCACGCTTCTGTCTGCCGCCCCGCATCATGAAGAACATCATCAGTCCCATACCGACGGGGCATGCAAGAAGGAGCAGCGGGGTGAACGCGGTCGCGGTGGAAAGTAGCGGGGCCATTTTGCGGTCCTTTCAAGGGCACGTCCTCAGAGGGATCTACGACTCAACTGTAGCAGCGATCAGACCAGAGGCAATCCCCCGCCCCGCCAGGTCGGGCGCCTACGCGGGCGAGAAGCCGCGGCGGATGGCGCCGCACACGCGGCGGCCCAGCATGAGCGCGACCACATTCGCAGAGGTGATCAACGCCATGCCCAGCAGGCCGTGAACCGTCGGTGACAAAAGCATCTGCAGGATCGCATGGCCCGAAGCGGCGTCGTTTGTGGCTGGCGCGTCGCTGACCGCCCAAGCTACCAAGCCGCACTCGGCGATCATCACCACCGCCGTTAGGGTCAGGCGGGCGCTTGAGAGGGGTGGCAGCGCAACGGGTTTGCCGAGCAGCGCATCGACGCGGAGGTTGAGCGTCCCGTCGCCAAACGACACTGTCCCGGCCGGGCCGGGGGCGCTGACGGTGAGCAGCGCCGAGCCGAAGGCACGGGATCCGACCCGATCGATTGCCGCCCGATCGGCCGCGAGTTCCTTCCTCACGAAGTAGCGGTCGCGGAGATCGGCCGCCAACGGGAGCCAGAAGAATGCGCTACTGGCGCATCGCGCGAACAGCATCCACGCTGGGTCATACACTCGCGCATGTTCGGCCTCATGGGCGACAACCGCTGCCAGCTCGCCTTCCGACAGCACGTCGATCAACGCCGAGGTGACGATGATCCTGCGGCGAAGCAGTCCCCAGCAAAAGCTGGTAGGCGCCTCGGCCGGGATGGCGCACACGATCCTCGGATCGGCGCCGGCCTGCTCGCACGCCGCCGCGAGCCGGCTTGACGTCTCGGCCAGCGCGAGCAGCGGCCTGACTGCCAGGCGGGTGCGAAGCATCTGCCTCGATACGCTCCAAAGCCCACGGGTCGCCGCCAGGCCAAGCAGCGCAACGGCAATCAACGCCGGCGCCGGTGCGGACAGGGCGAGCGTGAGCAGCGCGTAGCAGGCGGCGAACGCGCCGATCAACGCCAGTACGGCCTGCCACGTCGCGGCCGTCCCGACCACCACAAGCACGACTGCAGGCAACCCGGCACCCGCGAAGAGCAGGCACACAAGGGGGGCGAGGTCGCGACTTGGCCGCTCACGCATCGCTGACTCGCTTTCGCAACTCTGCCGTGCGGGCGGGGTCGAGGTCGTCGGCTGCCTCCACGATCCGGGCAAGCGCGACATCGCCGAAGTCGGCGACCAGGCGACCGAGCAGCGAGCCGGCAAGCTCGGAGACAAAGTCGTCGCGGCTCTTCGTTGGCTGGTAGCGATAGCCGCGGCCCTCGTGCTCGCGGGCGAGCAGGCCACGTTCGTGCAGCCGCACCATCATCGTCATCACCGTCGTATAGGCGACCTTCCCAGGCATCTGCTCGAGCACCTCGCGCACCGTGCCAGTGCCTCGTTTCCACAGGATCGACATGACGGTGGCCTGCTGGTCGCCGAGGTACTTGGCGACCGGATCGCCTGAGCCGAAGTCGGACCGCGGGTAGCGACGGTAGTTGGGCACCGCTCCTAGTATCGCATCCACGTGCGAGGATCGATCTCGGTCGTAGTCCTCAGTCAAGGCGTTCCATGTCCGCGTCGATCCGCGCCGCGAGCGCGGGATCGGGCGCAGAGGGCTCCCCGCCTATCGCGGTGGCGCCGCGGCGGTGCGACCATTGCCACGCTAGGCCGAGGACGATCCCAGCGCCACCCAGGAGGAGGAGGCTGGGCACGAGCCAGGCCAGCATGTCGAACCCCTGAAACGGCGGTGCCGCCAGGATCCGAGTGCCGAATCGGTCGATCAACGCCTGCTTGGTGCGCTGCTCGCTCCAACCGGCGTCGTGACGCTGTTGGACGAAGCTTCGGATGTCCTGCGCAGCTTGAGAGTCCGACTGGTCAAGCGGCACGTGGCAAGTGGGGCACATCAACTGACTCTCAAGATCCTGCGGCGACCAGCCATGATTCGCCGCCTCCGCCGCCGGATTGACAAGGATGAAGACACCGGCCGCGATGAGCACGATTCTGACTGCAAGCGCGAAGCGCGTCATCCGCCTGCCTTGCGGATCCCGTCGGCGAGACTGGTGTCGCTTACCGTGCCTGGGTCGTGCGCCACGATCCGACCTTGGCGGTCGATGTAGTACGTCTCGGGAACGCCGGTCAGCCCGTAGTTCTCATAGGTCGAGTTGGACTTATCCCACACCGCGGTGTAGGTGACGCCGTAGCGGCGCAGAAAGCCGATCGCGTCGCCGCGTAGATCCTGCACGTCGACGCCGATGAACACGACGCGCGGGTTGCTCGCCGCGGCGTCGACCAGCAGCCTGGCCTCGGCGCGACACGCGACACACCAACTGGCCCAGAAGTTCAGCACCACCGGATGCCCACGCAGCCCGCCGAGATCGAGCCCACCGTTGCCGATCGCCTGTGCGACAGCCGGAGAGGGTGAGCCGCTGGGTGGCCAGAACAATTCAAGCTTGAACAGGGGCGCGGCCGGCTTATTCCCCGCCGCGATCTCCGAGACCAGCGTGCCTCCCTGCGAGGACTTGACCAGACCGTAGGCAAACAGCGCCATCACCCCAACGACAGCGACCACGCCGCCAAGCGGGACGAACCACCTCAGACCGCGCCAAACTCTCGTCATGGCGCCCACCCGGTCGGGTGGTCGGCGATCTGATCGCTCGCTTGGACCGAGGGCAGCGCCGACCTTGGCGATTGGGGTCTGCTCGGGCTCAAAGGTTCGACCACCAGTCGAGATGCAGGCGCTCCAGCAGGTGCTGGGCGTAGATGTTCACGATGTAGAGCTGATTGGTCGCAAGCAGGTAGCCCATGACGATCAGAACCAGGCCCGCGAACCCCTGGAATCCACGGTAGAAGCGGCGCAAGAAGCGGAAGCTGCGCATCGCCTTGGTGAAGCCCAGCGAGACGAGCAGAAACGGGGCGGCCAAACCGAGGCCGTACACCAGCAGCAGCAGCACGCCTTGGGCCAGCGTCAGCTTCGCGCCCGCCAGCACGAGGATGCTTCCCAACACCGGTCCAATGCATGGCGTCCAGCAGAACGCGAACGCAACGCCAAGCGCGACCGGCCCGCCACGCGACACCGCGAGCCGCTGCACCGCCACGCCAGCCGAGCCGATACCAAGCCCCGACAGGGCGATGTCACCGACCATCAACACACCCATCGCCGCCACGAACCCACCAGCGACGACGTTGAACTGGTCGCGGTGCACGGCAAGCGTCGAGCCAAGCGCGCTTGCGCTCGCCCCCAGGGCCATGAATACCGCGAGGAATCCGACCAAGAAGAACAGACTCGGCACCAGTGCCCGGCGACCGCTCTGCTGCGCCGCTAGGTTGCCGCCGACGACCGCCGACACATAGCCCGGCACAAGCGGCAGCACGCACGGGCTCAGGAACGACACGAACCCGGCCGCGAACGCCAAAGGAAGAAACACCCCACCGACCCGCATCACCCCTCCACCTCCACCAACGCGCGATCGAGCGACGCGACAGTCCGCGGCCCAAGCAGCCGCCACGCGATCCGCCCCTCACGGTCGATCACGAACGTCGTCGGAAGGCCGATGATCCGGTAGCGATCGGCGATCGTCCGGCTCGGATCAGCCACGACCGAGTACCGCACGCCGAACACGTGCATAAACCGAAGCGCGGCCCTGCGCGGATCGTTGACATCGATGCCGATCAACACCGCACTGCGCGGATCCAGCGTCCTCGCGAAGCGCACCAGTTGGGGCGCCTCCTGTCTGCACGGATGACACCAACTCGCCCAGAAGTTGAGAAACACGACCCGTCCCCGATAGGCGCTTAACGCCCCTGGACGGCCCTGCAGCGGGTGGCCGCCACGAAGCGACGGCGCCACATGCCGAGCAGCCGCCGGGACGACTGCGTTCGCACGCGCCGGAGCGGACGGGGAGCTCCGCAGCAGCCCGCCGGTCATCACGACAGCTGCAGCCAGAAATGCGAGACCCCAGGCGACGCGTCGTATGACGACGAGCCGACCCGCGGCCGAAGCGATCCTCCCAGTGGACACCGACGCAGCGTACCGCAGCTACTACGCACCAGTAATAGAACCGCCACACCGTCGGCGCCGTTCCGCCATCCCGTGGCCGACGCTCTCAGCACACCCCGCTGATCGACTCGCGAATCGACTCGCTCCCGAGACCGATCCACCGGTCCGAACCAGAGCCGACGCCGGCTCGACCGCGAGTGGAGAACGCACGTACACTGGTCGCCAATGCAGCACCGTGATTTCCTACTCTCCTCGGTTGTCGTTGCCCTAGGCTGGGGCGGCGCCGCCTGCGGAGGCGGTGAGTCCAAACCCGTGTCCGCCGGTGATCTGCCGCGCGATTCTCCAAGTACCCGGTGGTGGGCGAGCCCAACGGCGACCTAACCAAGGTCGTCTGGCCCTCCTTCGTCACCGACGCCCCACCCGAGGTGAAGACCCTCTATGAGTTCCAAATCACCCACGGCGACCTGATGAAGTACATGCCCTGCTACTGCGGCTGCGGCCAGCGAAGCGGCCACAAGAGCAACCGCGACTGCTACGTCCAGAAAGTCAACCCCGACGGCAGCGTCGTACTCGACTCGATGGCCCCACCTGAGACGTCTGCATGGGCGTCACCCGTGAGGTGATGAAGCTGAACGCGCAAGGGATGACACCGCGGCGAATTCGCGCCGCCATCGACGACTACACCGACCTGATCGACCAGGCGACGCCGACGCCATACCCGCCGGCATGACCGCCGACCGAGGCCGAAATCGCGTACGCGCCGCGGGGCGCGGCGGCTGACGGCCCGCTCCGCCGCGGTCTTAGGTGGGACTTCCACGCGACGAACGGTACCCACCCCGTGCGGTTCGTTGTCCCAGGACAGGCCCCTCGGCGGGTTGGTCGCGCATGAGCTCTACCGGCGCGGCGCCGGGGATCGGCGGCACGGCGCCACGGTGCCCGGCGGTCATATAGCCTTCATGGCTGTGAAGACATCAACCGAGAGGGTGGTGCCGCTTGACCGCTGCCAGGTCAGGTGCGTGGACGCCGAGCGCGTCGCTTCGGTGCGTGAGCGCCTGCCCGACGAGCGCGTCAGCCAAGACCTGGCGGAGACCTTCCGGGTGCTTTCCGATCCCGGCCGGGTACGGCTAATCGTGGCGCTGATTGAGGGCGGCGAGCTGTGCGTGTGCGATCTAGCGGCCGTGACCGGACTTTCCGAGACGGCCTGCTCGCATAACCTACGCTTGCTGCGCTCGAGCCGACTCGTCCGCTATCGAAAGCAGGGCCGAAACGTCTACTACACGCTGGACGATGCCCACATCCGGCTGCTGTTGGACGTCGGCTTGCAGCACGTGACCCACGATGAGTCGGGACGGATCGGTGGCTGAACCCACCGCGGCACCGACACGGGCGACGCGATTGCCGATGGCAGCGGTCCCGGGCCGGCCGGATTCCGACGCCGAGGAACGCGCGGCGCTGCAGCGCCGCGCGCGCTGGTTGGCTATCGGTGGGAATGCTTGGCATGTGGTCGAGTTTGCGATCGCCGTGGCCGCTGGTGTCGCGGCCGGTTCGATCGCCCTGGTCGCGTTTGGCCTCGACAGTCTGATCGAGGTCGCTGCCGGGACTGTGATTGTGTGGCTGTTCACTGGGCGACGTCTTAGTGATCCGGCGCGAGCCGAGCGTCGCGCCCAACAGTTGATCGCTTTCTCATTCTTCCTCCTCGCGGGCTATGTGGCGGTGGAGAGCGGGCGCACGCTGCTTGGCGGGCAGCATCCCGACACGAGCTGGGTCGGGATCGGGCTGGCCGCGATCACGGCGCCGACGATGCCACTTTTGGCGCGGGCGAAGCGACGAATCGGCGAGCGGCTTGGCTCCAGCGCGACCGTCTCGGAGGGCCAACAGAACATGGTCTGCGCCTACCTCTCGGTCGCGCTTCTCGTCGGGCTGGGAGCCAACGCGCTGCTGGGCTGGTGGTGGGCCGACCCGACCGCCGCGCTCGTGATCGCTACGGTCGCTGCCCGGGAAGGGCGTGAGAGCTGGAAGGGCGAGAGCTGCGGCTGCTGTGCCCCAGCCCTGGGAGCGGCAGAGAGCGGCTGCGGCGATGGGGGTTGCTCGTGAGCGGCCACCGCGACCACTCGGATGGGCACGACCATTCTCATGGCGTCAGCCCCGATGCCAACCAGCGCCAACTCGCGATCGCTCTTGGCCTGATTGTCGTCTTCATGGCCATCGAGATCGTCGTCGGCCTGATCGCCCACTCCCTCGCGTTGCTCTCAGACGCTGGTCACATGCTGACCGACGCCGGCGCGATCGGACTGTCGCTTTGGACGGCACGACTCGCCTTGCGCCCGGCCAAGGGCACGATGACGTTCGGCCTCAAGCGCGCTGAGATCCTCAGCGCACAGGCCAACGGCATGACGCTCCTTGTCCTGGCCGTGCTGATCGTAGTTGAGGCGATCCGGCGCATGTTCGCGCCACCCACCGTCGACGCCAAACTGATTCTCGCCATCGCCCTGATCGGCATCGTCGTCAACATCGCCGCCACCTGGACGCTGGCCAAGGCCAACCGCCAAAGCCTCAACGTCGAAGGCAGCTTCCAGCACATCCTTACCGACCTCTACGCGTTCATCGGCACCGCCATCGCCGCCGCCATCATCCTCATCTGGGGCTTCCAGCGCGCCGACCCAGTCGCATCCCTACTCGTCGCTGGGCTGATGCTACGAGCCGCCTACGGCTTACTGCGGGACTCAGGCCGGATCTTCCTTGAGATGGCACCGAAAGGGATCAACCCCGAAGCAGTCAACGACACGCTCAACACATACCCCGGCGTAGTTGAGGTGCGTGACCTGCACGTGTGGGAGATCACCTCCGGCATGCCCTCCCTCTCCGCGCAGGTCTTCGTCGGCAGGCAGGTCGACTGCCACGCCACCTGCCATGCGCTCAAACACCTGCTCGATGACCGCTTCGGTATCGACCATTCCACGCTTGAGGTCGAACACCAAAATACCAACCAGCCAGCCCGCGGCTGGGAGTGCGAAGGTACACCCGCCAGCCCTTCCGATTCCCAAGCTGCCCACACGCACCACCACGAATGACCCCTAGCGGGCCGGGTGCCTGCCCTCAAACCGCGCGCAGTATCAGCAATCGGCAAGGCACAGTAGAGCGTCGATTCGAACCGCTGGTCGCCCCTGGAGGGCGCATCCTGGGGCGCGACCACCCTACATGCCGCCCGGTTGAGCCGAACCGATCCTGTCTTCAAAATCGGCAGGCGCATGTAACCGATGCGTTGGTAGGTTCGGCTCTTGCGCCGCTCCGTTGGTGTTTCCGCATCGCTAGGCGGGTTCGGTGCGACCGTCGCGGTGGCGGAGGGCGTGGTCGTTGTCTGCGGTGCCGAGGATTCGGAGGTGACTACTGGAGCTGTGCGCTGATCGGGCCTGCCGGTTGTTGCGACGGGTGGTGTCGACGTTTGCGCTCCGCGCCATTGGAGCCGGGCCGTCACGATCCGGGGGTTGCTGGCGGGCTTCCTGGGTCAGCTCGGAGGCCCGCCCATTGGGATATGGCGGAACATCTTCCAGAAGCCGAGGTCGTAGGCGGTTTTGATCGCGCCGGCGATGAGGAAGGGGGCGCCGATGAGTGAGGCTTGGACGAGGGCGCCGGTGAGGAGTGGGCTGATGGGGCGAACGGCGTAGCGGGCGCTGTTGGTGTAAGCGGCTGCGGCTGTACGTTCGGCGGGGGTGACCACGGCGGCGACGTATGCCTGGCGTGGTGGGACGTCCATCTGGGAAAGCGCGAACCGCCCGAGTAGGAGCGCGACGGCCGCTGGGAGATTCGGGGCGAGTGGTATGGCGGCGAGCAGCAGGTTGGAGGGTAGGTGGGTGAAGACCATGGTTGGGAGCGGTCCGATGCGTTGGCTGAGTCGCACGGCGGCTTGGAAGGACGCGGCTTGGAGGATGCCGATGGCGAAGAAGACCAGGCCGATCAGTTCGGGGGAGGCGCCGTAGCGGCGGGCGAGGTAGTAGGCGATGTAGGCGTTGACGACGAAGCCGCCGCCGAAGCTGTCCAGCGCGAACAGGCCGGCCAGCCGCTTGACCATCGGCCGCGACCGCTCGAGGGTTGGGTGGGTTCGGCCGGTGTGTTCCTCGCCGCGTTCGATGCTCGGTGAGAGGCGAGTGGCGATCGGCAGCGCGGCCAGGGCGACGATGGGGTAGACGAGCAGCAGTCGCTGATCGCTGCCTGCGATGAATGTGAGCAGCGCGGCGAGGGCGGCGCCCAGTGAGCCGGCGAGGGTGGCGACGGTGTTGTAGCGGCCGAACAGACGCGTGGGATCACCAGAGACGGTGTGTGGCAGCATCGCCTGTTCGAGCGAGGTGAAGGGGCCGGACTCAACGACGTCGGGTGAGACTGTGCCGGTCAGCGCGGCCAGAACGAGCAGCGGCGGCCACGACGTGAGCGCAAAGGCGGCGCCGGCGCCCGCCATCAAGAGGAGCAGGGCAACGTAGCAGCGGCGACGGCCGACACGGTCGCCGTAGCGGCCGAGCAGCAGCGAGGCGACCGCGCTTCCGACCAGCAGGCTCGCCAACACCGCCCCAACGGCGATCCCGGACAGGCCGGCTTGGTTGAGGGTGACGCCGATCAGGACGCTGCCGGCGCCGTAGGCGACGGCGCGAAGCGCCTGGACGCGGATGATCAGTCGCGCATCGCGGGTCAGGCTGATGCGGCTCCCACCTGCTCGCCTACCTGGTGTTTGCACCATTCGTAGAGCGCGTCATAGACCGGAAGCTCCGTGGCTAGTTGGCGGTGGTCGTCGTCGGAGATCAGGAAGTGGAAGCCCTCGGCGATCGCTTGCAGTCCCGGCGATTGCGGCGTCGCGTCGCGATCCTCAGAGACGTCGGCGCCGTGCACGATGCGCGCCAGCATCTGTACCGCCGGGTCGTCGATGGTGTGCTCTTCCACCAGGACCTCGAAGGAACAGAGGCCGTCACGGTGGGTGTAGCGCGCGCCGGGTGCGTCGTAGGAGTGCGCGCCCTCGCGCTCGGCGGCTTCGAGTACCTGATCGGCGGGGACGTACAGGAACTCGGCGTCGGAATCGATGAACTTTCGGATCAGCCAGGGACAGGCGATGCGATCGGTCTTTGGGTGTTCGCGTGTAACCCACTTCATGGTACGCCTCCTTTTAGGCGAGAATAAGACCGGCAATGCCGGCGGCAACAACGACGTACGGCTCCTTGACGTTAAAGCGCCACAGCACAGCAAGCGCGATGCCGTACACGAGAATGGTTTTCCAGTCGACGATCGCGCCGCGAGCAAGCACGTAGCTGGCGCCTGCGATGGCGCCGACAGCGGCGGCCGTCGCGCCCTTGACGAAGCCCTGCACGCGGCGATTCTTCTGGTGTCGAACAAACCAACGGCCGGGAATCACGACGAAGAAGAACACCGGCAGAAAGATCGCGACCGTGGCGATCACGGCGCCGCTCATCTCGCCGGCGAGGTAGCCGACGAAGGTCGACATGATCACCACGGGGCCGGGGGAAATCAGTCCCATCGCGACGGCGTCGAGGAACTGGCGCTCGGTCACCCAGTGATACGAGTCGACCACGCCGTGGTGCATGAACGGGATGATCGCCAGCCCCGAGCCAAAGGTGAACGCGCCCGCTTCGACGAAGAACGCCGCCAAACCGACCGAGCCAGTCAGTGCAAGACCACCGGTCAGCCCGCCCGCCAGTACAGGGAGCGGCACGACCGATACGGCACCTCGGCGCAGCCAGTCCGGGATGCCGCCCCCGTAGACGATCGTACCGAAGAGTCCGGCGACGATGAACAGCGGCGCGATCTCGGCACCTGCGATGGCGGTGATCAGGCCCAGGATCAGTGCGATCGTCCACAGGATGGGGTCGCGCTTGTTGGTGGTTCGGGCGAGCTTGATCGCCGCCAAGGTGATGATCGCGATCGCCGCCGGGCCAATGCCGTAGAACAGCTTGTGCACCACTGATAATCCCTGGTAGTGCGCGTAGACGACGGCGACGGCCAGCACGAACAGGAACGCCGGTCCGATGAACACCAGCGACACCAAAAGCGCGCCCACCCAGCCGCGGCGGATGTAGCCCAGCCACATCGCAAGTTGGGCTGCCAGCGGGCCGGGCATCGTCTGAGCCAGCGCGAGGCCGTTGAGATACTCGCTCTCGGTGTACCAGCCGCGCCGCTCGACGAGGTCGCGCTGCATGTAGCCCGCCAAGGCGATCGGCCCACCGAATCCGAGCGCCCCGAGTCGAAGGAAATATCGAACGATCGCCGCGAAGTCCGGCGCCGCATGCTCGGCCGGTTCGGTCGTTTCGGGGATCCCATTGAGCTGCGGGTTACTCGTCGACATAGACGGCCGCTCCACTGCTGGATGGTTGAAACACGTACAGCGCGCGTTCGGATTGATTCCACGCCGTCGTGTGCGCGCCCGATTCGGTCATCACGGTTTCGAGGTGGGCGAGCTCTGCGGTGTCGAACACGCTGACGCACCCTGGATCGCCAACCGCGACGTACAGCCGCGCCCGTTCGGGGTCGTGCCAGACGACGTCGGGCACCCCCGGCAGTGGCAGGGTCGCCTCGACGAGGCCGGAGTCCGCGTCGAGCACGACCACCGCTCCACCGTCCGCCGCGCAGTACAGCCGCTGTCCGTCGAAGGCCAGGCCGTGCGGCCCATCCACCGGCACGTCCAACGCTCGGTCGACCTGCAGCGTCGCGGCGTTCAACGCGAGGATCTGCGCTGGGCTGCTGATATTCGCAAAGACGACATCGCGCGTCGCGTCGTACGTCGCCCATCGCGGTCGCCCCGGAAGCGGGGCGGTATCGACAACCCTCGCCGAGTCGACATCAACGATCGACAGCGTCGGATCGTGTCCGGGCGGGTGACCCAGATTGAGCACGAACAAGTGGCGTCGCGCCTTGTCGAATGCGAGCCCATTTGGATGCGCGCCAACGCCGACGCGCGCGACGAGTTCCTCATCGTCACACCGCCACATCGAAACGCGCGCGCAGCCGCGATCCGAGGAGAACAGCAGGTCATGCTCGTGGTCGATGAGCACGCCCGCCACGCCGGGCAGCTGCTCGAGTGATCGCAGATAGCTCCGCGATGCGCAGTCGAGCACGTCGATGCGATCCGCCCCGGTGTGTGCGACGTAGATGCGCTCACCGCGATAGCAGTCCGCATGATCGAACCCCGGCTCGCGCCCCGGAGGCACCGCGATGAATCCCCTCCGAGTCAGCGCCATGAGCACACCCCTGCGATACCTGGTCGTTTCACGCGGGCTCCCGCCCGAGCAACAGCGCGCGCCTGCGATATTCGTACAGTCCGTCAAACAGCGGGGCCGACCATGCCAGCATCTGCTCGTCGTCCCCAGAGATCATCGAGAGGCCGCGGAGCAGGATGTCAAGGCCCGGCCCCTCAGGCGCGTCGTAGCGCTCGTCAGCCAGATCGGCCTCATGAATCGCACGGCCGATCTCCACGAGCGCCGGATCGTCGAGCTCGTACCGACGCAGAAACGCCTCGAAGCTACATTCGCCGCTGTGGTGGCCGAGCTCGACGCCGCGCATGTCAAAGGGTATGGCATAGGTGGGGACGTCGTCTGGATCGTCCACGAACACGAACTCCGCGTCCTGATCAACGAAGCGGCGGATCAGCCACGCGCAGGCCGCACGATCCACGTGGCAGTTCTTGCGCGTCGCCCATTTCATGCCGCCGCCTCCACCGCGTTCGCGAGCCTCTCCACCGCGTCACTCGCAAGCTCGCGCTCCACCGGCGGGAAGTAGTCGCGCGAACCGATCCGTCGAAGCTCGCGACGCAGGCGCGCCAGCGTCCGACGCTGCTCAGACGGTGACCTGCCGACACCCCCCGCCGCCGCATCGATCACCGAGCGGTACTCCTCCGCGATCGCGGCCGCCATCTGCCCGGCCAACGCGCGCTCCTGAGCCGCCGACGCTGCCTCAGCCAGCCACAGCGTCGCCACGCCCCCGGCATCGGCCACCTCGTCAGCCAACCACTCCATCTGCTCGCGCGTGCGGGCGTCGAGCGGCAGCGCCACCAACCCGTCCGTCAGCTGCACCACGCCCAATCGTCGCAGCTGCCGCCACACCGCGATCCGCGGCGTCGACGGCTCACGCGGCAGCCGGTACGCCAAGAACACCCATCGGATCCGCCCACTCACATCACGCAGTATAATGTAACCGAGGTTTCAACACACCCCAGGTTCACGACTAAACCGACGCGGCCCACCGACCGCGGTGCCGGCCTCGGCCTTCCTATCGTCGCGTCAATCGCCGAGGGCACGCCGGCTCCGCGCACGCCACTCCACGCCGCCCGCGACCAACCAGCGGACGTCGGGCTCATCAGAGCCGACTGCCCACGGCTAACTTCCTGCATGACCGCGACAGCGCAGCCTGCCGACCGCTGAGGCACGTCGGACGGATCGATAACATGGACGCCATGCCACCGCTACGACACACCCATTCCTCAACTGACCCGAGCGGGGATTCGCATACGCACGAGCATAGCCACGGAACGCTCGTCCACAGCCACGCCCACGTCCACGTGATCGACCTCGATCACAACGACCTACGGGCACACGACCACGAGCACCCCCACCAGCATGACGACACCCACGAACACGACCACGACGATCCGCACGACCATGAGCACCCCCACCACCACGAAGGCGCGCACGGCCACTCACATGGCCTGGTCGACCGGTCGATCCTGCGATCCCGCGACGGCGTTCGCACAGTCGCGATCAGCCTCGGCGTGCTCGGCCTCACCGCCGCCATCCAGGCGCTCGTGTTCGTCCTCTCCGGATCCGTCGCACTGCTGGCGGACATGATCCACAACTTCGGCGACGCTCTAACCGCGGTACCGCTTGGGATCGCGTTCCTGCTCCGCTCATACCGAGGCGAGAAGGTCGCCGGCCTGTTCGTCGTTCTGGCCATCTTCGTTTCCGCCTGCGTCGCGCTCTACGAGACCATCCAGCGGTTCATTCACCCACAACACCTCTCCCATCTGGGCGTCTTGGCAGCCGCCGGCCTTGTCGGGTTCATCGGAAACGAGATCGCCGCCCGCGTCCGCCTCCGCGGCGGCCAACGCCTCCGAAGCCCAGCGCTCATCGCCGACGGAAACCACGCCCGCGTCGACGGCTACGTCTCCCTCACCGTCATCGCAAGCGCCTTCTTCGTCTGGATCGGCTGGAACATCGCCGACCCCCTCATCGGCATCGCCATCACCCTCGTCATCCTCAAGATCACCTGGGACAGCTGGCACGTCATCTCCCGCACCGAACCAGGCGAGGAACCCGCCCCCCACCAATAGCGCCGAACTTCTCGCTCGTCCGTCGGGGGCGCAACGGGGCGCGCCGGGAGCCCCTGAGGCGCCTGGGTAAGCCAAACCCGTCCCGTCTTCATGTAGCCCGTGCGTTGGTAGGTTCGACCAGCACGGACACTAACCGTGGGCGTCGGGACTGCGTACAAACCGGCGTTTATCCCTGGTGACGCTGCTGGAGGATGAAGCTGTCCCAGAGCGGGCCACGATCGTGGCGGGTGGCATGGAAGCCGCGTGAGGTCGCGACCTCAAGTATCTGCGCGTGTGGGTGGACGTAGCCGCGGAAGGCGATTCGAGGTCAGCGCCTCGGCGTCGGGGTAGCAGCAGATGACGCGGTGCATGATCACGATGTCGGCGACCGGCACCTGATCTGGTTGCTGAGCGAAATCTGCGATGTGGCGCTCGACCCGGTCCTCCACGCGGTGCTCTGAGATGAGTGAGCGGGCGGTGTCTTCGTAGTTGTCGATGATCTCGACGTTCGTGGCGTGGCTCGCCCCGGCTTCGAGCAGTTCGATCTGCAGGCTGCCGATGCCACCGCCGACCTCGAGCACGGAGTGTTTGTTCACTCCCTCGTCGGTGAGCGCGTTGAGGAGCCATCCGGCGGAGCCGGTGAGGCCTTTGCGGCGGTAGCGGCGCGCGTCTCGTTCGACGGTCTTTGTGCCGAAGATGGTTCGGTAGCCGGTTGGTGTGCAGCAGTTCATGTAGCAAATGGCTTGGTCGTTTCGATGGTGGCTCCTTGGGCGCCGACCTTCTCGGCCTTCTGCGGGTGTCCGCGAACGCGGAGCGGGCGTGGTTGATCAGGTCACTGGTCGGAGTTCGCACTAAGATCGGCGCCGCGGTTCGTCTGCTAGTAGCTGAAGACGGTCGCGCCGTCGCCGATCCATTCCCAGAGTGGTGTTGCGCCGCCGATCTGAGCGTGCTTGAGGAGGGCGTCCTCGGAGAGTTTGCGGGCGCTGAAGCAGATCGGGCAGACGAGCAGTCGCCCACCGGCCTCTGCGTATTGCGCAGCGAGCGTCTGAAGCGGTGGGCAGCCGTCGCAGGCAACGCCCTGGGCCATGCCTGGGAGCGCGAGGCGCACGGCCTCCTTGGTCAGGAACATTGTCACCTGTTTGCCGGCGGTGGCGGCCGCCCCGGCGATCAGGAACGCCACCGTTACCCGCTCGGGATCTTCGAGTCCGGTCGCGAGGTTGACGACCACCTTGCTGCTTTGGTTCGCGCTCATTGCAATCCTCCTCGTGTTGGATGGGTCGTGTAGTTCACGTAGCCGATGGCTTGGTGGCTTTGATGGTCGCGCCGCGGGCGCCGTACTTCTCTGCCTTCTGGCGGGTGTCGTGGAATGCCGAGTGGGCGTAGGTGTCGATCAGGTCGCCGGTCTCGATGTCTGTGAATCCGTGGCGCAGTAGGCGGCTCTCGTACTCTGCTTCCAGCAGAGCTCCTGCGATTCAACCGGCCCACAGGTCGATGTCTCGCCTTCCCTCGTCAGAGACCGGGTGGTGGATGGTGACGTCGGCCAGTTGGATGCGGCCGCCGGGTCGCAGCACGCGGACGATCTCGGAAAAGACGGCGTCCTTGTCGGGGATCAGGTCGATGACGCCGTTTGAGATCACGACATCGAAGCTTGCGTCGGCGAACGGCAGCTGCTCGGCGCTGCCCTGGACGATCGTGACGGTGTCGAGTCCTATCTCGGCGGCTGACCGGCGTGCTTTGGCGGTCATCTCGGGGGTCATGTCGATGCCGGTCACCGAGCCGGTTGGGCCGACCATCTGCGCTGCGATGAGTGTGTCCAGGCCGGCGCCGCAGCCGACGTCCAGTACATCCTCACCGGCGCCTAGCGATCCGAGCACGAAGGGGTTTGCGACTCCGGCGAACGACTCGCGGGACGTCTCAGGGATGCGCGCCAGCAGATCGGCGGGGTAGTCGAGATCCTGCGCCCAGGCGCGGCCGGTGGGGAACATGAAGTCGCGGTCCGGCTCGCGCGACACCGCCGCGTAGGTGCGCTGGATCTCCGAGCGCAAAAGCTCGACATCCAGCCCCTCCACCTCTACCGCCATGACGACCTCCGATCCACAAAACCACGGGATGCGAGCAGGGCGTGGTTCATGAGCACGATCCTCCTTGGGTTGTCAGGCACCGGATGGAGCCCCGAGCGCGGGGACGAGGGGGCGCTGTTGCCAGTGGGTAAGTGCAACGGTGAGGCCGCTGGCGGCGGTGAGCGCGGCGACGATGGTGATGGCAGCCTGGGGGCTGGCGAGGTCGGCGCCGATGCCGGCGATGAGCGCGCCAAGCACGAAGCCGAAGTCGCGCCAGAAGCGGTAGACGCCGACCACGCGGGCGCGGTCGCGCGGCTGGCTGGCGTCCGAGACGGCGGCGATCAGCGTCGGATAGACCATGGCGGTGCCGGCGCCGAGCAGAACCGCGGCCACCAGGGATGGCAGGAACGCTCCCCCGCCGGCGACGAGGAGCCCGAGCGCCGCGGCCTGAATGAGCATGCCGATCGTAATCAGCGGTTTCCGTCCGGTGTGGTCGCTAAGCCAACCCGTGAAGAGCTGCCCGGCGCCCCACACCACCGGGTAGGCAGCGGCAACGACCGCGATCTGGCGCACGCTGGCGCCGTTTGCTGCCAGGAACAGCGGCGCCAGGCCCCAAGCGAGCGCGTCGTTGAGGTTGTTCACGAGACCAGCCTGGCTGCACGCCCGCAGCACCGGGTCATGCCAGGTCGCTTGCACAAACGCGCTTCGTAGTGTGTGCGCTGGCGCCGTTGAGTCGTGGTCGCGCTGCTCGAGCGCGACGTGGGCATGGGTATCGCGCACCCAGACCTGCGAGACAAGCAATCCGGTTGCGGCGATCAGGGCGGCGCCTACCCATACGACTGTACGCGGCGCGTAAGTGGCGGCAAGCGCGCCGGTAGTGAATGCTGTAGCGGCGACGCCCAGATAGCCGGCGGCCTCGTTCAGGCCAAGCGCCAACCCACGCCGGGCGGGGCCGGCCAGGTCGATCTTCATCACCACTGTCATCGACCAGGCCAAGCCCTGATTGACGCCCAGCAGCAGGTTCGCGGCGACGATGAAGCCCCAGCTCGGTGCGAAGCCAATCAGGAGCGGTATCGGCAGGGCGACCAGCCAGCCGATCACCAGCAGCCGCTTCCGACCGACGCGTTCGGCCAGGCCGCCGGCGGCCAGGTTGGTGATCGCCTTGGCGGCACCGAACGCAAGAACGAACGTGAGAATCGCGGTCGTGGAGTGCAGCCCGAAGTCGTGCTGGCCGACCAGTGGTAGGACGCTTCGCTCCAGGCCGACCATCCCCCCTACCAGCGCGTTGAGCGCCACCAACAGCGTGAACTGGGCAGCGTTCTCGCGCAGGCCGAGCCGAACGGGTACGGTCATGCCGGCGTGCTGGTCGCGCCTCGGCGATTGGCAGCAACGATCCGCGCCTGCTCGGGCGGCGCCGGCGGCGTGTCCTTGACCAGTGCCTCGGCAAACGCGTCGGCATCCGTGAAGGAGAGCATCTCGTTGTGCGCGCGCTCAAAGCCGATCGAGGAGACGGGGTTGCCGGACAGTCCCCGGCCGCACGCCGACCCGGCGTAGTGGCTCGGGAACACGACGACGTAGTCGGGCAGCTCGAGCAAACGCCGTAGCGACGCATGCAGCTCCCGCGACTGACCGAGCGCATCGCCGGCCACATGCAGATCTGGACGGCCGACATCGCCGATCAGCAGCGAGTCGCCCGTGAACACCAGCCACGGCTCCTCCGTCCCCCGCCGCAGATCCGACACCGCATAAGCATGGTGTGTAGGCGCGTGGCCGGGCGTTGCGATCGCCGTCACCCGCGTGTTGCCCAGCTCAACCACGGCGCCATCTTCTAGCGGCGTGTGCTCGAACTCGACGCCCGCACCGACCGGGAGGTACGCCGTCGCGCCGGTGCGCTCCACCAGCTCGGGCAGCCCCGAAACGTGGTCTGCCTGGACGTGGGTCTCGAACACAGCCACGATCGGCTGACCCACAGCCTCGGCCGAAGCGACGTAGCGATCGACCAGATCGGCATGCGGGTCGACCACCGCCAACGTGCCGTGCGTCGTGCACCCAAACAGGTAGCTCGCACACGACGTGGCGTCGTTCAGGAAGGGCCGCAGCAACATCAGGCAGCCCCTTCAACCGGAAGTCCTGCACGCCGCCACTCCGGGAAACCAACATCCAACCGCCGCGCGCGAACACCACGCGCCCGCAGCAGCCGCACCGCGTCATCCGCATACACGCAGTAAGGCCCGCGGCAGTACGCGATCACCTCACCCCGCCGCGTTAGCTTCGGCAGCCCTGATTGGAGCGTCCCGATGGGCGCTGAGATCGCGCCGGCGATGTGGCCAGCGTCGTACTCCGCCTCCGGCCGCACGTCAAGCACCACCACCTGGCCGCGAGCCACCCGCTCGGCAAGCTCCGCGGCCGACACCTGCTCGATTCCGTCTCGATCGCCCAGGTACTCACCTGCAAGCACCGCGACCTCCGCCACATGATGAGCCGCCACATCCCGCACCGCCGCCCACAGATCCGCCACCCGATCGCTCGCCAAGCGATACACCACCCGAGCACCGTCGCGACGCGACCGAACCAGACCCGACCGGGCCAAGAGCCGCAGGTGGTGCGACGTGTTGGCGAGACTCTGGCCGACCTCACCCGCCACCTCATCCACCGACCGCTCACCCTGGGCCAACACATCCACGATCTCCGCCCGCCGCCCACTGCCCAACGCCTGCGCCACCGACGCAAACGCGTCAAACAGGGCATCCTTGGCCACACGGTCACTCATATAATCAAACTATCACTTGAACCCAAGATCGTCAAACCGGCGGCCGGGTGAGAGCCGTCACCCCTGCGGGGAGGGCGCCGCCGGGGGCGCAGACTGACTGCTGTCCCCGCGGTTGAGCCAAACTCGCCCGGTCTTGAAAACCGGCACAAAGCGGCCGATCTGAAGGCCGGTTTGGACGGAAAATCTGAGCTGGTGCCCCCATAGTGCCCCCACGGGAATCACTGACGCTTCAGCTACACCAGGTTTCCCGCTTAACCAACCCGCAAACAGCAAGCCCTCTAACGGACTCGAACCGTTGACCCCTTCCTTACCATGGAATCGATCGCTTACGCTCGACAGGCCCGCACTACTTCGATGTTAGCAAGCAACTATCAGCCACATCGACGGTTTCCTCCTGAAGGGCGACTTCCTTGACGGGATTATGCGATCGTTACGGTGGCGGCTGGGGAGTAGCCTGTTTGGCCGCCCGCGGTGCGGCGGTAGCGCGCGCGAAACTGCCATGTGCCTTTGGCGAGCGTCGTTGAGGTTGACGTGGTGGTCTGGTCGACTCGGATTCCACCATCGCGGGCGTAAGATCCTCTTGTCGCAATTCGCAGGGTACCGGCCGAAGGAGCGTCACGTGATCCTCCAGCAGTACTACCTTGGCTGCCTCGCGCACGCCTCCTATCTGATCGCCGACCTGCAGAGCGGCGTGGCTGCGGTCGTCGATCCTCAGCGCGACGTCGACCAGTACCTGACCGACGCTCGCCGGGCGGGCGTTCGCATCGAGCACGTCTTCCTGACGCATTTCCACGCCGACTTCCTGGCCGGCCATCTCGAGCTGCGCGACCGCGCGGGAGCGAAGATCTATCTGGGCCGAAGCGCCCAGGCCGAATACGAGTTCACGCCGGTGGGAGATGGCGATGTTGTCGAGTTGGGCTCGCAGGTGCGACTCCAGGTGCTGGAAACGCCCGGCCACTCGCCCGAATCGATCTCGATCCTGGTATTCGATCTGACTGAGGACGCTAAGGCCCCGGCGGCGGTGCTGACCGGCGACACGCTCTTTATCGGCGATGTCGGCCGACCTGACTTGCGCGCCTCGCTGGGCTGGAGCGCGCAAGAGCTCGGCAGCATGCTTTTTGACTCGCTGCGCGACAAGCTGCTGCCGCTGCCCGACGCGACCCTTGTCTACCCTGCGCACGGGGCGGGTTCGCTGTGTGGCAAGCACCTCAGCAGCGACACCGTCTCGACGATCGGCGAGCAGCGCTTGCACAACTACGCCCTGCAACCCACCAGCCGCGACGAGTTCATCCGCATCGTCACTGCTGATCAGCCGGAGACGCCGAGTTACTTCTCGTACGACGCGGTCCTGAACGCCCAGGAGCACCCGACGCTTGAGAAGGCGCTCGAGCGCGGGCTGCGTCCGCTCACGCTGGAGCAGACGCTCGAGGCAAAGTCGGCCGGCGCCCAGATCCTCGACACCCGCGATCCGGCCGACTTCGCGGGCGCGCACCTGGCCGGTAGCATCAATATTGGGCTGGGCGGAAGCTACGCGACGTGGTGCGGCACGCTGCTCGATCGAGAGCGGCCGGTGGTGGTCGTGACCGACCTTGGCCGCGAACTGGAGTCGGCTATGCGGCTGGGCAGGATCGGGTTCGACATCGTGGCCGGCTACCTCGGCCGCGGGTTGCTGGCGCTGGAGGGCCACCCCGACCTCGTCGCGAGCGCCGAGCGGGTCACCGCGAGCGCGCTTGAGGAGCAGCTCCTCTCGCCGGCCCCGCCAGTGTTGCTCGACGTCCGGTCGCAGCTCGAGTGGGACGAGAAGCACGTCGACGGGAGCATCAACGTTCCGCTGGCGCACCTGGCGGACCGGATCGACGAGCTGCCACACGACCGCCTCATGGTCACACAGTGCTCAAGCGGCTACCGCTCCTCGATCGCCGCCAGCATCCTGCTCGCGCAGGGATTAACGCAGGTCGAGGACATGGTCGGCGGCCTCGACGCCTGGGTGTCGTCGGGGCTCGAGACGGTGCAGCCAGTCGGCGTCCGGCACCTGATCCTGCACCGCGAGGATCCGCACAACGCGGAGGCGCCGGTCGCGCTCCTGTGCGGATCCACCGTCACCGCATCCGAGACGTTCTTCGTCCGCAACCACGGGCCTGTGCCGGTGGTCGACGCCGGCGCTTACCGGCTGACGTTGGCCGGCGCCGTATCGCGGCCGCTAGCGCTTTCGATCGGCGAGCTGCGGGAGCAATTTGCGCACACCACGGTGACCGCCACGATCGCATGCGCCGGCAACCGCCGCGGCGAGTTGAACAGCTTCGCGCACGTACCCGACGCGATCCCGTGGGGCGCCGGCGCGATTGGCACCGCGACCTGGACCGGGATCCGCCTCGGCGACCTGCTCGAAGCGGTCGGGCCGACGGACGACGCCCGCCACGTCGCATTCGTGGGGCTCGATCAGGTCGAGGCCGAGGGCGGGCTCGCCTCCTTTGCAGGCTCGATCCCGCTCAAGAAGGCGCTTTCGCCGGAGGTACTGCTCGCCTACGAAATGAACGGCGCGCCCCTACCGGCCGAGCACGGCTTCCCGCTGCGCGCCATCATCCCCGGCTATATCGGCGCTCGCAGCGTGAAATGGCTCTCGGCCATCTCGGTGCAACCCGCGCCCTCGGCCAGCTTCTTCCAGATCACCGACTATGCACTCGACGGCGAACCGCTGGGCGAACTGCCGCTCAACTCGGTGGTATGCCGGCCGGCGTCTGGCGATACCGTCTCCGGTCCCTCGATTGTGGCGGAGGGCTACGCGCTGGCCGGCGGGCCGCGCTCGGTGGAGCGGGTCGAGGCGTCGCTCGACGGCGGCGTGACCTGGATACCGGCGTCGCTGGCGGCCAGTCGCGAGCCGTGGGCATGGCGTTTGTGGAGGGTGGAGCTGGAAATCCCGGAGGGTTCCTGCGAGCTGATCGTGCGGGCCTTTGACTCGGCGTCCGGCGGACAGCCCGAGGCGCTTGCCAGCGTCTGGAACCCCCGCGGCTACATGAACAACGCCTGGCACCGGGTGTCGTTCGACGTCGCCCCAGTCGGCCGCATCACGGCCGCCTGAATCAACGGCGCCTTCCCCAATGACCTGACCGGCATCGATCGGTCGTGAGACTCAGAGGACACGGCGACGCGGGCTTTCCTAGCCTCGATTCTGCGTGGGGGCGTGGTTTGGCGTCCGGTCGGGTACGAAAATGGCCTCCTGAGCAGGCAAGACGGGCTGTATGGGCAGTCGCGATGCCTGCAGCAGGAGGTCACCCGGATGGTGAAGCATACGAAGCGGCGTCGGACGTTGCGGTTGGTGGCTGATGATGATCGGTTGGTGTCGCATGCTGGCCTGGTGGTGGTGGATGAGGTGGCTCAGCGGCTGGGCTTGGAGCGGGAGTTGACCGAGGCGGTGGGATTGGCGTATCGGTCGCAGCCGCCGGGGCGGACGCTGGTGCGTTTGGCGCAGATGCTGATCGCTGGTGGTGATTGCGTGATGCATCTGCGTGGGTTGCGTGACCAGCCGGCCTTGTTTGCAGACCCCACCGCGCATGACTCGACCGCGTGGCGACTCTTGGCTGAGCGGCTGGTGGGCGCGCCGTTGGCAGGCCTTGGGGCTGCGCGGGCGGCGGCGCGTGAGCGGGCCTGGCAGGCGGGTCTGCGACCGGTGACGGTCCCGATCGACGTCGACGCGCACTTGGTGACCAGCCACACAGACGAGAAGGAGGCAGCGTTTGCGACCTATAAGCAGGGGTTCGGGTGTCACCCGTTGGTCGCTTACCTGGCCGAGACGAGTGAGGCGCTGGCCGGGGTTCTGCGGCCTGGCTGCGCGTCGGCGCTGGACGCCGAGGATCAGTTGGAGGTGGTCGACCTGGCGCTCGAGCAGTTGCCCGCAAGCGTCTCACCCCAAGACGTCTTGGTGCGCGCCGATACCGCGGGCTACGCGAAAGGCGTGGTCGGCGGATTGTGCCGGCGCGCACAACCGCAGGTCTGGGGCACATGACCTTGCGAGCGCCTGATAGGCTGCCCGCGATTCAAGTCCTTTGGGGCGGTCTGGATGCCAGTACCAGACTCAAGCCGTTCGAGCGATGCGGATGAGAGGACTTGAACCTCCACGACCTTACGGCCACACGGACCTGAACCGTGCGCGTCTACCAATTCCGCCACATCCGCGAGAGCCGGGATTCTACTAGACGATCACGCGGCACGGACCGGCGAGCAGGTCTGCGACCTGCTGTCCGTCATACCCCAGCTCAGCCAAAATCTCGGCGCTGTGCTCGCCGAGCCGGGGCGGGTGCCTGCGGGCAGTCGGCTTGACGCCGTCCAGGCCGATCGGCGAGCGCACCAGCCGCAGCGGCCCCACCGTGGGGTGCTCGACCGTCTCGACCATATGTGCCGCCGGGCCGTCGAACACCTGGGGCAGCGACAGCACCGGCCCGCCGGGGACAGAGGAGCGTTCGAGCACCTGCTCCCAGTGCGCCACCGGTGCTGCCGCGACGGTGGCTGCGAGTTCCGCCATCAGCGTCTCCCGCACGGCGACTCGCTGGCGGTTGGTGCGGTAGCGGGGATCGTCGGCCAGGTCGTCACGACCGGCCGCGCGGCAGAAGCGGACGAACTGGTCATCGTTGCCGATCGCCAGGTTCACATAGCCGTCGGCGGCCTGCAGCGTCTCGTAGGGGACGATCGAGGGATGGGCATTGCCGAGCCGCTGCGGCTCGACGCCGCCGATCAGCCAATCGCCCGCGCGGTTGGCCAGCCATGCCACCTGAGCGTCGAGCAGGGACACCTCGATCGCCCGGCCCGTGCCGGTCGTCGCCCGCTCGACCAGCGCCGCCAGGATCCCGTTGCCGGCGAACAGGCCGGCCACGATATCGGAGATGGCGACCGCCACCTTGACCGGCCGGCCGTCCGGCTCTCCCTGCATGCTCATGATCCCGCCCACACCCTGCATCACGAAGTCGTAACCGGGCTTGCCGGCGTCGGGATGGTCGTGCGGGTAGCCCCGGATCGAGCAGTAGACCACCCCCGGGTTGCTGCCGCTGAGCGCGGCGTAGTCGAGGCCGTAGCGCTCGGTCGCCCCGGGCAGGAAGTTCTCGATCACCACGTCGGCACCGGCCGCCAGCCGGGCCGCCACCTCGAGCGCCTGCGGCTGCTTGAGGTCGAGGGCGATCGAGCGTTTGCTGCGGTTAACCTGCAGGTAGTAGGCGCTCTCGCCCTCGGCGAAGGGCGGGCCCCACTGCCGGCTGCCGTCACCGCCGTCCGGCCGCTCCACCTTGACCACGTCGGCCCCCAGGTCTCCCAGCATCATCGTGCAGTAAGGCCCGGCCAGGATCTGCGTCAGGTCCAGCACGCGGATGCCGGCAAGGGGCAGGTCGCGATCGCTCACGGGCGCGTACTGTAGTCAGGCGGGCTGCGAGGCCGCGAGCTTGTCAAGCTCGCCCAACGCCCACGAGAGGTGCTGGTCGGCCTTCACGTTGCGCTTGGCCGCGGCCAGCTTGCCGTCGGCATCGATCAGGAACCCCGAGCGGATGATGCCGTGGTAGGTCTTGCCGTAGTTCTTCTTCTCGCCCCAGGCGCCGTATGCCTCGGCCACCTTGTGGTCACTGTCCACCAGCAGCGGGAACGGCAGCTGGAACTTCTCCTTGAAGCGGCGGTGCGACTCGATCGAGTCCGGGCTCAGTCCGAGCACCACGGCCCCCGCGCGCTCGAAGTCGGGCCATCCGTCGCGGATGTCGCAGGCCTGCCGGGTACAGCCGGCGGTGTCGTCCTTGGGGTAGAAGTAGAGCAGCACCGGCCGGCCGCGGAGCGACTCCAGCGACACCTGCTCGCCGGTGTCTGACTCGAGCGTGAAAGTGGGGGCGGGCTGTCCGGGTTCGACCATGATCGGGGCAGTGTAGCGTCCGCGGCCATGACCCCTCTGCTGGCTCCCCTGGCTGAGCGAGACTTTCGCCGCTACTTCTGGGGGCAGGTGCTGTCGTCGGTCGGCTCCGGTCTGCACACCGTCGCGCTGGGCTGGTACCTGCTCGAGCGCACCGGGTCGGCCACCGACGTCGCGCTGGTGTGGACGGCGACCTGGGGCGCGGGCCTGGTGGCGCTGCCGCTGAGTGGCCCGCTGGCGGATCGCTACTCGCGCCGCTTCGTCTGCATCGGCGCCGACCTTGCCCGGTTGGCCACCGTCGGCGCACTGGCCGGGCTGGCATTCGCCGGCAACCTGCCGCTGTGGGCTGTGTACACCTTCACGTTCGTGGTGGGATTCGGGCACAGTGTGTTTTGGCCCGCGATCA
The DNA here is from genome assembly GCA_038230835.1 of Gaiellales bacterium. Lineage (GTDB taxonomy): Bacteria > Actinomycetota > Thermoleophilia > Gaiellales > JAICJC01 > DASUHT01. The sequence continues at coordinate 38,034 of JBBRMM010000008.1, forward strand.
CGGCTCTTCTGCAGGAGATCATCCGGCCGGATCAGGTCGAGGCCGCGAGTGGGCTGGTGGAGGTCACGTTCCAGGTCGGTACCCTCACCGGGGCGGCGTTCGGAGGCCCGGTGCTGATCCGGTACGGGCTCGGCTGGGCGCTCACGATCGACGCCGCGACCTACGCGGTGTCGGCGATCGCGCTGCTCAGCCTGCACCACCGGCCCGCCAAACGCGAGCACCACGCCCCGGTGGCGGCGATCGTTCGCGAGGGGCTGGCCTATCTGCGCTCGCAACCGACCGTCGCGGGGTTCGGGATCGTCAGCGTGATGCCGTGGGTGGCCACCATCTGCCTGAACGTGGTGTCGGTGGCCTATGTGCTGCAGGTGATGCACCGCAGTGCCACGGTGTACGGGCTGGGGGACATGATCTACGGGCTGGGTGCGGTGGTCTCGGGCTTCCTGGCGGCGCTGCTGGTGCTGCGGCTGGGGGCGTCGTCGGCGATGCGGTCGGTGGTGGTCGGACTGCTCGCCGTGTACGTGGTGCTGATCTGGGGGCCGACGCAGGTGGCCGTGTACCTGGGGCTGATGCTGGCGGCCGGGTTCTGTTCGTCGGCGTTTCGGGTGATGGCGAACTCGGTGCTGTTCCGGGTCGTGCCCAACGAGGTGATGGGCCGTACCAGCGCCACCTTCCTGCTGGCCTCGATGATGATGCAGGTGCTGGCGACGCTCGCGGTGGGTCCTCTGGTCAACGCGCACGGCGCGCGCGGCGGCTTCGTGCTGCTGGCCGCGATCGTGCTGGCGTCGCTGCTCGGCCTGATCCTGCTCGCACCGCGGCTGCGGCTGCGGCCGGAACCTGCGCGCGAGAGTGATTGATAGCGTGCCGCGCGATGCCGATCGCACATGCCGTCGTGGGCTCGCTCCTGATCGCCGCCAACCTGGTGGTGGCTGTCTGGGGCTACCTCGCCTATCGCCGCGACCGCCCGCCCGGGCGTTGGTTCATGCAGTTGCTCGCGCTCGCCCAGACGCTCGTCCTTGCCCAGGCAACGCTCGGGCTCGTGCTGCTGGGCGAGGGTCGCGAGCCGGCCGACCGGCTGCACTTTGTGTACGGCCTGCTGCCCCTGCTGGCCGTCGCCTACCCGTATGCTCTGCGCGGTGAGGATGGCCGTCGCAACCTGCTCCTGTTCACCGTCGGATCGGCGCTGGTGGCCGCGCTTGGCATCCGCGCGTTCATGACGGGCCCGCACTGATGAGCAGTGACCGGATCCGCGGCTGGCTGATCATCCTCGGCCTGGCGGTGATCGCGACCGTCTTCTTCCGGCAGTCGCAGCAGATCGCCGGGATCGTGTTCGGGGCGATCGCCCTGCTCTTCATCGTGCTCGTGTGGTATTTCGGCTATAGCTGGTACCGCAACAACCTGACCGCCATCTCGCTCATGCCCGACAAGCTGCGGGCGCTGCTGTACCTCGGCATCGGCATGGTCACCGTCACGGCCGCCATGTGGTCGCTGCACAAGTTCGGGGTGGTCCCTCTGCACGGTGGGCTGTTCCTGCTTGACGTCTTCGCTGGACTGGTCGGGGCAGCCCTGGCGGTCTACGCCTGGAGCGAGTCCAAGCGCTACTACCTGTGACCGACGGCGATCTGACCGCCGAGCTGATCGCCCATATTCCCTGGGTCGGCGGACACGCCGACGTGTGGCGGGCATTCTCCGACCGTCTGGTCTTCCCACTCCTAGTCGCAGCTCTGGCCGAGCCGTTTCGCGGTGACGGGATCACCAAGGTCGCAGGCGTCGAGGCGCGCGGGTTCATCCTCGGTTCCGCCGTCGCAGTGGAACTGTCCTGCGGCTTCGTCGCCATCCGCAAGGAACGGGGGCTGTTCCCGGGTGAGAAGATCGTCCGCTCGACCGAGCCCGACCACCGGGGCGCCACCAGCACGCTGCGTCTTCAGACCCGCTCCGTCGTTGCCGGCGACCGCATTCTCCTGGTGGACGACTGGTTCGAGACCGGCAGCCAGGCACTGGCGGCGAGGGCGATGATCGAGCAGGCAGGCGCCGTGTTCGTCGGGGCGTCGATCATCGTCGACCAGCTCGCTCAGGATGTCCGGTCACAACTCGGCACGGTTGCCGCTCTGCTCCCGTTCGCCGCCCTCTGACGAGGTTCTCAGGCCGGCAGCGACGTGGGCAGCGCCGCGCCGCCCAGCATCCGCAACGCATCGGCGACACTGACCGAGGTGCAGGTGAAGATCGGCGTGTCGCGTTCGGTGTACACGCTGGCCTCGGTCTCGCGCAGCGTCATCATCAGGTCAAGGAAGTCGCCCACGAAGTCGGTCTCGAAGGCCACCACGAATTCCTGGTCGTCGATGCCGTAGGAGTACGTGGTGTTGATCTTGACGGTGGGGAAACGGTGGCCGGTCGCGATGTGCTCGTTCATGATGCCCTGCCGCGCGGGTTTGGACATCTGATACCAGGGCCGGGTCTTGACCATCGGGTAGATCAGCAGGTACCTCGAATCAGGGTTCCACATGATCCGGCCGCGCTTGTGCATCGAGCGGCCGTCGCCCTTCACGTACTGCGAGCGTCGGGTCATCGACAGGTACGCGTACGGGGTGTGCAGGTACGCGCCCATCGCGGTTGACCCGATCGCCGTCGCAAGCTCCTGGAAGTCCTCGAGCCGCTCGGACACTTTCCACAGCATGAAGTCGGCGTCGGCGCGCACGCCCATCGTCGAGTAGGCACGCACCGCGAAGCGCTCTGCCTGATCTTCGATCACCGCACGCAACTGCTCACGTCCCGACTGCTGCGTGTCGGCGGGCAGCCGCCGCCAGGCGGGGTCGAGCTTGTAGAAGCTGAAGTGCACGAACTGCCGGTCTTCGCCGGCGGAGTTGTTCGGCTCCAAGTCCGTATGGGTGCTCGCGGTGCCGTTCGGCTCGCTCATGGTCTCGATCGTAGCAGCGCTTCCGACACGGACCCGACACCGTTTCGGTCTGGATCGGTGACGCTGACCGGCCGTAGCGTGGGCCCATGACCGGTGAGCGCGCACAGGCGAGTGTCGAGACCGTCGTCCTGCTGCCCGTGCTGGTCCTGCTCGGCCTGGCGGCATGGCAGGTGCTGCTGGCCGGCTGGGCGCTGCAGGCGGCGCAGGACTCTGCAGCCGCCGGCGCCCGTGCGGCGAGCGTCGGCGAGCCGGTGCGGGCGGTGGTCGCGGCGTCGCTACCTCCCCGCATGCGCGGCACGTTGCGCCTGTCGTCCAGCGGCGGCCGGTTGGTGGTGAGCGTCGTCGTGCCATCGGTGATCCCGGGCTTCGCCCCACGCATCGAGGCCTCGGCGGACGGTGGTGGGTGAGCCGCAGTTCCGGGCAGGCGTCGGTCGAACTGGTGGCCGTGGTCGGACTGGTGGCCATGCTCGCCTTCGGGCTGTGGGATGTGCTGGCCGTGGTGCGCGCCCAGGATGCGGCCCAGCGACTGGCCGACAGGGCGGCCGTCGCCACGCTCGAACGGCGTCCGGTGTCGCCGGCAGGGGATGGTCAAACCGTGCGGGTGGAGGCGGGGCGGGTGTTCGCGGAGGTGCGCCTGTGCGCTCTCACCGCAGCTGCCGGGTGTTTCGCGGTTTCGGCGCAGGCACGCCTGCCCGCATGAGCGAGCGCGGCCAATTGACGGTGGCTGCGGCCGGTCTGATGGTGGCGCTGGTGCTGGGTGCGTCGGTGCTGCTCCACCTGGGCCGGATCCGCGCGCAAGGAGCGGGTGGACAGCGCGCCGCCGACCTCGCGGTGCTGGCGGCCGCCCGCGATCTCGCCGACGATCCCGCCGCAGCAGCGAGTCATCTGCGAGCGACCGCTTCGAGCGTCGCCGCCGCGAACGGCGGACACCTGGCGTGGTTGCGGATCGAGCGCGGTGCCGCGGGGCCGGCGGCCGTCGACCTGGCGGTGCGGGTGGAGGCGGACGGCGCGCTTCCGGTCGTCGGGTCGCGTGCAGACCGGATACTCGTGCGGGCGCGGGCCGGGGTCAGCTACAGCGCGTCGCTGCCTGACTCGAGCTTTCGCCCGGTCGACCTGGCCGGGGCTCGCGGTGCCGGCGCGGCGGTGGCCGCCGCTGAGGCGCAGATCGGCTGGCCCTACGTGTGGGGCGGCGAGAGTCGGGCGGAGGGCGGATTCGACTGCTCGGGCCTGGTCGACTATGCATACGCGGCTGCCGGTATGCCGCTGCCCGGCCGGCCCACCGCCGCCGACCTGTGGACGATGGCGACGCCGATCCCGGTCGCCGCGCTCGCGCCCGGTGACCTGGTGTTCCTCGGTGCCCGCTCCGGTGCCCCGTATCACGTCGGAATGTACGTGGGTGGAGGCATGACCGTGGTCGCCCCGCACAGTGGGGCGGCGGTCGGGTTCGAGCCGCTGTCCGCGGTCGGCTGGGACGGGTTTGGCACACTGACGGCGAGCGCGTCTCCAGTCCCCGTCGGCGCGGTCGAGGCCGCGGCTCGCCGCTACCAGGTCCCGCCCGACGTGCTGCGAGCCGAGCTCGACCTGGGCGTCTCGGCGGACGCGGATGCCGCCGGGCGTAGCCTGGCCGCGGCGGTACATCGGCACCCGGGCGATCTGGTGGCGGCGCTCGCCGACGCCCTCGGCGGCGACCCCTCGAACGCCGCCCTCGTGCTGCGGGCGGCGTCCGGACCCGGCTTGGGCGCCGGGTTCTCGGGATCGGTGCGGTTGCTGGCCGAGCCGATCGGCGGGGCCGACGTGGCTCGGATGGGCACCCCCGCGTCGCGGAGCGCGCACGCCGCGGCCGGTTGGTCTGTGGGCGCCGCCGGACAGTCGGCGCTGGCGGCCGGTTCGAAGGCGGCCGACTGGCTCGAGGAGGTGCACGGGCGAGGGGCGGTGGGCGGGTTCGCAGGCGTCCACCACATCAGCCGTCTGGGGCTCAACGCGGCGACGCTGTATCCCGACCGCAGGGTGTCCACGGCCGGTTCGGTCCTCGGCGCTGCCTGGGATGTCGGGAGCAGCGCCCTGGATGTGTTCGCCGACGGCCTTGGCTCGGGACTCGCGGTCGGCGGGCTGGGACTGTGGGCATCTCGCCTGACTGTGCTCGGGGGAGTAGCGTCGCTCGCGTTCGGTGGGTACGCCCTGTACGAGGCCCGCACACGCCGGCAGCAGATCGTTGCGGGAGCCCAGACCGTTGCCGGCGGGCTCACGGTGGCCGGCTTCGCCACGGCGGGTGGGGAGCTATGCGCGCTGGGGGCCGCCAGCATGGAGGTCCCGCCGGTCGGGCTCGCGCTGTTGTGCGCCGCCACCTTGATCACCGCCGGTGTGACGGTGTATCAGAACTGGTCGGCGATCCGCGGGGCTGCGACAGTGGCCGCGGGGTCGGCCTCGAGGCTGGCATCGCGGGCGGCCTTGACCGTCAGCGACGCGGCGGGCGCCGCAGTGGACGGCGCCCGCTCGCTCGTGTCGTCGATCCCGACGCCCTGGTAGCGCGCGTTATGCCCTGGCGCGGGTGGTGGCGGGGACGACCAACTCGAGCCCGCCGGTGTGCACGTCGTACAGGTACCCCGAGACCGGGATCGAGTCGTCCAGGTGGGGCGTTTCCAGGATCCGGTGCACGTCGTCGAGCACGCTCTGGCGGAGGTCGCCGAAGGGCAGGAAGTCGATGCCGGAGGCGTCGGTGCCGGCCTCGTCGGCGAGCTTGGCCCGCAACTGGTCGTTCGAGAACGTCAGCATGCCGCAGTCGGTGTGGTGGATGACCGCGAACTCGTTTGTCCCGAGCAGCCGCGAGGAGATGATCAACGACCGGATGGTGTCGTCGGACGCCCGGCCGCCGGCGTTCCGGATCATGTGTGCGTCGCCGATCCCGAGTCCGAGCGCCGGCTCGGGGTGGATGCGCGCATCCATGCAGGTCAGGATCGCGACGTGGCGCGCGGGTGGCATGGGCTTGCCGCCGTCCGCGAACGACGCGGTGTACTCGCGATTGGCCTCGATCATGCGAGCGAGCTCTGACATCGGTCACCTCCGGGAGTGGGTATGACCCCAGCTTAGCGCCTTTGGATCCAAAGTCCCGGGCTCGGCGACACGGCTACGATCACCGCATGGTCACCAGTGATCGCAGCCAGCGGCTCGACGTCCAACTGAAGGCTCTGCCGGATGATCCCGGGGTGTACCTGTTTCACGCTCGCGACGGCGGGGTGCTCTACGTCGGCAAGGCCAAGTCGCTGCGCAAGCGGGTGCAGTCGTACTTCCGCCGCGAGGCCTACTCGACCCAGAAGACCGCCGAACTGGTCGACCGGATCGACGACATCGAGTTCATGGCCACCGTGTCCGAGACCGAAGCCCTGCTGCTGGAGCAGAACCTGATCAAGCGCCACCGGCCGCCGTTCAACATCCGCCTGCGCGACGACAAGTCGTACCCGTACATCGCGGTCACGGTCGGCGACGACTACCCGCGCGTGATGTTCACCCGCGAGCGCCACCGCAAGGGCGTGCAGTACTTCGGCCCGTACGCAAGTGCGAAGAAGGTGCGCGAGACGCTGGACGTGCTGAACAGGGTGTTCCCCTACCGACCGTGTGAAGGGCCGACGCCGGGGCGGCGGTCGGGAGTGCCGTGCCTGGACTACCACATCGGCCGCTGCTCCGCGCCCTGCGTCGGGCTGGTGTCCCAGGAGCAGTACCGGGCGACCATCGACTCGGTGATCGAGTTCCTGTCGGGCCGCGTGAGACCGCTCGAGCGCGAGCTGGAGGCGGCGATGAAGCTCGCGGCTGCCGAGCGCGACTACGAGGACGCCGCCCGCTACCGCAACCGGCTGAACGCGGTCAGGCACCTGTCGGAGCGCCAGGTCACCGACAAGCCCAGCCTGGGCAGTGCCGACGTGCTCGGCGTGGCGCAGCGTGGCGACACCGCCAACGTGCAGCTGTTCCACCTGCGTGAGGGCCGGCTGTCCGACCGCCACGGCTTCTACCTCGAGAACGCCGACGGTGAGTCGGAGTCGGACGTCCTGTGGGGATTTGCGCTCGAGTACTACGCGGGCCAGGTCGCCATTCCCGCACAGGTGATCGTGCCCGCCGGGTTCGACGACCCCGAGTTGCTCGGCTCCTTCCTCGCCGAGCGCCGGGGGGCGGGCGTCGAGGTGCGTGCTCCGCAGCGGGGTGAGAAGCGCCGGCTGGCAGAGATGGCGGCCCAGAACGCGCGGCTCGCGCTCGAGCACGACCGCCTGATCGCCGAGCGCACCCGGGCACGCCGGGTGGAGGCGCTGGAGGAGTTGCGTGAGCAACTCAACCTGGAGTCGTTGCCGATCCGGATCGAGTGCTTCGACATCTCCAACCTGGGAGCCACCAACATGACAGCCTCGATGGTCGTGTTCGAAGACGCCGTCGCCAAGCGCTCCGACTACCGATCGTTCTCGATCCGCCACGGCAAGGGGCAGGACGACTTCGCCAGCATGCACGAGGCGGTCGCCCGCCGGTTCGCGCGCATGCGGGCGGTGGACGCAGACCGCTACGACCGCAGCTTCGCGGCCACCCCCAACCTGGTCGTGATCGACGGCGGCAAGGGGCAGCTGAACGCCGCGGTGGCGGCGATGGCCGAGTTCGACCTGCCGCGGGTGGCGGTGATCTCGCTGGCCAAGCGGGTGGAGGAGGTGTTCATCCCGGGCCGCTCGGAGCCGATCCTGCTGCCGCACGACACGGCCGGGTTGCAGCTGCTGCAGCGCGTCCGCGACGAGGCGCACCGATTCGCGCTGGGGCGCCACCGCAGCCGACGCGCGCGCTCGGCGGTGGAGTCGATCTTCGACAGCCTGCCCGGTGTCGGGCCGGCTCGCAAGCGTCTGCTGATCGCCCACTTCGGCACGCCGGAGCGCTTCGTCAACGCCGGCCGGGCCGAGCTCGAGGCGGTACCCGGGCTGCCCGCCAAGGTCGCCCGCAGCATCCACGAATCGCTGCACAAGGCCGGATAGGCTCCGTCGGTGACGCTGTTCTCCGACACCACCCCGGGTTTCGACCCGGCACCGCACCGACGTCGGCGCGGAGTGCGGGTGGTCTGTCTGGGTGGAGGCACTGGGCTGTCCATGATCCTGCGCGGCCTGAAACGGGTCGCATCGGTCACCGCCGTCGTGACGACCACGGACGACGGCGGCAGCTCCGGGCGGCTGCGGCGTGACTTCGGCATGCCCGCCCCGGGCGACCTGCGCAGCTGCCTGGCGGCGCTGGCCGAGGACGAGTCGCTGGTCGGGCAGCTGTTTCAGCACCGTTTCACGACGGGGGAATTGGCCGGTCACAGCTTCGGTAACTTGTTCCTGGCCGGGCTGACCGATCTGCTGGGGAGCTTCGACCAGGCGGTGTCGGAGTCGGCCCGAGTGCTCGCGGTGCGCGGCCGGGTGGTGCCGTCGACCGTCGATCTGGTCGAGCTGGTGGCACGCTTCCCGGATGGCCACGAGGTGCGCGGCGAGACCGCATTGGCCGCCGACGGAGCCCGCTGCGAGCATGTCCGCCTCGACCCGCCGCGGCCCACGGCGCATCCCCGCGCACTCCAGGCCCTGGAGCGTGCCGAGCTGATCGTGATGGGACCGGGAAGCCTCTTCACGAGCACGCTGCCACCGCTGCTGGTTCCCGGTATCCGGGACGCCGTGCGGGCCGCCAAGGTGCCGCGGATCTACGTCTGCAATCTGCTCCAGCAGCCCGGGGAGACGGACGGCTACAGGGCCTCGGACCACGTCTCGCGGATCTTCGACCACTGCGGCGAGGGGCTGGTGGACGGCGTTGTTGTCAGCCGCAACCGAGCCGAGCACGGAGCTCCGGTGCCGGTCGATCGCGGCGGCCTGCGCCGCCTGGGCGTGCGGGTCTTCGGCGCCCGCCTGGCGGGTGAGTGGCAGCACGACCCCGACAAGTTGGCACGGACGCTGGTGCGGCTTGCGCGGTGGGTGCCCGGGGAGGAGCCGGGCGCGTGAGCTTCGGCGAGTCGGTGCGCAACGAGCTGGTGCAGGCCCCACCCGCTCGGGCGTGCTGCCGGACCGCATTTCTGGCCGGCGTGATCCGTGCCGCCGGGTCGCTCCAGATCCGCTCCGGCGGCGAGCTTGCGGTGCGTGTGGAGCGGGTTGACGCGGCGGCCGCAAGGCTGGTCTTCCAACTGCTGCGTTCGGCGGGTGCGGATCTGGAGCTGATCTCCTCCCGTGAACCGCGGTTCGCCCGCCGCAACCTGGTGGTCATCCGCCTGCACGGGGCCCGCAGCCTGCAGCTGCTGCACGAGATGGGTGTGCTGTCAGCCGGCCTGGCGCCGCTCGACGAGCCGCCGCGGCGGGTGCTCGCGCGCCGCTGCTGCCGCGGCGCGCACTTGCGGGGGGCGCTGGTCGCGGCGGGATCGGTATCGGCGCCGCACGCGGCCGGGCATCTCGAGTTGCGCGTGCCCGACGTGGACGCCGCGCGGGTGCTCGCTCGGCTGGCTGCGGAGGACCAGATCGACCTGCGAGTCACTGCCCGGCGCGCCCATGCGATCGCGTACACGAAGCGCAAGACCACGATCCGCGACCTGCTGGTGCACGTCGGCGCGCACGACGCGGCGCTCTCGTTCGAAGAGGCGGCGGTGGTGCGGGCCACCCGTGAGCGCGCCAACCGGCTGACCAACTTCGACCGGGCGAATCTCGGCCGGCTGGGTGTGGCGGCCCGCTCCCAGCGTGAGGCGATCCTGCAGCTCGATCTCGACCGGCTCGACCCCGCGCTGCGGCAGGTCGCCGAGCTGCGGCTGCGCCACCCCGACCTGTCGCTTGCCGAACTGGGCCGGCGTGCCCGCCCACGGCTGTCCAAGTCGACCGTTGCGGGCCGTATGCGTACGCTCCGGGCACTTACGATTTGAGCACCATGTGCTTACAATTTCGTTAGAAATCACCCATACGGGGGTGGCGTGGCAACCCTGTCACGGCGAAACTGAGATCAGTGGTTCGCGGATGGCCCGCATCCCCTGCGCGACGGAACCTGACCCCATCTGTTGCTGCCCGATTCTGCAGGCCATCCGCGAGCCCCCGGGATCTCCAACCCGAACCCTCCTGACCGCCCCTCGGGCGGCAGGTCGGTACACTCATTCCCTCCATACCAGGCTAGAGCCAGGGGGGTTTCATGAGTGTACGTGTCGCGATCAACGGGTTCGGGCGGATCGGCCGCAACGTGTTTCGAGCTGCGCGCGAGCGGGGCGCGGACTTCGAGGTCGTGGCGGTCAACGACATCACCGACTCCGAGACGCTGGCCCACCTGCTGCGGTACGACTCCGTGCACGGGCGCTTCGGCGGCACGGTCGCGGTGGACGACGACGGCCTGGTCGTGGACGGCAAGTCGGTGCGCGTGCTGGCCGAGCGCGACCCGGCGGTACTACCGTGGTCGGACATGGGCGTGGAGGTGGTGGTCGAGTCGACCGGCTTCTTCACGGCGCGTGCCGGGGCCGCCAAGCATCTGGAGGCGGGCGCGCGCAAGGTCGTTATCAGCGCCCCGGCCACCGAGCCCGACATCACCATCTGCATGGGCGTCAACGACCACGAGTATGACCCCGGCGCACACCATGTGATCTCCAATGCGTCGTGCACGACCAACTGCCTGGCGCCGCTCGCGCGGGTGCTGCAGGACACGTTCGGGATCGAGCGCGGGTTCATGACCACCACGCACGCCTACACCGGCGACCAGGCGATCCTCGACCGCCCGCACAAGGACTTGCGGCGTGCGCGGTCGGCTGCGACCAACGTGATCCCGACGTCCACCGGCGCCGCCAAGGCGATCGGGCTCGTGATGCCCGAGATGAAGGGCAAGCTGGACGGGATCTCCATGCGCGTGCCGGTCAGCGACGGCTCGGCCACCGACCTCGTGGTCGTCGTGGGCCGGGAGACGAATCGGGACGAGGTGAACGCGGCGTTCGAGACCGCCGCCGCGTCCGGGCCACTGTCGAAGGTGCTCGATTACACCGTGGATCCGCTGGTGTCGTCCGACGTCGTCGGCCAGTCGGCCAGTTCGATCTTCGACTCCAGACTGACGATGGTCAACGGCAATCTGGTCAAGGTCGTCTCCTGGTACGACAACGAGTGGGGCTACTCGTGCCGGGTGGTCGACCTCGTCTCGAAGATCGCGTGAGGACTGTCGCGGAGCTTCCGGTCGAGGGTCGCCGGGTGCTCGTGCGGGCCGACCTGAACGTTCCGCTGCGCGACGGGCAGATCACCGACGATGCCCGCATCCGGGCGTCGCTCCCCACCATCCGTCACCTGCGCGGACGGGGCGCCGAGGTCGTGGTGTGCTCCCACCTGGGACGGCCCGGCGGGGAGGTGCGGCCCGAGCTGTCGCTGCGCCCGGTGGCACTGCGCCTGGCCGAACTGCTGGGTGAGCCCGTGGCCTTTGGGGACGAGCGAGGCCCGGTGAGGCTGCTCGAGAACCTCCGCTTCGATCCCCGTGAGGAGCGCAACGACCCAGCGCTGGCCGCCGAACTGGCGGCCGAGGCCGACCTGTACGTGAACGACGCGTTCGGCGCGGCCCACCGGGCGCACGCCTCCACGGAGGCTGTCGCACACCTCCTGCCATCTGCCGCCGGGCTGTTGATGGCGGCGGAGCTGAGCGCGTTCGCGAAGCTGCTGGGCGATCCCGAGCACCCGTTCGTGGTGGTGGTGGGCGGGGTCAAGGTGGCCGACAAGATCGGTGTCATCGACCGCTTCACCCGGCTGGCCGACAGCGTCCTGATCGGCGGTGCGATGGCCTTCACCTTCCTCGTCGCGCAGGGCGTCGGCGTCGGCGCCTCGCGGCACGAGGACGCCGAGGGACAGCGGATCGCGCGCGAGGCGCTCGCCGCGGCGGCGGAGCGCGGCTGCGAGCTGCTGCTGCCGACCGACGTGGTGGCCGCCGACCGCTTCGCCGCCGACGCGGTCGTGCGCTCGGTCGCAGCCGATGCCATTCCCGATGGCTGGATGGGCCTGGACATCGGGCGGCAGACTGCAGCCGCCTACGGGGCACGGCTGCGTGCGGCCCGCACGATCTTCTGGAACGGGCCGATGGGCGTGTTCGAGCTCGAACCGTTCGCGCACGGCACGCTGGCGGTGGCCCGGGCGGTCGCCGACTCGACGGCGACCTCGGTCGTCGGCGGTGGCGACTCGGTGGCCGCTGTCAACGCGGCTGGGGTGGCCGACCAGATCACGCACCTGTCCACCGGCGGGGGAGCCGCGCTCGAACTGGTCGAGGGGCGCACACTGCCCGGAGTGGCCGCGCTCGAGCAGGCGGCGGTGCGATGAGCCGCACGCCGTTCGTGGCCGGCAACTGGAAGATGCACAAGACCGCCGCCGAGGCGTCGGCGTTTCTGACCGAACTGGCGCCCCGCGTCCCGCGCGGGGTCGAGAGCGCCGTCTGCGTGCCGTTCACGGCGCTGGCCGGTGCGGTGGACGCGGCCGCAGGCACCGGTGTCCACGTATACGCCCAGAACATGCACCAGGCCGCGCAGGGCGCGTTCACCGGCGAGGTGTCGGCGCGGATGCTGCTCGAGCTGGGTGTGGACGGCGTGCTCCTGGGTCACTCCGAGCGCCGACAGCTGTTCGGCGAGACGGACGCTGCGCTGGCCGAGAAACTGCCGGCCGCGCACGCCGCCGGATTGCGGGTGATCTTCGCCGTCGGCGAGACGGCACGGGAGCGTGACGATTCGGCCACCGAGACGGTGCTCGCTCGTCAGTTGGAGGCGCTGGCGGGGCTGTCCGCGGAGCGGGTCGCGGCCACCACCATCGCCTACGAACCGGTGTGGGCGATCGGTACCGGCCTCACGGCCACGCCCGAGATGGCGCAGACTGCCCACAGGTTCATCCGGGCCGTGATCGAGCGCGGGTTCGGTGTGGGTGCCCAGGTGCGGATCCAGTACGGCGGCAGTATGAAGCCCGACAACGCCGCCGGGCTGATCGTGCAGCCCGACATCGACGGCGGGCTGATCGGCGGCGCCAGCCTGGACGTCGAGCAGTTCGCCGGTATCCTCGACGCCGCGCGTCCGTGAGCGAGCCGCTAGTTGCGCTGGTGATCCTGGACGGCTGGGGACTGGCGCCGGCCGGGCCGGGGAACGCGGTCGAACTGGCCGCCACTCCGGTGTTCGACGACCTCTGGAGGCGCTTCCCGCACAGCACGCTGGCGGCGTCCGGCCGGGCGGTCGGCTTGCCCGAGGGCCAGCAGGGCAATTCCGAGGTGGGGCACACCAACCTGGGCGCGGGTCGGGTCGTTCGCCAGGATCTGGTGCGCATCGACGACGACGTGGAGTCCGGCGCGCTGGCCCAAAATCCGGTGCTCGCGGATGCCTGCCGACGTGCGCGCGGCTCGGCGCTGCACCTGCTGGGCCTGGTGTCCGACGGCGGGGTGCACAGTCATATCCGCCACCTGCAGGCGCTGATTGCGATGGCCCGGAACGCCGGCGTGGACCACGTGCACGTGCACGCGTTCACCGACGGCCGCGACGTCTCGCCGACCAGCGGCGCCGGTTTCGTCGCCCAGGTGCCGGAGGTGGCGACGGTCTGCGGGCGCTACTACGCGATGGATCGCGACAACCGGTGGGATCGCACCCGGCGTGCCTACGACGCGATCGTGCACGGTGTCGGCGAGTATGCGCAGGACGCTGCCGCGGCGGTTCGCAGCAGCTACGAGCGGGGGGTCACCGACGAGTTCGTGGAGCCGGTCGTGATCGGCGACCCCGCGTCCGGTCGGATCCGCTCCGCCGATGTGGCGGTGTTCTTCAACTTCCGGCCCGACCGGGCTCGGCAGCTGACCCGGGCGCTGATCGAGCCGGGCTTCGCGGAGTTCGGTCGCGGCCCGGACCCGCCGCTGCCGTTCTTCGTCCAGATGACCCAGTACTCGGACACCTTCGATGCGCCGGTGGCCTATCCGCCGGAACGCATCGAGCATCCGCTGGCCCAGGTGCTGGCCGCGGCCGGTGCGGAGCAGCTGCACGTGGCCGAGACCGAGAAGTACCCGCACGTGACCTACTTCTTCGACGGCGGCAACGAGCACCGCCAGCCCGGCGAGGAGTGGCGGCTGGTCGATTCGCCGCGCGACGTGCCCACCTACGACCATGCTCCGGGGATGATCGCCGAGGGCATCACCGACGTCTTCTGCGAGCGGCTGGAGGGCGGTGAGCAGCGGTTCGCGCTGATCAACTTCGCCAACCCCGACATGGTCGGGCACACGGGGGTGATCCCGGCGGCGGTGGTGGCCGTCGAGACCGTCGACCGCTGCCTGGCCCGCGTCGTGAGTGCCGTGGACGGGCGTCATGGGGTGTGCCTGATCACAGCCGACCACGGCAACGCAGAGTGGATGCTCAACGCCGATGGCACCCCCAACACGGCCCACACCACCAACCCCGTGCCGCTGATCCTGACCCGCGGGGGCGCGGCGCTGCGTGACGGCGGCCGGCTGTCGGACGTCGCTCCGACAGTGCTCGAGCTGCTGGGCCTCCCGGTGCCGGCGAACATGACCGGCAGCTCGCTCGTGGCCTGAGCTGCAAACACCTCGAGAGGCTGGCCATTTCGTCCAAGGCATCCCTCACCACATGGACATCCGGGAAGGTGGGTATACTGGCGCCGACGGTTCGCCGTCACCACACCGACACAATTGACGCTTCAGCAACCCGATCCCGGAGTGCTCTCCAGAGCACGGCGGGGCGATCACCGCGCTTTCACGGTGATCGTCCGCCAGTATCAGACCCCGCTGTACAACTACATCCTGCGGGTCCTGTGCGGCGACCGCGCACTTGCTGAGGACATGTGCCAGGAGGTGTTCCTGCGTGTGTACCAGTCGCTTCCGGGCTTCGATCAGCGCTGCCAGTTCACGACATGGCTGTTCCAGGTGGCCAAGCACCGGGTGGTGGACGAGTTGCGGGCGCGCGAGCGGCGAGGCAAGACCCCGGTCGAGCTCGACTCGGTGCCGCAGATCCACCTGGCGGTGTCGCCGACCGAGTCGGTCGAGGAGATGGACTCCGTGTGGCGGGCGATCGGCGGGCTCAGCCTCGATCTCAAGATGGCACTGGTGCTGCGCGACGTCGTCGGCCTGTCCTACGCCGAGATCGCCGACGCGCTCGAGACCACCCTGGCCACCGTCAAGTGGCGCATCTACAAGGCCCGCGAGACGGTGGTGGCCGAGCTCGAGGCGGGCGGGTTCGAGTTGAACACGATGCGTGCCGTGCACAAGCTCGTGCGCTCGGACGCGGTCTGAGCGCATCGCCCGCGGCCAGCCGCGGTCGCGCACTGCTCGATGATTGAGTCAGCGGCCCTCGGCCAGCCGGGACGCCAGACGCCGGGGCAGCCCGGCGTCATGGATCGTCTGCTGGGTACGGGCGATGTCGTACTCGACCCGCCTCCAGGTCGCCCGCTGCTGATCGAGGTCGAGCACGAGAAACGCGGCCCGCGGGTCGCCGTCGCGCGGTTGACCGACCGAGCCGGGGTTGAGCAGAAACGGTCCTTCCCCGAGCGGGAGGCTGGAGTCGGCCGCCGCCGTGCCGGCCACGAACGTGCCCTCGACGTAGCCGTACATGAGCGCCACGTGGCTGTGGCCGATCAGCGCGATGGACGAGCGCTGTGCGGCCATGCAGACCGCGGCTGTGCGGTCGTCGATCACGTACTCCCACACCGGGTCGCGGATGCTGGCGTGGTACATCTCCACGCCGTGCCGCTCGCCCTCCGGGATCAGCTTCTGCAGATACTCCAGCGTCTCGGGCGTGATCACAGACTGCGTCCAGCGGGCGGCCGCTCCGGCGTCGCTGGCGAACACGTTCATGCCGATCGCTCCCGACACGACCAGGTCGTGGTTGCCGCACAGGGTGGTCGTGACGCGCTCGGCGATCAGGCTGACACACGCGTCCGGCTCCGCGTTGTAGCCGACCAGATCGCCGAGGCACCACAGCTCGTCCACGCCCTCGGCGTCGATGGCAGCCAGCACCGCCTCGAGCGCGGCGAGGTTCGAGTGCACGTCGGAGACAACCGCGATCTTCACTGTCCAAGGCTATAACCTGGGCGTGATTCGGGCCTCCGCAACCGCATTGGCGCTAGCCGCTCTGGCGGTCTGGTTGTGGCAGGCGGAGCTGCCGGCCGGGGTGCCGCCCGTGCCGGCGTCCGCAGTCTTCAGCCACGCCCAGATCAGCAGTGCGCACACCTACCGCGATCCCGCCTACGTGATCGGGCTGGGCGCACTCGCGGCGCCGGCTCTGACCGCGGTGCTCGTGGCATGGCGGTTCGGCGCGCGGCTTGCCCGCGGTCGAGGTGCGTTCGTGCCAGCGGCGGTGGCCGTCTTCACCACGGCGGGCTTGGCCTTCGCCTCGGCGCTGCCGTTCGACTACGTGCTGCACCTGCGGGCTGTCGACCGTGGTATCGATCTGCGCTCGACGGCGGGATGGGCAGGTGATGTGGCGTTGGGCACACTGGCATCGTGTGTGGCGGTGGCGGTGGTCGCGGTGGTGGCCTGGGCGGCGGCCCGGCGGTTGCCGGGGCGACCGTGGCTGGTCGCCGGACTGACGGTCTGGGCGTTGGTGGCGGGCGTGTCGGTGGCGCAGCCGCTGGTCTGGGATCCGCTGTTCGCCTCGACCCACCAGATCGTCCAGCCCGGCGTGCGAGCGACGGTGGCGCAGCTGGAGGCACGCATGGGCGTGCACCCGGCGTCGGTCAGCGTCGACAACGCCGCCGCGACCACCACCGCCGAGAACGCCTACGTCGACGGGGTGGGGCCGACCGAGCGAGTGGTGATCGACGACACCGCGCTGCGGCGGCTCGGGCCAGGTGCGCTGCGGGCACTGATCGCCCACGAGCTCGCCCACGTCAAACAGCAGCACACGCTGAAGGGGGTGCTCTGGTTCGGTGTGTTCGCCCTGCCGGTGCTGTGGCTGGTGTGGCGGGTATTCGAGCGTCCGGCGCGGCGGCGGCATCGCGACGGGCTGCTCGATCCCCGCATGCTTCCGCTGATCGTGGCCTGCGCGATCGCGGCGTCGGTGGTGCTGACGCCGGTCACCAACCTGCTCTCGCGGCGCTACGAGGCCGAGGCGGACTGGGTGGCCGTGCGTGCCACGCACGACGGTGCCGGCATGGAGCGCCTGCAACGCCAGCTCGCGCTGGCCGACCTGGCCAACCCGACGCCGCCCGCATGGGCTGTGTGGGTCGAGTTTGACCACCCGCCCGTGATGAGCCGGATCGCGGTGGCGCGCTACGCCCTGGCGCTGGCGCGCTACTCGTCGTCGTCCGCGTCGTCGTCCGCAAGATCGTCGTCCCCCGACGCCTCCCCGAACTCGGGCAGGTTCTTGATCCCCTCACGGGTGCGCCACTTGGAGTAGTTGTCGGTCATCGCCTCGATCAGCTCCGCCATGAAGCGAGGCGACAGGTTGACGCGGGCAACCACGACTCCGGGCACCTCGTCCTCCTCCACCTCGTGGTCGACGCGGGCGAAGGTCAGCGTGAACTCGTAGTCGGAGTGGCTGACGTTGGCGAAGTTCGAGTACACGCCGGCCATGATCTCGGGTGAGAAGTGAATGTTCAGGTGGCGTTCGTGCGGGTCGTCGTCCACGCCCGCACCCTACCAAGCTCGAGCGGGGGACCATCTAGGATTGGCGCGTGATCCCAAGCCCCCTCGCCGAACTCGCCGCGCCGCTCGCGGAGGCCGTCTCGGCGATCGGGGGTGACGGCGTCGCGGTGCGCCTCGAGCGACCCGCCGACGCGACTCACGGTGATTATGCCAGCGCCGTCGCCCTCGGCCTGGCCAAGCCCTTGCGCTCCGCGCCGCGCGAGATCGCGGGGCGGCTCCGAGAGCGGATCACGTCTCCGTGGATAGATCGGGTCGAAGTCGCCGGCCCCGGGTTCATCAATCTGCGGCTGACTGACGGCTGGTACCGGCACGTGGTCGACCGGATCCTGGCCGACGGGGCGCACTACGGCGCCGGCGCCGTAGCTGCCCCGCTGAAGATCCAGGTCGAGTACGTGAGCGGCAACCCGACCGGCCCGGTGACCGCCTCCACGGCCCGTAACGCCGCCTACGGCGACTCGCTCGCGCGGCTGTTCGCGTTCTCTGGCCACACCGTGCATCGCGAGTACTACTTCAACGACGCCGGTCGCCAGATGGATCTGTTCGGCGCGTCGCTGCGGGCGCGCGCTCGGGGCGAGGAGATCCCCGAGGAGGGCTACCAGGGTGCGTACCTTGAGGAGATCGCCGCCGACCTCGGCCTGGCCCCGGAGGCGACCGTCGAGGACTGGCGGGTGGCCGGGGCGGCGGCGATGGTCGAGGACATCAAGCGCACCCTGGGCCGCTTCCGAGCGCAGTTCGACAGCTGGTTCCTGGAGCGCTCGCTGTACGAGGACGGCTCCGTCGGACGGGCCATCGAGCGGGTCAGAGCGGCCGGGCACACGTACACCCAGGACGGCGCGCTGTGGCTTCGGTCGACCGACTTCGGCGACGACAAGGACCGGGTGCTCGTTCGCTCCGAGGGGGCACCGACCTACATCGCGGGCGACCTGGCGTACATGGTGTCCAAGCTCGAGCGCGGATTCGATGTGGCCGTGTACGTGCTCGGTGCCGACCACCATGGCTACATCGGCCGGTTGAAGGCGGCCGCAGCCGCGCTCGGCTACGACCCCGCGCGGATCGACATCCAAATCTACCAGTTCGTGAAGATCCTCGAGGACGGCCGGCTGGTCAAGGTGTCCAAGCGGCGCGGCGCCGTACTCATGCTCGACGAGCTGCTGGATGCGATCGGGGTCGACGCAACCCGGTACGCCCTCGTCCAGCGCTCGCACGACCAGGTGATCGAGCTCGATCTCGACCTGTGGGCGGCCCAGAACTCCGAGAACCCGGTCTACTACTGCCAGTACGCCCACGCACGGATCTCGGCCATCCTGCGCGCCGCCGACCGCTCGGTGCCGGCGGGCGTCGACCCGCGCTGGGCGCCGCAGCCGGCCGAGACCGAGCTGGTCAAGGCGCTGGCGGAGTTCCCCGAGCTGGTGGCGGAGGCCGCCGAGCGGCGCGGTCCGCACCGGATCGCCGGCTACGCCCAGGACGCGGCCAAGGCGTTTCACCAGTTCTACAAGCAGTGCCGGGTGCTGGGCGAGGAGCCCGCGGTCGAGCGCTCGCGGCTTGCGCTCTGCCGGGCGACCATGCGCGTGATTGCCACCACGCTCGACCTGATCGGCGTCGAGGCACCGGACGCGATGTGACGGAGCGCGGCCGCGCCCGCGTCGAGCTGGCCCTGATCGCGGCGGCGTGGGGGTCGGTTGCGGTGATCGTGCGGGCGGTGTCGCTGCCGGCGGCGGCGATCACGTTCTACCGGGTGTCGATCGCCGCCGCGGCGATCGCGTTCGGCGTGCTTGCGACCGGCGGCGTTCGCAGCCTGATCCCGCGCGCCGGCCGGCGCTGGCTCGTGCTGCTGGGGTCTGTCCTGGCCGTGCACTGGCTGCTCTATTTCGAGGCGATCAAGCTCTCGTCGGTGCCGCTGGCGGTGCTGCTGGTGTACACCGGGCCGATGTTCATCGCCCTGCTGGCGCCGGTGCTGACGGGGGAGCGCCCCAGCCGTGTGACGTGGCCGGCACTGGCGGCCGGATCCGTCGGAGTGGCCGTCGTGGCCACCGACCACAGCCATGCGCTGCACGCCAGTGGGCAGGCGCTTGCGGCCGGGCTGGGGGCGGGCTTCTCGTTCGCGCTGCTGATGATCACCGCCCGCAGGGTCGCGCGGGACGTCGGCCCACCGGTGTTCGTGTTCTGGGAGACGGCGGTTGCCTCGCTGCTTCTGGCACCCCTGGCGTTCGCGGGCCGCGTGCTTCCGCCCAACGCGTCGTGCGTGGTCGGGGTGCTCGCGCTCGGCGTCGGCGCCACGGCCGTTCTGGGCCTCCTGTTCGCGCGCGTGATGCGCCACGTCGACGCACCCAGCGCGGGTGTGCTGATGTTCGTCGAGCCGGTGTCTAGCGTGCTGTTGGCGTGGCTGTTCCTGTCCGAGCGGCCCAGCGCGCGCACCATCGTGGGTGGTCTGATGGTGCTCTCGGCCGGGCTTGCGGTGGTACGCGACGACGTGGTGGCGGTCACCGCAGGCGGAGTGGAATCGGTTAGGCTGGGGGGTCAGTGAGCACTCCCGCTGCCCCGACCGTGTTCGAGATCGAGGAGCTCGAGAACGAACTCGCTGGCCGAGACGACGGCGACACCGGTGACGGCGACTGGTACGCGGTGCGCACCGACCCCTGGCCGTGTCCCACCTGTGGAGTCGCCGAGGACTACATCACCGCCTGCCATCACGTGGTGGTCGCACCCTCGCGGGACGATCTGATCGACCACGCCGCGCGAGCCTCGCAGGTCGGTCGCAATCCGAAGATCGTTCGCTACGACGACTCCAAGCCGACGATCACGCTGTTCCAGTGGCGGGCCCTGGGCCGGCCCGTGCACGGCGTCAAGAAACTCGGATAGGGTCACGCTTCACCATCAGGAGGACGTGATGTTGAGCGAATTCCGGGCGTTCCTGTTGCGCGGGAACCTGGTCGAACTGGCGGTCGCCGTCGTGATCGGGGTGGCATTCAACGCGGTGGTGACCGCGCTCGTGGCCGACATCGTGACGCCGATCATCGGGGCGATCGGCGGCAAGCACGATTTCTCGTCGCTGCGGTTCACCGTCAACGGTTCCGCGTTCCTGTACGGCGACTTCCTGAACCGGCTGATCTCGTTTGTGACGATCGCGGCCGCCGTGTTCTTCGTGGTCGTCAAGCCGATGAATGCCCTCAACGCGCGGCGCCAGCCCGCCGCCGACGCGGGCACGCCGATGCGGGACTGCCCGGAGTGCCTGTCCTCGATACCGGCCGCCGCCCGCCGCTGTGCTCAGTGCACCGCGGAAGTCTCACCCGCCGTCTGACCCGTCGACAGCGCTGGTGGCGGCTCAGGTGACACGGCGGATCATCGTGATCGACCACCACGCGAGCGGCGAGCGGCTGACGACCGCGCCGGTGTGCGGCGCGTGGAGGACCAGACCATGCCCGAGGTAGATACCGACGTGACCGCCGCCGTTCGAGATCACGAGGTCGCCGCGGCGCAGGGCGTGCCGGGAAACCCGCTGGCCGAGATGCATCATCGCCTGCGAGGAGTGGGGGAGTCGAACGCCGACGCGACCGTACGCCCACATCACGAGGCCCGAGCAGTCGAACCCGACCCGTGGAGAGGAGGCGCCGTACACGTACGGCTTACCCAGCTGGGAGAGCGCGATCAACGTCGCCTCGGCGTTACGGGCCGCGATCCGCGCAAGTCGCCCGTACCGCACTCCGCGCCTGACCCAGACCTGGCGCAGGTAGCCGAGGTAGGCGATGCTTCGGGTGCGCAGAATCTCGCGCGGCGAGCGCACAGGAATGCCGGCGAGGCGTGCCTCGTGGCGTGCGTGGCCGTACGCTCCGAACGCTCCGGCGCGAGCGTGCTGCAGGAGCAGCGTCGGTAGCGCGACCGGAGTGGCGATGACGCCGACAGACGGCGACGGTGTCGGGGACGATTCGGGGCCGGCGGCGAACGCCGCGGGCACGCCCATACAGAGCATGAGCACAGCGAGTATGGCAACGATGCGAGGCAGGATGAGCCCTTCGTTAGCTGACGTGAGCGGCCGCTGACATGACCCGGTTGCCGGCGGTACAGCGAGCATGTCCGCGGAGAGGAGACCTGACGCCGAAGTGAGATCGACGGCGATAACGGACTGACGCCTGTGATGTGGTCATGACCAGCCTCGGCGGGTAGGTTCGCGCCCTCAACCCCTGTTACCGCAAAGTGGGGAGTCAGATCACCGCTGCGGCCAGCCTCGGACACCCCAAAACCCCGCCAGATGGGGTAGTGGTCCTCGCTGGCGAACACGCGATCCCGGCCTGGGTGCCCGACGGCGACACGCTGCGCCTTCGCACCGTAAACTGCGTGGTGCGGCGGACGTAGCTCAGTTGGTAGAGCGTTGGCTTCCCAAGCCAAAGGTCGCGGGTTCGAGACCCGTCGTCCGCTCTTTCCAAGCCAAATCAGCCGGACTTTGTGACACTCGGTGATTCCCCAACACTCGGTTGAGGTTGGGTCACCCCTGTGGCCAGGCAGACCCCGCCAGCGCGCTCCGGCTCAGGGTGGAAGGAAGGCGAGAACCTTTTCATGCGGCCACTCGGTGGTGAGAATGCGACCCAGGTTGGGCTCCGTGCTCGCGATGATGTAGGGAATCTCGTCAGGATCGCGGGGAGCCGCGGAGACGGATGCGCCGAGTAGCACGTCGCCCCATGGTGGCGCTGCGTTTGCCAGGAGGCCGGTCAAGCGAAGGTTCACGTATTCGGGCAAGTGCCAGACCCGCCAGGCGTTGTGGAGATCGTCTGACTCGATTTCGATCCAGACGCCGTAGGTCACAGTGAAGCCCCCCGTCAACGCCACCGGCATCAACGTGCGGATGAAGAAACCCACGTCCTTTACGGCGAGCAGCGGGTCGTCTCCCCAAACTCGTCCTTCGAGTTCAGAGTCGGGGATGGCGAAGACTGAATCAGGCCGCTTGAACTTGACCTGGCGGTTGTGGTCGTCGAGTGGGCGGCCACATGTTGGGCAGTGTCGGCTTGCTGTGGGCATCCAGTCAGCCTACTAGCCGGGATGTTGGCCGGCAGGCGCAGAGGTACCGCGAGCCCGCATCGCTCTGGACGCTCCACCACAGCCTCAGCCAGTTCTTCAACCCGAGCGTGGGCGGCAGGCGGAACGCGGCCGCACCGCGCTGCTCACAACGTCCTCGTAGACGCCGACGATGAACCGGAGCTCGCGCTCACCGATAGGCGGCCTGTTGGGCGCGTCGGTGATCGTCTTCTACACGGCGATTGACGCATCACGTAGCACCCGCTCGTCAGCCCACCGCCGTTCGGGCAGAGGGACCGTTGGCTTGCACGGTGATCTTAGTCATGGTATGTTCGGCGGATCCGCGGGCGGCGAAGGCTGACCCGACGACCTCTGTCAGGGGGCACAATGGTCGAGCAGTCGTCGGTTTCGCGTTCGAAGTGGGGCTGGGCGCGGTGGATGGTGGTGGTGTTTGCGGTCATGGCGGTTGTGGGAGGTGGTAGCGCGTCGGTCGCGTCGGCGCGTGGGCTTCACACGTTCGTTTCGCACAGCGCGCGGGTTGGGGCTGGGTCGCGGATTCCTGGGGCTGCTGCGAATGAGATCACGGGGTATATGACGGAGCACGGGGGGCAGGTGCAGTCAGCGGCGGCGGTGTACGTCGATTATTGGGGTTGGACGGGGTCTGACCCGGTGGGTGAGCAGTCGGTGTTGGAGGGCTTCTTGAATCACGTTGGTGGGAGCGGTTGGTTGGGGACGGTCGATCAGTACGGCGCGGGCAATCCCAGCGGGCTGCTCAAGGGCACATGGACCGATACCACCAACACGATCCCCACCTCGCCGACTCAAGCCCAGTTGGCTGCGGAGGCTGACCAGGCAGCGCTTCACTTCGGGGTCGCGGCGACCGCGGTGCAGACGATCTCCGAGACGGGTACGGTGACAGGCGGGTCGTTCACGCTCACGTATATGGGCGCGCCGGCGCAGACAACGGCGGCGATCGTCTGGAACGCCTCGGCCGCGCAGGTGCAGGCAGCACTGCAGGCGCTGTCCCAACTCGGCTCGAACATCACGTGCAGTGGAGGCCCACTTTCAACAGTCGCGGTCGCGTGCACGTTCGGGAAGAACTTTGCGGGCCTGTCGTGGCCTGCGCTCGTGCCGACGTCGTCGCTGACCGGCTCGAAGGCGAAGGTGAGTGTTGTGGTCAACGTCAAGGGAGGGGAGACCCCGGCGAGCCTTCAGAACGTGCAGATCGTGGTGGCGACCCCGCCGGGCAACGACCCGGATGGCACCAACACGAAGTTCTGCGGGTTTCACTCTTAGGCGACCTTCGCCGCGTATACAGCGCTTCCGTATGCGGGTGACATCCCGAATTGTGCTGCGGGTGGGCTGATCAATCCCGTGAACGCCGCGACCATGGTGGAAGGCCACGAGTTGGCCGAGACGATCACCGACCCCGGCGCGTGCACGGCTTGGCATGACGATAACACCCCGCCGCCCACCCAACCGTGCAACGAGCTGGGCGACAAGTGCCAGAACGGGCCGACCGGGGCCGTTCTCTACAATCCGGTCAGCATGAATGGCCAGTCGTACTTTGTGCAGCCTTTGTGGAGCAACCTCATCAACGATTGCTCCTATGGCACCACGTACGACTCCGTCCAAACGGCGTTTCAGGCCAACACGGGGAACCTGTGGATCGTTCCGGGCCTGGGGGGCACCACGTTGGGGATTACGCCGCGGACGAGTCCCAGCCTGGCCCATCTGACGCTGGGCGGGTATGAGGCGGCGTTCAACGCTGATGGTGGGGGCGGCTTGTGGAATACGGGATTCGGCAACGGGTCGGACACCTACACTTGGAACGCCGGGTTAGACCCTCATGCCAGTCCAGGTATCTGCCCGCTCCAGGCCAGTGGTGGCTACGAAGACGTGTTCAACTCCAACGTCAACACCCTCTGGAGCGCACAGGGTGTCCCGCTCGCTCTTATCCATACGCCCACCAGCCTCCAATCGTCGGCGGGGCCGCTGACCATCGCGGCGGGTACCTCTCCCAGTGATACATGCGTCACGAGTGGAGGGTGGGACACCGCTTGGCATGTTTCGGACGATTCGCTGTGGCGGGGAGGGTCGGTCCGGGCACCGTTGGTGGTTTCAGTGGAACATCGCTCGGTGTTTATCCGGGGACGAGTCCTTCGATCGTTGTCCAGCCCGCGACAGACCAGGGTCTGCTGATTGCGTTCCATACGTCCGGCGGGTGGTTGGGGTACCTCGATAACACCGGTACGCTGAGAAGACCACAGGCGTGTAATGGCGCGTTCTGCCCGATTTCCAACGGCGCAAACGCGACGCAGACGATCTCGGCGACGGGGACCGTGACCGGTGGCACGTTCACGCTCGCGTTCAACTGGGCAGGGCGGGGTGCTGGCCAGACGACGGCTGCGATTCCCTGGAACGCGACAGCTGCCCAGCTGCAGGCGGCGCTGGTGGCGCTGTCTTCGATTGGCACAGGGAACCTCACCTGTACGGGAGGGCCGCTCCCCGCCACCGCTATGCAATGCACGTTCGTTGGAGCGTTGGCGAAGCAGCCCGAGCTGGCGATGAAACCTGCCAAGTCGCTTACGGGTACCAAGCCCAATATCAAGGTGACGGCGAATAATGCGGGTGCGACGCCGGCCAGTCCCAGCGTGTGCTTCCTGGCCAGCCAGGGCTATGCCGCCGAGTTCGCGTGGCGCGGCCCGAATAACCAGCTCATGACCTATGGCCCCGCCCAGGAGGGTGGGTTGCTTGACTGGTCGGAGCTGGGCTATCCGGGCAAGAGTGCGACGGGGGTTCCGGGCACGGTTGATCCCGGGTCGGACCCGGCCATCACGTGTCCCGCGAGTGGTGGGTATCAGGTCGCGTTCCAGGGGAGCGGTGGCAAGCTGAACGCGGTGGGTGCTGGCGACACCAACACTGGCTATGGGATGGCGCGGTTCACCAGCCCGGCGGAGGCGTCGAGGACCCAGTAGCACCTCTTCACTCCGCGATCAGCGTGGTGTCCCGGCGCGCCGAGACTCGGCCGGTGTGCGCTCGGGACGTCGTTCAGCCTCAAAAGGGCGAGCGCGCTTCCCAAGGCTGCGTGTTCGACGTCGAGGTGAAGACGCCCGGTGCCGGCCTCAGCGGCTTTGCCACCGTCCCCGGCGCGACCATCCTTCGGCTTGTCGGAAGCGACGACCAATGACCCCCTCATCGAACGCCGCAACACCAGCTGACACCCTCCCCGGGCACCCCGCGCGCTGTAGACTCGGGCCCGACTGGATAGCCCGAGGGATGAGGACAGAAATGGCTCACGAACTCCCACCGCTTCAGTACAGCTACGACGCGTTGGAGCCGATCATTGACGAGGCGACGATGCGGCTTCACCACGACAAGCATCACGCCACCTACGTCAAGAACCTGAACGCGGCGCTGGAGGGGTCGGAGTGGGCTGACCGGCCGATGGAGCAGTTGCTCGACAACCTGGATCTGCTGCCCAAGGACAAGCAGGCGGTCGTGCGAAACAACGGCGGCGGCCACGCCAACCACTCGCTGTTCTGGGAGGTCATGAGCCCGGACGGTGGCGGTGAGCCCGAGGGTGTCCTCGCCAAGGCGGTGACCGACACGTTCGAGACCTTGGCCGAGTTGAAACGGCAGCTGACGGACGCCGGCACCCGCCAGTTCGGAAGCGGCTGGGCGTGGCTCGTCCACGATGGCACCGGCTTGGTCGTTGTCTCCACGCCAAACCAGGACTCGCCGCTCATGAGCGGCCACACTCCGCTGCTGGGCATCGATGTCTGGGAGCACGCCTACTACCTGCGGTACCAAAACCGCCGTCCGGACTATCTGGATGCGTGGTGGAACGTCGTCGACTGGTCGGCCGTCGGCGAGCGGTTGACGCGAGCGGTCGGTCGGCCTGCCGCTGTCGGAGGTAGCTGATGGTAAGAGTCGCGGTCATCTATTACAGCGCCACCGGGAACGTGCACGCGATGGCGCAGGCGGTCGCGCTGGGCGCCGAGCAGGCGGGTGCGGAGGTGCGGCTGCGCCAGGTGGAGGAGATCGCATCGGAGATGGTGATCTCGCAGAACCAGCACTGGGGTCGCCATCGAGCATCGGTGCGCGACCAGCCGACCGCGACGTTGGACGATCTGGAGTGGGCCGATGGAGTCGCATTCGGCACGCCGACGCGGTTTGGGAACGTGTCGGCGCAGCTCAAGCAGTTCATGGACCAGGCGGGACGGCTGTGGCAGGAGGGCCGTCTGGCCGATAAAGCGGCGACGGCGTTCACATCCTCCCAGACGCCCCATGGTGGTCAGGAATCGACCATCCTCGCACTCTGCAACACCTTCTACCACTGGGGCATGGTGATCGTCCCGATCGGCTACACGGTGCACGAAGTGTTCGCGTCGGGCGGCAACCCGTACGGCGCGTCCTACACGAGTGCCGATCGCGTGCCCGGACGGCTGCCCGACGACACGCTCAGCATCGCCCGCGCCCAGGGCGCGCGCCTCGCCCGGTACGCAGCGGTGATCGCGGCCGGTCGGGCAGCCGGCGAGCTCCCAGCGCCCAGCGGAACGCTGCCGTTTCCGAATAGGGTGTGAGCCCTGATGATGCGACCGGGATTAGCTCGGCGCGGCCCGTGGCGCGAATGGGCAGTCCTGCCCGATTTGGACGAGGGAGGGACCGGGGAGTTGCGCCGAGTGCCGCACGAGCCGAAGCTCCCCATCGGTAGGTAATCTGGGGCCGCCGAATCACGGCGGACGAGCTGCGTCGACGACGTCGACGGGCTGGATCGGTGCCCCGGCGGCCCGAGCTGTCTGAGCCGCGCACGCCGGACACACCGCTCGCTCGATCTCCCCGGAGCCCGAGCGCTCAATCCGCCAGTCCGGTGGTGGGGAACCGGCGCAACTGCCGTGGCAGGCCTCCGTCTGCCCGCAGTCGCAGCGGTACACGGCGCACGTGTACGGATACGCCACATCGGCCACTGCGAACTCGACGGCCATGCCGGTATCGTTGCACGCCTGCGACGGCGGAGCAAGATGGGGTGGGATGCGAGATGGCGGTTGTCGATCCAACGGCGGGCGACGAGCAAAGGCTGCTTCGGCGCCGCCAGTTGACGCTGATCGCGACCATCCTCGGATCGTCGCTCGCCTTCGTCGATGGGTCGGTCGTCAACATTGCCCTGCCCACCATCGGGCGTGATCTGCACGCGGGCCTGGCCGCACAGCAGTGGGTGATGCTGTCGTATTCGCTGGCCGTCGCGTCGCTCTACATCGTGTCGGGCGCGCTGGGCGACCGGTTTGGACGGCGCCGGCTGTTCATGGTCGGAGTGGCCGGGTTCGCGGGCGCGTCCGCACTGGCCGGTGTTGCTCCCAGTACCGGCCCGCTGATCGCAGCGCGTGTCCTTCAGGGCGTGGGAGGCGCGTTGCTGACCACCAACAGTCTCGCGCTGCTGCGTGCGACGTACGCCGAGGACAGCGGTCGCGCCGTCGGCTTGTGGACGGCCTGGAGCGGCATCGGCTCGATGCTCGGCCCACCGCTGGGCGGTCTGCTGGTGCAGTACGCATCCTGGCGGTGGATCTTCCTCATCAACCTTCCCGCCGCCGCGCTCGCGCTCGCGCTCGCGTCGGCGGGGCGAACGGACGAGCACTTGCCGGAAAAGCCGCGGCCCGTGCAGGCGGTCGGAGGGGCTGCGATCGCGATCGCCTTCGGCGGTCTCACCTATGCGCTGATCGAGGGCGCCCAAATCGGGTTCGCGTCGGTCTGGTGGGCATTCGCGCTCTCGATCGGAGGACTGGCGGTTCTGATCGTCGCCGAGCGGCGGGGTGCAAACCCGCTGCTACCGGTCGAACTGCTGCGCGAGCGCCTGTTCGTGGTCGCCAACGTCTACACGTTGTTGGTCTATGCGGGCCTCGGCGGGATGACGTTCTACCTCGCCCTCTACCTCCAGTCGGGCGCCGTCGGGTACACGCCCAGCAGGGCGTCGCTCGTGTTCGTGCCGATCAGCATCGTGATGTTCTTCCTGGCAGCCAGGTTCGGCCGCGCCGCAGACCGGTACGGCCCCCGAAGGTACCTCACAACCGCTCCGCTGGTCATGGCCGCCGGATTCGCCCTGCTCGCAACCGTGACCGGAACCAACCCACTGGCGCCGCTGCCAGGTGTGCTGACGCTCGCCTTGGGCCTGGCGATGCTGGTGGCGCCGATCACAGCCACGGCGCTCAAGGCGGCGCCCGATCGGCACGCCGGACTCGCCGCCGGGGTTAACACGACCGTCTCTCGGATCGGCGGTTTGGTCGCGACACCCGCCCTGGGGATCGTCATAACGGTCGTGTTCACAGCCTCCGCGGCCAACCATCACATCGATCCGTTCGCCAAGCACCTCAGTCCCGAGCAGCGCCGGGCCACCATCGACGCGTTCCGAGCAGCGATCGCCGCATCAATGCTGCTGTGCGTCGCCGGCGCGGCGCTAGCGGCCTGGGGGCTTGGAGCCGCGCGTGGTCCGGGCGGGGGTGAGTCGAGTTGAAGGCAGGGATCGGCTGGTAGACAAGCCTCTGACTCCCCGGCGGAGTCGCCGTGTCATCATTGGGTGGTGGTGACGTCGTCACGTCCGTCGAATGCCGCCGTCCGCTGCATGGTCGTGGACGATCACGCCGCGCTGCGCGAGGGCGTGCGGGCGGTCCTTGTCGCCGAGCACGACCTTGAGGTCGTCGGCGATGCTGCGTCCGGCGATGCGGCGGTCGAGATGGCGGCCAAGCGGCTACCGGACGTGGTCGTCATGGACATCCAATTGGGGGAGGGCATCGGCGGCTTCGAGGCCACGAGGCGGATCCTGGCCGCCCGGCCGCAGGTGGGAATCGTCATCCTCACGGGCTACGGTGAGCGCGGGCTGCTGACGGAGGGGTTGGACTGCGGGGCCCGGGGCTACCTGCTGAAGGACTCGCCGCCGGCCGACATTGTTCGCGCGGTGCGCACCGTGGCGGCCGGCGGCTCGTATGTGGATCCGTCGCTGACGTCGCAGTTGATCAACCCATCGTCGGGGCGTCTCACGACCCTGACCGACCGCGAGCGCGAGATGCTGGCCGTGCTCTCCGAAGGGCTCACGAGTCCGCGCATCGCCCAGCAGCTCTTCCTGAGCGAGGAGACCGTGAGGACGCACGTCCGAAACGCCATGCGCAAACTGGAGGCGGACACCCGCACCCAGGCCGTTGCGATGGCGCTTCGGATGAACGTGATCGTGTGAGGAACGGTCGCGCCGTTCGGCGCGCTTACACGGTGAACCGGGATGTGAGCTGCTCGATCGTCTGAGCGGTCGACGCGAGCTCCTGTGCCTGCGCGGCGATCTGCTCGGAGGATGCGGAGGTTTCCTGCGTGGAGGCGGACACCTGCTCGGTCGAGGCGGATGACTGCTCGGCGACCGCGGCGATCTCGGCTGTCGCGTGGGCGATCTGCGTCACCTGTCCCGTGATCTGCTCTACGGACTTGCCCAGGGCGTGGAACGCCTCGCGGGCCCGTTGCACCGTCTCCTGGCTGGCGGTTGTCTTCTGGGCGCCGTCTGCGACGACCGCGACCACATGCTCGGTGTCACTTTGGATCTCGCCGATCAGCCCGCCGATCGACTGGGCGGCGTGCTGCGATTCTTCGGCCAGCTTCCTGACCTCCTCGGCGACGACAGCGAATCCGCGTCCCTGCTCGCCGGCGCGGGCGGCTTCGATCGCGGCATTCAGCGCCAGCAGGTTCGTCTGATCCGCCAGGCTCGAGATCGTCTCCACGATCCCGCCGATCTGCTCGCTTTTGGCGGCGAGCGCGCTGATGGCGCTCGTCACCTCGCTGGTCTGCGCACCGAGCTCTGCCATCGCCGCCTGTGCTTCGTCGGCCGTTGCCGCACCCTGTAGGGCGATCTCCGTTGCCTGGCCTGCCGACTGGGCGGCGGTGTCGGCGCTCTGACGTGCTCCGGAGACCATCGTCACCTGCCGCTCCGCGCCTTGGGCGACGTCGGACACCGCGCCGGCGATCTCGGCGGTTGCTCGGCCGGTCTCCTCCGACGCCGATGCCATCTGCTGGCTCGCTCCCGCGATCGCCCGTGCAGCCACGTCCATCTCGCCGATCATCCGCGCCAGCTCGGCCCGCATCTCGTTGTACGCCTCGATGGTGGCGACGGAGGCGTCGCGAATCTCGTTCACCGCGGTTGCTGCCGCGCCCAGCTCGTCCCCGGATGGGTTGTCGATCCGCTCGGTGATCGCGGTGGGCGAGGTTGTGAGGTCACCCGTCGCGGTCGCTTGAATCGCTTCGCGAAGGCCCGCGACACAGTGCCCGGAAAGCGACTGCAGGCGGTCGACCAGCGTGCTTGCGGTGCCGATCAGGTAGCGAGACAGCAGCAGCGCGATTCCAATCGCGATCGCGACGGCGAGCAGACCGATCACGATCATTGCGACCTCCGCGGTCGACTTCGCCGACGAGAAGAGCTTGGCGTCGTCCACCTGCTCCTGATGGGCCTGTGCGGCGTAGCCGTCAGCGGCGCGTGTAAACGCTTTGTACGCCGCGGTCTCCGGCCCGAGCGCGATCTTGATCGCAGCGGCTTGATCGTGGGCCGAGACCGCGTGCCAGACCTGCGTGTCGAGCGCGAGGAAATGGTTGAGCGTCGTGTGCACCTGCTGGGCGGACGCCTTGTCGTGCACGTCGACCGACACCCGGTCAAGCGTGCCGATGTCCCTGATGGTGGCCGCCTTGGCGTGCAGGAACGCGGATCGGCTGTGGCCGTTGTCGAGCACGTAGGCGGTCTGCCAGCCGTTCAGGTCGGCAGCGTCGTACTTGACCGCGGCCGCCGCGTCGACCTTCGGATTTGCGGCATTGATGATCAGGTTGGTGGACGCGTCGAGTTGCGAGCTCATCCAAAACGCCGTCCCCAGGACGACCAGCAGCAGCAACACGGTGATACCGAAACCGCCGAACAACTTCCATCGCAGCGAGAGGTTGCGAAGAGTCTGCATGTCGATCCTTCCCGAAGGTACGAAGAAACCCTGACCAAGCAATCCAACCGGCGAGTCGGGCCGGTGTTCAGGTGTTTCGACCGTCACAGCCCCGGGTTTCGCTCCCAACCGCCAGTATCGCCACTTTGAGGTACCCGATCTCCCAAGGATGCGCGGGATCGTGGTCGGCTGGGCGACGAGGGCTCCGGCTACGCGTCGAGTCGGGCGATCGGTCGACCGGAGACCGGGTCGTCCGCGAGCGGTTCGGCGGGCACCACCAGCCGAAACCGCGCGCCCTCGCCGGGCGCTGAATCGACGACCAGTTCCCCGTTGGCGAGGCGGATCCGCTCGGCGGTTGCGTCCAGGCCGATGTGCTTCGCCATCCGCGTTCGGTCGAGTGCGATCGCAGGGTCGAACCCGACGCCGTCATCTGCAACCTTGAACACGAGTCGGTCATGTTCCTGGCGGCCGGCGATGTCGAGCCGGGAAGCCTGGCTGTGCTTGCGGGCATTGATGATCAGCTCGCGGATCGCGCGATACACGATCGCCTCGACGGTGACCGATTGGCGTGGCACCTCGACATCGACCACCGCCAAACGCCAGGGGCCTTCGTGCGCGATGGCGCGGAGCGCAGCACCCAACCCCTCACGCTCCAGCACCTGCGGTCGAAGCTCGAACATCAGCTGTCGGGTGCGTTCCAGCGCCCCGGCGATCATCGCCTCGGCCTTCCCCAGGCTGGGGTTGGTTCGCATCAGCAGCCGAACCTGCATCAGCAGCGCGGCCATTACCTGCACGGTGTCGTCGTGCAGTTCGACCGATATCCGAGCCTGCTCCGCCTCGGCGGCGTTCACGAGGGCGGACATCACCTCCCGGTTACGCCGTTCGGCCCGCCGCAGGTCGGTCAGGTCGACGATCACGCCCTGGGTATGTGTGACCACCCCGGCTTGGTCTCGCAACGCACGCGCGATCATCTGCACCTCGCGGGTACCGCCCTCGGCGGTGATCAGCCGCGTCGGCAGATCGACCGCGTCAACCTCGCCGGCGTAGAGAGCGCCCAGCATGTGTGCCACGCCGTCGACCTCATCCGGATGGTAGAGCTTGCTCAGTCTCTGTCCCGGCTCGTTGAGTTGGAGGTACTCCTCGGAGCTGATACCGAGCAACCGTTCGATCTGCGGGCTGACGTAGACCATCTGACCGTCGGCGGTTGTCAGGTACGTCGTCACCGGCGTTTGCTCGACCAGCGCCTGATATCGGCGCTCGCTCGCCTCGAGCTCCGCGCGCGCTGTCACCTCCTCGGTGATATCGATCAGCACTCCCTGCACGCCCGTCCGCACACCCCGATCGTCCTTCAGTGCACGCGCGATCGCTCGCACATGCCTGATCGAACCGTCCGCGTGGAACATCCTTGCCTCGAAGTCGTAGCCGTCCGCGCGTCCTTCGTAGACGGCGAGCGACGCGATGTTCGTTCGATCGAGGTCATCCGGATGAAACCACGGAGCCCGGTCTTCGCGCGTCCGACCGCCGGCGGAGAACCCCTCCGCAGTGCGGCCGAGTATCAACTCGACCTGAGGGCTCACATACGTGACGTCGCCATCCCCGTCGAAAATGTACGTTGCCACCGGTAGCTGCTCCACCAGCGTCTGGTACCGCTGGCGCTGCTCGGCGAGCTCCAGGGCGGCCTCGCCCTCCGGAGTGACGTCGAACAGCAACGAGATGTAGTCGGATTCGGACCCGGGTCGAGGGCTGGTGATCTCGCGGATCCAGATCATCCGGCCGTCGCTCCGCCTCCACCGGTACACACCACCGCGCAGCGGGTCGTCGACGGGCGGCCACCGCGTGGGGTCAGCAAGGTCATCCGGATGAACGCGCGACATAAATCGGTCCATCGTTCCCGTCCAGGCTGCGGGTGGTTCTCCCGTCAACTCCGCATCCTGGGGCGAGACGAACGACACGCGATGCGTGTCGCGATCCCATACCGTTGTGGTCGCGGGCATGCGGTTGATCAGATCCTCATACCGCCGCCGCGCTACCAGTCGCTCGTGGACATCGAGGATGATCCCCTGGCGCCACCGCGGGACGCCATGCTCGTCGTCGACCGTCGTCACGTCCTCCTGCATCCAACGGTACTTCCCGTCTTTGGTCAGGACTCGGTAGGTGGTCGAGAATGACGGCGCGGTGACCCGCCCGTCGATCACCTGTGCGGCACGCAGACGTTCGGCGACGTCGTCGGGGTGGATCCGGTCGTGCCACCAGTCCGTGGTGTTCGTCGACGACAGCCATTCGTCGACGGAGTAGCCGAGGATCGCCTGGATCTGCGGGCTGACGAACAAAGGCTCGCCGGTGTGGGCTTCGTCGCGATAGACGATCAAGGGCATCTGCTCGACCAACGTCTGATACTCGGCGGTGCGTGTATCCAGCCTGCGGCCGGTGCGCCGGCGGTCCACCAGCAGCCCGAGCACGAAGCCGAGAGCGATCACGTCAAGCACCAGCATGACCAGGATCGCGACTCGTTCGACCCGGTTCAGCGAGTCCAACGCGGCCACCTGCTCGGCCGCGCTCAATGATACGAGGGTACTCGCGGACCGGGCCATGCGGTCGTACAGCACCGTCTCCGGCGAGATCGTCAGTCGTGCAGCGGTGGCATGGTTCCCGCGCTGCAAGGCCGCCCACACTCTCTCATCCAACGCCCTGAAGCTCTCGAAGTCAGCCGCTATCCGGCCCAGCAGCGCCCGGTCCGCGGACGAGGTATCGACGCGGCTTGCCGTGGTCATCGACTGTGCAAGCCGATGCTCCGAGGCGAGGAACACCTGCCGGCTGCTCCCGTTGTCGAGCACATACAGGATCTGCGCGCCGTTCATGTCGGCCGCGTCGAACTGGAGCTGCTGGGCCGCGAACAGCGTCCGCGTCTCGTCGTTGTGCAGACGGTTGCCGGCGCCCTGAATGGCCAGGAACGCGACCACGTTGACGACCCCCATCACCACGATCACGACGATCACACCGACGAAGCTCCCACCTCTCCGCGTCACTGACGCTGGTGCGTCCGCATCGGTCCGGCCAGACAGCGCGCTGGGTGGTCTGACCGGAAACGAGAGGCGGGGCGTCAAAGCGAGGAGCGACAGGCCTCCGACGACCATCACCACGACGGACGCCCTGAGGCGCGTGACCGTCAGGAATCGTACCGCGCCCCGCTCGGACG
Source organism: Gaiellales bacterium (assembly GCA_038230835.1). Lineage (GTDB taxonomy): Bacteria > Actinomycetota > Thermoleophilia > Gaiellales > JAICJC01 > DASUHT01. Next base: position 72,685 of record JBBRMM010000008.1, read on the forward strand.
AGCCATTCCGGCGTTGGGGCGCTGTCCGGTCTTGGCCGACCGCGTCGGGGCTCGGTTCCGGGCTGATTCACGGGCGGCTCGACCAAGGGCGCCTTGCTCGAACAACGGTCGTTGCCGGGGGCCGTTATGTCAGTGATCGTGCTGCGCGGCCAACCGGCACTTGACCGCGCGAATGACCGGCGTTCGGTATGTGGCGATGGCGACACCGCCTCACGTAAGACGCTCAGAAATAGGTATGGCCAGGGGTGGTTTCGTACGGCGAGTGCTACGATATCCACGGGTGTGGCCCAGACCATCGCCGTCGCCCTGCCTGACCCTAGTCTTACGGTCATCTGTTTCGGGTAGTGGTTGGAGGCCGGGCAATGGTTCATGCACTCCGCGACCACAGCACGCGAGAGCTCGCTCTCGAGGCGAGGATCGTCGACCTCGGGGTGATGCTTCGTCGCGCCCAGGGCCGGTCGAAACGGTTCGCAGTCGAGGCGGATGCAGATCCGCTGACCGGGTTGGCGAATCACCGGGCGTTCCAGGAGAGACTTGGAGTCGAGGTCGAGCGGGCGCAGCGCTACAGCCGTCCGTAGTCGCTCGCGTGCCTTGATGTTGACGGTTTCAAGGACGTCAACGATCAGTTCGGCCACCAGGCCGGCGATCAGGCACTGACCGAGGTCGCCGCGCGGCTCGTGTCTGTCGCGCGGGCGACCGACTTGGTGGCCCGGCTGGGCGGCGATGAATTTGCGGTTCTGCTACCCGAAACCACCGCTGAGGCCGCCGAGGTTGTGGCGCGCCGCGCCCACGAATTGATCCGCGTCGATCTTGCGGGGCCGGAGCCGAGCATCACCGTGTCCATCGGCATCTGCGATCTGGAATACGCCTCCAGCGCGGAGGATCTTTTGCGCTTTGCTGACGGCGCGTTGTACTGGGCGAAAGAGCATGGCCGTGACGCGGTCTGGCGCTATGCGCCTGAGGTTGTCACGGACATATCGCAACGAGAGCGGGCGGCTCGACTGGCGCACAATCAGGCGTTGGCGGGTGTCCGAGCCCTTGCCCGAGCGGTCGACGCCAAGGATCACTCGACCCAACTGCACTCCGATCGGGTTGCGAGCCTGGCGCGCCGCTTGGCCGTGGCGCTCGACTGGCCTGCGGAACGTGCCGAGGCGCTGCATGAAGCCGCGCTGATCCACGACGTCGGCAAGGCCCGCTCACGGTCGCCGAGTACGACCTCGTGAAGACCCACGCGGTTCTCGGGGCGCAGATCGCAGGCGAAGTGCTCAGCGACGAGCAGATCGCATGGCTGCGCAGCCATCACGAGCGCTGCGACGGCGCGGGCTATCCGGACGGCCTGGAGGGCGAGGAGGTGCCCGATGGCGCTCGTCTGCTGGGACTCGCCGACAGTTGGGATGTGATGACCAGCGAGCGTCCCTATTCCGCTGCGATGCGGCCCACCGCGGCGCTCGCGGAGTGCCGACGCTGCGTCGGTGGGCAGTTCTTTCCCGAACCGGTCGCCGTCCTGACCGCTCCGGAGTTCGAGCGGACGCTCCGCATCTTCGCAAACGAGCAGGCGGCACGTTACGGAAACGAGCAGCGCCTGGCGAACGCTGTTGGGTGCATATTCGTTCTGTGCTGTGAATGCGGCGCGACGGCTTGTGAGACGTCGGTCAGTGTGCCGGCCAGTGAGTACCGCGCCATCCGCGCGCACGATCGTCGCTACTTCGTACACCCGGGCCACGAACTCCCAAACGACGAACGAGTTCTCGTCACGACCGAGTTCTACAGCGTCGTCGAAAAAGTCTAGGGCCTCAGAGCGGCTAACGAAATCAACCGTGGATGGCTCGCCCTGCGATCCCGACGCCACATCGCCGAGCGTCGTTGGACGGATGCGGCGGGGTTGTGTAGGACGATCGTGTCGACGGTCGCACACGCGCATCGGCTAGGGACACGCTCAAAAAGGTTGAGCGCGTGACTCCACCGAGCCTCGCGATCGCCGGTGACAGGTCGCGGAGACGCCCGCCCCGAGGTTTCGCTCATTGTTATCTGCGAGTGCGTCGAAGGGATGTATATGGAGCCGGGGGGTTCGACACTGATGCCCGACGAGGGTGTCGCGCGAGCGACGCCTCGCGTCGCTGTGACCGAAGCGCCGATCACCGAACCCCACGGGCGGGTCACTGGACGCAGGCGCCTGAGCGGCCCCGTATCGTCGAGACGGCGCCGACTGCGTGCTCTCACGTCCCTTCGCTTCGTCGCGGCGCTGGGTGTGTTCGTTCACCACGCGACGCCGAACGGAGCCCACGGCTCCGGTCTCGCAAGCATCCTGTGGGAAGGAACGAGCGGCGTGACGTTCTTCTTCCTGCTGTCCGGGTTCGTGCTGGCGTATAGCTATGCCGGGCGACTGGGAGGGCACGCGCGGGAAGGGATCCGGGCGTTCTACGTGTCGCGGATTGCCCGGATCTACCCGTTGTTCCTGTTGACGTTGCTGATCGCCGCGGCTCCGACGTTGCTGGAGCGGATCCGACTCGGCCCCGCGGGCCTGGCCCCGCTCGGGCTTCAGCTCACGTTGACGCAAGCTTTCGTGCCGCTCTCGGACCCCATCTCGCATCGGGTGATCGCGTTGGGTTTCGACGCGCCCGCGTGGAGCCTTTGGTGTGAGGCGTTCTTCTACGCCCTGTTTCCGGTCTGCCTGGTCGCGTTGTATCGGGTGCGCCGACCTCGGTTGCTGATTGGTTTGGCCTGCGTATTCTCGCTGTGGCCGATGTTGCTGGCCGCCTCATTTCACGGCGCCGGCGCCACGTACTGGTTCCTGTATCTGTTTCCACCCGCCCGCTTGGCCGACTTTCTGATCGGGATGTGCCTGGGACTGGTCCTGCTGGCGATCGACGGGAGAGCACTCTCGAGAATCCGATACTGGTCCATGCTCGAGGCCCTCACCCTGGTAGCCTTAGCCGCTACCGTGGCCATGGCCGGCCGCGTCCCCACGGTCTACCGTTTCGACGTGCACTACGTTCCTGCGATGGCGGCGGTGATCTTCGTGTTCGCGCTCGAGCGAGGCAGACTGTCGCGCCTGCTCGGTCACTCGACGATCATGTTCTTCGGGGAGATCAGCTTCGCCTTCTACATGCTTCACGCGCTGGTGATGAGGGCCGCCGGATACCCACCCGGAGGCCCGGGCGGACTGGCCCACGCCGGACCGTTGGCGTTGATCCTCGTGGGCACGCTGGTGTTGAGCGCAATGGTTCATCTCGGCTATGAGCTTCCCGCCCAACGGCGTGTCAAGCGTTGGGGTGAGAAGCGGTTGCCCTAGTCAAAGGTCAACCGCGAGCGGAGCGTCATCTGATGGATCTGTGGCACCTCGCATGGAGGTTGCGGATCACGCAGCGCACCGCGCGCGCCGTCGAGCTCACCCGAGAGCGTCGACGCTCGCGACCATGCCCACGCGATACCCAGACGCAGGTCGCGCTTGCGATCGTTTGCGCGCAGGAGGGTCATCGCATCGCTGTCGAGTGGGATGACGACCGCCGCGAGTTGCGCTTCGAGCTCCTCGGCGTCGGCGACGGCATCGCGGTGGGCGCGGTCGCACACCGTGACCGCCTCCTCCGCGTGCGCTGTGTGAAGCGTTCGGATGGCGCTGGTGATGGGGGTTACGGTGGTTTCGGTCGCGGCGACTGGGGTCGTTTCGGGCGCGGTGGGACCGGCCGGGTCTTGCTGGTCAGGGCTGTGAAGCATGGCGACACCTCTGTCAACTGCGGGCAGTTCTCCTTCAGCGGCGCCGGGACGCTGGTGAGCGCCTGACGTCCGTTGGCGGCCCGGCCGACTCCGGCGGAGTCCCGTGGCTTTGCGAGCCCGCCTCGCGACGGGGGTGCCTTGTCAGGGAGCGGTCTACCCTGGAGCTCTCGATCCAATTGATCCGTGCACCGCCACCCCGCGGCATCCGTGCAAACCCCTAACCGGGCTCCCCCGATCGGGGTGCCGCCATCAGGCGACCCGGGCCGCCAGGAGCCGGTGTGCGAGCGTATCCGCGAAGGCTTCGACAACCCGGGGTTTCGAACTGGGTCCAGCGTGCCGGCGCACCTCCTCGAGCGCCGACTCGACCGGCATCGCGCGCCGGTACGGCCGGTCGCTCGTCATCGCGTCGAACGGGTCGACGACGTCGATGGAGCTCGACGGTTCCGGCGAACGTCAGGGCCGAGGGTGCGAAAACGACGGATCGTCGCGCCCGCGTCAGCTGCCGGGTCGCGCGGTCGTCCCACGGCGCCACAGCAGGCCGATGCTCCCGCGACTCTCCTCAGAGAACCCGGCCGCCCGATAGAGCGGCGCACCGCACGGCGTGGCTACCAGCACGACCAGATCGCGGTCCTCCGAGTGCGTCATCAGCCGGCGAAGGAGCTCCGAGCCGATGCCCCGGCCGCGGTGTCGGCGGTCGACGATCATGTCCCACACCGACCCGTACAGCACGCCGTCCCCGATCAGTCGGGCCATACCCACGAGCTCGTCGCCGGCGCGAGCGGTCGCGTTCCAGCTCGAGTCGAGCGCCCGGCTGAGGGCCTGGTCGGTGGCGGCTTCGTCGTCCAGACCTTCATCGCCTTCTGGTTCGCGCGTCGCTACCACGCGTCGCCCGAGCTGCTGGGCACCGTGTTCTTCGGCGTTGGGCTGCTCCAGGCGGGTTCGTTTCAGGTCGCGGTGCGCATCGCCGAGCGGATCGGTCTGCTGCGCACGATGGTCTTCACCCACCTGCCGTCCAATCTGCTGCTGGCGGCGATTGCGTTTGCACCCAACCTGCCGGTTGCGGTCGGGCTGCTGCTCGGGCGGTTCGCGCTCGCGCAGATGGACGTCCCGCCGCGCCAGGCGTACGTGGCGGCTGTGGTCGACCCGGATGAGCGAACGGCGGCGGCCGCCTACACCAACAGCGCGCGCTACGCCGCCCGGCCGTTCGCCCCTCCGATTGCCGGAGCGCTGGTCCAGACCACCTTCCTGGGGGCGCCCTTCCTGGTCGCGGGCGCGCTCAAATCCGCCTACGACGTCGGGTTTTACCTGCTCTTTCGGCGGGTTCCGCTTGCCGGCGTCAATCGCTGAGAGGATCGGTGACCCGCCACATGACGAGCTCGCCGACGCGCAGCCCGCGGCGCTCGTAGAAGCTGCGCGCGGCGTCGTTTCCGGCCAGCACGCTGATCATCAGGTCGTGGATGCCGAGCGTCGCAAGCTCGCGATCGACGGCGTCCAGCAGTCGGGTGCCGATACCGCGCCGGCGCACGGCCGGGTCGACCGCGAGCGATGCCACCTCCGCCCAGCGCGCGCCGACCGGCCAGGTGTCGTCGGGGCCATCATTCAGTTCGATCATCGCGTAACCGACCGGGGCACCGGCCAGCGTCGCGAGCATGATGAACCCGTCCGCCCCGAGCGTGCGCGCATACCACGCTCTGCGCCGTTCCCATGACAGGTCGGGATCGGCCACCAGTGGCACCTGGGCGATGCCCAGGTGGTGGCGGTGGAGCTCGCGGTACAGTGGCTCGATCGCGTCCAGCGACTCGGCTCCCACCCGGCGCACCTCGACCTCGGCCATCGCCGAACCCTATCCGGGTCAGACGGGCGCGTAGCCGAACACCACCGTCACCGTGGCGCTCACCCGCTGCGTGCCTCGCCTGATCGGCACCGGCATCACGGCGTCCGGGGTGAGCGCGGACGAGGCTGCGTACGTCTGCTGGTAGCCGACGAACGCCGGGTTCGACTCGCTGACCGAGAGCACCCCGGTGACCCGTAGGTGGGCCGCGGCGGCGGCGGCGTCGGCCTTGACCCGTGCGTTGCCGACGGCTGCTTCGATCGCCTGCCTCTGCCCCTCATGCTGGCTCGCCAGTGAGAATTCAGGCCCGTACGTCGCCGTGGCGCCGACCCGGATGCCGGCGGCCAGCAGTGTCCCGGTCTGGGACACGGTGCGGACGGTGACGGTCAGATCCTGCGAGGCCGAGTATTCGCCGGTCGTGTCGTTGCGCGACCCGGACACCGCGTCGGTGTGCATGTCGTACGACGCGATCCCGCGCATGTGGAGCGCCGCCAGCACCCGGCGCATGGTCGTCGATGCCTGGTTGGTGGCCTCGGCCAACGTCACGCCCCGGCCGTCGGTCGAGAAGTGGATGCTCGCCCGGTCGGGGCGAAGCAGCGTCGAACCGCTGCCCGAGAACCGCAGGAAGGCCGGCATGCCCGGCCCGGCCGGCGTCGCCGCACGGGCCGGCGGGGAGCTGCGCAGCGTGCTGTAGCCGGCGATGGCAACCACGCACATCGCCGCCACGGCGATGATCTGACGGAACGGGGACATCGTGACCTCCTGGAGGGGATGGTCATTCGACCCCGTCGTGCGCTCGCCGGTTCCCTAGATAGGGAAACCCGCCTGAGGGAAGGGGTGGGGGGTGGAGCAGTAGGCGTTGTGCATCGCCACCGTCACCTGGTGCTCGAGCATGCCCAGCACGTGTTCGTGGCCGCCCGCCTCCCGCAGAGCGGCGATCGCGGCCCGCAGTTCGGCCTCCCATGCCAGCCAGTCTCGTGTCTGCTCTGCGCCTTCCATGCGTGCAGCGTACACATGCGGGCATGCCGTCCGACCGCGTTCCTACCATGAGGATCATGGAGTCCAAGCGCGACACTCTGGCGATGGCGATCGATCTGCGCCTCACCGATCTGTGGGCCGAGGTGTTCGAAGTCGAGCCCGGCAAGCTCGATGCCGAGCTTCTGGGCTGGTTCCTGCGCGCTGCATACGGTCAGGGCTACACCGATGCGTTGCGCGAGTCGAGGCGCGGCCAGCTCTGTCTCGATCTCGGTTACGTCGTTCCCGACGCCGCTGCCTGAGCCGGTCCCGCGCTGCTAGTCTGGCGGCCATGACGGGTCGCCCGCGCCTTGTGATCGCCCTGGTCGTGTCGATGATGCTGGTGGCATTTGGCGGGTACACGCTGCTGGCCGGCTCCGACCAGCTGCTGGTGTCGGTGGCCCAGCTCCGCGCCAATCGTGACGGCGCCGCTCACGAGCGTGTGCAGCTGACGGGGACGGTGCTGTCGGCCAGCCGCCGCGGCAGCCCGCTGCGCTTCGTGCTGGCCGACGACGGCGCAGCGGCGACCACGGTAGCGGTCGACTACGCCGGCTCGGTACCGGACGCGTTCAAGGTCGGGCGCCACGTGATCGTCACCGGCCGGATGCAGGACGGCACCTTCGTCGCCGAGCGCGACACGCTGCTGACCAAGTGCCCGAGCAAGTACTCGGCCGGCGGGGGCGGCGCGTAGCGATGACCACACTGGGGGGCGTCGCCCTGTACGTGGTGTTCGCGCTGTCGGTCTATGCCGTCGGCGCGTCGGTGGTAGCAGGCCGGCGGCGTGACCGCAAGCTCGCTCGCAGCGCGGCAAACGCCGTTCTGGCGGCGTTCGCCGGCGCGCTGGTGGCGGTGGCGGCGCTCGAATACGCGCTGGTCACGCATGACTTCTCGATCGCTGTCGTGGCCGAGCACACCAGCCGCCAGTTGCCGTTCCAATACCTGCTGACGGCCCTGTGGGCGAGCCAGCCGGGGTCGCTGCTGCTCTGGCTGACGGTGCTCTCGGGTGCTTCGGCCCTGGTCATGGTCCAGAACCGGCGTCGCAACCGTGAGCTGATGCCGTGGGTGACGGCGGTGCTCGGCGGCGTGATGATCTTCTTCTCGACCATGGCGGCGTTCGTCTCCTCGCCGTTCCAGAAGCTTGCCGGCGCGGTGCCCGCCAACGGGTTCGGGCTCGACCCGTCGCTCCAGAACCCCTATATGGCCGCCCACCCGCCCACGCTCTACCTGGGCTACGTCTCGATGGCGGTGCCATTCGCGTTCGCAATGGCGTCGCTGGTCACGGGTCGCTCGGATGCCCGCTGGCTGGTCAGCGTTCGGCGCTGGACACTCGTCTCATGGACCGCGCTGGGGGTGGGCATGCTGCTGGGCGCGCACTGGGCATACGTGGAGATCGGATGGGGCGGCTACTGGGCCTGGGACCCGGTCGAGAGCGCCGCACTGATGCCGTGGTTGGCCGCGACCGCGTTCCTGCATTCGGTGATGGTGCAGGAGAAGAAGGGAATGCTCAAGGTCTGGAACATGGTGCTCGTGAGCGCCGCTTTCTCGCTCTCGCTGTTCGGCACGTTTCTGACCCGAAGCGGTGTGGTGACGTCGGTGCACTCGTTCGTGCAGTCGGCGGTGGGGCCGTTCCTGCTCGGGTTCCTGGCGCTGGTGATCGCGTTCGCCACCGGAATGATCCTGTGGCGGCTGTCCAGCCTGCGGGCCGACCACAAGCTCGAGTCGGTGATCTCACGCGAGGCCACCTTCCTGTTCAACAACCTGCTCTTTCTGGCGCTCCTGTTCGCGGTGCTGTGGGGGGTTGTGTTTCCGATCCTGTCCGAGTGGGTGCGCGGCGTGCGTTCGACCGTCTCCACGCCGTACTACGACTTCTTCCTCGTCATCTTCGGGCTACCGCTGCTGTTCCTGACCGGGGTCGGGCCGCTGATCGCCTGGCGCAAGGCGTCGGCGTCGAGCCTTCTGCGCACCTTCCGGTGGCCGGCGATGTCGGCGGCGGCGGCCAGCGTGCTGCTGTGGTTGGCGGGCCTGGGCTCCAGTCCGGCCGGCCTCACCGCGCTTTCGCTGTGCGTGTTCGTGACAGTCACCATCGGGCTCGAGTTCGTCCGCGGAACGGCCGCCCGGCGGGCGCTCTCGGGCGATCCCTGGCCGCGCGCGTTCGTGCAGCTGGTGAGCCGCAACCGGCGCCGGTACGGTGGCTACGTGGTGCACCTGGCGATCGTCCTGCTGGTGGTCGGGATCACCGCCTCGAGCGCCTACGCCACGGTCAGCGAGCGGCACCTCGCGCTGGGCCAGTCGATGCGCATCGACGGCTACACGGTGACCAACGAGGGACCGGTTCAGACCAAGGAGCAGAACTCGATCACCGATCGAGTGCGGCTCGCGGTCAGCCGCGGCGGGACGGCGGACGGGGAGCTCGACCCGGGGATCCGCCTGTTCACCGACACCAATGACCAGCGACAGTCCAACGAGGTGGACATCCGCACCAGCTGGACGACGGGAACCGACCTCTACGCGATCCTCCAGGGCATCGACCAGAACGGCCGCGGCGTCACCGTGAAGCTGCTGGTGAACCCGGCGGTGAGCTTGATCTGGCTCGCGGGTATCGTGTTCCTCTTCGGTGCGCTGGTCACGGTCTGGCCCGACCCGCGGGAGGCGAGGATGCTGGCCCGCCGGTACGCCGGAGCGCTCACCCGCGAGGCATGAGCACCGCGCTTGCGGCCCTGGCGGCCGCCGTCCTCACCATCGCCGCGGTGGTCTTCGTGGCCTGGCCGTTCGTGTCTGCCGAGCGGGAGCCCGCCGAACCCGAGCTGTCCGAGACCGATCGTCGGCGGCTCGCGGCAGCCGAGCGCCGGGACGAGAGCTATCAGGCGTTGCGCGATCTCGAGCAGGACTTCCGCACCGGCAAAGTGACCGCGGACGATCACCGGCTCGAGCGCGACCGCCTGCGCGCCGAGGCGGGCGCTGCGCTGCGCGAGCTCGACCATCTAGACTCCCTGTCCCAACAGAACGGGTCCGAGGAGGATTGATGGCTGGTCTCATGTCGCGGTTCACGACGTTGTTCAAGGTCAAGGCCAACAAGGCGCTGGACAAGGCCGAGAACCCCGCCGAGACGCTTGACTACAGCTACCAGAAGCAGCTCGAGATGCTGCAGAAGGTCAAGCGCGGGGTGGCGGATGTGGTCACGGCCAAGAAGCGGCTGCAGCTGCAGACCGCGAAGCTCGAGGAGAGCGTGGTCAAGCTGGACGGCCAGGCCAAACAGGCTCTGGCGGCCAACCGCGAGGATCTGGCGCGCACCGCACTCGAGCGCAAGGCGCTGATCCAGGGCCAGCTGCAGGGGCTCGACCAGCAGATCTCGTCGCTCGAGGGGCAGCAGCAGAGCCTGATCGAGCAGGAGCAGCGGCTGTCCACCAAGGTGGAGTCGTTCCGCACCCAGAAGGAGGTCGTCAAGGCGCAGTACTCGGCTGCCGAGGCGACGGTGAAGATCGGCGAGGCGACCACCGGGCTGGGCGAGGAGATGTCCGACGTGGGACTGGCGCTGCAGCGGGCGCAGGACAAGACGGAGCAGATGCAGGCGCGGGCGGCGGCTGTCAACGAGCTGGTGGACACCGGCGCGATCGACGACCTGACGGCCCCGGCCGGCTCCGACCTCGACCGCCAGATCGCCGCGCTCAGCGCCGGCAGTCAGGTCGACGCCGAGCTGGCGAAGATGAAGGCCGAGCTGGGCGCCCCAGCGCCGGCCGCCGAGATCGGCGCGGGCGACGGTGCGGCGCACGAGGCCGCGGCAGAGCCGGCGACGGGGGAGGTGCAATCGTGATCGTCCGGATCCTGGAGAAGGGGCAGTACCGGCTGGGCGACGACACGATCGGGCGTCTCAACGAGCTCGACAACGCGGTCGCGCAGGCCGTTGCAGCCGGCGACGAGGCGGCGTTCTCCTCCGCGTTCGCCGCCCTCATCGAGTTCGTCCGCAAGGGCGGAACACCGGTCGGCGACACCGAGCTGGTCACCTCGGATCACGTGCTCCCACACCCCGAGACGACGCTCGAAGAGGCGCGTGACGTGTTCGCCGGGGAAGGCGCGATTCCGGGCTAGTGGGTCGTCAGGCAATGTTGGTGGTGTCGATGGCGAGCGAAACGCCAGCGATGCCAGGACCGAGGACGCCGCAGCGCGCCGCGTTGCAGCCGCCAGCCTGTCCAGGCGTAGCCTTGACAGGTCTCGCGAGCAGCCTGCTACCAAAGCAGGCCGCGAGAGCGGCAAACGTTGCCCGACGACCCACTAGCTGCCGGCGTGGTCAGACCGGTGCGTCCCAGAGCGGGAACCAGCGTTCCAGCTCCGGGTCGATGGGCAGCTCGTGCTCGAGCTTGCCCTGCAGCTGCAGCTCGCGGGACGAGTCGCGCTTCTGGTCGGCGACCGGGACGAAGGGGTAGAAGAGCCCGCGTTTGAAGTTGTAGATGAAGCGGACGTTGTCCGAGAATGCGAAGACAGCGCACAGCAGCTGCTCGCCGAACCCCTCGTCCGTCATCGACTGCGCCGCCACGTGGATGGTGGTGACGAGGTCCTCGAAGTCCTTGTCGGTGAGCGTGATCCACTCATAGCCGAAGCTATCGGTGGATTGCTCGACCTTCGTGCCCTCGTCCTTGAACGCCAGGCCGACCATGTCCTCGATCTCCTTGCCGCTCTCGCGGAAGCGGGCCGACGCCATCGGCTTGAAACAGATCGCCGCCTTCTGGGCCGGCTGCAGGCCCAGTCCGGTGTCCAGCGTGATCTGGGCGGTCGAGATCGCAAACAGCTTCTCGAGCGTCGGCTTCTGCACCTTGGTGCGGCCGAGCAGCGAGTCGAAGAGACCCACTAGAGCGTCTCCAGCTGCTGCTCGAGCCGGCGCAGCTGAGCCAGCCGCGCCTCGACCGGCGGATGCGTGGCGAACAGGTTGCCGAGGCCGTTCTTGACGCCGGCGGGGATGATGAAGAACTGGTTCAGGCCCTCGGCGGTGCGCAGGTCACGCTGGGGGATCCGGCCCATCGACCCCGAGATCTTGACCAGCGCCGACGCCAGGCTCGACGGGGACTTGGTGAGCACCGCTGCGCCCCGGTCGGCGGCGAACTCGCGGTAGCGCGAGAGTGCGCGGATCAGGAAGAACGAGATCGCATACACGACCACCGAGACCAGCATCGCGATCAGGAACGCCTGCCCCGAGCCGCCCTCGTCGTCGTCGCCGTAGCCGATCCCGCCGCCGAAGTAGAAGCCGAAGCGGACGATCATGCCCGCCACCATGGCAAAGAAGCTCGCGATCGTGATCACCGCCACGTCGCGGTGCTTGACGTGCGACAGCTCGTGCGCGATCACGCCCTCGAGCTCGTGCGGATCGAGCCGCTGCAGCAGGCCGGTGGTGACGGCGACGGCCGCGTGCCGCGGACCGCGACCGGTGGCGAAGGCGTTCGGCATGTCGGTCTGGATGACGGCCACCCGGGGCATGGGCAGGTCGGCGGTGATGCACAGCCGCTGGATCACCGCGTGCAGCTCGGGCGCCTCGGCCTCGGAGACGATCTTGGCCCCGGAGGTGGCAAGCGCGATCTTGTCGCTTGTCCAGTACTGCGCGATCAGCAGGCCGCCGCCGATCAGCAGGATCGGCACCAGGCCGAACTTGAACGCCTGCGACAGCACCACGAAGAGGATCACGTACAGGAGACCGAGCAGGAAGACCGTCAGCGTCATGCGCGCGGCCAGCCCGGGGTCGCGGTCGAGTGTGCGGCGGCGTGCCATACCGTGAATGGTAGCGCCGCGGCCCCCGGCGGCCGGCTGCGGCCGGCGCTGCCCGCGGCCGGTGTGGGGTCAGACCCCGTACGGACCGGGCGCAGGTTTCGGGACGGTTCTGTGACGGGTGCCGGGGGGCGCGGTCGCGGGCGAGAATCGGCTCAACCGTGCCGTACGCCGTCCACGGTCGCGTTCCCGGCCGGCGATTGCCGGCGCGGCCCGTCAGGTGGCGAGCAGGTGGATGTCGGGCAGGTTGCGGAAGCGCTGGCGGTGGTCGAAGCCGTAGCCGACCACGAACCGGTCGGAGGCGGTGAACCCGGAGTAGCGGACGTCGGTTTCCACCAGCCGGCGGTACGGACGGTCGAGCAGGGTGCAGATCTCGATCGACGCCGGCGCCCGGAAGCGCAGCGTCTTTTTCAGCGCGTGCAGCGTGAGGCCCGTGTCGATCACGTCCTCCACGATCAGAAGATGTGCACCGCGCACGGGCTGATCGAGGTCCTTCAGCAGCCGGATCCGTCCGGCCGACGTGGGCGTTGACCCGCGGTAGGCCGAGATCGCCATGAACTCCAGCCGGTGCGGGATGCTGAGCGCTCGCGACAGGTCGGCGAGGAACACCGCCGCGCCCTTGAGCACGGTCACCAGCACCAGCTCCTTCCCGCGGTAGTCGCGGCTGATGTCGGCCGCCAGCTCGCCGATCCGGGATGCGATCAGCTCCTGCGAGAGGTACACCTCGCCGGGCTCGAGCCGGTCGACCGGCCGCAGCTCCGCGTTCACGCCGCGCCGAGCTCGTACTTGTGGGCGAGCGCCTCGACATCGCGTTTGTAGAACAGTTTCACGCGGATCTCGGGATGCAACTCGCGCATCCGCCTCAGCTTGCGGTTCTTCTTGGTCACCAGGGACTGCTTCATGGTGGTGATCTCGAGATACAGATCCTGCTCGGGCAGGTAGAAGTCGGGCGTGAACGCTTCGACCACGCTGCCGTCATCGGCCAGCTCGAGCGCGAACGTTCGCGGCTCGTAGGCCCACGGTATGCCATGGAAGTCGAAGATCAGCGCGCACTCCCGCTCGGCGTCGTTGGCGAATCGAGGCGGCATGTGGCCGACGAAGGCGTGAAACCGGTCAGTGTTCGGCATCCCGCTTCGAAAGTGTACTCACCACGCCGGATGCCGCCTGGCCAGGACTGGCCCTGCAGCCTCGCACCTGCATATGATCGCCATATGACCAGTCCCGCCCGGTTCGTGATCGCCCACCTGTCCGACCTGCACTGCGGGTCGCCGTACTTCGTGGCCAACCTGCTCGACCGCGCGATCATGGAGATCAACCAGCTCCAGCCGGATGTCGTGGTCTGTTCCGGCGATCTGACCACGTTCGGCTACAAGCAGGAGTACCGTCAGGCCCGCGAGTACCTCGACCGGCTGGACTGCCCCGATGTGATCACGATCCCCGGCAACCACGACTCGCGCAACGTCGGCTACGTGCATTTCGAGGACATGATCGGGCCGCGTTCGACCGTGCTGCGCAAGCGCGGGATCAGCTTCGTGGCCGTCGACTCGTCGGAGCCTGATCTCGATCACGGCACCGTCGGTCGCAGCCGCTACGGCTGGATCGAGGAGCAGTTCCGCGAGCCCGCCGACTTCCGCGTCTTCGTCCTGCACCACCATCTGCTGCCGATCCCGGGCACCGGCCGGGAGCGCAACGTCGTCCACGACGCCGGCGACGCGCTCGAGGTGCTGCAGCGATCCGGGGTCGATCTGGTGCTGTCGGGCCACAAGCATGTGCCGTACGCCTGGCGGCTCGAGGACCTGTTCGTGGTCAACGCCGGCACCGTCTCCTCGCTTCGCCTGCGCGGCCACACCCGCCCCTGCTACAACGTGGTCGAGATCTCGCCCGAGGAGGTCGAGATCTACCGCCGCTATCCGTTCCATGGGCGGGAGATGATCGTGCGCTTCTCGCCCGTGACGCTGGCCTACGAGAAGCACGCGCCCTCCGGCGGCGGCTGAACATGGCCGCCCGGGTGCTGGTGCTGGTGGACGGTGAGCACTACCCGCCGGTCGTCCGCGACGCGATCGTCCAGGCGTCCGCGGAGCACGACGTGGTCGCGGCGCTGCTGCTCGGCGGCAGCGAGAAGCTCGACGGCGAGCCCAGCTACGGCGTCCCGCTGCACCGGGCCGGGGGGGATGCCGCGGCGGCGATGGTCGCGGCTGCCCGGGAGCACTCGGCGCAGCGCGTGATCGACCTCTCCGACGAGCCGGTGCTGAGCGAATCCGGGCGCCTGCGCCTGGCCGCTCATGCGCTGGCGGCAGGCCTGGCCTACGAGGGCCCGGACTTCGAGTTCCGGGTGCCGGAACGGCGGTCGATCGACGCGCCCACGCTGGCGGTGATCGGCACCGGAAAGCGGGTCGGCAAGACCGCGGTCAGTGCTCACGCCGCTCGTGTGCTGGCGGCGGCCGGCCGCGACCCGGTGGTGGTGGCGATGGGTCGAGGCGGCCCGGCCGAGCCGGAACCGATCGACCCCGGTGGGCGTCCGATCGGTGTGCAGGATCTCCTCACCCGGTCGCGCAGCGGACAGCATGCCGCCTCGGACTTCCTCGAGGACGCGGTGGTCGCCGGCGTGCCCACGGTGGGAGCCCGCCGTTGCGGCGGCGGGCTCGCCGGAGCCCCCTACCTGTCCAACGTCTGGCAGGCAGCGCGGATGGCTGCAGACGGTGCGCCCGGTCTGGTGCTCCTCGAGGGATCGGGCGCGGCGATCCCGCCGGTTGCGGCCGACCGCACCTTGCTGGTAACGTCCGCCGCCCGGGCGCCGGATGCGTTCGGGAGCGGTCTCGGCCCCTACCGGGTACTGGTGTCGGACATGGTGGTGCTGACGATGTGTGAACCGCCCCTCGCCTCGCCCCCGCAGGTGGAGCGGGTGAGGGACGCGATCCAGGCCCTGCGCCCCGAGATGCCGGTGATCGCCACGGTGCTCGACCCGGTCCCCGGCGAGCCGCTCGACGGCGCACGGGTGGCCTACTTCACGACCGCCCCGGCCGAGATTCACGAGCGGCTCGCGTCCTCGCTCGAGCGCTCGTGCGGGGCCCGCGTGCAGGCGGTGGTGGGGTCGCTGGCCGACCGATCCGCGCTCCGCGCCGACCTCGAACGGCCAGAGGTCGCCGGCGCCGACGTATTCCTGGTCGAGCTCAAGGCGGCGGCAGTGGACGTGGTGGCGGAGGCGGCCGATCGCCTCGGTCGGCGGGTCGTCTTCTGCGACAACCGGCCGCGTGCGCTGCAGGGCGAGGCGGATCTCGATGCGGCGCTGCGCGACCTGGCGGGCGAGGCTGTGGCCGCCCATGCCTGACCTGCGCTTCTGGCGGCGACGGCGGCGCGGAGCGGACGAGCCGGGGGCGGCGGCCGCACCGGCGCGCGAACCTCGGATCCGCGGACGCGCGGCAGGGCTCCCGTACTCCAAGGGGCGGATGGCGCAGACCCTGATGCTCTCGGGCTTCGACGCCGAGCGTGCCTACGTGCTGTCCCAGCTGATCGAGCGCGAGGTGGCCGCTCTGGGTGCCGAGGAGATCACCATCGACGAGCTGCACCAGCTGGTCGAGGGGGTGCTCGGCCGCGAGGACACCCCGTCGATGCTGGAGCGCTACCACGGCTGGCACCGGGTCATGCACCTGGATCGGCCGCTGGTGCTGCTGCTGGGCGGGGCCACCGGCACCGGCAAGAGCTCGCTGGCTTCGGAAGTTGCCTACCGGCTGGGCATCAACCGGATAACCTCGACCGACGCGGTGCGGCAGGTGATGCGGGCGGCGTTCGCCCCCGAACTGCTCCCCGCCCTCCACTACTCGTCGTTCGAGGCGGGCGACGGCCTCAAGATCCCGATGCCCGACCCCGACGCGGGCGACCGCGCCCTCTTCGGGTTCATCCAGCAGGCCGAGCAGGTGGCCGTGGGAGCCAACGCGATCATCGAGCGGGCGGTCATGGAGGGCCTCTCGACGGTCGTCGAGGGCGTCCACCTGGTGCCCGGGCTGGTCGCCCCGGAGCGGCACCATCAGGCGGTGGTCGTCCAGGTGATGCTGGTGATCGCAGACGAGGAGGCGCACCAGGGCCATTTCATGCTGCGCGACTTCGACTCGGGCGGTACCCGGGCGATGGAGCGATACCTCCGGCGGTTCGGCGAGATCCGCCGGATCCAGGACTACCTGATCGCGCGTGCCGATCACCTGGGCGTGCCGGTGATCGAGGCCGGCGATCCCGAGCACGCACTGGTGGCGGTGATGGATCTGATCCTCTCCCGGGCCGGAGCGGGCCACATCGCGCTACGCTGAGGGTGTGGCCGTCTCTGTGACCAGCGACGACGCTCCCGCCGAATCGCTTGCGGGCGCGTCTGACCAATGCCCCTGCACCGAGCTGGTCTCGGTCACCGAACGCTGCGCGCTGGCCGCCGGGCGCTTCCTCGGCCGCGGGGATGCCCGTGGGGCAGACGAGGCCGCCTCGCAGGCGATGGTGCAGGGACTCGCGAAGGTGGCGATCGACGGCACGGTTGTGATCGGCCGTCCGGAGGACGGACACCCGCTCTCGGTGGGCACCCGACTGGGCGGCGGCGGCCGAGCCTATGAGCTGGCCTGTGATCCGGTCGAGGGTGGGCCGGTGCTGGCCCGCGGGCAGGCCGGGGCGCTCTCGATCCTGGCCGTCGCCGATCCTGGCGGGATGGCGCAGATGCCGCGCATGTACATGAAGAAGATGGCCGTCGGGCCCGTGGCCAAGGGCCGCATCGACCTCCGCCAGACGGTGTCCTGGAACCTTGCGGCGATCGCCGACGCCTTCGGGCGGCAGGTCGCCGACGTGACCGCGATCGTGCTCGACCGGCCCCGCCACGACGATCTGATAGCGGAGATCCGCGAGGCTGGCGCCCGCATCAAGTTGATCTCCGACGGCGACATCACCGCCACCATCAACGCCGCCATCCGCGGTACCAACGATCACCTGGCGATCGGCATCGGTGGCGCGCTCGGGGGCATCATCTCGGCCGCCGCGATGCGCTGCCTCGGCGGCGAGATCCAGGGCCAGCTGTGGCCGATGAGCCGGACCGAGATCAACGACGCCGCCAGCCGCGGCATCACCGACATGTCCCGCATCTTCGGCATCGACGACCTGGTCAAGGGCGATGTGATCGTGGTCGCCAGCGGGATCTCGAACGGCGATCTGCTGCGCGGCGTGCGCTACCTGGCCGAGGGCGCCCGCAGCCATTCGATCGTGCTCTGCTCGCGGTGCAACCGGGTGCGGTTCATCGACTCAATCCATCTGTTCTCGCTCGGCCGCCACGACGAGATACGCTTGTAGCCCCCGGATGCCGCTGCTCTACGAACTCCACGACCTGGCCCGCGAGCGGGGCATCGACGGCTACCGCCGGATGTCCAAGTCCGAGCTTGCCGGTGTGCTCGGCATCGAGAGCGACGCCGAAGCGGCACCGCGCCCGGCGGATCCGCCCGCAGCTCGCCGTGGCGAGCCCGCCGGGCCGACCGAGGTGGATGTCGCGCGCCGAGCCGGGCTGGGCACGCTCACGTTGCGGGGCGCCGAGAACGCGCTTTCTCTGGACGCGCTCGAGCGCCTGGCGGATGCAGCCGAGGAACTGGCGGCCGACTCCGAGGTACGGCTGGTCGCGATCACCGGCTCGGGCACGCGGATCTTCTCTGCGGGCGCCGATCTGACGGCGATCGGCGGGCTCCGTGGCGGCGAGATCACCGCCCGCGGCACGGATGCCTGCCGTCGCATCGCCGAGCTGCCGGTGCCGACCATCGCGCTGATCAACGGCCACGTCGTCGGCGGAGGTATCGATCTGGCGCTGGCGTGTGACTGGCGGGTGGCTGTGCAGGGCGCCCGGCTGCGCTTCATCCACAACGAGCTGGGCTACTCACCACCCTGGGGTGGCGCCGCTCGTCTGGCGGGGTTGGTCGGTCGCTCGGCCGCGCTGCGCCTGTTCGCCACCTGCGAGGTGCTGGCGGTGGAGGAGGCCCGTTACCTGGGCCTGGTGGACGAGGTCGTGGCTCCGCAGAAGCTGCTGTCTCGTGCCGAATCGCTGGCCACACGGATCAGCCGATCCGACCGGGAGGCGGTGGCTGTGACCAAGAGCCTGCTGGCAGGCGAGCTGGATCTGGCGCGCCACGAGCGGGCGTTCTCGCAACTCTGGGACGCGAAGGCTACCCTTCGATCATGACACTCACTGAAGAGGACGTGTTCGAGGCCCTGCGGGTGGTCGAGGATCCCGAGCTGGGGATGGACGTGGTCGACCTCGGGCTCGTGTACGACGTCAAGCTCGAGCTTCCCAAGCTGACCGTGACCTACTCGCTCACCTCGATGGGTTGCCCGGCGGGCGCCATGATCGAGCAGCAGATCCGGGATGTCTGTGCGGCGCTCGACGGCGTCGCCGACGTCGTCACCGACCTCACCTGGACTCCGCCGTGGTCGCCCGAGATGATGTCGGACGACGCCAAGTTCGTGCTCGGCTTCTGAAATCCCACTCTCATCTGCTTGCAATGTGACGCTCCACCTCCCATTGACCGGTCCGACGGCATGTGGGAGTATCGGGCAACTTATGGCCTCGCCACCGTGGCCGGGTCACCATGAGGGGGGCGTTATGTTGAGACGTGGTGTTGGTATGGCGAGCGTGGTTGCCGCGCTCGCGTTGGGTTCGGCGGCGACGGCGCTTGCGAGCGGTGCTGGGACGGTGACGAAGACCGTGCACGCGTATAACGTCGTGTTGTTCTCGAATCCGGTGCATAATCCATGCTCGGGCGCCGCCGGCACCCTGACTGCCAAACCGCAGCGACCGAGGTGTTCCACATCACCAAACAGGCGGACGGCACTTTCTGGGTGACCGGAACCGCAGAAGGAACCGCGACGTTCACGCCGACCGATCCCAGCGGTGCTTCGGCGAGCGGCCACTTCCAAAACTGGTTCGGGGAGTCGCTCAACGACCAGAACAACGTCAAGCACTCGACTGGCAACTTCAACCTGTGGGGCAGTGACGGCTCCCACATCGTCGTCCACACCGCCAGCCACCTGAGCACGAATGCCTCAGGCGACGTGACCGTGAAGTTCAACAACTTCACCGCGCACTGCGGATAACGCCGTGACCAGGGTGGGCGGCGAGCGATTCGCCGCCCACCCCTCCGGTACGATCCCACCCGTCCGCTGCGGCAGCTTGAACGAAGGTGGGTTCGAGGTGTGAGTCGCGGGTTTGACCATGGGAACGAGCCCAGAGCCGAGGAAATCGCGCTGCACCAGCGGTTCCTCACTGTGCAAGGCCAGCGCTGGCTCAAGGCCAACATGCGCGTGACCCGCCGCCGATAGGATGGGTGTGGAGCGCGCCGCCGGCGTTCTGGGAGTGCTGATCGCGCTGACCCTCGCTGCGGCGTGCGGGTCGCAGGCCGACCGGGTGACCTCCGGCTCGACGCTGGCCGAGAAGCTGCTGGCTCAGCCCGTGGCCAGCCCGCTGGCGGCCCGGCCGCCCGCCTTCGACGCCTGCGGTGCCCCGGCAGGGTTCCGCTGCTACGACCCTCCCCAGGTGTACCGGGCGTATGACCTCGCCCCGATCTACCGCACCGGCGTGTTCGGGCAGGGACGCACGATCGCGATCCTCGACTCGTTCGGCTCGCCGACCATCCGCTCCGATCTGCGCGCGTTCGACGCGGCCTTCCACCTACCCCCGGCCCGGCTCGAGATCGTCGCCCCGGCCGGACAGCCACCCGCGTTCGACGGTTCACCTGACCGGGTCGGCTGGGCCTCGGAGACCTCGCTGGACGTCGAGTGGGCGCACGCCATCGCGCCGCTCGCACGGATCGTGCTGGTGGAGACCCCCACGGACGAGACCGAGGGCATCCACGGCATGCCCGAGATGATGCGCTCGATCGACTCCATGGTCGTCCACGAGCGGATCGACGTCTACTCGATGTCCTTCGGTGCCACCGAGGGGACGTTCGAGCGGGGAGTGATCGCCCGCCTTCGCGGCGCCATCGTCCGTGCCTCTCGCGGCGGATCGACCCTGGTCGCCGCCAGCGGTGACGTGGGGGCGGCCGGCTATCGGCTCGATCTGGACGGGTTCTTCGCCGGCCCGCAGGTGTCGTGGCCCGCTTCCGATCCACTCGTGACCGCGGTCGGCGGTACCGACCTCAACCTGGACGCCACCGGCCGCAGCGTCGGCCCGCTCACAGCCTGGGGCGACGACAGCGGTGCGTCCGGCGGTGGCCTCTCGGCGGTGTTCGGGCGGCCGGCGTACCAGCGCGGCCTGCTTCCGGACATGGGCGACCACCGGCTGATTCCCGACCTCGCGGTCTCCGGGTCGATCCGTGACGGCGTCGTGATCCGGATGGACGGCCGCTGGCGGCATATCGGCGGGACATCGGCTGCCACGCCGATCCTCGCCGGCGTGGTGGCGCTCGCCGACGCGGTCACCGGGCGCGATCTGGGCAATATCAATCCGGCGCTCTACCGGCTCGCTGCGAGGCGCGCCTCCGGCGTCGCCGACGTCACGCTCGGCAACAACTCCTTCGGCGGGGTGCGCGGATACCGCGCCGGGCCGGGCTACGACCTTGTCACGGGACTGGGCACGATCGACGCCGCGGAATTGATCAGAAGCCTCGCTGTCCGCTGATCAAACCATCTAGATCCCGAGCTCGCGCAGCACGCCCCGGTTGTGGCGGGCGTCGGCCGCCAGCGACTCGACGGTCTGGCCTGGGCGCAGGTAGCGATCCTGCTCCACCACCACCCAGCCGGTGTAGTTCAGGCGGCGCAGCCGCCCGACCACTCCGGCGAGGTTCACGCTGCCGTCACCGAACAGGCAGAACACGCCTCGCCGCCACGCCTCCTCGAGTCCCAGCCCGCCGGCCCGGATCTCGTCCATGACGGTGCGGTCGACATCCTTCAGATGGACGTGGGTCACCAGCTCTCCGTAGGTGTCGAGAAACTCGATCGGGTCTCCGCCGCCGAACAGCGAGTGGCCGCTGTCGAAGCACAGGCCGAGCAGGCCCGGGTCGACCCGGGCGGTGAAGCGGGCGATCTCCCGCGGCGTCTCCACGTATGTGCCACCGTGGTAGTGGAACGCCGGCACGTAGCCGCGTTCGTGGCAGCGTTCGGCCGCCCGCTGAGCGCTGTCGGTCAGCGTGACGAAGCGCGCCTCCGAGAGCCACGTCTCGGGTCGCTGCTCGATCCGGCCCGCCTGTGCGAGCCGGTCGGGCTCGCAGAAGGCATCGGAGATCAGCACCCGGGGTCGGTCTCCCGAGGACGGGGTCGTGCGGTCGAGCAGGTCGAGCGTCCGCTCGAGGAAGGCCATGTCTTCCTCGAGGTGCTCGGATCGTGAGAGCCGCAGGGGCAGGAACGAGCCGACCAGCTCCAGGCCGCGCCGCTCGAGTGCCCGCGCCGCGTCCGTGCCGTCGCCGAAGTAGCCCGGCGGGCCGAGCTCGGTGCCCTCGTGCCCGCTGTCGACGATCGCGTCGAGCACCGCCATCGGGTCGGGCAGCCCTGTGTCGCCGGCCGTCATCTCGAAGACGCCGAACGAGACCGGCGCGGAGGCGACCCTCATCGCTCACCTCCTCCGGTCAGCGGCACCCGCGGGTCGGTGTCGAGCGCGTCCCACGTTCCGCGGGTCCAGGCCAGTTCGGGATCGTCCTCGGCGGCCATCGAGCGCTGCTCGGCGGCCAGCCCGTTCAGGTAGTAGCCGTGATACCCGTGGGCTGCGCAGAACGGGTGGTAGCCGCGCGGCACCAGCAACACGTCCAGGTCGCGCACCGTCCACGTCTCGTCGAGGCTGCGGTCATGGGTGTACAGGCGCTGGACGCCGAACCCCTCGGGCCGCTCGAAGCGATAGGCGTACACCTCCTCGAGCTCGTTCTCGACCGGCAGCCGCTCCCGCTCGTGCTTGTGCGGCGGGTACGACGACCAGTTGCCGCCCGGAGTCAGCACCTCCACCACCAGCAGCCTGTGAGCCGGGAAGTCGGGCGGGACGATGTGGTTGATCTGCCGGGTCGCGTTGCCCGCGCCGCGCACCTCCACCCGCACCTCCTCGGGCCGGATCGCCCGCACCGGATGCAGCCGCTCGGCGCGTGCGGCGCAGATGCCCACCCGGCCTGAGCCCTCGAGCCGGTAGCCGGTGCCGGGCGGGAGGTACAGCGCATGGGGGAGGTCGGCGAAGGGCGACGCGCGCGTGCCCAGGCTGTGGCGCTCACCTGCGACCACTGCGGCCAGGTCACCACCGAGGTTGACCAGGCACACCTCGTCGGCGGCGGTGCCCAGGTCGAGGTGGCCGTCAACCGCCACCGAGCGGTACGAGAGCCACCGCCAGCCGGCGCTCTCGGGCGTCACCGGGGGCGCCGGCGCTCGCAGCAGCAGGTGATCACTCATGCAGGTCATCCTCTCTTGGCATCGCCACCGAGCAGCCGAGGCGCGAGGCCACGTGCGCACCGGCCCGGTTGGCCACGGTGGCGGCGGCGGCCGGAGCATCGCCCCGCAGCACCCTCCAGCCGAACGCGGCCGCGAACGCGTCGCCGGCGCCGAGCCCGTTCACGACCTCCGCCGGGTGGCCGGGGATCCGCACCGGAGACGAGCCGGACACGTGCACCGTTGCTCCGTCCGGCCCGTGCTTGCGCACCAGCGCGACCGGCCCCGCCTCCAGCAGGTCGGCCCATCCGCCGCCGGGCGCAGCGGCGGCGATCTCCTCGTCCGAGCCGAGCGCGATCGAGGCCGTCCGCACGGCGATCCGGATGCAGGCCGCGTAGTCCGCCGGATCGGCCCACAGCGTCGATCGCCAGTCCAGGTCGAGCACCGTCGTGCCGGCACCGCCGGCTCGAGCTTCCATCAGTGTCATGGTCGCCAGCCGCGACGGCTCGCGGGCAAACCCCGTGCCGCTGACGTAGGCCAGCGGCACCCCGGCCATCTCCGGCAGGTCGAGGCCTCCCACCGTCAGCTCCCAGTCGGGGCAGGTGGGCGTGCGGTAGAACGTGATCGGGAAGCGATCGGGTGGCCATGCCTCGCAGAACGCCAGCGCGGTCTGCAGGGTGGGGTGCACGCCCAGCCAGCGGCAGTCGATGCCCTCCGCCTCGAGAAACCGCCGCACGAAGCGCCCGTGCCCGTCGTCGCCGACCGCCGACACGATCGCCGTGCGGACTCCCAGCCGGGCGAGCCCGGTGGCGACATTGCCGGCGAAGCCGCCGACGAACTTGTGGAACCCCTCCACGTCCTCCAGCGGTGTCTCCAGCTGCTGGGGGTACAGGTCGACGCACACTCTTCCCATCACCACCGCATCGAGGCTCACGACGACTCCACCGGTCGCAGCACGACCTTCCCGGCCCGGCCGCCGCGCATGTCCGCGAGCGCCGCGTCGATCTCCGTCAGCGGCCGTTCGTCGGACAGGATGTGGTCGACGGGCAGCCCTCCGGCCTCGAGTAGGCGGGCGGCGGTGGCCGCCGTGCCGAAGCCCCCGGCGCTGCCCTGGATGCGCAGCACGCCGTCCACCACCAGCGCCGTGTGGACCGGCGGTCGAGCGGCCTGGTTGTAGCCGAAGCAGAGCACCGTTCCGGCGTGGTCGACCAGTTCCACCGCGCGGTCGAGCAGGATGCCGGTGGCGTCCACCACGAGGCTGGGCGGCGAGGCCGCACCGGTGGAGGCCCGGAACGCTGCAGCCGACAGGTCGGACGAGTCGAGCACGTGGGTCGCGCCCGACGCGAGTGCCATCTCTCGCCGATAGGCGGCGGGCTCGTAGGCCGCCAGCGGCCACAGCCCGTGGCGGGCCAGTACCGCCACGAAGAGCTGACCGATCGGTCCGGCACCGAGCACAGCGGCGCTCTCACCCGGCCCGGGGCGCGCCCGCTGCACCGCGCGCAGCACGCACGACAACGGTTCGGTCAGCACCGCGCGCCTCCAGGCCAGCGATTCCGAGATGCGGATCACCGCCCATTCGGGCAGGGTTGCGAAGCGCCGCATGCCGCCATCCTGGAAGATGCCGTGCAGCACCTGGTCGGGACACCCCTCCGGCCGGCCCAGCCGGCACACCCGGCACAGCCCACAGCCGCGGGCCGGATCGATCACCACGTGGTCGCCCGGGCGCACGCTGCCGACGCCGTCGCCGACCGCGCGCACCGTGCCGGCGAACTCGTGCCCGAGCACGATTCCGGGCGTCGCCGGGTGCCGCTGGGGGCTGGACAGGATCAGCAGGTCGGAGCCGCAGATGCCGATCGCGGCCACCTCGATCAGCACCTCTCCGGGGGAGCACCCATCGGGCTCGGGCAGGTCGACCAGCGCGTGCTGACCTTCGCCCGTGAACCGTATTGCCTGCATCCGTGCTCCTTCAAAGAAATCCGGCGCACCCCCCTTGACACGGGGGGAATCGAGGCAGAAGATACGCGATCTCTTTAAACGTTTCAACCCACCACCCATGCGCATCGGAGTCTTCAACGACGGATTGGCCCACCTGAGCAGGCAGGAGGCGTTCGCGTGGTGCGCCGGACGCGGGCTGGGAGCGATCGAGATGGGGGTCGGAGGCTGGGCACGGGCACCGCACCAGCTCGACCTCGACCGGCTGCTGCACGAGCCCGCCGAGCGCGAGCGGTTGCTGGGCGAGCTGACCGAGCACGGGCTCGCGCTGTCGTGCGTGAACGCCGCTGGGAACCCGCTGCATCCCGACGCGGCGGTGGGTGGCGAGCACGACGCGCGGCTGCGTGGGGCGATCGAGCTCGCCGGCCTGCTCGGAGTGGATCGGGTGGTGACGATGAGCGGGTGCCCCGGCGGCCGCGACGGCGGGCGCGACCCGGTGTTCGCGCCCTGGGCTCTGGTGCCGGATGACGAGCCGCTGTGGGAATGGCAGTACGAGCACCGGCTGGCCCCGTACTGGCGGGAGCTCGGCGTGTGGGCGCGCGCGACCTCCCCGGACGTCCTGATCTGCCTGGAGCTGCACGCCGGGGCGTCGGCGTACAACTCGGCCTCGTTCCTTCGCATCGCTGGCGCCGCGGGGGACAACCTGGGCGTGAACTTCGATCCCAGCCACTTCTGGTGGCAGGGCATCGACCCGCTGTGCGTGATCGACGACATCGGGCCGCGGATCGGTTTCGCGCACGGCAAGGACACCCTGGTGCACGCCGACCGGGTGCGCCGCCACGGGGTGATCGACTTTCGCTTCCCGGTCGACCCCGACACCGCGTCATGGCACTTCGCCGCCGTCGGTGGTGGCCGTGGCCTGGACGAGTGGGCAGAGCTGCTGAGAGCGCTGCGCAGCTCAGGCTACGACGGGGACGTCTCGATCGAGCACGAGGACCCGCGGCTGGCGGCCGAGGACGGGATCGAGACGTCGCGAGACGCGCTTACCGAGGCGCTGGCGCGCGCCGGGGCGGCTGCGTGACCGTGACGATGCACGACGTCGCTCGCAGATCGGGTGTATCGGTGGCCACGGTCTCGAACGTTCTGCACGGCAAGGCGCCGGTGGCCGCGCAGACGCGGCTGCGCGTGCTGGAGGCGATCGACGAGCTCGGCTACCGGCGAAACGAGGTGGCGCGGTCGCTCAGGCTGCGGGCGACCAACACGCTGGGCGTCGTCATCCCAGATGCGCTCAACCCGTTCCACGCCAGCATCGCGTTGCAGGTGGAGCGCCGGGCCCACCGCGACGGATTCGCGGTGCTGGTGGCCGAGACGGAGAACGACCCGGCCACCGAGGCAGACCAGGTGCGGGCGCTGGTCGGACGCCGCGTGGACGGTGTGATCTTCCCGGCCGTGACCGAGGGATCGGCCATCCCGGCAGAGTTGCTCGACCGCGGGATCCCGGTGGTGGTGGTCTCGTTCGACCTGCGCGACAGCCGTGTGGGCACGATCAACATCGACGAGTCGGCAGCGATGGAGGACGTGGTCTCCCACCTGACGTTGCTCGGCCACTCGCGGATCGCATTCGCCAGCTCGGGCCAGCGCGAGGAGTCGATCGAGACCCGGCCGGCTGCGCTGCGCGCCGCGCTGGCCCGCCGTGGCCTGGCGGAAACCGGTTTGGACGCCGACCCGACCGCGGTGTGCTGCACCAACGACGTGGTCGCGATCGACCTCATCGAGCGCGTGGAGCGATCCGGCAGGAGCGTTCCGCACGACCTGTCGGTGGTCGGGTTCGACGACATCCCGATCGCATCGCATCCCCGCATCGACCTCACCACCGTGCGCCAGGACGCCGAGCAGATGGGCCGGATGGCCGCCGAGATGGTGCTGGCGGCGATCGCGGCCGGCGGTCACACCGCCGAGCGCGTGACCGCCCCGGCGCGCCTGGTGGTACGCGGTTCGACGGGGCCGGCCAGGGCGGGGGATGCGTGATGGAGGTGCGCTACGACCGCATCTGCAAGTCCTTCGGCGGGGTGACGGCCGTCAGCGACCTCGACCTGCACGTCCCCGACGGCTGCTTCCTCGCGCTGCTGGGGCCGTCCGGATGCGGCAAGACGACGGCGCTGCGGATGCTGGCCGGGCTCGAAGAGCCGAGCTCGGGGCGGGTGAGCATCGGTGACGACGACGTCACCCGGCTGCCGCCCAAGGATCGGGACGTGGCGATGGTGTTCCAGAGCTATGCCCTGTACCCGCACAAGAGCGTGCGGGACAACATCGCCTATCCGCTCCGGGCGCGGCGGGTGCCCAAGTCCGAGCACGCCGAGCGGGTGGCGCGGGTGGCCGCGATGCTGAACATCGAGGGTTTGCTCGACCGCATGCCGCGCCAGCTGTCCGGCGGTCAGCGCCAGCGAGTCGCACTCGCTCGGGCGATCGTGCGCCGGCCGCGGGTGTTCCTGATGGACGAGCCGTTGTCCAACCTCGATGCGCAGCTGCGCGCGCAGATGCGGGTGGAGATCAAGCGGCTGCAGAAGGAGCTTGCGGTGACCACCCTCTACGTCACCCACGACCAGGTCGAGGCGATGACGATGGCCGACCTGGTGGCGGTGATGCGTGACGGCGAGCTGCAGCAGCTGGCGCCTCCGACCGAGCTGTACGACCGCCCGGTCAACCTGTTCGTGGCCCGCTTCTGCGGATCGCCGCCGATGAACGTCCTGCACGGGGAGGTGGCCGACCGGCACTTCAGCCACCCGCAGGGCACGCTCGCGCTGCCCGAGGGCGTCGCCCGCGGGCCGGTGGTGTTCGGCTTTCGGCCCGAGCATGCGGCGATCGTCGAGCGTGACGCGTCGGGCTCGCTGGCCGGAGAGATCTACGTCGTCGAGCCGCTCGGGAACGAGACGCTGGTGGCGATCAAGCTCGGCGGCGACCTCGTGAACGTCCGCGCGGAGGCCGGCTTCGACCGCGAGATCGGCTCGCCGTGCGGCATCACCGTCGCGCCTGAGCGTGCCCATCTGTTCCACCCCGAGAGCGAGCTGGCGATCCGAGTTGGGAGCGTCGGCGACCGCGATCAGACCGACAAGGTGTCCACCCCATGACCGCCAAGCGCGTCAACGACCGAAGGAGCGTTGCATGACCGAAGACAGCGGCAGCATCGAACGCGGCAAGGCGAAAGGCCGCGGCTACACGAGGCGCCAGGTGATGGCGCGAGGCGCGCTCGGCACGGGCGCGGCATTTGGCCTCGGCCCGCTGCTCGCAGCATGCGGCAGCTCCGGGTCGAGCACGACCACGACCGGCGGGGCGGCCAGCGGGTCGATCACCATCGGCAGCTTCACCGACCCGGCGATGGTGCCGTTCCGAGACGTGTTCCTGAAGAAGTTCACGGCGGAGACCGGCATCCAGGCGAAGTGGCACGAGACCAACTACAACCAGTGGTATCAGAACTCCAAGACCGACGGTCTGCAGAAGACCGGGGCGTACGACATCTACGTGATGGACGACAACTGGGTGCCGGAGTTCGCCGCCGGCGGGATCATCCAGAGCATGGACAAGCTCGGTCTCAAGGTGAACCCGGACATCCTCGAGAAGGGTCTCGACCAGGGTTACTGGCCGCCCCGATCGGGGCCGCGCCTGAAGGCGTTCGCCAACGACGCCCCCCAGCTGTACGCGCTGGTGATCATCGACGACGTCGAGATCCTCTACTACAACAAGGACTACTTCCCGACGCCGCCGGTGACCTGGGACGACATCTACAACATCGCCAAGACGACCAAGCCACCGCTCTACGGCTGGACGGCCCGCGGGGTCAAGGGCAACCCCATCATGCAGACCTACCTGCCGCTGCTGAATGCCTACGGCGGGCACTTCGCCAACGACGACTGGTCGCCCGGATTCGCGGGCCCGGAAGGCGTGGGCGCACTCGAGCGGCTGTTCCAGTTCATCCCCTACATGCCGCCCGGAGTGGCGTCGTTCGACACCAGCCAGGAAACACCGGTGATGCTGCAGGGGCACGCCACAGCGATGACCGAGTACACGGGAACGGCCCACGGGGTCGACGACCCGAAGCAGTCCAAGGTGGTCGGCAAGATCGACTTCGCGGCCACTCCGAAACAGGTCATCAGCGGGCCGGCCATCGGCACCTTCATCTGCGGTATCGCCTCGGGGGCCAAGAACACCCCTGCGGCGGTCAAGTTCCTGGAGTGGTTCACATCCGAGAAGGTGCAGAAGGCGTTCGCGGAGACCGGCAGCGCCTCTGTCACCGGGACCGCTCTGCGTGATCCGGCCATTGCGGCGAAGTTCCGCTGGCTGCCGGCGATCGCCGACGCGGTCGACAACTCGATCCCCAAGCCACGCACCCCGGACGAGCCGAAGATGGAGGACCTCCTGGGGACGGCGCTCAACGAGGCGCTGGTGCAGGCGATCCAGCAGAAGTCCGGGTATACGCAGATCGCTCAGAGCCACCTGACCACGGCGGCCAACCAGATCACCGCGTACCTCACGCAGCAGGGAACGTACTTCTAGGCCGCGTGTCCGAGACGGCGGCAAAGAAGCGGCGGGCGCGGGCTCCGCGAGGAGGGATCCTCGCGAGCCCGTACCTGCTGCTGCTGCCGGCGGCGGTGGCGCTGGCCGCCGTGTCGGTGTACCCGCTCTACTACGGGTTCCGGGCGAGCATCACGCACTACCTGTACGGCCGCGAGTTCGGCACCAACGGTCTCACGAATTACCGGATCATCTGGCACGACACGTTCTTCCGCCAGGCGATGATCACCACCGCCAAGTACGTGGTGCTGACGGTGTCGATCGAGACGCTGCTGGGGCTCGGGCTCGCGCTGCTGGTGTCCAGGGAGATCCGGTTCAGCGGGCCGATCCGGGTCGGGCTGATCCTGCCGATGACGATCGCTCCGGTGGTGGTGGGAGTGATGTGGCGGTTGCTGTACGACAGCGGGGTCGGGGTGGTCGATCCGCTGTTCCAGGCCTTTGGGCTCAACCCACCCGAGGTGTTGGCCTCCAACAACAGCGCCTTCATCTCGGTGGTGCTGGTGGATGTCTGGGAGTGGACGCCGCTGATCTTTCTGATTGTCCTGGCAGGGCTGCAGTCGCTGCCCCAGGAGCCGCTCGAGGCCGCCCTGGTGGACGGGGCGGGCCGCCTGCGGCTGTTCTTCGACCACACGCTTCCGCTGCTGCGGCCGGTGCTGCTGGTGGCGATCGTGCTGCGCATGATCGACGCCATCGGCACCTTCGACCAGATCTACGTGCTCACCCAGGGCGGCCCCGGGGTGTCCACTCAGCTGATCTCGATCTACGCCTACAACACCGCCTTCCTCTTCACGCAGTACGGGCAGGCAGCCGCGATGCTGATCGCCCTGCTGGCGATGGTGCTGCTGCTCATGATCGTCGCGGTGCGGATGATGCGGAGGGTGGCGGTGTGAGGGCGCGCATGCCCCGAATCGCGCTCTACTCGACCTTGGCGGCGATTCTCGGGATCGCCTTCTTCCCGTTCTGGTGGATGCTGAACACGTCGTTCAAGCAGCCGGTGGACATCTTCGCCGGAGCCACCCTCTACCCGCACCGTCCCACGACGGACAACTATCACCGGCTGTTCAATACCTACCACTTCGGCTCGTACCTCCAGAACAGCGTCGTGATCGTCACCGTGTCGGTTGCGGTCAGCCTGGTGATCGGCACGCTCGCCGCGTACGCCCTCACGCGCTTTAGGCTGCGCTTCGGGCTCAACCAGTCGGCGCTGGTGGTGGCCCTGCTGGTGCGCATGATCCCGGGTATTCTGCTCGTGATCCCGCTCTACATCACGCTCGCCAAGTGGGGGCTCCTGAACACGCGGCTGGGGCTGATCCTGATCTACTCCGGACTCAACACCAGTTTCGTGATCTGGATGATGCAGAGCTTCCTGGCCGAGATCCCGCGTGACATCGAGGAGGCCGCAATGGTGGACGGAGACTCGCGGCTGTCCGCCCTGCGCCGGGTGGTGATCCCGCTGGCCGCCCCGGGGCTCGCGGCCACCGCGATCTTCAGCGTGATCGCCACCTACAACGACTTCCTGATCGCGCTCTCACTTACCTCGACTCCCGACGCGCAGACGGTGCCCGTGGGCGTCTCCACCCTGATCGGCAAGATCCAGATCGAGTTCGGCCCGATGGCCGCCGCCGGCGTGATCGGGGCGCTGCCGATCGTGATCTTCGCGCTGCTCGTACAGCGCCACTTCGTCCGCGGGTTGACGCTGGGCGCCGTGAAATGACCACGCGGCGGTTGACGATGGCTCAGGCGCTGGTCGCCTATCTGGCGGTGCAGAAGGTCGAGCGCGACGGCGTCGAGGCCCCGCTGATCGAAGGCGTGCTCGGCATCTTCGGTCATGGCAACGTGGCCGGGGTCGGCCAGGCCCTGCAGCAGCACGGCGGGCTGCGCTTCATCGTGCCCCGCAACGAGCAGGCCATGGTGCACACTGCGGCCGCGTTTGCCCGCCACCGGAACCGCCTGCAGACGCTGGCCTGCACCTCCTCGATCGGGCCCGGTGCGACCAACATGGTCACCGGCGCCGCGCTGGCCACCATCAACCGGCTGCCGGTGCTGCTGCTGCCGGGCGACGTGTTCGCATCCCGCAGGGTGGACCCGGTGCTGCAGCAGCTCGAGCAGCCGGGGGCGCCGGACGTGTCGGTGAACGACGCATTTCGGCCGGTCTCACGGTTCTTCGATCGCATCAACCGGGCCGACCAGTTGCCGGCCTCGCTGCTCGAGGCGACCCGGGTGCTGACCGACCCGGCCGAGACGGGAGCCGTGGTGCTCGCGCTCCCCCAGGACGTTCAGGCGGAGGCCTGCGACTACCCGGCGCGGCTGTTCGAGCCGCGCGTGTGGCGGGTGCCGCGGCCGGCTCCGGATGCCGGCGTGTTGCGGCGTGCGGTGGAGCTGATCGGCGCCGCCCGGCGGCCGCTGATTGTCGCCGGCGGGGGAGTGATCTACTCCGACGCCACCGCCGCACTGATCGAGCTGGTGGACGCCACCGGCATCCCGGTGGCCGAGACGCAGGCCGGCAAGGGATCGCTGCCGTACGACCATCCCTGCGCGCTGGGTGCTGTCGGCGTCACCGGCACGCGCGGGGCCAACGTGATGGCCCGCGACGCCGACCTGGTGATCGCGGTGGGCACGCGCCTCTCGGACTTCACGACCGCTTCGCGGACCGTGTTCCAGCACCCCGAGCTGCGCATCGTCGCTCTCAACGTGACCGCGTTCGATGCACACAAGCTGGGTGCACTGCCTCTGGTGTGCGACGCCCGGGTCGGATTGGAGGCGCTGCTGGGTGCGCTGGCCGGCTATCGGGTCGATCCGGCTCTGACCGGCGCGGCCGCGGCTCACAACCGCGAGTGGGACGCGGAGGTCGCCCGGATCTACGCCCCCGGTGAGGGTGAGCTGACCCAGGGCGCCGTGATCGGTGCGGTCAACACGTTCGCGCAGCCTCGTGACGTCGTCGTCTGCGCGGCGGGCAGCCTGCCCGGAGATCTGCACAAGCTGTGGCGCACCAGGGATGCCAAGGGGTACCACGTCGAGTACGGCTACTCGTGCATGGGCTATGAGGTGGCCGGCGGTCTGGGCGTGAAGCTGGCCGACCCCGACCGTGAGGTGCTGGTCATGGTGGGCGACGGTTCGTGGCTGATGATGTCGTCCGAGATCTCCACCTCGATCCAGGAGCACCTACGGCTGATCGTGGTGGTGATCGACAACCGGGGCTTCGCATCCATCGGCTCGCTGTCCCGCTCGCTGGGCTCCGACGGCTTCGGCACGGCGTATCCGGTGGACGTCGACCTGGTCGCCAACGCTCGCAGCCTGGGCGCGATCGCCGTGCCGGCCGCGTCGCAGTCGGAACTGGCCGACGCGTTGGAACGGGCGCGAACAGCCGACCGCACCACCGTCATCGTCGTTCGCTGTGAGCGCACCGGCGCGTCCGGGTCGTACGAGTCGTGGTGGGACGTGCCGGTGGCCGAGACGTCGTCGATGCCGGCCGTCCAGGAAGCCCGCCGGGCGTATGAGCAAGCGCGCGAGCGGCAGCGGGTGCTGCTGGAGTCGGATGGCTGATCGGCGGCTGCGGGTGGGGGTGGTCGGGGCGGGGCTGATCGCCCAGGTCGAGCACATCCCCAACCTGATCGGGTTGCGCCGGCGGTTCGAGTTGGTCGCCGTCGCCGACCCGTCGGCCGCGGTGCGCGCGGCGATCGCCGAGCGCCACGGCGTGCGTACCCACGCCGACACCGACCAGTTGCTCGCCGAGGGCCTGGACGCGGTGGTGGTCGCCGTGCCCGACGTGCTGCACGCCGACGCGGTGCTGGCTGCGCTGGATGCCGGCGTGCACGTCCTGTGCGAGAAGCCGCTGTGCCTCACGGAGCACGAGATGCAGCGCATCATCGAGCGCCGCGACGCTCGTGGGCTGGTGGTGCAGGTCGGGTACATGAAGCGGTTCGACCCCAACTACGAGGCGGCGCTCGAGCTGCTGCCCGCCGCGGGGACGGGGCTGCGGTACATCTCTGTCGAGGTCAGCGATCCGGACTCGTGGCCGTTCGTGGGCCACCGTGAGTTGACGCGCGCCGGCGACCTGGCCTCGGGGCTGATCGACGACGCGCGCAGACGTCAGCGGGCGCAGGCCGCCGAGGCGCTGGGTGTCGCGGTCGACGGCGACCTTCTGCGCGGCTTCTGCGATCCCCTGATGTCCGGCGTCGTGCACGCCGTGAACGCGGTGCACGGCATGCTCGACCGGATGGGCATCGGCGACTCGCAGGTGGTCGCGGGCCAGATCTGGGCCGGGGGGGAGGGTGGTGCCGGAACGGTGTCGCTGCTCGACGGGCGCGCGCTGTGGCACCTGGCCCAGGTGCTCGTTCCGGGCATCGCCTGGTACCGGGAGCGCTACGTCCTGCACTTCGACGACACGGTGATCGAGCTGGAATTCCCGGCGCCGTACCTCAACCACCAGCAGACCGACCTGTGGGTGCGCACGTCCTCGGGCCTGCGCCTGGAGACGCGCCACGTGCAGGCGGGCTACGAGGAGGCGTTCGTACGCGAGCTGGAAGGGTTCTGGGCGGCGATCGTTCGCGGCGAGCCGGTCCGTAACACCGTCGAGGATGCGCGGCGGGACGTGCGCCTGCTGACCGAGATCGCGCGGCGGGCGGTCGCGGGTGCCACGGCGTGAGCGGTGACCTGCTCTCGACGCAGCGTGCCCGCGCGCTGGATCAGCTGGCGACGCCGGGCGGCGTGATCGTCGGGGCAGCGGTCGACCACCGCGACTCGCTGCAGGCCGCGCTGGCAAAGCGCGGGATCCAGCTCGATTCGGCGGGCGTGACCGAGCTCAAGCTCCGGGTCACCGCCGCGCTTGCACCGGCCGCGAGCATGGTCCTGCTCGACCCGGAGTACGCGGCCGCGCAGGCCATCGCCGCCGGCGTGCTGCCCGGGTCGACCGGGCTTGCGGTGCCGCTGGAGGGCATGGGCTACGGCGACGTCGCCACCCTGTCCGAGACGATCCTGATGGACGACTGGTCGCCCGCCCAAGCCCGCCGCCTGGGCGCTGCGGGAGCAAAGCTGCTGCTGCCCTACCGCGTCGACGTTCCCGAGCAGGCGGCGCGCCAGGAGGCGGTCGTGCGCGAGGCACTCGCCGGCTGCCGTGCGGCCGGCCTGGCACTGATCCTCGAGCCGATCGTGTACCGGCGAGCCCCGGAGGAGCGAGCCGGCGGGGATCGGTTCGGGGAACTCGTCGTCGCCGGTGCGCGGCGCCTGGCCGAGCTCGAGCCCGACATCCTCAAGCTCCAGCATCCCGGATCGGCGGACGCGTGCCGCGAGCTCGACGCGGCCTGCGGGCGCCTGATCCCGTGGGTACTGCTGGGTGGTGGGGCGGACGCCGACACCCTGCGCGGACAGATCGAGGATGCGTGCCGGGCGGGGGCGTCGGGCTTCATCGTCGGGCGGACGCTGTTCGACGCCGCCCTGGTCGCCGATGCCCGCGAGTCGGAGCGGGCGCTGCGGGATCGCTGCCGGCCGCTGCTGGACGAGCTGCGCGGGCTGGCGGAGCGCCTGGCGACGCCCTGGCGTGACCGGGTCGGCGCCATCCCGCGCCCGGACCACGGCTGGTACCGCTGATTGCGCGCGCGATCAGGCCACGCCGTTGGGGGCGACGAGCACTTTCATCGCGGCTCCTGTCTGCGCGAGCTCGAGGGCCGAGCCGACCTCGTCCAGAGGCACCCGGTGGGTGATCGCCCGGGCGAACGGCAGCCGGCCGCGGTGGCGGTCGAGCATCACCAGTGTGGGCCCGTACTGGTCGAGCGTCTCGCCGCCGATGCCCAGGATCGTGATGCCCGGGCTGCACACGTGGCGGTTGGGATTGACGGCCACCGGGCCCATGTCGACGAACGCCCCGGCCTCGATCACACTCCCTCCCGGGCGCACCAGCTCGAGCGCCTCGACGAACGTCTCGGCCATGCCGCTGCAGTCCACGACCACGTCGGCGCCGAGCCCCCCGGTGGCGGCTCGAACGGCCTCGCGGCGCTCGGCCGGCCCGGCGGCCGACGCGTCCAGCACCAGCTCGGCGCCGAACGCGCTCGCGTGATCCAGCCGCTCGGCGAGCAGGTCGACCGCGATCAGCCGTCCGGCGCCCAGCAGTTCAGCCTTGGCCAGGTGCATCAGACCGAGCGTCCCGACGCCGATCACCAGCACGGTGTCGCCGAACCGGAACCCGCCGCCGGTGCCCACCACGCTGCGCAGCACGTCCAGGCCGTGCGTGACCGCCATCACCTCGGTCAGCGCCGCCAGATCGGACGGCAGGCTCGGCGGCACGCGGAAGAGCCGGGTTCCCGGCAGGATGTACATCTGCTCGGCCCAGCCGCCCAGCAGATGCGGGGGCTCGGCGCACGTCATCGAGTTGCCGTAGTCCTCGAGCCGGGTGCACAGGTAGTACGGGCTGCGCGGGTCGAGGCAGAACCGGCACCGGCCACAGGTGACGTTCGGCGCCGGCACAACCCGATCGCCGATCGCCAGGGGCCGGCCGAACTGATCGCAGGGCGCCTGGCCGGGGCCGACGGCGACGATCGTGCCAACGTTCTCGTGCCCGCAGATCAGCGGGTACGCGGCCTCGCGCTCGTGCTCGGTGCCGGC
The DNA here is from genome assembly GCA_038230835.1 of Gaiellales bacterium. Taxonomy (GTDB): domain Bacteria; phylum Actinomycetota; class Thermoleophilia; order Gaiellales; family JAICJC01; genus DASUHT01. Next base: position 108,440 of record JBBRMM010000008.1, read on the forward strand.
GTACTGGAGGCTCTCGCCGCGCCAGGTGTGCTTGTCGGTACCGCAGATCCCGGAGCGCTCGATCGCCAGCACCACCGCTCCGGGGCCGGGGTCGGGTGCTGCGAACGACTCGACCGTGCACCGCCCGGGTGCATGCACGACGGCGGCGCGGACTCCGCTCATGCCGGCCAGCATACCGGCGTCGAGGTGGCCGGGGTGACGCGGTGAGCGAGCTGCGAGTCGGGGTCGCCGGACTGGGCGAGATGGGCGTGATCCATGCCCGCAACGTGTGTGCGGCCGAGGGCATGCGGCTGGTCGCCGTGGCCGTGGCGCGCCGCGAGCGGGGACGACGGATCGCCGGCGAGTTGGCCGGAGGCGAGACCCGGGTCGTCTCCTACGAACGGCTTTTCACCGCCGATGACGTCGACGCGGTGGTCATCGCGACCCGCACGACCGATCACGCCGAGCACGCGGCCGCGGCGCTTGCCGGAGGGAAGCACGTGCTGCTCGAGAAGCCTGGCGCGCACACGCTGGCGGCGCACGCGCTGATCAGCTCGGCCGCCGCCGCGCATCCCACGCGGGTGCTCCAACTCGCCTACATGCGCCGGTTCGACCCGCTGTTTGTGGATGTCCGCCGGATGGTCGCCCGGGGCGCGGTCGGCACGCCGCTGGTCGTGCACTCGTCGGCCCGCGAGGACTACCCGCCGGGCGAGGACAGTGCTGCATTGGGAGGCACCGTGCTGGATATCGGGGTGCACGACCTCGATACCGCCTGTTGGTTCCTGGACGACGTTCCGGTCCGCGTGCATGCTGTGAGCCAGACGCTGGTCGACCGCGGCTGCGACGTCGACAACCTGGTCATGTCCGTCGCCTTCGCCCGCGGCGGGGCGGCGGCGATCGACATCTCGCGCACCTCGGCGGTCGGTCACGACATGCGGCTCGAGGTGGTCGGCACCGCGGGCAGCGTGAGTATCGGCGGGCCGTCCGGCGAGGGCCGATCACGCTGCTGACGACGGCCGTGCGCGACCGCTTCCCGGACGGCATCGCCGATCGCTGGGCTGCAGCCTACCGGGCCGAACTGGACGCGTTCGGGCGGGCTTGCCGGGCTGAGGGACCAGCCTGGCCGACCCTGGCCGACGACCGGACAGCGGTAGCCGCCGCCGTCGCCGCCCGCGCGAGCGCGGTGCGCGGCGAGGCGTTGGAGGTCGGTGTCGACTGGCCCTGGTAGCTAGCCCGCGAGGGCTCGCGAAGAGCTGCGCTCGATCCGTGACACCAAGCGGCCGACGCCGACATCGTTGCGCGACACCACCCAGATCTCACTGGATGTCTCGTCGGCGCGCTGCTCCGCGAGGCGCTCCGCGGCACGCAGATCCGACATCACACGCACTTCTCCATCCGGGAAGTGCACTTCGATTCGCGACGAGTTCAAGGCCGTCCTCTTCGTTCGTACTCAAAAAGCGTACCAGTATTGACCTCGATGTCGCATGAGGATGTGGTGAACACCCGGTGTCGAGCAGGTGAAACTCAGCTCACCCGACCACCAGCCTGATGAACGCGTGCCCGGTGATGACGCCCGAACGCGGCAGGATCGTCTTGGAGGGTGCGCCGCCGGTTCCGGACACCGCGGCGACCAGGTCGCTGTAGCGCTCGGAGTTGGCGTATGCCGCGAGCAGCGCGTCGAAGCTCGAGACATTGGGCGTGCTCTGACCGCCGAAGATGCCGCAGTACTGGCAGCCGCCGAGCGGGATCCCGCCGCGCACGAACAGGATGCCCCCGAAGCGGTCGTTCTCGGGAACGTTTGCGCGCGTGTAGGAGATCGTCTCGGAGCCGTCGGCATGCCGCAGCCAGACTGCCAGCTTGACGCTCTCGCCGGGCAGCACGTGCAGCAACGGGTGCACCGCAAGCGTCGGCTGCAGGCGGCTCGAGGTCTCGACCTTCACGATCTGGGCGGTCAGGTGCTGCTGGGTGATCGACGAGGTGACATGAACGCTCGTGATCCGCACTTTCTCGAAGCGGTTGTTCTGGATCTGCCCGATCTCCCCGGTGATCTCGTTGCCGCTGTCGAATGAGATGTCGTACGGCGAGTAGTAGAGGTCACTGCGGTTGAGGGTGAACGGCGAGCCGTTGGCGCGGGTGCCGTTGATCGTCCACGTCAGGTTGGCCGACCCGTCCCCGATGCGGTCGAACACCACGTCCTCGTCGGAGATCACATGGGCGTTGGCCACCAGTGCCAGGAAATCGGGAGAGGCCACGTCGGTCTCTCCGGTGCGGGAGCGACCGAGGTCGGTGTTGGTGACCGTCTCGGTGATCGCAGTCAGCGCGGGCAGTGTGCCTTCGATTCCGCGGATGCCGGTCAGCCGGTCCTGGTCGATGATGCCGTGGAACCCGGTCACGTTCGCCAACTTGAACGGCTCGAGAATGCTCGGAACGACCGTCACCACGTTTGCCCCGTTCATGCCGAGGAGTGTGCTCCCGTTGAACAGCATCGGGTGGCCGAACGACACCGATTCGTTGCCGCAGGTGGCGGTCAGGGTGCCGATGCCTGCGAAGGTCACGTCGCCGTAGCTGATCGTCGCCGACACCGAATCTCCGGGTACCAGCGGCGCCGGGTCCACCGACGAGGGTGCCGATGCGGTCCCGGCCCGATATGCCAGGAAGGGCAGCGAGCCGCGGTCGAGGAAGCCCTGGACGTGGTTCATCTCGCGGTCGTTGAGGCCCGACTCGGCCAGTGGCACCGGCAACTCGCGGGCGGTGCCCGTGCCTGCTGCGGTGGTCGGGACGCCTGCGGCGTGGGCGACCGTCGAGCGCAGCGCGGGTGACAGCTTGACGCTCGTGGCCGGCTTCGGCGTTGCGGCGCCGAATGTCCCGGTCGGGTAGCCGAACAGGTCGACCATGGGCTGTGCCGGTGTCATGCCGCCGATGGTCGGGTCGCTGGCGTAGAAGCCGTAGGAGACGGCGCCTGCCAGCTTGCCGTCGATGTAGACGGGGGAGCCTGAGAACCCGGCCGCGATGCCGGTCTTCTGCACGGCCCAGCCCGACACCTGGATTGCGACGAAGTCGACTCCGGGAGCGATCCCGTCGGGAAGCACCCCCAGCACCTTGACGCCGAATGCGACCGGCTTGGTGCCCTGGATGACGGTGTAGCCGGTGCCGGTCATGCCCGCCTTGAGGCTGGACTCGGGGAAGACGGCCGGCGCCGGCGAGCAGGTGCTCGCAGCAGCGGCAGTCGATGTACCGTGGCGGCCGGCAAGCCCGGCCGTCCCTGCGGCCACGACGGCCAGCGCGGTGGCCGCGATGACAACGCGTCGTCTCGAGCTCATGCTGCGCCTTTCGATTCGATGTGCGGGGTGACCCTGACCGGTCCGTGACGGTGCCAGGCACCGTCACGGCTCACCACCAGGGTACGACCGGATGGCGGCGCTGCATAGGCTGGCCTGTAACGAATTGGTAACGCCAGTCGAGAGAGTCAGGCCATCTCACAGCTGCCGGCGGCCGATCCAGCGACCCCACGGAGCCTGGGGATCGACGATGGCCGCGGCGGCGATGATCTTGCACAGGTCGCCGAGCACGAACGGGGTCAGACCCCAGTGAACGGTCAGGTACCAGGTCGTGCGCAGCTCGTGGTGCAGCCAGATCAGGCCGGTGGCGTAGAGCGCCACGCTCCCCAGCAGCATCGCGGGTACCGTGACGTAGAACCCCCGCCCGAAGCGCTCGCACACCATACCGGTGAGAAACGCCGCCAAGGGGTAGCCGAACAGGTAGCCGGCGCTGGGCTTGGAGGTCAGGATGTGCATGCCGCCGGTGCCGACGCCGAACCATCCCGAACCTTCGTGCGCGAACACGGGTATGCCGACGGCACCCTCCGCGAGGTACAGCAGTTGAGCGGCCGCACCGCGCTTCGACCCGAGCCACGCCGCGGTGCCGAGCACACCGAAGGTCTGCAGCGTGATGGGCACGGGCCAGCCGATCGAGACCCACGCGCACAGGGCGGTGGCCAGGCTGGCGCCGATCACCGCCAGTGCCGACACCGCGAGCGTTGGGCGTGCGATCGCCGCCGCCGTACGTTGTTGCATCTGAAGCCTCCCGGGATGAGTTCGGACTGAACGTCTTGCTGGAAAGTGACGGCCGGTCGGCTCCTGGGGTTGCGACCCCTAAGAGTAAGTGGTAACTTACGTAAGGTAGGGCTTACGCAGATGCGCTTTCGGCACTCGGCGACCCGACCCGGAGGGCGATCTTCGACCGCCTCCGGTCAGGGCCGCGGGCGGTCGGAGAGCTGGCGAGCGGGTTTCCGATCAGCCGTCCCGCGGTCTCCCAGCATCTGCGCGTGCTGAAGGATGCGGGGCTGGTGCGTGCGCGCCGGGTGGGCACACGGCACGTGTACGAGGTCGAGCAAGCCGGGCTCGACGATCTGCGCACCTACCTGGAGGCGTTCTGGGACACCGCATTGGCCGACTTCAAGGCGGCGGCCGAACGACAACTGCGAGGAGGAGACGTGAGCAGCACCGAGACAGCCATCGACCCGGTCGTCAAGACCGCCACCCTCGACTGCCCGATTGGGCATGCCTTCGACGTCTACACCGCCGGTATCGCGAGTTGGTGGCCGCTGGAGTCGCACTCGATCGGCGAGCGTGGTGCCGTATCGGTGGTCATGGAGGGCCGGGTGGACGGACGCATGTACGAGACCGACGCGGCGGGTACCGAGCACGTATGGGGGCGCGTGTCGGTGTGGGAACCCCCGCACCGGCTGGTGATCGCGTGGCGGGTGAACCCGGAGGCACCGGCGGCGACGGAGATCGACATCCGATTCACCGCGCTTTCGGATCGCGTGACCCGGATCGACCTCGAACACCGGGGCTGGGAGCGGTTGGGTGTCGAGCGCGGTGCCGCCGCTCGCGCCGAGTACGGCAGCGATCATGGCTGGACGGTCGTCTTCGGCTGCTACCTGGCGGCGATCGCCGGCAAGCGGGACGGGCCCCCCAGTCCCGGGTGATCTAGGTTTCCCGGTATGGACGCCGCCGGTCTCACCGAAGCCGTGTTGGCCGAGGCGGAGCGGCTGGGGATCGACGCCTGTGGTGTCTGCGAGGCGCTCCCGTACGAACGGGCCGAGCAGGCGATTGCCGACCGGGCCGGTCGCGGCCTGTTCGCCGACATGCGCTTCACCATGGCCCAGCCCGACCGGTCGTGTCACCCCGAGACACTGCTTCGCAACGCCCGTTCCGTGATCGCGGCGGCCCGTTGCTACGCCCGTCCCCAGTCGCCCAAGCCGGCCGACGAGCCACGTGGGATGCTGCCGCGGTACACCCGGCGCGACGAATATGCGGAGCTGCGGGCGGCGCTGCGCGGGCTCGGCGAGGCGCTCCAGCGGGCCGTCCCGGGAGCCCGGTTTGCCGTCTACGTGGATGCCAACCAGCACGTCGACCGGGAGGCGGCGGTGCGCTCGGGGATCGCGGTGTTCGGCAAGAACACGATGGCGATCACCCGCCGCCACGGGTCGTGGGTCGTCCTGGGAGCGCTGGTCACCGACGCCGAGCTGGCCCCCACCTGGCGCGACCCGCAGACGCCGGCCTGGGACGCGTGCGGGTCGTGCACGGCCTGTATCGACGCGTGCCCGACAGACGCGATTGTTGCCGACGGGGAGCTGGACGCACGCCGCTGCCTGTCGTATCTCTCCCAGTCGCGGCTGCCCGAGCTGCCCTTCGCCGAGGCGTTCCAGGATCGCGTCTACGGCTGTGACATCTGCCAGGACGTGTGCCCGTGGAACCGCGCCATCGACCGCCGTTCGAGCCTGCTGAACCCCGATCCGCCCGATGCCGCATACCCGCGGCTGTCGGAGTGGCTGGGCAGTGACCCGGGCGACCTGGCGGAGCGGTATCGGCGGTTATACGTGCCGGACCGCGACGGACGCCACCTGCAGCGAAACGCTCGGGTGGTGCTGGCGAATCTCGGCGGTGCTTCACAGGCTTATGGTCATCAACAACCGTAGGCCGGGCATCGGTGCCGGCCCGGAACTTGGCGGTCGTGACACTACGGATGGCTCGGCCCGAAAGGGTCAGGCCGTGACCGAGGTGAGTTCGGAGAGCAAGGCCGACGCGGCCTGCTTCACCTCGGCGCGCAGATCCGGTGGGTCGAGCACCTCGGCGCCGCCGCCGTAGCGCAGCACCTCCGGGATCAGCCATTCGCGAGAGCCGAAGGTGATTGACGCCACGGCGCCGCCGTCGGCGGTCGGCACTGCGCCACGCCGCCCTTCGAGCTCCCACCGCGCACGCTCGGGGGAGAATCTGATCCGTGCGATTCCGACGTCCCCACCCAACTGCTGGTTGAGGTCGGCCATCTCGGCGCGGGGGGTGTAGGTGGTGTCGCGTAGCACCGCATCCTTGATGTACGTGACCTTGAAGGTGCGCCGACCCGCCTTCAGCCGGTCGTACGCCTCCACATACCAACCGCGCTCGTCACGCCGCAACAGGTACGGCTCGATGGTGCGGGTCGAGAGATCCGCTGACGACCGCGACAGGTAGGTGATGTCCACCAGCCGGCGGCTGCGCACACCCTCGTTGAGCACGGTCACCGCCGACTCCTCGGCGTCGGGATGCTGGGGCGTTGGCGTGTCGCCCAGCGTGAAGCGGCCAAACGCCGCCTCCACCTTGGCTCGCACCGCGTCCAGCGAGCTGTGGGCCTGGGCAGCCATCAGCGGTGCAACCACGTGCAGCGCCCGCAGCAGCGCCTTGGCTTCGAGTGGCGACAGGCGTGCCGGCCGCCGGAAGGTGTCGCCGTACAGCTCCTTGTCGACCAGGATCGACCCGTTCTCGGTCGAGCAGTAGACGGCGTAGCAGCCACCGCCGAAGTTGACCAGATTGAGCAGGTCGAGGTGTTCCTGCAGCTCGGGCGCGGTGAGATGGAAGCGATCGCGCACATCCGCCGCGGGGACGGTTGCCGACTGCTCGTCGCCGCAGCACGCGAGCAGGAACGCGAGCAGCGCCTGGAGCAGCGCGAAGCGCTCAGGTGCGACCGGACTGGGGGCCCGTTCGGCCGGCGGTGCCGCCGTCGGCGGCGGCGAGTCGGTCGTCACCTCCAGCACCTCGGTCGGGCGTCCCGAGTGCGCCCGCCCGATCGCGCGCAGATCGGACGCCACTCGTTTCACCAACTCGGCCGGTGCGAGCGGAGTGACTCTGCCGCCGAGCGACAGGATCCAGCTCGAGAGGGCCGCGAGATCGGAGTAGGGGGTGGTGAAGCGCCCCGAACCGTCGTCCAGCTCGTCGAACTCGCCGTGCATCCCGAAGCGTCGCTGCACCCAGAAAGTGGCGTCAGCCGAGACCGCCACCACGGCCTCGCCGCGCTGGCGGCGGGCCAGCAACCACGGCGGCCGGTCGCGGTACGCGGTCACGTCGAAGTCCTCCGGCATCCGGAAGTCGCGCTCGCGGCGGGTGGCGAACTTGATCTCGCCGCGGATCCTCGAGACCCTGTACGTCCGCCGCCGATCGGGGTCATCCGGCGGGCGGTCGAGATCGTCGCCGACCACGTACCAGACCCCGTTCATCTCCCACAGGCCGTACGGGTTTACGGTGCGCACGGCCTCGCTGTCGGTCGAGATCGTCCAGTATGTGAAGCGCGCGGTGCGCTGCTTGGAGATGGCCTGCTCGAGCTTGGCCAGCCGTTGCGCCACCTCGGGTGAGTAGACCCCGCCCAGCAGCTCGACGGTGGCCGTCTTCGGGCCGGGGTCGAGCAGCGGGCTGGCTCGGCCGAGGGCGAGGTTCTGGAGCGCGAGACGCAGCGGCTCGGCGTATGCGAACTGGCCCTCGAGCAGGTAGAAGCTGGTCTGAAGCGCGGCCAGTTCGTCGTCCGTGAGGTCAATCGGCGGCAGGAAGTACTGCTCCTCGCGCAGGTTGTACAACTCCTCGCCGGTGAACTCGTCGCGGCTCGATCCGATCGGCACCCCGAGGCCCTTGAGCTCCGTTCGATCGGCGAAAAACCGGCGGGCGAAGGCCTCGTCGCCCATGTTCGAGTAGCCCTCGACGTTCGACTTGACGTCCCTGGCCGTGATCGGACGCTGCTCCGCCATCAGGTAGGCCACCAGCGACAGTTGGCGGATCAGTTTGTCAGCGTCGTGAGTCAAGGCAGAAGCGCATTCTACCGGTGGCAGTCAGCCCGGGGCCGATCACCGGTGACGATTCCGTGTCGATGCGGAAGCCGGGCCGGGGGGATCCTGCGGGGTGACTATGATCGAACGTATGATCGCTCACCTCGACCTGGACGCCTTCTTTGCCGCGGTGGAGCTGCACCGGCGGCCCGAGCTGCGTGGCCGGGCCCTGGTGGTCGGCGGTGATCCGCGCAGCCGCGGCGTGGTCGCGACCGCCAGCTACGAGGCACGCCGGTACGGCATCCGTTCGGCCATGTCGAGTGCGGAGGCGTACCGCCGGTGCCCCCAGGCGGTGTTCGTGGCGCCCGATCACCTCGTCTATCGTGACTGGTCGCGCCGCACCTGGGAACTTGTGCGCGGCATGGCGCCGGTGGTCGAGCAGGTCGGCATCGACGAGGGCTACTTGGAGCTTCCCGACGGCGATCCGGCCGAGCAGGCGGCGCTCGTCCAGCTTGCCGTCCGGCGCCGGGTCAGACTCTCGTGCTCGCTCGGTGTCGGTACCTGCAAGGTCGTCGCCAAGGTCGCCTCGGACATCCGCAAGCCCGGCGGGATCACCGTCGTCGTGCCCGGGGAGGAGGCGGCATTCCTCGCCCCGCTGGCTGTCCGCCGGCTCCCGGGGGTGGGGCCCAAGGCCGAGCGGCGCCTCGCCGCGGCCGGGGTGGACACGATCGGTGCACTGGCGGCGCTGTCCGACGAGCGGCTGGCCGCGCTGCTGGGGGGGCGGGGTGGCCGCGAGCTGCGTGATCGGGCACGAGGGGTGGATCCGCGGCCGGTCGACGCCGAGCCGGGCGCGGCCGTGTCGATCTCCAGCGAGGAGACGTTTGAGCGTGACATCACCGACCGTGCCGAGCTTCATGCGGAGCTGCGCCGGATGGCGGACGGGCTGGCGCGCTCGCTGGGTCGCCGCGGGATGGTGGCCCGGACGGTGACCACCAAGCTTCGTTACCCGGACTTCTCGATCGTGACCCGCTCCCACAGCCTGCTGCACGGCACCGCCAGCGCGGCGGAGATCGGCGAGCTCGCCTGCCGGCTGCTCGACCGCGCGCTCGATCGGCGCGCCGACGCCCTACGCCTGGTCGGCGTCGGCGTGTCCGGGCTCGAGCACCATCAACAACTCGCGCTGCCTCTCGAGGAGGCGGCGGCTCCCGTTCGCTAGACCGCGACCGGGCGGCGCTCTTCGAGGTGCTGGTGTGATGGGCAGTACTCGCGCTCGGGCAGCGGGGTGCGCTGGCACGGCTTGCCCTTGCGGGTGGTGGCCCGGCAACACGCCATGCCCTCGTTTGCGCGGTCGATCTCCTCGAGGATGTACTCGACCGCCTTGGTGATGTGGCGGTGGATCGACCGGTACACGCGCTCCTGGTTGGAGATCGAGAACAGGTGCCGGATCTCGCAGAACAGGCTCTGGCTCGGCTTGGCGAAATAGTGGGGATCGCGGGCCAGGCGCTCGATGGTGGCCTCGCAGCTGTACAGCACGCGGCGCTTGGCTTCGGATACCGAGATCGTCTCCGGGTGCGGATCGACAAGATCCTTGATCTCGACGAAGATGGCGCGGCTGAATCGATACATGCGAGACTCCTTGCGTGTTACAAGGGCGGTAAGGACGTGGGTGTCATTATGCACGCTGGAGGGTTCATTTTGGGCCTTGGATTGTTAAGCCGACGTTAACCGCCCCATTTTGTTCGGAGATTATGGACGATTTCCCAACAATCGACGGTATCGAGACAGGGTCACAAAGTGCCCCGGTCTGGTGTTACATGCACGACCTCTTCGCGGCCCACGATCCCGGCCCGATGCACCCGGAGAACCCCGGGCGCATGGCGGCGGTGGGAGCGGGCGTGCGCCGGGTGGCGGGGTTGCGGGTCGTGGCCGCCCCGGCCGCCCCGGTGGAGGCACTGGAGCGCGTCCACGACCCCCGATACCTGGAGTGGGTGCGTGGCGTGTGCGAGCGCGGCGGTGGGCATCTGGACGCTGATACGGTGGTCGGCCCGCGCAGCTTCGATGCCGCGGTGCGGGCGTGTGGTGGCACGATCGCCGCGGTCGACGCGGTGCTGGCCGGAGATGTCGGTGCCGCGTTCGTGGCCGGCCGGCCGCCGGGCCACCACGCCGAGCGGGCCCTCGCGATGGGCTTTTGCATCGTCAACCAGGCGGCGGTCGGAGCCGCCCATGCCCGTGCCGGTGGCGTCGATCGGGTGGCGATTCTCGACTGGGACGTTCACCATGGCAACGGCACGCAGGCCATCTTCTGGGACGACCCGGCCGTGCTCTACGTGTCCTTGCACCAGTTCGGGTGGGGGTTCTATCCGGGCACCGGAGCGGCCGCCGAGCGCGGGGGTGACGCCGCCGTCGGCGCCACCCTCAATCTGCCGCTTGCGGTCGGCACCCAGCAGGCCGAGTACCTGGAGGCGTTTCGCGGCGCCGCGCTGCCGGCGCTGGCCGACCATCGTCCCCAACTCGTGCTGGTGAGCTCTGGCTTCGACGCGCATCGAGCCGACCCGCTGGGGTCTCTGGGTCTGGGAGAGGACGCGTTTGCGACCATGACGCGCGAAGTGGCCGGAGTCGGAGCGCCGCAGGTGCACGTGCTCGAAGGCGGCTACGACCCGCACGCACTGGAGGTCAGTGTGGCGGCGGTGCTGGAGGCGCTGGTCGATGGCGCGTCCTGAATTGGTGCCAGCGGATCCCGGCTGGCCGGAGCAGTTTCGGGTGATCCGCGACGACGTCGGGCGTCTGCTCGCCGGCCCGCCGCGCATCGACCACATCGGGTCGACGTCGGTTCCCGGGCTGCTGGCCAAGGATGTGATCGACCTTCAGATCGGCGTTGAAGGCCTCGATCAGGCCGATGAGGTCGTCGAGCGGCTCGCGGCGGCCGGCTATCGCCCGCTGACGGACGTGGTGGCGGACCACGTCCCGGCGGGGGTCGAGCCGGCTCCGGCGGCCTGGGCCAAGCGGCTGCTGTGCGAGCCGGTCGGCCGGCGGCGGGCGCACGTCCACGTGCGCGTCGTGGATGCGGCGAACTGGAGGTATGCGCTGCTGTTCGCCGCCTACCTTCGCGCCCAGCCGCGAGCGGCTGGTGCGTATGCCGTCGCCAAGCTGCGGCTGGCCGCGCTGTGCTCCGACAGCGATGTCTACAGCGACGCGAAGGATCCGGTGTGCGACCTGATCGTGCAGGCCGCTGAGCCCTGGGCGCTTGCGACCGACTGGCAGCCCTGAACCGCGTGCCCCGGCAGCAACGACCGGTGACATGACCGTGCCAAACCCGAATCCCGGTCCGTACGGGGTCTGACCCCGGTGCGGGCGCCGCCCGGCGCTCGGCCCGCAGTCCTCCACGAGTCGGGTGACGCGCCACATGTGGGATGTCGCGGCAGTGTGTCGCCGGCCACACGCGGTCCGCACGGGGTCTGACCCCGTCCGCACGACGGTCCGCGGTCGGGGACGGGCGACCGGCGGGTCAGACGCCGACCTTGCTCAGGTCGGCCAGGCTCTGCGTGAAGGTCGAGTTCTCGCGGTAGTCGATCGGGATTTCGACGACCGAGGTGATGTCCAACTCGAGCGCCTTCTTCAGCGTCGGAAGCAGCTCGTCGGCCGATCCGACCCGTAGGCCGGCGACGCCGAACGACTCCGCCAGCATGACGAGGTCGGGATTGGTGAACTTGGTGCCGGCCAAATGACCGAACTTGCGAGCCTGGTGCATCTCGATCACGCCGTAGGCGCTGTCCGTCCAGACGATGTTGACGATCGCCAGACCCAGTCGCTTCGCAGTCTCGAGCTCCTGGAAGTTCATCAGGAAACCGCCGTCGCCGGAGATCGTCACCACCTTGCGATCCTTGGGCAGCACCATACGCGCGGCAAGCGCCGCCGGCACCGCAAAGCCCATCGCCGCGGCGCCGTTCGAGATCAGCACCGTGTTCGGCTGGTGTGTCGGCCACAGTCGAGAGATCCACAGCTTGTGTGCGCCGACGTCGGAGATCAGCAGGTCGTGTGGGCCCATCACCTCGCGCAGGTCGCGCAGCACGCGCTGTGGCTTGACCGGAAACCCGTCGTCGGAGCCGGCGTCCAGCGCCGCCCGGAACATCTCCCGGTACGGCGGAGCCGGCAGCCGGGCGGGCGGCTTCTCCGACAGCAGGTTGCCGAGGTGGGTGAGGATCGAAGAGATGTCGCCGGTCAACTCGACCTCGGGTACGTAGTGCTCGTCGACCTCCGCCCCGGTGGTGTCGATGCAGATCACGCGCCGGTCGCGGCGCGGGTTCCAGGCCCGCGGCGACCACTCGACCAGGTCGTAGCCCACGCACAGCACCAGGTCGGCCTGGCCCATGAATCCTCTGGGGTAGTCCTGGGCGCGCAGCCCGGCGGTGAACAGCGCGTGCTCGTCGTCGGAGTCGACGACGCCCTTGCCCATGAAGGTGGTGATCACGTTCATACCGGTCTGGTGGCAGAAGCGGCGCAGCGCGGTGGCCGCGTTCTGGCGAACGACGCCGTTTCCGGCCAGGAGCACGGGCCGGGATGCCGAGCGCAAAAGTTCGGCCGCACGGTGCAGCTCCCCGGCCACCGGCTCGACCAGCGGCGGCGGCCGGCGCGGCACCGGCTGGCCCGCCACCTCGGGGGTCTCCATGACGTCGTCGGGCAGTTCCAGGTGGGTGGCGCCGGGCTTCTCGCGTTCGGCGACTGCAAACGCCTTGCGCACCGCCTCGGGGATGATCGAAGCGTCGTGGATGCGCGCGTTCCACTTGGTGACAGGCTTCATCATGCGCACCACGTCGATGTACTGGTGACTCTCCTTGTGCATCTCGGCAAGGCCGGTCTGCCCGGTCAGCGCCACCACGGGCGCGCGGTCGAGGAAGGCGTCGGCGAGGCCGGTGACGAGGTTCGTCGCGCCCGGTCCCAACGTCCCCAGGCACACACCGGCGTGGCCGGTCAGGCGGCCGTAGGCATCGGCCATGAATGCGGCGCCCTGCTCGTGCCGGACGGGGATGAAGTCGACGCTGGAGGAGCGGTCGAGCGCCTCGTTGAGGTCGAGCGTCTCCTCGCCCGGGATGCCGAACACGTGGCGCACGCCCTCGTTCTCCAGGCAGCGCACGAAGAGTTCTGCGGCGGACGGCATCGGGGCTAGCAGTCTACCCGGGCAGGTCGACCGCCACTGCCGCCAGCTCGGCCAGGCCGACGAGCATCAGCCGGCGCGACCGCCGGCCCGCGTCACTTGGGCCCGTGGACGACCGAGCAGGTCGGATCCGTACTGGACGCCGTGGCCAACTGCTCGTCGTCGAGGTCCTTCCAGGCTGCTGCCATGGTCAGGATCTGGTTGATCGGATCCGGCTGCGAGAGGAACATCGGGCCGCTGGTGAATCCGTCGGCCATGTAGTGCGCCGTGCCGCCGGCGGTGTACGCGCCGGGCCCTGGGCCTTGCCAGAACGTCAGCGGCGTCACTCCGGGGCCCTCGACGGTCGCCCGGTATGCGGTCGCCCCGTACGGGTTCTCGTGGCGCCCGAACAGGTTCGGCATTACCGTTGCGCACACGTTTCCGTAGGTGCGGTGGGTCAGGAAGCCGTTGAAGCGGTACCACGAACCGGGCTGCTTGAACCCGGTCCAGTTGGTGGTCTGGATGTCGACGTACACGTTGCGACCGTACGAGTCGAGCGGGTTCCCGCCGCTGGTGGCCTTGTACCCGAACTGCGCATGGCCGTTGTACGAAAAGACGCCGTACATGTGGTCCCACGGCGGCTTACCCCAGTTCGACCAGTCGAGCTTGAGCCACAGCACCGGGAGCACACCCGACCAGTGCGACACATGCAGCTCGTATGCGCGCTGCGCGACAGTCGGTGGCTTGCCCATGTTCGGGATCAGCCGCTGCCAGTTCTGCAGCGCCCAGTGCGAGCCGTCCGGCATCGTGCAAGACGCGACGCGCCACTTGATGCCAAGCGTGGTGTCGTTGGTGCACGTGTTGTGCGACTGCACGCGCTTCCAGAAGCCGGTGCCGAAGCTGCCGTATCCGCCCGAGTAGTCAAGCTTGAACTGCACCTGCGGGATCGTCGGCGACGGCGGCCGGGCGTTGATCGCCCCCCACACCAGCACGTGCTGCCAGTCGCGCCCGGTGAAGTACGTCACCGCAGCGATCTGCGTGCCGTTGCGGTCCCACACAGCGATCGACGGATGCTGAGCGTTTCGGATCAGGATCTGGCTGGCCTGCGCCGTGCCGGACGCGGACGCCAGCACCGAGCCGGTCACGAGCATGCAGAGCAGCATACGGGTGCGCATCACCTCAGGATGCTGGGCTGCGAGGGGGCACGCGCCCCCCGGAGGGGGGATCGCCGACAGTGACGGCGGGCGAGCGCCGTCCGGTGCAGTTTCGCGGCAGGGTGCGACTTGTTCCGTGACGGGCCTAGACCGGATGCTGGGCTCGTCACCCAACGAAAGGCTTCGCACCATGACCATCAAGCTCGCCGCCGGCCTCCACGCCGCGCTTCTCACCCATCTCGGCAGTGTCCGCCGGGGTCTCGATGCCGAGGACGGCCAGGGGACGGTCGAGTATGTCGGCCTGGCAATGAGCATCGGAGTGCTGCTCCTGGCCGTCGGCTCGTACCTCAGCGGCAAGGACCACGGCATCGGCTCGATCATCACCAGCGCCATCAAGTCGGCGATCCAGCAGGCGTCGGGGGGCGCCAAGAGCGCGTGATGCGCTCGAAGTAGAGCCGGCCGGTGAGCCGGCTCGATGACCCGGGCGGCGGCGGACGGCCCGCCGCCGCCCGGAGAGGTCTTTCCACGCCGCCTTGACCGTTCGTCCTCGACTGGACATACTTCGTCCGATGGTCGGATCGATCTGGAACGCGATGAGGCGCATGGTGCGCGCTGTCATGCGGCGGCTCACTCCGCCCGGCAACCGTACCCCTGTCGACGAGAGCCGCGGTCAGCGCCCCGGGCCGCGTAGCGATGAGGTGCCATCGCCGGCGGGCCAGCGCGAGGACACGTGGAACAACTGGGGCGGCGGACTCTAACGAGCACCGCGGTTGGCGGGGGGTGATCGAGGGGTTATCCGGCGTGAGAGAGGCGTCCACACCCGGTGCGATGCAGGTTCGATCGCTGACTGCGGCGGATGCGGAGGCGATCGCTACCTGGCGGTACGCCGGCCGCGATTCGACCTACGACGTGATCGAGCCGGTCACCGATCAGCAGGGAATCTGGGCGGTCGACCACGGCTCAGAGCTCGTGGGGTACTGCTGCTTCGGTGCCGAGGCACGCGTTCCCGGGGTCGAGGAGGAGGCGGGCACGCTGGATGTCGGCTACGGCCTGCGGCCGGACCTGGTCGGCAGAGGTCTGGGTCGGGGGTTCGTGACCGCGATCCTGGAGTTCGCCGCGGCGGAGTTCTCTCCGGGCCGGATGCGCGTGCTGATCCTGAGCTGGAACGAGCGCTCGCGCAAGGTGGCGGCGGCGTGCGGGTTCGAGTCGGCCGGCGTGGTCGCGAGCACGGAGGGAGACTTCCTCGTCCTCACCCGCGGCGTCGGGTGACGGCGGGGTGGCCGGTGCGGGTCGATGCGGGTAGGCTTGAATCAACCCGCGGGAGGCGTGCACTGTGGTCTGCAGGAACTGTGGTCTGTCGCTCGATAGCGAGTACCCCTACTGCCCCTGGTGCGCGGCGTCACAGCAACGCAAGGCGGTGGCGCTCTTCCCGCCGCACCCCGAGGTCGACGCGCCTGGTCGGGGGTTGCGGGTGTCGCGCTACTTCGACCCGGCTGACGGGCCGCCGCACACCCGGCTGAGCGTCTACGACGCCGACGGCCGGGTGACCAGCGTGGTCGCACTGGACGACGCGAGCACCGGCGGTCTGGCCCGCTTCCTGGACGGGCTCGGCGCGGCCGCTACTTGGATTCGACCGGGAACGAGATCTTGACCAGCGCGTGCCACTGAGAGACGTCGTTGTCCGTCACGTCGCAGGTGACGGAGATGACGTCCACCCGCGACACGCCGCGGATCGACCGCGACGCCGCGCGCACTGCCTCGCGCACGGCCTCGTCCGAGCTCACGGGCGAGATCCCGATCACCTCGATCACCTTCGTGACGCCCATGGTCAGCGCACCCCGGCGGCGTAGAAGTCACGCATCGCGACCATCGACCGCGGCTCGTAGTCACCGGCGTGGCCGGCCTGCCCGAACTGCGTCATGCGCTCGGCGATCACCGCCTGCATGGCCGCCCGCGCGGGCTTCAGGTAGTGCCTGGGATCGAACTCGCCCGGCTGCTCGGCCAGCGCCTTGCGGATCGCGCCGGTGATCGCCAACCGCGAGTCGGTGTCGACGTTCACCTTGCGCACTCCGTGGCGGATACCGAGCTGGATCTCCTCTACCGGAACGCCCCATGTCGGCCGGATCTCGCCGCCGTAGAGGTTGATCACGTCGACCAGGTGCTTGGGGACGGACGAGGAGCCGTGCATGACCAGGTGCGTCTCCGGCAGCTTCTGGTGGATCTCCCGGATCAGGTTCATGGCCAGCACCTCGCCGTCGGGCTTGCGCGTGAACTTGTACGCGCCGTGGCTGGTGCCGATCGCCACCGCGAGCGCGTCGATGCCGGTGCGCTGCACGAACTCGGCCGCCTGGTCAGGATCGGTCAGGTGCACCTCGCCGGAGCCGTGGCCGTCCTCGATGCCGCCCAGCGTGCCCAACTCGCCCTCCACGGTCACGCCCACCGCGTGCGCATGGTCGACGACCTCGCGGGTTACCTGGACGTTGTACTCGAAGTCCGACGGCGTCTTGCCGTCGGCCAGCAGCGAGCCGTCCATCATCACGCTGGTGAAGCCCAGCTCGATGGCCGAGATACAGGTCTCGGCCGAGTTGCCGTGGTCCTGGTGCAGGGCGACGGGGATCTCGGGGTAGAGCTCCACCGCGGCCAGCATCAGGTGATACAGGAAGCGGTCGTTGGTGTACCCCCGCGCTCCGCGCGAGGCCTGGATGATCACCGGCGAACGGGTCTCGCGGGCGGCCTCCATGATGGCCTGGATCTGCTCCATGTTGTTGACGTTGAACGCGCCCACGCCATAGCCGCCGGAGGACGCCTCGTCCAGCAGTTGTCGCATCGAAACCATCGCCATACCCGACTCCCCTTCGCTCGTTCCTCGGCGCCATCCTAACCGGCGCCGGAGTCAGGCGCGCCCGAAGCTCCAGTGCTTGTTGCCGAGGAAGCTGAGCGGGGTGACCAGCGCAATCGCAATGGCGGCGGCGATCAACTTGCCGGCTCCGGCCAGTTCGACCAGGCCGGAGAGGATCGCAAGGTCGGTGGCGAGCGCCGCCAGGCTGACGGTGAGGAAGCGGGCGAGCTGGTGGTGCGGCCGGCCGTCGGCGCCCGCGAACGTCCACGTCCGGTTCCACATGAAGTTGCTGGCCGCCGATACGGCGAAGGCGATCGCAAACGCCGGCACGTACGGCATCAGCGCGTCGGCGCCGCGGAACACGGCCAGGTTGATCGCATACCCCGATGCTCCGACCACGCAGAAACGTGCGAGCTGGGGGATCGACCTCGACGCCGGCGGCGGGCTGAATTCGTAGGTGATCACGCGCACGGTGATCGACCCGGACTCGTCGGTCACGGTCCGCTCGACGCGGTTGGTCGGTGTGTCTACCCGCACCTCAATGGCATCGGCAGGCGGCGCCGGCTGCTAAAGCGCGTTGATCAGCTGGTCGAGCGGGGTGCCGCCGACTCCGCCTCGGTGGGGCGGAACAGGTCGCGCACGCCGGCCTGCGGCCGCGGCCGCTCTACGGTCACGTGCATGGGCTGGTCGAGCTTGTCGATCACGCTGCTGACGCCGCCGGACACGCCGGCCATCTCACCGGCCAGGCCGGCCACGTCCTGGCGCAGAGCGGCCATGCCGGCCGAGATCAGCTCCACCACGAGTTCGAGGTCCTCCACCCGGCCCAGCCGCTCCACCAGCAGGTCGCGGTTGACCTGGTCGATCTGACCGCTGAGTTCGGCCAGGGTGCGGCGCAGGTCGTCCAGACGGCGGGCGGTGCTGTGCTCGTCGAGCGCCCGCTCGACCGCCCGCTCGAGCCGGTCGGGCAACGTCTGCTCGAGCGCCGCCGCGGTCGCCCGCAGGTCGTCCACGTGCCCCTCCGCGCGGGCCAGCAGGGTGCGCAGATCGGGCGTAGCCGCCGCCGGCTCACCGGCCGGCGGCTGCAACTCGTGCTCGCCGCGGGCCTTTGCACGCAGTTCCTGGATACGCCGGTAGAGCTGCGCCTCGGCGTCGGCCATCGGATTGTGCTCGCCGTCCACGTTCGTAGTCTATCCACGTCCGGGGTCGTTGGTAGGCTGCTGCTCGAACCTTTCTGGAGGGCGCCCTGTGGACGACGACGACGTCACCTACACCCGGATCCTGGGACCGCTCGACGAGCTGTCACCGGCCGGCGCGACGGCACGGCGATCGCAGCCGGCGCTGGTCTGGCGCCCGAAGCTCGGCGACGAGCAGGTGTTCGAGCTGAGCAGCCGCATCGTACGCATCGGCCGGCACGACGAGAACGAGATCATGCTGGCCGGGCCGACGGTGTCCTCCCGACACGCGACGGTGCGGCGAGAGGCGGTCGGCGCCGTGATCGAGGACGAGGGCAGCCTGAACGGCACGTTCGTCAACGGGCTGCGGATCGAGACGCACCTGCTCGAGGACGGCGACCACGTGCAGGTCGGCCCCCACCTGCTGGTCTTCGTCGGGGCGGACGCCGGTGGCGCTACTCCGAGTACCTGAGCTCGGCCCAGGAGGGCACGGGAGCCAGTTCGACCAGGGGCGAGGTGTCGGTCGGCATGCGGTATCCGAAGCTGCCGGACTGCTCGTCGAAGCTGATGTCGAGCACGCCCGCCTTCACCCGGTGGTCGAGCCAGCCGCCGCGGAACACGAGCTTGCGCAGCCAGTAGCTGATCGGCTCCGGGTGCAGCGCGTCGATCGCCGGCAGGTGCTCGACCAGGTAGCGCCCGAGCGGGCTGCACGGCTCCGGCAGCCGGCCGGCGGCGACCAGTGCCACCAGGTCGGTGGTCTCGGCCGCGGAGAGATCGGTCTCGCCGATCAGCTCCAGACGGCGCGCGGCGGCGGTCACGCGCTGCTCGAAGTCGACCTGCGAAAAGCTGTAGCGGTAGTCGAGGAATTCGACCACGTAGTCGTCGCCGGAGACGTAGTCCGAATCCGAGTGCTTCACCGAGAGGAGTGTACCGATGCCCCGGATCACCCTTGAGCGCGGCCCGGTGGTGTGCGAGCGCGGCGTGCTTGCGATCACGCCCTGGACACGCTCCAAGGGGTTGCTCGGCCGGGCCGGTCTCGACCCGGATGAGGGGTTGTGGATCCAGCCCACCAACTCGATCCACATGTTCTTTATGCGCTTTGCGATCGACGTCGTGTACGCGGCCGCTGACGGCCGGGTGCTGAAGCTGGTGCGCCGGATCCGGCCCTGGAGGGTGTCGTTCTGCCGCGGTGCGAAGGTGGCGCTCGAGCTGCCGGTGGGCGCGATCGACCGCTGCGGCGTGCAGGTGGGCGACCACCTGGTGATCGAGCACACCTAGCCGGCCGGGAACCCCGGCGGCCCGTGCGGGGTCGAACGGGTATGACGCCTCGACATGCAGCGATCGTGCTGGCCGCCTTGGTGGTGGTGGTAGGTGGGTCGGCGGCTGCCGCCGGGGCCTTCAGCGCCGACACGGTCGTCTCTCACCGGGTCGGGCCGTTCGTGCCGGGCGGCCCGCGGGCCGCAGCGGTCGTACCGCACGACGGCCTGCTCGACGTGCACCCGGTGTCGCCGTCCCAACTCTCGGTGGGTGTCGCCGGCGGCGCGCACGCCACCGTCAGCTGGTGGAGCGGGGTCGCGCCCTGCGCCGAGCTCAGCCACGTCGCAGTCGCCCGGCAGGGACACCTGATTCGGATCACGGTCTACGAGGGGGCGGCCCCGGGCGCGGACGCCTGCATCGAGATCGCCCAGCTGAAGAGCTTCCGAGTCGACCTGCGGAGCCTGCCGTCGGGGACGTACCACGTGGTGGCCGGGACACGGCGGGCAACGCTGCGGGCGGGGTAGGTCGGCATGACGTCCGCGCTGCCCCCGGGGACTGCCCCGGGGCCGTCTATCGCGTCGCCGCAAGCAGGCTCTCCAACTCCTGGACCGCGCGCACCCCGCCGCCGTAGCTCGCGACCACGGAGGCCATCTCGTCGGCGGCGGATCGCAGCGACGGCGACGTCAGCGCCTCGCCGACCGCGGCTCGGATCTGATCGGGCCCGGCGTCGGTTGGCAGGGTCAGCGCCAGGCCCAGCTCAGCGGCCCGCGCGGCGTTGCCGGGCTGGTCGCGGCCGAGCGGAATGCAGACCAACGGCACGGCGTGTGCGAACGCCGCCATCAGCGTGCCGGTGCCGGCGTGGGTCACCACCACCGCCGTGTGTGGGAGCACGGTCACGTGCGGGATGTAGCGGCGCACCTCCATCCCCGCCGGGGCCTTCAGCTCCGCCGGATCGAGCTCGAGCCCGGTCGTCGCGAGCACGTGGACGGGGAGGTCGGCCAGTGCGCGCAGGATCCGCTCCATCGGCTCCTCGTGGTGCATGTACTGCGAGCTCAGGCTGACCACGACGAGCGGCACAGGGTCGTTGGGGGGCCAGGGCAGATCCCACTCGGCTGTGCTCGGCTCCTCCTCGAAGATCGGCCCGACGTGCACGATCTTCGGGTCGGCGGCCGGGCGCGCGTCGAACTCCGCCGGCATCACCATCAGCTCGCGGTCGCAGCGGCGCCCGAGCTCGACGAACACCGTGTCGCGGGCGGGCTCGAGCGGCGGCTGACCGAGACCGCTGCGAATCTCGTTGACGCGATCGAATCCCCATTGGCCCCAGATCTCAGGGTCGCCGTGGAAGCTGCGTGTGGTGTGGACGATGGCGGCGAGAGGCGTTGCAAGCGCCTGCGCCGCGCAGAGCGTGGACAGCAGCATGCCGTCCACCACCAGCACGTCCGGCATGCTCTCGGCGGCCTCGGTGGCGAGCGCCGTGGGCAGCGTCTGGCCGAGAAAGGTCTCGCCCAGGTACTCGCGCTGCTCTTCGGCCGCCCGGCCAGCGGACGGGTCGAACTCCGCCCTCGCTGGGAAGGGCCGCCATGTGCAGCCGGCCCGCTCGATGCGTGCGCGGTGCAGCCGTGGCGCGAGCACCAGGACATCGTGCCCGCGCGCGGCGAGCATGCGGCCGATGCCGATGGCGGGGTTCACCCCCCCGCCGGCTTGCCAGGTCACGATCAGGAACCGGCCTGCATGCGGTGCGTCCACCCCCCGAGGATATCGCGTCAGGGGGCGAGCTCCGCGGGTTGTTCGGTGAAACAGCGTTCGAAGTGCAACAACTTCTGTTGCACGTCTTCCATTTCGAGAAAACGTCGGCTACCTTGAGTTTCGTGCTCCGAGGCGGCCGGGGCGGCAGGTACACCCAGTGCCGGTCACCGACGCGTGGCGATCCCTCGCGCGAACCCGGCCGCGATCAGACAAGGAGCCATTCCCCGTGGCTGAATCAACCGTGCTCGTCGTGGACGACGAGCCCCGCATCGTGGAATTTCTGTCCGAGAACCTCCGCGCCGACGACTTCGTGGTGCTGACCGCCTCAACCGGTGGAGAAGCGTTTGAGCTGCTCGAGCGCGCTCGCCCCGATGTCGTTCTGCTGGACGTCGTCTTGCCCGACATGACAGGGCACGAGGTGTGCAAGCGAATGCGAGCCGCCGACGGCATCAACGACCCCTGGAACCCGGATCTCCCGATCATCATGCTCTCGGCCAAGGCCGAGCCCACCGATCGAGTTCGCGGACTCACGCGAGGTGCCGACGACTATGTGACAAAGCCCTTTCACTACCCCGAGTTGCTCGCGCGTATCGGGGTTGCGATCAAGCGCTCGACCCGCGACCGCGACCGGCACGTGCTGGGCGTCGGCGACCTGGTCGTGAATACCCTGTCCCGTGAGGTCACTGTTGGTGGAATGTCCGTGGCCCTGTCCGCCAAGGAGTTTCAGTTGCTGGCCACGCTGGCGGCCGAGCCTGACCGAGTCTTTTCCAAGCGCGAGCTGTTGGAGACGGTGTGGGAATTTCGGTCGCACGGTCGCACGCGAACGCTCGATTCCCATGCCAGCCGGTTGCGGCAGAAGCTGGGGGCGCACTCCGATCGGGAGTGGATCGTAAACCAGTGGGGTGTCGGCTACCGGCTCCATCGACAGGGATGACGGGGCGATTGATCCAGCTTCCGGGTCGTCGCCGGCGGGCCGATCGCATGGAGCACATGGCTCGCAGCGTCGAGGAGATGGCGGAGCGCCTCGCGCGCGAGGAGCACGCACGCGCGCGGTTCATCTCCAAGGTCAGCCACGAGCTGCGAACGCCGCTCACGGTGGTCAAGGGGTACGTTTCACGTTGCAGCGCAGTGAGCAGGATCCGGACCGGCTGGCGAAACTCGAGGTGATCAACGGCGAATGCGAGCGGCTCGCCTACCTCGTCGAGGACCTCCTGGAACTGTCGCGGGCGCAGGTCGGCGAGCTTCGTGTGTCGGCGGAGCGCTTCGAATTGCGGCGATGCGTGGAGGATGTGGTCGACGGACTGCGCACGGTGGCCGAGCATCGCGAGGTCGGCGTCGAAGTTGTCTGGGACGGTGCCCCGGCGCAGGTGCTGGGGGATGAGAACCGGGTGCGTCAGATCCTTGCGAACCTGCTCACGAACGGCATCAAATATGCGCCGCCCGAGACGGTCGTGACCGTACGAGGTGACAGTACCGGTGACATGCTGCGGGTGGCGGTCGAGGATCGCGGCCGTGGCATCGCCGAGTGCGACCTTCCGCACATCTTCGACGAGTTCTTCCAGGCCCGTGATCGCGCCGAGCCCGGGGCTGGACTCGGACTCGCGATTGCCCGCGAGTTGGCAGAGGCCCACGGCGGGCGGATCGATGTGCTCAGCGGACGCGGCAGCGGAACCTGTTTCACGCTCAGTCTGCCGGCCTGGAGGGAGTCGTGATCGGTCCGGCGAGCGTGAGATCGCGGCCGATTGGGCGCGTGCTCGACGAGGTGTCCGACGGAGTGGTGGTGGTGCCGGCACCGTTCGGTCCCTCCGGGCTGCCCGATCTGAGCGGGGCCGCCGAGCTGCATCGCTCACGGTTGCCCGGTATCGGAGCGCGCTTCAGCGCGGGAATCGCAACCAGGGCCCAGGCCGAGGGCTGGTCGACGATCGAGCTGCTCGGACTACTGGCCGCGGTTGAGGAGCGATGCTGTCTGTGGGTGGTGTCCGGGCGTTCGTTTCGGCGTCGGTCCATCGTACGCCGCTGGCAGCCGTCGGGGCTCGTCGCCGATGGCGAGTCGAACGCCGCCCTGGTGTCGCGGGTCACCGATGCGCGCAGTCGGAGACTGGTGTGCGTCGCCGGACTGGCCGGCGGCGGCGGCGCCGGGCGGGCGCTGCTGGCCGGGCTCGCGGAGGCCGGTGCGCGGGTTGGCAACGTCGATCCCGCCTCTGCGCCGGCCGGTCGCTGGTCGATTCAGCTGCTGACCGGGCCGGCGCTCGCCCCGGACGATTTCTCGAGTCTGCGCGAGCGTGTCGCGGCGGCCCCTCGCTGCGGCTGGTGCCGGGTCCCGGTGCTGGGCACCGCCTGCAGCCGGTGCACGGCGGCTGGATCGTGAGTCGGCATGCGCGCAACAGCGTGCTGTGGGCGGGGCTCGCGGCGGGTCTCCTGCTGCTCGGCCTGACCCGCACCGGCGACGCCGCGGGCCCGGTGGCGGCGGCGCCGCGGGTCCAGGTCGTTGTCGTGGGGCGGCCGATCGCACAGGGTCAGCGGATCGTCGGCGCCGACCTCGGGACTCGGACACTCCCGGCGGCCGCGGTCGAGGCGCACCAGTTGGTGGAGCCCGGCCAGGCCATTGGTCGCCGGGCGGCCGTCGCCCTGGCGGCGGGGTCGCCGTTGATGGACGCCGAACTGGCCCAGGGCGTGCGTGTGCGGGACGCCTACGACGTCGCCGTGCGGCTGGACGAGGTGGCTGGTATTCCGGCCGGTGACCTGGCCGGTCTCCGCGCCGACCTGTACCTGACCGAGCCCGGCCGGCCACCGCGAACCCGGTGCGTCATGCGGGACGTGCTGGTCGTCTCGGCGCGGGCGGGCGCCGATGGCTCGGTCGCGACGCTGCGTCTTCCCCGGGAACTGGTCGCGGTTGCGATCGCGGCCGAGGGCGGCGGGGCCTGCGACTGGTGGCTGACGCTGCCGGGCGGGACTAGCGACCAGATGGATTCCCTTACCGTGCGATGCCTGCTGGTCAACGCCGACCGGGACCTCGCCGCACGAGTGGCCGGCATCTGCGCCAGGCTGCCTGGGGTCGAGCTCGTGGGCTCGTGCACGGCGTTGCAGGTGTTCGGGGCGCCGCCGGCCTGCGACGTGATGATCGTCGGCGACGGCGGTGATCGGCCGGCGTCCTCGGTCGCCGGCGAACTGGCGGCCGCGCAGCCCAGGGTGGGCTTGGTGCTCCTGGTCGCCGGGGCGGATGTCGATACGTATCGCGCGGCGCTGTCGGCCGGCGTGAGCGCCGTCGTCTCCAGTGTGCCGTCGCCGGGCGAGCTTGCGTCCGCGGTGGTCGATGCCGCCCGCCGGAGCGACAAGGGCACGGGCCGCCGGGCCGGAGCGGTGACCGCTGTGGTGGGCAGCGCGGGCGGCGTGGGCGTATCGGTGATCGCGCTGGCGCTGGCGCGCATGGTCGGCGCCACCTTGGCGGATCTGAGCGGAGGGTGGATCAGTCCGATCGGCGCATCTGATGGTCCATCCGCCGGCAGCGTGGTCGATCTCGCGCGAATCGGTCAGGCGCTGACAGCGGCGGTGGAATCGATCACCGTCCACCATCCTTCCGGCGTGCGTTCGCTGCCCGGTCCGGCGGCGCCCGAACTGCTCGAGCTGCTTCCGGCAGGTTTGGGAGCAGGACTGGTGCGAGAGCTTCGGGCGGCCGGTCGGCTCGCGGTGGTCGACGC
>JBBRMM010000009.1:0-131160 GCA_038230835.1 Gaiellales bacterium
CATTCAGTACAACTCGATCCAGCTCCCCGCCGGGGTTCTGGTCGGATACACGATCAAGGGCGGCACGCCGACAACCGGCACCCGCTTTGTCGCCAACAGCTACACCGCGGCGTCCGGTTGCGCGTCATCCGCCTGGAGGCCGATCGGCGGTGGCAAGATGGCGTTCTCCGACTGGCAGTCGGCAGGGCAGGATCCGCTTACCGGGAGCTGCAGCTGATCGGCCGGCACAACACCAGACCAGATAGCCGGGGCATTCCTAAGCGGCGGGAGCATCACGTGGGACGGTAGGCATGCCCGAAGTGTAGGCGCCGCGGAAGGCGACTCACGGGCGAAGCCGCCGTCCGGCGCGTGTGGACTCGGCGGGGTAAGTCGGCCCGCTCTGTCCGCACCACGCCCCACCCGCAGGGGTCGCGCGCCAAAAACAAGTTGCGAGTGGCTGCGTTGTGGTGAAGAATCGCGCCAGAGTGTTTCTTGTCGGATTCTGAGGGGGTGTGAGTTGGCCTCGATGTGGATGTCCAGGCGGCGCATCTGGCGGTTGGTGGCCGTGTTGGTGGTCGGTGTGGTGGCGGCGGTGGCGGCGCGGGCGAGTGGCGCGGTGACGACGTTGGCGACGTTCACGACGCCCGGCGATCATGTGTGGACGGTGCCGAGCGGGGTGACGACGGTGACATTCGTGGTGTATGGCGCGCAAGGCGGCAATGTTGTGTCGAGCCAAAACGGCATCGTCACGCTCGTTGCGAGTGGGGGCGCGGGCGGAGAGGCGAAGGGTAAGTTCGCAGTTCGCGCTGGCGAGACGTTCGAGATCGTGGTAGGGGGTGCGGGTGGTCTGGCGACTGCGGGGCAGGCTTCCGGAGTGGGCGGCTACAACGGCGGTGGCGAAGGCGATGGCACGGACATCGCCGCTTTCGTGGGCGGTGGTGGCGGTGGCGCGTCGGATGTCCGCATCGGCACGCGTAGCAACGATTGCGCCGCCAGCAAGACCTGCGGCTATGGGGATCGGATCATCGTGGGTGGTGGCGGCGGTGGGGGTGGCCTTGTCAACGGTATTGATGGGGATCCCGGCGGCGGCTTGACGGGCGGTGGCCGTACGTGCGACACAGGCGATGAAAGCGCCACCCAAGAATGCGGCGGCGGACAGAATGGTGACGGCCTCTGCGTAGGCCCGACCGCATTACAGAGCGATGGGGGCTTCGGCTTTGGCGGCATCGGCTGCGAGGGCACCGGTTGGGGTGGCGGTGGGGGCGGTTGGTACGGCGGCGGCAGCATCTTCCGCGGTGGCGGCGGCAGCGGCTTCGTCAGCCCGCTCTCCACGGCCAGCTCCTTCCCCGGCGGCACCCGAAACGGCGACGGACTGGTCAAGATCACGACCTGACCACAACCCATCCCACACCCGACGGAGACCGACCTCGCGCGCGCCCGTGCGCGCCGCGAGGCGCGTCCGTGTCACTGCGATGTGCACAGCGCCCCAGCGTTCATCGGAGTGATGCCAGTTAGCCGTGTGGGTTACGATCTGGTGTCTACCGGCCGTTGGTGCTCGCGCCAGATCGCTGGACGACTGCGGCCTCCCCAGCACAAGCAGAGTGTGAGATGGACGAAATCGCGGGATTCCTGAAGGGTGTGGCGCCGTTTGACACCCTTGAGGATGTGGGACTCGAAGCCGTGGCGGCGGCGTGTCAGAGCGAGTCCTACCCAGCGGGCGCGACCATCATGGTGCAGGCGGCCGAGCCTTCACGGTTTGCGTGGGTTGTGCGCCGAGGCGCTGTCGAGTTGGCTGATGAGGGTCGGTGATCGACCTGCTGGGCGAGGGTGAGATGTTCGGCCACCGGTCGATGATCACGGGCGAGCCTGTCAGCCTCGCCGTGAGCGCCCACGCGGACACGGTGTGCTACCGGCTTCCAGAGCATGTCTTGCGGCCGGTGCTGGCACAAGCGTCGGTGCTACGGGTGCGTCCCACGCGGCGTGCGGTGCTCAACGTGGCTTCAGCCACGCCTGCGCTCCGCTCGCCGCTCGATCCTTCCCGCAACCACCGCGCCCTGCGCCTCACGACGAAGCTCATTCTGAAACGTTCTTAGGCGGACGCCCGAACCGCCCACAGGCGGCGACTACCGGGCGGAGCCCTGATGGGCAAGCAGCCATGCGCGGAGCATCTCCGTCCAGGCTTGCGGCTGGTCGCGGTGTGCGAAATGTCCGGCGCGGCCAAGTTCGTGGTATGTCCAGGTCGGGAAGCGCCTCGATGCGGCGCGCGCGAATGCGACTGGAACGAGGTGATCATCACTCGCGTGGATGATCAGGACGGGGCACTTCACGCTCGAAGCGACGCGGTAGAAAGCCTGAGGATGAATCCCCATGCGGGCGAGTGCTCCGAGTTCATGAACGCCGCGAAGGCTCGGTCGGGGCGTGCGCTTGCGGCGGGCGACATCGCGGAGGTACAGGGCACGATGGCGACCGTAATCCGTGAGCGTGGCAGCGATGGAACGGCCATCTCGGGCAAGTGGGAAGAAGCTGTTGGTGAGAACGAGAGCGCGAACTTGGGCAGGATGCGCGGCCGAGATCTTCAGTGCTTGGACGCCACCGAGTGAGTGACCGATCACCACGGCCGGCCCGGCGGGCGGTAGCTCGGCGCTGATCTCGTGGGGCTCTCCCAGTGCGCGTATCGCGCCTGTCCACTCAGCCATAGACCCGCCCAAGCCTGGGAGAATCACGAGAGCGTCGGCGAACATTTGCGCGAGTGTAGAAGACGCCTCGACGCCGGGCACCCCACGGGTCGTGCACCCGACGCGGAGCTGTGACGGTCGTAGAAGCCGAGCGTGCGCGGGCGTGCGAGAAAGCCGCGCGGCAGTGGGCGATGGCGCTCGAGGTTCGCGACCGGCGACGTCGAGAGGCAGCGGCCCGAGACGCCGCGGGTGGATCTGTGGACCTGTCCGCCGCGGTGGCCGAGTCTCCGTCGAGCAGCCGCTCAGGATCGGTCCGCGCGTTCGGCGGTCGCGCCGCGTGCCGTCCAAGTAGTCGAACCCTTCCCGCGGTCAGCGCGATGGGAGCTGGAGCGGGTGTGGGCTGCTGTTGGTCGCTCGCGTCATCGGCACGATCGACCAAGCGTGCGGTTGACGACGTGGCCAGAGCGGAACGCAGACGCCCATGACGCGGTGGAGCAGGGGGCCATCGGCAAGGTGCTGATCGACGTCGGTGAGGGCCGGCCGTAGCCCGCGTATCGGTCGCCTCCCACTCGAACAGGGGCCTGTCAGCGTGGGATACTGGGCCGGTGGAACCGGAGATCCGTTACGTGCGCGGGGGCGGGGTCGCGATCGCCTTTCAGGTTCTCGGAAGCGGCGAGACCGACCTCATCTACGTGCCGGACTACATGTCGAACCTCGTCTACGCCTGGGAGTACCCGCGTTGGCGCGACTTCTACATGCGGCTGGCCCGGTCCTTCCGGCTGATCCTGTTCGACAAGCGAGGCACCGGCCTGTCTGACCACGGCGGCCAGTTCGCGACGCTCGAGACTCGGATGGAGGATCTGCACGCCGTGCTCGACGCCGCCGGATCGGACAGGGCGGTGATCCTGGCCTCGCACGAGGGATGCGGGATGGCCACGCTGTTCGCCGCCACCTATCCCGAGCGAGTGCAGGCCCTGGTGCTGTTTCATCCGTCCCTGCGTGCGCGCGAGGAACCGCGCGAGGTCGTGGACGCGGAGCTCCGCGACCTGCGCGACCGGTGGGGCACTCGGGAGTTCTCGGACGAGCTCTTACGCGACCTGTGCCCGACGCTGTACGCCTCCGAGGATGACCGGCGGCGGTTCGCAAACTACCTCCGGATCGGTGCCACACCGGCGGTCGCCTACGCGCTCAACCGGGCGCTGGATGAGACCGACCTGACCGACGTGCTGCCGGCCGTACGGGTGCCGACGCTCGTCCTCTACCGCGCGGTGGAGCGCGATGTCGCCGTCGACACCGCCGCGCGCATCCCCGGCGCACAGGCGACCCAGGTCAGCGGCAGCGACACCCTCGAGATCCACCTGTCACCGGAGGTCGTCGACGAGGTCGAGCTGTTTGTTGCCGGCGGAGTGCCACCGGCGGTGCCTGAGCGGGTGCTTTCCACCGTCATGTTCACAGACATCGTCGGCTCCACCGAGCGCGCATCGGCGCTGGGCGACACCGGCTGGCGCGACCTGCTCGCACGCCATCACGCGGTCGTGCGCCGCGAGCTGAACAGGTTCCACGGCTCGGAGCAGGACACCGCCGGAGACGGCTTCTTTGCATCGTTCGACGGCCCGGCGCGCGCGATCCGGTGCGCCGGCGCGATCATCGGCGGCCTCGAGCCGCTCGGTCTGCAGATACGCGCGGGCATCCACGTCGGCGAGTGCGAGCTGCATGAGGGGAAGCTCGCCGGGATCGCAGTGGTGGTCGGCGCCCGCATCGCCGCCGTCGCCGGACCGGGCGAGGTGCTGGTTTCGGGCACCGTGCGCGACCTCGTTGCGGGGTCGGGCCTGGACCTGGCCGACCGGGGGACACATCACCTGAAGGGGGTCTCCGGCGAACGGCAGTTGTACGCGGCGATCTCGCCGCCGGCTCCGGCGGCCGCCACGCAGAAGTACATCCAGGGCGAGTCCGTTCGAGCTCGGAGCGAGCGCTGGCTTGCGCACGGTCGGCGCAGAGGAGGTCAGGATTCACGCCTCATTTCTGGCTCCAACCCGACGCCTGATCTCGACTCGCAGCATGAGGATCCGGATCAACCACGGTGACGAGGCCCGTCCGGTCGTCGCGTCCCAGAAAGGCGTCGTGCAACTCGACCGCAAGAACGGCGTGCTCCGTCGTGGTCGCCGGGACCGTAGCGTTCGGGAGGGCTGGGCGGAGTGTGTGCGCCGCATCGTGGACGGATTCGACCCCTGTCGAGGCAGCACAGGCTTGAACAGGGCGTGCACGCGCGACCGTCCCTCGAAAAGTGGACGAAGGTCAGCGGTCGAACCATCGGCGAATGCACGGCCGGGCGAAGATCACCCCGTAGAGGCCGAGGGCGAGCTGCACGCCGACTAGACTGGTCTCTCTCCAAGATCTGCCGACACTTCGGCGTGACGCTGGCGAAGGGCGAGGGTTGGCAGATCTTGCGGCACACCTGCGGCACGCTCCTTTGCACCGAGCACGGCCTGAACAGGAAACAGGTCTCGGTTTGGCTTGGCCACAGCTCAGTCGCCTTCACCATTTCGGTCTGTGCGCACCTGCTCGACGACGACCTGCCGGTGGTCGAGTGGGACACCCCGCGTGTCCACCGCGTGTCCACGCAGTGCTCTAATCAGACAACGGCGGCGTCCGGAAGTGCATGAACTGCTCGGGTTTGGCCCGACGGGGGCGGCAGGATTCGAACCTGCGACCAACGGATTAGAAGTCCGTCGCTCTGTCCCCTGAGCTACGCCCCCAGGACCACGGTCGGCCGCTAGCGTATCTCGCCCCGCGGGTCATGGGCGCGCGCCGGTGTCGGCGGATTTACGGCGATCCGGGGTGCGCCATACCTCGTTTGGGGGACGTTGAGGGGCGTTTGGGCGTCCCGATGTTTCGCCATGCCGGGCGGGGTCTCCCGGCTGTATCACCCCCCAAACGTCAAGGAGTACAACGTTGAAGCGTTCAACCACACGAGCACTCGTTCTCGGTGCGCTGGCCATTGCGGCGCTGGGAGCCACGGTGCATGTCGCCATGGCCGGGTCGGGCCACGCCCGCAAGGTCGTCGCCTCCGAGGCCGCCATTTCGGCGTCCGCCCCCTGCGGTGGGCTCACCACGCCGCCGGCCACCTTCCAGCATGTGATCACGATCATCGAGGAGAACCACTCCTACAGCCAGGCCATCGGGCCGGAGCCGTACCAGACGTCGCTGGCCAAGAGCTGCGGCCTGGCGTCGAACTACTACGCGCTGTCCTACCCGAGCCTGCCCAACTACGTCGGCATGACCAGCGGCGCCATCCCGTCCAGCGTCGCCAACAAGGACTGCACTCCGACCGGTTCGTGCGTCACCTCCTCGAACAGCATCTTCCAGCAGGTCGGAACCAGCTGGAAGGTGTACGCCGAGTCGATGCCGTCCAACTGCTCGCGGCTGAACACCTCCAACGGCCTGTACGTCCCGCGACACACCGCCGCTCCGTACTACACGGCCGAGAACACCAACTGCACCAAGCAGTCGGTCCCGCTGGGCACCACCACCACCGGTGCGCTGCAGGCCGACCTGGCCAACGGCACGCTGCCGAAGTTCTCGTTCGTCGCTCCCAACACGACCAACGATGCCCACGGCGGCTGCATGAGCTGCGCTGACAACTGGCTGAAGACGTGGGTGCCCAAGATCATCGCGTCGCCCGCCTACCAGAACGGCTCGACGGTGCTCTTCATCACCTACGACTCCGATGCCAAGAACTCCGGCAACCACGTCGCCACGATCGTCGTCAGCCCGTACACCAAGGCCGGCACGGTCAGCGCGACCAAGTACACGCACTACTCGCTGCTGCGCACCGAGGAAGAGCTGCTCGGTGTCACCACCTACCTCGGTGGGGCCAACACGGCCGCCAGCATGAAGTCCGCGTTCCACCTCTAGACCGAAACGCGAGTCTCACCACGATCCACCTGACCGCTCCCCGGGGGACTTCGAATCCCCCGGGGAGCGCTTCCTTTCACGCATGACCTTCCGTCTCGCTCACCTCACCCGCTCTCGCGCTCTGCGCCGCGCGCTCGGCCTCACGGTCGTCGTGGTCGGCGTGGGGATCACGATGGCCTTCGGCAGTGGCCGGGCCGGCGCGGCCGATCGATGTGCCGTCTCGATCGGTGAGGCGGACGCGGTCACCCTCGCCCAACCCGCGTTCACGCCGATCTTCCCGGCGATCCAGGCGGGCTACCACATCTACCCGGTGAGCGGGTTCGGCGGCCGCAGCATACAGCTCACCTATGCCGACGACCGGTGCAGCCAGTTCGTGGTCACCGAGCGCGCGGGGGGCTCTCCGGCCGGACGACTGCCGGCCGCCGCCGGAGCGCTCGTGCTCCGCGGGCTGCGCTGGCAGGTCGTGCAGCCGCAACGCTCGCGATCCAGCACCGGGCTGATGCGCCATTTCGGAGTTCTGGATGTCGAGCTTCAGCCCGAGAACGCCCCGCGCGACGTGCTGGTCGCGGCGGCGTCCGGGTTCGCAGGCATCGAGGGCTGACGCACCGCTGCGGCCGCCGGTTGCGGGGGTCTGACGATCTTTTTGACTCAGCGTGTTCGCACTATGTTGAACATGCTATGATCGACCGGTCGGTATGGTCAAAAAGGGTGATACGGGAGGGTTTTCGATGCGCAAGCGCACGAGTGTACGGCGGCTGCTCTCGGGACTGGTCGGTGTGGGTGTGACGGCGGCCCTCGCGCCGTCGGCGTATGCCATGCCGGTGCTGAGCCACCCCGATACGACCTACCAGGCCAATGACCGGGTGACCGCCGTGCTGTACGTCGGGAACACGATCTACATCGGCGGCAAGTTCACGCAGGTGCAGGCGCCCGGCACGGGCGGTGCCTTCGTGCCGCGCAACCACCTGGCGGCGATCGATGCCACCACGGGTGCGCTTCTGCCGTGGGATCCCAACGCCAACGGGATCGTGTACGCGATCGCCCTGTCGACCGGGGGCACGGAGCTGTACGCCGGTGGAGCGTTCACCCAGATCGGCGGCAAGGGTCACCAGCGGATCGCCGAGATCGACCCGGTGACCGGTGTGGCTGTCTCGACCTTCAAGCCGAGCCTGGACGCCGCCGTGTTCACCGTCACCCCGAGCGCCTCGAACCTGTACGTGGGCGGTGACTTCACCACGGTGAACAGTGCAGCCCACCCCTACCTGGCGGCGCTCAATCCCACCAGCGGCGTGCTGAACACTGCATTTGCGGCCCCTGCGCCGGATGCCGGGGTGCTTGCGACGGCGCTCTCGGCGAGCGGCTCGAAGCTCTTCGTGGGCGGCAACTTCCTCCACCTGGGCACGTCCACCCAGAACCACATAGGGGCGGTCGACGCCTCCACCGGGGCGCTTCTGACCTGGAAGACCCATGTCGCCTATCCGGTGCTGGGGCTCGTCGCCACGGCGACGGATGTGTACGCGGCGGGAGCCGGCAGCGGGGGCCACGTGCCCGACTTCGACCAGGCCAGCGGCACACTCAAGTGGTATGCCCAGCTCGACGGCAACGTCGAGGCGGTGACGATCGTCGACGGCATCCTGTACGCCGGCGGCCACTTCAACAACTACTGCGACGGTGGTGTCTACACGGGCGGGCTGTGCCAGACCGCGGTGATCCGCCATCATCTGCTCGCGCTCGACCCGCTGACCGGGACGATCCAGGCCTTTTCGACTCCGATCAACAGCACCCTCGGGGTCTACGCCCTCGGCAACGGCGGCACCCGCCTCGGTCTCGGCGGCGACTTCACCAAGATCGCCGGCGTCGCGCAGGCGCACTTCGCGCAGCTCACGGAGTGACGGCGGTGGGCGTTGACCCCGGGCATGTCCACGGGTCAGCGGTCAGCGGTACGACCGGCGGCGGGCCTGAGCGTCGTCGCCGCGGGCCAGAATGGCACCCAAGCCGAACGCGACCACGGCCACACCCAGGATCGGCGCCAGGGACCAGATGCTCGAGATCGACACGCTCATGCTCTGCCCATGGTACAGGCGACGGGCGGGCGGCGGAAGCTCACCCTGCCGCAAGCAGCCTGACCAGCTGCTGCGCGAACAGATCGTGGACGACGGTCACGCCGGCCGCCCTCGCCTCGGCGAAGCGCACCGCCATCTCCAGGTGGTGCAGCATGACCAACAGTGGGCCGTCGTTGGGATCTCCGCCCATCGCCGTGATCAACGGCGGCGTCGAGTGGACCGCATGCTCGGCGGATTGCTCGGTCGTGCGCTTGCGCCGGCGCAGCGCGACCATGAAGGCGTAGTGGATCGCATCCTGGCCGACCGGCGCGCCGAGCGTGAAGCGCTCCCAGTCCCAGACCACCAGCCGGCCCTTGGAGCGGGCCATGTTCCACGGAGTCCAGTCTCCGTGAGCTCCGCCGAATGCGAGCGAATGGCCGCCGAACCGCCGCTCCAGCTCGGCCCTGGTGGCGGAAAGGCCGGCATCGTCCGCGGCCGCCAGCCGGGCGGTGAGCTCCGTCCACCACGGGCTCTCGGCCAGCGGCGACCGCCTGACTCCCCCCATCGCCGCGACTTCGCGGGTGGGCTGGAGCGGCGCCCCCGGCCCCGCCGGCAGCCCGCGCTGGGCGATCGGTGCCACCACCAGCAGCCGGAACCCATTCCACTCCGACCGGTGGATCAGCCGGGGTACGTCGAACGCCAGCGGCGCGGACTGCGGCGCGCTGAACGCCGCCAGCACCTCGCCCTCGCGCACCACAAGCGGCCGCGTGAGGTCGTTCCAGCCGATCTTGACGAACGCCAGCGCCTCGCCCGAGCTTCCCAGCACCTGCACCACCGGCTTGCCGTTGGGCCGCGTCGCGCCCACGCGGACGGCCAGTGACAGGTCGTCGCGGCCCAGCACACCGGCGAGATGCTCGCGCAGCAGCAGCCCCGGCAGATCGGCGACGGGCGTCCCGTCGGCCACCGCCAGGCTGACCCGATTGGAGCGCCACGCGCGCATGAGACCCCCGCGCACGGCCAGAGCGGCGGCCATCGATCCCGCCGTTGCACCGCCGCCGCTACCGTTCGAAAACCGGCGCAGGGCCTGAGCGGCGGAGCGTGGGGAGGACTCCGGCAGCAGCATCCAGGGCCGGCGCAGGCTCGGCACGGCCACATACGACTCGACCGTGGTGAAGCCCCGGGGTGCCGATCCGGAGCCTGCGAATGTGCGATCCGACTCGATGGTGAGTCCTCGAAAGCAGGCGCGGGCGTCTCGCACATCGAAGAACCTACCGCACGCGAGGTCAATAACTCCCCAATTCGACGGTCGGCCCTGCGGTTGACGCCACCGGCAAGGGGGGTACCATTGGTGAACAGGAGGCACGTTTCTCGGACGGACGTCACTCCTCCGAGGGCCGGGCCCCCATGTGTCGGCGGTTGTGTCCGAGCGGAACGCAGTTCGTGGGCGAACGTCCCGCGGTCAAACCTGGAAGGACTGGGCAGTGGACAACGGCTTTGAAACGGTCTCCCTTGGCGACTATGTGGGGGTGGTATGGCGCCGGAAGTGGATCGTGCTTCTTGTCACTTTGCTCCTCGCGGGTGCGGCGACGCTGTATGCCAAGCATCAGCAGACTCTGTACTCGGCCACGTCTCAGGTCCTCTACAGCCCCACTTCGGCTCCCGCGACTCAGCAGGCCAACAACAAGTCTTTGAGCGGCAACGCCGGGGCGTGGGCGAACTCCAACGTCGCGCTGGCGTCGTCGCAAACGTTCGACAGATACGTCTTGGGGCGACTCAAGCTGGCTGACCGTACTCCCGCAGATCTCCAGGCCCAGACGACGGTTGCAGTCGACGCGACCGGGAACAATCTCATCGTCACGGTGTCGGATCCGAACCAGGGCACGGCCACCCGGCTTGCCGCAGCAATCGCAAACAGCTTTCCGATGTTCCTGGTCTCCCAGGGCGTGCAGGCAACGATCACCAAGGATCAGGGCCTGATCCTCCAGGACATTGCTGCGCTCCAGGGCCCTAAGGCCGAGATCGCTGCCGGGCTCATCATGATGAGCGCGGGTGCGCCGGTCTTGGACAAGAACGGGAACGAGCAGATCGACCCAGCAAAGGTCGGCAAGACAAAGCTCGATCTCGCAAACAAGCGAAATATCATCGCCCAGGATCAGGCGAAGCTGACCAACCTCACGCCTACACAGGCTGGGGACATCGAATATACGGTCGCCGAGCCCAGCACCGGCGCCACGCAGACCCAGCCACAGGTGGCCAAGACCGTCGCCATCGGTGCCTTCATCGGCCTC
Source organism: Gaiellales bacterium (assembly GCA_038230835.1). Lineage (GTDB taxonomy): Bacteria > Actinomycetota > Thermoleophilia > Gaiellales > JAICJC01 > DASUHT01. Next base: position 10,900 of record JBBRMM010000009.1, read on the forward strand.
GTGTTGGGCATGTTCCTGGCCTTCTTGCAGGACGTGCTGGACACCCGCATCCGCGATGCAGAGGACGTCGGCAGGCGGCTGCGGCTGCCGCTCCTCGCCCGCATCCCGAGCCCACCAAAGGCGGTCGGAAACGGCCTGGTGGCGCTCGCAGACCCGGCGCCTCCGCTGGTGCCGTCATCCGAGGCCTACCGGATCGCGAAACTGAACCTGGCGTCCGTGCTCAACCGCAACCCCGACGTCCGCACGATCATGTTCACCAGCGCCGGCGACGACGAGGGCACATCGCAGACCGCCGCCAACCTGGCGATCGTGCTCGCCCGCTCGGGCAAGCACGTGATCCTCGTTGACGCCAATCTGCGCAGGCCCGTTCAGGGCGAGTTCTTCGGTCTCGACGACCGCGCCGGCCTGTCCGACGTGCTGGCCGGCCGGGCCCGCCTGGCCGACGCACTGACCGGTGTCGACGTCGGCCGTCACGGTGCGGTGGACGCGGCCGCGAACGGCCGCGGGGCGGTGGACGGGATCCTCGAGGTGCTGCCCGCCGGGGCGGCGACGGTGGATGCCGCCGAACTGCTCGACTCGCGCACTGCCACCGAGCTCGTGCTCACGCTGCGTTCCCGGGCCGATATCGTGCTGATCGACGCGCCGGCGATGCTGCCGGTGACCGACGCGATGGTGCTCGCGTCCAAGGTGGACGGCGTGATCGTGGTGTCGCGGGCGCGGCTGGCCAGCCGGCCGACCGTGGTCGCCCTGCGCCGCGCCCTGGACAACTGCCCGGCGCCCGGTGTCGGCTTCGTCTTCACCGGTGCAAGCCCCGGTGCGCGCAACGACTATGGTGGCTCCTACGTCGTGCCGCGCCCGACGCCCGGGTTCGGCGAGGACGAGCGAGAGCCGCGCGAGGTCGGCGTGCTGTGAAGGTTGCTCTGGTGTGCTCGTCCGGAGGCCACCTGACCCAGCTTCACCAGCTCAAGCCCTGGTGGCAGAAGCACGAGCGGTTCTGGGTCACGTTCAAGCTGCCCGACTCCGAGTCGCTGCTGGCCGACGAGGACGTCACCTGGGCCCACTACCCCACCACGCGCAACGTGCGCAACACGATCCGCAACCTGTGGCTGGCCATGCGCGTGCTGCCGCGCAGGCGGCCCGACATCGTCGTCTCGGACGGCGCCGGGGTTGCGTTTCCGTTCTTCCTGGTCGCCCGCCTGCTGCGCATAAAGACGGTGTACGTCGAGGTGTACGATCGCATCGATTCACCGACCTTGACCGGGCGCATGTGCCGGCCGTTGACCTCGCTCTTCCTCGTCCAGTGGGAGGAGCAGAAGCGGTTCTATCCCCGCGCTGAGCTGATCGGACGACTGTTCTAGGCCGATGCACACCCTGCCGCTGATCTTCGCCACCGTCGGGACCGACGTCCATCCTTTCCACCGCATGACGCGCTGGATCGACACCTGGCTGGCCGAGGGCGGTGCCAACCGTGCCCACTGCTTCATGCAGACCGGGACGTCCCAGCAGCCCCGGCTGGCCGACCACAACCCCTACCTCGGCTATCGCGAGATGGAGGAGAAGGTGCGCTCGGCGGCTGCGGTGGTCTGCCACGGCGGGCCGGGCACGATCATGCTCTGCGTCTCGATGGGCAAACGCCCGATCGTGATCCCGCGAAGCGCCGAGCGCGGCGAGCATGTGGACAACCACCAGTGCGCGTTCAGCCGGCGGGTGGCGGCCGACGGCGCAATCCTCCTGGCCGAGACCGAGGAACAGTTCCGCTCCCACGTCGAGCAGGTGCTGCAGGGTGGGGTGGTGCTGCCGAGGTCGGTAAACGGTTTCGACCCGGCCCAGGCCGCAGCTCGCTTCGAGGAACTCGTCGAGGGTCTCTTTCGCGGTGCCGTCACGCGTGAGCCGGCGGCCACTCGCGTCCCCGGCGGACACGAGACATGACCCCTGCCCAGGTGGTGTATGTCGGCGGCTGGGGCCGCAGCGGCAGCACCCTGCTCTCGCACATGCTGGGCGCGGCGCCCCATATGGTCGCGGTCGGTGAGCTGCGCTACGTCTGGCAGGCGGGCGTGACGGCCGACGAGCTGTGCGGCTGCGGCCTCACCTTCTCCGGCTGCCCGTTCTGGACCGAGGTCGGGGCGCGCGCGTTCGGCGGTTGGGACGCGGTCGACGCCGGTGAGGTGCTGGCGCTCGAAGCGGCGGTGCTCCGGCACAGCCGGATCCCCCTGCTGGCCGCGCCGTGGCTGGTGCCCGGCCACGCCGAGAAACTGCGCCGGTACGCCGAGTTGACCGCCGCGCTCTACGGCGGCATCCTCGAGGTGTCCGGTGCGACTGCGGTGGTCGACTCGACGAAGAACCCGCCCTACGCCTACTTCCTGCGCCGCGCTGCCGGGGTCGACCTGCGCGTGATCCACCTCGTCCGCGACAGCCGCGGTGTCGTGTTCTCGTGGATGAAGAAGATGGTCCGGCCCGAGATCACGTCGGCGGACGGTGCCTACTTCGAGGAGTTCAGCCCGCTGCGCGCGGCGGTGCGATGGATGGAGTGCAACCTGGCCTTCGAACTGCTTCGCCGGCTCCGAACCCCCACCGTGCGGGTGCGCTACGAGTCGCTGGTCGGCGACCCCCGGCGCGAGCTCGAGCATGCGATGGAGCGGCTGGGGCACGAGACCGACTTCGCCTTCCTGGAGGCCGGCGAGCTGGAAGTCGCCGCGCAGCACAGCGTGCGCGGGAACCCGATGCGCTTCGCCCACGGCCGCCAGCAGGTGCGGGTGGACGACGCATGGCGCACGCAGATGCGGGCCGGGTCGCGGCGTGTGGTCACACTCGTCACCTGGCCGCTGCTGCTGGGATACGGCTACCTGAGGTCGGTCGGCTGATGCGCAACCTGGCCGCCGATCACGTCAACGAGGCGATGCCTCGCGGGCACGCGATGCCGCGGGGCTGGCAGGCCTACGCCCTGTTCGGACTGCTGCCGCTGTGGTGGCTGCTCGGCCTCTCGATGTTCATGTGGCCGCTGATCACCGCGCCGATGCTGGCGACGATGCTGCTGCGCCGCTGGCCGGTGCGGGCTCCCAGGCGGTTCGGGGTGTTCATGCTGCTGCTGGCCTGGATGCTGATCTCCGGAGTCGAGCTGAGCAGCGCCCAGCGCGCCCTGGCCTGGGCCTGGCGGGGATCGTTCTTCGTCTCCGGGGCGATCCTCTTCCTGTTCATCGTCAACATCCCCGAGCGCCGGCTGCCCACTCGCTCGATCGTGAACGCGCTCGCCTTCTACTGGGTGGTGGTGGTGATCGGCGGCTGGTTCGGCGTCCTGTTCCCGCACGTGACGCTGGCCAGCCCGATGGAGCACCTGCTGCCCAGGTCGGTGGTCAACAACCAGTACGTGTACGCCCACGTGCACCTGCAGTTCGCCGAGGTGCAGCACTTCCTGGGTTTCCCGCTCGGCCGCCCCGAGACCTTCTTCGCCTACACCAACGCCTGGGGCTCGGCGTTCGCGATCCTGACGCCGTTTGCGGTCGCGTCGCTGGTGCAGACGCGCTCGCGGGGCTGGCGCAACACGCTGCGAATCGCGATGGCGGCGTCGATCGTGCCGATCGTGTTCTCGCTCGACCGCGGCCTGTGGCTCGCGCTCGGGGTCGGAATCACCTACGCCGCGATCCGACTTGCGCGGCACCGTGACACCCGGCTCGTGCGTGCGATCGTGTTCGCCTTCGCCGCCATCGCGGTGCTCCTGGTGGTGAGCCCGCTGGGTGGGCTGGCATCGGGCCGCTTCTCGCACAAGACCGGAGACACCGGCCGGCTGCAGCGTGACCAGGCAGCCACCCAGAAGGTGCTCGGGTCGCCCTGGCTGGGCTTCGGCGCGCCGCAGCAGAACACCGTGAAGGGCCAGAGCGCGATCGGCACCGAGAGCGAGGTCTTCCTGCTGGTCGTCTCGCACGGCATCCCCGGACTGGCGCTGTTCTCGCTGTGGTTCGCCTACACACTCTTTCGCTCGGCGCGCTGGCGCACGCCCGACGCGTTCTGGGCGCACGTGGTGATCCTGATCGGGTGCATCCAGCTCCCCTACTATGAGATCACCGAGCGACTGCCGCTGCTGATGGTTGCGGCTGCCATCGTGTACCGCGAGATCGCCAAGGACGGGACGCCGCGGCTCGGGGTTCGCCGCCGCAAGGCCGCGCGCCCCGCTCCGGCCACCGTCCAGCCGCAGCTCGTCTAGCCGATAGAGACTGGAGACCCATGACTGACCACACCTACGCGTTCATCGGGGGCCTGCATCGCAGCGGCACCTCGCTGCTCGCTCGCTGCCTGGCCGAGCATCCGCAGGCCAGCGGGTTCAAAGGCACCGGCGCAACCGAGGACGAGGGTCAGCATCTGCAGACCGTGTACCACCCGGCCAGTCGGCACGGCGGCCCGGGCCGGTTTGGCTTCCATGACCAGGCCTACCTCGACGAGCGTTCGGAGTTGGTCTCGGATGCCAGCCGGGACGCGCTTCTGGCTGACTGGAACCGTCACTGGGACACCAGCAAGCCGGTGCTGCTCGAGAAGTCGCCGCCCAATCTGATTCGCACCCGATTCCTGCAGGCGCTCTTCCCCGGAGCTCGCTTCGTCGTCATGCTGCGGCACCCGATCGCTGTGTCGTGCGCCACCCAGAAGTGGAGCTGGACGACCTACACCTCGCTGGTCGAGCACTGGCTGGTCTGCCACGAGCGGCTGGAGCAGGACGCGCCGCACCTGGAGCACCTCCACGTGCTGCGCTACGAGGACATGGTCGCCGATCCCGACGCCCGGCTGGGCGAGGTGTTCAGGTTCGTCGGCCTGGAGCCGAGGCCGACCGATCTGACGGTGCGCACGACCGTCAACGACGCCTACTTCGACCGCTGGGACGCCAACCGCTGGAACCCGCTCAAGCGCCTCGATACCGACCGCGCGCTGGCGCGCTTCGAGGACCGCGTGAACCGGTTCGGCTACAGCCTTCGGGAGCCGCGGCACATGAGCGACCCCGAGGTGCTCGCCCGCCGTCCGCTGACGGAGGTCTGATGGCTCGAGAGCGCGGAGCGGCAAACGACAACTACTCGAACCTGCCCGCCCCGGTGGCGGAGCTGGCCAAGGCGATCGTGCTCGCCCCCCGGCGCCTGAACGCCTCGCGGCGCAGGCTGCCGGACTTCCTGATCATCGGCGGCCAGCGCTGCGGCACCACATCGCTCTACCGCTACCTGGTTGCCCACCCGCAGGTCGAAGGCGCCTACCCGAGCAAGGGTGCGCACTACTTCGACAACCATCCCGACCGTAGCCTGGGGTGGTATCGGTCGCACTTCCCGGTCAGCCGCGGCTCGGGTCCGATCACCGGCGAGGGCAGTCCGTACTATCTGTTCCACCCTCACGTGCCGGCTCGGGTGGCCCGGGTGGCGCCGGACGTGCGGCTGATCGTGATGCTGCGCGACCCGGTCGAGCGAGCCTACTCCCACTACCAGCAGGAGTACGCGCGCGGGTTCGAGCCGTCCGAGAGCTTCGAGCGCGCGCTGGAGCTCGAGCCACAGCGGATGGACGGTGAGCGGGAGCGGATGGCCGCCGACTCGCGCTACCGAAGCCTTGCCCACCAGCACCACTCGTACGTCGCCCGCGGCCTGTATCTGGAGCAGATCGAGGCCTGGAGGCAGCACTTTCCCGCCGAGCGGATGCTGATCATCCACGCCGAGCGGTTCTTCACCGATCCCGCCACGGCGATGGCCGAGGTGCAGACGTTCCTCGGCATCGACCCGGCACAGACTCAGGAGTACCGGGCGCACAACGCCCGCGGATACGCGCCGATGGCGCCCGCCACCCGGCGGATGCTCGAGGAGCGCTTCGCCGACCCGAACCGGCGGCTGTACGCCCACCTGGGCGTCGACTACGGCTGGGGTGCCCAGCGCACGGCGGTGGCGTGAGCGGAGTCGCGTCGGCCGCCGCGTCGGGCGGCGACGCCCGCAGCGCCGACCTGCGGGCGGTGGCGCGGGGAGGCACGCTGAACTTCGTCGGGTCGGTGGCCAACGGGCTGCTCCAGTTCGTGATGGTGGTGGCCGTCACGCAGGCGCTCACCAAGCGTGGGTCAGGCGCGTTCTTCGAGGCTGTGGCGCTGTTCGTGATCCTTTCGAACACCGCTGAGCTCGGGGCCGACACGGGTCTCACCAGGATGATCCCGCGCTACCGCGTGCTGGATCGGGTCGCCGACGTGCGGGCGAGCCTGCGGGTGGGCATCGTGCCGTCGTTCGCCGGCGGGGTGCTGCTGGCGGGGCTGACGTTTGCCTTCGCCCGGCCGCTGGCCGACATCTTCACCCACAACCGTCCCCAGGACGCGGGCGCGATCGCCACCTACATCCGGGTGCTGGCCGTCTTCCTGCCGCTCTCGTCCGCGTACACGGTGGCGGTGGCCGCGACCCGCGGCTTCGGCACGATGGTGCCCAACGCCGCCATCGACCGCATCGGCAAGGCGGCCGGACAGGCGCTCGCTGTCAGTGTGGTCGTCCTGGCGGGTGGTCAGAGCACCTCGATCGCTCTTGCCTGGGGGATTCCGATCGCGGTCGGGCTGCTCGCTGCCCTGGTCTGGCTGCGAGTGCTCGTGCACCGGGTGGAGCGGCGGGCGCCGGCCGAGGTGCAGCCGCCGACGCCGACCGCCAAGCTTGCGCGGGAGTTCTGGTCGTTCACGGCCCCTCGCGGGCTGACCGGCATCTTCCAGGTCACCATCCTGTGGGTGGGAACGCTGATGGTGGGGCACCTGCGCTCCACCGCCGACGCCGCCGTGTACACCGCGTCCACCCGCTACCTGGTGGCCGGCAGTGTCGTCAACCTGGCCATCATCCAGGTCATCGGACCGAAGCTCTCGGAGCTGCTCTCGGGCGGTCAGAGCGTCCGTGCCAGGGACGTGTACCAGGTCGCCACCAGTTGGCTGATGATGCTCGCATGGCCGATGTACCTGACCCTGGCGTTGTTCGCGCCGGTGCTGCTGCGCGTCTTCGGGCACCACTACGCGCCGGGCGCGTCGTCGCTTGCGATCCTGGCCGTGACGATGCTGGTGGCGACCGGCATCGGGCCGGTCGACGTGGTGCTGCTGATGGGCGGGCGCAGCTTCTGGAACCTGTTCAACGTGGTGGTCGCGCTCGCGCTCAACCTGACACTCAGCTTCATCCTGATCCCGCGGATCGGCATCGCCGGGGCGGCGGTGGCGTGGGCGGCGAGCATCCTTGTCAACAACGTCGCGCCGCTGGCCGAGGTGCGCGCGTTCCTCAAGCTGCACCCGTTTGGGCGCGCGTTTCCGGTCGTCGCAGGCGCCGCTCTGGGCTGCTTCGGTGCGGTCGGGCTGGTGCTCCGGCTGACCCTGGGCGCGACGATTCCGGCGCTGCTGATCTACGCCGTGGTCGGCACCGGCCTCTACCTGCTTCTGCTGCGCCGCAATAGCGCACGAGTCGAGCTCCCGCTCCTACTCGAGACAGCGGTCATGCGCCGCCGCGGCACTCAGCGCAGCGCCTGAGCCAACTGCAGCGCCGCCGGGCTCGGCGCCGGCGCCGTCTGGCTGCCCGACAGGAGGTTGAAGCCCTCACCCACGCCCAGGTTCCAGCGCGTCCACGAGATGCCCTGACCGTGAAACGCGTCGAGCATCTGCTGCTGGTACACCGTCCAGTTGCTGCCGGCATCCTGGTGTATCCCCCATTCGCCCACCAGCAGTGGGATGTTCCACCCAGCCGTGCGGCGCAGCGGCACGTCCAGCACGGCCTGCTGGGCGGCCTCGGTGCCCAGATACTGCTGGCCGTTCTGGTTGTGGGTGGCCGGCCACGACGGGAGCCAGCGATCTCCGGCGGCATCGAAGCCGGTGCCAGGGACGCCGTTGAAGTAGTCGTGGAAGTCGAGCGCGAGGTGGTTCAGCTTGCCGAAGGGGGCGAGACTGGCGGTGCCGATCCCCTCACCCCCTCCGTCGCACATCACGAACATCGTGCGGCGGGGGTCGACGGCGTGCAGCACGTGGTAGATCTGCGCCTGCCAGCGCAGCATCGTGTTGGTGGCGGCGGTGCCGTCCTGCAGCGCGCCGGGGTGCGGTTCGTTGAAGATCTCGTAGCCGACCACGTTGGGATAGTGGCCGTATCGAGTCGCCATCATCTCTGCGAATCGAGAGTAGGCATACAGCGACTGGCGGGACTCGGTCGTCCAGAATGCGGCTTTGGCCCTGGCCTCGCCGGAGCGGTCGGAGGAGAATCGCGGGTGATCCGTGTAGAACCAGCTCGGCACGCCGCTGCCCGTGCACTGCGGGGCCCCGGGCTTGCACTCCGCCTTCGCGTAGTACGGCGACCAGTGGAACTGGTGGAAGTCGATCAGGACGTTGATCCGGTTCTGCTGGAAATAGGCCACCTCCTGGTCGAGCTGCTGCAACTCGGCGGTGTCCCAACGGTTCGGCCCTTTCGGCTGGATCTGGCTCCAGGGCACGTAGATACGGACGAAGTTGGCGCCTAGCGAGAACGCCTGGCTGTACACCGGCTCGCCGACGACTGCGACGTTGAAGCCACGCAGCACAACCGGCGAGCCATGGCTGTCCACGAAGCTTGTGCCCTGGGTGGTGATCCAGGGCGCGACGAGCCCGTGGGCTGCCCGTGGGAGGGTCACCGTGGGACCCTTTGGGAGGGGTAGTGGCGGCGTGTCGCCGCCTCGGTGGGAGACCGCCCAACCGGTGATGATCGCGGCGACGCCCAGCGCGGCCAGCGCGAACCCACGGCGTCGCTTCACAAGCCGAATGCCGCGCGCATGCTTGCACTGGAATGTGCATGTTCGACCATCTTCAGTCCGAGCAGGAGCTCGGTTTCGCCAAGCAGTGAGTAGTGTGAGAGTCGGCCTGCGAACTGGGCCTTCTTCACCCACGGGGCGATGGCGATCATCGCCACGCGGCACGACGGGATGAACTGCTGAAGGCACCGGTGCCCGCTTGGCGGCGGCTTGGCCGCCTCCGTCCACGTGACGAACACCGCGGTGGAACCCGTCTGGTACTCGGAACTTGCAAAGATACGACGCGTGAGTCTATTCAGCCACTCGTCACCCAGCAGCACGAATTGTTTCGGCTTGGTGACGCCGACGCAACCGTGCGTGAAGCTCATGCTCGAGCATGCCGGCGGGACGACGACGGTGAACGGTGCAAGTTTGCCGTCCGCGAGTGACGGCAGGAACTCGCGACCCGGTCGATCGTGTGCGGCACACCCCGCGGTGCTCAAAAGAAATCCGGGGTTGTCGCGAACGAAGTAGCCGCCGTTGGTCATGTCCAACGAATCGGTGGCCTGGCACGGTGTCGCCATCCCTCCCATGTACACGCGCCACGTTGGAATCTGGCTAAAGAGACTGTGCACGACCAGCCGCACCGGGGTGTTGTCCGATCGACCCTGGGTGCTCCCCGAGAGTGCGGCGAGGAGGTTTGGCACGCCGCGACTCGCCACCGCGCTGTAGTTGACGGCGAGGCCGCAGCCGTCGGCTAAAGTGTTGGTGTTCACCGCGTCGGTGTTGAACTTGCCGACCACCTTGTCGTAGCCGCGGTTGCCCATCCAGATCCAGATCACGTGCTTGTACGTCTTTGGTGCAGGGGTGCCGCGGTCACACGGCTGGTCGGTGAACGACCCCGGCGGCGCCTGGCCGGTGCCGCCGTTCGGCGTGGGAACGCGCACCGTCCGCTGGCCTGTCGTCACGAGTCCGACGGCCACGACGACGATCACAGCCAGTGGGATGAGCCACCTCCACATACCGTCAAGTCTACGTGCCGATCGGCTCAGGCCAACCCGGGTCCCGTCACACTGTCCGTCGTGCGGGGATGGCGGTGGCGCACGCGGCACCGCCATCGTAAGATCGAGGCGTGGCTCGGGGTTACCGATTCTGCGTCCGCCCTCTCGCCATTGACGGGTGGGTCGATCGCGCGTAGAGTGCCTTGACGGCGCGAGTTGCTGCGCCCGAGGCTGGGGTCGTTCAACAGGGGGGATACACATGCATTGGCATGTTCGAGCACTCCGCGCCGTGCTCATGGTCGCCGGGACAGCTGGTGTCACGCTGTCCGGGTCGGCGGCGGTCGCGTCATCGTCCACCGCGGGGCCGGTCGCTTCGATCGAGAAGCTGGTACCGAGCGGCACCGTTCGGCTGGGGAGCCTGCACGTTGTCACGGCACCCCCCTCGACCGGTTCCCTCCCAGGCTTTGCGCCCGACCTGGATGCCTTCATTCATCGCAACCAGGCCGCGCCGGTACACACATCCTCCACGACCGGTGTGCCGACGCCCGACAACTCCCCGGTGGTGGTCAACCAGGCCCACGACGGATTCGACGGCATCAGCCATCTCGACCAGCGCCTGGCCGGCGGCGGCAACCAGTTCAGCTCCGAGCCGCCCGACCAGGGCCTGTGCGCGGGCACCGTGCACGGCACCACCTACCTGTTCGAGAGCGTGAACTCGGCGCTGAACGTCTACGACGCCAATGCGCACCAGCTGCTGCTCGGGCCGATCACCGTGTCACAGTTCTACGGGCTGCGGCCGGCGATCAACCGCTCGACCGGCAGGTTCGGACCGTTCGTGTCCGATCCCAAGTGCTATTTCGACACGGCGACCCACCGCTGGTTCCACTCGATCCTCGTGATCAGCCTGGATCCTTCGACGGGAGCGTTCGTCTCCCCGGCGTACACCATGCTCGCGGTGAGTGACACCAGCGACCCGCTGGGGACGTACCACAGGTACAAGATCCCGGCCACGTCGCCGAACAAGACGAACTGCCCGTGCTTCGGCGACCAGCCGCTGATCGGCGCCGACAAGTACGGCTTTTTCGTCAACACCTCGGAGTATCCGATCGGCGCGGGTCACGCCAACTTCGCCCAGATCTACGCGATCGACAAGCTCGCGCTGGAGGCCGGCACCGCAACGACGCTCGTGCATTTCAGCAACCTCGGCACCGACACGGCCAGCATCCAGCCGGCCACGTCACCCGACCGCCACTTCGCGACCGGGAACGGCGGCACCGAGTACTTCATGGCGGGCTTCGACTGCATCCCGCCGGACTGTGCCGTTCGTCCCACCCCGGACAGCAGGGTGACGGTGTGGGCGCTCACCAACACGAGCTCGCTCGACACCACGACGCCGGCACTGTCGCTGACCAGCAAGACCCTGGGCAGCGAGAGCTACATGAGCCCGCCGGCGCAGGCGCAGCGACAGGGCACGCTGGTCTTCGGCGCCGATCCGACGGAGAATCCGGACGGCAAGGCCAGCCTTGTTGACACAAACGACACGCGCATGAATCAGGTCGTCTACGCCGACGGCAAGCTGTGGTCGGCGATCAACACCGAGGTCAATCCGGGCGGACGCACCGGGATCGCGTACTTCATCCTCGATCCGTCGGTGACCCACGGCAGCGTGGACGCCACGATCGCCAACCAGGGGTACATCGCGGCGTCAAATGCCAACGTGTCGTTCCCGTCGGTCGGCGTCAACCAGGCCGGCCTCGGCGTGGTGGCGTTCAGCCTGATGGGCCCGACGATCTATCCGTCCGCCGCCTACCAGCTGATCGGTACCGGGGGCACCAGCGGGCCGATCAACGTGGCCAGGGTGGGCTTCCGGCCCGAGGACGGGTTCACCTGTTACGAGAACCCGGTCACCGGCCTGCCCGACCCGGCCTCCACCTGCCGCTGGGGTGACTACTCGGCATCGTTCGCGCTTCCGGACGGCTCGGTGTGGTCGGCCGCGGAATACATCGGCGACGGCCCCCGCACGACATTCGCCAACTGGAACACGTTCGTGTGGCCAATCGTGCGCTGAGCGAGATCGACAGGGCGCCGGAGGAACCTCCTCCGGCGCCCTTTGTTCCTCTGCGATGTGCCGGATGCTACGATCTCCCGGGATGCGTAGATCCCACGTCGTCATCGGATCGGCTCTGGCAGTCGCCCTAGGAGTCGGTGTCGTCGGTGCTCTCAGCGGCGGAGGTACGAGTCCGGGCGGCCGCATCGCCACCTCTGGTCTGCCCAGGGGAGCGTTGGCTCCGGCGTTCGCCGTACCCAACGGGCGCGAGCTCGTCGATGCCCGAATCCTCTCGGGCAGGCGAATCGTGCTCGCGTTCGTGCGACCATCGTGCCGGCCGTGCGCCGCCGACCTGCGAAGCCTGGCTGACGTCGCACCCAGGGTGATCGGTCCAACCGGCGCGGACACCATCTATCTCGCGGTCAACGGCCCGGGCGGCGGAGGCTGGAGCGCGGTCACCGACTACGCGCACAGCCTGGGAATCACCGCCGGGCTGATGTACGCGGGCGACCCCGGAGGTACGGTCGCGCGCGGATTCCAGGTGCATGCGGCCGGGACGGTGTTCGTGATCGGCGCGGATCGTCGCGTGGCCTGGGTCGGCGTCGATCCGTCGGCCGCAACGCTTCGCGGAGCCCTCGCACGGCTCGCACCCTGAGCGGCGTTCGCGCATACCAGCGCGGTCAGCACATCCAGCCGGGTGGGCAGTCGCCAGCCCGGCGAACGGCTGCGCGTTGGGTTGGGCTACTGCGCTGCGGCTTCGATGTAGAGGTCGAACTCCCATCCGGCGGGCCGGGGCAGCGTCCACAATAGTGCGCGGGTCGCGTTCGGCGTAGGCTGGGCTGTGTCTGAGAAGCCCGCGAAGAGGTTCGTGTCGAGGTATGCGAGCAGCGACACCTGACTTGGGAGCCCGGCGCGCGCTGCGAGTTGGCTGAACTGTGAACGCTCGCCGCCGCCGGATGGGTTCGTGTCAGTCTCCATCCAGATTATCGAGCCAACTCGATGCACGGCCTCGTGTCGAGAGCTCAGGTGTTGTCGGGATGCTGCGATGTCTCGCAGTGTTGACTCGGCGGCGTCGGGATCGTCCGCGCGTATGCCGACGCCTATGGTGGAGGGGCCGATCCAGATTGCCTGCTCGCCGTGCAGGAGCGGGCCGAGCCGTGTGGCCGCCTGGCCGCTTTCGCGTCGAAGGAGATCGTCTGCGATATGTGGATTGCCGAACGCCTGCCCCACCGCCCGCACGGCCGGCAGCAGCGCGGCCGCGTCGGAGGTGTCGGCGAATGCCTGCGTATCTGCCGCCATGACTTTGGGTAGTGCAGGGTGATACGGGGATGCGGGGGTGTACACCCCCGCGCCGGGAAAGCCCCGCAGCACCGCTCCACCCGCAGTCGCCCCGACGGTGAAGCCCAGGTTCTGGAGTCCGAACAACTGCGACAGTCGATCACCGCGCTTGAAGTCGGAGTTGGTGATGAAGCTGGCCTGCGAAATCTCGGTCATCAGGTTGTCCCGGGAGAACCCGACGATCGCAGCGCCGGTCGCGTCGACGCGAGCCATGGCTGATCGAAAGCCGGTGTCGGTGGCCAGCGACGGGGCGCCGTGCTCGGCGCGCTGCACCGCCTCGCGCACCTCATGCTCGGTCGAGGCCCACAGGGCGACGTGGTTGGAGATCGCCCATGCACCGTTGTCGCCCTTCGCCGCGTCCAAGTAGACGACGTAGGCACCCTCGGGTCGCCCGGGGGTGACGTGCTGCTGGTGGTCGATCCAGCGCACGACGGCTGTTCGATCGTTGACCGGGTCGTAGAACAGCAGGTCGGGAGAGCCGTAGGTGCTGGCGGGGCCGGAGACCATCGTCATCGCAGCCTCCTCGCCGAAGCCGTGCGGCTGTCCCGGGATCGGCGCGAGGAGTTGCCCTGCCAGCACCCCGAGTTGGGAGTGTGACGAGCCGAGTTGCGTGTAGTCGTGGGGAAGCGCCGTTCGGATCGCCGACAGTCGATCCCACGCCCGTCCTCCGCCTGGGGTGGACATGTAGAACACCGAATCCGGCGGCGCGAAGGTCGCTCCGCTACCGATCAGCCGCGCCGATGGCGGGGTGGGCGCGGGTGGCGGCGTCGAGGACGGCGGCGACGTTGTGGCCGAGCCGCCGCTCGACCCAGCCGCAGTGGATCCACAAGCCGCCGTCAGCAGGGCGGTAAGAACGGATGCGACCAGGGCGGCGCGAGAGAGTATTCCGTAGACGGCCATGTCATCCCTATCGGACGATCCGGGGATCAGGTGAACCGATCTCCAGCCACCGTCCAGACACAGCCCCGCGCGTCACTCTGCGGTGGCCACGCTCAGGCTCGCACATCGGTGACTCGGCCTCCGGCGTGGCCTCTCGGAGGGACATGGCCGAGCCGGCCTCGCCGACACTCGCATCGTCGCAGCGGCCGGTGCCGTGTTGGTGCCTCAGCGAGGAGCGGGCCCGGGCCGATTCGAACGGCCGACACGCAGATTCGAAGTCTGCTGCTCTATCCCCTGAGCTACGGGCCCCCACTGGCCACGGCAGGATACCGCAGGGTTGATGCCGCCCCATGCGCCCGACCGCGACTCGCATCCGTCGACGTTCGCGCGCCCAGATTGACGTTAAGGAGAGTTAGTGGACGGATTTACGCTGTGATAATCTGACGTAAGCGTTCTTTTTGGGAGGATTGTGGCGCAGCGATTGGAACAGATGCGGATCGGAGAGCTGGCCCGCCGGGTGGGCGCGACCCCGCGCACGATCCGCTACTACGAGCAGCTCGGCCTTCTGCCCGACCGCGAGCGGCGCGGCGGCGCCCACCGTCTGTACGACGATCCGGACGAGGAGCGGCTGCGTGATCTGCTTCGCATCCGCGACCTGCTCGGGCTCTCGCTGACCCAGCTGCGGGACTGGATGGATGCCGAGGACGGCCGCGCTCGGCTGCGCGATCGCTGGCACGCCACGCCGGCGCCTGACGACGGCGCCCGCGCCGAGATCATCCGCGAGTCGATGGGCCACATGGACACGCAGCTCGGGCTCGTGCGCACCCGCCGCGCCGCGCTCGAGGAGCTGGAGGACGAACTGGCCGGCAAGCGCCGGCGCGTGCGCACGCTCCTGGCCGAGCTTGAGGAAGCGCCGGCGTGAGCGGCGACCGGCCGGACCGGTACAAGTGGGTCGCGCTCTCGAACACCACGATCGGCATTCTGATGGCGACCATCAACTCGTCGATCGTCTTGATCGCGCTCCCCGACATCTTTCGCGGCATCCACCTCGATCCACTGCAGCCGGGCAACTCGAGTTACCTGCTGTGGATGATCATGGGTTTTCTGGTCGCCACCGCGGTGCTGGTGGTCAGCTTCGGGCGGATCGGCGACATTCACGGCCGGGTGCGCATGTTCACGCTCGGGTTTGCGCTCTTCACGCTCTTCTCGGTGCTGCTGTCGGCGAGCTGGATGGACGGGTCGGACGGTGCGCTGTGGCTGATCGTGATGCGGGTCGGTCAGGGTGTCGGCGGCGCTTTCCTGTTCGCCAACTCGGCCGCCATCCTGACCGACGCGTTCCCGCACGACCAGCGCGGGCTGGCGCTCGGCGTGAATGCGATCGCGGGCATCGCCGGGTCGTTCATCGGCCTCGTCCTCGGAGGTGTCCTGGGGCCGCTCGACTGGCGGCTGGTGTTCCTGGTGTCGGTACCGGTCGGACTGTTCGGCACCGTGTGGTCGTGGCGCAAGCTCGAAGACCGAGGGGTCCGCCGGCCGGCCCGGATCGACTGGTGGGGGAACCTCACCTTCGCCGCCGGCCTGATTGCCGTGCTGGTCGCGATCACCTACGGGATCCAACCCTACGGCGGACACACGATGGGCTGGACGAACCCGGGTGTGCTGGGAGCGATGGCCGGGGGATTGGCGGTGCTCGCGCTCTTCGTCGTCATCGAGCTGCGCAGCGAGGATCCGATGTTTCGGCTCGGTCTGTTTCGGATCCGCGCCTTCAGCTTCGGCAGCATCGCCACCCTGCTTGCCTCGCTCGGCCGCGGCGGCCTGATGTTTGTGCTGATCATCTGGCTGCAGGGCATCTGGCTGCCGCTGCACGGCTACAGCTTCGCTCAGACGCCACTGTGGGCGGGCATCTACATGCTCCCGCTGACGGCCGGCTTCCTGGTCGCCGGGACCGCCTCCGGCTGGCTCTCGGATCACTTCGGCGCACGGCCGTTCGCCACCGGCGGCATGCTCATCGCGGCGCTGGCGTTCGCACTGTTCGAACGGCTGCCCGTCAACTTCGACTACCTGCAGTTTTCCGGCCTGCTGCTGCTGGTGGGCGTCGGAATGGGGCTCTTCACGTCGCCCAACCAGGCCGGGATCATGAACAGCCTGCCTCCCGACCGGCGCGGAGCGGGCGCCGGCATGGCGACCACCTTCCAGAACTCCGCGCTCGTGCTCTCGATCGGGATCTTCTTCACGCTGATGATCATCGGGCTGGCCGACTCGCTGCCCGCGACGCTCCAGCACGGTCTGCGCTCCCAGGGCGTGCCGGCGGCCGACGCGCAGCGGATCTCGCACCTGCCGCCCGTCGGCCTGCTGTTCGCGTCGTTTCTCGGTTACAACCCGATGCAGCATCTGATCGGCGGCTCGGTCGCGCACCTCACCCCGGCCAGCCGGGCGTATCTGACCGGTCGCGCGTACTTCCCGTCGCTGATCTCGCGCCCGTTCGCGGAGGGGCTGCGGGAGGCGTTCGACTTCGCCATCGTGGCGTGCCTGGTGGCCGCAGCGGCATCCTGGTTCCGGGGCGGCAAGTACATCCACAGCGACGCGGCCGAGCAGGTCGTGGAGACGGGCGAGGGCGAGCTCGTGCTGGCCGCCGACGGTGACTGACCGCCGGCGGAGACGAGGGGTGACCGGTGGGACTCGAACCCACGTCCTCCTGGACCACAACCAGGGGCTACCACCAGCTGAGCTACGGCCACCGCGCGAGTCGAAGGATACCCGCAAACCGCGCGCGCCGGCAGCGTGTGATCGCCAGGGGCAGCAGCGGCGGCCACGCTACCCTGGCCGAGACAGGATGGACCGACACCGGGGAACCGGACCGACGACGGGGAGAACACGATGGCGTACGGAGTTGTGCATCAGTTCGCAGGTGGGACGAAGGAGCAGTACGAGGCGTCGATAGCGGCCGTGCACCCGGCCGACGGCAGCCTTCCGGATGGCCAGGTGTTCCATGCCGCCGGCCCGTCGGCGAGCGGCTGGACGATCGTCGCCGTGCACGACTCGCAGGCAAGTTGGGAGGGGTTCCGTGACGGCGTCCTGATCCCCCGGATGACCGAGGGCATCGAGGGCGGCTTCACGACTCCGCCCCAGGAAACGACGTTCGAGGTGCACAACCAGGCGACGTCCTAGTCACACCGGCTCCGGGCCCTGGTGATAGCCACCGGGGCCCGGAGCGTTTGGGCTGCTAGTGATGGAGCTGGAGCGTCCTGGTCGCGGAGTCCTCGCCGCAGTCGATCGGCCCGCAGGCGAAGGCGTCCGCGTTGACGGTCGCGTGACCGCCTGAGAACCGACCCGTTCGACTGTTCACGCGCAGCGACCAATGGCGAGTGCTGCCGTCACACGGCGACTCGTCGGCCTGGGCGCGCCCGTGGATGATGAAACGCCCCACGTCCTGGCTCACACGCACGCTGAGGATCGGGCCGAACTCGGCGACCCCCGAGCACGACACCGATCCGGACACGGTGGCGACACCGCCGCTGACACTCCCGAGAGCGTCCACCGTGACGGCAACGGTGGGCGGGGGTGGCGCTTTCTTGACCGCGATCTTCAACTGGCCGCCGGTGACGCCGGCCGTATCGCTGAACGCGAGCAGGTAGTAGGTCTGACCGGCGGTTGCGAAGAACCCCGTCGCCCCCGGCCCACACGCGACCAGGTTGAAGCTCCCAGGGGCGCCGGTTACGACGATCACCCCGGCCGAGTAGCTGGACTTCGACACGTCCACCAGCAGCGACCGGTCGGTCGCGGCGGTGAACGAGTACCACACGCTCGCCTCGGTGGCCGGCGCTCCGCAGTTCGCATTGGCTGCGACGTCGTTGGCGTCCGTCGTCGCCTGCGTCGTATCCAGCGTCTGGGTGAACGGGATCGCCCCGATCACCGTCGCGCCGGCGAAGGTGTCGTTGGTCGGGGCTGCCGCCCAGGCGGGCACCGCGGTCATGATCAGGCCGAGCGTGGCGACCACGAGTACCAACCGCCGCTTCCGCCGGCCTGTGATGAGTCTGGTTCGCTGCATTGCCTTCCCTCCGTTGACATCGATGAACGCCCGCCACGTGTGCTGCCTGAATCACCGCTGCTCCGCGCACCGCACGGCTGACCGCGCTGCTGGACACGCCGCGACCCGTCACGTGCGACACCCGACATGCGCCAGGGCCCACCGACGCCGGTTCACACCGCCACGGTATCCACGCCGCCCGCCATCGGCGACCGACACCCCCGTTCTTGGAGTGCATCTACGGAACCTCGCGAGCATACTCCCTCCGATCGGGACGGAGTCGGCGGCCGATCGGGTAGGTCTCCGCCGACAGCATTCCGAGACGTGGGCGATGGTATGCTCGGAACGTGAGCATCTCCTCGATCCTTCGAGCTTTGCGACGCAAGTTCGGCCCACCGGGTAACCGGGGGTCGCTCGAAACCGAGTATCGACAGCCGAACCCTGATGGCACGCACCACGGGTCGCCTCCGAGTGTAAACAAGAACTGAGCGAGGTCGAATCCCGCGCGGCGCCTGATGGGCGCTAGGCGCGCGGTTGGTTGTGAGCCGCAGGTACCTTGGATTGGCTCAGAGTCGACGCGCGACACCGCGAGCACCGGCCGGCACGCGCTCGCCGCCACCGGGTCGACCGCGCGCCGCAAGTCCAACGCCACGCGGTCCGCGCGCCCGCTCCCGCGAACCAAACTGGTGTGGCCGCCGTCACACCCACGATGAAGCTCACCGCGGGCCTCCTCGTCATCGCCACCCTCGTCGCCGCGGGCTGCTCCGGCCAGGGCTCCACTCACTACACGCTGATCAGCCAGCGCCAAGGCGTGTTCCCGCCGACCCCCTGGAAGACCGTGCGCACGCGATCGATCGTCTGCGACTCGAACACCAAAGCCTTGTGCTCTGCGATCTCCTATACGACGCCAACCGGCCAACCCACCCGCCGTACTGTCCGGTGAGCGCCGGAGGGCCGTCCACCCAGACCCGAGTACTCATCCGCGGCAATTTCCGCAACGGACTGAACGCAATCACAGTTGGCTGGGGCACACCGCAAACCTGCCCGATGCCCCACCCCTTGGGCCGCGCCTGGGACGTGATCTTCAAGGCGGGCTTCCCACCCCTCGACGAGAACTTCGCCCCGACACCGACGCAGTAGAGGCGGAGTAGCCGCGCTACTCAACACGGCCGCGGCGTCGCGGTGAGCCGATGCAGACCGTTTGGGTAGCGCGGTCGCCCAAACCGGGGACCGCGCGGGAAGCCTGGTAGCCCTAGAATGGCTTAGATAAACGCTTGCGGGCGTGGCGGAACTGGTAGACGCGCTGGATTTAGGATCCAGTGGCCTAGGCCGTGGGGGTTCGAGTCCCTCCGCCCGCATCCCGGACAGAAATGCGGACGCCAGTCGGCTCGTCTCTGGACAAACTGTGAGCGCTCGTCACGTGTCCGGGGGATTCGGGTTCGCACGATTGGCGCTATCACGTGGTAGAGCCGTTCTCCATGCCCGGCTCCCCCCGATCCGATTAGGAGCTCCGATGATCAAGTGGAACCTTCGTGCCGTCCGCGTCGCTCTCGCGCTCGGCGCTCTCGCCTCGTTCGTCCTTGCGGCAGGCGCGTCTCTGAAGTGGAGTTAGCTGACTGACCGCTGGCCGGGACGGCGGACAGTCGCCCAATCCGGCGCGCGCGAGCGGCTCGGCCGAAGCCAAGCCGAGCCGCTCGCGAGTCGCGCTCACTACCGTCACCCTCAACCCAGGCGGGCATTCTCGGTCTTCGAGCCACCCACCTGCAGAGCATGGTGATGGCTGTCGACCCGGCGCGACCCGGCGCTTCGGGGTGCGACCTCCCCGGCGGGGGCCGTCGATCCGATCGACCGCCCCGGGCGGTGGCGGTCTGGCCGGGTCACGTCTAAGGTTAGAGGACGGTGCCCGTTGGGCCCGTCCGCCGATGAAGACCCAGGTTTCCGAACTCCCAGACAACCGAGTCCGCCTCGACGTGGAAGTGCCCGCTGCGGACGTCGACCATGCGTTCGACCACGCACTGCACGACCTCGCCGGGAGCGTGCGCGTTCCGGGCTTCCGCAAGGGCAAGGCGCCGAAAGGTCTGATCATGCGCCAACTGGGGCGTGAGACGGTTGTCGAGGAGGCGCTGCGCGACCATCTGAGCCACTGGTACTCGCGCGCCGTGGCGGTGTCGGGCATCGACCCCATCGACCGGCCGAGCATCGACTGGTCGAACGAGCCGGTGGAGGGAGCGCCGTTTGCCTTTACCGCCGAGGTCGAGGTCAAGCCGGCCCCCGAGGTGAAGGCCTACAAAGGCCTGGACGGTGTTCGCAGCCCGGTCGAGGTGCCCGAGGACGCCGTGGACGAGGAGATCGAGCGCCTGCGCACTTCGGTGGCGGAGCTCCGCCCGGCGGACCGCGCCGCCCAGCCGGGAGACTTCATCGTGATCGACTTCCAGGGCACGCTGGACGGCGAGCCGTTCGAGGGTGGGGCCGGATCGGGCTACGGGGTCGAGTTGGGCAGCGGCCGGCTGGTCGGGGAGCTCGAGCGCGGGATCGAGGGCATGCAGACGGGTGAGCGGCGCACCATCGAGTTCACCATGCCGGACGACTACCACGCGGAGCATCTGGCGGCCAAGGCGGTCAGCTTCGACGTCACCGTGACCGACGTGAAGGAGCGCGAGCTGCCTCCGGTGGACGACGAACTGGCGATGTCGGCGAGCGAGTTCGACACCCTTGAGGAGCTGCGCGCGGACGTTCGCGAGCGGTTCCGCGCCGCCATCCAGGCCGAGTCGGATCGGCTCTTCCGCAGTTCGGTGCTCGACTCTCTGGGCGCCCAGCTCTTCACCCCGGTCCCGGATGCGCTCGTCCAGAACCGGGTGGCCGAAATGACGCGCGGCATGATCCAGCAGCTTCGGGCGCGCGGCATCGAGCTCGACGACTACCTCCGCATCTCGGGCCAGAGCGGCGAGGAGTTGCTGTCGGCGATGCGCCCGCAGGCCGAGGACGCAGTGCGCAAGGACCTCGCACTGGAGGCTGTGGTGGCGGCAGAAGGAATCGTGGTCAGCGACGAGATGATCGAGGAGTGGGTGCGCGAGCAGGCGGCCGAGTCGGAGGAAGATGCGGACGAGGCGGTCGCCCGGCTGCTCGACGATGCCGCGGTCAAGACCGCTCTGCGCACCGACCTGGCCATGCAGCGAGCACTGGACGTGGTGGCCGCGCAGGCCAAGGAGATCACCGCCGAGCAGGCCTCCGCCCGGCAGAAGCTTTGGACGCCGGAGAAGGAATCCGAGGCTTCGGCTGAGAACACTCCAGCCATCTGGACCCCCGGCTCGGGTGAGCCGGCCAACCGTTAGGAGACGCCCGGTGAGCCCACTGATTCCGATGGTGATCGAGCAGACGTCGCGTGGCGAGCGCTCGTTCGATATCTACTCGCGACTGCTGAACGAGCGGATCATCTTCCTGGGGACGCCGGTCGACGACCAGATCGCGAACCTGATCGTGGCGCAGCTGCTGCACCTGGAGAGCGAGGATCCGGACAAGGACATCTCGATCTACGTCAACTCGCCCGGCGGCAGCGTGTACGCGGGGCTCGCCATCTACGACACCATGAACTTCATCAAGCCCGACGTGCAGACCATCTGCGTGGGCATCGCGATGAGCATGGGCGCGCTGCTTCTGGCCGGCGGCACCAAGGGCAAACGGATGGCGCTGCCGAACGCGAAGATCCTGATTCACCAGGTTTCCTCTGGATTCCAGGGCCAGGCGACCGATATTGAGATACATGCCCGCGAGATCATCGACCTGCGCAAGCGCCTCGACCAGATCATCGCGGATCACACCGGCCAGGCGATCGAGAAGGTCGCCCGGGACACCGAGCGCGACTACTTCATGAGCGCCGACGAGGCCAAGGAATACGGAATCATCGACCGCGTGATCGCCCACCACTGACCCATGGCACGCCCCACTGACACCAACGAGCAGCTGCTGTGCAGCTTCTGCGGAAAATCGCAGCGGCAGGTGAAGAAGCTGATCGCCGGCCCCGGCGTCTACATCTGCGACGAGTGCATCGACCTGTGCAACGAGATCATCGACGAGGAGCTGACGACCCCCGCCCAGCTCGATCTCGACAACCTGCCCCGGCCGAAGGAGATCTACGCCGTCCTCAACGACTACGTGGTCGGTCAGGAGGAGGCCAAGCGCACGCTCGCGGTGGCGGTGTACAACCACTACAAGCGCGTCCAGATGGCCGGTCAGTCGGACTCCGAGGTCGAGCTGCAGAAGTCGAACATCCTGCTGCTGGGCCCCACCGGCTGCGGCAAGACGCTGCTCGCGCAGACGCTCGCACGGATCCTCAACGTGCCGTTTGCGATCGCCGATGCGACCGCCCTCACCGAGGCCGGGTACGTGGGTGAGGACGTCGAGAACATCCTGCTGAAGCTGATCCAGGCCGCCGACTTCGATGTCAAGAAGGCCGAGACGGGGATCATCTACATCGACGAGGTGGACAAGATCGCCCGCAAGGCCGACAACCCCTCGATCACGCGCGACGTGTCGGGTGAGGGCGTCCAGCAGGCGCTGCTGAAGATCCTCGAGGGCACCGTTGCCAGCGTGCCGCCGCAGGGCGGTCGCAAGCACCCGCACCAGGAGTTCCTGTCCATCGACACCACGAACATCCTGTTCGTGTGCGGCGGCGCGTTCGCCGACCTGTCCAAGATCATCGAGCGGAGGATCGGCCGAAACTCGGTCGGCTTCGGCGCCGACCTGCGCTCCAAGCGCACCCGCGACACCGAGGAGTTGCTGCCGCAGGTGATGCCTGAGGATCTGATCTCCTACGGCCTGATCCCGGAGTTCATCGGCCGGCTGCCGGTCGTCAGTGCGGTGCACCCGCTGACCCGCGAGGATCTCGTGCGGATCCTGCTCGAGCCCAAAAACGCGCTGGTCAAGCAGTACCAGCGCTTCTTCAGCTATGACGACATCGACCTGGTGTTCACCGAGGACGCGCTCGGCGCGATCGCCCACAAGGCGCTCGACCGCGCCACCGGTGCTCGCGGGCTGCGCTCGATCATCGAGGTGGCGCTGCTGAACGTGATGTTCGACCTGCCGTCCCGCAAGGACGTCAACAAGTGCGTGGTGACCAAGGAGACGATCGAGAAGAACCTCGACCCGACGCTGGTCACCGAGGGCGGCCAGGAACTGGACGTCACCACCGAGCTGGATCAGGAGTCGGCCTAGCGGCCCTGGTGGACTGACCCGGGCCGTGGAGGAGGGCGATGCGTGTCGGACCTCCGGTCGCTTTCCGTGTCACCCTACGGCCGACCTACGGGCCGGTGGCCCTGTGCTCGGTTGGACGATCCAGCGTCGCTGGGCGCGCCAGCGGTGCAGCGTGCGGACACTCGGCGGTTTCGCGGGGCAGGTGGCGAGCGTGCGGCTGACGTGGCCGACAGCGGCGGCGGTCGGAGCCCCGCTCGCATAGGCCCGCTCGACCTGGCGGCGGAGATCAGGCCAGGCGTACGATCCGGGTTTGCTCCGCGCGGCTCGCTCCTTGAGTGCCGCAAGGTGCGCGTCGAGCGCTTTGTGCCGTGCCGTGGTCAGGCAGCCGTGCGCCTGCCAAAGCTGCATCAGCGTGAGCACGAAGTCACGGCCGTTTCTCTGCACCTGGAACTCACGGCTGGCATGCGCTCTGCAGAGCCACACGCTGACCCCGTATCCGAGTCTCAGAAGCTCCGTGCGCCCGCGCGTCCGCTCCACGCAGATCGCACAGACCACCTGCTTGGTCGGCACCTTGCGCGCCTTGTACAGAGTCGGGAGGTAGTCGATGGACACCGAGCCAGGATCGCAGGCGGAGAGTCGCGAGTGGGGGGCGAGGGGTGGAGGAAGGGTCACAACCTCCAATTGGCACTCGCACGCACCGCCAATTGGCAATCCACCATACGAACCCCGTCGAGCGCACCCACCACAGTCCTCCGCTCACCCACCGCTATCCCCAGCTCGGCCGCTACCCCGCCTGCGCCGATCCGGCGTGGTCGAGCGGCCCGATCAGGTAGGCCGCGCACGATTCGAGCACTTCGCGGCGTCCCACATCACAGCGATCGACGACGAGCATGGCCTCGACGTCTCGGCCGCTCGCGTGCTGGTCGATCCAGTGGAGCACCTCGTTGACGTCGGCCGCGCCGGTCAGCTCGAACTCGTCGCAGACCGTCCGCCCGGCGCTCCAGAAGCACACCCGATACACCGCTCCGAGCTCCCGCTCGATGTCGCGTGGGTCGACGCCTCGAACGTCCACGGTGCGATCCTACGCGGCACCGTCTCCCGCGGTCAGGAGAATGTCACGATGCCGGTCGTGGGAACGCCGCGCACCACGAGCGTGTAGGAGTCTCCGTTTGTGACCGGGCCGAAGTTGGGATAGTCGGCGCCGAAGGTGTACACGATTGTCGTAGCGGTGTAGGACGCGACCACCAGGCCGATGCAGTCCCCGGCCTGGCCGGCTGTCCAGCCCTGGCTCCCGTCGCTGAACCACAGCCCCGACGCGCCGTAGTCGAAACTGGTGTCGCCGGCCACACAGTCGAGCGCGGTGGGCGGGTCGGCGGCCGGCAGGGTGCCGAAGTTCTTGCCCGTGATCGTGATCGTGGGGTTGCTCCCGGTACCGGTGAAGGTGACCGCGGTGATCGCCGGTCGTGGAGTCTTGAACGTCCTGTTGGGGCCGACGGCGGTCCCGGTCGAGGTGGTCGCCACGACCCGATAGTCGTAGGTGAGCCCGGGCTGGATACCGGTCAGCGCCACCGTGACCGGCACGGCTGACGTCCCCGAGCCGGCGCTCTGCTCCGCCGTGGCCTGGTCGTAGCCGGTGGTCAGCCCGTAGTCGACGTGGTAGGTGGTGGCGGCGCCGTTGGGGTCGACCGTGCCCGAGACGGTCGCCTTCGTGGCCTTGATCGATGTCGCCCCGCCGGTTGTCACCGCCGGCAGCGAGAAGGTCGTCATCGACACCCGCGCGATCACCGTGCCCCAGCCGTAGCCGCCGCTCGACACCTGGTACAAGCCGGTGACCCACACCGTGTTGGGGTTCGCGGGGTCGATCGCGGTGCCCAGATAGTCGCCCCAGCGCTCGTCGCAGGGCGCCGTCTGCCCTGACGAGCAGGCCGTCGTGCCGGCGCTCGGCGCCTGAAGCGAGACGTCGAAGCCGGGGCCGACCACCCCTGCGCCCGGCGTGTTGGTCGGGCTCGACCGGGCGTACGCCTCGTACACATTCCCGCTTGCGTCGAGCCCGACGGCACCGTACGAGTAGTCCCACCCCGGCTCTCCAACCAGAACGTCGGAGGCCAGCATCGGCCTGCTGCCCGACAGGTCGATGCGGGCGCTCGTGAGACATGTTCGGGAGCCGCACTCACGTGCGCTCGAGTACTGGATCACCGGTTTGGCATCGGACGTCTCGACCTCGTAGACCGCGTCGTAGATCCGGCCGTCCAGGTCGCCCTGGCCGATGGCGCCCTCGGGCACCTGGGGCTCCTGGGGGGACGGGTAGTCGCCACCCGGGATCGCGGTTTCCGTCAAGGCCACGTCCGCCGTGGCCGGCGTGCCGGTGACCGTCGCCAGATACAGCCTGCCGCCGGGGAAGGACGAGACGAAGTACGCGGGACTCGCGGCGCTCTGCTCGACGACGGCCTGGCACACGTTCGACCGCTTGGCGGTCAGCGCTCGCACAGCCGGGTGGGCTGAGCCGGCGACCACGTCCGCCAGGTTGTACACGTAGATCTTCTCGGTGCTCGAGCTGTTGCCCGCGATCACGAACTTGTCGGACGTGGCCTCGATCTTGTCCTGGTCGAGGAACGCCGTGTTCGGCGCGGCGTACGTGTACCAGGCGCCGGCCGGATCGGCGGTCTTCGAGATCGCAAACCGCATCGGGCTGGTCGCGGTGGTGATGTCGGTGCAGCTGAACGCGAACCGGTCGGCAGCGGCGAGGTACAGCGCCCGCGGGTCGACGCACTCGGTGGTCTGGGCGCCCCAGAACGTCCCGAAGTCGAACTCCGCCAGCTGAGCCCCGGTGGCCTTGCTGTACACGGTTGCCGCGGTGTTCACGGTCTCCACGATGTCGGTCTGTCCGACCGCGATCACCGGCTCCCCCGGTGTCCAGCAGAAGCCTGCCTCGCACGGCCCCATTCCGGGAAATTCCCGCACTCCCCGAGGATGGGCGAACGGGCGTCCCGCGACCGCCGGCCGACTCGTCGCAGGTACACGCTCGGGCACGGTCGACGGCGAGCGGTGCGGGCTCGACCCGGCAACGGAATCCGGTACCGCCACGATCGTCAGGCCGACGATGACGGCCATGGCCGCGACGATCCGCACCCGGGTCACTCCCCTCCAATTCGACCAACCGAGTCGTGCCGGAGCACGAATGGGTTGAGCATACGGGAGCCGCCGATCGTCGGCAAGCGGCCGGCCGCGCGTGGCACACTGCGGCTGCCATGGACGAGCCGACTCTCGCTTCCGACGCCGATCGCGAGCGGGTGCTGGCGCGCCTGCGGCAGGGGCACGTGGAGGGTCGGCTGACGGTCGAGGAGTTCGACCAGCGCACGGGGGCGGCCCAGCTGGCCCGGACGCTCGGCGAGCTCGAGCTTGCCACTGCCGGGCTGCCCCGGCCGCCCGCTGTGCGCGAGCCGATGGCGGTCGCCGAGCGCGGCACGTACAGCTCGGGGCAGGTTGCCGGAGCGGTCGCGCTGACGCTCATCGTGCCGGTCGGGGGTCGGCTGTTCGGCTTGATCATGGCGCTGTCGATGCTGCGCGACGAGTCGCTGCCCGAGCGGCGCAGGCTGCTCCGAGCCTGGGCGGGCACCTGCGCCGCGGTGCTCAGCCTCGAGATCGTGGCCCTGCTCGTCTTCGTCCTCCACGTCTAGGCGAGCCAAGCGTCGCCTCGAGGCCGCGCACGTCACCGTCCTCGTCCACGAGAACGTCGAGGTCGACGTAGCCGAGCCGCCCGAGGTCGTCGGCCAGCGCGTCGGCCTGTTCGGCGCCGAGTTCGAGCAGGAGCGCACCTCCGCGCCGGAGGAAGCGCGGGCTGTCGGTCAGCACGCGGCTGAGGATCTCGGTGCCCTCGCTGCCGCCGTCGTAGGACAGCGGCGATTCGAACGCGAAGGTGTCGCGCTGCAAGAACGGCAACGCGAGGGTCGGCACATACGGCACGACGCCGACGACGACGTCGACACGTCCTTCGAGGCCGGGCGGCAGCGGGGCGAACAGATCGCCCAGGTACACCTCGACGCCGTTCGCGGCCGCACAGGCAACCGCACACTCGTCAACGTCGGATGCGACCACGCGGGCACCGGGGTGGGCCGCGGCCAGGGTCGTGGCCAGCGCCCCGGCACCGGTGCAGAGATCGATCGCTGTACCGGTACGGGGGAGGCGCTCGGCGGCGCGGCGGGCGAGTGGCTCGCTCTGCCGGCGCGGGACGTAGACACCGGCATGGACGAGGATCTCCAAGCCGCAGAATCTGACGCCGCCGGTGATCCACGCCAGCGGCTCGCCCGTGAGGCGACGCCCGACCAGTGAGTCGAGGCGCTCGACATCGCCGGCCGCGGAGGCCAGCAGTTCGCGCGCCTCCGCTTGGGCCGAGACGAACCCCGCGCCCGAAAGCAGCGCGGCGAGCGACTCGAGGTGATCCGGCACCGGCATCCCCCCAATTGGACCATCGATGTCGATCTGGCCGCGGGCCGTTCGCGTAGAAGGTGGGAGGCGGGCGCCCGGACGGCGGTGTGTCTCGGAGTCAGTGGCGCTCGTGCGAATGCGCGCTGCCGCAGCGGCAGCGCACCGGCCAGGAACGGCACTCGACGCAGCGCGACTGCGTCTGGTAGGCGGCCCAGCAGGCGAGCAGGAAGAGGCACATGGCGACTGCGAACAGTGCGGCAGGGTCCACCGAGAGGGTCGATCCTCCGTGGCCGCCGTGCTGCTGAATGTAGTTGTGCCAGAACCGGGTGTACGGCACCGGATGCTCCGCTCGTCGATAACCGCCTACTACCCGGTATCGCCGTTTCTGGCTACGACTTTAGACCTATCGTCGCGCGCGCACCGTGAGCGCAGCCACCGCGGTTAGGATGACCGCGTGGATGCACTCTACGACCCCGCAGCGCACGAGCCGCGGATTGCCGAACGGTGGCTGGCCGCCGGCGTCTTCGCGGGCGGCAGCGCGCCTGCCGGCGAGTCGTACACGATCGCGCTGCCGCCGCCCAACGTGACCGGTGAGTTGCACATGGGCCACGCCCTGAACGGCTCGACGCAGGACACGTTGATCCGCATGCGGCGGATGCAGGGATTCGACACGCTGTGGATCTGCGGCACCGACCACGCCTCGATCGCCGTGCACGCGGTGATCGAGAAACAGCTGCGGGCAGAGGGTCTGACCCGCTGGGACCTTGGCCGGGAAGCGTTCCTGGAACGGGTGGGTGAGTGGCGGGAGCGGACCGGCGCGACCATCATCCAGCAGTTCAAGCGGCTCGGCTGCACGCTGGATTACGACCACGAACGGTTCACCATGGACGACGGGTACGTGCGCGCCGTGCTGACCATGTTCGAGCGGCTCTACCACAAGGGCTACATCTACCGTGACAACCGCCTGATCAACTGGTGCCCGACCTGCGCATCCACCATCTCCGATCTCGAGGTACGCCACGAGACGGCTGTGGACACGCTGTATGACGTGCGCTACCGGATCACCGGCAGCAGCGAGTTTCTGACCGTCGCCACCGTTCGCCCCGAGACCATCCTCGCCGACACGGCGGTGGCGGTCCACCCCGACGACGAGCGCTACCGGCACCTGGTGGGCGGCACCGCCGTCGTCCCGCTGGTCGAGCGTGAGGTGCCGATCATCGCCGACGAGTACGTGAAGATGGACTTCGGCACCGGTGTGCTCAAGGTGACCCCCGGGCACGACCCCAACGACTTCGAGATCGGCCGCAGGCACGGGCTCGAGGAGCTGTCGGCGATCGGCCTGGACGGGCGGATGACCGAGTTGGCCGGCGAGTTCGCCGGGTTGACTGTCACCGAGGCCCGGGACAGGGTGCGCCAAGCGCTGTCCGACCGGCAACTGCTGGCGGGCGAGCGTCCCTACGAGCACGAGGTCGGGCACTGCGATCGCACCGGCGACCGCGTCGAGCCGCTGATCTCGCTGCAGTGGTTCATGCGCATGGACGAGCTGGCCTCGCCCGCCAACCAGGCCGTCCGATCGGGTCGGGTGCGATTCCACCCGCGTACCCAGGAGAACACCTACTTCCACTGGATGGACAATCTGCGCCCGTGGTGCATCTCGCGCCAGCTGTGGTGGGGACACCAGATCCCGGTCTGGTATTGCCCGGACGGCCATGTCACGGTCGCGGTGTCCGAGCCCGGCGCGTGCGCGGCGTGTGGATCGGCCGAGCTGGAGCGTGACCCCGACGTGCTGGACACCTGGTTTTCGGCGGCGCTGTGGCCGTTCGCCACCATCGGCTGGCCGGACGCCGATCCGCGCCTCGACCGCTTCTACCCCGGCGACGTGCTCTCGACCGCGCGCGACATCATCAACCTGTGGGTGGCGCGGATGCTGATGATGGGTATCGAGTTCATGGGCGACATCCCGTTCACCGACGTGCTGATCCACTCCACGATTCAGGCCCCCGACGGACGCCGGATGTCCAAGTCGCTGGGCACCGGCATCGACCCGCTCGAACTGGTCGACGAATTCGGCGCCGACGCCACCCGCTACGGCCTGCTGAAGATGTCCTCGACGCAGGACGTGCGGTTCGACCGGGGGGCCATCGAGGAGGGCAGAAAGCTCACCGTCAAGCTTTGGAACGCGGCCCGCTTCGCGCTCGACAAGGCCGACGTGCAAGCGCAGCCCGTGGCTCCCGGGCCGGGAGCTCCGGTGGAGGATCGATGGCTCGCGTCGCGCTTGGACGCCGCTCTGGCGGAGGTGGTGCGCTGGGTCGGTGCGTTCGACTTCTCGGCGGCCGTGAAGACGCTGTACGCGTTCGTGTACGAGTTCTGCGACTGGTACATCGAGGCGTCCAAGGCGCGCCTGTACGGCGAAGACCCCCAGGCGCGCCGGGACGTCTCGGCGACGCTCGTGTGGGCGTTCGACATGATCCTCCGCATGGCCCACCCCGTGCTGCCGTTCGTGACCGAGGCGATCTGGGACCAGCTGCCCGGCGACAGGGGGCTGCTCATGTTGGCATCCTACCCGCAGCCCCAGGACGGGATGCGCGACGACGAGGCCGAGCGGGCGATGGCCGACGTGATCGCCGCCGTGACCGCGGCCCGCAGCGACGGGCGGGTGCGGCTGGTGCTGCCCCACGGTTTCGCCGGCGAGGCCATCGTGCGGTCGCTGGTGCGGACTGCCGAGGTCACAGTGTCCGACGTGGCAACGGTGGTGGTGGTGGAGGCGGCGTCCGAGGATGTGGGCGCGGCCCGGGCGAAGCTCGAGGTCGAACTGGCGCGCGCGGTCGCCGAGCGCGACCGGGCGCGGGGCATGCTCGCCAACGAGCGTTTCGTGGCCAAGGCGCCGCCGGCCAAGATCGAAGAGGAACGGGCCAAGGAGGCTCGCTTCGCGGCCGAGGTGGCCGACATCGAGGCTCGCCTCGCCTCACTGTGAGCCCGGCGGAGCTGTACATCGCCTCGCTCGACCTGTTCGGGATGCGCTTCGGGCTGGAGCGCATGCACGCGCTGCTGCGCGACCTGGGCGAGCCGCAGCGGTCGTTCGACGCAATCCACGTGGTGGGCACGAACGGCAAGACCTCGACCGTCCGGTTCGCCGAGGCGCTGCTGGAGGCGGAGGGATGCCGCACGGGTTCCTATCTGTCGCCGCACATCTCCACCTTCCGCGAGCGGATCCGTATCAGCGGCGGTGAAATCGACGCCGCTGCCTACGAGGCTGCCGTGCTGGCCGTGCGTGACGCCGTCGGCGACCGCATCACTCAGTTCGAGGCGCTGACCGCAGCGGCGCTGCTGGCATTCGCGTCGGCCGGGGTCGAGTGGGCGGTGGTCGAGGCGGGGCTGGGCGGCCGGCTGGACGCCACCAACGTGCTGCCGCGGGCGCGCGTCGTGGTGCTGACCAACATCGACCTCGAGCACACCCAATTCCTGGGCGACACGCGGGAGGCGATCGCGGCCGAGAAGCTGGCCGTGGTGCGGGCCGGCGCCACCCTGGTGGTGGGCGAGCCGGGCTGGACGTCGCCGCAGGCGGGGCTGGTGCGCACGGTGGTCGTCGCGGGTGGTTTCCAGGATCAGAACCGAGCCGTCGCGCTGGCCGCGGTGGAGGCGGCTCTGGGCCGGGTGGTCGATCCGGAGCCGATGGCGGCGGTGACGGTGCCAGGCCGGCTCGAGGTGCGCGGGCGATCGCCGCTCGAGATCTGGGACGGCGCACACAACCCGGCCGGCATGCGCCGGTTGGTGGCCGAGTTGCCGGGGCTGCTGGAGGGGCGGCCGGTGGTGGCGGTGTTCTCGAGCCTCGGCGAGAAGGACGTGGGCGCGATGCTGCGGACGCTGCGTTCGGTGGCCCCGACCGTGATCGCGACCCAGTCGTCCAACCCGCGCACGCTGCCCGCCGACGAGCTGGCGGCGCTCGCCGGCGGCCCGGCGATCGCCGATCCGGTGGCCGCCCGGGAGGCCGCGTTTCGGGCTGCCGGTAGCCGCGGCGCGGTGCTGGTGTGCGGTTCGCTGTACCTGCTGCACGACCTCGCCGAGCGGCTGGCGATTGCGCGTCATCCGCCTGGCACCGTACACTGACCGCTACCGCGTGTGAACATGGTGCTCCTGACAGCCGCCAGTTCGTCCCCCGTCTCGACCAGCTTCCTGCATTCGAGCTACGTGGTCGCGGCCGAGCGGCTGCTGTTGATCTTCGTCGCGGCGCTTGATCTGGCGCTCATCTTCTGGACGTTCAAGGACGCCCGGCGGCGGATCGAGGATCGGGTGATCGTCGGTGTGTGCGTCGCCACAGCCGCCCTGTTCCCGTTCGTCGGCGTGCTCATCTACCTGATCCTGCGTCCGCCGGAATACCTGGCCGACGTCCGCGAGCGCGAGCTCGAGATCCGCGCCATGGAGCGCAGGCTCGGTGCCGACCAGGTGTGCCCGTACTGCCGCAACCCGGCCGAGGCGAGCTTCCTCTCGTGCCCGTACTGCGGGACGAAGCTGAAGAACGCCTGTCGGCGCTGCAAGACGCCGCTCGACCCCGCCTGGCGGCTGTGCCCGCACTGCGAGACTCCGGTTTCGTCGCTGCCGGCGGCACCGCCCACTGAACGTCCCGTCACCGGCTCCCGATCGACCGGCGGCCGTGGCTGAGGTCGAGCGGACGTTCTTCATGGTCAAGCCGGACGGGGTCGCACGCGGCCTGATCGCGGACGTGCTCGGGCGCGTTGAGCGACGTGGGTTCGCGATCCGCGGTATGAAGCTGCTGCGGGTCAGCCGGGAACAGGCGACCGCTCACTATGCCGAGCACGAGGGCAAGCCGTTCTATCCCGGCCTGGTCGACTTCATCACCTCCGGCCCGGCGCTGGCGATGGTGCTCGAGGGACCGGCGGCGGTGGCGACCGTGCGCACCATGATGGGTGCCACCAACCCACTGGACTCCGCGCCGGGGACGATCCGCGGCGACCTCGCCCTGGAACTGGGGGAGAACGTCGTCCACGGGTCGGACTCGGTGGCATCGGCCGAGCGCGAGATCGCGATCTATTTCGGCGAGGCAGATCTGGTGTGATCGCAGACGCGCTCGGGCTGGGGCCGATCGGTCTGGCCTCGCGCTCGCCCCAGCGGCGGGCGCTGCTCGAGCAGCTCGGCATCGAGTTCGTGGTCGTCGAGTCGCGGTACGTGGAGCGTCCGCAACCGCAGCTCACGACGGAGCAGCTGGCGGTCACCCACGCGCGGGGCAAGTGCCTGGGGGCTGAAGGTGCCCTGCCGGAGTGGGTGCTGGGGGCCGACACGCTGATCGCGTTGGACGGGGTCGCCGTGGGCAAGCCGGAGGCCGAGCCGGAGGCGCGTGCCATGCTGCGCAGCCTCTCCGGGCGCACCCATGCGGTGATCTCGGCGCTCTGCCTGGCGGGTCGGCAAGCCGAATTCGTGCGCTGCACGGCGACCGGGGTGCGCTTCCGCGAGCTCGGCGACGACGACATCGAGTGGTACCTCCAAACCGGTGAGTGGAGGGAGCGGGCGGGGGCGTATGCGATCCAGCGGCGGGGGTCCGCGCTGGTGCGCTCGGTCGACGGCGACTACACGACGGTGGTGGGACTTTCGGTGCCGGCGCTGCTGGATGCAATGGCGGAAGCGTCCGTACGCTAGAATCGTCCAACCCGTTCGCTGTATTTGCAGCGGGAACACGGAAACCGCCTCATCAGCTTCCTCAACTCCCTCACCGGCTTTGGCGGCCGCGACATGGCCGTCGATTTGGGCACCGCCAACACCCTGGTGTACGTGCGCGGTCGCGGCATCGTGCTCTCCGAGCCGTCGGTGGTGGCGATCGACCAGCGCACCGGCGAGGTGCACGCGGTGGGTGTGGAGGCCAAGCGGATGCTCGGTCGCACGCCGGGCAACATCGCCGCCATCCGACCGCTGAAGGACGGCGTGATCGCCGACTTCGACGTGACCGAGCAGATGCTGCGCCACTTCATCCAGAAGGTGCACCAGAATCGCTGGGCGCACCCGCGGGTGGTGGTGTGCGTGCCGTCCGGGGTGACGGGCGTCGAGAAGCGGGCGGTCGAGGAGGCCACCTACTCGGCCGGCGCTCGTCAGGCCTACCTGATCGAGGAGCCGATGGCGGCCGCGATCGGCGCGGGGCTGCCGGTCAGCGAGCCGACCGGGAACATGATCGTCGACATCGGCGGCGGCACCACCGAGGTGGCGGTGATCTCGCTCGGCGGGATCGTCGTCTCGCAGTCGATCCGGGTCGGCGGCGACGAGTTGGACGAGGCGATCATCGAACACGTCAAGCGCGTGTACAAGCTGATGATTGGCTCGCAGACAGCAGAGGAAGTCAAGCTCGAGATCGGCTCGGCGTTCGAGTTGCCCGAGGAGGTGGAGGCGGAGATCCGCGGCCGCGACCTGGTGTCGGGCCTGCCCAAGACGGTCGTGCTCAGCTCGGCCGAGGTGCGACAGGCGCTCGAGGTGCCGCTGACGCAGATCATCGACGCGGTCAAGCAGACGCTCGACAAGACGCCGCCCGAACTGGCCTCCGACATCATGGACCGGGGGATCGTGCTGGCCGGCGGCGGCGCGCTGCTGCAGCGGATGACCGACCGCCTGCGGGCCGAGACCCAGATGCCGGTACATCTGGCGGAGTCGCCGCTCACCTGCGTTGCGGTCGGTTCGGGACGCTCGCTGGAGGAGTTCGAGACGATTCACCGCGCCAACCAGACCTACGCCTCGAGCCGGCGCAAGAACGGCCGCAGGTCTTACAGCTACTGATGGCGAATCCGCATCCGTGATGCTTCTCTCCGGTCCGATCAGCTACGCGCAGGCCGTTCTCCTCGGGCTGCTGCAGGGATTCTCGGAGCTGTTTCCGATCTCGAGCCTGGGTCACAGCGTGATCCTGCCGCAGCTGCTGGGCTGGAACATCCACCAGAACGACGCCTACTTCATCACCTTCCTGGTGGCCACCCACCTGGCCACGGCGCTCGTGCTACTGGGCTTCTTCTGGCGCGACTGGGTGCGGATCTTCAAGGGGCTGGGCCGCTCGCTGGCCGAGCGCGAACTGGCTGACGACAATCCCGAGGGCAAACTGGGCTGGCTCCTGGTGGTCGGCACGGTCCCGGCCGGCTTGATCGGCCTGTTGTTCCAGGACTCCCTACGCTCGGCGTTCGCGTCCGGGCGGTCGGCGGCCGCCTTCCTGATCGCAAACGGTTTCATGCTGTACGGCGCGGAGCGGCTGCGCCGCCGGGCGCCGGAGGTACAGCGTGACGACGGCCCGGCGGCCGATGCCCGGATCGCCCGCACGGCCGGGTTCCGGCACGCGCTCGGCGTCGGCGCCGCGCAGGCCATCGCCCTGATCCCGGGTTTCTCGCGATCCGGCGCGTCGATGGGAGGTGGGCTTCTGGTCGGCTTCAACAACGAGGACGCGGCGCGCTTCTCATTCCTCCTGGCGACCCCGATCATCGGCGCGGCCGCGCTGCTCAAGCTGCCCGACCTGTTCGGCCCCACCGGAAACGGTGTGCGCGGGCCGGCACTCGCGGCATCAGTCTGCTCGGCCGCCACCGCGTACCTGTCGGTGCGCTTCCTGATGCGCTACTTCGAGACGCGCACGCTGACCCCGTTTGCGATCTACTGCTCCGTCGCGGGCGTCGCGTCGCTCGCCTACCTGCAGTTCTCGTAGGGCGTTCTCAGAGCGTCAGCGGCCGGCGGCGGCGGGCTTCTTCTTGGCGTCGGTCTGAAACCAGGCAAACGCGAAGCAGCCAACTGCGAGCAGGAATGCGGCGATGCCGTGCTTGACATGAACGGCCGAGACGCCGCGCTCGTGGCCGAGGAACGAGGGGCCGGGCAGCGACTTGGGCGGCACCGTCCAGTACATGACGGCGATGCCGATGAAGACGACGCCGAGGATGATTGCGGGGACGATAAGGCCTTTGCGCTTTGTCATATGATCTCTACCTTCGTTGGTCGGTGGCGAACGAAAATCCCTGCAAGTATACGGGTGTGGTCTTGACACGTCCTTAATGAGACTCGGATACACTGCCGCTTCGCCCCGCCCCTGAACATGCTGCTCAGCAAGAATCGCCTCATCCGTCGGCGGGCCGTGGTCGGCCTGCTGGTCGTGGCCTCACTCGCTCTCCTGTCGCTCTCGTTCCGGCAGGGATCGGTGGGTGTCGTCGGCGACCTCCAGCGCGGTGCGCTCTCTGTCACCGCGCCGTTCTCGGCCGCTGCCCACCGGGTCACCCGGCCGTTCGTCGACGCGTGGCACTGGACGACGGGTCTGATCAACGCGCGGGACGAGAACGCGCGTCTGCAGAATCTGCAGGCCGAGTACAACCGGATCTACATCCAGAACCAGAACCTCTTGGCGGCGAACAAGAAGCTGGAGCAGCTGAAGAACTTTCACAGCCAGAATTCCGTGACGGCGACGTATCCCCAGGTCACCGGTTCGGTGATCGCGCAGTCGCCGGACGTGTACAACGGGGTGATCGTGATCGATGTGGGTACAGCGGAGGGGGTCGCGAAGAACGATCCGGTGGTCGCCCCGTACGCCCAGGGCGGCGCCCTGATCGGGATCGTGGTGGGGTGCGCCACCGACGAGTGTCAGGTACGCCTGATCACTGACCAGTCTTCAGGGGACGGCTTCCAGGCGAAGGTGCTGGGCACCAGCGGCCTCGGCCTGCTCGTGCCCGCCGCCGGTTATCCTGGGCAGTTTTCGCTTGATCTGGTCCCGAAGTCCGTCCCGGTCGCGAACGAGGCCACGGTGATCACCGCCGGCAAGATGACCGGCCGGTTGCCGGTGCTGGTGCCGCCGGGAATCCCGATCGGCCGCGTCAACAGCGTGAATACGACCGACACCAGTGCGTACCACCAGATCCAGGTCAGTCCGTTCGTCGACTTTCAGGATCTGTCGTACGTGACGGTGCTCAAGGTGCCGCGGACGTGATCGGAGCCGGCCCCTCGGCACTGGTCGATCTGGTCAAGATCGTGCCGCTCGTGTTCCTACTCGCCGTGCTCCAGGTGTCGGCCGCGACCCAGCTCTCACCCTCTGGAGGCGCCCCCGACCTGGTGCTGATCGCGGTGGTTGCTCTGGCTCTCTGGCGTGGGCTCGAGATCGCGGCGCTGGCTGGTTTCCTCGGCGGCCTGCTGATCGACGGCGTCACCTTCGCACCGCTGGGCGTGACGTCGCTCCTGTACCTGGTCGGGGCGCTCGCAGTGGCCCGGCGCGCGCACCGCGACCTGCCCGGGCAGCGGCTCACACCCGACCCTGTGCGACGCCGACTGGTGGCGTGGGCGGTGTACGCCGCGCTCGTCGTGCAGGTCAGCGACGTGCTGGTGCACGTGCTGCTCGGCACCGAGTTGCCGATCTCGTATCTGCTGCGAGCCCAGATCGCGCCCTCGGTGATCCAGACCGGCTTGGCCGCGCTCATCCTCTCCCCGCTGCTGCGGCGCATGTTCGCGCGCAGCGCACGGACCGATGTTTCAGCCGTCGCAGCCGCCTAGGCGCGAGACCGAGCCCGACCCGCTGCCGCTGGCACTGCGGGCGGCCGCGCTGGGCATCGTGGCGGCCGCGCTCCTGGGCGTGCTCGGATTCCGGCTGTGGGCGCTGCAGGTGCTGCACTCCGACCAGTACGCGGTGGCCGCGGTCTCCAACCAGCTGCGAACGACGGCGCTGCCGGCGCCCAGAGGGACGATCCTCGATCGTACGGGCTCGGTGATGGTCGGAAACACCTATGCGCTCACGGCGCAGATCAACCCCGGCACGCTGCCGCATCCGGTCGACTGCAAGCTGATTCGAAAGGCCCACCGTGCTCGAGATCTGAAGGCGCAGCCGGGCTGCCAGGTGATGTGGCACCTGGCCTGGGTGCTCAAGCTCAAGTTCGGTGACGTGGTCCGCCAGTACTGGAAGGGCCAGAAGCAGAACCACGGCTATCCGGTCTCGATCAGCGCGTCGGTGACCCCGCAGCAGGTGCGCTACGTCAAGGAGCGCGCAAACGAGTTCCGCGGTGTCCAGTTCATGCAGACCTACCAGCGCGACTATCCGTTCGGCACGCTCGCGCCGAACATCCTCGGCTACGTGAGCCGGGTGTCGCCGAACGATCTCAAGAACCATCACTTCTTCGGAGAGGCGCTGCCGCCTGACGGCACGGTCGGCAAGCAGGGCGTCGAGTACTCTTACGATCGCTGGCTGCGCGGGGTGGACGGCAAGGTGGCTCAGAGCTTCGACGCCGCCGGCAACCCGGTCGGCTCGCCGTACCTCGTGCAGGCGCCGCAGGCAGGCGACACGTTGCGACTGACGATCGACGCGAGTCTGCAGCGGGTCGCGCAGAACGCTATCGCGTACGGGATCCACGTCGCCCACGTGAACGGCGAACCGCAGGCCCAGCAGGGAGCGATCGTGGCGATGAACCCGGATACCGGAGCGATCTACGCCCTCGCGTCATGGCCGACCTTCGACCCGTCGATCTGGGTGCCGCCGTACACGGGCCAGAAGCACGTGCTCGCGCTGGCCAAGAACCAGTACACGTCGCCGCTGCTCGACCTCGCCGGCGAAAGCTCGTTTCCCGCCGGGTCAACATTCAAGCCGTTCACCGCCGCCGCGGCGTGGAAGGCCGGCATTCTCGGTCCGGGGACGACGCTGGACTGCCCTGGCAGCTACACGTCGCCCAACGATCACGCCGCGCCCGGGTTCAAGATCGTGTTCCACGATTGGACGCCGCTCTCGCTCGGCTCGATGGGCCTCTCGCAGGCGCTGACCGTGTCGTGCGATACGTTCTTCTACCAGCTCGGGGACGCCTTCTGGGGGCGCGGCCTCGAGTTCCAGGACGCGTTGCGCGGGTTCGGCTTCGGGCGGCTGCCGACAGGTTACGACCTGCTCACCACCCCCGGCCTTGTCCCGACCCCCGACTGGAAGCGCGGATTCTCGTGCAACCAGCCGGGCCACCCGAACCCGTGCGGCTACCAGGTCAGCCAGAACGATGCCCAGATCCTGCAGACCTGGGATCCGGGTGACGCGATCAACATGGCGATCGGCCAGGGGAACCTGTTGGTGACGCCGGTGCAGGAGGCCGTCGCCTACTCGGCGCTCGAAAATGGCGGCAAGCTGGTCGATCCGCACGTCGCCGGCGCCATCCTCGATCCGAACGCGAGCGGCGCTCTCGTGCGCACCATCCAGCCGGGACCGCCGCGTGATCTCCACCTGTCGCCCACCTTCCTCAGCGAGGTGTGGGCCGGACTGCTGGGCGCGACGCACAACTCCGACGGTACTTCGAGCGCCGTGTTCGGCAGCTTCACGCCCACGGTGTACGGCAAGACCGGCACCGCCGAGGCGTCGACCAACCAATGCGTGAACTGCGCGGACGCCTGGTGGTCCGGCTGGGCGTCGAGCGGTGGCAAGAAGCTGGTGGTGGTGGCAATGATCCGAAACGGCGGCCACGGTGGAGTTGCGGCGGCGCCCGCCGCACTGCGAGTGTTCGAGGCGTTCTTCCACAAGAAGATCACGGCGGCGACCGGAAAGGATCAGTCCCGCTGATGCGCGGCTACCTCCGACACCTCGACTACCTGATGCTGGCCACGACGCTGTCGATCACCGCCTTCGGCCTGTGGGTGCTCAAGAACGCCACCGCCACCGATCCCGGGAGCCTGTACGCGCATCAGGTTGTCTACGTGGCGATCGGGGTCGCCGGCATGATGGCGGTGGCGGCGGTGCCGCCGGCGTGGCTGGCCAAGCTTCAGTGGCCGCTGTACGGGTTTGTGCTGCTCTCGACGGCCGCCGTGCTCGTGCACGGGACGAGCATCAACGGCGGCCAGCGCTGGATCAGCATGGGCTCGTTCCTGTTCCAGCCGTCGGAGTTCTGCAAGCTGGCACTGATCCTCGGCCTGGCGTCGCTCCTGGCATCGCGCCGCGGCGTCACCTCCCCCGCGAAGCTGACCCTGCTTTCGATCGGCTACGTGGGCGCGCCCGCCGTGCTGGTGTTCAAGGAGCCCGACTTCGGCACCACCCTGGTGCTGGTGGCGATGCTGATGGGCATGCTGTTCGTGTACGGCGCCCCTTGGCGGCACTTCGTGGCCATCACCCTGGCCACCGTGGTGGCCGTGGCCCTGGTCTTCTCGATCCTGCCCAGCATGGGCGTCCATGTCGTCCAGCAGTACCAGGTCGACCGCCTGACATCGTTCCTGCACCCCAACCCGAACGACTTCCAGAGCAACGGCTATCACCTCAACCAGTCCAAGATCGCCATCTCGCACGGCGGCTTCTTCGGCACCGGCGTCGCCGGCGCCACCCAGACTCGCCTGGGGTACCTGCCCGAGCACGCCACCGACTTCGTGTTCTCGGTGGTCGGCGAGGAGCGCGGATTTGTCGGTGCGGCCTGGCTGATCGGTCTCTACGCGATCCTGCTGTGGCGTGGGCTCAAGCTGATCACGCTCTCGCGCTCGCCGTTCGGCAGCCTGGTCGCGGCCGGGGTCGTGAGCGTGCTCACATTCCAGATCTTCATCAACATCGGTATGACCATCGGGCTGGCGCCGATCACCGGCATCCCGCTCCCGTTCATGAGCTTCGGCGGCTCGCATACCATTACGAACCTGCTCGCGGTGGGCGTGCTGCAGGCGATCCACGTGCACGCCCATCTCCCCGATGAACCGAGGTTCGCGTCGTGAAGCTTCCCAAGTCCTCGTCAGCCCTCGCCGAGCTGTTCGCCGACCTTGTTCAGGACGCCCCAGGGGTCGTTCGCAAGCCGATGTTCGGCATGCCGACCGCGTTTGTGAACGGCAACATGTTCACCGGCCTGTTCGGCGAAGGCTTGACCCTGCGGCTCTCGCCCGGGGATCGGGTCGCGGTGGCGGCCGAGTTGCCCTCCGAGCCGTTCGCGCCGATGCCCGGTCGGCCGATGAAGGAGTACGTGCTGGTTCGCGATCCGCTGCGCGCCGACCGCGTGGTGCTGGAAGCCTGGATCGGCCGCTCGCTCGAGTTCGCCTCGGCGCTTCCCGCCAAGCAGCCAAAGCCGCGCAAGAGCAAGGCGGCCGGAGCGTGAAGATCGGCGGCCTGATGGGCAAGCCGGCGGTCGCGACCGCGCAGGTCGCCCTGGGCGCGGTGCGCGAGGTGCGCGAGGACGCGAGTGTCCGCCGACCCGTGTACGTGTGCGGACGCACCGACCCCGCCCAGCGGGTGCTCCATGCGCTGTTGGCCGGGGGCGGAGACCCGGATGCGGCGCAGGCGTTTGCGCTGCGGCGGCTGCGTGACGACGACGCCCGGGCGCTGCGCAAGGCGGCGGTGGTGGTGTACGCGGCCGAGGTGTCCGAGACGCTCGACACGGATACCCGGTCAGATCTCGACGCCGCCGGTCTGTCGCGGCGGCCGCTGGTGGCCCTACTCGAGGGCATCGACGTCCCCGGCGCCGCGCTGATCGAGGCTGCGCGCACGCGCGGCCTTGCACCCGACGCGGTGATCCCGGCCAAGCGCGGCACGAGCTTTCCGGCCGACGAGCTGCTGCGCGCGGTGGCGGACCAGGCCGGCTCGGCGGGCCCGCAGCTCGCCGCCCGCCTGCCCGCGCTGCGCCCGCACGTCGTGGAGCGGCTGATCGCGGTCGCGTCACGGCGAAACGGTGTCGTGGCCGCGACGGTCTTCGTGCCCGGAGCGGACATGGCGGTGCTGACCGCCGTCGAGCTGCGGCTGGTGCTGCAGATCGCCGCCTGTCATGGCCAGGAGCTGAGCGCCGACCGGCTGCTCGAGCTGGCCGGGGTGTTCGGCGCCGGGCTCGGTCTGCGCACGGTCGCTCGCGAGCTGCTGGACGTGGTTCCTGTGGCCGGGTGGGTGGTGAAGGGGGCTGTCGCCTACTCGGGCACGCGGGCGATCGGCCGCGCCGCAGCCGAGTATTTCGAGCACGGAGCCGCGGCCGACGTCTCCCGCCTGCGCTCGCGGGCGGCCTCGTTCCGCAGCGCGTGAGTCAACCCCGTCGGGGCCGGTGTCACGTAACAGTGCCGAAACCGTCGCTCGGTCCGTACGGGGTCTGACCCCTGGGTGGGGTGGGGGTGGGGTGGGGGTGCCGGAGAGGGGCGCAGAGCGGTCGCGGCGGGCCGCCGCAGGGACGCTGGAGCCTGTCGGGTACCATGCGATCGATGCCGGACGCGCTGATGGAGCGAAGGATCGAGGCGGTGCTTGAGTCCGTTCGACGCCCGTCGCGCTACATCGGCGGCGAGGTCAACCAGGTGTGCAAACCCCAGGCGACGTCGCTGGTCGTGCTCTGCTACCCCGACGCGTACGAGGTCGGGATCTCGAATCAGGCACTGCAGATCCTGTACGACCAGGTGAACCGGCGGCCGAACGTGGCCGCCGAGCGCGTGTACTGCCCGTGGCCGGACATGGCGGACGCCATGCGCCGCGAGGGCATTCCGTTGTTCACGCTTGAGTCGTGGCGGGCCGTGCGCGAGGCGGATCTGCTCGGCATCACGCTGCAGGCCGAGCTGACCTACTCCAACGTGCTCGAGGTGCTCGACCTGGCCGGCATCCCCCTGCGCGCGCGTGACCGCACCGAGCAGCACCCGATCGTGGTGGCGGGCGGCCCGAGCGCCTCCAACCCGGCGCCGCTGGCGCCGTTCTTCGATGCCTTCTTCATGGGTGAGTCGGAGGACGGGTTCGAGCAGGTGCTGGATGCCGTCGAGGCGGTGCCCGGCCGCGCGGCCCGGCTCGATCGGCTGGCCGAGAACCCCTTCGTCTACCTCCCTGCGCGCGGACGGCACGAGGTCAAACGCTCGATCTACACCGAGTTCGGGATCGAGACCCAACCGACCCGCGTGGTCGTGCCCTACGCCTCGGCGATCTTCTCGCGGGCGTCGGTCGAGGTCATGCGCGGATGCACCCGCGGCTGCCGCTTCTGCCACGCCGGCACGTGGTACCGGCCCGTGCGCGAGCGGCCTGCCGAGCAGGTGGTCGAGGCCGGCATGAAGCAGCTCGGCTGTACCGGCTACGACGAGCTCTCGCTGACCTCACTGGCGACCAGCGACTACACCGACGTGCTGCCGGCGATTCAGGAGATCAAGCGCCGCGCGCCCACGCTGCACCTGTCGCTGCCGTCCAACCGGGTGGACACCGGGCCGGTCGCGCTGATGGCGGCGGCCAACGCGCGCCAGAGCTCGATCACGCTCGCGCCCGAGGCGGCCACCCAGCGGATGCGCGACATCATCTGCAAGACGATCACCGACGAGATGATCGAGGGCGCCATCGAGGCCGCCTTCACGGCCGGTTACACCAGCCTCAAGATGTACTTCATGATCGGGTTGCCGCGCGAGACCCGCGCCGAGGTGCAGGGGATCGTCGACTACGGCATCCGCGCCCGCGAGATCGGGCGCCGGGTGGGCCGCGGGCGCTTCAGCGTGCACGTGAGTGCATCCAACTTCGTGCCCAAGCCGCACACGCCGTTTCAGTGGGAGGGTATGGAGGCCCGGGGGCAGTTGGCGGCGAAACATGCATACATGCGTCGCGCGATGCCCACCCGCCAGATCAGGCTCTCGCTGCACGACCTGCGCACCTCGATGCTGGAGGGCGCACTGGCGCGCGCTCCGGAGTCCACCGCAGATGCGGTCGAAGCGGCCTGGCGGGCCGGGGCGCGCTTCGACGCATGGCCGGAGATGTTCCAGGAGCCGGCCTGGGAGAAGGCGTTCGCGTCGCTCGGCACCAGCATCGACGCCGAGGCGACGCGTGAATACGGCGAGTGGGACGAGCTG
Organism: Gaiellales bacterium; assembly: GCA_038230835.1. Classification (GTDB taxonomy): domain Bacteria; phylum Actinomycetota; class Thermoleophilia; order Gaiellales; family JAICJC01; genus DASUHT01. The sequence continues at coordinate 54,227 of JBBRMM010000009.1, forward strand.
CCATGGGACAACGTGCGCTCGGGCCTCTCCAAGGAATTCCTGCTGGACGAGTGGTGGCAGAGCCGGGCCGAAGTGGCCACCGGCGACTGCCGGTGGGACGGCTGTGCCGACTGCGGAGCATGTTACGGCCCCGTCCGAAACAAGCTGATGAATTGAGATGAGCGACCGATTTGACATATCGAATCACCTTCGCGGTGGCCGGCAGGGCACGCTTCCTGTCACACCTCGAAACCGTTGACATGATGCTGTCCGCGCTTCGCCGCGCGGGCTTCGAGATCGCCCTTTCGAAGGGCCCAAAACCCCGGCCGGTGATCGCCCTGGCGTTCCCGCGTGCGGTCGGGGTCGAATCGCTTGCCGAGCTGGCCGACGTCGACCTGCTCGGAGATCACGACCCGGCGACGGTGGGCGAGCGGCTGGCCAACCAGCTGCCGATGGGTTTCACCGTGGTCGGCGTGACCCACGCCATCGGCAAGCCGGCGGCATCCCGGGTGCACAGCATCCAGTACGTGGCCGAGGTTGCCGACGACGTCGACTGGGAGCGCGCGCTGGGTGCGTATCACGCCGCCGAGCAGGCTCTGGTGACCCGCCGCGCGCCCGACAAGGCTGACAAGCAGATCGACGTCAAGCGCTCGTGCGCATCCGTTGCGCACGAGCCCGGCCGGCTCGACTTCGAGCTGGAGCTGACCGCGACGGGCGTCGCCCGTCCGGAGGAAGTTGTCCAAGTGGTTGCCGCCGCCATCGGCGCGACCCCGACCATCAACCGGCTGGTGCGCACGCGGATCGTGCTGCGCTCGGAGCCGGTGGGAGTACTTACGTGACACTGACATCGAATATCACCAAGACCATCCTGATCTCCGTCGACCTCTCCGAGTTGCGGGTTGCCGTGCTCGAGGAAGGGCAGACCGTCGAGGCGCTGATCGAGCGCCGCGGCAAGGGATCGCTGGTCGGGAACATCTACAAGGGCAAGGTCGACAACGTGCTGCCCGGTATGGAGGCCGCCTTCATCGACATCGGCCTCCCCAAGAACTGCTTCCTGCACCAGGACGACGTGGTGCTGCCCGGGCTTGATCCCAAGGAGCGGCGCAAGCGCCGCATCCAGGAGCTGCTGAAGCCGGGCCAGGAGGTGCTGGTCCAGGTCGTCAAGGACCCGATGGGCACGAAGGGCGCGCGCGTGACCATGGAGCTCTCGCTGGCCGGCCGGTTTCTGGTGCTGTCGCCGCAGGGCGAGGGCTCCGGGGTGTCCCGGAGGCTGCCCGACGGCGATCGCGAGCGGCTGCGCGACGCCGCCAAGAAGCTCGAGGCGAAGGACGTCGGGATCATCGTTCGCACCGCCGCCGCCGGCGCGAGCGACGAGGATCTGGAGCGCGACCTGCGGTTCCTGCGTCACCTGTGGGCGCACGTCTCGAGCAAGGTGCCCGCGGCCAAGTCGCCCAGCCTCGTCCACGCCGAGGCCGACCTGTCGCTGAAGGTGATCCGCGACCTGCTGGCCCGCAACGTCGATCGCGTGCTGGTCGATTCCGACCGCCAGTACCGCCGCATCCTCGGGTGGGTGCGCACCACGCAGCCCGAGCTGGTCGACCGGATCCACCTGCACACGGGCTCGACGCCGCTGTTCGAGGAGTTCGGCGTCGACGCGGCCATCCGCTCGACGCTCAACCGCCGGGTGGATCTGCCATCGGGCGGCTACCTGCTGTTCGACTTCGCCGAGGCGTTCACGGTGATTGACGTCAATACCGGCCGCTTCGTCGGCAGCGGGGGCGGCCGGCTCGAGGACACGATCACGCGCAACAACATCGAGGCCGCGAAGGAGGTCGTGCGCCAGCTGCGGCTGCGCGACATCGGCGGCATCATCGTGGTCGATTTCATCGACATGGCGTCTCAGAAGAACCGCACCGAGGTGCTGAACGTGATGCAGTCCGAGCTCGAGAAGGACCGCACCAAGACCTACCTGGTCGAGATCTCGCCGCTGGGCCTGGTCGAGATGACCCGCCAGAACGTGACCGAGGGCGTGCGCGAGATCCTCACCCGCACCTGCCCGACGTGTGGCGGCGAGGGCGTGGTGCTGTCCGAGGAGACGATGGCGGTCGAGGCTGAACGGCGACTGCGAAAGCTCGCCCGGACCGCCGGCGGGGACGCGTTCCTGGTCAAGATGAACGCCAAGGTGGCGTCGCTGCTGGTCGGGCCTGGAGGTGCCAAACTGCTCGAGCTGGAGCGGGACACGGGCAAGTTCTTCTCGCTGGAGCCGCACGAGCGGCTGCCGCTGGAGGAGGTCGAGATGCTGGCCTCCGGCTCGCGGGAGGAGATCCAGGCCGGCAAGCCGACGGTCACCGAGGGTTCCGAGGTGAAGCTCAAGGTGGCGGAGCCGCACATGTACAACCTGACCGACGGTGTCGGCCATGTCAACGGCTACCCGGTCGTGGTCGGCGGGGCGATCGGCTACATCGGCCAGGATCATCTGGTCCGCATCGACCGTGTTTCGCGCACGACCGCATTCGCCTCGCTGCTCGACGCCAAGCCGTCGGCGATCGAACTGCCGCCCGAGCCGGGTGGGATCGAACTGCCCGAGTTCGACCGCGAGGTCGGCGAGCGGCTGGAGCTCGAGCAGCGGTCGCGGCGCACCACCCGCAAACGGGCGCCGGCCAAGAAGAAGCCGGCCGAGCCGGCGGCCAAGGACGCCGACGAGGGTGACGCGGCCGCGCCGGCCAAGCCCAGGCGCACCCGTACCCGCAAGACCGCCGCCTCCGAGCCTGCCGCCGATGGGGCTGCCGCCGATGCAGCGGTCGAGCCGCCGGCCTCCGACGAGGATGGCGTCGTCAACGAGCCTGGTGAGGACGATGCCAGCCCCAGGAAACGGAGGCGTGGCCGCCGCGGCGGTCGCGGCCGCAGCCGGGGAACGGGCGCTGCGGTCGCCGATGATGGTGCGAGCCCGGACGGCGACGCGCCTGTCGCGCCGCTCGAGCCGCCGGCCGAAGCCCCCACCGAAGCCGGCGAACCGGCCGCCAAGCCCGCGCCGCGACGGCGCCGGACGCCCGCCAAGCCGAAGCCCGAGGCTTCGGCAGACGGCCCCGCTGACGGCGCGGGGGTGGTCGAGCAGGCCGCCGCGACGCTGGTCGAGGTTTCACCGGTGGTGGTCGACGCCGCGCCCGACCGGACCGCGGCGGAGCGGCGGAAGAGCGGGCTCATCGGCAAGCTCCTCGGCGGTTGAGGTCGGCCTGCTTCGGGCCCGAATTGGCTCTGGTACGATTCTCGGGCTCATGTACGCGGTGATCAAGGTCGGCGGCAAGCAGTACCGAGTCCAGCAGGGGCAGAAGCTCCTGGTGGATCGGCAGCCGCATGACGCCGGCGCCGGATTCACGCCCGAGGTGCTGATGACCGGCGGCGACCCGGTGGTCACCGACCGCGGCAAACTGGAGGGCGCAGTGACGGCCACCGTGGTCGAGCACCTGCGGGGCGAGAAGATCAAGGTCTTCACGTTCAAGCCCAAGCGGGGGTTCAAGAAGACGCGCGGTCACCGGTCGGAGCTGTCACGGATCAGCATCGACTCGATCGGTGCCGCCGCGGCCGCCAAGCCCAAGCGGGCGCCGCGCAAGAAGCCTGACTCCGCACCCGCCCCGGAGGCCACCGATGGCGCATAAGAAGGGCCTTGGCTCGTCGAAGAACGGTCGCGACTCGAACGCGCAGCGGCTCGGTGTCAAGGTGTTCGCCGGCCAGACCGTGACCGCCGGCTCGATCATCGTCCGTCAGCGCGGCACCCGCTTCTACCCGGGTGACGGCGCCGGGCTGGGCGGCGACGACAGCGTGTTTGCAATGGTCGACGGCACCGTCGAGTTCGTCCGGCGCAACAACCGGCGCTACATCAACGTGCAGGCCCAGACCGCCTAAGCGGTCGCTGCCGGCCACCGGTGCGATGTTCGCCGATCGTGCAACCGTGGAGGTCAGGGCCGGCCGCGGCGGCAACGGCTGCGTCAGCTTCCGCCGGGAGAAGTACGTCCCTCGCGGCGGGCCCGACGGCGGGGACGGGGGTGACGGCGGCGATCTCGTTCTGGTGGCCACCGGCGACCTGCGCGACCTGACCGCCTTTCGCTTCGCCTCCCACTTCAAGGCGCAGCGAGGCCAGAACGGGCGGGGGGCGGGCAAGAACGGCCGGCGCGGCGAGACGCTCGAGCTCCGGGTGCCGGTGGGCACGCAGGTGTGCCACCGCGATTCCGGGGCGGTGGTGGCCGACCTCGCCCACGACGGTGCCCGCGCCGTTGTCGCACGCGGCGGGATGGGCGGGAAGGGCAATCGGCACTACGCAACCTCCACCCACCGTGCGCCGGAGACGGCCCAGGTGGGCGAGCCGGGCGACGAGCTGTGGCTCGAGCTGCGCCTCAAGCTGGTCGCCGACGCGGCACTGCTGGGGTTCCCCAACGCGGGCAAGTCCTCGCTGCTGCGCCGGATCTCGAATGCCAAGCCCAAGGTGGCCGACTACCCGTTCACCACCATCGAGCCCGTGCTGGGGACGGTTGAGGACGGTGAGGGTCGCCAGCTCACGGTGGCCGATGTCCCGGGCCTGCTGGAGGGCGCGAGCGACGGGGTTGGGCTCGGCCACGAGTTCCTCGCCCACCTCGAGCGAGCCCGAGTGCTGATCCACCTGGTCGAGGCCGGCGCGGGCGCGGACGAGATCGAGCGCAGGCGCCGGGCGATCAACCACGAACTGGCGTTGCACGGCGGCGGTCTGGCCGACCGCCCGCAGATGTTCGTGCTCTCCAAGATCGACCTCGTCCACGAGCGCGAGCAGGCCCGGTTGGTGGGCGAGACCGGCGCGCTATTGGCCTGCTCGTCGGCGTCCGGAGAGGGCATCGCGGAGCTTCGATCGACGCTCTTCGAACGCGTCGCCGGGCTGGCCGTCCCGGTGCTGACGGCACCTGAGCCCGAGCTGGCCGACTATCTCGAGTACCGTCCCGCCGGCCCGTCCCGGCGCCCGTTTCGGATCCTGCGCGACGCCGGTGAGCTGCGGGTGGCGGGGCGCGATCTGGAACGGCGGGTGGCGTCGCTGGATCCGCAGGACGACGGCGCCGTCGCGCGGCTGGCCGCCGAGCTGGAGCGGCTCGGGGTGGACGACGCATTGCGCGACGCCGGCGCGAAGCCCGGCGACGACATCCTGCTGGGCGCCCACCGGTTCACCTTCCAGCCGAGGGCGTCGTGAGCAACGCGAAGCGGATCGGCGTGTTCGGGGGCCAGTTCGACCCGCCGCACAACGCGCACCTGGCCGTCGTCAGCGCGGCTCGTGTGGAGCTTGATCTCGACAGGGTGCTGGTGATCCCCGACGCTGCGCCCCCGCATCGACCCCAGCCGGCGCTGGACGCCGGCGTGCGCTACCGGCTCGCGCATGTCGCGTTTCGCGACGAGCCCCGGGTCACGGTCAGCCAGATGAGTCTGGCTCCGGGTGCGCCGGTGTACATGGCCGACACGCTGGAGCGGCTGGCGTCTCTGGGGGATCTGCACCTGATCATCGGCGCCGACCAGCTGGCCGTGTTCGACACCTGGCACCGTCCGGAGCGGATCCGCGAGCTCGCCACGCTGGTGGTTGCGCCGCGGCCCGGGGTGCGGGTCGATCCGGCAGGAGTGGAGATACTGAACATGCCTGCCGTCGACCTGGCCTCGACCGATCTGCGGGCGGCGATCGCCGGCGGTGAGGACGTGTCTGCGAAGCTGCCGCCCGGGGTGTGGGCGATGATCCAGCGGGAGCGCCTGTACGACTGACCGCTTTGCTACGCTGCGGCCAATGGTCAAGGAGACAGCCGACTGACTGATTCGCTTCACCTCGCGCACCGGATCGCATCGCTCGCCGCCGAGAAGCTCGCGAGTGACATCGTCATCCTCGATATGCGCGGCGTGGTCAGCTATACGGACTGGTTCGTAATCTGCAGCGGGCGAAACCCTCGCCAGACCCAGGCGATCTCGGACGAGATCCACACCGGCCTGAAGCGCGATCGGGTCATCCAGCAGCGGATCGAGGGCCAGCAGCAGGGTGACTGGATCCTGCTCGACTACCTGGATGTGGTTGTGCACGTGTTCACGCCGGAGGCGCGGGTGTACTACCGGCTGGAGTCGCTGTGGGGCGAGGTGCCCAGCGAGTCCTACGCGGCAGGGTGAGCGACCCGCGGCTGTTCACGGTCGCCGAGGCACAGGCCCTGCTCGACGAGCGAGTGCGGGCGCTGGTCGAGCGGATGGTCGGCGAGCGTGCGCGCAGCCGTGATCTCGAGACGCGCTGGAACGCGCTGGTGATCGTGGTCGGCTCGAACGGCGGCAACTTCGACATTCCGGAGGTGAAGGAACTCCGAGCGGGCCTCGAGGCGGTACACGCCTCGCTGCGTGGCATGCTTGCGGAGCTGGACGAACTGGGGATCCTCGTCAAGGACGTCGATCGCGGGCTGATCGACTTCCCGGCGGTGGTCGAGGGCACCGCGGCGCTGCTGTGCTGGCAGGTGGGGGAGGACCGGATCGGCTTCTGGCACACCCCCGAAGACGGTTTCGCCGGACGGCGGCCGCTGTGAGCGCGGGCACCCAACTCGATCAGGCGCTGGCGGCGGAGGCCCGCGCGTACCGGCTGCTGCTCGCCGGCGACGATGCCCGGGCGGAGCTGGTCGAGGCCCGCGACCGCTACCTCGACTCGCATGCCGAGACCGGCCCCACGAGCTGGGGACGGTTGCTGGGGGCGCTCAAGCTGGCGATCCTCGCCGGCGACGGGGTGGAGGCGATCGCCGAGCGGGCACTCGCGGAGACCACGGCGGCCGACTCGCCGGCATCGGGGTACGTGCGTGCGCTCGCCCAGGTGGCAAGCGGCGTCAGCCCCGACGTGTCGCTGATGGTCGCTGCAGGCGGAGTGTTCGAACGCACCGGGCGGGCCCTGGCGGGCCTTGGTGAACATGACGCGGTGGCCTATGCCGCAGCTCTAGGCGAGATCGTCGCTGATTTCGAGGCCCGCTCCGAACACCTGTCCGGCGTGCCCTTCGCCGACACGGCGGCGGTGCTCGAGCGACTCGCAGAACAGCGCGGGATGGCCGCCCATCCCCACAGCCCGGTGCTCCCCTGACCCGGGTATACTGCCCGCGCACGGGGCTATAGCTCAGCTGGGAGAGCGCCACGCTGGCAGCGTGGAGGTCGTCGGTTCGAGCCCGACTAGCTCCATTCCACTTGTGTGTGTCCGCGTATGATCGCCTTGCCTACGCTGACCGCGTGGAATGTGCGCCTGTGCGGACGGTCGATGCGGTTTCGAGTTCGAGGGGACGGGTCGATAGCCGATCCGGCTGCGGCGGGCGGTACTGTCTTGTCGCGATGGTGCGGTTCGCGTTGATCGGCGTGGTCATCCTTGTGGTGACGGGCTGTCTTGGCTCGGCGAGCTCGCCGTCGCCCCCCGCCCGTCCGGTGCGTGTTCTGTTGGTGTACTCGGTGCCGGTGCGCAACCCGGAGCGTCAGGCTCTCGGGAGCGCCGCGGTGATCTATCGGGCCTCGCCCACGGGCAAGCATCCTGTGCGGCTCGCGGTGGGCCAGTTTGCGATGCTTTCGCCCGATGGTCGTTGGGTGGCGTATGGGGGCGGCAGCGATGTCCACCCGACGCTGCAGCTGCTCAGCACCGCTGGCGGTGCTCCCACGCGCCTTGTGGCGTCGCGTGGGCCGATCGCGTGGTCGCCGGATTCGAAGCTCTTGCTCGCCTCCCACCCCGGGCACCACCGTCACGTCGACGTTGCACCCGCGGCTGCTGGTGATCAGCGTGCCGTCGGGCAAGGTGATCACGTCGATGCCCGCGCCGCTCCCGAGCTACGCGTACTCGTTCTCGCCGGATGATTCCCAGATCGTCTTCGGGGGTGGGAGCAGAACCCAGGGCCCGGACATCTACACCGTCCCAACCAACGGCGGCGCGATCCACCGCCTGACCAACGATCACCGAAGCGCCTTCCCACTCTGGGGGTCGAGCGGGATCGCGTTTGAGCGCTATCGCGTCAACGCGCCGGGTGACCCTCGCTGCGCCAGCGGACCATGTGGCGGGGACGTATGGCTCATGAACCCAAGCGGCGCCGGCGCCCACCAGGTCACCCACACCCACGCGGGAATCGCTCCCGCAGCCTGGTCTGCCAATGGATCTCGACTGCTCGCTGCCCAGCCAGACGGCGACCCCGGCAGACTGTTCGCCGTCACCCTCGCCACCCGCCAGACCCGAGCGATCACCGCGCCCGTCGCTTGTCTCTATCCCGCAGGCCTCTCGCGCGACGGCCGCACCGTCCTTGCATTCGTCTGGTGCGCCAGCACCGAGGCCGCAGGGACCATCGAAACGATCCCATTCACCGGTGGACACCCAACCATCCTCCTGCACGGCCCCTGGTGGGCCGCCTGGAACGCCTGAGCGCAGTGCCCAACCGTGCGGAGGCGTTGCCAGGCTGAGAGCTCGGGTTTCGGCTTTGTCCAGCCGAAACCCGGTCATGCCAAGCGGTTCGAATAGTGACCGATCAGCTCCATTCTCGGCCTGCCGGTTGTTGTCCGCGGAACCGCGCCGCCGGCGACAACGTCGGCTCAGCCGGTCAGCTCGACGGCGGTCAGTGTGCCGGTCTGCGGGCTGTAGGCCCCCGTCGCGTCCAGCGGATCGGTCAGCTGGGCGTTCACGAAGACCCCGGTGACCGTCTTGCCGTTGTCGGTGTACCCCGGCGGCCCGGTCAGCACGAACCACGCGAATCCCACCACTCGCACCTGGCCCGAGCCGTTCTGCCAGTTCGTCGCGCCGGACGGATCCTCGACGATCGGCACCAGCACCAGCTGGGGGCTCGTGGGGTCGATGATGGTCGCGAAACCTCCGGCTCCGAATTGCACGACCTGGCTCACCGACTCCCAGGAGGTGATCCGCTGATCGATTCCGTGGCGGGTCGGCCCCGCATTGTTGCCGGGCTTGATCGGGATCACCTCGCCGATGGTGATCGGGCACGCGTTCAGCGTGCCGCCGATCTCCTCCTCGTACGGGTTCGCGCCGGCCGGCACCGGACACGCCGTCCCGCTGTCGTACGGCAGCGAGAGCGCGCCGTTGCTCGACGAGGAGTTGTCGGTATACATCGAGTACGCCTGGCCGGGGACGTAGGAGCCTCGCATCGCGCCCCACGGCATGACCGAGTTGTGGCTGACGACGCTCGTGTACGACTCGACGGTGGCCCGCGCAGAGGCGGTGACGGTCACCGTGCTCCGGCCGAACAGCTCGGCGAACTGCGACACCACGACCCGTGACGCCGTGACCGTGATCGAGTCGCCCGCGGTCAGCAATCCGGAGCCGAGGTAGACGACGGTGTCGGTGGACGAGCCGTTGTTGGCGTACTCGTTCGCGGCCGCGGTCTGCGCGGTCGACCATCCACTCGGCAGCTGGGAGGCGCCGGCGAGCGCGGAAGCGTCCACCGCCGCCTGCAGACCCTGGTGCCCGTTGTACCAGCGGCCGACGTCCACGCTCAGCGCCGCCGCTCCCAGGAGCGTCATCATGAACACCGCCGCCGTGGCCATCATCTGCCCACGCGCGGCGGTCGAGTGTGCGCCGCTCACCGCCCGTCGGCGGTTCTTGACTCTACTCACACCGCCCCCTCGTCCTGATGGCTACTGCTGCACATCGCGCCCACACTCCAATGGGGAGAGATCGACGGCCCGGGCTCGACGCCAGAGCGTGGCTGGTACGGAACTCCACGGCGGGAAAACCCCGAGCGCGATGCGCAGACGGGGGCCGTGGCGACACGCGACCGGGGTATAGAGTCGTGTCTATCCACACGAAGGAGGTTTGGGTGATGAGACGATCACCGGAGATCGAGCAGATGGTGCGCGACTTCGTCGGCGCGCTCGAGGCAGGTGACATCGACGCCGTCGAGCGGGCGACGTCCCACGAATCCGGCGTCGTGGCCATCGGCAGCGACCCGGCGGAGTACTCGCGGGACTACGCGACGATCGTCGGCCTGATGCGCGAATCCTCGCCGGAAGGCCCGATGCACGTCCGCGCGACCGTGAACGAGGTCATGGGCTACGAGGAGGGCGATATCGGCTGGGCCGACGGCACCGGGAGTTTCCGGCACGACGACCAGTCGGTCGAGGTGCGGCTGACGGCCGTCGCCCGGCGCGAGGACGGCGTCTGGCGGTTCGTCCAGAGCCACGCCTCCATCGGGGTGCCGAACGTCCACATGTTCGACGATACGTTCCAGGCCGCGCACGCGGCACCTGGCAGCTGACTGGGGGGCGGGCGAGCCCCGGGGGAGGGTTCCGGGGCTCGCCCTGCCGTCAGGCCGACCGCTCGCCAGGGGGCGAGCCTCACGTCGGCTCCGTCACCCGGTCAGGCCGACACCAGCATCTGAGCCACGGTGGCCCGGACGGTGTTTGCCGGCACGGCGAACCCGATGCCCACGTTGCCGCCTGACTGCGACTCGATCTGGCTGTTGATGCCGATCACGAGCCCCTCGGCGTCGAGCAGCGGCCCGCCGCTGTTGCCGCTGTTGATGGCCGCGTCGGTCTGGATGGCGCCGGTGATGGGGTGGTTGTTGGGCGAGGTGATGGTGCGTCCGACCGCGCTCACGATGCCGGAGGTGGCCGTGTCGGTCAGCCCGTATGGATCGCCGATCGCCACCACGCCGGCGCCGACCTGCACCGATCGGGAGTCGGCGAAGCGGAGCGGGTGCAGGGCGCTCGCAGGGGCCGCGATCCGAACGACAGCGACATCCTCCGACGCGTTCGCACCCACCAGGCGGGCGGTGTAGGTGACACCGGTCGAGAGCGTGACGCGGATGCTGATCGCGTCGGCTACCACATGCTCGTTCGTGACGATGTCGCCGTGGGTGTCGATCACAAAGCCGGTGCCCTGGGCGCTTCCCGACACCGGCGGGCCGAACCCGCCCGACGCGCCGCCCTGGGTGGCGACGCGGATCTGGACGACGCCGGGCACGGTGTGTCGGTAGATCTCGCCGGCCGTCAGAGAGCTGGAGGTGGCCGAGGCCAGCGCCGCAGTCGGCGTCTGCGAGACGACCGCGGTCGACCGCGGCGCCGCGCGGGTGGTGGCGCCGATCGCTGCTGCAACGGCACCTCCGCCCAGCGCGGCGGCTGCGAAGAGTGCGGTGGCCTTGAGTTTCGGGTGCATGGGCATGTGCGGCTCCGATGTCGGGGTGCGTTCGGATGTCTGCCACCGATGCTCGCGGGTCGAGCTGTGCCGGCCCGGTGAGCCACCTGCGAGCTTCCTGTGAGGGCGCACAGGTCGTCGAGATCGCTCACGGCGGCTCCACACGGGGCTCACAGGCAATCCACAGCCTGGGCGGATACGGTGGTGGACATGAGCGGTCAGAGCACCCGAACCAGCGAGTCCGACTCGGCCCGGGTGCTGGTCGTCGACGACGAGGACAGCATCACGCAGCTGGTCTCGACCGTCCTTCGCTACGAGGGCTTCGACGTCGAGACGGCCGCCGACGGCCGAGCCGCGGTGCGGATCGCGGAACGTTTCCGGCCCGACCTGGTGGTGCTCGACGTGATGCTGCCCGACTGGGACGGGTTCGAGGTCTACCGCCGGCTCTCGAACGGCGCGCCGCGCATGCCGGTGCTGTTCCTGACCGCCCGCGACAGTACGCAGGATCGCGTCCACGGCCTCACGCTCGGTGCCGACGACTACGTCGGCAAGCCGTTCAGCCTCGAGGAGTTGGTAGCGCGGGTGCGGGCGGTGCTCCGCCGGACGCGCGGCGATGAGAGCGAGCCGTCGGTCCTGCGCTGTGCCGACCTGGAGCTGGACGAGGACGCCCACGACGTGCGCCGCTCCGGCCGCCCGATCGAGCTCACGCCGACCGAGTACAACCTGCTCCACTACCTGCTCACGAACACCGGCCGGGTGGTCTCCAAGGGCCAGATCCTCGACCACGTGTGGCGATACGATTTCAACGGCGACACCAGCGTGGTCGAGACCTACATCAGCTACCTGCGCAAGAAGGTGGACCACACCGGCGAGGTGCCGCTGATCCAGACCGTGCGCGGGTTCGGCTACTCGGTGCGGCTCCCGAAGGAGTAGGCATGCGTGCCGCCGTCTCCCGGCGTGTGAACGCCACACCGCTGCGCACGCGGCTGACGGCGATCACGGTGGTTCTGGCCGGGATCGGACTCTTGGTGGCGGGCGTGGCAACCTACCTCGCGCTGCAGTCGTTCCTGGTGGACAGGCTCGACCAGCAGCTGAACGCGGTCGGCGTCGACAGCGGGTTTGTGACCGCGGTGGTCAGCAGGAATCCGGCGTCAGTGACAAACCAGCTCCCCGCTCACTCGTACGCGTTGTTCGTGGCTCCCGGCGGCATCGTTGCGGGTATTCACGATGGCAGGCCGATCAGAAGCGCCCCCGCCTACCTCCGACGGGCGGCGGACGGACTGACGAGCGCGGGCGGCTACCGAGTCAGAGCCGAGACGTCCCAGAACGGCACGAGGCTGATCATCGCGTTTCCCCTCGCCGACGTCCAGAGCACGCTCAACCGCCTCGTCCTGCTCGAGCTCCTGGTAGGCGTGGTCGTGCTCGGCGTGATCGGTGGGGTGGCGCTGGTCGTCGTGCGGGCAGGGATGCGCCCGCTGGGGCGGATCGAGCAGACCGCCGGCGCGATCGCCGCCGGCGACCTCACCCAGCGGGTGGCCGACGCCGACCCACGCACCGAGGTCGGGCGGCTGGGCGCCTCGCTGAACGTGATGCTGCACCAGATCGAGCAGGCCTTCACGGAGCGGGCGGAATCCCAGGATCGGCTGCGCCGGTTCGTGGCCGACGCATCGCACGAGCTGCGGACGCCTCTGACATCGGTGCGTGGGTACGCCGAACTGTTCCGCCGCGGAGCCTCCGAGCGGCCCGACGACCTTGCGGTGGTGATGCGCCGGATCGAGGCCGAGGCCGAACGGATGGGAGTGCTCGTCGAGGACCTGCTGCTGCTCGCGCAGCTCGACCAGGGCCGGCCGCTGGAGGCCGAACCGGTCGACCTGACCTCCGTCGTCACCGAGCTCGTGGCGGACCACCGGATGCTCCGGCCAGAGTGGCCGATCGAGCTGGACGCTGTGCCCGTCACCCTCGTAGGCGACGAGCAGCGGCTGCGCCAGGCGGTTCGGAACCTGCTCTCCAACGCGTGCGCGCACACCCCGGCGGGTACGCACGTCAGCGTCCATGTGCAGATCCGCGACGCGTCCGCAGTCGTCGAGGTGGCCGACGACGGGCCGGGACTCGCGCCCGAGGAGGCGGAGCGGGTGTTCGAGCGCTTCTTCCGCTCCGACCCGTCGCGCACGCGGGCACGCGGTGGCACGGGTCTGGGATTGTCGATCGTGTCGGCAATCGCCGAGGCTCACGCGGGACGGGCCGAGCTGGACAGCACTCCCGGCCAAGGCAGCATGTTTCGGCTCGTGCTGCCGACCGCGCGGTAGCTACACTCGAGACATGTCCGAGACGGTACTGGTGGTGGAAGACGACCGGCCGGTGGCGCGGATGCTCGCACGCACCCTGGACGCCGAAGGCTTCGACACCCAGCTGGCGGCAGACGGTGGAGCCGCCCTGGCCGCCGTCGAGGCCGGGGCCTTGGATGCGATCGTGCTCGACGTCGTCATGCCCGGCATGGACGGGCTCGCCGTCGCCCGCCGCCTGCGGGCCAAGGGCGTCGCGGTGCCGATTCTGATGCTGACCGCTCGGGACGCGGTTGCCGATCGCGTCGCGGGCCTCGAGGCGGGCGCCGACGACTACCTCGTGAAGCCGTTCGCCGCCGAGGAGCTGGTGGCGCGCATCCGCGCTCTGCTCAGGCGAGGAGGCGGGCGCCGGATCGTGTTTGCCGACCTCGACTTCGACTCCGACGCGCGAGTCGCGACCCGCGCGGGCCGGGCGATCGACCTGACCGCCCGCGAAGCCGCGCTGCTCGAGCTGCTGATGCGGCATCCAGGCAAGGTCGTGTCGCGCCGTGAGGCGCTGCTGGGTGCCTGGAGCGACGGCACCGCGGAAACCGAGAACGTGGTTGACCGCTATGTCGCCTATCTGCGCCGCAAACTGGGGCCCCCGCCGCTGATCCACACGGTGCGCGGGGTTGGTTTCGTGCTTCGCCGGTGAGCCCGTTCCGGCGCGCTCGCCCCCGGCCTCGTCTGCGCACCCGGATCGTCGTGGCGGCGGCCGCGTCCATCCTGGTCGCCGTCGTCATCCTCGGCACGGCCGTGCAGATGCTTCTGGATCGGCACCTGCACCAGGCGCTGGACACCACACTGCGCAACCGAGCGGCCGAGATCGCCCGGCTGAACGCCTCCGCGCCCGCGCTGCTGCGGTCGCCCAGTGTGATCGAGGCGTCTGTCGGGCCCAATCCGCTCGAGGTCGAGGTGGTCGATCGGCGAGGGGCGATCGTGACCCGCTCCCCGTCACTGGGTGGGGCAACGATTCCGGCGCGGGCGCTGGTCAGGGCGGCGCTGGGCGGCGGTCGGGCGGGATACGCAGACGGCCGTGTCGGCGATCAGGCAGTCCGCATCTACGTGGCGCCGCTGGCCGAATTCGGAGGTCCCGCGTCCGGTGGAGCGGTGATCGTCGCCGCGAGCACCGAGCCCGTGTCGTCCACCCTGGCCGAGTCGCGGGCACTGATCCTGCTGTCTGCTCTCGCGGCGGCGGTGCTTGTGGTGCCGATCGCGTTCCTGCTGGCCGGCCGGGCGCTGGTGCCACTGCGACGGCTGGCTGAAGGCGCCGAGGCGATCGAGCAACGAGGGGACCCGGCGATGCGGCTTGCGGCGGCCTCCCCGGACGGCCGGGTGCCGGACGAGGTGGGCCGGCTGGCCGACACCCTCAACCGCATGCTGTCGGCACTCGACGCCGCTCGCGATCTCGAGCGCAGGTTCATCGCCGACGCGTCACACGAGCTGCGAAATCCGCTCGCCGCGCTGCGCGGAAACGCCGACTACCTGGCCCGCAACGGCGCTGATCCCCAGGCCCTCGACGATCTGCGCTCGGACGCCGAGCGGCTCGCCCGGCTGGTGGACGAACTGTTGGCACTCGCCCGCGAGGATGCGACAGAGCTTCCGCAGCAGGAGCTGCGGCTCGACGAGGTGGCAGCTACGGTGGCGGACGAGCGGGTGCGGGTGCTCGCACGCGACCCCGGGTGGGTGCGAGGCGACCGGCCGTCGCTCGAGCGTGCGCTCGCCAACCTCGTCTCCAACGCCCGCCGGCATGGGCCCACGGGCGAGCCGATCGAGGTCGAGGTGTGCCGGCACGGCGACCGCGTGCTGCTCTCGGTGGTGGATCGTGGGCCGGGAATCCACACCGACCAGCTCGAGCTCGCGACCCGCCGGTTCTGGCGGGGGGCCGGTGTTTCCGGCGAGGAGGGCTCCGGTCTCGGGCTGGCCCTGGTCAAGGCGGCTGCCGAACGCCATGGCGGGCGGCTTGTCATCGAGGGGTCGCGGTTCACGATCGAGCTGCCGGCTCTCACACGGATCTCAGAGCCCGCGGCTACAACTCCGGTAGAACCGTCGGAAGGGCACGAATGAACATCCTGCGTCGCATATCGACTCTCCGCCTCGTGATCGGGATCGCCGCCGTGGCGGCGGTCTCCACAGTGGCGGCCATCGCCTTCGCATCCGAGGGTGGCCCCAAACCTCCACCGCGGCCGCTGGCGCAGGTGATCCGAAACGCCCTCTCGGCGAAACCCGTGCAGGGGGTGACGGCCCGCATCAGCTTCACCGACAGGCTCTTCCCGGGTGGGTCGCTGAGCTCGAGCTCGCCGCTCGTCTCCGGTGCGTCGGGGCGGTTGTGGGCCTCGGGCGGCCGCGTGCGCCTCGAGCTGCAGTCCGGCACCGGCGACACCGAGATCGGGTTCGACGGGCACACGCTGGTCGTCTACGACGTTTCCAGCAACACCGTCTACGAGCTGCCGGTGAAGCACTCCGCGCCGTCGCGTACGCACCCGGACACCACGGCGGCGCATCGGGTTCCGTCGCTGCTCGACATCCGTCACGCGTTGGCCCGGATCGCCCAGCGGGTGACGCTGACCGGCGCCATCCCGGGCGATGTCGCCGGCCGGCCGGCGTACAGCGTCCGCGTCTCGCCCAGCCATGACGGAGGCCTGCTGGGCGCCGTACAACTGGCCTGGGACGCCGAGCACGGGGTTCCGCTCTCGATCGCGGTCTACAGCCAGGGCGACCCGTCGCCGGTGCTGGCTCTGCGGGTCACCGACATCAGCTTCGGCAAGGTGTCGGGGTCGGTGCTGAACGTTCCGCTCGCTCCGGGCGTGAAGGTTGTCCGGGTACACGCTCCGGCGCGACCGGCGGCCTCGTCAACCGCGCATCACCCTGCGGTCGTCGGTGAGGCGGCGGTTGCTCGCGCCCTGAGCTTCCCGCTCAGTGCTCCGGCATCGCTGGTCGGCGTCCCTCGGCGGACGGTGCGGCTGGTCGACTGGTCGGGCACCCAGGCAGCACTCGCCGTGTACGGCCGAGGCCTGGGGGCGATCGTGGTCATCGAGCAGACCGCAACCGCGCAGGCGCACTCCCAGATCGGGTCGCTGCCGGGGGTGGCGATCAGGGGCGCAACCGGTCACGAGTTGGCAACCGCGCTGGGGACGATCGTACAGTTCGACCGCGCCGGCGTTCGCTACACGGTGATCGGCTCGCTGCCCCCTGCGGCTGCCGAGGCCGCCGCGCGGGCGATAGGATGAGCGACCGGCCTGCGGATTCCGCGGGCTCCGGCCGCCCGGTCGAAGCCCGCGGACTGGTCAAGCGCTACGGTGACCTGGTTGCGGTCGACCGGGTCGATTTGACCGTCGAGCGCGGCGACGTGTACGGGTACCTGGGCCCCAACGGCGCCGGCAAGACGACGTCGCTGCGGATGCTGCTCGGTCTGATCCGACCCACCGACGGGACCGCGCTGCTGTTCGGCCGCGATCCGCTCGTGCTCGGCCGCCGAGCACTGGACGGGGTGGCCGGGTTTGTCGAGGCTCCGCGGTTCTACCCGTACCTGACCGGGCGCAAGAACCTGGAGCTGCTGGCGGCGTTCGACGGCGGAGAGGCCCGAGCGCTGGTCGACGAGGTGCTGGGCACGGTCGAGTTGGCTGACCGCGCGGGCGACAAGGTCGGCGGCTACTCGCACGGCATGAAGCAGCGCCTGGGAATCGCCGGCGCACTGCTTCGTCGCCCCCGGCTGCTGATCCTTGACGAGCCCAACACCGGGCTCGATCCGGCGGGCATGCGCGACATGAAGGCACTGATCCGGCGGCTGTCCGGTGAGGGCATCACCGTCCTGCTCTCGAGCCACCAGATGGCCGACGTGGAGGAGATGTGCAACCGGGTCGCGATCATCAACAAGGGGAGGATCCTGTACGAGGGCGACGTCGAAAGCCTGCGTCACTCGCTGGGCGTGTCGTACCGGCTGCGGGCGTCGGACATCGAGCGGGCTGTCGGGGTGGCGCGTGGGCTCGGGCTGGCAGAGGTCACCCAGGACGCCGAGGAGATGCGCTTCGAAGCCGAGGACGAGCGGGATGTCGAGCGGTTCGTCGCCGCGCTGACCACGGCCGGTGTCGGCGTGCGCGCCCTCGTCCCTGCTCGAGCCACGCTCGAGCAGGTGTTCTTCCAGCTCACCGAGCCCGACGAGCAGACGCCGTCGCAACCTGCCGCGACTCTGGAGCACGCCGTCTGATGCCCACCTTCGTGACCGCATACACCTGGGAGCTGCGCAAGCTCGCGCGTCAGAAGCGCACCTACCTGGGCCTGGGCGCCGCGACCGCGGTGCCGGTGATCTTCGTGACCGCACTGGCCCTGCAGAGCGGATCGCCCAACGACGTCGCGTTCGGCAAGTACGTGCGCGAGTCTGGCCTGGCCATCCCGTTGGTGCTGCTGCTCTTCTCGTCGGTATGGCTGTTCCCGCTGGTGACGGCCCTGGTCGCCGGAGACATCATTGCGGCAGAGGATCACAACGGCACCCTCAAGACGATCCTCACACGGTCGCTCGATCGCGGCCAGGTGTTCGCCGGCAAGCTGCTGGCGGCGGTCACCTACGCTGCGCTGGCGCTGCTGCTGATGGGCACGGTGGGCGTGGTCGCGGGGAGCCTCAAGTCCGGCTTCAACCCGCTGATCAGCCTGTCGGGGACACGGGTGTCGGCGCTCCACGGGCTGGGCCTCGTCGCGGCCAGCTTTGCGGTCTACCTGATCCCCGCGGTGGCGGTCGTCGGCATCGGCCTGCTGCTCTCGGCACTCACCCGAAACAGCGCCGGCGCCGTGGTTGGCACGTTGATGACGGCGCTGCTGATGCAGCTTGTGGGCATCCTGCCCGGCTTGGGCTCGTGGCAGCCGTATCTGCTCACGACGCAGTTCCAGGCCTGGCAGGGGTTCTTTCAGACGCCGACGGACTGGACGCCGATCGTGCGCGCGGTCTGGGTGTGCGCGGTGTACGGGGTGCCGTGCATCGCGGGGGCGTACCTGATCTTCCTGCGGCGCGACGTGGCTGGGGGATAGTCCACCGCCGGAAGCGACGGCGTCCGTGTAGGGTGGACACGGCCGGCCGCGCCGGTCCGACACTCTCCAAGGGAGATCCGCGCCATGACCAACCGCTTGCGTCTGCTCACCCCACTCATCCTCGCCGCAGTGCTGGCCCTCGCCGCCGGATGCGGCTCGTCGGGAGGCGGCACGTCGACACCGTCCGCCGGCTCGTCGTCGACGCCGACGTCCAGCGGGAGCAGCACGTCGAGCAGCATCCCGCAGAACAACGGCGGCGACGCGGATGCCGACAACAACGGCGGCCCCGACGACGGAGACGGGAACCTCTGACCCATCGGTCGGCGGCACTCCTGGCGGCGCTGGCGCTCGCCGGCGCCGCCGGATGCGGTGGGAACGGCGCGGCCCCCGCCGCGTCGGGGGCGTTCGGGTGGCTGCGCCCAGCCGCCCCGCCGGCAGGGTGGTCACGGCTGACCTTGGCGTCGGGAGCGGTCGTACTTGCGGTACCTCCCGGCTGGGCGCAGATTCACGGAGACGGGGGAACGGTGTCGGCTGCCCAGCGGCGCGGCGGCTCGATCGTCGGCTACCTGAACGTGACGCCCCGTCAGGCCGGGGAGACGTTGCCGGGGTGGGCGGCGTTTCGGATCCACCACGACGTCGAGGAGGGCAACACCTCGGTGCGGCTGATCGACCAGGCGCAGGGCCTGCACTTCCGATCCGGCTCAGGATCGTGCGTGATCGACGTCTACCGCACGTCGAGCGGCGCCAGCTACCGTGAGATCGCCTGCATCGTGGCCGGCCGCACCGGCACGTATGTGGTCATCGGCGCCGCGCCGCCGAGCTCGTGGGGATCGGCGGGATCGCAGATCGAGCGCTCGATCTCCGCATTCATGGGCTGATCCCGGCTCGAGCTCACAGCCAGTGCTTGCGCCGGAACCACCACAGCTGGGCGATCGTGGTGACGATGATCACCCCCCAGACGTAGGCGTACCCGAAGCTCCAGCGCAGCTCCGGGATGCTACGGAAGTTCTGCCCGTACAGTCCGACGATGAACGTGGGCAGCAGCAGCACCGATGCGATCACGGTCAGCCGCTTCATGACCTCGTTCTGGTCGTTGGCGATCTTGGCCTGGTGGAAGTCGCGCACCCCGGCCACCAGGTCGCGCGACAGGTCGAGCGCCTCGCTGCTTCGCAGCAGCTTGTCGTAGGCGTCGGCGAAGTGCAGCTCCACGTCGCGGTCGAACAGCTCGTCGCCGTCGTCCAGTTCCACCCGGTTGTCGATCACCCTGCGCACCGCGTCGCGGGTCGGCGAGAGCGTCTGGCGGATGTGCAGCAGATCGTGCCGCAGCTGGGTCAGGCGGCCACGCACGGTGGTCGTCGGCCACGCCTCGACGTTGTCCTCGAGCTCGTCGATCTCGTCGTTGAAGGCGTCGGTCAGGTCCAGGAACCGCTCGGCGACCTGATCGACCAGGTTGTAGGCGATCATCCCGACCGACCCGACCTTGCCCGCCTCGTGCAGCTTGAGCGTCGTCGAACAATCGAACGGCTCCCGGTCGGGAGCGGTCTTGCGGATGGTGATCACCGACGTGCGGGTCATGACCAGGTCGACCTCCTGGTAGTACACGTGGTCGTGGTCGCGATCCACGACCGGAACCAGGAACACCCCGAACACGTAGTCACCGTGGCTCTCCAGCGTCGGGCGAGGCTCGTCGTCATGCTGGGCCGGCGCGAGCAGTTGGTCGAGTGCCCGGGGGTGGAGTCGATCGCCGGCAAGCTGCTTCACCTCCGCCCGGTCGGGGTCGATCAGATCAATCCACGTGGGAGGTTCAGGCACCGCCGCCAGGTTACCCGGAGGGTCGGTCAGAGCGGCTTCTCGTACACCACGAACTCCAACTTGACGTGCATCCCGACCTTCTCGTAGAGCGAGGTGGCTCCGGTCGGGTTGGCGGCGTCGACGCCGAGTTGGACCAGCTCCAGACCGCGCGCGGCGAACTCGCACAGGCTGTGCCGGAGCAGGGCCTCACCCAGACCACGCCGCCGCCATCCGGGACGCACGCCGAGGGCGTTCACCCACCCGCCCCCGTACCGCAACGAGCACTCCGCGACGCCGGCGATGGTGTCGCCGGCGACGGCCGCAAACGACAGCTCGGGGTCGTGGTCGGGACGCGCGGCTCGCCGCTCCCGCCAGTCCTCGAACGCCTCGGGGACGTTCCCCCAGTGGTCGGTGAACGCCTCCTCCTTGGCGGCGTGGAACTCGCGTTCGCGGCCGGCCACCCCGGCGACCCGGATCCCCTCCGGCCAACGCGGAGGGCCAGGGCGCTCGGCAAGGTCGATCAGCATCCGCCAGAAGTGCCTCGCGGCCGTATAGCCGTGCTCGCCGAGCAGCCGGCGGGCGGAGGCGTCACGCCCCGCGACGGCCGTTCGCAGGACCGTGCCGCGGATCTCCGCGATCCGCGCAGCGTGCTCGACGGCGTCCAGCAGGTAGCCGCCGAGTCCGTGGCCGGCGTACGCCGGGTGGACGTAGCCGTCGGCCTCGTACACGCCGTCGGAGAAGCGCAGCGTGGCATACGCCGCGGGTGTGCCGCCGCCTGACTCCACGAGCCAGGTACCGGTGGCGAGGTCGTACTCCCGCCAGTCGTGGAGAAGCTCGTCCGCGGTGAGCTCCGACTCACCCTCGAACTCCAACTCGAACCTGCGCACGAGGTCGGCGATCGGCTCGGCATCGGCCGGAGTGGCCCGTCGGACGCCGAAGCCCTGCGGAGGTACGGGATGCACCGCGTGATTGTACGGGCGGACGGTGACCGGCTCGTCAGGGGTTGACGTATCGCGCAGTGAAGGGATACTGAACTTGCAGTTTACTCTGTTCACTATCAAAAAGAAGGACGCAGATGAAGACCCCCCGAAGCATCGCCGGCGCTATCGCCGGATTCGCGGTCGTCGCCTCGCTCTCGGTCGGCAGCGCGCAGGCGAGCCCGGACTTCGACCAGGCCAGCGGCAGCGGCAAGACGTATCTCGGTGCCACGTTCGGCTTCGTCGCCAAGGCCAACCTGAACGGCGAGATCGAATATCAGAGTGCCGACCACAGCTTCCGCGCGCACTGCCACAACCTGACCAGCGTCGACCGCCGCGTCCCGTGGGACCCGATGGACGACGGCACCGTGACCAAGGTGCGCGTGACCGCCACCTGCACCGACCAGAACGGCAACACCGTGTACTTCAAGGCGAAGCTGGCCGATCACGGTGAGCCCGGTACCGCCGACGACGAGCGCATCTTCTGGAGCTACGAGGGCAGCTACGCGCCGCAGGGCGCCCGCCCCACGAACTTCATCAGCGACTTCGGCGGGAGCATCTCCAACGGCAACCTGCAGGTCTTCTACCGCTAGCAGTTCGCGAGGGGGAGGGGGCGCGATGGCGCCGCGGCCGGGAGCCGCGGCGCCATTGTCGCGCCACGATCCGTCACAGCACGAGTGACCCCAGTTCCGCACCGCCGCCGGCCGTCCTGTGCGCCGGGACGTGCTCGCAGGTGACGAGACCGGCGGTGGCGGTGAGTTCGTCGACGATCTCGTACCATCGAGATATCCGCTCGGCCGAGTCGACGACGACCGTCACCATCGGCACCCGGCGGCGCAGTGACAGCGGGTGGTCGGCGTGAGGCCGTGGCGCACCGGTCAGCCCCCACACCGCGCGCAGGATGGTGGCGCCCGCCGCTCCCGCCTCTCGCAGGCGGCGCACGAGTATGGGATGGAGCGCGTGTCGTCCGTGCCGCGCATCCTCGCCGGCGTGGATCATCAGCTTCTGCCAGGCGTCGCCCACTGCCGGCGGTGGAGCCTGCGCCGCCGTCCCCGGGCGCTTGCACACTGTGACCCGCTTTCCACGCCGCGCAAGAGAATTGCGGTTGCGACGGCGCGACGGTGGTGAAGATCGAGCAGCGCGTCGCACAGCAGGTGGCCGCCGACTCGGTCCGACTCCCCGAAGTAGGTCGTCAACTTGAGCCGGCTCACAGCACCGCTCCCAACGCCCACCCGAGCCCCGCCGCCGCGAGACCGGCCGCCAGGCCCAGGGCGAGGTTCGCGAGCGCCAGCGCCTCCTCGCCGTCCTCGGCCAGCCGCACCGTCTCGAACATCCAGGTCGAGAAGGTCGTGTACGAGCCCAGCACCGCGGTGCCGGCGAGCAGCACCCCGGTCCCACCCACGCCTCGACCCGCCAGCACGCCCAGCAGGAACGCGCCGCTCACGTTGACCACAAGCGTTCCGGCGGGAAAGAGCGTCGACGTGCGCCGCTCGATCGCGCGGTCGACGCCGTACCGGCCGACCGCTCCCAGCCCCCCGAGCACGGCGATCGCCGGCCACAGCTCGGCCCCGCTCATCGCACAGCCCAGGTTCGTCGCATGGCGGCGGTCGCCAGCACGATCCCGGCGAACCCGGCGGCGATCGTGGCGGACGCGTAGCCCGCGGCGAGCACGGCGTGGCCGCCCCGGGCCAGTCGGATCGTTTCCACCTGCACCGTCGAGAAGGTGGTCAGGGCGCCGCAGAACCCTGTGCACAGGAGCGGCCGCCGAAACGTGGAGGGCGGCAGCCGCTCGGTCAGCCGCACGACAAGCAGGCCGAGCAGCACCGTACCGACGACGTTGATCGCGAACGTCGGCCAGGGAAAGGCATCGGGGCCTGGATGCGTGGCGCGCACGACCCCGACGCGCGCGAGCCCGCCGGCGGCTCCGCCCGCGAAAACGGCGGCGGGCAGCCGCCAGGCGGGTGGGTGGCCGGGTCGCGGTTGGGTGCCCGGGGGCATGTGGGGATTCTCTCGCGGGCACCGGTCGGGGCGCGCAGGAGAACCGCCGCCGCGGCGTGGAACGAGCGGCGCACGACGACCCACTAGAATGGCCGCCCACGGATCACGACCGGAGAAGGGAGGGGACATGGAACGCTATGACGCCGCCACCGTCGAGGCCCGATGGCAGGCGATCTGGGAGCGCGAGCGGATTTTCGAGACCGCGAATCCGGCACCCGGCGACGACACCTCGAGGTTGACCTACGTGCTCGAGATGCTGCCCTACCCCTCCGGCGTGCTGCACATGGGGCACGTCAAGAACTACACGATGGGCGACGTGGTCACGCTGTACCGGCGCCGCAACGGCGATCGCGTGATGCACCCGATGGGCTACGACGCCTTCGGGCTGCCGGCAGAGAACGCGGCGATTCGCACCGGGCAGCATCCGGCCGAGTCGACCCGTGCCAACATCGCGGCCATCCGCGCACAGATGAAGCGGATGGGCTGGTCGATCGACTGGACGCGCGAGCTGTCCACCAGTGAGCCCGAGTACTACCGCTGGACGCAGTGGATCTTTCTGCGCCTGTACGAGGCCGGGCTGGCCTACCGGAAGGCCGCCGTGGTCAAGTGGTGCCCGGTCGACCAGACCGTGCTGGCCAACGAACAGGTGATCGACGGCCGCTGCGAGCGGTGCAAGAGTGAGGTCGAGGCACGCACCCTGGAGCAGTGGTTCTTCAGGATCACGGCCTACGCCGACCGCCTGCTGGACGACCTGGCCGGGGTCACCTGGCCGGATCGCGTGGTGACCATGCAGCGCAACTGGATCGGCCGTTCCGAGGGTGCTGAGGTGGTGTTCCGGCTGGACGACGGCGAGACCGAGCTGCCGGTGTTCACCACACGTCCGGACACGCTGTTCGGCGCCACCTTCTTCGTGATGGCGCCGGAGCACCCGCTGGCGCTGGAACTGGCCCGGGGCAGCGAGCACGAGCGGGAGGTCGCCGACTACGTCTCGCACACCGCCGCCAAGTCGGAGGTCGAGCGCGCCGCGGGCGAAAAGGACAAGACGGGAGTCTTCACCGGCCGCTACGTGGTCAATCCCGTCAACGACGAGCGGATCCCGGTCTGGATCGCCGACTACGTGCTGATGGGCTACGGCACCGGTGCGATCATGGCGGTTCCGGCTCACGACGAGCGCGACCTCGAGTTCGCCCGCACGTTCGGTCTGGACGTGCGCCCGGTCGTGCGTCCGCGCGAGGGCAAGGTCGTCGAGGACGGCGCGTACGTCTCGCGCACGGCCGACGAGGTGCTGATCAACTCGGGCGATTTCACCGGTGCGGCGGCGCCCGAGGGGCGCCGGGCGATCACCGAGTGGCTGGAGCGGCGGGGTCGTGGCCGGGCCACCGTGGCCTACCGGCTGCGCGACTGGCTGTTGTCCCGCCAACGCTACTGGGGTTGCCCGATCCCGGTCGTCCACTGCGGCGCCTGCGGCATCGTGCCGGTGCCCGACGACCAGCTGCCGGTGCTGCTGCCGCACGTCGACGACTACGCACCCAGGGGCCGCTCGCCGCTGGCCGCGGCGGAGGACTGGGTGCGCGTGTCGTGCCCCGGATGCGGCGGCGAGGCCCAGCGCGAGACCGACACGATGGACACGTTCGTCGACTCGTCGTGGTACTACCTGCGTTACGCCGACCCGCACAACCAGCGGGCGCCGTTCGATCGCGAGGTGGTGGACGCGTGGCTACCTGTCGACCAGTACATCGGCGGCGTCGAGCACGCGATCCTGCACCTGCTGTACGCGCGCTTCTTCACCAAGGCGCTGCAGGATCTGGGCTACGTCGGGTTCTCCGAGCCGTTCCAGAACCTGTTCACGCAGGGGATGATCTACTACCAGGGCGCGAAGATGGCCAAGTCCAAAGGCAACGTGATCTCACCCGACGAACACGTGGCCGAGTACGGGGCCGACACCGTGCGGCTGTACTCCCTGTTCCTGGGCCCGCCCGATCAAGACGCCGAGTGGTTCGACGGCGGCGTGGCAGGGAGCTTCCGCTTTCTGGCCCGGCTGTGGCGGCTGGTCGGCGAGTCGCTGCAGGAGATGGGCGTGGGCATCCCGCCCGCGGTGGCGGCGGACGGCCCGGGCGCCGAACTGGTGCGCAACACGCACCGGACGATCGCCAGGGTGTCGAACGACATCGGCCGTCGGTTCGCCTTCAACACCGCCGAGTCGGCGCTGCACGAGCTGGTCGGCGCGGTCATGGACAGTCCCGACGCCACACCCCAGCAGCGCCGGTTCGCGCTGGCCACCGCCGTCTCGCTGATCCAGCCCTACGCGCCGCACATCGCCTGCGAGCTGTGGGAACGGATGGGCGGCGAGCGGCTGTGGGACGAGCCCTGGCCGGCGGCCGACTCCGCCATGCTGGGGTCGGCCACCGTAACGTATGCGGTGCAGGTGAACGGCAAGCTGCGCGGCGAGGTGGAGGTGGCCAGCGACGCCGACGAGACGACCGTGGTCGCCGCCGCGCGCGGCGTCACGAACGTCGCGGTTCATCTGGACGGCACGACGGTCGTGAAGGAGATCGTGGTGCCGGGCAGGCTGGTCAACCTGGTCGTGCGCTGATCGCACGACGCCTGTTTGGCGAATTCGCGGCCTTCGAGGTCTGGATCCGTGACACGCCGGTGGCGGATGCTCCCCGGCATGGAAGGCATCTCCACCCGGCGGATGGCGCTCTACGTCGCGGCGGCGGCGGCGATCCTGGTGGTCGGCTGGCGCTACCAGGCCTCGGCGGCCTCGTCGCCGCCGAGTGGCCCGCGGGCGAGCTTCGCATCGAGCCCGATCGCGGCCGCGCCGGTCTCGCCGGTTGTGGTGGTCGACGTCGCCGGAGCGGTCAGGGACGCCGGCGTCTTCCGGCTGGCCGCGGGCTCGCGCGTGCAGGACGCGGTGCGGCGGGCGCACGCGCTGCCGTCGGCTGACCTCTCGGGCGTCAACCTCGCCGCGCGTCTGGTCGACGGCGAGCAGGTGGTCGTCCCGCGCCGGGGCTCGCCCGGGACGGCTCAATCGGGGGCGGCGAGCGGACAGGCGTCGGCGGCAGCGCCGGTGTCGCTCAACTCGGGGACGCTCGAGCAGTTGGAGACGCTCGACGGCATCGGGCCCGCGCTTGCCCAGCGCATCATCGACTACCGAACTGCGCATGGTGGGTTCCGCTCGGTCGACGAGCTCGACCAGGTCTCCGGCATCGGCCCGGCCCGGCTGGCTGCACTGCGCGGACATGTGGAGCTGTGATCCGCCGCCGGCGACCAGGATCGTGCTGGCCACGCTGGTCGGGCTGGTCGCGAGCGCGCTGGCCGCTCCACCGCTGGCGCTCGGCGCCGCCGCGGCCGGTCGCACGCTACCCATGCGGACGGCGGCGCTGGTCGCGGCCACCGTCGCGCTGCTCGTCGGCACGGCCCGCGTCGAGCAGTTCGACCGGCGCGTGCTGCGCTCGGGAGCGTTCGCCGGGACGGTGACGGTGACCGGGCAGCCGAGCGCCGACCGAGCACTCGCGTCGGCGGCGGGAGCGGGGGAGACCGTGGTCCTGGTCGCGCCCGGAGTGGCGTTGCAGCAGGGCGCCGTGTACCGCGTGAGCGGACGGCTGCGGCCGCTTGATCCGGTGGTGCGAGGGTACTACGCGACTCAGGGCGCCCATCTCGAGCTGGGCGCAGCGCGCTGCGCGATGACCGGCCGCCGCGGCGGCCTGTGGGGTGTCGTGGACGAGGCGCACCGGGCGGCGCTGTCGGGGATGGGCGTCGGTTCGCGGTCGCCGCCGCCGCGTGCCCTCGTGGCCGGCGTCACGCTCGGCGACTCCGGGGCGCTGCCAACGGACGTCCGCGCCGAGCTCCGCACGAGTGGGCTTTACCACCTGGTCGCCGTGAGTGGCGAGAACGTCGCGCTGGTGACGGTGCTCGTGCTGATCGGCCTTGGGCTCGCCGGTGTCGTGGGCACGCCGGCTCGCGTATCGGCCATGATCGGCACCGGCTGCTACGTCCTGATCACGGGGGCCGGGCCGTCGATCGTGCGGGCCGGCGTGGCCGGTCTGCTGGTCGGGGTGGCGTGGCTGATCTCACGGCCCGTCATGCGCTGGCACCTGCTGGCCTGCGGAGCCGTTGCGGTGCTGGCGTTCAATCCATTGGAGCTGTTCGATCCCGGGTTCCAGCTGTCGTTCGCCGCGGTGATAGCGATCCACGTGGTTGCGCCGCGGCTGCGCAGCCTCTTCGGGCAGGCCGCTGCGGTGTCGATCGCGTGCACGCTCGTCACCACCCCGATCGCGTGGTGGCACTTCGGACGGATCGCCCCGCTGTCCGTGCCCGCCAACCTCCTGGTGCTGCCGGTGGTCGGCCCGATCCTCTGGCTCGGCCTGATCGGCTCCGCGGTGGGCATCGTCGCCCCTGCACTCGCGGCACCGCTGCTCGGACTCGCCGATCTGCTCGCGGCGTATCTCTTGCGGGTTGCACAGATGTGCTCGTGACCCTGTTCGTCAGGCGAACCCGGATTCGCTATCACAGTCGACACATGCGCTCGAGATCGAGCAGCACCACAAGTCCATCCGGCGTCGTCCCGATCCCGCTCACCACGTCTGTGTCGGCACCCGCGGGCGGCGGGTCGATCGCGTCAGCCTCCAGCATCAGGATGTGCTCGGTCGCCTCGACGAGCAATCCGCGTGGACTCCCGTCGACGTCGACCATCAGCAGTCGCTCCGCCGGGTCGGCTAACGGCAGCCCCAACCTGTGGGCCGCGTCGATCGCGACCACCACATCACCGCGTACCATCACCAGTCCGGCGACGCTTGCGGCGCGCCGTCCGGGCAGTCGCCTTGGAGGCCCGGCCACGACCACTTCTCGAACGCCGTCCATCCACACTCCGAACGGGTCGCCGGCGACCCGAACGACGAGGTAGCGACCTGCTGGGGGTGCCGGTGGTGCGCCCGGCGGGCTGGCCAAAGGCGCCGAGTCTGGAGCGGGGATAGATCGCTCGATATCACCCTCAAGTATAACGTTAAGGTATAGCCCACAGGCCTCCACCAAACGCTTCAGGGTTGCCATCGACGGCGACTGCCGACCCTGCTCGATCCGGGCCACCATGGCCTGAGAGGTACGCGCCCGGCGAGCCAGTTCCCGCTGCGAGAGCCCGCGGCGGCGGCGGGCCTCGGCCAGTAGGTCGGCATCGGAGGGTGACAGCATCCGGGCATGATATCGGATTCGGTTCGATATCAGATACGATGTCGAGCGAGGCGCCGAGAGCCTGGGGACAGCGCTGTCCCTCGGACATGCGACAATGCGCTTGTGAAGCTGTCAGCCAAGGCGGACTACGCGGTGCGCGCGGTGCTCGTGCTCGCCTCCCACGAGGGCGACAAGCCCATGAAGGGCGAGTTGATCGCGCGTGCGCAGGATCTGCCGCTGAAGTTCGTCGAGAACATCCTCGGCGAGCTCAAGCACGCGCGCCTTGTGGCCTCGCACCGTGGCCCCGACGGCGGCTACCGGCTGGCCGTGCCGCCCGATCAGATCACGCTCGCCGACGTGATCCGGGTGGTGGACGGCCCGATTGCCGCGGTGGCGGGAGTCGTGCCCGACGACATCACCTACCCACCTGGTGCCGAAGCGCTGCCCGCGGTATGGATGGAGGCTCGCGAGAAGCTGCGCTCGGTGCTGGAGCACATCACCTTTGCCGACCTGGTCGAGCGATCGCGGACGGTTGCCGCAAAGGGCGGCCGGCGGGCGGCGGCGGTCGAGCGCTCGGCATCGTGAGCTCGGCAGAGCTCAAGCCGGCATACCTGATCGCCGGCAGTGACTGGCCCAAGGTGGACGCGGCGATGGCCCGTCTGCGGTCGCGCTTCGCCGAAGAGTCGGTGGAGCAGCTTGCTGCCGGCGACGAGACGGATGTGGTGGCGGCGTGCAATGCACTCGATCTGCTCGGCCAGCCGCGGCTGGTGCTGGTGCGCGGCGTCGAGGTGCTCGACGCCGACGCGATCGCCGGCATCGTCGAGTATCTCGGCGCGCCGACGCCAAACACCTGCCTCGCGCTGTTCGGTGCAGGCGGGATCGACCCCAACGGACCGCTCATGGCCGCGGTCGCGGTGGTCGGGGACGTGCGCATCTTCGACGCCCCCGAGCGCAAGCAGGCCGCCGAGTGGGTCGTCCGGCGGTTCGGTGAGCTGGGCGTCCGCTGTCCGCAGGCGGTCGCCCGGCGGGTCGTGGAGCGGGCCGGTGAGGATATGGGCGAGCTCGCGCTGGAGGTGGAGAAGATCGCCACCTTCTGCGGGTCGCAGGAGCCGCGTGAGGAGGATATCGATGTGCTGGTGCCGGCGAACGCCGACATCAAGCCGTGGGACATCACCGACGCGTGGGGGCGCCGCGATGCCGCGGCGGTGCTGGCGCTGGCGGTGGCCGACATCGACCGGCCGGATGAGGTTGGCAGGGTGGTGGCCCAGCTGTCCGCGCACGTGCGCAAGGTGCACCGGGCGGCTGCGCTGGTCGAGGGCGGATCGACCCAGGCGGACGTCGCCCGCGAGCTCGGCATGAAGCCGTATCCCGCACAGAAGCTGGTCGCCCAGGCGCGCGGGTTCACCGGCCGTGAGCTCGCTGCAGCTGTGGTGCGGTTGGCCGAGCTCGACCTCGCGGTCAAGGGGGGAAGCCGGCTCGACGCACGCTTCGAGCTGGAGTTGGCGCTGGCCGACATCGCGCGCGGGTGAGCGGGAACACGCTCGCTGCCGCCGCGGCCACGGTGGCCGCGCTGGCCTGCACGGGGGTGTGCGCGGACAGGCTGCGCCGAGCACGTGGGCCGCGTGCGCCGCTGATCGCGTGGACGATCGGGTTCGCCCTCTTCTCCGTGGCCACGACGTGCCTGTGGATGGGCGCGGCGCAGGGCTGGTCGGCGACCCCGTTTCGGATCTACTACCTGACCGGTGGGGTACTGGTGGTGGCGTTCCTGGCGGTGGGGGAACTGCTCCTGGTGGCGCCGGGGACGCGTGTGGCGCGGGTGGTCGCGGCCACCATGCTGTTTCTCACGTTCGCGTCGGTCGCGGCGGTGCTGGCGGCTCGAGTGGACGCGGTCGCGCTCGCCCGGGCCGGCGCCACGCCACCCAACGACGCGCTGGTTGGGCCCTGGCCCAAGGTGATGGCGATCGCCCTCAACTCGGTGGGCACGCTGGTGCTGCTGGCCGGCTCGATCGCATCTGCTCGTCGCCGGCGCGATTCGCGGCCGCTGCTCGTGGCCCTGGGAGTGGGCGTGATCGCGCTCGCATCGACCGCCACCCGGCTCGGGAGTTACTCGTTGTTCGCGGTTGGGCAGTCGGCCGGGATCGTGCTGATCCTGCTCGGGCTGGTGACCCGGCGGGCTAGGCCGAGGTCGTCTGGCGGCTGACCAGTCGCGCCGCCTGCGACTTTTTGCGTGCGGCGGCGTTGGGGTGGATCGCCTTGCGGGCGGCCGCTCTGTCCACCAGCGCCGTCAGCGCCAGGTGCGTGGCTTCGGCCTTGTCGTCGTCGCCCTGCGTCACCTCTGCCGCGAGCCGCTTCTGGAGGGTCTTGATCTGCGTTCGGTAGCGCAGGTTCTCGAGGCGCTGACGCGCCGCCGTTCGCACTCGCTTGGCCTGCTGCTTCGAATTCGCCAACCTGATCCTTCCGATGTGCACGCACACTCACGCCCGCCGGACGGCGAGCGCGGGGATGATAGCAAAGCCGGCCGGTAGACTCAGCCGCCGATGCCCGACCACTCGAGCAAGCGACTGGCCACCTCGACGGCGGTCTTCGGCGCCGCCACCTTCGCCTCTCGCGTCGCCGGCGTCTTTCGCGAGGCCGCGGCGTCGCGGGCGATCGGCAGCGGTGCTGCGATGTCGGCCTTCCAGATCGCGTTCAACATCCCCAACCTGATCCGCAGCCTATTCGCCGACAACGCTCTGAGCGCCGCCTTCGTGCCGATCTTCGTCGAACTTCGCGGAGAGGATCGCGAGCCGGAGGCGTGGCGGGTCGCGAGCATCGTGTTCTGGATGGCGGCGCTGGTGCTGGGTGGCATCTGCGCGCTGTTCATGCTGGCCGCGCCGTTCGTGGCCAGGGTGTTCGCCGGCGGCGGCGCGTCCACGTCGCTGGTGGCCACGCTCATGCAGATCATGTTCCCGATCGTGATGTTGCTCGGACTGACCGGTGTGGTCACCGGCGTCCTGAACTCCTACGAGGTGTTCGGCCTGCCGGCTTTCGCCCCGGTGGTCTGGAACCTGGTGATCATCGGATTCGTGAGCGTGGGCCGCAGCCCGCGCGCATATGCCTGGGGTGTGCTGATCGCGACGGTTGTGCAGTTGGCAATCCCACTCGGTCAGCTCCTGTGGCGAGGTGGCCGGCTCCCGCCCGTGTTCGAATGGGCGACGCCGCACGTCGGTCGGATTCTGCGGTTGATGCTTCCGGTCACGATCGGCCTGGGTCTGATCAACATCAACCTGACGATCGACATGTTCGTGGGCAACCTGCACAGCGCCCATGTGCCGGCGAACCTCAACTACGCCTTCCGGCTCTTCATGCTTCCGCAGGGTCTGTTCAGCGTCGCGGTGGCGACGGTGCTGTTCCCCGAGATCGCCAGGCTCGCCAGCGCCCGCAACCTGCCCGGTCTGATCGATCGGGTTGCCGAGGGGACGCGCACCATCATCTTCCTGCTGCTGCCCGCGGCCGTGATCTCGATCGTGCTGGCGCACCCGATCGTGCGGGTCGTGTATCAGGGCGGCAGGTTCCACTCGGGCGACACGACAGCCGTCAGTGTGATCCTCGTGGCGTTCTCGTTCGGCCTCGTGTTCAACGGACTGTCGCTGCTCCTCACGCGCGCGTTCTTCGCCCTCCAGGAACCGCGCGTGCCGACGCAGGTGGCCTGCGTCAACCTGGTGCTCAATGCCGTGCTCGACCTTGCGCTGGTGGGCCCGTTCGGGGGCGCTGGGATCGCGTTTTCGACGTCCGTCGTGACAGCTTGGAACGCTGCCGCGCTCGCCTACCTGCTGCGCGGCCGGGTCGGGAGTCTGCACTTCCGAGCGGTCGCCGGCGAGTCGGTGCGGATCGTGGTCGCGACGGTGTACTGCGCGGTGGCCGCCTTCGGTTCGTGGTGGCTGCTCGACCGCCTGCTCGGCGTCTCGATGGCCGCTCAGCTCGTTGCGGTGGGTGTCGCCCTGCTCGCGGGCGGATGGTGCTATCTCACCGCCGGACGGATGCTGGCGCTGGCAGACGTTGCGATCGTCGACGGCCTGCTGACGCGATTGCACCGGTAGGCCGGCGGATGCCCACGGTCACTCGCGGCGGCGTCCACATCCACTACGAGGTGACGGGCGCGGGGTCGCCCGTGCTGCTGCACACCGGAGCCGCCGGCGATCTGCGCATGTGGCGCGACGCGGGCTACGTCCGCGGCCTGTCCGGCCATCGGCTGATCTCCGTCGACCACCGCGGCCACGGCCTCAGCTCGCGGCCGCAGGGGCTCGACGCGCACCGCATCGGCGAGTACGCCGCCGACGTGCTGGCGGTGCTGGACGCGGAGTCCGTCGATCGGTGCGCGTTCGTCGGCTACTCCGACGGCAGCTGTGTCGGATTCGAGCTGGCGGTACAGACTCCCGCCCGCATCTCGTCGCTGGTGGCGTTGGGCTCGATCGAGGTTTCCGAGCGCCGCTCGGCCCTCGCCAGAGCCTGCCGCGCAGCAGGCATGGCCGAGCTGATGCGGTTGATCCAGGCCGACGAGGAGCTCGAGGTGCCCAGCTGGCTCTGGCTGCAGTACCTGGAGACCGATGTCGAGATGTTCTGCCTCGAGCTCGAGGCGTGGGCCGACTGGCCCGGCCCGTGGCCGTATCTCGACCGGATTGCCGTGCCCGCGCTGATCGTGGTCGGCGAGCTCGAGGATCCGGACGGCGAGGCCCGGCGGGCGGCCGGCGCGGTGGCGCAGGGGGCCAGCGTCGAGCTGCCGGGGCTGGGGCATGTCGGCGCCTTCCTGGCGTCCGACCGTGTCCTGGCCCAGTTGCGCCCGTTCCTCGCCCGGTAACCTGCATTCCGTGGCCCAATCACGGATCCGCAACTTCTCCATCATCGCGCACATCGATCACGGCAAGTCGACGCTGGCCGATCGCATCCTGCAGCTCACCAAGACGGTCTCCGACCGCGACATGCGCGAGCAGGTGCTCGACTCGATGGATCTCGAGCGCGAGCGCGGGATCACGATCAAGGCGCAGGCCGTGCGGGTGCTGTTTCGGGCTGCCGACGAGCGCATCTACGAACTGAACCTGATCGACACCCCGGGCCATGTCGACTTCACCTACGAGGTCAGCCGCAGCCTGGCGGCCTGTGAGGGTGCGCTGCTGGTGGTGGACGCTGCCCAGGGCATCGAGGCGCAGACGCTCGCCAACGCCTATCTGGCCATCGAGAGCAACCTCGAGATCGTCCCGGTGGTGAACAAGATCGACCTGCCCTCGGCCGACCCCGACGCCGTGGCCGCCGAGGTGGCCGACCTGGTGGGGGGCTCGGCGGCGGACGTGATCCGCATCTCCGCCAAGACCGGTGAGGGCGTGGAGGCGGTGCTGCAGGCGGTGGTAGACCACATTCCGGCTCCGGCCGGCGACCCGGCCGCGGCGGCCCGGGCACTGATCTTCGACTCGGCCTACGACCAGTACCGCGGCGTGCTCGCGTTCGTGCGGGTAGTGGACGGGTCGTTCCATCCTCGCGAGCGCCTGGCCGCAATGGCCCAGGGCACCCGCTTCGATGTCGAGGAGCTGGGCTTCTTCTCGCCTGGGATGCGTGTGGCCAAGCACCTTTCGGCCGGCGAGGTGGGCTACATCGTGACCGGGCTGAAGGACGTCTCACAGCTTCGCGTCGGCGACACGCTGACCCACGCCAAGGGGGCGGCCACGGTGCCGCTGCCCGGCTACCAGGACGTCAAGCCCATGGTCTTCGCGGGTCTGTTCCCGACCGAGTCCGACCAGTATCCGGAGCTGCGAGACGCGCTCGAGAAGCTGAAGCTGAACGACGCCGCGCTGTCCTACGAGCCCGAGACATCGCGCGCGCTGGGGTTCGGTTTCCGGTGCGGGTTCCTGGGCCTGCTGCACATGGACGTTGTGCGCGAGCGGCTCGAGCGTGAGTACGAGCTCGACCTGCTCGTGACCGCGCCCAACGTGGCCTATCGCGTCCAGAGGGCCGACGGCGAGTGGATCGAAGTGCACAACCCGGCCCAGATGCCCGAGTCCGACATCCTGGGCACCGAGGAGCCGTACGTGCGGGCGTCGATCATCGCTCCCAAGGACTACGTCGGCACCGTGATGGAGCTGAACCAGGATCGCCGGGGGACGTTCCACAACATGGAGTACCTGAGCGAGCAGCGCGTGCAGCTGATCTACGACCTGCCGCTGGCCGAGATCGTGCTCGACTACTACGACCAGCTCAAGTCGCGCACCCGTGGCTACGCCTCCTTCGACTACGAGCTGCT
Source organism: Gaiellales bacterium (assembly GCA_038230835.1). Classification (GTDB taxonomy): domain Bacteria; phylum Actinomycetota; class Thermoleophilia; order Gaiellales; family JAICJC01; genus DASUHT01. The sequence goes on from JBBRMM010000009.1 coordinate 88,883, forward strand.
CGGGTTCCGTGAGGGCAAGGTGGTCAAGGTGGACGTGCTGCTGGCGGGCGAGCTGGTCGACTCGTTGTCGCTGATCACGCACAGCGACAACGCCTACAAGCAGGGCAAGGCACTCGTGGAAGCGCTCCGCGAGCGGATCCCCAGGCAGATGTTCGAGGTCGCCATCCAGGCGGCGATCGGCTCGCGGGTGATTGCGCGGGAGACGGTCAAGGCCAAGCGCAAGGACGTCACGGCCAAATGCTACGGCGGAGACATCAGCCGCAAGCGGAAGCTGCTGGAGAAGCAGAAGAAGGGCAAGAAGCGGATGAAGCAGGTCGGCAATGTCGAGGTGCCTCAGGAGGCCTTTCTCGCCGTCCTCGAGATCAACCGGGAGAAGGCGTGAGCGTCGAGCACCTGTACCTGCACGTGCCGTTCTGCGCCCATCGGTGCGGCTACTGCGACTTCGTCACGGTGACCGGTCAGGACGATTTGCGGGAGCGGTACGTGGAGGCACTGGTTCGCGAGCTCGAGCGAGCGGACGTGCGTCCGCGCACCGTGTTCATCGGCGGCGGGACGCCGTCGCTGCTGTCCGACGATCTGCTGCGGCGGTTGCTGGGCGCGCTGCCGCCGGCGGGCGAGGTGACGATCGAGTGCAATCCGGAAACCATCACTCCCGATAAGGCTCGAGTGTTGATCGAGGGTGGAGTGACACGGGTGTCGGTCGGTGCTCAGAGCTTCCAGCCACACCTGCTGACCACGCTCGAGCGGCGCTGCCGTCCCGATCACGTGGTGAACGCCGTTTCGGTGCTTCGCAGTGCCGGTCACTCAAACCTCAACCTCGACTTGATCTTCGGGGTTCCCGGTCAAACGGCGGACGACCTCGAGGCCGACCTCGAGACCGCGCTGGGGTTGGCGCCCCAGCACATCAGCTACTACGAGCTCGAGGCCAAGCCCGGCACCCGTTTCACGCACGCCCACGGCGCCGAGCTCGTGCGCCAGGCGGACGCCATGGAGGCGTACTACGAGCGAGTGGTGGGTACGCTGCGAGCGGCCGGCTTCCGGTGGTACGAGACGGCGAACTTCTGCCGGGGCGACCAGATGGCCGAGCACAACCTGGGCTACTGGCTCGGGCATGACTACCTCGGGCTCGGGGTGGGCGCGGTCTCGACCGTCGGGCTTCGCCGCTGGCGCAACCGGCCCAGCCTGGCCCGCTACCTGGCGGCGGTCGAGGCGGGGCTCGAGCCCCCTGCCGAGCACGAGCCGTTGACGGCCGTCGACCGCGGCCTGGAGCGGGTGATGCTGGGTCTGCGGCTCGACCGGCCGTTGGAACTGGACGCGGCGGCTGGGCTGATCGACGCGGGCGCCGCGGGCCGGCTGGAGCGCTCGGGCATGCTCGGCCGCGACGAAGGTTCGATCTGGCTCACCGACCGCGGCCGCTTCGTGGCCGACGACGTGGTGGCGACCCTGGTGCGATGAACCGTCCGCCCGACCTCACGCCGCGCCAGCTCGTGATCCTGACCCACGTGGTCGCGTCCTACATCGCCGGCGGGCAGCCGGTCGGGTCGAAGTCGCTGGTCGAGCTGGGGGTGGTCGACGCCTCCCCATCGACCGTTCGCTACGAGCTCGCCGAGCTCGAGTCGCTCGGCCTGCTGGGGCATCCGCACACGTCGGCCGGGCGGGTTCCCACCGACGCCGGCTACCGCCTGTATGCCCACGGCTTGCTCGAGCAGCCGCTGGGAGCGACAGAGCTGCCGGTCGACCTGGGGTCGGTGCAGAGCGAGATCGACACCGCACTGCGCACGACGACCGAGATGCTCTCCAACGTCACCTCGCTGCTCGCGCTGGTGTCGGCGCCACCGCTGGAGACCACCGAGATCCGCCATGTCGAGGTGCTCCTGCTGCAGCCGACGGTCGTGATGGTGGTGGCAATCACATCCACCGGCGGCGTCACCAAGAAGATCTTCCCGTTCGCGGAGGCGGTCGACGGCAAGCTGGTGGAGTGGGCGGGCGCGTTTCTCAACGAGCAACTGGCGGGCGTCCGGGTCGGCACGCGAACCCTCCAACAGCGTCTCGACGAGCCGGGACTGACGACCCGTGAACGCGCGTTTCTGGACGTCCTGCGGCCCGCGTTCAGCGAGCTCGTGGGCGGTGGTGAGCAGATGCTCTACGTCGGAGGCGCCGCCCGGCTGTTGGAGGAGATGCGGTTCGCCGACATGGCCGAGATCAACGATCTGGTGCGCGTGCTCGAGGAGCGAATGGGTCTGCTCGCCCTGCTCAGAGGTGCTCTCGACCAGCAGCGGATGTACGTGCGGATCGGCAGCGACAACCCGGTGCCGCACATGCAGGCGCTGTCGATGGTGGCCGCCAACTACGGGCTGGCGACGCGCAACCTCGGTACGGTGTCGCTCGTTGGGCCGATGCGGATGGACTACGCAACGGCCATCCGGTCGGTGCGCGGCGCCGTCCACGCGCTCTCGGAGTTCGTCGCCGAGGTGTATGAGGAGTAGGTGTGCCACCCGTCACGGTGCCAGGCACCGCAACCTCTCCTCAACAGTTGTGTCGGCCGCCGTGACGGTGCCAGGCACCGTGACGGGGGTGTCGGGACGTGTGTGGGGCCCGTGACGAGTTGACCGCGGCCGACCGTCGAATCCCTTCGGCGTCAACGGTCGCACGGAATCCCTGGGCCGTCGATCTCCTGAGCGATACGATCGGCGACGTGTCCCCATTGCCCACCCTGGACGACGTTACGGTCGCCGACCTCGAGCACGATCCCTATCCGGTCTATGCCAGGCTGCGGCGTGAGGCGGCGGTGGCCTTCCTGCCCGCGGTGGACGTGTGGATGGTCACCAGGTGGGCGGATGTCGAAGCCGCGTCCAAGCAACCCGACCGCTTCCCGGCCGCGGTGCCGGGCGGCACCCTCGACCTGGCCCTGGGCGGCGTCAACGTGCTCTCGGTGGACGGCGAGCGGCACTCCGAGCTGCGGGCACCGCTTCGGCCATCGATGCGGGCGAGGCAGGTCGACGCCACTCTGCCGGCGACTGTCGAGCGCCTGTGCGCCGGGCTGCTCGCCCAGCTGCGGCCGCACGGAGCAGCCGATCTGATGGCGGACTACTTCGAACCGGTGTCCGTGCTGGCGCTGGCACACACCCTGGGGCTCCCGGAGGAGGTCGGCGTTGCCACGCTGCGGGCGTGGTTCGCCGGGTTGGCGGCGGGCACATCGAACTACGAACGAGATCCTGCCAAGGACGCGCTCGCGCGGAGCACATCGGCTGACATCGACGCGGTGGTACGTCCGGTCCTGGAGCGGCTCGACTCCCAACCGGGAGCGGACATGCTCTCGGCACTCCTGCACGCTTGCCCGGGGAGCTTCGAGCAGCGCATGTCGTGGATGTTGCCCACGTTCAAGCTGGTCCTGATCGGTGGTCTGCAAGAGCCGGGCCACGGCGGGGGCACCGTCATGCATGGGCTGCTGTCCGCCCGCTCGCAGCTGGATGCGGTGCTCCGCCGACCCGACGAGTTGGTGGCGGCCGCGGTGCACGAAGGCCTGCGCTGGGTGGCGCCGATCGGCAACCTGCTCCGCGCCGCGGCGGAAGGGGCTGAGGTCGGAGGCACGCCGCTTTCCGCCGGCGCGAGGGTCGTGCTGAACGTGGCCTCGGCAAATCGGGACGAGCGCGAGTGGGGCACCGACGCCGATCGTTTCGACATCGCCCGGCCCCGTCGGGGCAGCGGAGCGTTTGGCTTCGGCGCCCACGCGTGCATCGGTGTCCATTTCGCCCGTGTGCTGCTGCACGTGGCGGTGCGAGCGCTGCTCGACGGGCTGCCCAACCTGCGCCTGGACGGCGGCGAGGTTGCCTACCACGGCTGGGAGTACCGGTCGCCGGTCTCGCTGGGTGTTATCTGGGACGCTTGACCGGACCTGTGCGGCCGGGGCTTCAGAAGCTCTAACAGAATGGGCTCCTGTTGCGGCTGGTTCGCGCCGGTTGCGGGTGCGTCCCACGCGGCGTGCGGTGCTCGACGTGGCTTCAGCCACGCCTGCGCTCCGCTCGCCGCTCGATCCTTCCCGCAGCCACCGCGCTCTGCGCCTCACGACGAAGCTCATTCTGTTAGAGCTCCTTAAGCGAGTCGCGCGGCGGTGAGGGGCTCCAGTCCTCACCGCCGCGCATTGACTCCGACCCCCGGCGCCGAGTTAGACGATGGACCCCTCGAAGATCTTCTCAGTTCCTTACCGGTGGCCCACCGGCTGTGAGACCTTCGACATCGCCGTCTCGGCTGTGCCGTTTCGCTGTAGTCCCAATGTAGTCCGCCCGGAGCGTCCAGTCAAGTACCCAGAAAGGGTGAAATCAAGTACCTGTAAATTCTCACTTGACTGGAGCATTTCACCGCTTGCATAAACGAATGGTGGAAATTTGGGAGGAACTTCATCGAAGGTCTGGTCAAGCGGAGAAAAGTGCGCTACGGTGAGCGTATGGGGTCGCACACACGAGCCATTGACCAGCGCACAAGCGCCCGCACCGTCAGCACGCCAACGGGGGTCGGCGTGCGCGTGCGCGCGCTGCGCGTCGATGCCGGACTGACCCAGGGCGAGCTCGGGGGCTCACGGTTCACCAAGGAGTACGTGAGCCAGGTCGAGTTGGGGAAGACGAAGCCGTCCGACGCGGCGATTGCCTGGTTTGCCGAACGGCTGGGCGTCGACCGGGTCACGCTTGAGGGGGAGAACGGAGCCTCCGCTCGGGCCGCCTGCGATGCAGCGGTGGCACGGGCGGAGGCCGAGATCGAGGCGCACCGCCACGAGCTCGCTCTCGACGAGTTGAGCACGGTCGCAACCGCGGTGGCCCGCAGCGAGGATTCGCGGCTTCGGCTGCGTCACGCGCAGGCCCGCGGATGGGCGCTGCAGAATCTTGGCCGGATGCCGGAGGCGATGGACGCGCTGGAGCAGGCGCGCCGTCACGCCGAGGAACTGACAGCGACCGATCGCGCCGGCGTGCTGTATCGCTTGGGCATGGTGCGGTACAAGATGGGCAGCCTGGCGACCGCTGTGTCGCTGCTCGACGAGGGGTTGCGGCTGGCGGAGGCATCGCCCGAACCGTCCGACGCCCTGCGCGCCCGGATCCTCAACACGCGGGCCAAGGTCAGGCGCCGTCAGAAGGATTTCACGGCCGCCGCAGAGGACGTCGAGCAGGCGCTCGAGTTGGCCCGCTCGCTCAACGACGAGCGCGTGCTGGCCGAGACGTATCTGGACGCGTCGCTGGTGGCAGAGCGGCGCAACGAGTACGCGCTGGCGCGTGAGCATGCGGAGCGGTCGAAGGCGCTGTACGAACGGGTGGCCGATCACGAATACGTCGGCAAGCTGCTGAACAACCTCGGCCAGCTGCGGGCGATCACGGGCAAGCCGGAGGAGGCGGTGCCGCTGCTGCGCGAGTCGTTCCGGATCGCCGTCGAACAGGACAACCGCGTCGATGCGGCATTCGCGGCCTCCTCGCTGGCGTCGGCGCGCATGCATTCGGGCGATCTGGACGGAGCCGTCGAGAGTGGATATCGCGCGATCGAGCTATTGAGCGATCGCGTGGAATACCGAGAAGAAGAAGGGAACGTTCGGATGGTCATCGGTCGAACCTGCCTGTTGCAGGATCGGGTCGAGGACGCCGAGCAATCGTTCAAGGCCGCCGCGCTGTGCTTCGAAGCGGTGGAGACGGTCAGTCATCTGGCCGGCGCGTGGGTCGCCCTCGGCGATGTGGCCGAGCGGCGTGGAGAGTCAGGTAGAGCAGCGGAGTTGTACCGGCGGGCCGCCGAAGCCCTCCAAGACGTTCGTTGGTAAACCGCTACGCCCTGTGGGCGGGAGGTAGCACGAAGATGATGAAGATCCTCTCAAAGCGTCCGGCACTGTTCATGTGGGCGGTCGCGCTCGCGATGCTTGCCGCGCATACCGGCCATCACGGCGGCCGCGGCTTCCATCAGTGGTGATGTAGGGCCACACGGCCGCGCGGCCTAGAATGGCCCGCGTGGCCAAGCGTGACTACTACGAGATTCTCGGCGTCCCCCGCGAGGCGGGGGACGCCGACATCAAGAAGGCGTTCCGCCGGCTGGCACGCGAGCTGCACCCGGACGTGAACCCGGCTCCCGAGGCCGCCGATGCGTTCCGCGAGGCGGCCGAGGCGTACGAGGTGCTGAACGATCCGGCCACCCGCGCGCGCTATGACCGTTTCGGCCACGAGGGCGTTGCCGGCACCCAGTTCCACACCGAGCAGTTCATGGACTTCGGGTCGCTGTCCGACCTGTTGGGCGCGTTTTTCGGCGACGACGTGTTCGGTGGCGGCGGACGCCGCCGCCCGGCCCGCGGCGGCGATCAGCAGGCGGTGGTCGAGCTGACCTTCCGGGAGGCGGCCTTCGGCGTCACCCGCACGCTCGACATCGAGCTGATCACCTCCTGCGACCATTGCCAGGGGTCGGGAGCCGAGCCGCCCAGCACTCCGCGCACGTGCACGACCTGCTCCGGATCGGGTCGTGTCCAGCACGTGGCCCAGACGGCCTTCGGCCAGTTCGTGCAGACCGGGGCATGCGCCACCTGTGGCGGCCGCGGCACCCTCATCGACAGCCCGTGCGGCGTGTGTCGCGGTCGTGGGCGGCGCGCCGAGCAGCGCTCGGTGGAGGCGCAGATCCCGGCCGGCATCGCGGATGGCCAGCGGCTGCGGCTGCCCGGCCGCGGCCACGAGGGAGGCCCGGGATCGGAGCCCGGCGATCTGTTCCTGTCGGTCGCGGTCGCGGCCGACGCCCGCTTCCAGCGCGACGGCGATGATGTGGTGTCGGTGCTCGACCTGCCGTTCAGCCAGGCTGCTCTGGGAGCCAGCATCTCCATCGAGACGCTTGACGGGCCGCAGCAGGTCGAGATCAAGCCGGGCGTCCAAGCCAACGAGATGCTGGTTCTGCGGGGCAAGGGAGTTCCGGTGCTCGGCGGCCGTGGCCGGGGCGACCACCGGGTTGTGGTCAACGTGCTCGTCCCGCGCAAGCTGAGCGACGAGCAGCGCGAGTTGCTACAGCGCTTCGAGGGCACGGTGACCGAAGCCACCTACGCTGCCGACGACGGCTTCTTCGGCCGGCTGCGGGCCGCGTTTCGGTGAGCGCGCCGGTTGTGCGGCGCTACACGCTGCGGGTCCCCGCCGAGCGTGCCGAGGAGGCGCTCATGCGGATGCTCGAGCTGTTTCCGGACGGTGTCGAGGAGGAGGCGGACGGCTCGCAGGTGGTCCTGCACGGATACGGCGATCGGGCGCCCGCCGGCGATCTCGAGGAGACGTCGGTCGCCGCGGGCTGGGCGGACGCGTGGCGGGAGTTTCATCGCCCGGTTCGCGTCGGCCGGTTGTGGGTCGGGCCGCCATGGTACGACCCCGAACCGATCGCGGTCGTGATCGATCCGGGCCGCGCGTTCGGGACCGGCGCGCACGCGTCGACACGAGCTGCGCTCGAACTGCTGCAGCGGCTGCCCCCTTCGCCCATGCTCGACCTTGGTTGCGGATCGGGGGTGCTGTCGATCGCAGCGATGCGGCTGGGATTCGGTCCGGTGCGTGCGTTCGACCGCGATCCGCTGGCCGTCGGCGCCACCACCGACAACGCGGCCGTCAACCACGTGTCGGTGGACGTTTCGGTGGCCGACGTGCTGTGCGACCCGCTGCCGAGCGCTCCGCTGTGGCTGGCCAACCTCCAGCTCGACCTGCTCGAACCGCTGCTTCGGCGTGACGACCTGCCGCCGACACTGGTCGCTTCAGGGCTGCTGGCGTCGCAGACGCTCGGAGGCCGTGAGCGGGTCGAGCTCGACGGCTGGGCCGCCGAGGTGCTGCGCCGGTGACCCGGCATACCTACCGCTTCTTCGCCGGGTCGGTCGACGGAGGCATCGCCCGGCTCTCGGCGGCCGATCGCCGTCACCTCGAGCGGGTGCTGCGCATGCAGGTCGGCGATACTTGCGAGGTGGCCGCCGGCGGCCGCGTATGGAGTGCGCGGGTAACCGCCGGGGGCCTCGAACTGGAGCAGGAGGTGGACCAGGTGTCCCAGGCCCCGACGGTGACGGTGTGGATCGCTCAGCCGGGCGCACGCTCGGACGAGGCGGTGGAGAAGCTGACCGAGCTCGGCGTTGCCCGCATCGGTGCGCTGCGCTGCGACCTCTTGAAGGGCAGTTTCACTCCCGCTCGGCTCGCTCGCTGGGCTCGCGTCGCCGAGGCGGCCGCCAAGCAGTCGAAGCAGGCCAGGATCCCCGACATATTGGGGGTATCGTCGTTCGCCGACGTGCTGACGCCCGAGGCCGTCGTGCTCAGCCACGAGGGCGCGTCTGGTGGGCTCTCCGACCGGATCGTCGGCCGCCGTGCGGCCACGCTGCTGATCGGTCCCGAGCCGGGTTTCTCGGAAGCCGAGCTGGCGCTGGCGCGGGAGCGTGGCGTGGCGGTGGCGACCTTCGGCCCGGTCGTGCTGCGCACCGAGACGGCGGCCATCGTGGCGGCTGCGCTGGCCTTGCGCGAGATGGGGTTTCTGGGATGAGCGGTGGGGCGCAAGACGGGCTCACCTTCGCCACCGAGTTTCTGGGGTGCAAGGTCGCCCTGGCTGACTCGCAGGCGATCCGCGAGCGGCTTGTGGCCACCGGGCACCACGACGCAGGCGAGCATGCCCAGGTGCGCGTCGTGACCACCTGCTGTGTCACCTCCGAGGCGGTGGCCAAGTCGCGCAAGGCGGTGCGTCGCGCCGCTCGCCGCGCCGAGCGGGTGTACGTCACCGGCTGCGCTGCGAACCTCGACGGGGCCGGTCTGGACGGGCTTGCGGCGAACGTCACGGTGGTTCGCGGGCGGGCCGAGCAGGTGCCGGAGTTGGTTGCGGGATGGGTCGGCCGGCTGGGCTGCGCAGGCGGTCCGGCGCCCGGTTTCGTGCGCACGCGGGCCTACGTGAAGGTGCAGGACGGGTGCTCGTTCGGGTGCAGCTACTGCGTGATCCCGGCGGTGCGCGGGCCGAGCCGCAGCCGATCGGCGGACGCCGTGCTGGGGGAGATCCGGCGGCGGGCCGAGCAGGGCCATCGCGAGGTGGTGCTGACCGGGATCAACCTGGGCTGCTTCCGAGACGGCGCGGCCGGCATGCGGCTGGCCGATCTGATGTTGGCCGCCGCCGATGTGCCGCGGATCGAACGGGTCAGGCTGTCGTCGATCGAGGTCAACCATCTCACCCGCTCGGTGATCGGCGCGCTTGCCCATCCACGGGTCGCCGCCCATCTGCACGTGCCCATCCAGTCCGGGGACGACGACGTGCTGCGCGCGATGCGACGTCGCTATACCCGCACCGGCTTCCTCGAGGCGATGGCCCGGGTGCGGGCGGCAGCGCCCGAGGTCAACCTGACCAGCGACGTCATCGTCGGCCATCCGGCCGAGGACGAGGCGGCGTTCGAGCGCACGCTGGAGGCGGTGCGCGAGGCCGGGTTCGGCAAGGTGCACGTGTTCCCGTACTCACCGCGTCCGGACACGCTCGATGCGGGCCGTGACCCGGTCTCGCCGAGCGTCAAGGCGGACCGGTCTGCCCGGCTGCGTGCGCTCTCCGACCGGCAGGCACGGGCGCACCGGCGCTCGCTCGCGGGCACAGTCCAACGCGTACTGGTGGAGACCGCCGAGGGGCGTGGGTACAGCGAGGATTACACTCCGCTGCTCGCCCCCGGCGGTCGGGTCGGCGACCTGGTGGAGGTGGTGGCGTGATCGAGCGAATCCAAAATGAGGTCACGCTGGCGCTTCGCTCCGGCGACAAGCAGCGCACGAACGCGCTCCGGTTGCTGCTCTCCGCTCTGCAGAAGGCGGCCAAGGATCGTCCCGCCGGCGCGTTCGGCGACGACGACGCGCTGGCCGTGCTGCGGCGGGAGCGAAAGCAGCGGCTGGAGGCGGCCGAGGCCTACCGGGCCGTCGGACAGGACGAGCGGGTGGCGGCCGAAGAGGCCGACCTGCCGGTGATCGACGAGTTCCTTCCGGCGCCGTTGAGCGACGCCGAGTTAGCCGAGATCGTGGACGCCGCGATCGCAGAGGCGGGTGCCACGACCATGCGCGAGATGGGCGCCGTGATGAAACTCGTGACCGCGCGCTCGGGCGGCCGCGCCGACGGGCGCGCCGCCTCGGAGCTCGTCCGCGCCCGCCTGGGCGCGTGAGGCGCGCCCGGAGCGTCGACGCCGCCGCCGAGTTCCTGCGGCTGACCGACGGGTTGACGGCGGGCGATCCACAGCTGACGCTGTTTCGCAGCATCACATCGCGGTTGGCGGTCGATCCGGTCGCGTATCCCGGGCATCGGTTGTGGGTTGTGGAGGACGGCGGCGGCCCGGTGGCCGCGGCGCTGCGCACACCCCCGTTTCACCTGTTGCTGGCCGGGGCCGGCTCGGCTATGGAGGAGCTGGCCCGCGAGCTGCGGGCCGGTGGAGTGGAGGTGCCAGGGGTGAACGGTCCTCTCGGCCCGGCCGAGCGGTTCGCGGCCGCCTGGTTGCGTGACGGTGGCAGCGCCGAGGTGCGGATGCGCCTTCGCCTGCACCGCCTGGATCGGCTCGAACCGGTGCCGGAGGCGCCCGGAACGATGCGGCCGATCACACCCGACGAGCATGAGCTGTTGGCCGGCTGGCTGGCGGCGTTCGCTGTCGAGGTCGGGTTGCAGGGCGGGCCGGATGCGCTCGCCCGGACGCTGCGTGAGCGGGCCGACCGGCCGCTCGGGCTGATGGTGTGGGACGACGGCGGCAGGCCCGTGTCGCTCGCCGGCTCCGACACGTCGGTTCCCGGGTGGGCACGGGTGGGGCCGGTGTACACGCCGCCCGAGCTTCGCCGCCGCGGGTACGCCACCGCCCTCGTGGCGGCGCTCACTGCCGCGCTCATGGAGGCCGGCGCCGAGCTCTGCCTGCTGTACACCGACGCGGCCAACCCGACCTCCAACGCGGTCTACCGGCGGATCGGATATCAGCCCGCCGGCGACGCTGTCGAGCTCGACTTCCGACAGTAGACTCCCGGCACATGGCGCGCCTGAAACTGTCGATCGGAAACGAGCTGGCGGCGGAGCTCGGCGGTGATCGCGACGCGATGCTCCAGGCGTTGAACGAGCGCTCCGGCGCGAACACCTATCTGCGCGGCAACGAGCTGACGCTGGAGGGCGAGGACGATGCGGTGGAGCGCGCCCGGCTGGTCGTGGACGAGCTCTCGCAGCTGGTCGACCAGGGGCTCAGCGTGGGCCCGCAGACGGTGGATGCGGTGGCCGGCGTGCTGGTCGAGGACGGTCGCGCGCTGGAGGTGCTGCACGATGTCGTGTGGCGGAACCGGGGCCAGACGGTGGCCCCCAAGACTGTGGGCCAGAAGCACTACGTGGACGCCATCCGCCAGAACACCGTGACCTTCGGCATCGGACCGGCCGGTACCGGCAAGACCTATCTGGCGATCGCGCTGGCAGTGGCTGCGCTGCAGGAGCGCGAGGTGGCCAGGATCATCCTCACCCGGCCGGCGGTCGAGGCCGGAGAGCGGCTGGGATTCCTGCCCGGCGACCTGCTGGCCAAGGTCGATCCGTACCTGCGGCCGCTGTTCGACGCCCTGCACGACATGCTGGACGCCGACCGGCTGGCGACCTACATGGACAAGGGCATGGTCGAGGTGGCGCCGCTCGCGTTCATGCGCGGACGCACGCTCAACGACTCGTTCATCATCCTCGACGAGGCGCAGAACACGAGCCCCGAGCAGATGCAGATGTTCCTCACCCGGCTGGGCTTCGGGTCGAGGGTTGTGGTCACCGGCGACATCACCCAGATCGACCTTCCGCGTGAGCAGCGCTCCGGGCTGGTGAACGTGATGAAGGTCCTTGACGGCGTGCCGGACATCTCGTTCATCCGCTTCTCGGACGCGGACGTGGTACGCCACAAGCTCGTGCAGCGGATCGTGAACGCCTACAAGCAGCACGCCGAGCAGACCGGTGAGGGCCGCCCGGAGTGACGCTGGACGTGGAGGTCTCCAACCGCTCCGGCTGGCGAGTCGATCCTGCCGCGGCCGCGGAGGTGCTGCGCTCGGCGTTGCGGGCGGAGGGCGTGGACGGCGGGGACGTCGGCCTGGTCGTGGTCGATCCGCTTGAGATGGCGGCGTTGAATGCCGATCATCGTGGCAAGCATGAACCGACCGATGTGCTGTCCTTTCCGATCGACGGGCGTGAGCCGGTGGGCGCCGGGGTGCCCCGCCAGCTCGGCGACGTCGTGGTCTGCCCGGCCGTCGCAGCCGGCGCCGGGACGCCGCTCTCGGTGCTGCTCGTGCACGGGGCCCTCCACCTGGTCGGCTGGGACCACGAGACCGACCACGGCGAGATGCTGGCGCGGCAGGCGGAACTGACGGCGACGGTGGCACACGTTGACGCGACGCCTGAGTAGCGGCGAGGAGGCCCGCCGCGCGGCTCGCCGCACGGCGCCCTTCAGTGCCGCCCAGCGCGATGCGACGGGGCTGGTGAACAGCTTCAACTACGCCTTCGAGGGTGTTATCCACGTCGTCCGCACGCAGCGCAACATGCGGGTGCACTTCCTGGCGGCGATCGGCGTGCTCCCCCTGGCGGTGGCGCTGGGGGCGAGCCGGTTCGAGGTGCTGGCGCTGCTGGTCTCGATCTCCTTCGTACTGATCGCAGAGATGGTGAACACGGCCTTGGAGATGGCCATCGATGTCGCCACCACGGCGTATCACCCGCTCGCCAAGGCGGCCAAGGACATCGCGGCCGGAGCGGTGCTGGTGGCCGCGGCAAACGCGCTCTTCGTGGGCTACCTGGTGTTCGCGAACAGGCTTCGGCACCCCACCCAGCGCGCCATCAACAGCGTGCGTCACTCGCCCGTCCACATCACGGTGATCGCGGTTGCGATTGTGATCATGCTGGTGATCGCCACCAAGGCCTACTTCGGCCAGGGCACGCCGCTGCGCGGCGGGCTGCCTTCGGGGCACGCCGCGGTGGCCTTCGGTGGCTGGGCCGCGATCACGTTTGTCACCCAGACCTACGAGAACCAGGTGCTGGTGTCGACGCTGGTGTTCGTGATGGCCCTCCTGGTCGCCCAGACGCGGGTCGAGGCCGGTGTCCACACGACACTCGAGGTCGTGTACGGCGGGGTGCTCGGTGCGCTGGTCACGGCCGCGGTGTTCCAGGCGTTTCACTGACAAAGGCGGATCGGATGATCGAGTGGGAGATCCGAGCACTGGCGCCGGACGAGGTCGACCGGGTGGGCGCCGCGCTCGGGCTGGCTCGGCTCGACCAGGGCGACGGGCTCTATCTGGTGGCGTGGGAGCGCGACGAGCCGGCCGGCCACGCGCACCTGGCGCTCACCGACCCGCCCGAGTTGCAGGATGTCGAGGTACGACCGGATTTCCGCCGCCGAGGCGTGGCGTCGTCGCTCACGGCGGCCGTCGAGGCCGAGGCGCGGGCGCGCGGGCTCGGGACGCTGCGGGTGACTGTGAGCGTCGACAACCAACCGGCGCAGGCTCTGTACCGCAGGCTCGGCTACCGCGATTGCGGCGTGCCACCCCGGCGGGTGCAGGGAACGATTCAGATTCGCACCGGGCCGCTGGAGGTCGACGACACGCTCCTGACATGGGAGAAGGGGCTCCTCTGACCCAGCGGTTGTGACGCTTTCGTGACGGGTCGGGTGTGGTTCCGTGACCCGCCGGCCCATACGGTGGGTGAGCATGCCCGAACCCGCTTCCACGACCTCCGAGGTCATCGCCGACCGCTATCTGACCAGCCCGGCCGCGCTCCGCGCGCGGCCGTACGGGCCGGTCGATGCGCTGGACACCCATTCCGGGCGGGCCGCCCAGGTGCGGATCGTGTTCGCCGACGGCGGCTGGGGGGAGGCCGAGCTCTCCGACGCGGTCGCCCGCTGGTGTGCGATCGGGGCCAGCGGTGTCTGCGGCGTGCTCGACTTCGGACGTCACCACGACCGGTGGTTTCTGGTTCTGCCGCCGACTCTCGGCATGCCGGTCGAGCGCTGGCGGAGTGTCCGTAGGCCCGGGCTCTCCGATGCAGCTCGGCTGGTGCTGGGGTTCGGGCGACTGGTGGAGTCGGTCGCGGCGGCTGGATTCGGTGTCGGGGTCGCGCAGCCGGGCGATTTTGCCGTCGGTCCCGGCCCGACCACCTTTCTCGAGCATCCGTTGATCGGCGCGCCGGGCACGGCCACCCCGATCGATCGTCGCGCCCAGGGCCAGGCACTGCTGGCCCAGCTGTTCGACTGTGTGGCCCCGGACGGGCCTGCACCCGCCGAGCTGGGTGGGTGGACGGCGCGCGCGGCGGCGGCTGGTTTCGGGTCGTTGGGTGAGTGTCTGGACGAGCTCGAGCGGGTGTCCGTATCGCTGGTGGCGACTCGGTCGGCCGACCACGAGCCGGCGGGTGTGGGATCGGTGTTCGATTCGCAGATCGACCTGCGTCTGCCCGCTTCGCGACGCGGGCTGTGGCTGGGTCGGGTGCGGGCGTCGGTGGTGGTGGTGCTGCTGGTGCTGACCGCCCTCGTGTGGTTCGGGCGTGTCGCCCACGGTCAGCCGGCTGCACCGGCGTCAAATCGAGCATCGACGCCGGCGACGCACACGGTTCCCGCCGCCTCGGGCCAACGGCCGGTCCCCGGATCCCCCCGTCACGTCAAGCGGCATCGCACCGCGCGTCCGCGCCGGGTGTCCCGCCACCGGCGGTCGCATGAGGCGCCAGCCGCGCCCGCCCCATCGACACCCGCGCAGACGCCGTCGCCGCCGTCCTCACAGCCGGCCTCTGACGGCGCGACGTCGCTGCCTCGACCGGGGGGCACCGTACTGCCTCCGGCATAGGCGCCGTCCGGGCCGCGCCCGCTGGATCAGACGCTGAGCGTTCCGCGTCGGAGGCGCTCGTTGATTGCATCCACCGTCTCCGCGGCGGTCTGCGAGCCGTTGTCGATCACGTGGCGTTCGAGAGCGTCGTCGTGATCGGCGAAGTCGTGCCAGAGTTGCGCGATCACGTCCGGGTCGCTCAGGCGGGTGCGTTCACGGCTCCTCGCTCGTGCCACCGCGACATTCAGCGGAGGTCGCAGGATCACATACGCGGTCTCTGCCACGGCCGTCGAGAGCGATCGTCGCAGGGGCTGAAGAAACCACCGCGGGCTGATGATCCCATCGATCACGGTGAAGTATCCGGCGCACGCATAGCCGGTGGCGGCTGCCCCGACAACTGTCATCACCGCAGTGTTCTGCTGGTGTGCCTCCGTCCTCCACGGCTCGACATATCCGCTGATGATGAACTGGAAGAAGCGGTCCGACTCCAGGTGGACACCGTGGCCCCGCTCGGCGGCCAGCAGCCTGGCCACCGTCGTCTTGCCTGATCCCGGCGGCCCGGTCACGATCAACACACCCTCAGGAGTTCGCGCCATCTCAGACGATCCGGCCGACGTCGGCGAACCTTCCGACAATGCGAGGGGCGGCCACCCGGTAAGCGTACGGGCGGCACCGGACACGGGCCGACCGAGCGCGTTTCGGTCCGGGCTACGCTCCGAGCGTGCGTCCACCCTCACCAGACGAGCGCGACCTGTACGAGCGGGCCCGCTCGGCGGCCGGCAACGCCCACGCCCCGTACTCGGGGTTCGCGGTCGGCGCGGCGCTGCGCGTCGCCGGTGGTGAGGTGGTGCAGGGTGCCAACGTCGAGAACGCCTCGTACGGGCTCACGTGCTGCGCCGAGCGGACCGCGGTCTTCACGGCGGTGGCGTCCGGCCACACTCGATTCGAGGCGATCGCCGTCCACGCGGAGGCCGATTCGGCGGCGCCGTGCGGTGCTTGCCGGCAGGTGCTGGCCGAGTTCGCGCCCGACCTGACGGTCATCTTCCGCCGTCAGGGCGAGCTGGTTGCGGCGGACATGTCAGAGCTCCTGCCCGAGCGATTCCAGCTGTGACCGATGCGTTCCGATCGGGGTTCGTCGCGCTTGCCGGGCGGCCCAATGTCGGCAAGTCGACGCTGGTCAACCGGCTGGTCGGCGAGCACGTGGCCGCGGTGTCGGACAAGCCCCAGACGACCCGGCGCCGGGCTCTGGGGGTGGTCACCCGGGAGGACTACCAGCTCGTCCTGGCCGACCTCCCCGGATTCCAGAAGCCGTTCGACCGGCTCACGGAGCGCATGCAGCACGCGGTGGACGAGGCACTTGCCGATGCCGACGCCACCTGCCTGATGCTGAACGTGCGCGAGCCGATCGGGCGCGGCGACCGCTTCATCGCCGAGCGGGTGTTGCGCGACGGGGCCGTGCCCTGCCTGATCGTGCTGAACAAGGTCGACGGCGTCAGCCGGCAGAGGATCGCCGCGGCAATCTCGAAGGCCGCATCGCTGGGCGACTTTCACGCCCTGCATCCGATCAGCGCGCGCACCGGAGACGGCGTGGACGGGCTGCTCGCCGACCTGGCCGCCCTGCTCCCCGAGGGACCGCGGTTCTTCCCCGAGGGGATGACGTCCGACCAGTCGCTCGAGCAGCGGATCGGCGAGGTCGTGCGGGAGGTTGCGCTCGCCCGCACGCGTGCCGAGGTGCCGCACGCGATAGCGGTCGAGATCGAGTCGGTCGATCCCGGTCGTTCGACGACCCGGATCGAAGCGCGGCTGGTCTGCGAGACGGCGTCCCAGAAGGGCATCCTGATCGGGCACCACGGCGACATGATCAAGAGCATCGGCACCGACGCCCGCCAACTCCTGGAGCCGATCGTCGGCCGCCAGGTGATGCTCGAGCTGACCGTCAAGGTGCGCCCCCACTGGCGCCGCGACGCGGCCGAGCTCGACCGGCTGGGTGTGTGAGCTACGATTGCGCCGGATGCCTCCGTTATCGATCGAGACGTTCGCGCCCGCCGTTGACCACACCCTGCTCGATCCGGCGGCAACTGCGGCCCGGATCGATGCGTTGTGCGACGAGGCGCAGGAGTACGGGTTCGCGGCCGTCTGCGTATACCCATGGTGGGTGGCACGGGCCGCAGCGCGGCTGCCGGACGGGCCCGCGGTGTGCGCTGTGGCCGGCTTCCCACACGGGTTGGAGACCACCGAGGCGAAGGTTGCCTCCGCCCGGCGCAGCCTGGCCGACGGCGCCTGCGAGGTGGACGTGGTGATGGCGTGGGGCGCGCTTGCGGACGGATTCGTGGCCGCCGCCGGCCGTGATATCGCCGAGGTGGTGGAGGCGGTGCACGCCGAGTCGCCGCCGGCCTTGGTCAAGGTGATCGTCGAGTCGGCTCAGCTGACCGACGCCCAGCTCTCCCAGGCCTGCCGGCTGGTTGCCGAGTCCGGGGCCGACTTCGCCAAGACCAGCACCGGCGTCGCCGGCCCCGCGACCGTGGCCGCGGTGGCCCGGATGCGCGGGTTGTTGCCGCCGCGGGTGGCGGTCAAGGCGTCGGCTGGAATCCGGTCGCCGGGGGACGCGGCGGCCATGCTCGAGGCCGGCGCGACGCGTCTTGGCACGAGCTCGGCGTTGGCGATCATCGGGAACATGGCGGCCGATGCCGTCGCTTGACCGTCTGATCTCGTCGAGCCGCAGAGCGGTCGAGGAGCGACGTGAGCGACGCCCGCTGTCCGAGCTCGAGCAGGCGGCGGCCGAGCTCGACCCGATCCGCCCGTTCACGGAGGCCGTGGTCGGCGAGGAGATGGCCTTTGTCCTGCGCTGCATCGACTCGCCCGATCTGTTGGAGGAGGCGGTCGCGGCGGGGGTCGCAGGGCTGACGGTGACCGACGACGACGGGCTCGAGCGGATGGCCGCCGCCACCACGCTGCCGCTGCTGCACCGGGGGATCGTGATCGACCCCTACCAGTTGTACGAGGTACGGGTGGACGGTGCGGACGGCGTCGTCTTGATTGCCGCGGCGTTCGGGGACGAGGACGATCGCTTCTCGGAGATCTACGCCACCGCAACCGATCTCGGCCTGGACGTGATCGTCGAGGTGGCCGACGAGCGCGAGATCGAGCGCGCCCTGGAGCTGCTCGATCCCGACTCGTTCCTGATCCGAAACCGCGAACGGGATGACAAGCAGGCCGACTTCGAGCGCACCTTCTCCCTGCTCGAGGAGGTCCCAGCGGGCAAGGCGGTGCTGTCGCAGGGCGGCATTCGCACGCGCGAGCAGGCGGCGGCGCTCGAAGGGGTGGGTGTGGACGCCGCGATCCTCGGTCGCTGGATCTACCGCCAGCCGCTGACCGCCACGCTCGACATGCTGCGCGGCGACATGCGCTAGCGTTCGAGCCGGGTGTCAGCCAAAGAACGCCTGCGCCTGGCGGTAGATATCCTCCGGCACCGTCTTCAGTTGGGCGACCGCGTCGGAGATCGGCACCGAGACGATGTCGTCACCCCGTAGCGCGGCCATCTGGCCGAACATCCCGCCCTCGACCAGCTCCCATGCCTTGAGGCCGTAGCGGGTGGCGAGCACCCGGTCGCGGGCGGTTGGAGAGCCGCCGCGCTGGATGTGCCCGAGCGTCGTCACCCGGGTCTCGAATCCGGTTCGGCGCTCGATTTCGGCCGCCACCACGGTGCCGATGCCGCCCAGCTGGACGTGGCCGAAGGCGTCCGTGTCCGCCGTCTGGACGGTTGGCGAGTCCCCGGAGCTCAGGGTCAACTCGTAGCCCTCGCTGACCACCACGATCGAGAAGTCCTTGCCCTTCGCGTGCCGGCTTTGGATCAGGTCACAGCAGCGCTCCATGGACATCGGCAGCTCGGGGATCAGGATCACGTCCGCTCCGCCGGCCATCCCCGACATGACCGCGATCCACCCTGCGTGGCGGCCCATCACCTCGCACACCATGACCCGGTTGTGCGACTCGGCGGTCGAGTGCAGGCGGTCGATGGCTTCGGTGGCGATGGTGACCGCTGTATCGAATCCGAAGGTGTAGTCGGTGCCGCTGAGGTCGTTGTCGATGGTCTTTGGCACGCCGACCACCGGGCAGCCGTGCTCGGTGTGCAACCGCGCCGCGACCCCCAGCGTGTCCTCGCCGCCGATTGCGACCAGCGCGTCCAGCCGGGCCATGTTGGCCAGCACCCGTTGCACGCCGCGGTCGGTCTTGTACGGGTTGGTGCGCGACGTCTTGAGGATCGTGCCGCCCCGGTAGAGGATGCCCGAGATGTCGCGCGGCTCGAGCGGGCGGGTGATGTCGTCGACCAGTCCGCGCCACCCGTGCAGCACGCCGACCACCTCGTGGCCGCCGTCGAACGCCCGCCGGCCGACCGCGCGGATGACCGCGTTCAGGCCGGGGCAGTCGCCCCCGCCGGTGAGGATCCCGACACGCACAGACCGTGTTCTACCTGACGATTGTCGCGCGCCGCTTGAGTCCGTCCTCCCCCGGGCCGATGATGCAGGTGTGGCCGCTCTTCCCGAACGCCGAGAAGCACCCCGCACCGCCGCCAGCGGTTCGGCCTGGTTGACGGCGCGGTCGTGCCGGCAGGTGGCGGTTGGGACGCGGATCGAGGCCACCATCTCCGACATCTCGAGCGCGGCCGTCGGCCTGGCCGTGACCGGCACCCTGTGGCAGGGCGACCAACTCGTGTTACACGGACGGTTGTTCGGCGTCGAGTTGGACGCCGCGGTGGCCGTGGCGTCGGCGCGTCGTTCGTCGACGCCCGGCGAGACGATCGTCGGCTGCACGTTCTCCGCGATGACCGGAGAACAGCGAGTGAGCCTCGAGCGGATCCTGCTCGGCCGCGCCGCGCAGGACGACCTTGGCCTCGGCGCCCGCTACGCCCGCGGCGCCTGACGCACACCGGGCGGCCGCTGCGGGCATGGACCGGCCACGTCCGCGAGTGTACGGCGGTCAGGCGGTCGTCTGGTCGCCGTCTCGGTGCGGGTGGATGACCAGCATCGCGGTGTCCGTGTGGAAGTGCACAGCCGCGCCGACGCTGCCGATCAGCGTCGAGGTCACGCGTCCGCGCCCGCGCGAACCGAGCACCAGCAGGTCGTGCGCACCCACGCGGATCTGCGCCAGGATCTCCTCCGCCGGCTGACCGAGCCGCACCCGCGTGGTCACCGAGACCCCCTCCGGTAGCATGTCCGCGATTGTGCGCAGCAGCTGCGCCGCCTGGTGCTCTCCGGCCTTGACCAGACCGGCGCGATCGACGTTGGCGTACGAGATGTAGGTCGGAAGCGGCGGCACCACGGTGATCACCGTCAGTAGGGCGTTCTGCGTGCGGGCCAGGTCGATGGCCTGCTCGAGCGCACGCTCCGCGGTCTGCGAGCCGTCGGTCGCCACCAGGATGTTGCGAAACACAGGGTGGATGAAAGCACATCAGGTGTGCGGGAAACTACGCAGCCGTGGACCGTGCAGACTCGGACGCGGTGCCCGGGACGGGCGGTGACGATGAGTGCAAAGGAGTCCACTTGGCCATGTTGCAGACAATCGATGCAGATGTGAGGGCCGTGCGCCTCTTCCGCGACGGCGTTCCCGTCCGAGGCGACTTCACATGCGCAGACTGCTCGTACGGGGTGCACGTGATACGGGCGCTGCCCCGGTGTCCGATGTGCGGAGGCACTCTGTGGGAACCTGCGGTGGGACGCAGGGGAGGTATCACCCCGCTGTACGGAGCGGTGCCGCGGGATGGACGCTGAGTTCTCGCCCGCGATCCCGCGCGACCGGATCATCGACGGAGCCGTCGGCGACGATCCGGTGCGGCTTCACGGTGCCATCGTGGCCGCGCTCGAGTTGCATCTTCCGGCCGTGGCCGTCAGTGAGGTCCTCGTGCCGGCCATGGCAACCCTTGAAGCGAGCCGGCGACACACGCTCGCCGCTGAGCTCGCCGGCGCCGCGATCGCCGAGCACCTGCGAACCTGGAGACCGCTCGCGGCCTGATCCTCTTCACGTCCCGGCCGACTCGCCGGGGCTGACCCGAAACGCGAACAGGTAGAGGCCGGTGGCCGCCACTGCGAGGATCGCCCAACCCACGTTCGGCGCCGGGGTGATCACGTTGGGCAGGCCATGGCTGGTCCACCCCCGCTTGACCAGCTGCTCGTTCCACGAGTCGTTGGCCGCGACCATCACGCCGTAGCCGAGTACAAGCGCGAGGTAGGCGCCGAGCACGGCCCGAAGCCGGGTGGCACGCATGCCGGGCAGGGTTCGGCGTAGCGCGAGCGCGGTGGCCGCCAGCAGCCAGCCGTCCAGTCCCTCGTGATTTCCGAGGTGAACCGCGTGCAGGTGCGGGTGGCCGACCTCGGGCAGGATCTGCTTGGACATGTACACCGACCTCAGACCCGGGATGTCGCCGACGTAGAAGCCGAGGTTGGCGAGGATCCAGGGGATGGCGATCACGCCGATCACGACCAGTAGCGCGGCCGACACCGGATCGCCGCGGCGCCTCGGGGAGCGCGGGCCGGCCCCGGTGCGGCGCACGGCGACCAGGGTGAGTCCGAGCGCGAGCAGCACACCGGCCGCCGCCAGCGCGTTGGACGGCTTGGCGTCCAGGTTGGCCTGCTTGATCACCCCGGGCCAGGCGATGGTCGCGCACAGCACCAGCGCGACGACGGCTGCCGCGGCCACGGCACGCCGGGACCGCCGTTGCAGCGGCGCGGCGAGCAGACGGTCGACGGACACCGCCATCAGCGCGACTGCTGCGATCGAGATCGGCCACCCGGTCAGCACCAGCACCCGGGCCGCACCGGCGCGAAAGCCGGTCCCGGTGACGTTGTAGAAGTCGCTAGCGGGCAGCCGGGCGTAGGTCAGCCACACCAAGGCCGCGACCACAACCCAGACGAGCCACGCGGCGAGCGCCTCGCGCAGACCGGGGCCGGCGTGAGGGTCGGCGGCCCTCATGCGGCCCGCAGCTCCGGTCGCATCCACAGGCCGTCTCGCGGGCGCAGCGAGACGCGCGCCTGCGGCACCACCGGCCGCGACGGGTCGAGCGTCAGCCGCCAGCGGCGGCCCAGTTCGGCCAGCACCAGGGTCGCCTCGAGCATCGCAAAGCCGACTCCGATGCACTTGCGGGTACCGCCGCCGAACAGCGGGTAGGCCCAATCGGGGCGGCCGTCCGCGATCCCCTCCAGGAAGCGGTCGGGATCGAACCGCTGCGGGTCGGGGAAGAAGCGGGGGTCGTGGTTGGTCACGAACGTCGGCATCAGCACGGCGGCGCCCGCGGGGATCACGTGGCCGCCGATCTCCTGGTCGCGGACCGCCCGCCGCTCGATCCCCCAGGCCGGCGGGAAGAGCCGCATCGCCTCGAGCAGCACGGCGTTGGTGTAGACCAGCTGCGCGGCGTCGTCGGCGGTCGGCGAGCGATCGCCGAGCACCGTTTCGAGCTCGGCGTGGAAGCGGGCCTCCACCTCGGGGTGCAGGGCGAGCTGATACCACGCCCAGTTGAGCCCGTTGCCGGTGGTCTCGTGACCGGCGGTGATCAGCGTCAGCGCCTCGTCACGCACCTGGGTATCGGACATGCCCGTACCGTCGCCCTCGACGTCGCGGGCGTCGAGCAGGATCGACAGCAGATCGCCGGCGTCGCCGTCCGCGGCTGACCGGCGGGCGGCGATCACCCGGGCGGTCGCCCGCTCGAGCTCGGCGCAGCCCTGCTTGAAGCGGCGGACGCGTGGAAGGGGCGTGCGCAGAAGCACCGGCAGGAGGGCGATTGTCAGGTAGTCGAAGAACTCACCGACCTCGGCCACGGCATGACCGATGCGCTCCGCCTGATCGTCCAGTTCGGCGCCGAACAGCGCTCGGGTGACGACCCGCAGCGAGAGCTCGGTCATGTCCTGGGCGACGTTGCGGATGTCACCGTCGTGCCAGTCGGCGCCCACCCGGGCGGCTTCGTCGACCATGATCCCTCCGTACCCGGCCACCCGCCGACGGTGAAACGCCGGCTGGAGCATGCGCCGCTGGCGCAGGTGGAACTCACCCTCGCTGGTCAGCAGTCCGTCGCCCAGGACGATCCGCGCACGCTCGAACCCGGGCCCCTTCTTGAACGCCTTCTGGTGCGTCACCAGCACCTCGCGGATCAGGTCGGCCCGCATCACCACGAACACCCGCTGGGGGCCGATGCGGAAGTGGACGAGGTCGCCGTAGCGGCGCTGGAGGTCCGTCATGACGCCGGTCGGGTCGTGATGCAGGCCGGTCAGGACGCGCAGCGATCCGACCGGTCCGGGGCCGGGCGGGAGACGGTGAAGGCGGGTCAGATGCGGTATTCTCGCGGCTTGTCACGCACGTCGCAACCGCGCACGGAAGGCGTCCCCTGGTGGCTTCGCGGGTACCTGCTGGTGGGGGCGGTGCAGGGGCTTGCGATCGGCCTCACCGGGCTCTTCCGGCCGGCCCACGTGGTCGGCTTCCCGCTGGCGACGACGCCGCTCAACACGCGCTTTGTGGCGTCGTTCTATCTGGCGGGGGCGACCGGCCTGATCACGTCTGCGACCGTACGGCGGGCGGTGGACGCTCGCATCTTCATCGTGGGGTTCGTCGCCGTCACCGCGCTCCTGCTCGCCGCGACGGTGGCCTACTGGTCGACGTACACGGCGGGCGGCGTGCCGTACCCGTGGGTCGTGTCGTACGTGGTCGAGCCGATCGTCGGTGTGCTCGCTCTGTGGGCGCTGCAGTTGCGCCGGCCGGCGGCACCCGGGCGGCACCGGCTGACACTCGTCTTCACCGTCCAGACTGTGGTGTTCGCGGTCGTGGGCATCGTGCTCGCGGCCGCCCCGGACCTGGCCGTGCGGCTATGGCCGTGGACGCTGACCGCGGTGCTGGCGCGTACGTACTCGGCGATCTTCCTCGCATTCGCGCTCGGTGCGGCGCTCGCCTCACGGGAGGCGCGCGCGGACGCGGTGCGACCGTTCGCACTGAGCTCGTGGGTGTTGGTGGTGACCGCCGGGGTGGTCTCGCTCGTCCACCATGCGAAGTTCGACGGCGGTCCATCGACGTGGGTTTGGGCGGCCGGAATGGCCGCGGGTCTGGCCGCATTCTCCGCCGCCTCCCTGCGCACACGCTCGAGGGCGACGTGACCTGGTCGCTGCGGCCGTTTCTGGCGGCGCTGGGCGCGGCGCTGCTCGGCCAGGGACTGGCGTCGTGGGCGCTCGACTGGAGCGGCCGAGCGAGTAACCGGATGCCCTACCGGTTCGCGAACTCCGATCCCCGGCACGCGCTCATCCATGTGACGTGGGGCGTGGTCATGCTGGTGCTGGTCGCCCGTGGGCTGGACGAACGCGGCTGCGTGCGGCTGGCGCTCGCGTTCGGGGTCTTCTACACGGCGCTGGCGGTGCTCGGTGTGGTCGTCCACCACCCGTTCGGGCTGCGCCTCGACCGCGGCGAGAACGTGTTCCACCTGCTGGTCGGGCCGATCACGCTCGCGCTGGCTCTCGCCACAATACGTGTGCGGCGAGCGCCGGCATAACGCTGCGGCAGCGGCGTGGCCAGCCCCCGTCACGACAACCCCGGCCGCTGATCTGCCGCGCGCTTGCAACCCCGCCTTTGGGGGGCGTAGAGTCAGGCCGCGTGTTCGGCAGAGCTTTGGCAGGCGGTCGACTCGTGCCCACGCGACGCGACCCGTCCCGCCCTCCCTGGCCCTTCACACGGAGGTGATGTGGTGTCCAGATCGGTTCGCAGCCGTCGAGGCATGACGGCGATCCTGCTGGCCGCGCTCGGTATCGCGGTGCCGACCGCGCTCGCGGTCGCCGCCGGCACTGCGGCGAAGGTCACGTCGACCACGTTCTCGATGTTCCCCAACCCGAGCGTCGAGTCGTGCCTGGCGGCCACCGGCAAGACCCCGTCCGTCTCGGTCACCGTCACCCGCGGCGCGCGCAACGACACGCTCGTCGTCATCCTGAAGAATTTCAAGGCCGGCCTGGGCTTTGACCTGTTCACAGTGCAGCGGAGCAACCAGCGTGCGAACGGCAGCCCGGTTACAGGCTTCACGGACTTCGGTCTCGCCTGGTACCAGTCCGACATCGAGGTGGGCTCGACCGGCACCGCCACCGTGACGATCAAGACGATCCTGCTGGATCAGATCTTCGGGTTCGACGCCGGGACGGGCCTGGTCCCGACGAGCACGTTCCACGTCGGGTTCTGGTTCAACAACCCGGCCGACGCGGCGCCGTGCGGCTTCAGTGGCGTTACGCCGTTCAACGGCGAGCACGCGGCCGGGCCGCTGGCGTTCATCACCCGACCGCTGAAGTCGACCGGGCTCGGGCCGCTGTGCACCGACCCCAACCTGCTGACCGTCCCCCACACCTGCAACCCGTAGCGAGGCTCGAGGCGCCGCTCGCGGTCGAGGCCGCGGGCGGCGCGATCTCCCAACCCGCACGGCCCGTCAGCGGCGGCTGGTCACCTGGATCCGCGCCCAGCGAAGCGCCTGGGGAGCCACCGACCGGTCGCCCAGGCGGCGGACCTGCTGCAGTGCCCGTGCGCGAATCTCCCCAACTCCGCGGCGCGGCGGGCGGACGCGGGTGACCGGTGCCGGTGGGAGCGGCGGGTGAGGTCGCAGCGGGTGGGCGCACGTCGCGCAATACCGCCAGCGAAGATCCGAGGGGCGCTCGCACTCCGGGCACGGCACCTTCAGCCGCACGCCGCAGTGCGGGCAGACTGCGAACTCGGGTAGGACGTGGCCGTCGCACCCCGGGCAGCCACGCGTGGCGACGCTTTCGACCAGTCGAGTTGCGAGGACGCGCTCGCGCTCCTCGGCGATCGTCTCGGTCGGCCGTGCCAGCGCGTAGACGATCACGCCACCGACGAAGAAGAGCGCCGCAGCGGTGGTGGCGACGCCGATCAGCCATGGATCGGCCAGCCGGCTGCGGGCGTCGTTGAAGACCCAGACCGTGGCCGCCAGCCAGCAGGCTGCGAAGAAGAGCAGGAAGAATTCGAGGATCGTGATCATGTTCGGGGATATGAGCCTTCGGGAGTGACGGCCCGATCCCTGCCCTCGAGCGCGAGTGGTGTGCGGCGACGTCAGCCAGCGGTGCGCCAGTTTCGGCGCAGCTCGTTGGCGTATCGCCGTCCGAGCCAGCCGGCCGCTTGAGGCAGCCAGTCGGCGAAGCCGGTGCGCCCGGTCGCGGGCGTGTGGGAGACCAGAAGTTCGGACGTGAGGGCGCCGAGCTCCTCGTTTGTGATCAGCACGTCTCGCAGCACAGGGCCGAGTGCGCGTCCGAGTGCGACGACCACCGTGGGCGGCAGGTGGAGCAGTCGCGCCCGGCCGTTGACGGCCGTTCGCAGGAGGGCGAGGAACTCGTCGAACGTGTACGTCTCCGGCCCGGCGGCATCTTCGGCTGAGGCGCCGCTGCGCTCGCCGGCGGCGATGGCGAGCTGTGCGACGTCACCCACGAACACGGGTTGCACGCGGTAGCGGCCGTCACCGGGAACGGCGTAGACCGGTAGGTGGCGGAGCAGCCAGGCCATGTTGTTGACGAGGATCTCCTCGTGCCCACCGAAGACGAGCGTGGGGCGGATCACGGCGTGCTCGGCGGTCGTCTCGGCCAGCGCTCGCTCGACCTCGGCCTTGCCGCGGAAGTACGCGAACGGCGAGTCGATCGCGGCGTTGGTGACCGACAGGTGGACGATCCTTCGCACCCCCGCTCGCCCAGCCGCCTGAAACAGGGTGCGGCTGTTCTCGACCGCCTGGCCGAACGTCGCCCCCTGGCGAGCGAAGCGGATCCAGTAGGTGTTGAATACCACCTCCGCACCGTCGAGCGATCGCACCAGCTGTTCGACGTCCCCGAACTGCAACTGCTCGCACCCGACCACGCCGGCCAACGGGTGACCGGCCGGAGCGGGCCGCCGAGAGAGCGAGATCACCTCGAATCCGCGATCGAGCAGCTGCCGGGCGATCACGCCGCCGGTGTACGAGAACGCTCCGGTCACGACGGCTCGCCTGGTCATCG
Source organism: Gaiellales bacterium (assembly GCA_038230835.1). Lineage (GTDB taxonomy): Bacteria > Actinomycetota > Thermoleophilia > Gaiellales > JAICJC01 > DASUHT01. The sequence goes on from JBBRMM010000009.1 coordinate 115,641, forward strand.
GTCAATCGTACGCCGGACCGTTGGTGCCCGGCCCGGATACCAAGGAGGCACACGCGGTGGGTGGTAGGGCGGTGGACCCCGACCTGCTACGGTGGGTCGTTCAGGGGTTGCAGGTCGCGTGGCCGCGTCGCTGCATAAGAACGCCGCTCCCATTTTGCCTGCTGTCCCTCCATTGACGGCGTGGGAGCGTTGGGCAGGGAGGTTGACGTGGAAGCCAGGAAGCGTGGTTTGACGTGGCGCGCGGGGTCGGTCGGCGCCAGGTGCCGATTGCTCGCGGGCTTTGGGTTGGCGGTTGGGGCTGTGCTGATGTTCGCGGGGTCGGCGACCGCCACGGTTCCGGGCACCAACGGGCCTATTTCGTTCGTGCGATATGTGCAGTGCAGCACGAACACGAACCTTTGGGGTGACCAGCTGTACAAGGTCAACCCGGATGGTTCAGGGTTCACGAACCTGTCGCAGAGCGTGTGCTCGGGTTACTCCGACCAGAATCCGAAGTGGTCGCCTGACGGATCGAAGGTCGCGTTTGTTCGGTGTTGCCAGGACGGGGTCGATCAGGTGTACGTCATGAATGCGGATGGATCGCACCAGACGCAGTTGGGTAACGGTCTATTCGACGACTTCGGCCCGATCGCCTGGTCGCCGACCGGGAGTCGAATCGCGTTTATTCGCTCAGGGTCGATCTGGACCATGAACTCTGACGGTTCGAGTCCGGTTCAGGTGCCAAACACGAGCGATGTGGGGTCCTCGTATGGGATGTCTTGGTCGCCTGACGGCACGCGAATCGCCTTCAACGCATACGAGCCGAACTACGGTGAGCAAGACATCTACACCGTGGCTCCGACTGGCGCCAGTCGTTCCGATCTGACGTACGGCTCTGGGTACGATTCGTATGGCGCGAGCGATTGGTCTCCCAGTGGTGCCCAGATTCTCACAACTCGCTTCTCGTGCAGTGCGTCGGACGCATGGACAGTGAACGCGAACGGCTCAGGAGCCACCGACGTCACGTGCGGAGACACGACAACGAGTGACCACTTCTACCCCGCGTGGTCGCCAGACGGAACAAAGATTGTCTTTGGCGACGGAACGGTGTACACGATGAACTCAAACGGATCGGGAGAATCGGCGATTGTAAGCGGCTTCAACCCGTCGTGGGGTGTCCCAGTCTCGCCGCCTCCTCCGCTCCTGCCTGGGGCGGTTTCGAACCTGAGCGGCGGTTACAACTCATCGACGCAGGTTGTGAGTCTGTTGTGGACAAACCCGTCTGCGACGTCGACCACGGGTGCTACTACTGGCGATGTCGTGCGGAGAGGGAACGTGAATGGTGCGTGTCCTTCGTCGTCGACCACTGGAGCTTCGATTGGTGGCACCGGTCTTCGGACGAGTGAGAGCGACTCGGTCTCTGGGTTGACCCAGGGGCTGTACTGCTACAGCGTGTTCGCCACGAACGCGGTCGGCGCGGGGCCAGTCAACACGGTCTCAGTCAACACCGGCAAAATACCGAACCCGCCGGGTGTGCCGCAGTATCATTTCTATCAGCCGTCGGGGTTGACGACGGGGTCGTCGCCGACGGTTTCTGAGCAGACAACGTGGACGCCCAGCTCGACCAGCGGCGTGACCTACACGCTGCAGGAGCAGGTGAACGGTGGCTCGTGGACGACGGTGCTTTCGGGAACGACCGCGCTTCAGTTCAAGACCCAGCTGGTGTCCAACACCAGCTACGCCTTCCGGGTGGAGGCCGTCGCCGGGTCGAACATGAGTGCATTCGCCGCGAACACGCCGTTCGCGGTGTTGCCGTTCCAAGACAGCGCGCTGTCCTACTCGGGGACGTGGTCGCTGGGGAGCGTGTCGACGTTGTGGGGCGGCTCCGATCACTTCACGAAAGCCGCCGGCGCGAGCGCGTCACTGTCGTTTACCGGCCGTAACGTCGCCGTGATCGGGAGCATGGGCACCGGCAACGGGTCGGCAAAGGAGTACATCGACGGCGCGCTGGTCAAGACCATCAGCGAGAACGCCGGCTCGACGAAGTACCGCCAGGTGGTCGCGAAGTGGGGTTGGTCGACACCAGGGCCGCACACGATCAAGATGGTGAACGTCGCGACCTCCGGCCATCCCCGGTTCGACATCGACGGCATCGTCGTCTTCCAGTAGCCACAACGCAGACGAGGGGGCGGCGTTTGGGCCTCCCCCTCGTCTGCAGAGCAGCGAGAAGGGACGATCGTGATCCGCTCACGCCTTGTGATGGCCGTGCTGGCCACGACCGTGGGAGTGGTCGCCACCCCCAACCGCATTACCGGCAGCGACGGGTGACTGGCCTCAGTATCTGCATGGGCCGCAGCATTCCTCGATGAGCCTGACGACGGCGTTTACGACTGCGAACGCTGCCCAGACGCACCAGCTTTGGCATTTCAGTCCGCCCGTGGTCAGCGGGAAGCCGGCGCCGAAGCTGGAAGCCAGCCCGACGGTTGTTGGTGGGAAGGTGTACGTCGGGGTACCCGGAGCTTGCCGCGCCTCTAGCCTGACCAGCGAGTCCGGAGAGGTGAACCAGCGAGTTGGAGTCGCCGACCTGGTCACCGGCGGGGCAGGCGTTGATGGTCGGGTCGCCCCTGGACGAGCGGGTTGTCGCAGCCTGAGGTCGAAGCGTTCAGCGCATACAGGTAGCGCGCGCCAGCTCGGGCGCGCGGGTCTTTTACGCGCTGAACGCGTCCACGGGTGTGGTGGTGTGGAGGCGTTCGTTGGATGTGCAGCCGAAGTTGACGTGCGGTGCGAGTGATCGGCGGCGGCCAGGACTCGGACTTCGGGTCGTCCCCGACCCTGTTCGGCGCCGGCACGTCCCCTCCGGACGTTGGAGCCCGCAACAAGAACGCGCCGTCATGGGCGTCCCCTCGCTCGACGCTGCGGGCGTGATCGCCGCGGCCACCTACACCGGCTGCACGACGCTGGGTACATCCGCGTCGTACCTGCTCAACGCCACGACGGGGACTGTCCTCAAGACGATCTCGCTTGGCGGGTCGCGGATCTTCGGCCAACCCGTCTACGCCGGCACCAAACTCTACGTCGCCAGCGAATCAAAGGGCCTCTACGCGTTCGCTCCTTGAGTTGGAACACGGAGTAGGCTGACCGGGACACCCCACCCCAGGAGGATGGCATGAGCACAGTCTCGCTCCCCGCCGGACGAACGGCGTCGTATGAGGCGATCGGCCAGGGCGAGCCGCTGCTGATGTTCATGGGCGGCCCGGGCCTCGCGGCGGAGTTCCTGCGCGACGACGCGGAACTGCTCGCGGATCGATTCCGGACGTTTCTGATCGACGCGCACGGATCGGGTGGATCGTCGCCGCCGGCCGACCCGTCGCAGTACGACCACCTCGGCCATGCGGCGTTCTACGACGAGGTGCGCCAGGCTCTGGGCCTCGATCAGGTGAGCGTGCACGGCGTCAGCTTCGGCGGGACGGTCGCACTCACGTACGCCTCGCGGTATCCACGGCGCACGGTGCGTTGCCTGGCGGTGAGCGCGTTCGGCCTCGGCGGGGAGGCCGACGAGGCGGAGGGCGGGGCGGCGGCCGCGGAGATGGAGCAGATGCTTGCCCGTCACGCCGATCAGCCGTGGTACCCCACTGCCCGCGCGGCGTGGGACGGGTGGACGGAGCGGGTGCTGGCCACCGACGACCCGGCCGAGCTCGAGCGCATGTTCGGCGAAGTGCTCCCGCTCTACTGTGCGCACCCCGACCGTCCCGACGTCGCCGCGGGCCTCGCACGGCTCCGCGACCGGGTGAGGATCGACGCGTCTGCCATGAAGGCCTGGGAGGGTGGGATCTTCCAGACCATCGATCTTCGCCCGCTGCTGCCGACCATCGCCTGCCCGACGCTGGTTCTGTGCGGCGAGCTCGACCTGATCTGCGGGCCGGCTCAAGCTCGGCCGATCGCCGCGGCTGTCGCCGAGGCTCAGCTCGTTGCGATCCCCGATTGCGGCCACTTTCTGAGCGTGGAATGCCACGCCGAATACCGCGACGCAATGCTCGACTTCAGCGCGCGCACCGCCGCCGGCACGACGGCCTGACCTTCCGACGGTCAGGTTCTCACGAGGCCGAAGAGCCGCTCATTCCCCTGCGACCGTATCGCGTGTCGAGCCCGGCCGCAGGGCGGCGCCCGATATCCTCAACCGGTGAGGATCGTGCCCGTCGTCCAAGGCAACGAGCAGCTCGTGTTCACCGCGGACCTGTTCGACGCGCCGCCGACCGAGGCGTGGACCGCGAAGTTCCTGGCTAGCGACGGCCACCATCTGCTCGTTGCCGTCGACGACAAGGGTGACTCGATCGGCTTCGTCAGCGGTCGCGGTGTCGCCAAGGCGCTCGTCGCAGCGTTGGCGGACGTCGCTCGCAGCCGGGGCTGCTATGGCATGTGGGTGGCCACCGAGCCCGACAACTCGGCTGCCCTCGCTACGTATCGCGCCGCGGGCGCCGCGCCCCCCGAATCCAGCGTCATCTTCAGCTGGACGTTCGGATGATGTCGGCGTTCTGGTGTCGGCGGCTCACCGCGGCGTGCGGTGAGGGCAGTGATTGCGGGTCAGCGGTAGGCTGGATACTGCCGGCCGCGCGGCGCGACCGCCGGGTCTGCCTCTGATCCCCACGACGTCCAGTCGGCGCGCGGATAGCGAGCGAACAGCTCCAGGTACGGGCCGGGGGAGCAGCGCTCGATCAACGGGTACAGCTCGTCCGGCTTGCGCGAGTGCTCGCGCTTGCGAGTGGGGAGGAGGTTGACCTCGCGTCGGCCGGGCGGGAGCGTCCGCAACGACCCGCGGACGCCGAACAGCACGAGCTCCGTGACGTTGCGGAAGTAGAACCCGACCCCGCGCCCATCGGAGCCGCCGTCCTTGCGCACCTTGTGCCACACGAGGTTGGTCTTGTAGGCGAACCCCCACGCGTCCAGCACCCGCAGCCCATCGGCGAGCAGCGCGTTCGGAACCCACAGGTAGCAATGGCTCGGAACATCGGCGATCTCTCGCACGGGAAGCGCGGCGATCTCGTCCACGGCCATCGTGTCGTACCGATCCAGCCGGCGATGTTCGGGCGCGACCTTCCCGGTGCGGTTGATGAAACGCCAGGGTGGGTCGGCCAGAATCGTGGAGTATGGGCCGGCAGGCAGGGCCACCGCAAAACCGTACTCCGGTCGCCGGACGGTCAGAACCCGTCCGGGCGCCGTGCACCGTCAGCAGAAGGGGCACTCGCGCTGTAACACGCGGACGTTGCCAACCGATTCTACGAGTACGGCGGGTAACTCGGCCGGCGACCTGTCCATCCCTCACAAGGCCACCGGTCGCCGGCCGGGCGCCGTGAGCCTGCCACGGGACGAACACTCTGCCCATCGCCGTGGGCGCGCCGCCACCCATCAACCGTCAGGTGTCACCACTTATCCTGGCGGTGCGTGGAGTGCGTCCGGTCCGCTGTGAGCCAAACCAGCGCCACGACGCCGAGACATCCGAGGATGAACACCGCGCCGACGACCGCAAGTACGAACTCGACTATCGAGGCCATAACCTCACCACGCCACGGTGGTGGCTACCTGTCAATCCCTCGTAACCGAACGCTTACACCAGTCATCGGCTTGGCTAACTCGTCGCCCACCTTGTAAACCGCCCGATTTCCAGGCTTTTCCTGCGAACGAATCTGCTCGTTATGGTTTTGTCGGAATGGTCGATCTTCAACACTGACGCTCTTCCGGGGGCCACACCTGCACGACAGGGGGACCGGGGGACGAATCAGTCGGAGAACTCGGCCTCGGCGATCACCTCGTCACAGCCATCTCGCGGTCGTGACCTGTTTACGAGGCCGATGTGACCGCACAGGTCGCACTGGCCTTTCTCAATGCTCTGGAGAGTCATCGGCGGACGCCGTTGGAAGATCGATCGCACCTGGCTGTGTGTTGTGACCGCGCGTTTCGGATCACCGGGATTCCTGGTATCCTCGGCGGTGGCTTCAACTGACGAGCAGGGGGTGCGGCATGGGTACACGCGTTTGTGGGTTGCTGGCTGTGGTGGCGACCGTGCTGGCGATGTCCGTGGCCCCGGCAGGGGCGAGCGTGAAACCGTTCACTGTGGTGGGCTCGGCTCCGAACCATTCCGGAACGACGATCCCCTACTTCACCAGCTCGTTTAGCTACGGCGGGACGACCTACCCCTACACGATGGTGGGCACGAGCCCGTTTGGCGCCGGCGCCTCGACGACGGTCCCCAACGAGGTGATTCCGCTGCGGATCGTGTTCGCCGACGGCACCGTGTTCGACGCGACCGACATCGTTCACGCGGCGCTGCGCTCCCCGATGTGGCGGCGAGCCTCCTACCTTTCCGGATCGACCCAGTACGGCGATGCGATCCAGCGGGCCGAGTTCTGGTCGGTCATCCAGCCTGGGTACCACGTGCTGCTGGGGCGGCCCGCGGTACTGCCGACGGTGACCATCGACGTCCCGGCCAATCAGGGCACGGTGGAGCCGGCGGGGACGACGTTCGGCACTCACGTGGCGGTGAAGACGATCGGGCTCGTGAACTTCAGCTGGTTCATCGACCGCTACGACCAGACCATCAACTCGCTTCACCTCAGCGCCCGCACGCTTCCTATCCTGCTGACTCACGACGTCTTTCTCGATATCAAGACACCGGCGGCCTGCTGCGTGGGCGGGTTCCACTCGACGACCGCCTCCCGCTCTGGTAACGGCACGCGGCAGGTGCAGACGGCGATTTTCGCCGACTACGGCTCGCAGAATGCGATCCGCCACGTCGGAGAGACGTCGAATCCGTTCGCCGAGGACATCAATGCGCTGTCGCACGAGGTGTCCGAGTGGATGAACGACCCGTTCGGCGCCAACGTCGTGCCCGCCTGGCAATCCCCGATCGCACCCCAATACGGCTGCAGCAACGCGCTGGAGGTGGGCGACCCGCTGGTCGGGGTGGCGTTTGCGGTTAACGGCTATCACCCCCAGGACGAGGCGTTCTTCTCGTGGTTCGCCCGCCAGACGCCGTCGATCGGGATCCTCGGGCGCTACACCTACCTGGGAACGTTCACAGGCCCGTCACCATCGTGCTAGGGCCCTCAGATGACGCCTTCGCGGCGACTGGCTCAAGGACGGTGACATTCGGCCTCGGGTCCTCCCCACACGTTTGACGGCGCCGTGCTAGCGGATGGACCATCACCACGAGGTGGTGAGCTTTGCTGATCGGCACTGATGAGCGCGGAGGCGGACGTGATTTGCGGCGCGGCGTCTGGGGAGCGCTCGCCCGAGCGCGGCAATGCGCGCAACGGGTATCGCGCCGGGAGTGGGACACCGGAACACTGCACTAGGCGCCACTCATCCACGGCGGCTCGAGGGCTGCGATAGCCGTGAATACCGGGCAGGAGTTGCTGTGAGCGCCGGCCAGGTAGCCGGTCGACATCAGGAACTCGCCGACGATCTCACCGCCGGTGAATCGAAAGGTGCGCTTGAACAGCCGAACCCATTCGTCCTTCGGCAACGGATGGTGCGCGTCGAGCCAGCCGCCGAAGCCGCCGTGACTCTCACGCATCGCGAGCACGGCCGCGGCGTTGGCGATCGCGGCCTCCACCTTGAGCCGGTTGCGGATGATCGCCGCATCCGAGAGCAGCCGTTGCCTGTCGGCCACCCCGTAGGACGCCACCCGCTCAGGGTCGAAACCGTCGAACGCCGCCCGGAAGCCCTCCCGCTTCTTGAGCACCGTCAGCCACGAGAGCCCAGCCTGGTTCACCTCGAGCATCAGTCGTTCGAACAGCGCCCGCTCGTCGCGCACCGGGAAGCCGTACTCGGTGTCGTGGTAGGGGCCGTGCCACGGGTCGCCGGGCGCGAAGTCGCAGTACGAGCTCATGTCGTGGATCGTAGTTCCAGCTCGTGCACCAGCCGCAAGGCTGATCTAGCCGAGTGGGCAGTCACCAACCCGGTAGATGGCTGCGCGGTGGGGGTAGATCTGGTAGCGGTAGAGCGTCTCGAGGAGTGTCGCGTAGGCCGGGTCGGCGCCGGTGAGTCGGGCCGTCTGGCGAGCCGCGCGCAGTCCGAAGCATTCGGCGGCGGACTCGCTGGTGCCGCGTACCAGGTGTCCCACCTCGTGGCCGAACACGACGACGGCGAAACTGAGTGACCACGCGGGTGCGCCGGTTGGCTCGACCGCGCGGTAACGAAGCGCCATCAGCGGACGGCACACCGAGGGTGAAAGCTGGATGCTCCAGGTTCCCTGATTGGCGAAGCCGACGACGTGGTCGCCGCGGAAGCGCAGGATGCGCGCCCAGTCGGATGCGGACCAGCAGCGCACCTGGACGGAGTGGCCGGCGAGGGTCGAGGCCACCGCGCCGAGGTTCGGGTCGATGTGGCTGACGCCCGTCTCGGAGGACAACGTCGGCAGGTCGCGGCTCCACGGCCACTCGTGCCCGGCGAGGGTGGAGAGGTCGATGACCGCCAGCGCCAGGAGGGCGACCGCGACCACCATGACCGTGGGCAGCGTCCGGCGGTGTGCTCGCACCGGTTGTCGTTCACCGACAGCCACGTGTTCTGCAGGGACGTGGCGGAGCGTGGTTCTCCGGGGGCAGTAGATACCCAGGCCACTGGTGTGTTCCCAATGTCGGGTGAGAATGGCTGCCACCACGTCAAATCCGATCCACAGACTGCAGAGTGAGCCGAACACGATCACGGTGAAGACCCACCGACCGGATGCGAGACGCGAGTCTGCGGTGAGCAGGAACGCGATGGCACCCAGACCGGCGGTCGCGAGCGGCACCAGAGTCGTTGCCACGCCGGGACGAGACACCGCGATCTCCAGCACCTCGCCAAGGTGCTGGGACGATCGGTGTGGCCCGCCGTATCGACGCATCAGCGTGCCGACTTGGCTGATGGCCAGCAGCGCACCGATGGCGAACGCGCACACCGCCAGCAGCAGCCCCGCACTGTCGTGTCGCAGATACGTGGCGAGCGCCAGAGACACCACGGCGGGTGCCAGCGCAGCCGTCCATCGCTGTCGGCTCTGCTGTCGTGCGGACACCCAGCGCGTGGCGGGGGCCGTGTCAGCCGGCATGCGAGCCGCCGGCCGAGTACAGCCGCGCCGGCTGCTTCTTGCTGCCCTCACAGGTCTGATAGATCGTTCGCCCGCCGTCTTGGCGTGCATGGCGCATGAACGACATGCGGACGAGCAGCACCTGGCTCAGCATATGTCCATAGAGCAGCGGTGGTACGCACGCCCCCGCGTCGAGCACCGCTTGCGAGCCGTGTCCCGCACCGACGACAACGGCGGCGATGGCGCCGGCCGCGAACGTGACCTTCATCGTGATCTCGACCACCTGGCCTCCGACGGGCACGACCACTGCCGATGCAGGCAGCGGCGGGATTGCCGCGGCGGAGCGGCGCGTCGCGCCGCGGTACCACAGGTAACCCCACACCCCGCCGGCCACGGCCGCCACCGGCGGGCCGATCAGCGCCAATCCATGCACAAACAGGGGCGCAGCCCCCAGCGACAGCACCAGCGCTACGCCGAAGGAGAGCCCGAGCGCGGAGCCCAGGTCGCACACGGCCAGTACCTTGGGACGAGCGGGATCCTCGATTCCGCCGACTACCAGGCGGCGCCCTCGCAGGGTGGTGGCGGGTTGGGATGCCATCGGTTCCCTATCGGACGAACGGCGCTTCGGCACAAGAGAGCGTGCCGGACGCGCTGCGGGCCTTGTGGCGAGCATCGAACCGCCGACCAGGCTGCGCGAGCGGCAGTCGTGAGGGCCCTAGGGGACGCTGCGATTCTCGTCCAGAAGTCACCACCCGCAACGGTCGCAACCGGCGCGCGGGTCAGCGGGCACTACGACAACTTCGTGATCACGGTTGTCGGCGTCGCGTCCAGTTCGGCCAACAAGCTACTGCTGCAGATCCTCCACGCCTTCGGCTCCGAGAAGGTGTGATCTCGCCCCGGGGCGATGGTCGCTGATCCGTGCCCATGAGCGTGCGTCGAGACCGAGCTCCAACACCCTGGCCGAGCGCCGTTCGCCGGTGCCTGCCGGCTAGGCCGGCCTCGATGGCCGCCAATAAACCGGCTCGGTTGTGGAGGCTCGGCGAGGGTGGTAGATTGGCTCCCATGCGGACGGTGCGAGTGGCCGCGCTAGGTGTGGCGGCGACGATGCTGGTTATGGCCGGCACGGCGTCGGCGGTGACAGTCACCCACGGCGCGTTCCACACCATCGACGGTGGGGTGGCGTGCGTCTACCGGGCGCGGGGAGACGCTCCGTACGTCGTTTGCCGGAATCGGATGCGCTCGGTCCGCGCATCCTTCGCGGAGTGGTTCGGTGGTGGCCCAGCGCCACCGCCTGCGCCACCGCCCTCGCCGCCGCTCGGTGTGGGCGTGGTACGCACGGTCGCCGACGGGCATCTCACCCTCAGTTCCAACGTTCGCATGTGGTGTGCCGTCGGTTACTGGCGTCCCCGCGTCGGGGCGCGGGTTCTGCGTGCAGTGCGGTGCTTCGACAGAACCAAAGGATTCGCAATCGCTGCGCACGCCTTCCGGCGCTACTAGCCGGTAGCGAGTCAAGCTCTCCCGGCCGTGCCCGACCTTGTTGGGCCATATCCATACCGGCGAGTCCGCCTGCGATGTCCGCCAAGAGCGGTTCGGGTGTGGAGACTCAGTCGCATCTCTGTAGCGGCCGAGCGCCACGCATGCCCCTGTGGAACCTCGGACGGCCGGGCCCAGCCGTCCGAGGGACAGTCAGGGCGTCCGACTGGGGCGGGAGGGGGATCGCCCTTGATCAGCCGGCACGCTCGGGCGAAGCCTACCCTCGTTGGGCGTAATCCGCCCGTATTTCCAGATATTTGCAATCAGTGTTCGAGCCTAGGACACTGGAAGAGTCGCGAGCGGGCGGCTCGTGGGCCCAGGCCCCTTGTGGGGGGAGCCCCCGCCCGCGGCGCCAGTCGCGGTCGTCAACCACCGCGGTAGAGTGGGGGCTGTGGCGAACCTCCCTGTCTCCGTGACATGGGAATGCCCGTCTTGCTTCCTGCGGTGGGCTGGGGAGCCGGCTCTCACGGAGGACTTGACGTGCCCGTATTGCGGCTGGGTGGAGCCCGCAGGGTCGTTTGCGTGGCAGGTTAGTGGCCGCGTCTGGAGCGTGCCCTTTGTCAAGGCTGAGAATCGCGAGTAGGAGCCGGGCGCCCCGCACGCCCCGGCTCGGCGCCCGACTTCGTGGTCGTCCAGCGCGTTCAAACTTTCCTTACAGTTTCTCCCAGGAGCCTCTGGGAGGTTCGGCCTGTCACCGACCGAGGGACGGATCGGAGGGGGCGGGGGATGCGAAGCAGGTTTCGGATCGAGGTGCGGTTCGCCGACGGCCGCGTTGTCATCACGCGCGACGTCAGACACGCGCGGTGCTTGGTCGACTCGCAAACAACCGCGGCCGAGATCTGGTCGGTGTGGCCGAACGACCTGGGTGTGGGCACTCGGATCGACCGCGTGGCCCAACGCGGCCGTCTGACCAGGTAGCGCCTGCGCGGGCGAGCGCATTGGACCACTCCCCGCGCAGGCGCACAACCGCGGTCATCCCGACTGCCCTGGCACTCCTGGCCTCGGTTGGTCAGGTCGTCGCGTGCTCGCGTGTGGTCACTCGGTGAACGTCGAGATACTCGATCGGCGGCATGGAGCCGTCCCCGACGCCCAACTCTTGGCGTGCGGCGCGTACCCGCTCGCCGAATGCCTCAGCTTGCTCCTTCGAGTCCCATACCTCGATGATTCGGATGGTTCCGTCGGCACCCTTCGCCGCGATGTGGAGTTGGCCTCCATCCGGGGGCGTCTCACGGGTGCCGACCTTATCGCTCACCCGCTCGTACTGTTCGGGCGTCGCGCCCGTCTCGATGATCCGACAGATCGCCATTGGCTGCTCCTCTACTCGGTGGATCCCCGAGTGTAGAACAGGACGCGACCGCTTCCCTCCTGTCCGCCGTCGCCCGTTCTCGGGACGCGGCGGGACCAGATGCACAAGCCGGATCCCGCGCCGGCGACGTTTTTGATCTCGGCGGTGGCATGTTGGTGGCACGAGCCAGAAAACCCCCCACGTGGGCTCCATACGCGGATCGGCACTACTAGGCGGGAGACGACGCAGCCATACGCGTTTGTCGCGGGTTGTCGTCTCTGGGAAAGTGCCGAAGGTGGGAGTGCTACATCCGCATGGATAAGGCGATTGCGTACCGTGTTAGGGCCGCCCTAGGACCGGCGCGAGTGTTTTCTGGTGGTGGGCAGTTTCGCGAACGGGTCGCGCTCCGTGAACACGAGCGCCCCGTCCACCATCGAGACGCGCCGGATCAGGCCGTGGCCGCGGTGATCCTCGATGACGGATGCGAGGCGCAGTAGCGCGAGCGGACGGCCGAGTTCTCCAACCCACCGATCGAAGATCGCGCCCACCTTCAAGTCTGGTGGGACGTCACTCATCGGTCGCCTCTTCCTTCGCCGCGGTCGCGGTCGCCCACGCCTCGCGCATCGCAGCTCCCCGCCCACCGATCTCGGCACACCACCCACCGTAGACGGCGTACGTGCGCTCGACTGACTGATGACCCATATCGCGGGCGACTTCAGCGATCGGTACGCCGGCCGATAGGGAGAACTTCGCGAAAGTGTGCCGCAGGTTGTACGGAGCGCGGTAGTCGAGTTCCGCCGCCTCAAGCGCGGTCTTCCATATCTCCCGCCAAAAGTAGACCCGCGAGGCGGGGCGACCCTCGATGTGGAACACCCGTCTCGTCGCGAGTGCCCGCGGCATCGACCGGAGCGCAGCCACTCCGCGGCTGGTCAGGTGCACCGTTCGCCATGCCGAGTCCGTCTTACGCCCAGGCAACTCGACCGTGCCGACATCGAGGTCAACATGGCGCCACTCCAACGCGAGCAACTCGGCGGGCCGCGCTCCGCTGTCGGCAGCGAAGATCACGAGCGGCCCCCACCGGCCGCACTCCTCGGCGACCCTCTCCACTTCCACCCACGACTCGAACGGCAGGATGCTCTCTCCGCGGATCGGCTTCGGCGCGCGAACCTTCCTAGCCGGATCGCTGCGTACCAGGCCAGCATCGACGCCGAACGCATACACGGCCCGGAGCGTCCGCACGATGTCGCGCTTGTACGCCTTGCCGACCCTGTCCGCCGGGAGACGGGCTAGAAAGCCCTGTAGGGCTTCGGTGGTGATGTCGCCCGCCTGCGCGGCGCCGAATGCCGCCAACGGCCGCACAAGCCGCCCTTTGGCGCATTTGACGGTCTTCGGCGCCCGGTCGTACTGGGCGAGCCAGCGATCGGATAACTCCCGGAGCGTGATCGGCGCCAGGTAACGGTCACCGAGTTCGAGACGGTGCAACTCGTCGTTGAGCAGCCGGCGTGCTTCGCCCTTCGTCCGCACGGTCCTGGTGGACTGTCGCTTGCCGTCCTCATGCCAGCGGCCACGCCACCCGCTGCCGTTTCGCACCACGCAACCGGCCTGCATTCAGTCCACCCTCTCATCAAGCGCGGCCTCGTGCTCGAAGCTGCGGCGGAGCGTTTCGCTGGACACTCGAACGAGTTCTGCCAGGAGGTCATCCGTAGTCTGCGTATCTCCGCGGCTGAACCCGTGGCGGCCGATCAGTCGCGAAGCCTCCTCGATGTAGTCGGCAGCCGCAGCATCGTTCCCACCAGCCATGGCCACATCAGCTAGGTGGCGAAGGCGCGGGTCGTCATCAGGTAACGCCAGGATGTCGCGAGCCGCCGTCTCCAAGGCAACCGCCGATGTCCGGTTCCGCAGGTCATCGGGATACTCGTCAGCCTTCCTCGCCCGCCACTCGGCGGAAGAGTTGCAGTCCAGCGCGAGTCGCTCGCGGGCTTCTCCTACATGGCTCATGGTCGCCCTCCTTGGGCTTCCGGCCGCGCTTCCGTAGCGCGCCACTCGGTTGCGGCGACTGTACCAGTCTCACCAGCCCGCAGCATCGCGGCCAGGTCGGTCTCTCGAACCCGAAGCCGGCCGCCTGGGAGACGCACGGCAGGGAGATCGCCGCGCTTTACCCATCGCAGGACGGTGGCCGGGCTGACATCGAGGTCTTCTGCGACCGCGGCGATGGTTCGGTACGCGGCGCTCACGACCGCGTCGCCCGTGCCGATAGGCGCAGCCCCGGGTCGGGTGGCGCTGTGGCGTCTCCGCGTTTGGCGCGGAGCGCTGCGAGGCGTTCACTGTCGGCCAGTGCCCCCGCTGTACTCCAGATTTCCACGTCGCGTTGGGGATCGTCCCGGCCATTGGCGATTCGGCATTCGCCGCGACCGAGCAGCTCGAGGGCTGGCGACCCGTCGCGGCGCTGGACGGCCAGATCGCAACCGCGATCGTTCCAGTCCGGCACTTCCTTGTCAATGAAGACTCGATGCAAGTCGAAGCCTTCAAGTGAGTGGAAGTGCCCGCCGCACCGGCGGCAGTGGTTCGTGCACGTGATCGTGCTCACGACGCGATCGCCATCCCGAGTTCGGCTTCCACACTCCGCACAGCCGCCATGAACTCGTCGCTGGGGTCGACCAGGTCTGCCATTTCGTAGAACCGGTCAGCGTCCCCTATGCGAACCGCGAGCACGAGTTGCGCGTCGCCGGGACACGCCCGCGCCACCCGTTCGAGCGCTCCGATCAACAGCTTCGGGTCGTACCGCTTGCCGATGATCGGTAGCAGGACGACGTCGGCGGGTTTCACTATGCCACCGCCCATCCATCGTCATCGAACGCCGTCTGGTCGCCGGCTTCCGGCTCGAACATGATGGGTTCGGACGGACGCGCGGCCCACGCGATCGCGGCAGCCACGACATGCGCGCACCTCGCGTTCATCGTTCGCCCTGCGGGGCAGGAGCAACTGGTGCCGCGTCTCCACGTCCGAACGAGGAATGGGCCGGTGCGGGTGAGTACGAGCGCCCAATCGCGACCCGGCGCCGCAAGGTGGACGCAGCCCTCTTCCACTAACCGGTGGGCCTCCAACTGGATCGCGTCGGCGATGACGGTGTTCGCGGTGGATTCCTCCGGTGACCTACCCATTTTGCACCGCCGCAACCGGCAGGAGCTTCAAGCCCTTGACCCCACGAGCTGCGGAAGTAGCTTTCGACTCGTAGCCACGCTCCGTCAGCTTCTCCGTCAGGGTCCTCCGAGCGATCACCTTCTCACCATTAGCCTCGCACCAAGCCGTGCAGGCATCGTGGAGAGCCTTCCCGGACGTCCACCCATCGGGGTCGTCGTGGCAGCAATCAGCGAGGAACTGCCCGAGGATGTCCTCGGCATCGTGGTAAGTGACAGGACCCCGTTTTCTGGTCCACCTACTGTGAGGGTGCTGGTTGGGTTTCGGTCCTCCAACGGCGAGCGTATTCGGCTGGGGTTTGGTAGTTGAGGGATTGGTGGGGGCGGTAGTGGTTGTATTCGAGGCGCCAGTCTTCGATGAGCAGTTGGGCTTCGTGGAGGGTGTTTGAGGATTCCATGTCGAGCAGTTCTCGTCGGAGGTGGCCGTTGAATGATTCGGCGTAGGGATTCTGCCACGGCGCGCCG
>JBBRMM010000010.1:0-121459 GCA_038230835.1 Gaiellales bacterium
ACTGGCGCCTCGAATACAACCACTACCGACCCCACCAATCCCTCAACTACCAAACCCCAGCCGAATACGCTCGCCGTTGGAGGACCGAAACCCAACCAGCACCCTCACAGTAGGTGGACCAGAAAATGGGGTCCTGTCACTTTCGCTGACGACCCACCAAAGCATCCCGCCGCCACCAGGGCAACAGCCCGGGATAAGCGCGAACGCACGGGGCTTCATGCCACTAAAACTCTACCAGTGGGCGCGAAGTTTCCCGGTTTCGGGCTATTGCCAAAATATTGCCGATTCGCCCTTCCCGGCTCAGGTGGCACGCCCACATTTGAATCTGGGCACCGTTGTGAGCCTGCCGTGACCATGCGGCTCAGAATCGAAGTGATCGCCCCTGCTGGACGCGACGGAGAAGGCTCCGCGCGCTGCTCGTGACTCGGGGGCGGCCTACAGCGAGCGGCAGACCGACTCGGCGGTCAGTAATCGGTCGCGCCGAGTTTCTGGAATTGTGAGAGACTCACACGCGGTGTTCCTGGGCTGTGGGCTTTACGGGCCACCAAGGGTCCGGCGAGCCGCTCGCGGAGGGGGGTGCGAGCGGCTCGCCTCGCAGCACCGCGACGGGTTGGGCCGAAAACGTCGCGGCAGTGAACCGTCGAATATAACAGATCGTGTGAGAGCGTTCTCAGGGCGCGCGCGCCGGCGACTCGGTTTAGACCGCCCGGATCACCACGAGCCGCTCGTTTGGGTCGCGCTCACTACCGGCAAGGGCCCAGAATGCCCCGCCGGGAGTCGCTGGGGCTTCTCCGCCCTCCTCAGCCGGCGGTGCCTGCTTCGCCTTGGCGTCGGCGAGCTGGGGCTCTACGCGTTGTAGCTCATGCTCGCGACCACCGCCGCCCGTCGCGGCGAGATCGTCGGCCTCAAGTGGGACGACGTCGACCTTGACCGCGGCACCGTCTCGATCCGGCGCGCACTCGTGCAGGCCGGAAGCCGCGTTAGAGCCTCATATCCGGACTGGGTTTGGCTCTAGAAGCGAGACTGCGGGGCAGGGACTCGAACCCCGACTACCTGATCCAGAGTCAGGCGTCCTACCATTAGACGACCCCGCAAAGGGCGGCCGAAGGATACCAGAGGGGTTGGTGGCCGCGGCCGTCCGGTTATCGGCCGCCGGCGGGCGGTTCTACAGCCGAAACGACGGCAGCAGGCGCTTCTCGGTGTCGCCCTCGATGGTGGCGCGCACGTCAATGTGCTGCTCGAGGCCGGAGCCGTTCAGCTTGGACTTGAGCAGATTGTCGATCTGGTACAGGCCCGCCGAGTTGTTCATGACGATGTCGATCATCACCCGGCCCTCGGAGTGGGCGATCCGCACCTCCTCGATGGCGGCGGCGGAGAGCGAATGGATCGACACCCGGCCGGCCTCGAACGGGATCCGCGAGCGGCCCTTGGCCATGTCCAACGCGTCGGCGACGCGCACGATTCCGGCCTCCACCGAGAGCGGGCGGCCGTCGGAGCGGTGGCAGATGATCGTCTGCAGCACCTCGGCCTCGACGATCGTCTTCTCTGGCTCGTCGTAGATACCCTCGAGCAGCCGGGGCAGCCGGTCGGCGGCCAAAAACAGGCTCATCTCCTCGTGCCCGGTTCGGTGGATGGCCATCCCCAGGCAGTGCGTCAGGCAGCCGAGTACGACCACCACCTCCGCATCCTCCTGGCGCATCCCGTAGTCGGTCACCATGCCCGGCTCGACACCCGCCCGGCGCAGCTCGCGCAGGAGCTTCAGCCCGATGTTGGTGACGATCTGGATGTGCACCCAGGAGTGGTCGTTGATCTGTAGACGGGTGACCGCGTTCACGTTCGCCGCATGCCACAGCGCCTTCAGCGAGGTATCGCGGTTGACCCGCTCGAGCACCTCTCGCAGCGAACGATTGCCGCGCGCCGGCAGTGTCACCCGCATGTCGCGCACCGCCTCGGTGGGCGTCATCCGGGCGCCTCGCTCGGCCCGCACGCTGACCGTCTTGCCCTCCTCGGGGAGGGCGTCGCTGGGCATCTCCTCGGAGTCGGGGACCTCAGCCGGATCGGCGTCGCTGCTCACGGTGGTGCAGGCTACCGCACTCCGTGCGGCTGCCGGTGCTCACTTGCCGAGCGGCATCACGCGCCACCCGAAGGCGAACGCGTCGTGGTACCAGCCGGCGCCGGTGCCCATGTAGTCGAGCGTCACTCCGGCGCCCGAGCCGTGGCTATTGATCGTCCAGCCGTTGCCGAGGTAGATCCCGGTGTGGTAGACCGTGTTCCAGGCGGTGGCCGCGCCGTCGGGAGCCGAGCTCCAAAACAGGATGTCACCCGGGTGCAGGCCGGTGCGCGGGATCCGCTTGGCCGCCGGGATGTGCGCCGCCATGTCGTACGTCGAGCGCCACTGCACGGCGGCGTTTCCGCTCCAGCTGAGGTCGCCGACATGGTACGTCTGCATCTTCATCACCCACCACACGAAGCCCGAGCAGTCGAAGCCGCCCGCTGCCTGCGCGCCGTACGGCGAGTTGGTGGAGGGTGACTCGCCGCCCCACACATAGGGCGAGCCTGCGTAGCGCAGCGCGAACCCGAGCACGGCCCGCTTGAGCGGCGTCCACGGCGGCAGTGCGTGGCCAACCACCGCCTTCTGCTGCGCCGAGACGACTGCCCACGAGCTCAGATGGCCGAGCCTGTAGGCCTCCGCGGCCAGGTCGGCGCGGCGCAGCGTCTGCATCGGCCACTCCTCCCAGGCGTCCGCGCCCGCTGGCACGTCAACCCGTGCGCCGATCGCGCGCACGGTCTGCTCGACCCCGAACCCGATCGGCAGCGTCGGCCGCCAGCCGTCGGTGGTGTGCAGTTGCCCGATCATGGTTGCGACCTCGCGCAGGCCCATCACCCGCACCACGCCTCGGTCGAACTCCCACTGGGTGATCGTGTCGTCGGTGCCCTTGCCGGGGTCGATCCAGCCGGCGGCGACCGCCTGCTGGTACGGCGTCGCCGATACCGAAACCCCGTGGCGCAGGCGGTTCAACTGGGCCAGCACACGGCTTGCGGTGACTCGGCTCGCGTAGTGCGACGTCCCGAAGGTGGTCGTTCCGCGGGGAATCATCCAGCAGTTCCCCACCGACCACAGCACGGCGCCATGCGCCCAGAACGACGTCGGCACGTCGGTGAACGAGCGTACCGTGGAGCCCGCCGAGACGGCGGGGGAAGTAGCGAGCAGCGCGAGCATGCCCACCACGAGTGCGGAGAGACGACCCCTCATTACGGCACTCATCGGCCTGATGGCCAGTGGGCTTTAGTGAATCGAAGTTATCGCAAGTGGAACCTCCACATAACTTATCAAGATGGCATCACGCAACCGCTTCCACCCAGTCGTCGTACAGCGAGAAGTAGCGTCCTCTGGCTGCGATCAGCTGTTCGTGCGTGCCCGCCTCGATCACCTGGCCGTACTCGAGCACCACGATCAGGTCGGCGTTGCGGATGGTGGACAGCCGGTGGGCGACCACGAACGCGGTGCGGCCGGCGAGCAGCGTCGACAGCGCCTCTTCGATCCGCGCCTCGGTCGGGATGTCGACGCTGGAGGTGGCCTCGTCCAGGATCAGCACCCGGGGATCGGCCAGCAGCGCGCGAGCGAACGCCACCAGCTGGCGCTGGCCGATCGAAAGCCGGGCGCCGCGCTCCTGGATCTGGGTGTCGTACCCGTCCTGCAGATCGAGGATGAATTCGTGGGCGCCCACCGCGCGGGCGGCCGCCTGCACATCCTCGAGACTCGCCTCCGGGCGGCCGAAGGCGATGTTGTCGCGCACCGTGCCTGAGAACAGGAACCCCTCCTGGGGCACGATCCCCAGCTGGGATCGCAGCGACTCGACGGCGACGTCTCGCAGATCGTGGCCGTCGATCGTGATCGTGCCGCCGGTCGGGTCGTAGAAGCGGGCCAGCAGCTTCACCAGCGTCGATTTGCCGGCGCCTGTGTGGCCGACCAGGGCCACCGTGCGGCCGGCGGCCACCGTGAACGAGACGTGCCGCAGCACCTCTGTCCCGCCGGCGGCGTAGGCGAAGGTGACGTCGTCGAACACCACCTCGCCGGCGATCTGGGGCAGCTCGATCGCGTCCGGGCGGTCGATCATGGCCGGCTGGGTGTCCATCACGTCGAAGATCTTGTCCAGCGCCGCGGTGGCGGACAGGAACTGCTGGTAGAACTGCGACAGTTGCTGCACCGGGTCGAAGAAGTTGGCCAGAAGGCCGATGAACACGAACAGATCGCCGGGGCTCATCTGCCCGTTGAAGACCAGCACACCGCCGTAGCCGAGCACGACCGCGGTGGCCGCCGCCGACAGCAGGTCGACGTAGGGGAAGTACAGCGCCGCTGCGTTCACCGTCTGCACGTTGGCCGCCCGGTAGCTGTCGTTGACCTCGGTGAACCGGCGCAGGTTCGCCTGCTCTCGGCGGAAGGCCTGGACCACCCTCACCCCGGACAGGTCCTCCTGGAGCGCCGCGGTGACCTCGGCCAGCCGCTCCCGTGTGCGCCGGTACGCGCGCGCCGAGTAGTGGCGGAAGACGGCCGTCCCGATCGCCATGCCTGGGAACACCGTCAGCGTCGCCAGCGCCAGCCGCCAGTCGATCCACAGGAGCACCGCTGCCGAGCCGACCAGGGTGAGCGTGTTCTGGATCACCGTGGTGGGGCCGTCCGTGACCAGCGACTCGAGCGCCTCGATGTCGTTGGTGATGCGCGAGATGACGACGCCCGCTCGCGTACGCTCGAAGAAGCCCATCTCGAGCGTCTGCACGTGGGCGAACAGATCGCGCCGCAGGTCGGTCAGCATGCGCTCGCCCACCCAGCTGGTGAGGTAGCTCTGGGCGGATCCGAACAGCCAGTTGACGACCGCGACGGCGAGGTAAACCCCGACCCACAGCTCAACCTGGCCGTAGTCGCCCGGCCGGATCCCGCGGTCGATCGCAAACTTCAGCAGCACCGGCCCGGCGATCGCAGTTGCCGTGGCCAGGAGCAGGGCGATCGCGGCCAGCGTGGCGCGCCGCCGGTGCGGCCAGGCGTAGGCGATCAGGGCCCGCACCCGGCGCGCGGTGCGCCGGAAGCCGAGCCCGCCGGCGGCGGAACCGCGGGCGTTGATATGGCTGCCGAAGCTGACGGCTCTCACGGCAGCCTCCCGCCCGAGGCGCGCACCGGTGGTTGGTCGCCGTCCTTTTCGATCGGCGCGCCGTCGGGATCGAGTTGGACGAACGTGCGCTCGACCAGGCCGTGCTCGTGGATCTCGTGGTACACGGGGCTCGAGTCGAGCAGTTCGTCGTGCCGGCCCTGGGCGACGATCCGGCCATGGTCGAGCACCACCACGCTGTCGGCCATCGAGATGGTGGACAGGCGATGGGCGATGATCAGCGTCGTTCGTCCCTTCATGACTTCGCGCAGGGCGAGCTTGATCCGGGCCTCGGTGCTGGCGTCGACCGACGCCGTGGCGTCGTCCAGGATCAGCACCCGGGGGTTCATGAGCAGCGCTCGGGCGATCGCGATCCGCTGCCGCTGGCCGCCCGACAGGGACAGCCCTCGCTCGCCGACCCGGGTCTCGTAGCCGTCCGGCAGGTCGCTGATGAACTCGTGGGCCTGGGCCTGCCGGGCGGAGGCGACGATCTGCTCGGGCGTCGCCCAGGCCGCGCCGTAGGCGATGTTCTCGGCCACGGTGGTCGAGAACAGGAATGTGTCCTGGCTGACGATCCCGACCGCGGTGCGCAGCGATTCCAGGGTCACTTCGCGCACGTCGGCGCCGTCCAGCCGCACGCTGCCGGCGGTGACGTCGTAGAAACGGGGGATGAGCGTCGTCAGCGTGGTCTTGCCGCACCCGGTGGGTCCGATCAGGGCCACGGTCGAGCCGGCCGCGATGTCCAGGTCGATGCCGTGCAGCACCGGGCGGTCGGCGCTGTAGCCGAAGCTCACGCCCTGGAAGCTCACGTGGCCGGGCCCTGCGGGCAGGTCGCCGGCTCCGGGGAGTTCAAGGATGTCGCGGTCGACGTCGAGCACCTCGAAGATCCGTTCACCGGAGGCAATCGCCCGCTGGTACTGGCCCACCCACATGCCGATCGAGCGCAGCGGCAGCGCGAGCAGCAGCAGGTAGCCGTTGACGGCGAAGAACGAGCCCAGGCTCAGCGTGTGGTGGACGACGTCGTAGCCACCGACCAGCAGCACGGCGGCGATGGCGACGCTCGGCAGGGATGACATCATCGGCACGTAGCGGGCCTGGAGGGCAGCCGCCTCGATGGCCTTCGCAAAGACGCGTTCGGTGCCGGTGTCGAAGGTCTCGATCTGGCGCTGCTCCTGCGCGAACGCCTTCACGACCCGCACCCCGGAGATGTTCTCCTCGGCCAGGGTGGTCACGTCGGCAATCCGCTGCTGGACGTCCTTGAGGATCGGGTGGCTGGTGCGCGAGTAGCGGTAGGCCGACACCATCAGCAACGGCGACACGGCGAGGGCGATCAACGCCAGCTGCCAGCTGATCGCCACCAGCGCGACGACCACGATCACGATCGTGATTGCGTTCTGGGAGAAGAAGATCAGGCCGTAGCCGAGGAAGAAGCGCACCGCCTGCAGGTCGACCGTTGCGCGTGACATCAGCTGCCCGGTCTGGTGGCGGTCGTAGAAGCTGTAGGAGAGCCGCTGGAGGTGCGAGTACATCGCGTTTCGCAGATCGAACTCGACCGCCAGCGAGAGCCGCCCGGCCAGCCACCGGCGGAACAGCATCAGCACCGCCTTGACCGCGCCGGCGGCGACGATCAGCGCCGCGAACACGTACAGCCGGGAGCGGTCGTGACCCTGCGGTGGCAGCGCGTCGATCACGCGCCCGGTCAGATACGGCACGGTCAGGCCGGCCGCCTGCGAGCCGATCGCGAGCAGGGCGGACGCGATCACCTGCCCCCGGTAGGGGCGCAGGAAGCCGAGCAGGCGCCGGAAGGTCATGCCGGAAGGGTAGTGGAGCGCACCCGCCCGCCCGCGGATGTCAACCGGGTCTATCGACTGCTACGCAGCTGGTGCAGCAGCACCGTGAACGACACGCCTTCGATCTGGGCCACGGCGAACAGGCCGCCGATCACCAGGATCGCGACGATCGTCGCGCCGAAGCTGAGCTCGGAGGCAACAGTGCCTCGCTGGTCGGTGAAGAACCTCACCTCGAACCCCCTGCAAAAGAGTTGACCCGGACAGGCGCATCCCCACGCGCCACAGTCCAGTTATCGACCGCGACCCTGTTGGTCGCAACCCCCGAAAGGGTCACTGGTCGGAGTCGCGGAGCCGTGAGCCGAGACCGGCAGCCTCGCTGCGCACCGCCTTGCGGCGCTCCCGGGCCTCGGGGTTGCGCTGCTCGATCGAGCCCGCCGGAGTCTCCTGCACGAGGCCGGTGAGCACCCGGCGGTCGTGCTCGTCCAGCTCGGTGATCTCGCAGCCCACCCGGAAACGGTCGTAGGGCGCCGGGTAGCAGCGGATCACGCGCGCCTCCATCTGCACCGGCTCGCCGCTCAGCCGGGTGCGCACGAGGAACATGTCCCCTTCGTCGAGCGGCATGGCGCACGTGAATGCGACGCCCGTCGCGGACACGTCGGCCAGCCGCACCTCGAGCTCGGTGTCACGCGGGTGCGAGCGGCAGAAGATGACCGTCGCGGTGGCCGGCTCGGCTGTCTGGATGCGGGCCGCGGTGCGCCGCATCTTGCGTCGGCGAACACCGCTCACGCCCACATGGGCGAGCGTCTCCGATCCGGAATGGAAGAAGGTCTCCAGCACCTCGAACTCCACTTCGTAGCCGCCCCGCGACTCGTCGGTGATGCGCGCCAGCAGGTGCAGGTCCTTGCGCATCCGGTCGCGAGGGCCGAAGGTGTGGAGCACGCCCTCCTCGGTGTGTGAGACGGCGAGTGCGAAACTCCCGCCGTCCTCGGAGAGCACGTCGACCTTGCACGGCAGCGGAGGCAGCACGCCGAGGGCGAGGGTGAGCAGTTCTTCGGGATCGGGTTTACTCATTGCAGTGATCAGGTGATCGGTCGAAGTATGACCCGGCTTGAAGAGCTTCGTGCGTCGCAGCGGCTGCCAGGGTGTAGCCTGGGGGGAGCATGGGGTTCTCGGGTGACGTCTTCACCGTCGTCTTTCTCGCGCTGATCCTCAAACTTCCGCTGTTCGTTCTTGTGTGGGTATTGTGGCGGGCGTTTCGCAGCGCGGACGCCGAGCGCCCGCCGGGCGACCCTCTGATCTCGAGGATCGCGCTGTGCGGGTACTGCGGTGCCCGCATCACCGTGGGCTATGACGCAGCCCTGCTGCACGGGCAGGCGACCCACATCGCCGATCGTACCGGGGAGGCGACCTTCGATGTCGAGACTCGGCTGATCCGCGCCGCGGTCACCCAGCCGCACCATTTTGCCGGCGAGCCCGAGCACTGCCCCGACTGCGGCGAACGCACCGTGTGGGCGCCGATCGAGCCCATCGATCTTTCGGGCTATGCGGTGGCGCCGGGCCGGCCCCGCTGACTCGCCGCCGGTCCTGGAGCTTCTTACGCACGGTGCACGCAGGGCAGGCACGCCCACGCCCACCAGCGGGCGTAGCGCGCGTACGCCGCGTGATCGCCGGGATGGCCGGTGATCGCCGTTTCGGGGTCGGTCCAGGCCTCCTTGGCCCACGGCGCCACCGCTCCCGCGTCGAACACCGCTCCGGATCCGGCAGCGCTGTCGGCCGCGAGCAGCGCAGGCCGCACGACCGCTGCGGTGCCGTTCCAGCCGTCGCCGGCCAGGTCGATGCCCGACTCGGAGAACGATCCCGCGTGGCTGCCGGCCGCGCGGTACACGAGAGCCGGATAGGGCGCCCAGTCGTCGACGGCCAGATCCCACCACGGGTGGCGGCCGTTGAAGCCCAGGTGTGCGGTGGCCCGCGCGCCGACGACGGTGCCGTTCGCTCGCAGTTTCACGATCAGCCCTTCCCAGTCGTCGCGGTGGTGGCCGTCGATCACGCCCACTCCGGTGTGTGCGAAGGTCGAGTCGGGCTCGTACTCCCAATACTCGAGGTACAGGAACCCGTTACGGCGCACCGCGTGCAGATACAACACCGGTTGCGCACCCGCGCGCTCGGCGCAGCGAACCTCGCGGCAGCGCCCGAAATCGACCGGGAGCTCGGTGTCGTCGCCGTGCTCGATGGCCATCCGTGGTGTGTACCGCGCGGCCAGGCCGAGATAGGCCGCGTCGCCGGTCGGCGGCGCCGGCAGCTGTCCCCAGGCCAGCCTCGCGCCGCCCAGCAGCAGCGCCAGCACCAGCAGCGCCAGCCCGAGGTATTCGACGCTCGCCTGTCCGCCCTGATCCACGACATCGACGGTACGCGGCGGCGACTTGCACGTGTGTCACGGATGGTGCGGAGCGTGGACCGGAACCGTCGCCGGCTACAGCACGCCCAGACCGGCCCGCGTACCCTCGGCGATCGCCTCCTCGAACGACCGCGGGCCCAGCGCGTCCCCGACCCGCTCGACGGCTGGGCCGGGAGCGTCCTCCAGAACCTCGAACAACGTGTCCGTGATGCTGCGCCCGGCACTGACGACGAGCGTGTCCACACCCTTGACGGCGACCGAGCGGTCGGAGAACACGTTTCGCAGCTCGACCGTGGTGCCGCGCATCGCCGCGGCCTCCAGGTGCGGCAGGTGCTCGACTCCCGCCTCATCCAGCCGCCGAAGATACTCGTTTCGCTGGTACTGGTGCACCACCTCGGCCAAGCCGGGGGCAGCGGTCGCCAATCGCACCCGCCGGCCCCGGCTGGCGAGCAGCTCGGCCACGTCGAGCCCGGTCCAGTCGCCGCCCCAGTCGGCCACCAGCACACTGGCGCCGGTGGGCGCGCCGGCCAGCACGTCCCAGGCGTGCACGATTGCCCCGGCGTCGCCGGCGATCTGGGGCTGGTGAGGGCCCGCGCCGGTGGCGACGATCACCCGGTCGGGCTGCTCGGCCAGCACCGACGGCAGATCGGCCGGGCTGGCATAGCGCACGTCGACGCCGGCGAGCCAGCCGCCGAGCAGCTCGATCAGGCCCTCGGCGACCTCGCGGTGCCCCGGTGCCGCCAGGGCGAGTCGCATCTGGCCGCCGGGCTGCTCCCCTCGCTCGAACACGATCACCCGGTGACCGCACGAGGTCGCGGCTGCTGCGGCCGCGCAACCGGCCGGCCCCGCCCCGACGACCACGACCGTCTCAGCGTCGGCCTCGGCCACCCGCGTCGGGCGAGCGAGCGTACGCTCGAATCCCGTCCACGGGTTGATCGTGCAGGCTATCGGCACGCCCGCGTGGTAGTGACCGATGCAGCCCTGGTTGCAACCGATGCACGTGGTGACCGGATCGCCGCGGCGTGCCCTGTTGGCCAGATCCGGGTCGGCGATCATGGCCCGCGTCATGCCCACCGCGTCGCACGTGCCGGCGGCGATCATGCGGTCGGCGTCGGCCGGGTCGAGGATCCGCCCGGTGGCGATCACCGGCACGTCCACGGCATGCGCCGTACGGGCCGCGAAGGCCTCGATCACGTTCCGCTCGATCGGCGACGGCGGGACGATGAACGTCGACCCGCGGTAGGTGCTCGACGCGCCGAGCGTGATCGACACGTAGTCGATCAGGCCGTCCGCCGCGAGCACGCGGGCGGCCTCGATCACCTCCGAGTCGTCGTTGCCGTCCCGCGATCCGACCTCCCGGGTCAGCCGGCAGCCGACCGCCCGCTCGGCGCCGATGCCGTCGCGCATCGCCTCCAGCAACTCGCGGAGGAATCGCAGCCGGTTCTCGAACGTCCCGCCGTAGCGATCCCGCCGCCGGTTCACGTGCGGTGACAGGAACTGGGTCGGCAGGTAGCCGAAGCCCGCGCACACCTCGACGCCGTCCAGGCCGCCCTCGCGTGCGAACACCGCCGCCTGCCGGTAGCCGGCCACCATCTCGCCGATCTCCCTCAGCGTCAGGGCGCGCGGCTCGGTCTTGAACCGCGCCGAGGGCACCGACGAGGGCGCCACCGCCGGCGGCCGCGGCCCGGCGGTGATCATCTCCCGGCCGCCGTGGAAGAGCTGGCAGAACAGGCGCGCACCGTGCTGCTGCACCGCGTCGGCCAGCTCCCGGTAGACCGGGACGATCTCCGGGAGGTAGCCGCCGATGGTGTGCGGCGTCAGAAGCCCGGTGGGGTGGCACGCGGTGGCCTCGATCACGATCAGTCCGGCGCCCCCGGCGGCACGGGCCTCGTGGTAGGCGACAAGGTCGGCGGTCGGCAGGTGGTCGTGCACGAGGCTCGTCTGGTGGGACGTGGAGACGATCCTGTTTCGGATCGTCACCGGCCCCAGGGCGAGCGGCGCGAAGAGGTGCTCGAGCATGCCGGCCACGATATCGTGGCCCCGTGAGGGTCGCCGCACTGTACGACATCCACGGCAACGCGCGAGCTCTGGAGTCGGTGCTGGCCGACGTCGCCGGGTGCGGCGCCGACGCCATCGTGGTCGGCGGCGACGTGGTGGAGGGGCCGCTGCCCGCAGCCACACTGGACGTGTTGGATTCGGTCGAGCTGCCGTGCGTGTGGGTGCGCGGAAACTGCGACCGCGATCCCAGCGAGTGGGTGGGTGAGCGCGTGCAACGGCAACGACTGAACCGGCTCGGCGCGCTGCCCACGACTGCGACGATCGAGGTGGACGGGCTCGGTCGGGTGTGCTTCTGCCACGGCTCGCCGCGCGACGACGAGGACATCGTGACGATCATCTCGCCGGCCGAACGGGTTACCCCCATGCTGGTGGGCGTTGACGAGTCGGTGGTCGTCGGTGGTCACACCCACGTCCAGTTCGACCGGACACTGGCGGGCCGGAGGCTGGTCAACGCGGGCAGCGTGGGAATGCCCTATGAGGGCGTGTCGGGCTGGGCCTTCTGGTGCCTGCTGGGACCCGGCGTCGAGCATCGGCGCAGCGCCTATGACGCGCTCGCCTTCGCAGCCGAGCTGGAGCGCAGCGGGTACCCGCACCCGGAGTGGTTCGAGCCCGAGAGCGCCGACGCGGCGGCGGCCGAGTTCGAGCAGATGGCCCGGGATCGAGAGGGGTGAGCTCGGGGCAGGGCGGGGCAGATGACGGAGCGGACGGTGGATTCTCACTGTCACAAGGACACTGCCCCCCGCAGCAATCCACCGCCCGCGCCGTATCGATTCGGATCGATCCGCGATGTCGAGGTGCCTAGCCCCAACCTCGCGGGGAGTGGTCGCCGCTCTCGAGGTCCGGCCTGCGCGTGCCTTGAGCGCAGATTGCGGACGTCGCTTTGGTGAGCGGGTTCCGGTTTCGGCAGCCGAGCCGTCTCACGATCGTGAGACCTCTTGCTTTGCGCGCCCACCTCACGGTGAGTTTGCCCTTTTCGATCCGTACACCCATGATCGTCATGACATTAACGCGATTCGTCGCTCGATTGGTTTTCTCGCCCTCCCCGTTTTGGAGTAGTTTGGCCCGATGCGGGAGCTGCTGGAGGCGGTGCCGAATTTCTCCGAAGGGCGCGATCGAGAGACGCTGAAGGCGATCCGCTCGGCGATCGAGCGCCATGCGCG
Source organism: Gaiellales bacterium (assembly GCA_038230835.1). Lineage (GTDB taxonomy): Bacteria > Actinomycetota > Thermoleophilia > Gaiellales > JAICJC01 > DASUHT01. The sequence goes on from JBBRMM010000010.1 coordinate 12,548, forward strand.
CGTGCTCGACGTGCACGCCGACCGCGACCACAACCGGTCGGTGTTCACCTGCGTGGGGGAGCCTCAGGGGCTGGTCGATGGCCTGACGTCCGCGGTTGCGGTGGCGGTGGAGCGGATCGACCTCCGCGAGCATGTTGGGGTGCATCCACGCGTGGGTGCCGCTGACGTGGTGCCGTTCGTGGGCTTCGACCCCGGCGATCACCGGCCGCTTCAGGCAGCGCGGCTGCTCGGCCGGCGCATCGGCGAGCTCGGGGTGCCCGTGTTCGGCTATGCCGAGCTGGGTGACGGGCGGCGCCCGGTCTTCTACCGCGCGGGCGGGTTGCCGCGGCTCGCCGAACGGGTGACAGCCGGCGAGTTGGTGCCGCTGTGGGGGCCGCCGGCGTTGCATCCCACCGCCGGTGCGGTGCTGCTGGCGGTGCGAGCGCCGCTGGTCGCCTTCAACGTCGACCTCGACACCGACCGTGTCGAGGTCGCCGTCGAGATCGCGGCGGCGGTGCGTGCGAGCTCCGGCGGGCTGTCGGGAGTGCAGGCGCTCGGCATGCTGGCCGGCGGCCGGGCCCAGGTCTCGATGAACCTGATCGACATCCTCGCCACACCCCTGCACGGGTTGGTGGCCGAGGTCGAGCGGCTGGCGGAGGCGCACGGCGTCGGGGTGCACGGATCGGAGCTGGTGGGGCTGATGCCGGCCTCGGTCGCGGCGGCGGCCGCCGGTTCCCGGCTGCGGTTGGCCGCGATGGGGGCCGACCGGGTGCTCGAGGTGGCGGTCGGGGGGGAGTTCGGCCGGTAGATTGCGCTGCGTGACCGCCGTCGAGCTCACCGGGCACGATCTCACGATCGATGACGTGGAGGCGGTCGCGCGCCGCGGAGCGGTCGCGCGCCTGTCACCCCTCGCGGTTGACCAGATCCACGCCGCCCGCGCGCTGATCGACCGGGTGGTGGCCGAGCGGGTACCGACCTACGGGGTCAACACCGGTTTCGGCCGCTTCGTGGATGTTCACATCGAGCCCGAACAGACCGTGCAGCTCCAGCTCAACCTGCTCCGCAGCCATGCCTGCGGGGTGGGCGAGCCGTTCCCCGACGATGTCGTGCGGGCGGCCATGCTGCTGCGCGCCAACACGCTGGCGAAAGGTGCCTCCGGCGTCCGCCTGGAGACCGTCCAGCTCCTGCTCGACATGCTCGACGCGGGCGTGCACCCGGTGGTGCCGTCGCGCGGTTCGCTGGGAGCGTCGGGCGACCTGGCGCCGCTCGCACACCTGGCGCTGGTGCTGGTGGGCGAGGGGCAGGCGCGAGTGGGGGGGCAGCCGCTACCGGGTGCACGCGCTCTGGAATCCGCAGGGCTCGAGCAGCTCGAGCTGGGTGCCAAGGAGGGGTTGGCGCTGATCAACGGCACCCAGTTCATGGCAGGCATCGGCGCGCTGGTCGCGTCGCGGGCGCGGAGGCTGGTGAGGATCGCCGACCTCTCCGCGGCCCAGTCGATCGAGGCGGTGCGCGGCTCGCGCACGCCGTTTGCACCCGAACTGCAGGCGCTGCGCCCGCACCCCGGCCAGGCCGTCTCGGCCGCCAACCTGTTCAGGCTGCTGGACGACTCGCAGATCGTCGCCTCCCACCGCTGGTGCGGACGGGTGCAGGACGCGTATTCGCTCCGCTGCACGCCGCAGGTGCACGGGGCCGTGCGTGACGCGCTGGCCTATGCCGAGCGGGTGATCGAGGTCGAGATCAACTCCGCCACCGACAACCCGCTCGTGCTCGCGGCGCAGGGCGAGGTGATGAGCAACGGCAACTTCCACGGCGAGCCGGTCGCGTTCGTGCTGGACATGCTGAAGATCGCGCTGGCCGAGCTCGCGAACATCGCCGAGCGGCGCACCGAGCGGATGCTCAACCCGACCATGTCGGAGGGGCTGCCGGCGTTCCTGACCGCCGACGGCGGTTTGAACTCGGGGTTCATGATCGCCCAGTACGTCGCCGCCAGCCTGGTGTCGGAGAACAAGGTGCTGGCGCACCCCGCCAGCGTGGACTCGATCCCGACCTCGGCCGGCCAGGAGGATCACGTGTCGATGGGGGCGACCGCGGCGGTCCACCTGTGGCAGGTGTGCGCCAACGTGGAGCGCGTGCTGGCGGTCGAGCTGCTGTGCGGGGCGCAGGGCCTCGACTTCCTCGCGCCGCTACGGCCCGGGCCTGGGGTGCAGGCGCTTCACTCCGCGGTGCGCGGGCTCTCTCCGCACCTGGATCGCGATCGCCAGCTCGCGGCGGACATCCAGACCGTGGCCGATGCGATCGGCGACGGCACGCTGCTTTCGACCGTCGAGTCACAGGCCGGCCCGCTGGGGTGATCGCGGCCTGACGCCGCGGCCGTGTCACGCCGCCCGTGACGCTCGCCGTGACGACTGTTGAGTCCAGGTTGTGGTGCCTGGCACCGGGCTTGGGGCCGGTGCGGCGGTTTGGCCACTGGAGCGGCCCAAAGTGTTGAGCGCGGGTTAACGTGCCTGGCACCGAGGGTGGCCGGCCGCCGGGGGTCAGCCGACGATCTTGAAGATCGAGCCGCCGAGTGAGATCACATAGAGGCCGCCCGCGGCTCCCTGCCCGAACGAGGAGATGTTCCCCACCAGGCCCGAGATCGCCATCAGCACCGGCTTGCCGCCGGCCACGTTGCGGCGCCAGATGCGGCCCGAACAGAAATCGGCGTACAGGTACCAGCCCACGAGCGCGGGGATCGCCGACCCGCGGTACACGTACCCGCCGGTGACCGCGCAGTTGCGGGCACCCGAGGACACCGCGTGGGAGTACTGCGCGACCGGGTACGCCAGCCGGGAGCGGTCGATCGGCTGCACCTTGTAGACGTGCGAGCCCTCGTAGTAGCTCCAGCCGAAGTTCACCCCCGGTGCGGTTCCCGGGCCGAGGTGGTCGACCTCCTCCCAGGTGTCCTGGCCGACGTCGCCGATCCACAGGCCGCCGGTCGAACGGTCGAACGAGAACCGCCACGGATTCCGCAGCCCATAGGCGTACACCGCCGGCACCGGGTTGGCCACGTTGACGTTTCTGCGCAGGATCTTGGAAAGCGCACCGGTTGTGCGCTGGCCGACCAGGTTCGGGTCGCCCTCGCTGCCGCCGTCGCCGAAGCCCATGTAGAGCCGACCGTCGGGGCCGAACGCGATCTGGCCGCCGTTGTGGTTGTCGAACGGCTGATGCACCTCGACCAGCACCCGCCCGGAATACGGGTTGGCGACGTTCGGGTGGGTCTGCTCGACCCGGTACTGCACGATTCGGCTGTCACCCGACCTGTTGGTGTACGAGACGAAGAGGCGCCCGGTGGTCGAGTAGCGCGGGTCGAACGCCATCGACAGCAGGCCCTGCTCGCCGCCGGTGGAGACATTCCCGGCGATGTTCAGAAACGGGCGGGTGAGCAGATGGCCGCGATCGTCGATCCGGATCAGCCCGCCCTTCTGCACGATGAACAGGCGAGCCAGATCCCCGGGCGGCGCGGTCAGGTACACGGGCTGGTTGAGCCCGGTCAGGATCCGCTGCAGGTGGATGCCGCTGGCCGCCGCCGCGGGCGCCGGCAAGGTCGGGATCTGGCCCACGCTGCCGGCCACCAGGATCAGCCCGACCAGCCCGGGAAGGGCGGCTATTCGCCCGCGCCAACGCATGGCCGGATGGTAGCCTGCGATCACATGGTGACCAGCGCGATCCAGTCCGAAGTCGACTCGCTCGTCGGCGACCTCGGTGCAATCCGAGCGCCGCGGGGATCGCAGCTGCGCTGCAAGGGCTGGCACCAGGAAGCGGCGCTGCGCATGCTGCTGAACAACCTCGATCCTGAGGTGGCGGAAGATCCGACCCGACTGGTCGTCTACGGCGGCTCGGGCAAGGCGGCGCGCAACCCCGAGGCGTTGCGGGCGATCGTGCGCACGCTGCTCGAGCTGGAGGGAGACGAGACGCTGCTCGTCCAGAGCGGCAAGCCGGTCGCGGTCTTCCGCACCCACCCGAGCGCTCCGCGAGTGCTGCTCGCCAACTCGTTGCTGGTGCCGCGCTTCGCCACGTGGGACGAGTTTCGGCTGCTCGAAGCGCAGGGCCTGACCATGTACGGGCAGATGACCGCCGGCTCGTGGATCTACATCGGCAGCCAGGGGATCCTGCAAGGCACGTTCCAGACCTTCGCGGCGGCGGGGGAGAAGCACTGGGGCAACGCCGACCTGGCCGGGCGCACCGTGCTCACCGCCGGCCTCGGCGGGATGGGCGGCGCGCAGCCGCTGGCCGCCTCGCTGGCCGGAGCCGCGAGCCTCAACGTGGAGGTCGATCCGCACCGCATCGAGCGGCGGCTGGAGACCCGCTATCTGGACGAGGTCGCCACCGACCTAGACGACGCGGTGGCGCGCGTGCACGCGCACGCCGCGGCGGGCCGGGGGGTGTCGGTCGGGCTCCTGGGTAATGCCGCAGACGTGTTCCCCGAACTGGCCCGCCGGGGCGTGCACTTCGACCTGGTCACCGACCAGACCTCGGCCCACGACATGCTGAATGGCTACCTGCCGAACCGGATGACGCTCGACCAGGCGCTCGATCTGCGCGACCGCGATCCCCAGGCCTACGTGCGCGAGGCGCAGCGCACCGCCGTCGAGCACGTCGCCGGCATGCTGGCCTTCCAGGCGGCGGGCAGCCACGTCTTCGACTACGGCAACAACCTCCGCACGGAGGCCAAGGATGCGGGGCTCGAAAACGCGTTCGACTTCCCCGGATTCGTGCCGGCGTACGTGCGGCCGCTGTTCTGCCGGGGCTCGGGCCCGTTTCGGTGGGCGGCGCTGTCGGGCGATCCGGCGGACATCCACCGCATCGACCAGGCACTGCGCGAAGCGTTTCCCGACGACCTGCTGCTGCAGCGCTGGCTCGCGCTCGCGCCTGAGCGGATCGCGTTCCAGGGGTTGCCGGCCCGCATCTGCTGGCTCGGCTACGGCGATCGCGCCAAGGCCGGCCTGATCTTCAACGATCTCGTGCGTCGCGGCGAGGTGTCGGCCCCGATCGTGATCGGCCGCGACCACCTCGACACCGGCTCCGTTGCCTCGCCGTTCCGGGAGACCGAGGCCATGCTCGACGGGTCGGATGCGATCGCCGACTGGCCGATCCTGAACGCGCTGCTCTCGACCTCGTCAGGCGCGTCGTGGGTCTCGGTGCACCACGGTGGCGGCGTGGGCATAGGAAACTCGATCCACGCCGGCCTGGTGATCGTCGCCGACGGCAGCGAGGAGATGGACTCCCGGCTCGAGCGCACGCTCACCAACGATCCCGGTATCGGCGTCGCCCGCCATGCCGACGCGGGGTACGCAGAGGCGCTGGACACCGCTCGCACCAAGGGCGTCCGGCTGCCGATGGCAGAGTGAAACGTCCGCGCGCCTCGGCTGACGAGGCATGTCAGCCGCAAGCGACAACGGAGGAGACACGATGAGCGACCGAACTGCGATCCTGACCGGCGTCACCGGAGGATGGGGGCGGGCTGTGCTGGACCTGTTCGCGGAGCGTGGGTGGAACGTCACGGCGACCTACCGCGCCGGCGAGCCGGCACCCGACGTGCCGGCCGGTGTGCTCGCGGTGGAGGCCGACCTCGCGGATCCGGCCTCTGCCAAAGCTGCGGTCGAGGCGGCGACCGGACGATTCGGATCGGTCGAGGCGCTGGCCAACGTGGCCGGCGGGTTCGCCATGGCCGGCACGCTCGAACAGACGCCGGTCGAGCTGTTCGACGCCCAGCTGGCGATAAACCTGCACACCGCGCTCAACATGACCCGAGCCGTACTGGGGCCGATGAAGGCGGCCGGGCGGGGCTCGATTGTGTACATCGGCACGGCGGCCGCCACCACGCCGTTTGCCGGCGGCTCGGCCTACATCGTGTCCAAGATCGCGCTCCGCGGGCTGATGCAGGTGGTGAATGCCGAGGCCCGCACGGCCGGGGTGCGCGCGAACGAGCTGGTGGCCAAGATCGTCGACACACCGCGCAACCGGGCCGAGAACCCGGACGCCGACTACCTGCGGTGGACGACCGGAGCGCAGCTCGCCGACGTGATCGAGTGGCTGTGCTCGGATGCGTCCGCCCCGCTTTCGGGCGGTAGCATCCCCGCCTATGGCCGAGCCTAACGGGCAGCTGCCCGGCTCCTCATACCTGCTGGTAAATCTGGCCGCCGCGATCTCGCCCGCCGGCCGCGACGCCCCCGTGCGGGGGACGCGGATGGGCGAGCTGGAGGTGCACGCGCCGGCGGCGATCGCGATCGTGGACGGGCGGATCGCGCACGTCGGGGCGCCGGACGACATCAAGGTGCACCACCCTCATCTGACCGTCGTGGACGGTCACCACAGCGTCGCCATCCCGGGGCTGATCGACTGCCACACCCACCCCGCGTTCGGTGGTGACCGGGCAGCCGAGTTCGAGGTCCGCGCGCTGGGCGGCGACTACGAACAGATCCACGCCGCCGGGGGCGGGATCCGAGCCACTGTCGCAGCCACCCGCGCGCTGGGAGCCCACGGGCTGCGCGCAGAGGTGCGCCGCCACCTGGCCTGGATGCAGGCCACCGGCACGACGACGGCCGAGGGCAAGTCCGGCTATGGGCTGGACCGCGACACCGAACTGGCGAGCCTGGAGGCGGTCGTGGCCCAACACCCGATCGAGACCTCCGCCACCTTCCTGGGTGCGCACGCCGTGCCGCCGGAATTCGGCGGCGCCGACGCCTATCTCGACTTCGTGATCGCCGAGGTGCTGCCCGACGCGGCGCGGCTTGCCGAGGCGGCCGATGTCTTTCTGGAGCGCGGCGCGTTCAACGCCGAGCAGGCCGAGCGCTACCTGCGGGCAGCGGCCGAGCACGGTCTCGCGATGCGGATCCACGGCGACCAGTTCAGCGAGAGCGGAGCCATACCGCTGGCGGTCGCGCTGGGCGCACGCTCGGTCGACCATCTGGAGCAGACCGGATCGGCGGGGGTGGCCGAGATCGCCCAGAGCGGCGTGGCCGCCGTACTGCTGCCGGTCGCGGCGATGATGCTGCGGCGGCCGATGCCCCCGGCCCGCGCGCTGCTCGACGCCGATGCCATTGTCGCCCTGGCCACCGACTTCAATCCGGGCAGCGCGTTCTGCGAGTCGCTGCCGGTGGTGATGTCGCTGGCCTGTATCCATATGGCGATGTCCCCGGCCGAGGCGCTGACCGCCTGCACGGTGAACGCGGCCTGGGTACTTGGCCGAAGCGACCGCCTGGGACGGATCGCGCCCGGCTACGACGCCGATCTCGTGCTCCTGCGGGCACCCGACTGGCGACACATCGCCTACCACCTGGCGGGGCGGGACATCGCCGGCGTGATCAAGCGCGGCCGGCTGCTGTGAGGACGGGACGGCCACCGTCCCGTTCACCCTGCCCGATCCGCCGCTGACCGACGGCGTGGTCGTGCTGCGCGAGTTCCGGCTCGACGACCTCGACGCCGTGCGAGCGGCGTCCGACGACCCCTACATCCCGCTGATCACGACCGTGCCCTGGATCTACGACGACGCGGCTGGACGCGCCTTCGTCGAGCGTCAACGCAGCCGCGCAGCCGAGGGAGTCGGATGGTCGTTTGCGATCGCAGGGGCCACCGGCGATCGCATGCTCGGGCAGATCGGGCTGTGGCCACGTGATCCCGGCCGGGCCTCGATCGGCTACTTCGTGATCCCGCGGGCCCGCGGCCGTGGATTGGGAGCGCGGGCACTCCGGCTGATCGCCGACTGGGCGGTCGGCGACCTCGGGTTCGAACGCCTCGAATTGAGCGTGGAGCCGTGGAACCTCGCATCGCTGCGCACCGCTCAGCGGGCGGGGTTCACCCGCGAGGCGGTGCTGCGGTCGCGGTACGAGTTCGGCGGCGCCCGCCGAGACGTGGTCAGCCTGTCGCGGCTGGCGACCGATCCCCCGCCGAGCGACGGATAGACTGACCGGCATGGCCACCAAGAAGCAGCAGCGGCGCCGCTACGAGCGGGCTCGCGCGCACGCCCAGACCGAGCAGGACGGCGACCAGTCGCGCGACAGCTCCAACGACAACGGCCGCAGCAAGGGTCGCCGGCCCGCCGCCGGTCCCGCCGCACCCAGCCCTCCCAATCCCCGGCGTGCGGCCCGGCGAGCGCTCGTCTTCGCCTCGCTGTTCCTGCTCGTCGAGTTGTACATCCCCGCGATCGGGGGGCACAGCAGCCCGCCGGCCAAGTTCGCCTTCGCGGTCTACATGTTCCTCATGTTCCTGGTCATCGGCCTGATGACCGAGCGCTGGGCGTGGCGGCGCTACCTCAAGCAGCAGGGGAAGCTCTGACCATGCTGCGGGTGTCCCAGCTGCCGCTGGGGGTGTATCAGACCAACTGCTACCTCGTCGCCCGCGAAGGGTCGCGCGAGGCGGTGGTGGTCGATCCCGGCGACACCCCCGAGCGTGTGCTCGAGACGCTCGCTCTGCGGGAGTTGGACGCGACGGCGATCCTGGTCACGCACGGCCACTTCGACCACCTGGGCGGTGTTCGCGGGGTCGCCGAAGCCACCGGTGTCCAGGTGTGGATGCCGGCCGGTGACGCCGATGCGCTGCGCACGCTGGCGGCGGCGCCGTACGAACCCGACCACCTGCTGGACGGCGGGGAGACGGTGTCCGTGGGCGGAATCGACTTCGACACCCTGTCGGTGCCCGGCCACACGGCCGCCTCGATCGCCTATCACGCCGATGGATGTCTGTTCTCGGGCGACGTGCTGTTCCAGGGCTCGGTGGGTCGCACCGACCTCGACGGGGGCGACATGGACACCCTGGTGGAGAGCATCGAGCGGCTGATAGCGGCGTATCCCGCCGATACGGTCGTCTGCTCGGGCCACGGGCCCACCACCACACTGGGCCGGGAGCTGGCTGCAAACCCCTTCCTCGCCGGTCTGCGGGCGTGACCACGGCGTTTCGCGCACCGCGGGGCACCAACGACTGGTACGGCGGTCGCGCTCGCGTGCGACGGCGGGTCGTCGAAGCGGCGCGGCGGCTGTTCGAGCATGCCGGCTACACCGAGGTGATCACGCCCACGTTCGAGGACACCGGGGTGTTCAGCCGCACCGCCGGCGAAAGCTCCGACGTCGTCACCAAGGAGATGTACAGCTTCCACGACCGCTCCGACCGGCCGATCACCCTGCGTCCCGAAAGCACCGCCCCGGTCATGCGGGCGTACCTCGAGCATGGCATGAGCCGGCTGCCCCAGCCGGTCAAACAGTGGTACTGCCAGAGCCACTTTCGCTACAACGCGGTGCAGCGAGGACGGTATCGGGAGCACTACCAGGTGGGCCTCGAAGTGATCGGCTCGGACGACCCCGCGCTCGACGCCGAGGCGATCGCGCTGCAGGCGGCGTGGTACGCCGCGGTCGGGGCCGACGCGCTGCGACTCGAGCTGAACTCGATCGGCGACCGCACCTGCCGGCCCGCCTACACCGAGCTGCTGGTGGCGTTCCTCGACGCGAACGCCGGCGAGCTGTGCGACGAGTGCCGGGAGCGCCGGCGGACGAACCCCCTGCGGGTGTTCGACTGCAAGCAGCCCGGCTGTCAGGCGCTGGTTGCCGCGGCGCCGATGATCTCCGACCATCTGTGCACGGACTGCGCGCAACACATGGCGGGAGTGCGAGCCTTCCTCGATGCGCGCGGTGTGACGTACACCCTGAACCCGCTGCTGGTGCGCGGCCTCGACTACTACACGCGCACCACGTGGGAGTATTCCTGGCCCGAGCTGGGCGCTCAGTCCGGGGTGGGCGGGGGCGGCCGCTACGACGGCCTGGCGGAGCAGCTGGGCGGTCCGCCGACACCCGGTGTCGGCTTCGGTGCCGGAGTCGAGCGGCTCGTGCTGGCACTCGAGGACATGGGGCTGGCGAGCGAGGAGACCGACGGCCTCGACGTGTGGTTTGCAGTCATCGAGGATGCGGCGCGCCCGCGCCTGTACGCGCTGATGGACGCCATGCGGGCCGCTGGGCGGGTGTGCGACGCCGCCTACGGCGGGCGCCGGCTCAAACGGGCGCTCGAGCTGGCGTCGCGACGGGGCGCCGCGGTGGTCGTGATCGTCGGCGCCGACGAGTGGGAGCGCGGAGTTGCAACGGTGCGGGATATGAATACCGGTGAGCAGCGGGAGCTGCCGCTGGACGACTTGGTGAGGGAGCTTTCGTGACCTATCGGACGCATCTGGGCGGGGACATCCGCGCCGCCGACGAGGGCACCAGGGTCACCCTGGCCGGATGGGTGGCGCGCCGCCGCGACCACGGCGGGCTGGTGTTCGTCGACCTGCGCGACGCGGCCGGGTTGGTGCAGCTCGTGTTCCACCCAGAGTCGCACCCCGAGGCCCACGCGGCCGCCGGCGACCTGCGCAACGAGTTCGTGATCCAGGTCGACGGGGTGGTAGCCAGGCGGGACGCCGAGGCGGTGAACCCCAAACTCCCCACCGGTGAGGTGGAGGTGTCGGTCGAGCGGCTCGAACTGCTCGCGCGCGCCGCGGTGCTGCCGTTCCAGCTCGACGAGGATGGCGTGGACGAGACGCTGCGGCTGCGCCATCGCTACCTCGACCTGCGCCGCGACGTCATGCGCCGCAACATCCACGCCCGCTTCGTGCTCACCCAGACCATCCGCCGGCACCTCGAGGACAACGGCTTCTGGGAGCTCGAGACCCCCATTCTGTACAAGTCGACACCCGAGGGCGCCAAGGAGTTCCTCGTTCCCGCCAGCAGCCACCCCGGCCAGTTCTACGCGCTGCCGCAGTCGCCGCAGACGTTCAAGCAGATGTACGTGATCGCCGGCTACGAGCGCTACTACCAGATCGCCCGCTGCTTCCGCGACGAGGCCACCCGCGCCGACCGCAGCGCCGAGTTCACCCAGCTCGACCTGGAGATGGCGTTTGGCAGCCGCGACCAGCTGTTCACGCTGATGGAGGCGCTGTGGGCGAAGGTGTGGCTGAACGTGGCCGGGATCGAGATCCCGACGCCGTTTCGGCGCATGACCTGGGACGAGGCCCAGCTGCGCTACGCGATGGACAAGCCCGACCTGCGCTTCGGCTGCGAGATCGCCGACCTCTCGGACGCACTGCGCGGCACCGAGTTCAACGCGTTTCGGGGAGTGCTGGACGCGGGCGGTGTCGTGCGTGGGTTCGCCGCTCCCGGCGCCCAGGGCTTCTCGCGCAAGGACTTCGACGATCTGGTCACGTTCGCCCGCACGTGGGGCGGCAAGGGCGTCGCCTGGCTCAAGGTCGGCGACGGCGGTGCCGTCGAGTCGCCGATCGCGAAGTTCCTCACCGAGCACGAGCTGGCCGCCATCACCAGCGGGGTGGGCGCGTCTCCCGGCGACACGGTCTTCCTGGTCGCCGACGAGGTCGGGGCTGCGGTGCGCGTGCTGGGACCGCTTCGGCTGCACCTGGGCGAGAAGCTCGACCTGATCGACCGTTCGCGGTTCGAATTCCTGTGGGTGACCGGGTTTCCGATGTTCGAGTGGCTGCCCGAGGAGAACCGGTGGAAGGCCGCTCATCACCCCTTCACCTCCCCGGCCCCCGAGTTCATGGAGAGCTTCGACAGCGATCCGGCGGCGGCCCGGTCGCAGCAGTACGACATGGTGCTGAACGGCAACGAGGTGGGCGGCGGGTCGATCAGGATCCACAATCAGGACGTGCAGCGGCGGGTGTTCTCGCTGCTCGGCATCTCGGCCGAGGAGGCCGAGGAGAAGTTCTCGTTCCTGCTCCGCGCGCTATCGATGGGGGCGCCGCCTCACGGCGGTATCGCCTACGGCATCGACCGACTGGTGATGGTGCTCACCGGCGCCGAATCGCTGCGCGACGTGAACGCCTTCGCGAAGGGCCAGGGCGGTACCGACCCGCTGACCGGTGCCCCCAACGACGTGCCGGCCGAGGTGCTCGCCGAATACCGTCTGCGCGTGGTTGACGAGCCGCCCGGATCCGCTACCGTGTGATCTGCCGGCGCCAGTTCGTCAAGCGCACTTCATTAAACGTCGTGCGACACTTCCCGCGCTGAGGTGGTGGTGTTGACGGTCGAAGCATCCTGAAAGTGGCCGTGACCCCAACCTCAGGCGCCGGCCTGCCCCCGGCGGCACCCGGCGGCTGCAACCCATCGCGCTGCTGCGTCCTCCCTCGCTCGCGTGCCAAGCACGCGTCGCTCGGTGCGTCCTTGCATCGCTCGGGTTTCGCGCGCCGGGTAGGCGTGCGGCACTGGGGGCCATTGCACCGCCCGTCCGATCCGATAGCCTGACCCGGTGAGCACGGTGTACCTCGACCATGCAGCCACAACACCGCTGGGTGCGGAGGCGCGGGCTGCGATGGAGCCGTTTCTGAGCGAGCGCTTCGGCAACGCGTCGGAGCCCCATGCGCTGGGCCGAGATGCCCGCCGGGCCCTCGAGGACGCCCGCCGGGACGTGGCCGAGCTGCTGGGCGCTCGGCCTGAGCAGGTGGTGTTCACGTCCGGGGGCAGCGAGGCCGACAACCAGGCCGTGTTCGGGCTCGCCCGCAGGCCGCTGGGGCGGGTGGTGTGCAGCGAGATCGAGCATTCGGCCGTGCTGGAGCCGGTGCGCGAGCTCGAGCGGCAGGGGTTCGACGTGGGCTGGGTCCCGGTCGACGACTCCGGGCTGGTGGACGTGGGCGCGCTGTCGGGCCTGCTTCGAGAGGGCGACCGGCTGGCGGCAGTGATGTGGGCCAACAACGTGACCGGTGTCCTCCAGCCCATCACCGAAGCAGCGGCGGCGTGCGCAGAGCGGGGCGTGCCGCTGCACGTCGACGCCGTCCAGGCAGCCGCTTCGCTGGAGGTGGAGTTCGCGGGCTCCGGGGCCGAGACGATGGCGCTCTCGGCTCACAAGCTGTACGGGCCCAAGGGAGTCGGCTGCCTGCTCGCCCGCGACCCGGCCCGGATCCCGCCGTTGATCCTGGGTGGGGGGCAGGAGCACGGTCTGCGGTCGGGGACCGAGAACGTCGCCGGTGTGGTGGGATTCGCCGCCGCGCTGGCTGCGGCTCGCGCATCGGCCGATCACCGGCGAGCGCTCCGCGATCGGCTCGAGGGTGGTCTTCCCGACGGCATCTCGGTGGTGTCCGACGGGGTTGACCGGCTGCCTGGCCACTCGCTTCTGCTGATCCACGGCGTCCGCGCCGAGCTGCTGGTGCTCGCACTCGACCGCGAGGGGTTCGCGGTCGCGGCCGGATCGGCGTGCGCCAGCGGCGACTCGGCGCCGAGCCACGTGCTGACCGCCCAGGGCATGTCCGCGCCGGACGCGCGAAGCGTGATCCGGGTGTCGGTCGGGCTCGCAACCACCGCGCAGGATGTCGACGGGTTTCTGGTGGCGCTCGCGGCTTGTGTCGACCGTCTGCGGGCCGGTGCTCTGGGCTGATCCGCGCGGAGTGGTGATATTGTCGGTCTGCCGTGGGGAGAATTACTGAGCCTCGAACCCGCGTTCCCACCCATGTTTCGCCGCTTCATCCGACGGTAGGTTGACACCGTGAGCGATCCGACCGGCAGCACACCCGATCCCACCCGACGCGACCCTGTCGCCGTCGCGGGAGTGCTGCTGGCGGCGCTCGCACTGGCCCTCGTGGTGGCCGGGGTCGCGGTTGCGGCGTGGTACGGCGGCAAGGGCAGCGCGGCAACCACCACCGTGGCACCGGGTGGATCGAGCCAGCCGGCGACGAGCTACGCCAAGGTTTCCGCGTCGGTTGCGGCCGGCGCACACGACTTCACGCGGTTCGCCTGCTCGCAGTGCCACGGCGACCGCGGCATGGGTGGGGTGTCCACCGACGTGCCGGCGTTGACGACGTTGGGCCCGACCCTGACCGAGGCCACGCTGACCGAGATCATCAACCATGGCGCCGGCATCGATCCGAACAACACCACCAAGCCGTTCATGCCGGTCTGGCACGGGATCATCTCCAAGACCCAGATCCACGATCTTGTGTCCTACCTGCACGCCGGTCTGCCGCCGGTCAGGGACTCCGATCCGCTCGCGGTGCCGAGCGATCAGGGGTCGGCGGTGGCCGGGTCGATTCTGTACGTCAACTTCGGCTGCGTGAACTGTCATGGGCCGAACGGCCTGGGCGGGGTGCCCAACCCGCAGTCGCCCGACAAGACCATCCCGCCGCTGGACACCGCCGAGTTCCGTGCCCAGTTCAACACGCCCAAGAAGATCACCGACATCATCGTGTCGGGCAGCGTCCTCGGCAAGCACCCGATCGTCAGCATGCCGCACTGGGGCACGATCCTCACCCAGCAGGAGATCGACGATCTGATCGCATACCTGGCCACGCTCAAGTAGCCGGTACGCTGTGGCCGTGTACACGGCCGAGTTGATCGATCGCGCGCTCGACGTCAGCCGGGCCGGCTCCGCCGGGCCGGGTGCGTTCCCCGGCGAGGCCGGCGATCCCGCATGTGGGGACACGGTGCGGATCGAGCTCGAGCTGCGGGGCGAACGGATCGCCGCCGCGCGTCATCGGACGTTCGGCTGTCCCCACGCGACGGCCGCCGCCGCGCTCCTGTGTGCGCTGGTCGAGGGCCGAGCGCTGCTCGAGGCGGCGGCCGTCGGGGTCGCCGACATCGAGCGCGAGGTCGCCGGGCGACCGGGCTGTGTCGCCCTTGCCGTCGACGCCCTGCATGCCGCGATCGGCCGGGCCACCGACGCGCTGCGCGTCGCTCCCGTCTCCGGTCGGGTGGCCGTGGCCATGTCCGGCGGCGTGGACAGTGCGGTCGCCCTGCTCAAGGCGGTCGAGTCGGGGCTCCAGCCGGTCGGCGTCACGCTTCGGCTGTGGATCGATCCCCAGGCGCCGGACTCCGAGCGGGCGTGCTGCTCGCCGCAGTCGGTGCGCGCGGCACGCTCCGCGTGCCACGCGCTGGGCGTGCCGCACGTCGCGCTCGACCGTCGCGACGGTTTCCGCCGGGCCGTCGTCGAGGAGTTCGTGACCGCCTACGCCACGGGGTCGACTCCCAACCCGTGCGTGCGCTGCAACGGCAGCTTCCGCTTCGACACCCTTGCGGCGTTCGCCGACCGGATCGGGGCCGAGCGGTTGGTCACCGGGCACTACGCCAGGATCCGCCGTCGCTTCGGGGTGCCGCTGGTGGCCCGGGCGCTCGACGAGACGAAGGATCAGTCCTACATGCTGGCCCGGGTGCCGCCGGCGATCCTCGAGCGGGTCTGGTTCCCGCTCGGAGAGCAGCGCAAGACGCAGACGCGGGCCGAGGCGACCGCAGCCGGCATGGCCGCGGCCGGTCGCGCCGAGAGCCAGGAGGTGTGCTTCGTCGGGGGCGGCGACCACCGCGCGTTTCTCGAGCGAAACGGCGGAGCCGGCGCGGCGGGGGAGATCACCGACGAGCGGGGCAGCGTGCTCGGCCGCCACACGGGCGTGCACAGGTTCACCCCCGGTCAGCGTCGTGGAGTGGGCGTTTCGGCATCGACGCCGCTGTACGTGCTGCGGACCGATGCCCGGCGCGGCGAGGTGGTGGTCGGCCCGCGGTCGCGGCTGGCGCGCTCGAGCGTGAGTGTCGGCGACCCTGTTCTGCACCTTCCGGTGTCGCGCGTGCAGGCGAAGCTTCGCTACCGATCGGATCCGGTGTGGGCGACCGTGGTCACCGAGGCGACGGGTGTCCGGCTCGACCTGGACGAGCCGGCGTACGGAGTGGCACCCGGGCAGGCGGCAGTGCTCTACGAGGGAGACGTCGTCGTCGGTGCGGGCACCATCCTGGCGCAACGGTAAGATGACCCGATGAACTCCTCCGACGTCTGGCGGTACGCGCTCGCCGTGTTCCTCGTGCTCACGGCGGGCGGCCTCGGCTACGTCCTCCTGCGACTCGGCGGCACCCTGGAGCGCGTCAACGGGATGCTGGACGGCATCCTCGAGGAGCTGGTGCCGATGTTGTCCAAGGTGTCGACGTCGATCGACCACGTCAACCACGAGCTCGAGAAGGTCGGCAACATCACCACGTCCGCGGTCGATGCGACCGAGAAGGTCGACCAGACGGTGCGCGCGGTGTCCGACCTGATTCACAAGCCGGTCAAGGCCGCGGCCGGGTTCTCGGCCGGGGTCAAGCACGGGTTCGACTCGTTGAAGGCCAAGCGCGAGCGGCGCGGCGGGGTCGTGTAATCCGGCGCGATGCGGCTGACGACCCTGCTCGGCCTCGGTATCGGCGCGGCGCTCCTGGGGAAACGCGTGCAGCAGATCGCCGAACGCGAGGGGCGGCCGCTGAGCGACGTCCTGGCTGATCTGCCGGCCCGCATCGCGCAGGACCTGCGCTCCTTCCCCGAGGATCTACGGATGGCCGCGGACGAGGCACGGCTGGCGGCAGAGCGGCGGTCGCACGAGGTGGACGAGGAGCTCGACTCCGCCTTCGACGCCGATGCCGATTCCGACCCCGACGGCTAGCGGTTAGGCGGCGGGCTCGCCGGCGACGGCGCGTGCCAGGTCGCTGAGCAGAGCGTCGAGGGCGAACGGCTTCTGGTGGAAGGCGAACATTCCGAGCTCGCGCCCGCGCTCGATCGACGAACCGTCGACCATCACCGACGTCAGCACCACAGGGCAGTCGATCCCCTGCTGGCCCATCCGTTCGAGTACACCCAGCCCGTCCAGCAGGGGCATCCGCACATCCACCACCGCGGCTTCGAACGAGACGGCGCCCAGCAGGTCGAGTGCCTCGATACCGTTCGTCGCCTCGGTCACGTGGTACCCCTCGCCGGCGAGCGTGTCGCGGATCGCCGCCCGCAGGTCGCGGTGGTCGTCTACCACCAGGACGCGGGGGCCATGATGGGACGCTGCGGTTCTCGGGTCGGAGATACGCTCGCTCACAGCCGGTGTATTCGGCCGGCCCGCCACACCCCGCCATCCACGCAATGCGGTAACGAGGGGTCACCGGTCGGGTATCGGGCCACGGCCTCGCGGCGGTCGCCGTCGATACACTGCGACGATGCACTCGCACGAGATCCGCCGCCGGTTCACCGACTTCTTCGCCGCGCGCGGCCACCGCTCGCTCCCCGGCGGCTCGCTGGTGCCGCCGGCCTGGGATCAGAGCGTGCTGATCACGACCGCCGGCATGCAGCCGTTGAAGCAGTACTTCCTCGGGCTCGAGCAGCCGCCGGCGCTTCGGCTGACCACCGTTCAGAAGTCGTTTCGCGCGGTCGACATCGAGGAGGTCGGCCGCACGGCGCGCCACCTCACGTTCTTCGAGATGCTCGGCAACTTCTCCATCGGCGACTACTTCAAGGCCGAGGCGACCCGCGCCGCGTGGGATCTCGTGACGGCGGCCGACGGCTGGGGTTTTGACCCGGACCGGATCTGGACGACCGTCTTTCGGGGCGATGACAGCGTGCCCGCCGACGAAGAGGCGGTCGCGCTGTGGCGCGAGATCGGGGTGCCGGAGTCGCGGATCGTGCGACTGGGGGCCGACAACTTCTGGCAGGCCGGGCCGGTGGGCCCGTGCGGGCCGAGCTCGGAGCTCTACTACGACCGCGGCGAGCGGCTCGGCTGCGGCCGGCCCGAGTGCGTCCCCGGCTGCGACTGCGACCGCTTCCTCGAGTTCTGGAACCTGGTCTTCATGCAGTACAACATGCTGGAGGGTGGCGCATTGGAGCCGCTTCCGCGGCCGAGCATCGACACCGGCTCAGGTGTCGAGCGGGTGGCGGCGCTCGTCCAGGGTGTGGACACGGTGTTCGACACGGACATCTTCGCCGGCCTGATCGACGCGCTGTGCGGCTGGAGCGGAGCCGCCTACGGCCGTGACCCTGCCGTCACCAAGTCGCTCAAGGTGCTGGCCGACCATGGCCGATCGATGGCGTTCCTGGCCACCGACGGGATCGAGCCGGACAACGAAGGCCGCGGATACGTGTTGCGGCGGGTGATCCGGAGGGCCGTCCTGCACGGGTCGCGGATCGGCCTCGACGAGCCGTTCGTGGTGCGGCTGCACGCTCGGGTGGCTGAGCTCATGGGCGAGGCGTATCCCGAGCTGCGACGCGAGCTGCATGGGGTTGCCGAGCTGCTGCAGGGCGAGGAGGAGCGGTTCACGCGAACCCTTGAGACCGGAGGGCGCATGCTCGACGAGCTGCTTGCTGCCGGCGCTGCGCTGTCAGCCGACGACGCATTTCGCCTGCACGACACGTACGGCTTCCCGTTCGAACTGACCGCCGAGATTGCCGCCGAGCACGGTCGCGCGATCGACGAGGCGGGGTTCGCGGAGCTGATGGAGCAGCAGCGCAGCCGGGCGCGGGCTGCCGTCGGTGGTCGAGGCGGCGAGGAGGCGGGTGTGTTCGCCCGCGAGGCGGGCTTCACCACCGAGTTCGTCGGCTACGAGTCGCTCGACCTGACCACGCAGATCGGTGCCCTCCGTGTACAGGATGACGGCGGGCTGTTGCTCAAGCTGCACGAGTCGCCGTTCTACGCCAAGGGCGGTGGGCAGGTGGCTGACGCCGGCTGGATCGAGTCGGAGACTGGTCGCGCGGCGGTCACCGACGTGATCCGGATCGACGACGACCAGGTGATCGTGGCCTCCCTCGAGCGGGGATCGCTGGCGGTCGGCGAGCGTGTCCGCGTGCACGTCGATACGTCGCTGCGGCGCCCGACCGTGGCCAACCACACGGCGACCCACCTGCTGCACAACGCGCTTCGCAGGGTGCTCGGCGAGCACGTCACGCAGGCCGGGTCATACGTCGGCCCCGACAAGCTGCGCTTCGACTTCCGGCACGGAGCGTCGCTGACGCCCGAGGAGCTGAGCCAGGTCGAGGAGATCGTGAACCGCGAGGTGGTCGCCAACCACCCGCTGCACGTCTTCGTCACCGCCCGCGACCATGCCCGCGAGCTGGGGGCGATGATGCTGTTCGGCGAGAAGTACGGCGAGCACGTGAGGGTGGTCGAGGTGGCCGGGGTGTCCCGCGAGCTGTGCGGCGGGACGCACGTCCGCAGCACCGCCGAGGTGGGGCCGTTCGTGGTGCTGCGCGAGACCAGCTCGTCGCAGGGCGTGCGGCGGATCGAGGCGATCACCGCCGGCGCGGCGCTCGACCATCTGCGTGCGCGCTCGCGGGAGGCCGACCGGTTGACGCACGAGCTCGCCGAGCGCGACACCGAGATCAAGCGCCTGAAGGCGCGCGCCCCGCAGGCCGCGTCAGCCAACGGTGGCGAGGCTGCGCTGGCCGACAGCGCGGTCGAGCAGGCCGGGCTGCGGGTCGTCGCTGCGGCCATCGAGGGCGCGGACTCGGATCGGCTGCTCGAGGTGTCCGACCGCCTGAAGGCCCAGCTGGCACCGGCGGCGGTGGTGTTGGGCTCGGCGGCGGAGGGCAAGGTGCACCTGGTTGCGAACTTCGGCGACGGCGCTGTGGAGCGTGGCCTGTCGGCGGTCGACGTGATCCGCGAGGTGGCGCCGATGGTCGGCGGAGGAGGCGGCGGACGGCCCACCATGGCGCGCGCCGGCGGCAGCGACCCGGCCGGTCTCGACCAGGCGCTCGCCCAGGCCAAGGCCAGCATCCTGGCGACGCTGGGCGGCGGATGAAGGTGCTGGCGATCGACTACGGCCGCGCCCGCACGGGCCTCGCGATAAGCGACGAGACGGGGACGCTGGCCCGGCCGCTGGGAGTGGTGCGGCGGGTCGGCTCGGCGGCCGGGCGGGCCGAGTTGCTGGCCCGCATCAACGAGCACGCCCCGGACCGGGTGGTGGTCGGCCTGCCGCTGTCGCTGGACGGCCGGCGCGGGCCGCAGGCGGGCGAGACGCTGCGCTTCGTGGGCGCGCTGCAGGCGGACTGCCCAGTGCCCGTCGAGACGTACGACGAGCGCTTCACGACCGCCATGGCGAAGCGGCTGTCGGGCAAAGACGACGACGCGGTGGCGGCGGCCCACCTGCTCGAAGGGTACCTGCGGCGATTCGCCGGCTGATCGTCCTCATCGTGCTCGCCGCCGCGGTCGTCGTTGCGTTCTCCGGCCTGCGGTCGCTGTTCGCCGACGCGTCCAAACCGGCCGCCGCTCCGCACGGTCCACCGATCTACGTGGTCATTCCGGCCGGTGCCGACGGGCAGCAGATCGGGCAGATCCTGCAGAGCAGGGGGGTGCTCGCCGACGGCGGCCGTTTCCGCGACTACGCGAAGGGCAAGGGCCAGGGCTCGAGCTTCAAGGCAGGGGCGTATGCGTTCCGAGCCGGAGAGGACTACGACGCGATCATCGCCCGCCTGGACACCGGTCCGCCGGTGCCGCACACCGTCAGCCTGCTCGTTCCCGAGGGCTACCGCGACACCCAGATCGCCTCCAGGCTGAGCTCGGTCGGGATCAGCCCCAGCGTGTGGCTGCGGGCGGTGAGCGCCGCCGCCCCGCCGGCCGGGTTCGGGCACCACGTGAACATGGAGGGGTTCATGTTCCCGGCCACCTATCAGGTGCGTCCCGGCGAGACCGCAGCGACCCTGGTCGGTCAGGAGCTGGTGGCGTTCCGGGCCAACGTCGCCGGGGTCGACCTGAGCTACGCGCGGGCCCACAACCTGACGCCCTACGACGTGCTCATCATCGCCTCGATGATCGAGCGCGAGGCGAGGGTACCGGGCGACCGGGCCAAGGTGGCGGCGGTGATCTACAACCGGCTGCACCGGCACATGGCGCTCGGCATCGACGCCACGATCCTCTACCACCTGGGCTCGTGGACGGCGGTGATCCACCAGTCCGACATCGACAGCCGCGAGCCCTACAACACGCGCGTGCATCGCGGTCTGCCGCCGACGCCGATCTGCAATCCGGGCCTTGCCGCGATCCAGGCGGCCGCCCACCCCGCGCACGTCGACTATCTGTACTACCTGGCCATTCCCGGCAAGGCAGCCCAGTACTTCACCGCCAGCTACAAGGATTTCGTTGCCCATGGCGGCTGACCGGCGGCGTGCTGCGGTGATCGGACATCCGGTGGCGCACTCGCGGTCGCCGCGGATGCACAACGCCGCGTACGCGGCGCTCGGGCTGGACTGGGAGTACGACGCGCTCGACGTGGCTCCGGACGACCTGGAGGAGTTCGTGCGCGCGCTGCCGGCCGGTGACCTGGTCGGTGTCAACGTCACCATCCCACACAAGATGCAGGTGCTCCAACTGTGCGGCTCGCTGTCGGCAGAGGCCAGGCGCGCCGGGTCGGTGAACACGATCGTGGTCGGTGGCGACGGCCGGTTGCATGGGGACTCGACCGACGGCCGCGGTCTGCTGTGGGCGATCGGCGAGACCGACCCGGGGGCCGCGCTCGTGCTGGGCGCGGGAGGCTCGGCGCGGGCGGCGGTGGCGGCGCTGCAGGATGCCGGGTGGCTGGTGGCCGTGAGCGCTCGCCGGCCCGAGGCCGCATCCCAGCTCGGCGTGGAGGTCGTGCCGTGGCCGCCGGTCGACCTGCCGGAGCTGGTGGTGAACGCCACCCCGATCGGTCAGGCCGGCGACCTGGTCTCGCTGCCCCTCGACCCGGCGCTGCTGCGCCCCGGCCAGACCGTGGTCGACCTGGCGTACCGCGGTGATGGACTGCCGACGGCCCTCGCGCGCGCCGGCGAGCGTGCCGGGGCACGGGCCGTGGACGGTCTGGACGTGCTGGTGGGCCAGGGGCTGCTGGCGTTCGAGCTGCTGACCGGGGTCAGCCCGCCGGTCGACGTCATGCGCGCGGCGGCCCGCTCGTAACCGTTCGGCGGGTCTACAGGTCGGGTGTCGAGCCGCCGATAGCCCGGTTATGGAACTGGTATTGCCCCTAGCCGGATTCGGCTTCGCGCTCGGGTGGCCGCTCGAGCGGCTGATTCAGCACTTCCCTCTGGGTCAGGGCACCGCCCCGTCGGCTCGCCGCCGGTGGGTCGTGGCCGCACTCACGGCCCTGCTCTTCGCGGCCATGGCCCTGCGCATCGGCTTCCACCCGCGGCTCGTGCCGGCTCTGCTGCTGACAGCGCTCGTGGTGCCGGCATCGGCGATCGACCTCAACCACCGGATCATCCCCAATGCGATCAACTTCCCCGGTGCGGCGCTGGTCTACCTGACCGCCGTCATCGCACAGCCCGAGCGCTGGGCGGAGCTGCTCGTCGGCGGCCTCGGTGGCTTCCTCTTCCTCGGGTTGGCGTGGGCCGTCTACCGCCAGGGCATGGGACTCGGGGACGTCAAGATGGCGCTGATGATCGGCCTGGCGCTCGGCCGCTACGCCGCGGTCGCGCTCTTCATGGCGTTCCTGCTCTCGTCGATCCCGAGTCTGGCCATGATCGCCGTCAAGGGCCGCAAAGGTCTCAAGACCACGCTCCCGCTCGGTCCCTTCCTGGCCGCCGGAGCGGTCGTCGCGCTCCTTTTCGGGCCGGCGATGTGGACCGCCTACTGGGGCGGCTGAGCTCCCCGCGTACGCCTCCGGCAGGGCCCTCGATTAGGCTCCACCGACCATGGAGCTGTCCTACGTCACCGCCGGCGAATCTCACGGCCCGGGCCTGACCGTCGTCATCAGCGGGCTTCCGGCCGGCCTCGAGCTCGACCACGAGCTGATCCGGGGTGACCTCGCCCGGCGTCAGGCCGGGTACGGCCGCAGCCCGCGCCAGAAGCTCGAGACCGACGACGTCGAGCCGCGCGGAGGTCTGCGCCACGGCCGCACGCTGGGCAGTCCGCTGGCCTTCTTCATCCAGAACCGCGACCACCGCAACTGGACGGCGCCGATGAGCCCGTGGCCGGTCGAGCCGGCCGAGCTCGATGAGTTCGGCTGGCGAGGCAAGCCGATCACGTTGCCGCGGCCCGGACATGCCGACCTGGCGGGGGTGCTCAAGTACGGGCACGACGATGTGCGCAACGTGCTCGAGCGCGCAAGCGCGCGAGAGACCGCCGCCCGCGTCGCCGCGGGCGCCGTGGCCAGGGCGCTGATGCGCACCATCGGGATCGAGGTGCGATCGCACGTGCTGCAGCTGGGCACGGTGCGTGCGACCCCGCCGGCGTGGCTGTCGATGGCCGATTTCGAGCGCGCCGAGGCCTCGCAGGTGCGCTGCCTCGACCCGGATGCCGAGGCTGCGATGATCGCCGAGATCGAGGCCGCCAAGGGCGACCGCGACACGCTGGGCGGGATCACGGAGGTGCGGGCGTTCGGCGTTCCTCCGGGGCTGGGTTCGCACGTCTCGGCCGACCGTCGGCTGGACGGTCGGCTGGCTGCGGCCATGCTTTCGATCCAGTCGGCCAAGGGGGTCGAGATCGGCGATGCCGTGGCCTCGGCGTCCAAGCGCGGCTCGTCGGTGCACGACGAGATCTTCCACTCCGAAGACCGCGGCTACCACCGTCAGACCGACCGCGCCGGCGGCATTGAGGGTGGCATGTCGAACGGGTCGGAGATCGTGGTGCGGACGTACTGGAAGCCGATCCCGACGCTGATGCGGCCGCTGCGGTCGGTTGAGCTGGGCTCCCACGAACCGCGCGAGGCGCATGTCGAGCGAAGCGATGTGACGGTGCTGCCGGCCGCTGCCGTGGTCGCCGAGGCGGCGGTGGCGTTCGAGCTCGCGCGAGCCGCGCTGGACAAGTTCGGCGGCGACTCCGTGGCTGATTTCGTCGCGGCTCACGCGGCCTACGTGCGGCGCATCGCCGGCGCATGATCCCCGGCCCGTTTCGCAACCTGGTGCTGATCGGGTTCATGGGCGCGGGCAAGACCACCGTCGCCGCCGGCCTGGCCGAGCGGCTGGGCTGGAGGGCGCTGGACGCCGACGCCGAGATCGAGCGAGAGGCGGGCAAGCCGGTCGCGCTCATCTTCGCCGACGACGGCGAGCCGGCCTTCCGTGCGCTGGAGGAGCGTGTCGTCGCCCGCCTGCTGGCCGAGACCGGCGCGGTGATCGCGCTGGGCGGCGGTGCCGTCGGCTCAGCGGTGACCCGCGAGCGTCTGCGTGACGGCTCGTTCACGGTGCTCCTTGACGTATCTCCCCAGGTCGCCTGGCGGCGGGTCGAGGCGGCCGCCGGCGATCGCCCGCTGGCCGCGGAGGCGCGCGCGTTCGAGGAACTGTATGAGGGTCGCCGAGACGTGTACCACACCGCCGCCGACGCTCTGGTGGATGCCGACGAGCTGACCGGCGGCGAGCCGTTGCTGGCGCCGATCGCCCGCCAGAGTGCACTCAGCGAGCTGCCCCGGCTGATCGGTGCGCGGCGCGCGGCGCTGATCGCCGACCGTGCCGTGCTGCGTGTCGTGGGGGCGCCGTTCGACCCGTTCGTGACTGTCCGCCTGCCGGTCGGCGAGGCGGCGAAGACGGTCGCCGTCGCCCGCCAGGCGTGGTCGCGGCTGGCCGAATTCGGCCTGGAGCGAGGCGATGTCGTGGTCGGGCTGGGGGGCGGCGCGGCCACCGATCTGGCGGGGTTCGTCGCCGCCACCTACCAGCGCGGCGTGCCGTGGATCGCGGTGCCGACGTCGCTGGTCGGCATGGTGGACGCGGGCATCGGCGGCAAGACCGGGATCGACCTGCCGGCGGCCAAGAATTACGTCGGGGCGTTCCACCAGCCGGAGTGGGTGGTGGCCGACCCCGCCATGCTGGACACACTGCCGGTGCGGGAGTGGGCGTGCGGGTTCGCCGAGGTGGTGAAGACCGCGCTTCTGGCCGGCGGCCGGCTGTGGGAGCTCGTGCGCGGCTGGGAGCCGGGGCGCGGATCGCCCGAGGAGCGTCTGGAGCTGATCCGCCGCTGCGCCGCATTCAAGGTGCGTGTGGTCGCCGCCGACCCGACCGAACAGGGTGTGCGCGCGGTGCTCAACCTCGGTCATACGATCGGACACGCGATCGAGGTGGCCACCGGCTACAAGGCGTTCGCCCACGGTGAGGCGGTGGCGATCGGGCTGCTGCCGTCACTGTGGCTCTCCGCGCGAGTGTGCGGGCTTGATCCCGACGTCGAGGGCCAGGTGCGGGAGCTGCTGCGCTTCCACGAGCTGCCGATCGCGGCCCGCAACGTGGGCGCCGACCAGGTGATCGAGGCGATGTCCCGGGACAAGAAGGCCCGCGCGGGGCGGGTCCGGTTCGCGCTGCTGGAGGCGGTCGGCCGGCCCGTGTTCGATATCGATCCGGGGGACGACCTGGTGCGCGAGGCGGTGGAGCGGGCGGTCGCGGGCTGAGCTTCTCAGTCCGGTGCCCGGGCGACCTCGGCGTCGCCCGGGCGTGTGCGTATAGGTCAGCCTTTCAGCGTGACCGGCACCCGGGCGATATGGGGCGGATGGCCCGCCCCCGCGGCGTCGTCGTCCGACACGACGATCGACCCGGGCATGTCGTGCGGCACCGTGTAAGCGAGGTGCAGCGAGTAGTTCCCGCGGCAGCGGTTCCCGCAGGATGCGGTGACAACTGTGCGGGCGATCACCTTTCCGGCCGCGTTGAGGATCGCGACGTGGACGTTCGCCTCGAACACGTTCGCCGTGCCCATGATCAGCACCGGGCTGGACGCGGTCGACCCGATGCGCGGGCTCCATACCGTGATCGCGGGCACCAGTGCGCGGAACTGCCAGCGCTGGAGCGGGATCGGAACGGGTATCCCGTCACCGGTCAGGAAGTGCACCAGGCGGCCGTTCACCTGCAGGCGCACTGCCTGCACGGAGGGGAATTGGGTGACGGTGAAGGTCAGCTCCGCCAGTCGCATCCGCACCGACGAGCTACAGGCTCCGGCTCCGATCTGCGCGCTCAGGCTGACGGTGGCCACGCCCGAGTCGATCGAGATCCGCTGCAGCCGCGTCCCGGTCGGGATCGCAGTGCTCACCCCGGCCGCCCGCTCGGTTGAGTTCGGGCCCGCTAGCAGGGCCGTGATCGCCGCGGTGGCCACCCGTGAGGTCGCCGGGAGGGTGCGCTTGGTCAGCCACATGTGCCCGCCGCGCTGCAGCCACACCCCGAGTGTGACCGTGTGCGACGAGGCTCCGCTGGCCGGGGTGGCCGCGGGGGTGACGATCAGCCCCGCGGCCGTCATGATCACGAGCAATTTCTTCACTGCGATCCCTCCTGGTCGGACGATACGACTGTCCCATCGTCGGCGGCTCGGGCAACACCGGCCGCACGGCTCTGTAACGGTTGTGAAACGGTCATCCGCCGCTCAGGGTCACGCGCATCTCCAGCGCATCCTGCTCGCTGCCACCCGAGCCGTGGAGAGCGGTGAACCCGAGATAGCCGGGCACGACCCCCGCCACCTGGAAGGGGATCGTGATGGTCACGACGCTGGAGTTGGGGCAGTAGCCGTTCTCCGGGCACAGCCCGGTCACCATCCGCTGGCCGAGCAGGTGGAACTGGCTGTCGAACAGGCGTACCTCGACCGGGCCGCCGTGCGGCAGGTTGGTCGCAAACCGGATGGTGGCGGGGCTGGTCAGCGTCCCACCTTCGACCGGCGACAGCACGTCGAATGCCGGTGCGAGTTCGATCGGCACCCGCACCACGACCCGCCGCGAGGGATCACCGGACGGATCGGAGTCGGTCACCACCAGCGTCCCGGCGACCGCCCGCGAGGTCTCGAGCTGATCGATCGCGATGTTGAAGCCGCCCGGGCAGCCGGTGGCACAACCCACGCTGTACTCGCCGGACACGATCGACTGGCCACGGCCGTCCAGGATCCGGTACAGCAACCGCCCTTCGAATACGTCAGCGATACCGGCGATCGTCGTACCGGGCCCCAACGTACCGCCGATCGCCGGGCTGGTGACCACGATGGCCGCCGTCTCGTCGTGGAAGTTGCGCCGGGTCATCGGATCCGGCAGCACGATGCCGTCCCCCGAGAACACCGACACCGGCTGGCCGTCGAGGCGCAGTCGGACGCCGTGGACGGTCGGGAACTGGGTCAGCGTGTACACCACCTGGGCCAGGCGCATGCGCTCCGAGGCGGGCGAGCCGGCCGCGGCGAACTCGGCGCTCAGATCCACCGTGGCGATACCGTGATCGATCGACAGGCCGAGCAGGCGCGAGGTCGTGGGGACACCGGTCGACACGCCGGCCGTCCGCTCGGCGGCATTCGGGCCGTGCAGCAGGGCGCGCATCGCGAGACCGCCCACAGCGAGCTTCACCGGCGTGTACCTGATCATCGGCCACAGCTGGCCGTCCCGCACCCCCCAGGCCTGGAGGGTGAGCCGGGCCGGGCGGACGGGGGGCGGAACCGACCCGGTCGTGGGTGGTGGCACGGTGCCGGTGCCCGACGACGACGTGCCGGAGAAGGCTCCGCCGGGGGGCGGGGACACCGGTACGGCGCCGGGGTTCCCGCACGAGGCGGACAGCGCCGCGACCAGCGCGACCAGGACGATCTGCATCCTCATGATGTGCCTCCCTGCTCCAGGTGGGGGAGATGCAGCGCGAACCGCGCCCCACCGCCCGGCGCATCCTCGACGTCGATCCGGCCGCCCAACAGGGCGGCATTTTCGGCCGCGATCGCCAGTCCCAGCCCGGTTCCCGCTCCGGATCGGGCGAAGTCGGCCTTGGAGAACCGATCGAACAGGCGGTCGCGGAACTCGGCCGGGATGCCCGGCCCGCGGTCGGTGACGTCGATCGTGGTCTCGTCCGCGGTGCCGGTCACCCGTACCACGGCGTGGCCGCCACCGTGCTGGATCGCGTTTGCGATCAGGTTTGCGAGGATCCGTTCCAGGCGCCGGCGATCGCTTACGACCGGCGCTCCGCCGGGCTCGACCTCGACACCTCCGTCCCAGCCGGCCGCGGTGACCAGGTCGGCGACCAGCCCCGCGGTTTCGATCGGCTCCAGCCGCAGCACCTCCTGGCCGGCATCCAGGCTCGCCACCTCGAGCAGATCGTCGACGAGCCGCCGTAAGCGGCCGAGGTCGCGGGTCAGCAGCTCGCTCATCCGGGCTGCGTCTGCCGGCATCGCCCCCTGGTGTTGGGCCAGCACCGCCGCCTCGTTGACCAGCGCGGTCAGCGGCGTGCGCAGCTCGTGTGCGACATCGGCGGTGAAGCGCTGCTCGCGCTCCCGGGCCTCGGTGAGGGCGGTGATCTTGGTCTGCAATGCGTCCGCCATCTGGTTGAACGACACCGCCCAGGCTCCAAACTCGTCCTGGCCACCGGCTGGAAGCCGGGTGTCCAGAAGCCCCTCGGCCAGGGAGCGGGCGGCGGCCCCGGCGGCCGCGACCGGTCGTAGCATGCGTCGCGAGAGCAGCACTCCGGCCAGACCGCAGAGCACGACCGCGATCAGCCAGCCACCGATAAGGACGTCGCGCAGCAGGTCGAGGTCGCTCCAAAGCTGGCGTTCGTCGAAGTAGAAGTAGAGCTGGCGGTCGCGGCTGACCTGGGGTACCCCCACCACGAGCAGCGGGTCGCCCTGCACTTCGATCCGTTCATACGCCATCCGATCCTGTCTGTCGACCAGTTGCCGCAAGTCGGCCGGCACCGGGAGCCGTCCAGGTGGGACCCGGCCGTGCTCGGCGATCACGGTGTAGAAGTCGCCGCGCAGGCTGTAGCTGGTCTGGAGATTGGCGATGCTGGCCGTGCGCTGCGCCAGCACGAGGTTGAACCGGGCCTGGGCGACCGCCCGGTCGACCGAGTCCTGGAGCCGAGAGTGCCGCACGAGCAGGTAGGCACCGCCGGCCAGCGCACCGGCGGACAGGCCTCCCACGAGGACGAAGGCGATCGCCAGTCGGCGGCGAAGCCGGCCGGTCGGGACGCGGCGCACGAGCGCCGCTTTGGTGGCCACCGTACCGTGCACCCTCCCAGAATCGTCCGCGGCCGCAACGCCCATCACACCGGTGTGTTACGGGCGTGTAACGATCACGCCAGCCGGTAGCCGACGCCGCGCACGGTATCGATGGCGTCGGTGCCCACCTTTGCGCGGAGGCGTTGAACGGCCACGTCCACCAGCCGCGAGTCTCCCAGGTGGGAGTACCCCCACACTCGGTCGAGCAGTTGGTCGCGGGTGAGCACCTGCCCTCGGTGCACCGCCAGCTCGTAGAGCAGCCGGAATTCCGTGGTGGTGAGCGCCAGATCGGTGTCGCCGCGGCGGGCGCGGAACGCCGCGGGATCGATCTCGAGATCGCCCACGGCGATCGGCCGCTGCTCCGGCTCGGCGGTCGACCGCCGCAGCACGGCCCGCACGCGAGCGACCAGTTCGGGCAGCTCGAACGGTTTGGTGACGTAGTCGTCAGCTCCCAGCTCGAGTCCTACGACCACGTCCACCGTGCTGGTGCGCGCTGTCAGCATCACGATCGGCACCCGGCTCCCCGCCCGCACCTGGCGGCACACCTCGAAGCCGTCCATGGTCGGCAGCATGACGTCCAGCAGCAGCACGTCGTAGGTCTTCTGGCGGAACTGCGCCAGTCCGTCGCCTCCGTCGGCGGCGGAATCGACGCGAAACCCACTCTGCCGCAAGCCGAGCGCAACCACTTCCCGGATCGACGGGTCATCTTCGACCAGCAGCACGCGTTCGTTCACCAGTCCACACTAGCGACCGACCCGGTCAGCCGACACGGCACCGCGCCGGCCAAACTGTCACGCGGTCCGTACGGGGTCTGACCCCGGGGTGGGGTGGGGGTGGCCCACCGGTGTGGTTTGGCGCCGGGAGTGGGATCTCCGGGGTGGTCTCGGGGCAGCGCGAAAAGCGCTGAGAACGGCGTGCCTGCCTCGGGAGGACGGAGGTGTCACGAGATCCGTTCCACGAGATCCATCGGGGTCTGACCGCCCGCTGGGCCCCCGGCGACCGTGCTCGGCGATCACCCGGGAGGCTGCCCGGCCAACGACCGGTCGAGGACGATCACGGAGCGGGAGCCCTCGCCCTCGCGCAGGCGTTCGAACGCGTCGTTGATGCCGTCGAGGTCGATCACATGCGAGACGACGTCGTCCAGCGGCAGCCTTCCTGAAGCCACCAGATCGACCAGCGCCGGCAGCTCCAGCGCCACGTTCGACGAGCCGTAGTAGCACCCGAGCAGGTTCTTCTCGCTGAGCAGGTCGAGCGCCGGCAGCGAGACCTCGACCCCCTTCGGCGCCAGCCCGACCACCACCGCCTTGCCGCCCGGGCGGATCACGTCCCAGGCCTGGCGGATCGTCTGCGGCAGCCCGACGACCTCGAAGGCGTGGTCGACCCCTCCCGGGCACAGCTCCCGGATCGCCGCCACAACATCGGTCCGGGAGCCGTCGACGACGTCGGTCGCGCCGCGCCCGCGCGCCCGCTCGAGCTTCTCGGCAGTGCGGTCGACGGCCACGATCTGCGCCGCTCCGGCGAGTCGCGCTCCGGCGATCACCTGCAGCCCGACGCCGCCACAGCCGATCACGCACACGGTCTCGCCGATCCGGACGTTGGCCGTGTTCCGCACCGCCCCGACGCCCGTCACGACGCCGCATCCGAGCAGCGCCGCCTGCCACAGCTCGATGTCGGCGGTGAGCCGGATCGCCGCGGCCGAGGGCACCACGCAGTGCTCGGCGAAGCAGGAGACGAAGTTGAAGTGCCGCAAGGGCGCACCGGACAACAGCCTCAGCCGCGAGCTGCCGTCCATCATCATCCCCCGCCAGGCCATCTCGGATGCCGTCACGCACAGGTGGAAGCGGCCCGCGCGGCACGCCGTGCAGGTGCGGCAGGCCGGGACGAAGCAGAACGCCACGCGGTCGCCGGGGGCGACGTGGGTGACCCGCTCGCCGACCGCCTCCACCACCCCGGCGCCCTCGTGCCCGAGGACAGTGGGCCACCGGCCGTCACCCAGGTGGCCATCGGCCAGGTGTACGTCGGAGTGACACACGCCCGCCGCCGCCACACGCACCAGCACCTCGTCCTCCGCCGGCGGGTCGAGCAGTACGGTCTCGATCTCCATCGGCCGGGCCGCCTCGTGCAGCACCGCCGCCCGCATTTGCAGCGGCTCGCTCACCTCACCCTCCAGCGCTCGATCGCGTCCAGATCGAGGTCCGCTCCGAGCCCTGGCTTCGACGGTGGCGTGATCGAGCCGTCGGCCCCGACCGCGAGCGGCTGGGGCAGGGGAAAGTCGCGGCGCTCCGGTGTCCACGCGGGGGGGTCGAACGGCACCTCGATGAACGGCCAGGTGGACACCGCTGCCGCCAGGTGCAGGTTCGCCAGCAGCCCGTGCCCGTGCGACCACGTGTGCGGCGACCATGCCCGGCCGTACAGGTCGGCGAGGGCGGCCACCCGGCGGCAGCCGCCGATGCCGCCCGCCAGCACGACGTCGGTCTGGATCACGTCGATCCCACCGCGCACGATCAGGTCGCGAGCCTCGTGAGCCTGGCGGATCATCTCG
Organism: Gaiellales bacterium; assembly: GCA_038230835.1. GTDB lineage: Bacteria > Actinomycetota > Thermoleophilia > Gaiellales > JAICJC01 > DASUHT01. Next base: position 43,657 of record JBBRMM010000010.1, read on the forward strand.
CCGGCGGCCAGCCGCAGGTCGGTACGGCGGCGCAGCGCGCGGTACCCGTCGACATCGTCACAGCGCAGCGGCTCCTCCAGCCAGTGCACCCCCAGCGGCTCCAATGCCCGGGCGCACGCGATTGCGGTGGCGACGTCCCATCGCCGGCGGCGGTCGCCCGGCATCCGCCAGCCCTGGTTGGCGTCCACCATGATCTCCATCGCGGGCCCGACCGCGTCGCGCACCCGCTCGACGACATCGACGTCGTTCCGCCAGTCGTCAAGGTGGAAGCGCAGCTTGACGGCCCTGACACCCGCGTCGCGGAGTGCCACACAGCGGCGGGTGCGCTCGTCCGAGTCGACCAGCTCGCCGCTCGAGGCATAGGCAGTCAATCGCTCGTTCGCTCCTCCCAGCAGCTGCCACAGAGGGAGCCCGGCGATCCGACCGACCAGATCCCACACGGCCACCTCGCATGCCCACGGCCGCCCGCCGTGGAAGTCGACGGTCTCGCAGATCTGGCGCACCGCCTCGGTGCGCAGCGGGTCGAGCCCGACCAGGAGCCGCTCCAGCAGCGCGCGGTCGGGCAGGGCGTCGCCGCTCGCGCAACCGGTCAGCCCCTCGTCGGTATGTACCAGCGTGAGCGTCGCATCGAGGTGCTCGCGGGGGCTCGGATCCCAGGCCGCGTGGAACGGCGGGTCGAGCGGAAGCCGGTAGCTGCGAGCTTCGACCGCGGTGATCCGCACAGTCGCTCAGTGCCCCTGGTAAAAGGCGTTTCGCGCGGAGTCGCGGAGCTCGACCAGCTCGGCGACACGCGCTCGGCGGTCGGTGCATAGCGCATCGTCGATCGCTCGCCGGGTGGCCTCGCGGTTGGCCAGTCGCACGGCTGTCTCGTCGTCCACCTCGGGATCCACCCACACCGCGACCAGGATCACCAGGTCGCCCGCGGTCGCGGCCTGGATGGCGCCGTCGGCGACGGCGTCCATCACGCCCTGGGCGATGCCGAGCTGGACGGCGCCCCAAGTGATCCGGCCGTGCGGGTCACCGGTGATCGTGGCCTTGTTGAGGATGATCGTGGCCGGCCGCACGGCGTTGCCGGCGCCGAGGCACGCCATCACCGGTGCGTGGCCGGGCGCGGGGCACGCGAACGCGCCGGCGGCCGCGGCGGCCGTCGGGGACCCGCGCCGGCCGATCACGAGGTTGATGTGGCTGCCGTTGCGGCCGTCGCCCGCCCATGCCTCCCCGAAGCTGCCGTCGGCCCGCTCGAGGTCTCCGCTCATCGCCCGCGCCGTCTCCGCATGCCCACACGCTACAAGAAAGCTGGTGATCGCCGGCCGCTGCCCGTGTCGCGGCTCGAGAGCCACCCTGCGGCACGCCGGGTTATCGCCAGGCGGGATTCGCCGTGTTAGGGTGCGCCCCATGGCCACTGGAGCTGCGCACGGGCGCCCCGGTCGCAGCGCGACAACCTCGCTGGAGCGCGGCCTGGGGGTGCTGCTGGCGATCTTCGACCGTGGACAGGTGCGGGTCGACGCCCTTGTCGAGGAGCTCGGGCTGCCCACCAGCACCGTCTATCGCTATCTGCGCCAGCTTCGAGATCTCGGGCTGGTGACCGAGATCGACGGCTGCTACCGGCTGGGTCAGCGCCTGCTCGCCCCCGATCGCAGCATTCCCAGCGACGTGCTTGCCCACCTGGCCCGGCCAACGCTGCAGGTGCTCGCGCGGGATACCGGAGAGACGGCCCTGCTGACGATCCGTGCCGGGAGCTCCGTGCTGTGTCTGGCCCAGGTCGAGTCGACGAACCCCGTCAGGATGGCATTCGAGGTCGGCCAGGTGCTCCCGCTGCACGCTGGGGCCGCCTCGCGGGTGCTGCTGGCGTACGCCCCGCCCGACGTCATCGACGAGGTGCTGGCCGGTCGGCTCGAGAACCACACACCGACCACGCCCGATGCCCGCAAGCTGAGACGCCAGCTCGAGAGCACCCGGGCGCTGGGCTTCGCCACCTCGCGCGGTGAGTTCATCCCCCGCGCGTTCGCCGTGGCTGTCCCCGTGTTCCACCGCGACTCGGTGATCGCGGGACTGGCGCTGGCCGGCCCCGCCAACCGCTGCACCCACGCGTGGCAGGTGTCGGCTCGCCCGTTGCTCACCGCCGCGGGGCGGAGTCTGAGCGACAGGCTCGGATAGATACGAACGGATTCGCCTGGAGTGGTTCCTACATAGCGAGAACAGATATCTCCAGCGTATAAGACACGTCGGTATAGTGGGCGTCAACCGAGTCCGAAGGGAGACGCCGTGACCATCCCCAACCCCTCGACCGCCGTGGCGGCTCGCGACCTCGTCGATACCGACCGGTACCCGATCGACGATCTCACCAGCCCTGCCGGGATGGCACTCGTCACGCGCTGCCACGCCGACCTGGCCGCGACCGGCGCCTGCCAACTGGAGGGCTTCCTGTCAGAAGATGGGGTCGCCCAGCTCGTGCGGGAGGCGCTTGCGCTCACCGATCACGGGTACGTGAACGAGGCCGTGCACAACGTGTACTTCGAGGACGTGGACGAGTCGGTGCCCGGCGACGACCCCCGGCGCATGATGCAGCGCGCATCCCAGGCGACCGTTGCCTACGACCTGATTCCGGCGGCGGCCGGCATCCGTGCGGTGTACGAGTGGGACGCGATGCTCGAGTTCGTCGGCACCGCCCTGGACAGGCGTCCCTTCTACCGCAACGCCGATCCGCTCGGCGGGCTGAATCTCGTGTACTACTCGCAGGGCGACGAGCTGGGCTGGCACTTTGACCGGGCGGAGTTCGTCGTCACGCTGATGCTCCAGCCGGCCGCCTCGGGTGGCGACTTCGAATTCGTTCCCAACCTCCGCAACGAGCACGACGAGAACTATCCGGCAGTCGGGCGCCTGCTCCGTGGTGACACCACGGATGTGATCCGCCTCCCCAGCTCCGCCGGCACGCTCGCGTTCTTCCGTGGACGCCATTCGATCCATCGGGTGACACCGATCGTGGGGGACGTGCTGCGCACCAACGCTGTGCTCTCGTTCGCGGACAAGCCCGACCAGCGACTGAACGAACTGACGCAGCGGCTGTTCTATGGGCGCACGGCCTGAACGATCCCGCGTCTGGCACGCCGAGTTGGCCTGGCTCGGCGGCATCGCGGAGCGCGTGACGATCGAGGTCGAGGACGGGCGCATCACATCGGTCGTCCCCAACTCCTCCCCGCTGCCCGGCGCGTCGATCCTCCGCGGGCTGACGGTGCCAGGTCTGGCGAATCCGCACTCACATGCCCTGCACCGAGCGTTGCGAGCCCGTACGCAGACCCACGCCGCCGACTTCTGGGCCTGGCGCCGGATCATGTACGACCTGGTTGAGCGCCTGGATCCGGACAGCTACTTCGCGCTCGCCCGCGCGACCTACGCCGAGATGGCGCTGGCGGGCATCACCGTGGTGGGCGAGTTCCACTACCTGCACCACGACCGCGGCGGGCGGCAGTACGACCGCCCGAACGCGATGGGCGAAGCACTGCTGGCCGCGGCCGCCGACGTCGGCATCCGGATCACACTGATCGACACCTGCTATCTGCAGGCCGGCGTCGGTGGCGACTCTCTGGAGCCGACGCAGCTGCGGTTCTCGGACGGCGACGCCGACGCATGGGCCGCCAGGACTGCCGAGCTCGGCGGCTCGCCGACCTCCCGGATCGCGGCCGCCATCCACAGCGTGCGAGCCGTCGATCAACCGGCGATGGCGGTGGTTCGCGACTGGGCGCGCGCGCGGGCCGCCCCGTTGCACGTGCATGCCTCCGAGCAGCCGCGCGAGAACGAGGAGTGCATCCGCGCCACCGGAACCACCCCCACGGGCCTGCTGGCCCAGGTCGGTGTGCTGGGCCCCGACACCACGGTCGTACATGCGACGCACGTGACCACGACGGACATCGAGCTCCTCGGATCGTCGGCGACGACGATCTGTCTGTGCCCGACCACCGAGCGCGACCTCGGCGACGGCATCGGCCCGGCCCGTGCCCTTGCCACGGCCGGCTCGCCGCTCACCGTCGGCAGCGACATGCACGCCGTGATCGATGTCTTCGAAGAGCTGCGCGCGCTCGAGTTCGACCAGCGTCTGGTCGCCGGCCGTCGAGGGCTGCACCCCCCGGAGGAGCTCCTGCAGGCTGCCACCACCTCCGGCAAGCTCGCCCTCGGCTGGGACGGGCGAGGGTTGGTGGCCGGTGCCCCGGCAGATTTCACCACCGTCGCGCTGGACTCGCCGCGCACCGCCGGCGCAACGGCGCAGACGGCGCTCGAGCACCTGATATTCGCCGCCACGGCGGCGGATGTGACCGATGTGGTCGTTGCCGGCCGGACGGTTGTCGCGTGCGGTCGCCACACAAGTATCGAGGATGTCGGAGCGGCACTGCGAGATGCGGTCTCCGCAGTGATCGGTCCCGCGCCACCCGCCGCGGTGATCGGAACCGGCGAGCGGGTCCACCCGTGAGAGAGGGAGCGGCTGTGAGCACGACGATCAACAACGAGATCCTGCACTCCGTCCGCGCCCAGCGCGGCGACACGCTGCGCTGCAAGGGCTGGAAGCAGGAGTCGCTGCTGCGCATGCTCGAGAACAACATGGAGTTGGCGGAGGATCCACAGCGGCTGGTGATCTACGGCGGCATCGGCAAGTGCGCTCGGAACTGGGAGTCCTACCACGCGATCGTGGATGCGCTGCTGAATCTGGAGAACGACGAGACGCTGGCCGTGCAGTCCGGGATGCCGGTGGCCATCTTCAAGACGCACCGGCTTGCGCCGCGCGTCGTGATGGCCAACACGAACATCATGAAGGCCACCTGGCCCGTGTTCTACGACCTGCAGGACAAGAACCTGACCATGTTCGCGCAGTACACGGCCGCGCCGTGGGAGTACATCGGCACGCAGGGGGTGATCCAGGGGACATTCGAGACCCTGGCGGCGATCGCCGACCAGCACTTCGCAGGGTCGCTGGTGGGGCGGATCCTGCTCACCGCGGGCCTCGGCGGCATGGGCGGAAACCAGACCCGTGCGATGGCGATGCTGGGCGGCGTGTGCATCTCCGCCGACGCCGACCGGCGGGTCATCTTGCGGCGCATCGAGAAGGGGTTCTGCGACGTGCTGGCGACCTCGCTGGACGAGGCGATCACGCTTGCAGAGGCCGCCCGCGATCGGCGAGAGCCGCTCGGCATCGGATTGCTGGGGAACGCCGCCGAGGTGTTTCCGGCCGTGCTCGAGCGCGGTTGGCGGCCCGACATCGTCACCGAGATGTGCCCCTGTCACGACCCGCTGTCGTACATCCCCGCGGGGCTCACAGCGGCGGCCGCCGACGAGCTGCGCCGGAGCGACCGTGACGAGTACTTCCGCCGTGCCCGCGAGTCGATGCTGGTGCAGCTCGAGGCGATGATCGGCTTCCAGGATCTCGGCGTGCAGGTGTTCGAGTACGGCACGAGCATCCGCAAGGAGTGCCGGGACGCGGGGATGCCCGAGCAGCGGGCGATGCAGATCCCCGGGTTCGTGGCGGCATATCTGCGCCGGCTGTTCCTGCTCGGCCGCGGGCCGTTCCGCTGGACGTGCCTGTCGGGTGAGGCAGGCGACCTCGAGCGCCTCGACGAGCTGGCCCTGGAGATGTTCCCGGATGACGCGACGACGGTGAAATGGATCACCCTGGCCCGCGAGCACATCCCGATCGAGGCCCTGCCGGCGCGCGTGTGCTACCTCGGCTTCGGTGAACGGAAGGCGTTCGGGCTGCGCGTCAACCAGCTCATCCGCAGCGGCGAGCTGGCCGGCCCGGTCGCGTTCTCACGTGACAACCTCGACTCGGGATCGATCGTGAACCCGACCTTCGAGTCGGAGAACATGCGCGACGGCAGCGACCTGATCTCCGACTGGCCGTACCTCAACGCGCTCTTGAACACCGCGGCCATGGCCGACCTGGTCGCCGTCCAGGCCAACTACTCGATGGGCGAGGCGGTGCACACCGGGGTGACGATGATCGCCGACGGCAGTGAGGAGGCCAACCTGCGGCTCGAAGGTTGCCTGACCACCGACTCGGGGATCGGCGTCGTCCGCCACGCTCAAGCCGGATACGAGGAAGCGCGCGAGGCGGCGGACGGCCGGGGGCCGCTGACGACCGACACGATCAAGGTGCCTCTGTGGTGGACGCCCACCGCGACATTCGGACCCGAGGCTGCCGGTGGCACAGGCTGAGCGTCCGGCTGCCGATCTGTTGGTGTGCGGTGCGTCGGAGCTGATCACCTGCGCACCGCTCGCCGGCGATCCGCTCGGGCGGATCCCCGGGGGGGTGGTGGCGGTCGCGGGCGAGCGGATCGTCGACGTCGGTCCCGCGGTGCAGGTCGCCGAACGGGTGGACACGGCCGGCGCGGTGGTGGTCGATGCGGCCGGCGGAGTGGTGGCGCCCGGGTTCGTCGACTGCCATACCCACGTGGTGTTCGGCGGTACCAGGGTGGACGAGTACGCCGCGACGGTGAGCGGAGCGCTGGATGCGTTCCGGGCGAGCGGCGCGGACGGCGGCATCCTGGCCACGGTCGAGATGACTCGGGCGGCTTCGGTTGACCAGCTGACCGAGGCCGCCGGCGCCCGCCTGCGGGCGATGTTCGCGCACGGAACCACCACGGTCGAGAGCAAGACCGGCTACGGGCTGACGCTGGCGCACGAGCTGAAGATGTTGGAGGTCAACCGGCGGCTCGCAGCCGAGCAGCCGATGGATGTGGTCAGCACGTTTCTGGGCGCCCACGCCATCCCGTCCGGGACCTCACGGCAGCGGTACACCGACGAGGTGGTCGGAGAGATGATCCCCGAGGTGGCGGCACGGGGGCTGGCCACCTTCTGCGACGTCTACTGCGACGAGGGCTACTTCACCGTCGCGGACTCTCGGCGGATCCTGGAGGCGGGGCTGGAGGTGGGGCTGGCCGCAAAGATCCACGCCGACGCGTACGCGGCGGCGGGCGGCGGTGAGTTGGCCGCCGAGCTGGGGGCGGTCTCCGCCGACCACCTGAATCACACCGGCCGTTCGACCATGGTGCGGATGGCCGAGCAGGGGGTGGTCGGCGTGGTCATGCCGGCACTCGATTTCGCGGTTGCCCACCCGCGGCCGTTCGATGCGCGTGAGATGCTGTCCGCGGGGATGACGCTCGCGCTTGCCACCGACCTCTGTCCAGGGTGCTGGGTCGAGTCACAGCAGCTGGTGATGGCACTGGCCGCACGGCTCCACGAGATGCCACCGGCGACCGCCCTGCTGGCGGCCACGGTCGGGGCCGCCCGGGCCGTTGGGCTCGATGACCGGGGATCGCTGGCTCCGGGGATGCTGGCGGATCTACAGGTCTGGGACGTCGCGTCGCACGAGGAGCTGGTCTACAAGGTGGGACGCAACGCGGTCACGACGGTGATCAAGCGCGGCCGGGTGCACCGCCTGGCCGGCGGGGAGCGGCGGTTGTGACAGTCGTGCTCGACGGCCACGGTCTCGACCTGGAGCAGGTGGTGATGGTGGCCCGCCGCGGCACTCGGGTGCAGCTGGCTCCTGAAGCGGTCGAGGTCATGCGACGGTCACGGAACATGCTCGAGCAGACGGCCGCCCGTGGCGAGCCGGTCTACGGCTACTCGACCGGGGTCGGGGCGCTGAAGCGGGTGGCGCTGGCAACCGAAGGCCGCGCCGCCTTCAACGCCCTGATGGTGGGGAACTCCCGGGTCGGTCACGGCCCGCCGGCGAGCCCCGAGGTCGTGCGCGCCACGTTGCTGCGGGTGGCGAACAACCTCGCCCGCGGATTGGTGGGGGCGCGGCCCGACCTGGCGGAGCTGGTCGTGCGGGCGCTGAACGAGGACTGGCCGCTTCGGGTGCGGACGCGGGGCTCGGTCGGCCAGGCAGATCTTGCGCCGATGGCCGATCTGACGACCGAACTGCTCGATCGAAGCGGCTTCGCGCTCGAGGCCGGCGAAGGCCTGGCGATGATCGACAACAACGCCTTCTCGACAGCGGTCGGGGCGCTGGCCGTCGCCGATCTGGAGCGCCTCGCGGACGCGCTCGAAGTGGCCGGGGCGCTCGACATGGAGGCGTTTGCAGCCAACCCCTCGATCGTGCACCGTGTGCTCCGGGAGCGACCGTACCCCGGCCTGCAGGCGGTAGCCGATCGCCTCCGGGAACTGCTGGCGGGCAGCTGGCTGTGGGAGCCCGGTTCGCCCCGCAACCTGCAGGACCCGCTGACTTTCCGGTGTCTTCCGCAACTCCACGGGGCCCTGCGCGATGTGCTGGGGTACGCCCGTGGCCAGCTCGGAATTGAGCTGAACGCGGCGCAGAACAACCCTCTGGTCGATGCGGAGACGGGACAGGTCGTCTCGGTCGGCTGCTTCGAGGTGCTGCCGCTCGCGGCCGCACTGGACTTCCTCAGGATCGCCCTGGCGCCCGTGCTGACCAGCGCCAACGAGCGGGTGATGAAGATTCTTCACGCCGGCCTCTCCGGGCTGCCGCCCGGGCTCGCGTCGGCCCCCGACCACGGAGACGACGGCTTCACCGAGTTCGGCGTGGCCGGTCAGTCGCTGGCGGCCGAAGCGCGTCTGCTGGCCGCGCCGGTGTCGTTCGAGATGGCCAGCTCCACCCAGGCCGAGGGGATCGAGGATCGAATGACCATGGCCCCGCTCGCCGGAAGACGACTGACCGAGATGGTCGAGCTGGGCGAGTGGCTGGTGGCGATCGAGCTGGTTGTGGCCGCCCGCGCCGTGGACATGCGGCAGGGCGTTCGCCTGGGCCGTGGCACCGCCGCTGCTCACCGGCTGGTGCGCGACCGGATCCCGGCCACCCCTGTCGGAGCCCCTGTCCCGGCCGATCTCCAGGCACTGGTGGAGCTGGTGCGCTCGGGGGCGTTCGGTGAGCTCTGAGCCGGTGACAGGGGCCGTCACCGCCGGCCTCCCCCGCATGCTGGGAATCGCCCCTTGTCGCTCCCCGATAGGCGGTGTAGCATGCCCAGCCTCCAGCATGGACCGCTTCCATTGCCACCCGCGAACGTCCCCGCCTGCGGACATCGGATGGTGCAAGACCTGATGATAGGCTGGCGCCCGTGTCCGATGCCGTTGCGGCAGATGTCAACCCGTCCATGTTCGCAGACCGGAGCGGCGCCACTGCCGCCCTTTAGAGGAAGGTGACCATGCATCGCGACCCCAAGAAGCTCGATCAGTTGCGCGTCGGACGCAGTGAGCTCGAGAACCACGTCATCGACGAGTTCGTCGCCGGCCGGCTGAGTCGCCGAGAGTTCCTCCGCCGGGGCTCGATCATCGGCCTCTCGATACCTGCGTTGGGTGCGACCGTGTCCGCCTGCGGCGGGGCCAATTCGAGCCCCACGAGCAGCTCCGCTCCGTCAGGGGTCCCCAAGGCCGGAGCGAAGCTGCGAATCGCGGGCGTCGTTCCGACGAGCGCCATCAACCCAGCCCAGATCTACGACGAGGGCGGGTTGACGATGATTCAGCAGACGGGCGAATATCTGTCGTTCAACGACCCGAAGACGAACATCCTCAAGCCGATGCTGGCCACCGGTTTCAAGCCCAACGCCGACGCTTCGGTGTGGACGTACACACTGCGGCCGGGGGTGACGTTCAACGACGGCAGGCCGATGACGGCCGACGACGTCGTCTACTCGTTCAAGCAGAACACCGACCCCAAGGTCTACGTCGACGCCGCCTCGGTGTTCAATGGCGTGCTGACCAACGACGGCGTGAAGAAGATCGACGATCAGACGGTCGAGTTCAATCTGGAAGCGCCCAACGGCAACTTCTCGTACCTGATCTCATCCGACAACTACAACATGATCATCGTCCCCAACGGCACCGACTACGCCAAATGGCAGAAGACCTTCGTCGGCACCGGGCCGTTCAAGCTGACCTCCTACCAGGCCAATTCCGGTGCGACCTTCGCCCCCAACCCCAACTGGTGGGGCGGCAACGTGCTCCCGGCGGAGCTGCAGCACATCTTCTACCCGACCCAGCAACCACAGATCACCGCGCTGCAGGGCGGGGATGTCGACATCGTCAACCTGATCGTGCCGGCGGGAGCCGAGGGGGTGCTCAACAACCCCGACTACACGCTGCTGGACACCAAGTCGTCCCAGCACCGGGAGCTCTCGATGCGATGCGACAAGCCCCCGTGGGACAACAAGCTCGTACGTCAGGCGATGGCGCTGTCGCTCAACCGGCCGGAGATCGCCCAGGCGCTGTTCAAGGGCTACGCACAGCTCGGAAACGACAACCCATTCGCTCCGTTCTTCCGCTCGACGGACACCACGGTGGCGCAGCGTGTCCAGGACCTGACCAAGGCCAAGCAGCTGTTGACGCAGGCCGGTCTTCCCAACGGGTTCACGACCGACCTGTACACCGAGGACTACCAGGAGATCAAGAACTACGCCCAGATCATCAAGCAGGCGGCCCAGGCGATCGGCATCAACATCAACCTCCACATCGACACCCAGGCCACCTACTACAAGGACCACTGGCTCTCGGGCATCATGAGCCTCGTCGACTACGGTCACCGGGGAGTGCCGAACGTGGTGCTCACCGCGACCCTTGCCAAGGGCGGTGCCTGGAACGCCGCCCACTTCGCGGACAGCCAATACGACGCGCTGGTCAAGCAGTACGTGGCGGCGCTCGACCTCTCGACCCAGAAGCAGATCGCCGGTCAGATCGAGACGCTGCTGCTGGACGAGACGCCGTGGATCTGCGCGTACTACTTCGACTCGCTCAGCGTGTGCAAGAAGACGATCGGTGGGGTGGTGACGACCGGCATGGGGCAGATCTTCCTGAGCGGCGCCGGGCCGATCACCGCCTGAATCCTGAACAGGAGCCGGCGGCGCGGAGTCCGCCGCCGGCTCGGTCTCGGAGGGCGAGATGGCGGTCTACATTCTCAAGCGCCTCGGGCTTGCCCTGATCACCCTCTGGATTCTTTCGATGATCATCTTCTGGGTCGGCCAGCAACTCCCGGGCGACCCTGGGCGGACGATCCTGGGGAACCTTGCGACGCCTGCCGGCGTCGCGGCGCTCGACCACAAGCTGGGTGTGGATCGGCCGATCGTCACCCAGTACACCGACTGGGTGACCAAACTCGCTCATGGAGACATGGGCTCGTCCTACTCATTCCAGGCGCCCATCAGGCCGTTCATAACCAGCGCGCTCGAAAACTCGCTCAAGCTCGCGCTGGTGGCGTTCTTCATGTGCGTGCCGCTGGCGATCGTCTCCGGGGTGATCGCTGCGCTCAAATCCGGCGAATGGGTCGACCGCGCGATCAGCGTGTTCGGCCTCTCCCTGCTCGGACTGCCGGAATTCGTCTCCGGAGTGTTCCTGATCATGATCTTCGGGATCTGGCTGAACGTGCTCCCGGTTGGCGCCACTCCGCCGGCGGGTGCTGATCCCTTCACCCAGGTCTTCCACCTGATCCTGCCGGCGATCGCCATCGCGTGCGTGCTGTTCGGCTACATCATGCGGATGGCCCGAGCGGGGACGATCGAGGCGCTCAACTCCGACTACACCCGCACGGCCGTGCTCAAGGGCCTGCCCACGAAGACGGTCGTCCGCCGGCACGTGTTGCGCAACGCACTGCTGCCGACGATCACCGTGGTCGCAACCCAGGTCGGCTACCTGATCGGCGGCCTGCTGGTGGTGGAGTACCTGTTTCACTACAACGGCATCGGTTCGCTCACATTCAAGGCGGCGCAAGCCAAGGACTTCCCGTTGCTCGAGTCGACGGTGCTCACGATCGGCGTCGTGTACCTGGTCGCCACCCTGATTGCGGACATCACCTACACGCTCCTGAACCCGAGGCTCCGACTCGGGGGTGACACGTGAGCGCTGCAGTCGGTGATGTTCCCGTCGCCGCCGGCTCGGGCGAGTCAGACGTCTCACATGTCCGGCGGGAGCAGTGGCGGGAGCTGCGCAAATCGAAGACGTTCCTGGTCGGCGCCACGATCCTCGCGTTCTGGATTGTGTGCGCGATCGTCGGCTATCGGGTCGTTCCGCACACGCCGTTCGAGCAGGACCTCCTGCGCACCAACGCCTCGCCCTCGACGGCGCACTGGTTCGGCACCGATCAGATCGGCAGGGACGTATTCGCCCGGGTGATCACCGGGGTGCGGGTGGTGCTGGTGGTGGCGTTCCTGGCCACCGTGCTGGGCACCGTGCTGGGGACGGCGCTCGGGCTGCTCACCGGCTACCTGCGCGGATGGGTGGACGAGGCCATCAGCCGGTTCGTGGATGCGCTGCTGGCTCTCCCCCTGGTGATCACCGCGGTGGTCGTGATCGCCGCCCTGGGGCCGTCCAACGTCACCGTGACGATCTGCATCGGCGTCATCTTCACCCCGCTGATCGCCCGCACCGTGCGGACGGCGGTGATCCAGGAGCGCGAGCTCGACTACATCACCGCGGCTCGCCTGCGCAACGAGAGTGCGCTCTACATCATGCTCTCCGAGCTGCTGCCGAACGTGCTGTCACCGGTGATGGTCGAGTTCACGGTGCGGCTGGGGTACGCCGTGTTCACCGTCGCCACCCTCTCCTTCCTGGGCTTCGGGATCCCGCCTCCGACCCCCGACTGGGGTGATGACATCGCCGACAACATCTCGGTCGTGGCAGCCGGGTACTGGTGGGAGGTGCTGTTTGCGGCGGGCGCGATCGCGTCGCTGGTGATCGCGGTCAACCTGGTCGCAGACGCGATCGAGAAGGTCACCGACGAGTGAGCGCTGCCACGCCCTCCGGAGGGACCGCGGCGCTGTCTGTCGACCAGCTCGAGATCGCCTACCGCGTCCGCGGGAACGACCGCGCGGCGATTCGCGGTCTGTCGTTCGAGGTCGGCCGGGGCGAGTCGTTCGGTCTGGTGGGCGAGTCCGGGTGCGGCAAGTCCACGGTTGCGCTCGCGCTGGTTCGCTACCTGCCCCGGAACGGCCGCGTCACCGGCGGGTCGGTCCTGATCGACGGGCGCAATCCGTACGATCTGACGGAGCCCGAGATGCGCCGGATGCGCGCCGGCAGCGTGTCGATGGTGTATCAGGACGCGTCGCGCGCGCTCAACCCGTCGATCCGGGTCGGGCGGCAGGTGGCCGAGGTGTTCGAGGTCGCCGGAAGCGACCGCCGGCAGGCGGTCGAGCGCACCGAGGAGGCGCTCGCCCGGGTACGCATCTCCGACCCTGCCGGGGTCATGCGCCGCTACCCGCACCAGCTGTCGGGCGGCATGCAGCAGCGGGTCGTGATCGCCATGGCGCTGGCGGTGGAGCCGGCGCTGCTGATCCTGGATGAGCCCACCACCGGGCTGGACGCGACCGTCGAGGCCGAGGTGCTCGACCTGGTCGCCGCCCTCCGTCGCGAGATCTCCACATCGCTGCTCTTCATCAGCCACAACCTGGGTGTGATCGCTCGCATGTGCGACCGCGTCGGCGTGCTGTATGCCGGCCAACTGGTCGAGGAGGGGCCGGCGCTCGAGGTGTTCAACCAGCCTCGGCATCCGTACACGGTCGGTCTTCTGCGCTGCCTCCCACGCCGCGGCCGGGTGAATGACCACGGCATGCTGGACACCATCCCCGGGTTCCTGCCCGATCCCGGTTCGACCATCGCGGGCTGCGTGTTCGCCCCGCGCTGTGGGATCGCCGAGGACCGGTGCCACACCGACCCGCCGCCCATGTACCCGGTCGGAGCGGGTCGCCAATCGCGCTGTCACCTCCACCAGCGAGCGCCCGACCTGCCCCGGGTCACGCCGGCGGAGCCGGTCGCCCGTGGCGCCGGTGGGAGCGAGCCGCTGCTGCAGGCGCGGGAGGTGAGCAAGACGTTCCGCTTCTCGGGGGTCGACGTGCATGCACTGGCAGGCGTGAGCCTCGACATCCGAGCCGGCGAGACGCTGGGGCTGGTCGGAGAGTCGGGCAGCGGCAAGACCACGCTGGCCCGTGTGCTGCTGGGCATCGTCGAGCCGGATCAGGGGTCAGCGCTCTCGCTGGACGGAGCATCGCTGGCCGGGAGGACCGGTGCGCGCAGCCGCGATCAGGTCAAGGCGATTCAGATCGTGTTCCAGAATCCCGATTCGGCTCTCAACCGGCGGCACAGCGTGCGCCGGCTGGTGGGTCGCTCGCTGTCGAAGCTGTCCGGGCTGGACGGCCGCGCGCGGGAGGAGCGGCTGGTGGAGCTGACCCGCTCCGTGAAGCTGTCCGACCGGTATCTCAACATGCGCCCCACGCAGCTCTCGGGAGGGCTCAAGCAGCGCGTCGCAATCGCCCGGGCGTTCGCCGGAAGCCCGCGCCTTGTGGTGTGCGACGAGCCGACGTCCGCGCTGGACGTCTCGGTGCAGGCCGCGATTCTGAACCTGCTTGCCGAACTGCAGAGCAAGGAGGGAGTCGCGTACCTCTTCATCAGCCACGACCTGGGTGTCGTCCGCTATCTCTCCGACCGGATCGCGGTGCTCTACCTGGGTCGGGTGATGGAGCTCGGCTCAGCGGAGGCGGTCTTCTCGGGGCCGCACCATCCCTACACCGAGGCGCTGCTCTCGGCCGTGCCGTCGATCGACGGCATGCAGCGCGAGCGAATCCGCCTTCAGGGCGAGATTCCCAGCTCCGCCGACCCGCCGTCAGGATGTGTGTTCCACACCCGCTGTCCGCGCCGGCTGGGCGAAGTCTGCGACACGACCGAGCCGCCGCTGGCGGAGGTCGAACCGGGCCACGCGATCCGCTGTCACATCCCCATCGAGGAGCTCAGGGCCGTGCAGGCCACCGAGGCCCGTGCCGCCCCGGTCCCGACTGCGCTCGGCGGGGAGCAGGCGACGACACAGCCGTGAACGGGCGTTCCCGACTCGCGTCGAGTGCGTCACGGGACAGTCACGCGCAGCGTTCGGGGTCTGACCCCGGGGTGGGATGCGGGTGGCCACCCGGATGGGTGGTTCCGGCACCGGGAGTGTGCCTCAGACCCGGCGACCCGCGCAGAAGGCAGCCCGACTCGTCTCGACTGTGTCGCGCGAGCGTGACGCGGACCGTTCGGGGTCTGACCCCGGGGTGGGTGGGGGTGGCCACCCACGCGACGGCGATCCGGCGCCGGGTCAGTCCGTGACGAGGTCGAGCAGGGTGCGGGCGCCGTTGCCGGCCTGCATGTCGGCGAACGCGCGGTTGATGCCTTCCAGCGGGTGGCGGGAGCCGATCAGGCGATCGAGATCCAGCCGCCCCTCCATGTACAGGTCGAGCACCATCGGCATGTCAAGGTGGGGCCGGCAGGACCCGTACAGGCTGCCGGTGACGATCTTCTCGTGCCGCACCAGATCTGCTCCAGGCAGCTCGACCGTGGCCCCCAGCGGAGGGATGCCGATGCACACCAGCGTGCCGCCGCGGGCCACCGCGTCCCACGCCACCGCCGCCTGGCCGCGGGCACCCGATGCCTCGAACCCGAAGTCGGCTCCCCTCCCGCCCGTGAGCTCCCGCACCACCTGCGCCGGGTCGGCGTCGGCCGGGTCGATCGCGTGCGTCGCCCCGAGCTCGCCGGCCAGCGACCGGCGCGCCTCCATCGGGTCGACGACCATCACCGTGCTCGCGCCGACCATGCGCGCCGCCTGCACGGCCGACAGCCCGACGCCGCCGGCGCCGAATACCACCACCGTGCTGCCGGCCGGCACCCGTGCTCGGTTGAGAACCGCCCCGATCCCCGTCATCACCGCACAGCCGACAAGGGCCGCGACCCGAAACGGTGCATCGGTTCGGATCCGCACGCAGCTTCGCTCCGGTACCACCGTGCGCTCGGCGAACGTGGACAGGAAGGAGTAGTGGTGCACCGGGCGGCCGCCGATCGACATCCGCATCGCGCCGTCGAGCAGGGTGCCTGCCAGCAGCGCCGGCGACGCCGCCTCGCACAGCGACGGGCGGCCCTCCGTGCAGGGCCGGCAGCGCCCGCAGGCCGGCAGCCACGAGAGCACCACGTGGTCGCCCTCTGCGACCGACGAGACCCCGGTCCCCACGGCGTCCACCACGCCGGCTCCCTCATGCCCGAGCACTGCCGGCAGCGGGCTGGGAGTGTCGCCGGTGACGGTGTTCCAGTCGCTGTGGCAGACGCCGCTCGCGTGCAGGCGGACGCTCACCTCCCCCGGCCCCGGGGGTTCGAGATCGACCTCCTCGATCACGAACGGAGCGTTGTGCTCGTGGAGGACTGCAGCGCGCATTGGCCCATCCTACCCGGCGGCGCGCGAGGGTAGTAACCTTGCGGCTCATGCAGGTCGCTGTGATCAACGGGGTCAACCTGAACATGCTCGGCAGGCGCGACCCGGCGCAGTACGGGACGCTGACACTGAGCCAGCTCGAGACCATGATCTACGGCTGGGCGAACGACCTCTCGATGGGTGTCCGCTGCTCCCAGACCAACGCCGAGGGCGAGTTCATCGGCATGATCCACGAGTCGGTCGGCGAGGTGGGCGGCCTGGTCGTCAACCCCGGCGCGTGGACGCACTACAGCTACGCGATCCGCGACGCGCTCGAGATCTTCGCCGGGCCGGTGGTCGAGGTGCACCTGTCCGACGTGGACAAGCGCGAGGAGTGGCGGCGCCGTTCGGTGATCTCCGAGGTCGTCTCCCACCGCATCACCGGCATGGGCGCCGACGGCTACCGGGCTGCGCTCGAGCACCTCAAGGCGAGCGAGGGATGAGTCCGTTCGCGGGTCGTATCGAGGCTGTGCGAGCGGCACTTGGAGCCGCGGGCGCAGACGCCCTGGTGGTCTCCAAGCTGGTCAATGTCCGGTACCTGACCGGGTTTGCCGGCTCCAACGGCGTGGTCGTGGTCGGGCCCGATTCGGCCACGTTCTTCACCGACTTCCGCTACGTCACGGCATCGGAGCCGATCCGCGAGTTCATGCAGGTCGAGCTGGCCGATCGCGACGCCCTGCGCTTCGTCGCCGGTCATCTCGACCAGCTCCTGCCCGGTGACTCGCGGATCGGGTTCGAGGCTGCCCACCTCACCTTCGCCGCCCACGCCGTCCTGGCTGACGCGCTGGGCCGTGAGCCCGTGCCCACACGTGAGGTCGTCGAGCGGCTGCGGGCGGTGAAGGACGCCGGCGAGGTGGAATCGATCAGGCGCTCGGCCGCCCTCATCGAGCCGGTCTACGCGGCGATCGCGGAGCAAGGGCTCGAGGGCCGCACCGAGCGCGACGTGGCCTGGAGCATCCGCGAGCTGTTCCACGGCCAGGGCTCGGACCAGCTCGCGTTCGACTCCATCGTGGCCTCCCACGAGCGGGGAGCGATGCCGCACGCCGACCCGTCGGATGCCCAGATCGGCGCCGGGACGCTGGTCACGATCGACATCGGATGCGTGCTCGACGGCTACGCCTCGGACTGCACGCGCACCTTCGCCACCGGCGGCCTGCCGGCCGAGCTGCGCGAGATCTACGAGGTCTGCCTCGCGGCCCAGCTGGCCGGCCTTGACGCCGTGCGTCCCGGCGTGGCCGCCCGAGACGCGGACGCCGCCGCCCGCACGGTGATCGCCGAAGCGGGATACGGCGACCATTTTGGACATCCTCTCGGGCATGGGGTGGGGCTCGAGATCCACGAGGGGCCGAGGTTGTCGGCGGCGTCCGACGCAACCCTCGAGCCGGGGATGGTCGTCACAGTTGAGCCGGGCATCTATCTGCCCGGCCGCGGCGGGGTGCGGATCGAGGATCTGGTGGTCGTCACCGCCACCGGCTGCGAGCGGCTGACGGCGATGCCCAAGGAGCTGACCGTGCTCTGGTAGGGGTCGACCACTAGACTTCCACCATGATCTCGACCAACCAGTTCAAGAACGGCATGCACATCAGCCTCGACGGCACCGTCTTTCGGATCGTCGAGTTCCAGCATGTGAAGCCCGGCAAGGGTGGCGCCTTCGTGCGCACCAAGCTGAAGGCGCTCGAGTCGGGATCGGTGGTCGACAAGACTTTCCGCGCGGGCGAGAAGATGCCGCGCGTGCACACGGAGGTGACCAACGTCAGCTACCTCTACAACGACGGTAGCGACGTGGTGCTGATGGATGCCGAGAGCTTCGAGCAGATCTCGGTGCCGATGGCGTCCGTCGCGGAGGAACTGCTGTTCATGAAGGAGAACGACACCGTGCAGCTGCTGTTGGTGGATGGCAAGCCGTCCGCGGTTCAGCTCCCGGCGGCGGTCGAGCTCGAGGTCGTCGATACGGAGCCCGCGGTCAAGGGCGACACCGTGTCCAACGTGACCAAGCCGGCCACGCTGGAGACCGGCGCCGTCGTGCAGGTGCCGATGTTCGTCAACACCGGCGAGAAGATCCGGGTGGACACCCGCGAGGCGCGCTACATCTCCCGGGCGTGACGCGGCTCGTCGACACCACGGTGCGCCTGCTCTCCCAGCAGCCGCTGGCGGGCACGGTCTCCACCGCCCGGGTGCTCGAGGTGGCGGAGATCCTCGACTCGGCGGGCTTTGCGGCGCTCGAGGTGTCCGGCGGCGGCTGCTTCGAGACGGCGGTGAGGAGAGCGTCGGAGAGCCCGTGGGAGCGGATTCGCGGGCTGCGTGAGCGCTGCCGCACGACGCCGCTGCAGATGGCGCTTCGGGGCCGCTTCCTGGTCGGCTCCAAACCGGTCTCCGACGACCTCACCCGGCGTTTCATCCTGTGTGCCGCCGAGAGCGGGATCGAGATCTTTCGACTGCACGACCCGCTGAACGACGTCGAGAACCTCGCTCCGGCCGCTGCCGCGGTGCGCGAGGCGGGCGGCAGGCTGTTCGCTGGGCTCGCCTACTCGGGCCACATGGCCAACTTCGAGCGGGTCGTGGACAAGGCCAAGCGGCTGGCCGATCTGGGTGCCGACCACGTGCTCCTGCACGACCCGGCGGGCGCCCTCGATCCCGGCACCTGCGGCCGGGTCGTTGCCCGCCTGGCCGAGGCCTCCGGGATCCCGGTCGGGCTGTACTGCCAGGGAACCGGCGGCAACGCCCTGGCAATGGCCGTCGAAGCGGCCCGCAACGGCGCCGAGCCGATCGCCACGGCCGTCTACCCGGTGGCCAGCTCGCTGAACCGCGTCGCCGGCGAGGTGCTGTGTGAGGCGTTGACGGGCCTGGGCATGGAGCACGGTGTGGACGTCGACCGTGTGTGGGACGCGTCGCGGTTCATCGACGAGCACGTGACCTCCAACATGCCGGCGCTGCCGATCCCGCCGCGGATCACCCTCCGCACGGCGCTCAACCGGCTGCCGGTGGGGCTGGTCGCCGAGCTCGACATGCGATTGCGCAACGCCGACGCCTCTGACCGCCTGGACGAGGTGCTGGAGGAGCTGGCCCGCGTGCGGGAGGACTGCGGGATGCCGCCGCTCGCGCAGCCGATCGGCGGCATCCTGGCCGGGCAGGCCGTGCGGCACGTACTCTCCGCTCGCCGCTGGGCGGACGTCTCCGACCCCATGCGCACGCTGCTGGCCGGCGGCTACGGCTCTCCACCCCTGCCGATCTCGGACGAGATCCGCAGCCACGCGGCGGGTGGGTCGGTGGAGCCGGTGCTCGAGATGGACGAACTGCGCGCCGAGGGAGGCGCCGCCAGCGAGGAAGATCTGCTGCTACTGGCGCTGTTCGGGGAGCATGCCGAACGCCTGCTGGCCGCGCTCCGCGGCCGCGGAGACGCTCGTGAGGAGCGCGACGAGGCGCTCGAGCCGGGTCAGTCCGAGCGCGTCCGCGAGCTGATCCGGATGGTCGAGACGTCCGATGTCGGGGAGGTCACGATCGAGGACGGGGCGGTGCGAATCACCGTCCGCAAGCAGGATGACCGGGCTGCGGTGGCCGCGCCGCCGGCCCTGGCCCCCAACGGAGCGGTGCCCGAGCCCGCGGTCAGCGCAGCGCTGAAGATCGAGTCGCCCATGGTGGGCACGTTCTACCGTTCGCCCTCGCCCAGCCAGCCCGCGTTCGTGGAGGAGGGCGACCGGATCGAGATCGGCCAGACGCTGTGCATCCTCGAGGCGATGAAGCTGTTCAACGAGTTCAAGTCCGACCATGCCGGGGTCATCCGCAGGATCCTCGTCCAGAACGCCGAGCCGGTCGAGTACGGGCAGCCGCTGTTCGAGCTCGAGCCGGCCTGAGGGCGCGAACATGCTTCGGAGGGTGCTGATCGCAAATCGGGGGGAGGCTGCGGTGCGGCTCGTCCGCGCCTGCCACGACCTGGGCGTCGAGGCGGTGGCGGTGTACTCGACGGCCGATCGCGGAGGCATGTGGGTGACCCAGGCCGACCGTGCGGTCTGCATCGGCTCGCACCTGCCGGCTCACAGCTACCTGAACATCCCCAATCTGATCGCGGCAGCCGAGACCACCGGCTGCGACGCCGTCCACCCCGGCTGGGGGTTCCTGGCCGAGAACCCGGCCTTTGTGCGCGCGTGCACCGACAACGACCTGATCTTCGTCGGCCCCGGTGCCGAGGCGATGCGGGTGATGGGGGACAAGAGTGCCGCCAAGGGCGCGATGCGGCAGGCCGGGGTCCCGCTGGTGCCGGGATCGGAGGACCGGCTGTCGGGGCTTGACGAGGCCCGTCGGCTGTCCGCCGAGCTCGGCTACCCGGTGCTGCTGAAGGCGGTGGCCGGTGGCGGTGGGCGCGGCATGCGGCTGGTCGCCTCGCCGGCCGAGCTGGACGACGCCTACCGGCTGGCGTCGGCCGAGGCGCAGTCCGCGTTCGGCGACGGCGACATGTACCTGGAACGGGCGATCGTAGGCCCGCGGCATGTCGAGATGCAGGTGCTGGCCGACGGCGACGGTGGGGTGCTGGTGCTGGGCGAGCGGGACTGCTCGGTGCAGCGGCGCCACCAGAAGCTGATCGAGGAGGGGCCGTCGCCTGCCCTCGACTCCGCCACCCGCGAGGCTATGGCGGAGGCAGCCCGGCTGGCCTGCATCGGCTGCGGCTATCGCAACGCCGGGACTGTCGAGTTCCTGCTGGACGGTGACGGGCGCTTCTACTTCATCGAGATGAACACGCGGCTTCAGGTCGAGCATCCGGTCACCGAGCTGGTGACGGGCATCGACCTGGCCGGTCAGCAGCTGCGGATCGCCGCCGGCGAACCGCTCCCCGCGACCGGCCTCGCAGAGCTGCGCGGCCACGCGATCGAGTTTCGGATCAACTCCGAGGACCCGCGGGCGGACTTCCGGCCGGCGGCCGGCACCGTGAGCCGCTTTCGCCCGCCGCTCGGGCCCGGCGTTCGGCTCGACACCCACATCTACGAGGGCTACGCCGTGCCGCCGTTCTACGACTCGCTACTCGCCAAGTTGATCGTCTGGGGGGCCGATCGCGAGCAGGCGGTGGCCCGCTCGCGCCGGGCGCTTCGGGAGTTCGAGATCGAGGGCGTTCGCACCACCCGCGAGCTGTTCGCCGACGTGCTCGACGAGCCGGCCTTTCGCTCCGGCCGCTACACCACGGCCTACCTCGAGCAGGTACGCGACCGGCTGCCTGCACTCGCTGCGGAGGCGGCGTGATCCGCCTCGGCACTGCCCAGGTCGCCGACCAGGCGATCGTCTCGATCGTGCGCGGCGCCGTGGAGAGCGTCCCCGGAGCCAGGCTGGACGCCCCCGGTCGGGTGTCGCGCGTGCTGCCCGGCCGCCGCGGCCCCGTGAGCTGGGTGCTGGCACCCGACAGCGCCGGTTTCCAGGTGGACGTGGTCGCCGCCCATGGGCGGGTCCTGCCGGAGCTGGCGGCGGAGGTGCGGGCCGCGGTGGCCGACAGCGTGGCCCGTATGACCGGTCTGGGCGTGCGCTCGGTGGACGTGACCGTGAGCGGTCTGGATCGCGACGAGGGTGCCCGGTGAGCCGGCGCACCGAGCGACGGGCCGCGGTCTTCCTGCTCTACCAGCGCGATCTGACGGGTGCCGATCTGCCGGAGCTGTACGACGCCTATGCGCGGGACAACGGCGAGCCGGTGAGCGGGTACATCCGCACGCAGGTTGAGGGCGCGTCGTCGCAGGCTGAGCACCTGGACGCGGTCGTGGACGCCGCCGCCGACGGCTGGAGCGCCGAGCGGATGGCCGTCCTCGAGCGCAGCATCCTGCGGCTCGCGGTGTGGGAGCTGGAGGCTGGGGAGGTGCCGGTGGCGGTGGCGATCGACGAGGCGGTCGAGCTCGCCAAACGCTACGCGTCACCTGAGGCGGCGGCCCTGGTCAACGGCATCCTGGGTCGGATCGCACGCGAGCAGGGGGTGGGGAAATGAGCGACCTGGACGAGCTGCGGCGAATCGCGGCCGAGCTCGAGCGGTTGAACGCGCGGCTGGACAGCGGCGAGCTGACGGCGGCCCAGGCCACCGAGCTGCTTGAGGAGATCACGCAGCTCGCACAGGCGGCGGCGGAGGCGGTCGAGCGGCGGGCAGAGGCGCTCGAGGAGTGATCGAGGCCTACCTCGAACGGCTCACGCTGTCCGGACTGCCGCCGCTCGACAGTGCGATGCACTACTCGCTTGCCGGCGGCAAGCGGATCCGTGCCCGGCTGTGCCTGGCGGCTGCCCGCGCCGGTGGTGCCGATCCCCGATCCGCGCTGCCGGCGGCGGCCGCGCTCGAGCTGGTGCAGGCCTTCTCGCTGGTCCACGACGACCTGCCCGCGCTGGACGACGACACCGAGCGGCGCGGCCGGCCGACCGCCCACGTCGCCTACGGTGAGGCGGTGGCGGTGCTCTCGGGCGACGCGCTGCTGAACGCCGCCCATCGGCTGGTGGTCGAGCGCCTGGACGCAGCGCCGGCGGTGCGGGTGGCGGTGCTCGCGGAGCTGGCGGCCGGCGTCGCCGGCATGATCGACGGTCAGTACCTGGACGTGACCGCTCCCGCCCAGCCCGACCTGGAGGAGTTGCGCCGTATGCACCGGCTGAAGACCGGGGCGTTGATCGGCGCGGCGATCGGTTGCGGCCTGCATGTGGCCGGCCTCGACACCGAGCAGCAGCGCCCGTACCGTGCGTTCGCCGAGGAGCTCGGGCTGCTGTTCCAGATCGTGGACGACATCCTCGACGCGGGCTCGACGGCGGAGCCGAGCTACGTCACCGCCGTCGGCCTGGAGCGATCCGGGCAGCTGGCTGCGGCCAGCCACCGGCGGGCCGCCCGGTTGCTCGACGGTGCCGAGGGCGACACGGGCGAGCTGGCCGAGCTGACCGACCTGATCGCCCACCGGACGGGCTGACATGCCGGCGCGCCGCCGCCTGGACGAGCTGGTGGTCGCCCGCGGGATGGCCGAGACCCGCAGCCGCGCGCAGGCGTTGATCATGGCCGGCCGGGTGCTGGTGGACGGCGCGGCGGTGACCAAGGCGGGCACCGCCGTGGACGCTGCGGCGGCCGTCGAGGTGACCCAGCCGCAGCGGTACGTGTCGCGCGGCGGTGACAAGCTCGAGACCGCTCTACGCCGGTTCGCGATCGACGTCGGCGGGGGGCTCTGCGTCGATGTGGGCTCGTCCACCGGTGGGTTCACCGACTGCCTGCTGCAGCACGGCGCTGCCCGGGTGGTGGCGCTGGACGTCGGCCGGCATCAGCTGCACGAGCGTCTGCGCGCCGATCCGCGGGTCACCGTGATGGAGCGCACCAATGCCCGCGACCTGCAGCCGGGCGACCTGCCATACGCGCCCGGGTTGGTGACCGCGGACGTGTCGTTCATCTCGCTGCGGCTCGCGCTGCCGCCGGTGCTCGCCTGCGCCGCGCCGGGCTGGCGGGCGGTCGTGCTGGTCAAGCCGCAGTTCGAAGCCGGACGTGCGCAGGTGCGCCGCGGGGTCGTGCACGATCCGCAGGTGCGTCGGCACGTGTTGCAGGATTTCGCCGCTTTCGTGACCGCCGGAATGCCCCGGACGCCCGCCGTCGTCCTCGGGGTGTGCGATTCTTGTGTTCCGGGGCCGGCCGGGAACCGCGAGTATCTGATCGAGCTCGCGGCGGCCGGACATCCGCGAGCTCAGGAGCATCGGATCGATGTCGACGCACAGATCGAAGCCGCCGTCGGCGGCCAGTGAGGTACCCGTTGTCGAGCGCGTGAGCGTGATCGTGCACGGCCGGCCGGCGCGCATCGGGGATGCGCTCGAGCGCCTGCGCGTCGTGGCCGGGCGGCACGGTATCGAGCTGCGAGACCGGATCGGCGACGCCGACCTGGTGGTCGTGCTCGGTGGCGACGGCACGATGCTGCGGGCGCTGCACGAGACGTTCGGCCGAGACATACCGTGCCTGGGCGTCAACTTCGGACGGGTGGGCTTTCTGACCGGCATCGACAGCGACGAGCTGGAGACCGGGCTCGAGCGGGCGTTCTCCCCCGGCGGGCTGGAGGTCGCGGCGTTGCCGACGATTCACGGTGACAGCGGTCGGGCAGCCCTGGTCGGCGTCAACGACATCGTCCTCACCAGCGGCATCATGGGCCGGATGGCGCTGATCGAGTGGTGCGTGGACGGACAGTCGCTCGGCGAGGTGGGCTGCGACGGTGTGATCGTCGCCACCCCCACCGGGTCGACTGCCTACAACCTGTCGGCCGGCGGGCCGGTGCTGGCCTGGGGGCTGGACGGGTTCGTGGTCTCGTTCGTGTCGCCGCACTCGCTGCACGTGCGCTCGATGGTGCTCGGCCGTCCGCACCAGGTGGAGTTGCACAACCGCTCTGACGACGTCGAGGTGCAGGCGGTGGTGGACGGGCACATCCACAGCGCGATCGAGCCGGGCGGGCGGTTGGTGGTGCGGATGAGCGAGCAGCGGGCGCTGGTCGCCCGGCTGGCCGGGACCTCGTTCTTCACCCGCTACCGGGAGACCTTCGGCACATGATGATCCGGCTCCACATCGAGAATCTGGCGCTGATCGAGCGAGCCGATCTCGAGCCCGCCGCGGGCCTGAACGTGGTCTCGGGCGAGACGGGCGCCGGCAAGACGATGCTGGCCGCGGCGATCGGGCTCCTGGCCGGTGCCCAGACGCCGGCGGCGGTGGTCGGCCCGCACGGGGAGGAGGCGTATGTGGAGGCCGAGTTCGAGATCCCCGACGGCCTGCTCGACGAGCCCGAGCTGGCTGCCGTGCGCGATCTCCGGCCGCAGGGCGAGGAGACGCTGGTGGTTGCCCGGCGGTTGTTCGCAAGCGGCCGCAGCCGCGCACTCGTGTGGGGCCGAAGCTGCGCCCGCTCCGACCTCGAGGCGCTCGGCGAGCACTTGCTCGAGGTGTCCTCACAGCACGAGGCCCGGCGCCTGGCGCAACCTTCGACCCAGCTTGCCCTGCTCGATGCGCACGCTGCGAACGCCGGCCGGCTGGCGGACATGGCGGCCGCGTGGGCCGGCCTGCGCAGTGCCCGGACAGCGCTCGAGACGGCCCGGGAGCATGCGCGTGCGGCGCTCAGCCGCCGAGCCGAGCTGGAGCAGCTGGCCGAGCGTGTCGGCGAGGCGGCGGTGCAGCCGGGGGAGCGCGAGGCGCTGGAGGCCGAGCGGGCGCGCCTGCGCCACCTCGACGAGCTGACGGCGGCGGCGGCCGGTGCGGCGGACGTGATCAACCCGGACGAGGGTGAAGGCGCGCTCTCCCTGACCGGCCGGGCGGCGGAGCTGGTCGCCGGCGTCGAGCGCTACGAACCGGGCCTGGCGGCGGTGGGAGGCGAGCTGCGGGAGGCCGCCCTGCGCCTGCAGGAGTCGGCGATCGAACTGCGCGCCTACCTGACCGAGCTCGACGCCGATCCGGGTCGGCTGGACCAGGCAGAGGGCCGGCTGCAGCTGTTCGCCGACCTGGAGCACCGCTTCGGTCACCCGCTCGACCAGCTGGTCGAACTGGCGGCCGCCGCCCGGGAGGCGTTGGACGGCCTCGACGCGTCGGGAGAGGCAATCGAGCGCCTCGAGGCCGCGGAGGCGGCTGCGCTCGAGCACGCCACCGCGTGCGCTTCGGCGCTGACGGCCGCCCGGATCGAGTCGGCAGCGCCGTTCGGCCGCGCCGTCGAGGCCGAGCTTGCCGATCTCGGCATGTCCGACGCGCAGGTGTCGGCGGTCATCTCCGAAACCGATCTGGGCGCCCGCGGTGGCGACCGGGTGGAGCTGCGGCTGGCCGCCAACTCGGGGCTGCCGGCCGGTCCGGTGGCGACCATCGCCTCCGGGGGGGAGCTGTCACGGATCGCGCTCGCGATCCGTGTTGCGGCCCGGGCGCACGGGGGGCCCGGCACCCTGCTGCTCGACGAGGTGGACGCCGGCGTCGGTGGGCTCACAGCGCGCGCGGTCGGCGAGAAGCTGCTGCGGCTGGCCGAGACGGCGCAGGTGCTCTGCATCACCCACCTGCCCCAGATCGCGGGACTTGCCGAGGCGCACTTCAGGGTCGAGAAGCGCTCTGGCGAACCGACCGCGACCACCATCGAGCGGCTGGCCGGCGGCCAGGTGGTGGAGGAGATCACCCGCATGCTGGGCGGCGAGGGCGAGGCCGCGCGGCGCCACGCGAAGGCTCTCAGGGCGAGCTGACCGGTGCCCGCCGGTCGGCCGCGTACCGCACCAGACGGTGCTCGTAGGCCTCGATCGAACCGTCCTCGACCATGCCCAGCTTCTCCATGATCCGGATCGACGGCCCGTTCTCGGGGTAAGCCAGCGCGACGATCCGTTCGAGACCGAACCGCTCGAACCCGGCCGCCAGGCTCGCCCTGGCGGCCTCGGTTGCATACCCCTTGCCCCAGTACGGCCGGGCCAGCTCGTACACCAGCTCGACGTCCGGCCCCACGCCCTCGACGAGCACCAGACCGGTGACCCCGATCATCTCGCCGGTGGCGGCGATCACCGTCGCCCACAGGCTGTACCCGTGCAGCCGTCCGTGTTCGATCAGCCGGTCCAGCGAGCCCTGGGTCTGAGCCGTCGTGCGTGCTCCCCCGGCTCCCACATAGCGCATTGCCTCGGGATCGGACTGCAGGGCGCACATGTCCGCCAGGTCGCTCTGGACGAGGTCGCGCAGGATCAGACGGTCGGTCACAAGCGGTTCCACTGCAGGCAACGCTACTCGATCCATCGGCCCCGTCGCGTATGATCCAGATCCCAGAACCGGTCATCGCGGCGAAAGGTGGGTTTCTGTGCAGCGGCAGGTCAAGTACGTGTTCGTGACCGGGGGAGTCGTCTCCTCGCTGGGAAAGGGCATCACGGCCGCCTCCCTCGGCCGGCTGCTCAAGGCACGCGGGCTCAAGGTCTCGCTGCAGAAGTTCGACCCGTACATCAACGTCGACCCGGGCACCATGAGCCCGTTCCAGCACGGCGAGGTGTTCGTGACCGAGGACGGCGCCGAGACCGACCTCGACCTCGGCCACTACGAGCGCTTCGTGGACGAGTTCCTGTCGCGCAATTCCAACCACACCACCGGCTCGGTCTACAACGCGATCATCCGCAAGGAGCGCAAGGGCGAGTACCTGGGCTCCACGGTGCAGGTGATCCCGCACGTCACCGACGAGATCAAGCGCCGGATCCAGCGCGTCGCCGAGTCCGACGAGGTGGATGTCGTGATCACCGAGATCGGCGGCACCGTGGGAGACATCGAGAGCCTGCCCTTCCTGGAGGCGATCCGCCAGTTCCGAAACCAGGTCGGCCGCGACAACGTGATGTACGTGCACTGCACGCTGGTGCCGTTCATCGAGGTGGCCGGCGAGCTCAAGACCAAGCCCACCCAGCACTCGGTGCAGGAGCTGCGGCGGATCGGTATCGCCCCCGATGTGATCGTGTGCCGCTCCCGGCACCCGCTCGACCGCGACATCCGCGAGAAGATCGCGCTTTTCGCCGACGTGCCCGCCGAGGCCGTCATCTCGGCGCCCGACGCCGAGAGCATCTACATGATCCCGCCGATGATGCAGCTCGAGGGGCTCGATCGGCTGGCCTGCGAGCGGCTGGGCCTGGTCACCGGGCCGCCGGACATGCGGGAATGGGAGGCGATGGTGCAGCGGATCCGCGACTCCGAGGGGACGGTGCGGATCGCGCTGGTCGGCAAGTACGTCCAGCTCCAGGACGCGTACCTGTCGGTCGTGGAGGCGCTCAACCATTCGGCCATTCACCACGGCGCTCGGCTCGAGATCGTGTGGGTGGACGCCGAGACGCTCTCCTGGGCCGAGGCCGAGCGCCGGCTGACCCAGGCCGACGGCATCCTCATCCCGGGCGGGTTCGGCATCCGCGGCATCGAGGGCAAGATTGCGGCGGCGCGGTACGCCCGCGAGCACGGCATCCCGTTCCTTGGCGTGTGTCTGGGCATGCAGGTCGCCGTGGTCGAGTTCGCCCGTCACTTGGTCGGTCTGGAGGGCGCGAACTCGAGCGAGTTCGACCCCGAGACGCCGTATCCGGTGATCGATCTGCTGCCACAGCAGAAGGAGGTCGAGGAGCTGGGCGGGACGATGCGGCTGGGGGCCGGGCCGGTGAAGGTGGTCGAGGGTACCCGGGCCTTTGCGGCCTACGGCGAAGCGGTGGTGTACGAGCGCCATCGCCATCGGTACGAGGTCAACAACACGATCCGGCCGCAGCTGGTTGCGAAGGGCCTGGTCATCTCGGGCACGACGCCGGATGAGAAGCTGGTCGAGATCATCGAGCTGGCCGAGCATCCGTGGTTCTGCGCCAGCCAGTTCCACCCCGAGTTCAAGTCGCGCCCCAACCGGCCGCACCCGCTGTTCCGCGACTTCGTCGGCGCGGCGGTCGCCCGGATACGGGCCGACGCGACCGGGGCGGACACCGTCGGCGAGCGGCTCGCGGCGTCATAGTCGGGAGCACCATGTCCGAGTTCGGCCCCGAGTGGGATGCGCTCGAGCTGCGCCTGCGAGAGCTGGCCGAGTTCCGCCGCATCGCCGCACTGCTCGCCTGGGATCAGCACACGACGATGCCCAGGCGCGGCTCCGACGCTCGTGCGCGCGCGATCGCGACCATCCGCGTCGTGCAGCACGAGCGCCAGACCGATCCTGCGCTCGGCGACCTGCTGCAGCGGATCGACACCGGCCGGCTCGACCGTCCGCGGGCGGCCATGCTGCGGATCGCCCGCCGCGACCACGACCGCGCGATTCGCCTTCCCGCAGATCTCATCCGCAGGCTCGCGTTCACGGCTTCGCGAGGGGAGGCGGCGTGGGAGCTGGCGCGGCCGGCCCGCGACTTCGGGATCCTCCAGCCGTTCCTGACCGAGATGGTGGCCCTCAAGCGCGAGCAGGCCGACTTGATGGGCCACGACGGCGAGCGCTACGACGCGCTGCTGGACGTCTTCGAGCCGGGCCTGCGCGCCGCATACGTGGCCCCGCTCTTCGAGCTGCTGGCGGCTGACCTGCGCCGTCTGCTGGACGCGATCGCGGCCGCGGCTCCGCTGCCCGGCATTCTCAACGGCCGTCTGCACCCCGCGCCGGGGCAGTGGCGGTTCACCATGCGCGTCCTTGCCGACCTCGGTTTCGACCTCGACGCCGGCAGGCAGGATCGCTCCGCGCACCCGTTCTCGACCACGATCGCGCTGCGCGACGTCCGTGTGACCACTCGGGTGGACGAGGCCGACCCGTTCTCGGCAGTCTTTTCGATTATCCACGAAGCGGGCCACGGGATGTACGACCAGGGCTTCGATCCGGCCTTCGAGGACACCCCGCTGGCCGAGGCGCCGTCGCTGGGCGCGCACGAGTCGCAGTCCCGGCTGTGGGAGAACATCGTCGGTCGCAGCCTCCCGTTCTGGGAGCATTACGCGCCGGTGATGGGTGAGCTGGTCGGCGGCTCGCTCGTCGGCGCGGGTGCGCAGGATGTCTTCCGGCACGTCAATCGGGTCACGCCGTCGCTGATCCGCGTCGAGGCCGACGAGGTGACCTACAACCTGCACGTGCTCGTTCGCTTCGAGCTCGAGCGCGCCCTGATGCGCGAGGAGTTGAGCGTCGCCGAGCTGCCCGAGGCGTGGAACGATGCCTACATGCGGCGGCTCGGCGTGCGCGTTCCACACGACGGCGACGGCGTCCTGCAGGACGTCCACTGGTCTGAGGGGCTGTTCGGCTACTTCCCGACGTACGCGCTCGGCAACCTGTACTCCGCGATGCTGTGGCGGCGGATCAGCACAGACCTGCCGGATATCGGAGCCGACGTCGGCGCCGGCCGGTTCGAGCCGCTGCTGGGCTGGCTGCGCGACCACGTCCACACGCCCGGGTACCTCTACAACACGGGCGAGCTGATGCTCCGGGCGACCGGGTCGGAACTCACGCACGAGCCGTTCATGGACTATCTGTGGGAGAAGTTCGGCCCGCTGTACGGCGTCTCCGGCGCCCGCGCCTGATTCGTCGCGGCCGGTAGAGTGGTCCGGTGTCTTCAGCCGTCGTCGATCTGTTCACCGAGCTGGCGGCGCTCCCCAGCCCTCCGGGCGCCGAGCGGGCGGTCGCCGACCGGGTGACGGCCGTGCTCCACGAGCTCGGGCTCGCCGTCGACGAGGATGCGGCCGGGCCGGCGATCGGTTCGGAGATCGGCAACCTCTACTGCCGGATCCCGGCGACGCCTGGCGCCCAGGACGGCACGCCGATCTTTCTCAACGCCCATCTGGACACGGTGCCGCCGACCGGCCCGATCGATCCCGAGGTGCGAAACGGCGTTGTCGTCAACCGTCACGACACGATCCTGGGGGCGGACAACAAGGCCGCCGTGGCGGTGATGCTGCACGCGGTCGCGCGGATGATCGCCGAGCGGCGGCCGCACGCCGGCATCGAGCTGGTGTTCACGCCCATGGAGGAGGTCGGCCTGCGCGGCGCCGGGCAGTTCGACTGCTCGCGGCTCGAGGCCGATCTGGGGTTCTGCTACGACCATGCGGCGCCGATCGGGAACGTCGTGCTGGCGGCGCCGTGGCAGCTGTCGCTGGAGCTTCGCTTCATCGGCCGGGCGGCCCACTCGGGCATCGCGCCGGAGGAGGGCCGCAGTGCGGTGGTGGCCGCCTCCCGAGCGATCGCGGAGATGCGGCTGGGACGGGTCGACTCCGAGACCACCGCCAACGTCGGGCTGATCTCGGGCGGCATCGCGGGGAACATCGTGCCTCCGCTGTGCACGGTCTCGGCCGAGGCGCGCAGTCGCGATCCCGACCGCGTGCGCGCGCTCGCGCAGGAGATGCTGGACGCCGCCACGCACGCCGCCAACCTGTGCGACTGTGGGCTCGAGTCGACCATCACACCGACCTACGAGGGCTACCGGCTGAGCCGTTCCCACCCCGCGGTGCGGATCGCCGCCTCGGCGCTTGCGGCCGCGGGCTACGAGGTGACCATGATCGAGTCCGGCGGCGGTGCGGACGCCAACGTCTTCAACGCGGCGGGGATTCCGTGCCTGAACCTGTGCAACGGCATGGCCGAGATCCACACGCCCTCCGAGCACATCGCCGTGTCCGATCTCGAGGGCATGACCCGCGTCACCCTCGAGCTGATCGACGCGGCGCGTAAGCATCTACAATCGGCCGGCCAACTCACCAAGAGGGGTTCTCGATGAAGATCGGCGTGGCCAAGGAGATCAAGAAGGACGAGTACCGGGTCGCCTTGACCACGGCAGGAGTGGTCGAGCTGGTCGCCCGCGGGCACCACGTGCTGATCGAGACCGGCGCCGGGGTGGGCAGCGCGATGACAGACGAGGACTACCGCGCCGCGGGCGCGGCCATCGTCGACGTCGACACGGCCTGGGGCGAGGCCGAGATGGTGCTCAAGGTCAAGGAGCCGCTGGACGGGGAGTGGCAGAAGCTCTCGCCGGGCCAGATCCTGTTCACCTACCTGCACCTGGCCGCCGCGGCCGAGTTGACGCGCGGCCTGTGCGATTCCGGTGCGACCTGTATCGCCTACGAGACGGTCGAGACGCATGATCACCGGCTGCCGCTGCTCGCCCCGATGAGTGAGGTGGCGGGCCGGCTCTCGGCGCAGGTGGGCGCCTACTACCTGCTCAAGCCGTTCGGTGGCCGCGGTCGTCTGATGGGCGGTGTTCCGGGCGTGCTGCCGGCCAAGGTGCTGGTGCTGGGCGGAGGCATCGTCGGCTACAACGCCGCGCTGATCGCCGCCGGCATGCAGTCGGACGTGACGGTGTTCGAGCGTTCGGTCGACCGCATGCGGGAGCTCGACGTCAGTCTCGGCCGTACCGTGCTGCTGCAGATGTCCAACCGCCACGGGCTCGAAGAGGCCCTGCCTCACGCCGACCTGGTGATCGGAGGCGTGCTGATTCCGGGCGCCAAGGCCCCGCGCCTGATCACCCGGGACATGCTCAGGCTGATGAAGCCGGGATCGGTGCTGGTCGATGTCGCCATCGACCAGGGAGGCTGCTTCGAGACCTCGCACCCGACCACGCACTCCGACCCCATCTACGTCGTCGACGACGTGGTGCACTACTGCGTCGCCAACATGCCGGGGGCGGTGCCGATCACGTCCACCTGGGCGCTCACCAACGTCACGCTGCCGTACATCGAGGCGATCGCGGACAAGGGCATCCAGCGCGCGCTGGCGGAGGACGCCTCCTTGCGTCCGGGCGTGAACGTCGCCGACGGCAAGGTCACGTACAAACCGGTGGCCGATGCGGTGGGCGTCGAGTTCCACCCGCTGGCAAATGCGCTCCCGTTGCAGACCGCCTGAGTTCAAGTGCTCCGTACCGAAAGTCTTGCACGCCTGGGCGGCTGCAAACCGTCGCCTCGCGGCGTCCTCGGTCGCGTCGATAGCACCACTATCGACGCTCCCTGCGTCCTGGCGATGCTCGGTTTTCGCTCGCCCATTCATCACACGACTTCCGGAACGGAGCACTAGCGATCCGCGGCCTCCACCTCGACCAGCCGCCGTTCGAGGAACGATCGCTCGACCGTGTTGGTCGCAAGCTCCAGCGCCCGCCGGTAGGCGTCGGCGGCCTCCCGTGGCCGGCCCGCTCGTCGCAGCATGTCGGCGTGCGCGGCGTGCAGGTGGTGGTAGCCACCCAGCGAGTCGTCCCCGAGCAGTTCCTCGATCAGGGGCAGGGCGGCCTGCGGGCCGTCCGCCATCGAGATCGCCGCCGCCCGGTTGAGGCGTACCACCGGCGAGGGGGAGACCTCGGCCAGCCGGTCGTAGAGGCCCACGATCCGGTCCCAACGGGTGTCGGCGGCGTTCGCGGCTCGGGCGTGCTCGCCGGCGATCGCCGCCTGCAGTGCGTATGCCCCGGCCGGGCGGGCCAATCGAAGTGCCCGGGCGGTGAGCCCCAGCCCGTCGGCGATTCCCGCCTGGTCCCAGCGTCCGCGATCCTGGTCGCTCAGCAGCACCAGCTCGCCGTGCTCGTCCGCTCGGGCGTTGCGGCGTGCGTGGTGCAGCACCGTTAGCGCGAGCAGGCCGCACGGCTCCGCCTCGTCGGGCATCAGCTCGACCAGCAGCCGGGCGAGCCGGATCCCCTCTGCGGCCAGGTCGTCACGGCGCAGGGCATCGCCGCTGGCGGCGGTGTGGCCCTCGTTGTAGATCAGGTACACGGTGGCCAGCGCGACCGCCAGCCGGTCAGTCAGCAGGTGTGGCGGCGGCACCCGGAACGGCACCCCGGCATCGCGCAGCTTGCGTTTGGCGCGCACCAGTCGCTGGGCCACCGTCTGTTCGGGCACGAGCAACCCGCGGGCGATCTCGCCGACGGTCAGGCCCGCGACCAGTCTCAGCGTGAGCGCGACCTGCGACTCGGGGGCGATCGCCGGGTGGCAGCAGGCGAACACCATTCGCAGCCGCTCGTCGGGGACCGGGTCGTCGGGGTCGAGCTCGGGGAACGGGGTGGTGTCGCGTTCGGCGGCGAGTGCCGCGAGCCGTGCTTCGAACGCCCGGTCGCGCCGGATGTGGTCGATCGCCCGGTTGCGTGCGACGGTCACGATCCAGCCGGCCGGGTTGGCGGGCACCCCTTCACGAGGCCATCGTTCGAGGGCGGCGGCGTACGCGTCCGAGACGGCGTCCTCGGCGGATTGCACGTCGCCCAGCACGCGGGTCATGTACGCCACCGCCCGTCCGAACTGCTCGCGGAACAGCCCGGCGACCGTGGGGTCTGCGTCGGTCAGTTTTCGAACACCATCACCGGTCGCACCTCGATCGAGCCGTTGCGCGCACCGGGGATCCGGCTGGCCGCGTCGATCGCGTCGTCCAGCGACTCAGCCTCGATCAGGTAGTAGCCGCCGAGCTGCTCCTTGGTCTCCGCGAACGGGCCGTCGGTGACGAGCGTCTCGCCGTTGCGCACGCGCACGGTGGTTGCTGCGCGGGTTGGCTGAAGCGCGTCGCCGGCGCGCATCTTGCCCTCGTCCACCATCGCCTGGGAGAACGCTCGGTACTCGCCCATCATGGCCCCGACCTGCTCGGGTGGGAGCGAGGCCCACTGCGTCTCGTCGTCGTAGATCAGCAACACGTACTGCACCTGGATCTCCTTTGGTTGGAGCGGCCGCCTCGCCGCCGTCGATGATACGACGAACGGGCGGCTCGAAAATCGACAGTGAGCGGCCCTGTTCTCGGGTCATGGGTGATGAGCTGTCTTGGCGAGCCGCGTCCCGCCGGGAGGGATCGGCCGGCAGGTGTCGAAAATCGCAGCCGTGCGTGCCTACGATGACAAGCTCTCGGACTTCTTGACTCACCTTCAGCTCGAGCGCGGCGCCTCGCCGCACACGGTGGAGGCGTACCGGCGCGACCTGATCGACCTGGGCGACTTCGTCGAGCACGCCGATCCCGACGGGATCGAGATCTCGGTGCTCGACGAGTATGCGCTGGCACTCACCGACCGCGGCCTGTCGCCGGCCACCGTGCGCCGCAGGCTGGCGGCGGTGAGGGCGTTTCTGAAGCACCGCGCCCGTGAGGGCGGGCGGGCCACGGGGGGGCGCAGCGTCCAGCTTCCGCGACTGGGCCGGCGGCTGCCCGAGCCGCTGACCGAAAACGAGGCGGCGGCGATCGTCACCCGACCCGACGCGAGCCCGCGCGGACTGCGCGACCGGGCGATGCTCGAGTTGCTCTACGGGGCCGGGCTGCGGGTCTCGGAGCTGGTCTCGCTGCGCGTGTCCGACATCGACCTGGGCGAGGGCATGGTGCGCTGCATGGGCAAGGGCTCCAAGCAGCGCGTGGTTCCGATGGGCAAGGGCGCAACGGAGGCCACGCGGGTGTACCTACAGCGTGGCCGCCCGTACCTCGGGCGTCTCCAGCGGGGCGATGTGCTGTTCCTCAACCACCGCGGCCAGGGCATCACCCGCCAAGCGGTGTTCCAGCTCGTCCGCGACCACGCCCGCCGCGCCGGTGTGGACAAGGACGTCACTCCGCACACGCTGCGCCACTCCTTTGCGACCCACCTGATCGAGGGCGGCTGCGACCTGCGAAGCGTGCAGGAGATGCTCGGCCATGCCAGCATCGAGACCACGCAGGTGTACACCCACGTCTCGGCCGACCATGTGCGCGAGGCGTATTTCAAGGCGCACCCCAGGGCGTAGCGTTGTCCGTCGCGGTGGAGGTGCGGCCGCTGCGGAGCGTTGACGTCGACGTGCTCGCCGGGCTGCACAACGACGCCTTCTCCGACTACGTGGTGCCGGCCGTGCTGGACACCACGGCGCTGTCGTTCTACCTGGACGAGACCGGGGTCGACCCTGCCCTCTCCCGGATCGCCTTCATCGACGGCCTCCCAGCCAGCTTCTGCCTGGGTGCCGTCCGTGGGCAGAGCGCGAGCATCCGCGGCGAGGGCACCGCGATCGAGTTCCGCCGGCGGGGAGTCGGCGCGCGGGTGCTGGAGGAGGTTCTCGCCGCACTGCGGGCCGCGGGTGCGCGGGAGGTGGGCCTCGAGGTGCTGAGCACCAACGAGGCCGCCATCGCCCTCTACTCGCGGTACGGGTTCACCGTCCGCCGGCGCCTGTGCGGGTGGTCGTTTCGGACGCCGGCCCGGCGGAGGGGGACGCGTTCGCCGGTCGAGCCGGTCGATACCGAGGAGGCGCTGGTGCGGCTGGTGGCGTGGGGCTGGAAGGACGCTCCGTGGCAGCTTCAGCCCGAGACGCTGGTGCACCTCCCGGCGTATGCGCTGGGCGACTCGGCCGTCGCGGTCGGCAAGCTGCGCGGCCGGAGGTTCTGGCTGTACGCGCTGAGCGTCGACCCCGACCGACGGCGGAGGGGGCTGGGTGCCGAGCTGTTCCGCGGGCTGCCCGGCGCGCGGGTCGGCGTGCCCGCGCTGATCCCTGACGACTGGGCGGGGGCGGCGGAGTTCCTGGAGGCGGTGGGCGGTGTGCGAGAGCGTCACGTGCAGTACGAGATGACGGCCTCGATGATCTAACGTGAGTGTGTGGCGCGTGCCTGTGTGATCGTGCTGGATGCCGTCGGCGCCGGGGACCTCCCGGATGCCGCCGAGTTCGGCACCGCCGGGTCGAACACGCTCGGACACGTCGCCGAGGCCGTCGGCGGGCTGAACGTCCCGTCGATGCAGGCGCTGGGGCTGGGCAACATCATCCCCGTCCGCGGCTGTCCGCCGCGGCGCGACGCACCGTCGGTGACCGGACGCCTGGCCGAGCGGTCGATCGGCATGGATACCACCACCGGCCACTGGGAGATGATGGGGATCGTCACCGAGCACGGCTTTCCGACCTACCCGGACGGCTTCCCGGGCGAGCTGCTGGACGAGTTCGCGCGGCGCACCGGTCGTGGGGTGCTGGGCAACGTGGCGGCGTCGGGCACCGAGATCATCCAGCGGCTGGGCGAGGAGCATCAGCGCACCGGTGCCTGGATCGTGTACACGTCGGCCGACAGCGTGTTTCAGATTGCCGCACATGAGCAGACGGCGCCGTTGGACGAGCTGTATACGGCCTGCCGTGTCGCTCGTGAGCTGCTGGTCGGCGAGCACGCGGTCGGGCGGGTCATCGCACGACCGTTCGAGGGCGTTGCGGGCGCGTACCGGCGGACATCCGGCCGCCACGACTTCTCGCTCGCCCCGCCGTCGCCGAACCATCTGCAGCGGCTGCGCGAGTCGGGTGTCGGCGTGCACGCCGTGGGCAAGATCGGCGACATCTTCGCGGGCTGCGAGATCGACGATTCGTCACCGACGACGTCCAACGGCGAGGGCGTCGCCCGCACACAGGCGCTCCTGCGCCGCCTGCCCGACCGCAGCTTCGTGTTCACCAACCTGGTCGAGACGGACATGCTGTGGGGGCACCGCAACGATCCGCGGGGGTTTGCCGACGCGCTGGAGGAGTTCGACGAGTCGCTGCCGGATCTGCTGGCTGCGCTGCGGCACGGCGACCTGCTCGTGCTCACCTCGGATCACGGCTGCGACCCGACCACACCGTCCACCGACCACTCGCGTGAGCACGGCCTGCTGCTCGCCCATGTGGTCGGCGCGCCCATGTTGGGCGGCCGCCACGACGGCGACACCTTTGCCGATGTGGGCGCGACCGTTCTGCACTGGCTGACCGGGACATCGGACGCGAGCCTGCCGGGAACGCCGGTTGTCTGAGGTACCGCGCGTGGTCGACCTGATCGCCCGCAAGCGTGACGGCGGCGAGTTGTCGGCGGCCGAACTGCGGGCACTGATCGATCCGTCCACCCCAGACTACCAACTGGCCGCGTTCCTGATGGCCGTGGTCTGGCGCGGCATGAGCGACGCCGAGACCGCGGCCCTGCTGGAGGCGATGGTCGACTCCGGCGAGCGGCTCGACCTCTCCGGAGTCGGCCGGCCGGTGGCCGACAAGCATTCCACCGGCGGAGTGGGGGACAAGACCACGCTCGTGGTCGCTCCGCTGGTCGCGGCCTGCGGCGTCCCGGTGGCCAAGCTCTCGGGCCGGGGTCTGGGGCACACCGGTGGGACGCTCGACAAGCTCGAGTCGATCCCGGGGTTCCGGATCGACCTCACGGCGGCCGAGTTGGTGAGTCAGGTGCGCGAGGTGGGGGTGGCGGTGACGGGCCAGAGCGCGGCACTGGTGCCGGCCGACCGCCGCATGTACGCCCTTCGCGACGCCACCGCGACCGTGCCGTCGATCCCGCTGATCGCGACCAGCATCATGTCCAAGAAGGTGGCCGCCGGAGCGTCGCGGCTCGTGCTCGACGTGAAGGTCGGCGAGGGCGCGTTCATGCGCGACCTCGCGACTGCCACCGAGCTCGCACGGGCGATGCAGCGGCTGGGCGAGCTGGCGGGCCTGCCGACGGCGTGCCTGCTGACGGCCATGCACGAGCCGCTCGGTCAGGCGGTCGGCAACGCACTCGAGGTGCGGGAGGCGGTGCGGACGCTCGAGGGGCATGGTCCGGCCGATCTGGTCGAGGTGTGCACCGCGGCCGCCGAGCTTCTCGTCGGCGACCGGGCGGTGGTGACCCGGGCGCTCGAGTCGGGTGCCGCGCTCGGGGTGTTCCGGGCGTGGATCCGGGCGCAGGGCGGCGATCCCGACGCCGCGCTGCCGGCGGCTCCGCTGATCGTCGAGGTGCCGGCCGCGCGCTCGGGGTTCGTGCGTCGCTGCCATGCACGCGGGATCGGCGAGGCGGCGATGCTGCTGGGTGCCGGCCGCGCGCGCAAGGAGGACGCGGTCGACCATGCGGTCGGGATCGTGGTGCATGCCAAGGCGGGCGACGCGGTCGAGCGTGGGATGCCGCTGGCCACCATCCACGGACGCAGGCCGCCCGAGCCGGACGCTGTCGCCGCCTGTTTCGAGATCACCGACGCGCCGGTGGAGCGGCCGGCGGTCGTGCTGCAGGTGCTCGGCCATGCCTGAGCTGCCGGAGGTCGAGACGGTGCGTCGCGGGCTCGAGCCGCGGCTGCTGGGCCGCACGATCGAGCGCGCGCAGATTCACGACGGCCGTCTCACCGCTCCCGAGGATCCCACGGCGGTAGGCCTGGAGCTCGACGGCGAGCGGGTGGCCGGCGTCGGCCGTCGCGGCAAGTACCTGCTGATCGGCTTCGCCACCGGCCGCACGCTGGTCGTCCACCTGCGCATGACCGGATGGTTCCACCATCTCCCACAAACTGTCACAGCGCCAGTGACGGTGCCAGGCACCGTCACGGGCGCTGTGACAATTGGCCACGTGCGGGCGGTGTTCGAGCTGGACGACCGCTCGACGCTGCTCTACTCCGACCAGCGGCGGTTCGGCACGATGCGGCTGATCGAGTCCGGCGGCCTGGACGAGCACCTGCGCCAGCGCGCCGGACCGGAGCCGCTCGGCGGCGAGTGGTCCGCGGCGCAGCTGCGGGCGGCCCTGCGCGGCCGGCGCGCGCCGATCAAGGCACTCTTGCTCGACCAGTTGGTCGTGGCCGGCGTGGGCAACATCTACGCCGACGAAGCACTCTGGGCGGCACGCATCCACCCGCTGCGCGAGGGCAGGTCGCTGACCGCCCGCCAGGTCGCGGCGCTGCACGGCTCGGTGGTCAGGGTGCTCGAGCAGGGGATCGCGGCGCAGGGGGCGTCGATCCGCGACTACCGTGGGGTCGACGGCCAACGCGGCTCCATGCAGGAGCGGTTCAGCGTCTACGGCCGCGACGGCGAGCCGTGTCCGCGGTGCGGCCGGGCGATCGCCAAGATCCGCGTCGCCCAGCGGGGGACGCACTTCTGCCCGAGCTGCACACGGGCTCCACGGCGGTAGGGTCCGAGCGTGCCTCGCACCTACAAGACCGAGGCGGTGGTGCTGCGATCGTTGCGCTTCGCCGAGTCCGATCGCATCCTGCACCTCTACACCTCGGAGCGCGGCCGCGTGAATGCGATTGCCAAGGGCGTGCGCAAGACCGGCTCGCGGTTCGGTGCCCGGCTCGAACCACTCACGCACTCCGCGCTGCTGCTCCACGAGGGGCGGGGCGAGTTGCACACCGTGTCGGGCGCGGACATCGTCCGCCCGCATGCCGCCCTGCGTGAGCGCCCGCACGCGCTGGCGGTGGCCACCATCGGCGCGGAGGCGGTGCTCAAGCTGTACGTCGAGCCCGAACCGCAGTCGCAGGTATTCGCGGGCCTCGTGCGGTTCCTCGACCTCCTCGACGGCTACGAGGGGGACGGAGACCCGGCGCTCGATCCGGTCGGACTGGGCTTCCAGCTCAAGCTGCTGCTCCTCGCGGGATACCTCGACCCGGGAGGTTCGGCACCCGTCGCGGCGCTCGTCGCACGACCGCTGGGCGAGGTTCCGGTGGCGGCCGGAGATGCCCGCGCGGCGCGGCGATTGATCGAGCGAACGTACGAGCACCATGGGGGCTTTCGCCTGCGGACGCTGGGCGCGTAGCAGGCGCCAGCCGACGCGTCGCCGCGGCACGCGGGACTGATAGCTTGCGATCCGTGCCCGCCACCTTCCAGAGCATGATCTCGGCGCTGCAGTCCTACTGGGAGGAGCAGGGGTGCACGATCATGCAGCCGCACCACACCGAGGTCGGCGCCGGGACGTCGAATCCGGCGACCTTCCTGCGCGTGCTCGGGCCCAAGCCCTGGCGCACCGGCTACGTCGAACCGTCGATCCGGCCCGACGACGGGCGCTACGGTGAGAACCCGTTCCGGTTCCAGCAGTTCTACCAGTACCATGAGATTCTGGCTGGCAGTGAATCGGTGGGTGGGGCCCGCGATTGGGTTCGTTTTGCATTCGATGACCGCTGGCACCAGGCGCTCCGCGGTTGCGACGCTGGTAGCGTGTCGCCGTGCTGACCTTCCAACAGATGATCGCCGCGCTGCAGTCGTACTGGCAAGACTTGGGCTGCGTAGTGCTCCATCCGTACCATACCGAGGTCGGGGCGGGCACTTCTAACCCTGCCACCTTCCTTCGCGTCTTAGGACGAGAACCGTGGCGCACGGTGTATGTCGAGCCGTCGATCCGCCCGACCGACGGCCGCTACGGCGAAAGCCCGTATCGATTGCAGCAGTTCTACCAACTGCAGGTGATCCTGAAACCGTGCCCCTCCGACACCCAGGATCTGTACCTTCGCTCGCTGG
This sequence comes from Gaiellales bacterium, assembly GCA_038230835.1. GTDB lineage: Bacteria > Actinomycetota > Thermoleophilia > Gaiellales > JAICJC01 > DASUHT01. Next base: position 84,357 of record JBBRMM010000010.1, read on the forward strand.
AATCAATCGGGATCGATACGGCCCGCCACGACGTGCGGTTCGTGGAGGACAATTGGGAGAACCCCAGCTTGGGGGCGTCTGGCCTGGGTTGGGAAGTGTGGATCGACGGGATGGAAGTAACCCAATACACCTATTTCCAGCAGGCAGGCGGGATCGAGCTTGACCCGGTCTCGGTCGAACTGGCGTACGGCCTTGAACGCTTGGCGATGTACCTTCAGGACAAGAACCACGTACGTGACGTTGTCTGGACAGACAACATAAGCTGGGGAGACATCTTCCTGGAAAACGAACGCCAGATGTCCACCTACAACTACGACCTCGCTGACACCGCGATGCACGCCCGCCTGTTCGACGAGTTCGAGGCCGAGGCGCGTCGACTCGCCCAAGCACACGTCCCACTGGCAGCGTACGACTACCTCCTCAAATGCTCCCACTCCTTTAATCTGCTCGACGCACGACGAGCGATCGCCGTCACCGACCGAGCCGGATACGTTCTGCGCATGCGGCGACTCGCCGAGTCCGTCGCTTTTGAGTATCTCCAACGCCAATCCACCTCACAACCGGTGCATCCGACACGTTGACCGTGTTCAGACTGTCGCGGCGCTGGGGCACCTGACTTTGTGGCGGTAACTGCAGTGGACGAGACTCACCCCAGACTCCTCTGCAGTCGTCGCCGGCGTCGTCGGCGTGTTTGGCGCGGATTCACTTGGTGACGGACGGAGCCCGGGCGGTCTCGAAACGCTAGCACCAGAGTAAAGCTCGGAGCGGCGGGTGCCGAAGATCACTGAGACAAGCGGTGTGCGGCGCCGCCGATCACCCGATCTCGGATTCCACTAGGCGACGGTTCGGCGGCGCGGCGACTTCCGCTCGCCGAAGGCACCGTCTCCTGAGAGCTTGAGGTGTGAACATCACGTCGGAGCGACAAATCGAAGCGAACCGGTCAAACGCGTCCAAGTCGACGTAGCCACGGACCGAGGCTGGGAAAACGATCGCCAGTCGAAACAGCCTCAAGCATGGCTTGCTTTCCAAGGATCCGCTGGTTCCGGGCGAGGACCCGGCAGAGTTCGCGGAGTTCCGTGACTCGTTGCTGTCGGAGCTTGCACCGATCGGCCCGCTGGAGCACGAACTCGTCGACACCGTTCTGCACGCATGTTGGCGTCTTCGTCGCGCGCGCCAGATCGAAGCTGGCCTTCTCGGCACCGGCGTCGAGCAAGCCGAGACCGCACTCAACACTCCCGAAGGCTCACCCTCGGTGGGTTCCGTAACGATGCACTACTACTTCGCCAAAGACGAAAACGGTGACCTGACGGAAATGGTTGAGGAACCACCCGAGCTTGTTGGGGTGAACGGTGGGCGGCTGGTTCCAGCAGGTGAAGCCCCTGACGAGCCGGAGGATGTCTCGATTAGCGATCCGCCAACCGCGTACGGGCGTGCATTTCGGATCGATGCTCTGCGCACCTTCGACGTGTTTGGCAAGCTCGGCCGCCACGAGGCGCACCTCCAGCGCCTGCTGTTCCGGGCGCTTGCAGAACTACGCCGTCTCCAGGACGAACGCCGCGTGATCGCGTCCGGGTAGATCATGGGCGTCACCGCGGCGGCCGGTCACGTGCGGCACGAATCAGAACAGCGGGTCATCCGCGTAGGCGAGCTCGACCAGCTCCGCGAGCCGGTCGAAGCTTGGTCTCGCGTACAACGAAAGGTTGATATCTGCGGAACCGGAATGCCCCATCACGGCTCGGCGTTCGAGATCGTACCCGCGGCCGATTACTCGAAGCGAATCGTTAAACGCCCGCCGAAATGCGTGAGCACGGGCTCCGACCCGTTTGACTGCGGCTCGGTCGAGGATTTGGGCGAGGTTGTAGCTCACGCTCCACGCGGTGAGCCCGCCGCCGCGGTTACTGGCAAAGAGATGGTCACCCTGGGCGCGCGCCGCGGCGCCACGCAGTTTGGGGAGGAGCCAGGAGTGGATCGGGACAACGCGTGGCTTCTCGCCCTTGCCGAGCACCCGGATGCGACGCGAACCGACGTCAATCCACGATCCCTCGACCGTCTCGCCGTGTCGGTTTCGGATCATGGCGGGCGTCCAGCGGAGTGATGCGACCTCGTGGAGCCTCAGACCGGTCAACGAGAACGTCGAGACTAGAAGCAGTTCGCGACGTGACCGGCAAGCCGCAAGTGCCGCTCGTATGTCGCTCGGGCTCAAGAAATGCCGTTCGTGCAGCGCGGTGGCTGGAATCGAGATCCTTCGGCACGGATTCTTACCCTCGATGAGGTCGACATCAAGCGCATAGCTATACGCAGCCTTGACCGAAACCAGGTGTTGTCGGCGAGTCGAGCGCGCCAAAGCGGTCCCATCACCGCGAGTTCGCCCGTTGGGGGACTGTCGCAGCACGTCCCCGAAGTACTCGTGCGCCCTGGCAGCTGGCACCGCGGCCGGATCGACCCCTTCCGAATCCAACCAGCGCTCCCACCGCGTAAGGAACTGCTGGTTCCTGGCCAGGGTCGAGTCGGCGACCCCCTTCTGGCCAAGGTACTGCAGGTATTCGGAAAAGATATGGTGCCGCGCCGAACTGGACATCGGGGCGCGAGGTTACCAGTTCTCGACGCCTCGAGGCAAGCCGCTCACCCGCGGAGTCGAGTCCGTCAGGCGCCGCCCTATCACCCTTCGCACCGCGCAGGCTGATAGCTTGCGGTGGTGACCGCGACCACCGATCCGGCTCCGATAGCGGGCAGCGCACCCCCCACAACCTCACCGCATGGCCGACCTCCTAGTTGAGTTTGGGTGCGAGGAGTTGCCGGCGGTGGCCTGCCGGGAGGCGGCGCGCCAGCTCGACAGCCTGCTGGGCGCGGCACTGAAGCAGGCTGGGATCGCGGCGTCGGGGATTCGAAGCCACGTCGCCCCCCGCCGGCTCGCGGTGATCGCCACCGGCCTGCCTGCCGAGGGTCCGGAGGTCCGCAGCGAGGTACGCGGGCCGCGCGCCGACGCGCCGGCTCAGGCTGTGGCCGGGTTCGCCCGCAAGCAGGGGCTCGACCCGGTCGACCTGGTTGAACGCCACGGGCTGCTGTGGGCGATCTCCGATGTGGCCGCGACCCCTGCGGTGGCGCTGGTGCCGGAGGTTGTGACCCAGCTTGCGGCTGGTATCCACTTCTCGAAGTCGATGCGCTGGGAGGGTGGCCGCTTCTCGCGTCCGATGCGCTGGCTGGTGGTCAAGCTGGACGAGCGGGTGGTCGAGATGGAGCTCTTCGGGCTGCGATCCGGCGAGCGCTCGCGTGGCCACCGGTTCGCGGGCGGCGATGTCGACGTGCGCTCCGCTGCCACCTATCTTGAGGACCTGCGTGGCGTGCGGGTGGTGGCCGACGCGGAGGAGCGGAGGGACCTGATCGTGCAGGGGCTCGATGCCGGCGGCGAGTGGATCGACCCCGGCCGCAAGCTGGACGAGGTGGTGCACCTCGTGGAGTGGCCGGGCGTGCTCGAGGGCAGCTTCGACCGGCGGTTCCTCGAGCTGCCCGACCGGGTGGTGGTGACCGCCATGCAGTCGCACCAGCGCTACTTCCCGTTGACGGCCGACGGCGAGTTGGAGCCCCGGTTCCTGCTGGTCTCCAACGGCGGCGATCCGGAGGTGGTCGCGCGCGGCAACCGGGAGGTGTTGGTGGGGCGGCTGGCCGACGCAGAGTTCGCATATCGGAACGATCTCGGGCGGGGCATCGAGGCGATGGCAGCCGAGCTCGACCGGGTGAGCTTCCTCGAGGGCAGCGGATCGATCGCCCAGAAGACGGCGCGGGTGAGTGAGCTGGCCGGTGGGCTTGCCGGCCGCGTGGGTGCCGGGCCCGAGACCCGGGAGGCCGTGGTGCGGGCGGCCGAGCTGGCCAAGGCCGACCTGGTGTCGAGCCTGGTAGGCGAGTTTGCCGAGCTGGAGGGCTACGCGGGCTCGGTGTATGCGCGGGCGGCCGGCGAGAGCGACGCGGTGGCGTCGGCGATCGCCGAGCACCACCTGCCGTACGGCGCCGGCGGCGACCTGCCGATGGGCGAGGCCGGCGCGATTCTGGCCGTCGCCGACAAGGCGGACACGCTGGCGGTGGCGGTTGGGCTCGGCCTCGAGCCCACCGGCAGCCGCGACCCGTACGGCCTTCGCAGAGCGGCCGCAGGGGTGGTCGCGATCGCGCTTGCGCGCGGCTGGCTGATCGACCTGCCCGCGCTGGTGGGGGAGCGGGCGGCGGTGGACTTCGTGCTCGATCGCGTCGAGGCGGTGCTGACCGGCGAGGGCGTGACCGTCGAGGAGGTGCGCGCCGCCCGCGGCGCGGCGATCGAGCCCGAGCCGGTGCGGGTGGCGGGGCTCGCACGGGCGCTCAACGCTGCGGCCGGGTCGCGTCGGGACGTGCTGCGCGATGCGTACCGGCGGTGCATCCGCATCCTCGGCGATGAGCAGATCGGCCATCTGCGAGTCGAGTTGATCGGGCCGCCCGCGGAGCACGACCTGTACGCCGCCTACGAGGGACTCCAAGGCCGGATCACCGACGTCACCCTGCCCGTGGCCGAGCGACTGGAGCGAGCCGCAGACCTCGCCGAGCCGCTGGCGAAGTACTTCGACGAGGTGCTGGTGATGGATCCCGACCCGGCGGTGCGCGCCAATCGACTCCAGCTCGTCGGCAACGTCGCCGAGGCCCTGCGCACGCTGGGCGATTTTGACCAGCTCCCCGGATAGACTCATCCCGATGGCCGAGAAGCTCGAGATCCATATCGTCTCTGACTCGACCGGCGATACCGCGGCTCGGGTCGCGCGGGCGGCGACGCACCAGTTCGAGGACATCGAGATCGAGATGATCCGGCATGCCCGGGTGCAGAGCCGCGAGCAGCTCGAGCGGGCCCTGGAGGAGGTGGCCGGGAGACCGGCGGCGGTGTTCTACAGCGTGGTCGATGCCGACCTGCGCGAGGCGATGCTCGAGCTCGCTCAGGCGCGCCGGCTGGTGGTGCTCGACGTGCTCAGTCCGGCGTTGGGCGCGATCGCGTCGGCGTCGGGCATCCAGGCGAGCATGCTGCCGGGCCGCACGGCGCCGCTCGATGCCCACTACTTCCGGCGGATCGCTGCGATCGAGTTCGCCGTCAAGCACGACGACGGCCGTGGCGCCGACGATCTCGCGCATGCCGACATCGTGCTGGTGGGCGTCTCCCGCACGTCGAAGACGCCGACCTCGATGCACCTCGGGTACCTCGGCCACATGGCTGCGAACATCCCGATCGTGCGCGGGATAGATCCCCCGCCGGCGCTCTTCAGCGTCGATCCGTGGAAGGTGGTCGGGCTCACGATCGACGCCGAGCGGCTGGTGGAGATCCGTCGCCGTCGGGTGCGCGCGCTGGCTGCCGGAGCCAATGCCCGGTATGCCGACCTGAGCGAGATCTACGAGGAGCTCGACCTCGCCTCGACGCTGCACAAGCGGCTTGGCTGTCCGGTCATCGACGTATCGGGTCTCGCCATCGAGGAAGCCGCGGCACGGGCGGCGGAACTGGTCACCGAACGCCGCCGCGCCGCCTTCGACGGCGCCCACGCCTGACCTCACGACTCCGTCGCGCAACTGTCACGCGGTCCGTACGGGGTCTGACCCCGGGGTGGGGTGCGGGTGGCCACCCGAACGGGTGGGGCGTCTGGGCGGGCGCGGTGGTGGCGTGTACCTCCGTGTCCTGCCTCGCCCCGACCGCTCACGACTCCGTCACACGACCGTCACGCGGACCGTTCGGGGTCTGACCCCGGGGTGGGTCGGGTGGCCACCCGGATGGGTGGGGCGGCTGCGGCGCCTGTGGGGTGGGCTGGGTAGAGTGCCCGCGCATGCCCGAGTACGTCTACGAGTTTGCCCGCGGCGATCGCAGCATGCGTGCGCTGCTCGGCGGCAAGGGTGCGAATCTCGCCGAGATGACGGCCATCGGTCTGCCGGTGCCGGGCGGGTTCACGATCACCACCGCCGCGTGCCTCGAGTACCTGCGGGCCGGGGGAAGCTGGCCGGACGACCTCCGTGAGCAGCTCGGCGCCGCCGTCGAAGCGCTCGAGCGGCAGATCGGCAAGCGCTTCGGCGAGGGTGAGGAGCCGCTCCTTGTGTCTGTCCGCTCGGGAGCGGCGGTGTCCATGCCCGGCATGATGGACACGATCCTCAACCTCGGCCTCAACGACGAGTCGGTCGCACGCCTGGCCACCGCGACCGGCGACGAGCGGTTCGCCCTCGACTCCTACCGGCGCCTGATCCAGATGTTCGGAAACGTCGTCATGGGTGTCCACGGCAGCGTCTTCGAGGACCTGCTGACCCGTGCCAAACTCGCCCGCAAAGCAGCCACCGATGTCGACCTCGACGCCGCCGCGCTGAGCGAGCTCGTCGGCCGCTTTCGTGACGCCTACCGGCGCGAAACCGGGGAGGACTTCCCGCAACGCCCTCGCGACCAGCTCGAACGGTCGATCGAGGCCGTGTTCCGCTCCTGGAACACACCGCGCGCGGTCGCCTACCGCCGTCGCGAGCACCTCTCCGACGACATGGGCACAGCCGTCAACGTCCAGCAGATGGTGTTCGGCAACGTCGGCCCCGAGTCCGGCACCGGTGTCGCCTTCACCCGCAACCCGTCGACCGGTGCCGCCGAGCCGTACGGGGAGTTCCTGGCCAACGCCCAGGGCGAGGACGTGGTGGCCGGCGTGCGCACCGCGCCGCCGCTGTACGCCCTGCGCGACCAGCATCCGCAGGCGTACGCCGAGCTGCTGGAGGTGATGGCGCGGCTCGAGCGCCACTACGGCGACATGCAGGACGTGGAGTTCACGGTCGAACGCGGCAAGCTGTACATGCTCCAGACACGAAGCGGCAAGCGCGAGCCGCGGGCGGCCCTGCGGATCGCCGTCGACCTCGTCCGCGAGGACGTGATCGACCGCCGCCGGGCGCTGATGCGGGTGGACGCCCACCAGCTCGAGCACGTGCTGCGCCCGACCGTCAGCCCGCGCGACGAGCACCCGGTGATCGCCACCGGGCTTCCGGCCTGTGCCGGCGCCGCGGTGGGCATCGTCGTATTCGACGCCGCGCGGGCCGTCGAGCGCGCCGACGCCGGCGACGTCGTGATCCTGGTGCGCGCCGAGACCTCGGCCGAGGACGTGCCGGGGATGGCCCGCTCCGCCGGCGTCGTCACCGCTCGCGGCGGCATGACGTCCCACGCCGCCGTGGTCGTCCGCGGCTGGGGCACCCCGTGCGTGGTCGGCGCCGAGGCGATCCAGGTGGACGAGCAGAACCGAAGTTTCCGCGCGGGTGGCCACGAGGTGCAGGAGGGCGCCGTGATCACGGTCAGCGTGGACGACGACCAGGGCCGGGTGATCCTCGGCGCGGCCGAGCTGGTGCCTCCGCCGCCCGACACCCTGGAGGAGCTGCGTACCGTCACCGGCTGGGCGGACGACGTCCGCCGACTGGGAGTGCGCGCCAACGCCGACACGCCGGCGGATGCCACCCACGCGCGTGAGCTGGGGGCGGAGGGGATCGGGCTCTGCCGCACCGAGCACATGTTCTTTAGCGAGCGCTGGCTGCCCGTGATGCGGCGCATGATCATGGCCCGCACGCTGGAGGATCGGCAGGCGGCCCTGGACGAGCTGCTGCCGCCCCACCAGGCCGACATCGAGGGCATCCTGACCGCGATGCAGGGGCTGCCGGTGACGATCCGGCTGCTCGACCCGCCCCTGCACGAGTTCGTTCCCGACGTCGCCGAGCTCCATGAGGTGAACCCCATGCTGGGCACCCGTGGCTGCCGGCTGGGGCTGATGCACCCGGAGATCTACGAGATGCAGGTGCGCGCGGTCGTGCGCGCCGCGCGGGCGACTGGCCACACCGGGGTCGAGATCATGCACCCGCTGGTCGGGTTCGCCGACGAGCTGCGACGCCTGCGCGACATGACCGAGCGCGTGATCAAGGAGGAGGGCGGCGCCGATCTCGGCATCCGCATCGGCACCATGATCGAGGTACCCCGCGCGGCGCTGACCGCCGACGAGATCGCCACGGCTGCCGACTTCTGCTCGTTTGGCACCAACGACCTCACGCAGATGACGCTCGCCTTCAGCCGCGACGACGCCGAGAACGGCTTCCTGCCGCACTACCTGGAGACGCGTCTGCTGCCGGCCAGCCCGTTCGAGACGCTCGACCGCACCGGTGTCGGGCGGCTGATCTCGATCGGCGTGCGTCAGGCGCGAGCGGCGCACGCCAAGATCAGCCTCGGGGTGTGTGGCGAGCACGGCGGCGACCCGCGCTCGATCGACTTCTTCCACTCGGTCGGGCTCGACTACGTCTCCTGTTCGCCCAACCGCGTGCCGACCGCGCGCCTGGCCGCTGCCCAGGCCGTGATCGACGCGGAGGATGCGGAATGAGGATCGACGTCGCCTTCACCCCCGCCGACCCGGCCCACGCGTCCGTGGCGATCGTGATCGACGTGCTGCGGGCGACGACCACCATCACCACCGCCCTTGCCCAGGGCTACGACCGGGTGCTGGCCTGCGGCGAGCTCGAGCAGGCCCGCAATCTCGCCGCGCGCCTGGGTGACGGCACGGTGCTCGCGGGCGAGCGGCAGTGCGTCAAGCCGGAGGGCTTCGACCTCGGCAACTCGCCCCGCGAGTTCACGGACGCCCAGCCGCTCGGCTCCACGCTGGTGCTGACCACGACCAACGGCACCCGCGCCATCGTGACCGCCGCCCAGCACTCCGATGCGGTCGTGATCGGATGCCTGGCCAACCTCACCGCCTGTGCGGCCGCCGCCGCCCGCGTGGCCCGCGAGGCGGCGGGTGACGTGCTGGTGCAGTGCGCAGGCGTCAAAGGCGACTTCACCATGGATGACGCCTACACCGCCGGGCGGTTCGTGACCGAGCTGGCGGTCTGGCTCTCGGAGTGGGAGCGCACCGACGCCGCGTATGCCGCCGAGACGATCGCCCTCGGGTTTCCGAGCGCGATCGAGGGACTGTCGGCCTCGCGGAGCGCGCGCAATCTGCGTGCTGCCAACCTGTATGACGATGTCCGCCACTGCTCGCGTGAGAGCGTGCTGGATGTGATCGGCCGGGTGGGGGACGTCGATGCCGGCGTGGCGCTGATCACGACCTGATCAGCGGCTCAGTCCGAGCGCCGCGCGCAGGCCGGCCTCGATCCGAACCATGATCGCGGGCGCCACCGTTCCCAGGTGCCGGCGATACGGCTTCTGGAGGGTGAACAGGTCGTGGCAGATCACCCACGTCGGCACATCGAGTCCGGCGATGTGGCCGGCGGGAATCGGAATCGCGGTGGGGATCTGCCGCTCGCGGTCGACCGACGTGAGCCGCGCCACGATCGGCTGCAGGGCGCGGGACACGGGGTCGGCGGACACGATGATCACCGGCTTGTCGCCGATGCCCGGCATGTCCACGTACCACACCGCCCCGCGGTGGTAGTTCACGGGTTTGCCCAGCGGCGCGCCTCGCGTTCGAGCGCGGCGCGTCGAGTGGCCTCGCCGTCCTCGTCGTCAGCCACCCACGCCTGATACTCCTGCTCGTCGGAGGCCTCGGCTGCGGCACTCTCAACGGCACCGGTGAGCCCCTCCACAGCGGCTCTGATGAACGCCGACTGATCGAGGATGAGCTCGGGCTGCCCGGCGAGCGCACGGTGGATGTGCAGCTCGAACGTCGGCGTGACCGCGTCCGTGAGCGGCCCAACGCCCGAGCCCGGTGCGGCGCGGAGCTCGGCGAGCGCCGCCGCGATCCTCGCACCGAGGTCGGGAGGCGCCCGAAAGCTGTAGGTGCGCTGAGGAATCGCCATCGCCCACCCCATCGTAGGCGAATCGAAAACGAATTGCAATGCGGAGTCATCATTACCGGGTCCCCCGAACGGCGCCTGCCGACCCGTGCGGTTGTCAACGGGATCGCCTTCTACTGGTTCTGCATCGTGACCTTCGGCTGCTCGCACGTCCACCTCCAGTTCGCCCAGATCCAGCACTTCCTGGGCTTCAACGAGAGCTGCCAACCGGCGCTTTTCGGGTCCACAACGCACGCGATCGTCGCGACACGGTCGGTCGCCTGGTGGCGACTGTTGCAGCTGACGCTGGTAGCGTCGGTCGTCCCCTGCGTTCTTCCGGCTGGGCGCGCGGCGCGACCGACGACTGGAGCCGCCCTGCTGTACCGCCGCATCGCCCAATACGAGGCGACCCCCGATCGCATGCCCCGCCGTCGAGTCCGGCCAAAACCCTCGCCGGTCACGGTGCCGACTGTCGCCGCCCGGTGACACGCAGCGCACGCGCAAGTCTCATCCAATCTTGACCCGCAACAGTCTCGGGGTGGGCTACACCCTCCGCCGAAGCGCCTACCCGCTGATCCTGGCCGCGATGCTGGGGCTCTTCGCCGCCGCCTGCGGCTCGTCGTCGACGGCGGTCGAGCACACCCCACTGCCAACCGAAGGCCCGCCACCGGCCGGCATCTGCGGCAGGTCCACGTCCCCGCCGGCCACCTTCGACCACGTGATCGTGATCATGCTGGAGAATCACAGCTACAGCCAGCTCGTCGGCCGCGGCACCGCCCACGACACGCCCTACCTCAACCAGCTGGCCAACCGCTGCGGCTTGGCCACCGACTACCGGTCGATCACCCATCCGTCGCTGCCCAACTACCTCGCCGTCACCGGCGGGTTCACGTTCGGATTCACCACCGACTGCCAATGCAGCGTCGCAGCGCCCAGCATCTTCTCCGAGATCGCCGCAGCCGGGGGGTCGTGGGCCACCTACGCCGAATCGATGCCAACACCGTGTCAATCGACCGACAGCCTCGGCGTCTACTACACCGCCCATCACAACCCACCGATCTTCTACCGCAACCTCGCCGCCACCTGCGGACCCAACGACCAACCGCTCGGCACACCCCGGCATGGCGCACTCGCGTCCGCCCTCGCCAGTGGCACGCTCGCACGCTACGTCTTCATCGCCCCCGACCGCTGCCACGACATGCACGACTGCCCGCTCAAGACCGGCGACTCGTGGGTGTCGTGGTGGGTGAACACGATCGCTCAGAGCCCGGCCTACCGCAACCAGGCGACCGCGATCCTCATCACCGTCGACGAAGGCACCGGTGGCCACATCGGTAAGGGCGAAAACTGCGCCGCCAACCCCACCGACCAAAGCTGCCACGTGCCGCTGATCGTCGTCAGCCGCTACGTGCCGACCGGAACCCGGGTGCGCTTCCCGCTTGACCACTACTCGCTCATGCGCGCGACCGCCGAGCTCACCGGCGTCGCGCCGCTCGGCGCGGGCGCCAGCGCCCCGGACATGCTGCACGCGTTCGGCCTTCGATGAGGGCTCCGTAATCCTCGATCGGTAGCATTCGCCCATCGCCTCCAGAGGCACCCAACGAAGAGTCCGCGCGACCCGTCAGCGCATCCTCGTCCGCCGACTCGTCGCGGGATCGCTGGTGGCTATCGCCGTGGCCTGGATCGTGAACGCCGGTGGCGGTCACGGCCCGTCGCTGCTGCCCTCCAGCAGCCACGGGTCCGGTACCTCGTCGCCGCTCGGCGGCGTGTCGTCGACCTCAGACCCGAGGCCGCGGCTGGTCTCACAACATCTTGGGTCGCTGCCGCAGCCGTTGCAGGATCCGGCCGTCGCCGAAATCGGCGGGGTCGTCTATGCGTTCGGCGGCCTCACCGCCGCTCAGACCTCGTCCAGTTCGGTGACCGCGATTGGCGCCAGCGGTCTGAGATCGCTGCACGGACTCCCGACTCCGGTGCACGACGCGGCCGCCGCGACCATCGGCGGGCGACTCTACGTGCTCGGCGGTGGGCAGTCGGTCAGCTACTCCGGAATCGGCCGCTACGACCCGGCCGGCGGGGTCACGCGGCTCGTCGGATCGCTGCCGACGCCGCTCTCCGACCTGGCGATCGCCACCGTCGGCTCGACCAGCTACGTGGTCGGCGGCTTCACCGGACAGACCTTCTCCAACCGGATCTACGCCTATCACGGCGGCGGCTCGGCAACGCCGGCGGGCACGCTGCCTACCGGGCTTCGCTACGCAGCCGTGGCGACGCTCGGCGGGCGGGTGATCATCGCCGGTGGGCGGACGACGTCCGGGCCCACCGCTGCGGTGCTCGAGTTCGACCCGGCCAGCGGGGCGGTGCGTCGGATCGGCAGCCTTCCCGAGCCGCTGATGCACGCCGGCGCCGGGGTGATCGGCAGCACCATGTACGTGGTCGGTGGCATTACGGGATCGGGCTCGACCTCGGCGCGAGTGCTCGCGATCGACGCCACCGGCGGCGTCCGCCCGGCCCTCACCCTGGCTCATGCGGTGTCCGACGCCGGGGTGGCCACGACCCCCTCCGGGCTGGTCGTGGTGGGGGGCTTCGACGGCTCGGCGCCGGTGGCCGACGTGTGGCGGCTCGGTTTTGGTGCCCCGCCGCGAACGGGCCCCAAACCTCCGACCGCATCCGTGAACTTCCACGGGCCGCTGCCGGGCGACCTGCTGATCGCCGACCGCGGCAACAACCGGATGCTCGTCGTCAACCCGCAGAAGAAGGTCATCTGGCGGTTCCCGAAGCTGGGGTCGGGGCTGACCCTGCACTTCGACGACGACACCTTCTTCACCCCCGACGGCAAGCGCATCATCTCCAACGAGGAGGAGAACCACGACATCATCCAGGTCACCTTCCCGCAGGGGCAGCTGGTCTGGCGCTACGGCCACCCGGGCGTCAAGGGCGCCTCGCCCGGGTACCTGAACACGCCCGACGACGCCTACGCGCTGCCCGGCGGGGTGGTGATCGTCGCGGACGCCTACAACTGTCGGGTGCTCGAGATCAAGGGCCACCGGATCCTGCGCTCGATCGGCCACGCCGGCACCTGCGTGCACAACCCGCCCTACAGTCTGGGCGCGATCAACGGCGACACCCCGCTGCGCAACGGGCACATCCTGGTCAGCGAGATCAACGGGTCGTACATCGACGAGTTCACCCTCACCGGGCACCTGGTGCGGGTGTACCGCGCGCCGGTGAGCTACCCGTCCGACCCGCAGTTGACGGTCAACGGCAACATCATTCTGGCCGACTACGCGAGCCCCGGCGGCGTCGTCATCCTCAACCGCCACACCGGCAAGGCGATGTGGACCTACCGCCCGGCCTCGGGGCCGGGCCGGCTCGACCACCCCAGCCTGGCCGCCATGCTGCCCAACGGGATGGTGATCGTGAGCGACGATTACAACCACCGGATCGTGATCATCAACCCGCGCACCAACCGCATCGTCTGGCAGTACGGGCACCTGGGCGCGGCCGGCCGTGGCCCCGGCTACCTCAACACGCCAGACGGGTTCGACTTCCTGCCGGTCAACGCGTCCGGCCAGCCCGACCCGGCGAAGGTCTGGGCGACGCGCAGGTAGGTCGCGGTATCGTGCGCGCATGGACGGCGCGTACGACATGGGCGGGATGGCGACCTTCGGGGCGGTGGACGCGGCCGACGACGCGGTCTTCCACGCCCGCTGGGAGGAGCGCGCGTTCGGTATCTCGATGATCGCGATGTGCGAAGGTCTCGCCTCGGGCGGCGGTCTGCGCGAAACCATGTACGCCATGCATCCCGCCGTGTACCTGACGACTCCGTACTACGGCCGCTGGCTGCACGCGATCGAGCAATTGATGGTCGCCTCCGGCACGATCACCTCGGCAGAGGTGGACGCGTGGGTGCAGCGGCTGCGGGCCGGGGAGGCCGTGCCCGCGTCCTCGGACTCCGCCCTGACGCAGCGCACGGTCGCGGCGTTCGACGAGCGGCTGGTGCGGCCGCTGCCGGCCACCGCGCGGTTCGCGGTCGGTGACCCGGTGCGGGTGCGCCGGATGTGGCCACGGGACGAGAACCACGCCCCGCGCTACCTGCGCGGCGTTCCAGGGGTGATCGAGCGTGTCCAGTGCGAGGATCCGCCGCCCGGATCAGATGGCCATGCCGCGGAACCGGTGTACGCGGTGCGCTTTTCCTCGACCGATGTCTTCGGAGCGCAGGAAGAACCGCCGTTCACGATCCTTGCCGACCTGTGGGAGTCCTATCTGGAGGCCGATGCCTGATGCACGACCACGACCATGATCACGACCACAGCCACGGCGAGGGTGGGTTCCACAGCCCGCGGCCGGAGTCGGAGATCGAGCTTCGCACACGGGCACTGGAGGCGCTCCTGGTCTCAAGAGGCCTCGCATCGACCGATGCCATCGACGCGGTGATCGACCACTACGCCACCGACGTCGGCCCTCAGAACGGCGCTCGCGTGATCGCCCGCGCGTGGGTCGATCCGGAGTATCGCGCCCGCCTGCTGGACGACGGTGCCACCGCGATCGCCGAGCTCGGCTTCGGCGGCGAGGAGGGTCACACGATGGTCGTCTGCGAGAACACGCCAGATGTCCGAAACGTGATCGTGTGCACGCTCTGCTCGTGCTACCCGTGGCCGGTGCTGGGGCTGCCGCCGAGCTGGTACAAGAGCGCGCCCTATCGCTCGCGGGTCGTCGCGGAGCCGCGAGCGGTGCTGTGCGAGTTCGGGGTGCGGGTGCCGGACGAGGTCGAGATCCGGGTGTGGGACTCGACCGCCGAGATCCGCTACCTGGTGCTGCCGCTGCGCCCACCGGGAACCGAGGGCATGGGCGAGGACGAGCTGGCGGCGCTGGTCACGCGCGACTCGATGATCGGCACCGGTGACCCGCTGGCGCCGGCCGGCGTCCGGGCATGAGCGAGCCACTGCCGGCCGAACTGGCGGCGGCGATCCCGCGCTCCAACGGCGAGCCGGTGTTCGAGGAGCCGTGGCAGGCGCGTGCCCTGGGCATGGGCGTGGTCGCGCTCCGCGAGCTGGGGGTGGGGGCGCAGGAATGGCGCGACGCGCTGGCGGCGGCGATCGCCCGCCACGGCTACGACCCGGACGAGACTCCGGCCGGCGCCTACTATACGGCCTGGGTGGAGGCGCTGGAGAGGCTGGTCTCGGAGCGTGCCGTCGTCTGAGCTCAGGCGGTGCGGCAGGGATCGCCGAGCGGCGTGAAGGAGGTCAGCTCTCTGAACTTGGCCTGCTCGGTGGTGGCGCTGTAGGCGCCGGGCGAGGGGCCTTCCCACTGCACGATCGGCGTCACCCCGGGGCCCATCACGGTCAGCCGGTAGGCGTCGCCGTTGGCGCTGTAGGTGCGCCCGTACAGGGCGTACATGCCGAGGCAGAAGTTGCCAGCGCTGCGGTGGGTGAGCCCGGAGTTGAAGCGGTACCAGCCGGGGTGCCCCCAGCGCGGGTTCAGCGTGTCGATGTACACGTTGCGCCCATAGGTGTCGAGCGGGCTGCCGCCCGGGGTCGACGAGAACCCGTACACGCCCGAGCCGCCGTAGCTCAGGTAGCCGAACACCTCGTCGTACTTGCCCGAGTTGAGCCAGCGGGTGTCGCCGAACAGGTGAGGCAGTGGGCCGCGCCAGTGCGAGAGGTGAAGCTCCTTGGCCTGCTGACGCCAGGTGCCCGTCCAGCCGCCGTCGCGAAGCTCGCGGCGCCAGGTCTGGATTGCCCAGTACGACCCGTCGGAGCCGGTGCACGCGAACACCAGGTGTGACAGCGGCGGGCCGGTGTAGCGGGTGCAAGCGTTGTGCATCCTGGCCCAGTAGCCGGTGCCGAACGATCCGTAGCCGCCCGAGTAGTCGAGCTTGAACGCGTACTGGCCGACCGACTGGCTGGGAGTGCGCGCGTTGATCGCGCCCCAGGCCAGCACATGGTGCCGATGCCCGTAGCGATCGGTGTAGGAGACCCGCGCCAGTCCGTAGCGGTTGACGATCAGGGTGGGGTCGGTGGAGCCCGCCGTGATCATCTGGCTGGCGGAGGCTGTGCCGGCCCAAACTCCGAGCGAGATGAGAAGAAGACCAGTGAGGGCGAGTGTTCGTCTCAGACCGGCGATGGAGTGACTATCGGCAACGCACCCGCATCAAGCAATGGGCATCCTGTAAGGATTCCGTTCGGAAGGCGACCGGTTACCGGCGCGGATTGCCAAGTTCCCCCGCTCGGGTGAGGCGGTGCGGCCGCAACGGCGCGATGCTTCGGTCCGTATCCGCGTCTCGGTTGTGAATGGAAGGGGTCTCGAGATGATGCGCAGGATGCTCAACGGCGACGATCCGTGGGAGTACCCAGAGCAGGTGACGGTGCTGCAGTGGGCGCAGAGTCATGTGGCGCTCGCGGTCGGCGCAGCGGCGCTGATCTGGTTCGGGGTGGTGTACATCCTGACGCTGGTGGTGGACGCGTTCGTGTGAGGTGGTTGGGTCGGGTGGCTTCCCGACGTCGGCACGGGCGCGTATGGTGGGGGGGTGAAGGCTCCTCGCAACAAATGGGTGGTGCCGATCCTGGTCTCGGTGGCGATCGTGGTCGCCGCCGGCGGCTACTGGTTCGCCCGGATCCACGCGCGGGCGGACGCCGCGACCGTGCAGCGCCACATCGCCGCGGCCAATCCAGGATCGACCGATGTGCGCTGCGTCTCGCTGCAGACCGATGCCTCCACCTGGGTGTGCGGGGTCGTCTACCACGCCGAGTCCGGGTGCGTCGGTGCGTCGGTGTCGGTGCTCGGCTCGGTCTCGGTCAAGTCCGGTCGGCAGCGGTGCGACAACATCACGGCGCTCAAGCCGATGCTCCCCACCGTCAACGCACACGGCGTGGCCACCGATGTCGCGCTGCAACTGCACAGCCCCGCCGAGCCGTTTCGGTGCGTCGAGCTCCCGTCGGCGACGCCGGGCCACAGCGGCCACTGGATCTGCGGGCGCAAGCTGGGGACGACGCTCGACTGCCGTGTCGTGCGGGTTGTGCCCTGGGCGCTGTTCAATCCTCAAACGTCGACGCGGTGCACCAAGCCTCCATTCGCCCCCCGCCCCGTCCACCACCCGAAAAAGCACAAGAAGCACTAGTGCTACCGCGCCGCCGCGTTCGCGGCGGTTGATCGCCGCGGAGATCGCGCTACCATTCTGTGAGGGCGGTTAGAGGATGTCGCCCGAACGGCTGCCCGGGGGTTGACGCCCCCTCAGGGGGCTGGTATCCCTGAATGGCGGCTATCCGTGGTTTTGATCATCTCCAGTTTTACAACGGACAAGGGGAATGCTGTGAACGATGCACCGTTTGGTGGGCGCTCTGCGCGCTACTACGGTCGAGTGCTCAAGCGTCGAGGCTGGATCGTGCTGCTCGTGGGAGTGCTCGGCCTTGGTGCCGGCCTCCTCTACTCCAAGCACCAGCACGCCCTCTACCGCGCGGGCGCTGACATCGTCGTGAACAGTCAGAGCATCCTCGCGGCCTCCACAGGCTCGACGCCGAGCAAGTCCGACCCTGCCAGGTTCAATGCGACGCAGGCGTCGATTGCCTCTTCGACGGCCGTCGCGCTGCAGGGAATCGAAGACGCCCGAGCTTCCGATCCCAACCTGTCCGGTTGGACGCCCCAGAGGCTGATCGGGAGCTCCAATGTTGTCGCCGACCCCAACAGCAACCTCGTCCACTTCAGTGTGTCGGCTCCGAGCAAAGTTACGGCGATCGCCCTCGTCAACGGGTACGCCAAGGCGTTCGCGGCGTACAACGTCACTCTCGCCCAGGCTCAGGTCAGCAGGCAGTTGCAGCCGGTGCTAGACCAGATCACCTCCGTGAACGGCGAGATTGCAACGGCGCAGAACACGCTGAGTAAAGAGCAGGCTGCGAACCAGGACACGAGTACCCAGAACGCACTGCTCCGGACACTCTCGAGCCGTCTGGACTCCCTTAACAAGGAGCGGCAAACGCTCTTGGCGCAACAGGCGTTGGTCGAGAACCCCAAAGACCCGACGCAGCCGAGTCAGGTTTCTTCCGTTTCCGCTCCGGCCTCGAGCGCCGGGCAGACGCAGCCTGTCACCACACGCAACGTGGCCGCCGGCCTCGCGGTGGGAATCATCATCGGCCTCGGCCTTGCGTTCCTGCGCGAGGTGATGGACGGCCGCGCCCGCTCCTCCGATGACGTGCGCGAGGAGTTGGGGCTGCCGCTGCTGGCACGCATCCCGGCCCCGCCGCGCAACCTCAGCAAGTCGAACGAGCTCGCGCTGCTGACCGACGATCCGGGGACGCACGGTGAGGCGTATCGAAAGCTGCGGATCGGGTTCGACCTCGCAAACCTCGAGACCAAGGCCCGCACGGTGATGATCACCAGCGCCGTCGACCAGGAGGGCAAGACCACCACCATCGCCAACCTGGCCGTCGCCCTGGCGCAGGTAGGGCGCAGGGTGACCCTGGTCGACCTCGACCTCCGGCGGCCGAACCTGGGCCGGTGCTTCGGGCTCAGTCAGGTACCGGGCGTGACCGAGGTCGTGCTCGGCGAGCTGACCCTCGAGGATGCGCTGCACAGCGTCGCGGTGACCAGTCACGTCCCCGCTCGCCGCAAGGGCGCGGAGCCCAACGGCAACGGTGCCGGAGCGTCGATCGAAGGCGTGCTTGACGTCCTCACCGCCGGCAAGCAGGTTCGCGACACGGCGGCATTCCTCGAGTCCGACGCGCTCGGGCAGCTCCTCGACGAGATCCGCGACCGCTGCGATCTGGTGCTGATCGATGCTCCGCCGACCCTTCCTGTCAGCGACGCGCTCGTGCTTGCGCACAAGGTGGACGCGGTGGTCGTCGTCGCTCGCCTCGGGGTCGTCCGACGTCAGATGCTGCGGGAGTTCCGCCGCGAGCTCGACGGCACCCAGGCTGTTGCCTTCGGGGCGATCGTGACCGGTGCGGAGGGTGACGACGACTACGGCTACGGGTACGGCTACGGGTATGGCTACGGGCCGCGGCACGGCTCGGAGCATCTTTCGGCTGGACGGTCCGACGCGTAGACCAAATGGAGAGCACTGATCAGCGGGCGCGCGGCGCGGTGTTCGGCAACGAGTTCTACGCCGGCGCACTGATCGATGCAGCCGACACAGTCATCGAACGCGCGCTCTCCGGTCAAGGCGGCTACGCCACGCTCACTGGCGCGCACGGCGTCACCAGCGTGCCGCACGACGCCAACTGGCGCGACGCCCTGGCCGCCGCGTGGTGCAACTTCCCCGACGGAGCGCCGATAGCGTGGCGCTTGCGGCGGGCGGGCCTGAAGGCGGCGCAGCGGATACCCGGGCCCGACCTCCTGCCGCTCGTGGTCGATCGGGGCAGCAGCCGAGGCCTGCGGCACTTTCTGTTCGGCTCGACTTCCCCGGTGCTGGCAGGGCTGGAGTCCCGGTTGGTCGAGCTGAGCCCGGCGGCCGAGATTGCGGGCAGCCTGTCACCTCCGTTTCGTGAGTTGACGCCGGCTGACGACGCCGACGTCGCCGCCGCGATCATCGACGCCCGGCCGCACATCGTCTGGGTCGGCCTGGGCGCACCCAAGCAGGACATCTGGATGTACCGGCACGCTGCGGAGTTCCCCGGCGTGCTGTGCGTCGGTGTCGGCGCCGCGTTCGACTTCGTCTCCGGCAACAAGCCACGTGCGCCGCGATGGATGCAGCAGGCCGGCGTGGAATGGTTTCACCGCATGGCCAGGGAGCCGCGCAAGCTTGGTCCCCGGTATGCCATGGCGACCAGCCGGTTCCTCGCCCTGGTGGCCACCGACTACGCCCGCCAGGAGCTGCACCGCCGCCGGGGCATGGCGTGAGGGTGCTGGTGGTGCACAACCGGTATCGAAGCTCACAGCCCAGCGGTGAGAACGAGGTGGCTGTCGACGAGGCTGCGGCGCTGCGCGACCGCGGCGTCGATATGCACACGCTGACGGTCGACAGCGACGACATCGCAACCTGGTCGCGAGCCAGGAAGGCGACGCTGCCGGGGCGTGTGGTGTGGTCGTTCGAAGGCGCCCGGTTGATACGTGACGCGATCGCCGATGCGCGCCCGGACGTCGTGCACTTTCACAACACCTTTCCGCTGATCAGTCCCGCGGGGTTGAGAGCCGCGCGGGTGGCTGGCGCCCGTGTCGTACAGACGTTGCACAACTACCGCCCGCTGTGCCCTGCCGGGTCGCTCTTTCGAGACGGCGGCGTGTGCGAGGAGTGTCTGGGGAGAGCGCCGTTTCCAGCGGTCCGCCACGCGTGCTATCGAAACTCACGGGCGGCCACCCTGCCGCTCGCCGTGGCCGATGCGCTTCATGCGCGGACCGGTACCTGGAACCGTTACGTCGATACGTACATCACTCCCTCGGAGTTCACTCGAGGCCGGTACGTCGCCGCGGGATGGCCGTCCGACCGGCTGACCGTCAAGCACAACATGGTCCCCGATACCCCGCTGCGCCGGCAGGGCCCTGGCTCCGGATTCGTCTGCCTCGCGCGGCTCAGCCCGGAGAAGGGCGTCGGGCTGCTGTTGGATGCGTGGGCGGATGCGTTCCCGGGCGGGGGGGAGGGCCTGACGGTGGTCGGAAGCGGAGAGCTGGAGCGTGAGCTGCGGGAGGCCTCTGGCCACCTGGCAGGCGTCCGGTTCGCCGGCCAGCTTCCACGTGCGGCCGCGCTCGAGCTCGCTCTGGGCGCGCGCGCCGTGGTCGTCCCGTCGGTCTGGTACGAGGTGTTCGGGCGCACGGCGGCCGAGGCTTCGGCGCTCGGCGTGCCGGTCGTCGCGTCGGATCTCGGCGGCCTGCCGGAGGTCGTCCGCGACGGCGAGACGGGCCTGTTGTTCAGCGGGGGCTCGCGCGAGCAGCTCTCCGGCTGTCTGAAACGGCTGGCCGCGAGCGACGACCTCAGCGAGCGTCTGGGGAACGCCGGGCGCCGGTTCTACGAGCGGATGTTCAGCCCGGGTGTGACTACCGACCGGCTGGTGGATATCTACCGGCGGGTGCTCGGCACCGCGTCCGAGCCCGCTCCGACGCGCGGGATGGTGCCCGCATGAGTCTCCAGGTACCGCACGCGCGTCGCTCGCTGGTCATCCCCGGCGGCGCCCCCGCTCGCACGGCGAGAGCGGCCGCCCGCGCCCGCGAGCGCCTGGCGCCATGGCCCTTCTGGGCGTTGGCGACGACGATCCTGATCGGCTGTGTCGTCTTCCACTCGCGTACCGATCCCGGCATCCGGTACTCGATCAAACAGCTGAACAATTCCAACTTCGGCCCCGACTGGTTCCTGTCGCAGAAATTCGGCAAGCTCACGCCGCTCGACCTGGCCGCCGCCTCGTTCGCCTTTGTCGGGCTCTGCTACCGGATGGGCACCAGGCGTTCGCTGCAGTTCTCCCGGCGGGCCGCCGGCTACACGGCGCTGATCACCGTGCCGCTGGTGATCGGCCTGATCGTGGGTGAGTACAACGGGACGACCAGCACGTTCGGCGCGTCCCGCTACTTCGTGATGGGCGCGGTGTTCGCGCTCGGCCTGTGGTCGACGATCCTCACCAGCGAGGAGGGCTGCTTCCGGTTCGCTCAGATATTCGCGTTGGTGATGGGTGTCTACGGCTTCGTCCAGCTCGCCCAGTACGCTGGCGGCAGCGGCGAGATCGCGTTCTACGGCCGCACACCGCTGGCCGCTCACGCCACGCTGGAGTACATGGTCGCCGGAGTTGCCGTCTCGCTCGCCATGACTCGCACGCAACGCACGCCGCTGTTGTGGTGGTTCACCGTCGCCTCGTGCACCATGGTCGTGGTGCTGGGCTTCCGCCGCTATGCCTGGCTGGAACTGGCCACCGTGTTCGGCGTATACCTGGTGCTCTCGGGACGTAAGTACCTGAAGGGCCCGGTCGTGATGGCGGTCGCGACGGCGGCGGCGATCGTCCTGCTTGGATCGTCCCTGAACTTCAGCGGGCGGATCGCGAGTCTCAACCCGTCCGCGTCCAGGGACAGCAGCATCTATGCGACCACCAACCAGGGCCATATCGATGCCGTGATGGACGGGCTGTACGAGATCAAGAGCCACCCGATCACGGGTCTCGGTACCGGCGTGAGCTTCGTGGGGCACGTCACCCACCAGGTGATCGGTCAGACCCAGAACGGTCCGGTGGAGACATGGATCAGATACAGCATTGTCGGGGCGCTCGTGTTCTTCCTGGTGTACTACCGCCTGTTCAGAGATCTCTGGCGACGCAAGCGCGGCACACGGTACTCGGATCAGCTTGGATGGGGTATCGGCGCGTTCCTGTTCGGGCAGTTCCTGGTCGTCTGCACCTTCTATCCGTGGCCGTTCGACACCTCCGAGAAAGCCGTGCTCTCGTTCTCCGTGCTGGCGATGGCGTATCCCTGGCGACCGGCGCGCGAGCGGCTGCAGTCATCCCCGCCCGTCGAGGAGGCCGGCCAGATGCCGGCCGTGGAGGACGCGGAGCTCGCACCGGCCCTCGGTGTGGCGGAGTGACCGGCTCGGCAGAGCCCGGCTCAGTTGAGGTCGACCGCCCGTCTCCGGCGACCGAGAGCGTCAGTGTGCTGGTGCCCTCCTACGGCTACGGCCACTTCCTGCGCGACACGATCGACAGCGTGCTGCAGCAGCCGGGGCTGTCGAGCGAGGTGATCGTCCAGGACGGCGGATCGCAGGACGGCACGCTGGCTCTGCTGGAGGAGTACGGCGATGCCGTTCGGTGGAGGTCGGAGCCCGACGCCGGCCAGTCCGACGCGCTCAACAAGGCGTTCGCACAGGCTCGGGGCCGCTGGGTCGGGTGGCTGAACGCCGACGAGTTCTACCTGCCCGGCGGTCTGGCCGCCCTGGTGGCGGAGGGCAATCGCACCGGAGCCGATGTCGTCTACGGCGACACGGCGTTCGTGGATGCGGACGGGCGGCTCGCCCGGCTGGTGCCGGAGCACCCGTTCAACGCGTACGTGCTGCGCTCGTACGGCTGCTTCATCTCGACCGTGTCCTGCATCGTGCGCCGATCATCATTGGACGCCGAGCCGATCGACGCGAGCATGCGGCGGATGATGGACTGGGATCTGTATCTCCGGCTCCTGCGTGACGGCGCCCGCTTCGTCCATGTGCCCGTTCCGGTGGGGGCCTTCCGCCAGCACGACACCCGGATCACGGCGACCGAGACACGCGGGTTCCTGCAGCGTCTCAATCTCGGGGACGGATTCGGTCGCGAGTACGACATGATGCGGACGCGCTATGGAGCGTTTCGCGCCCGGCGGATCGGCCACCTGGTGCACGGCGGGCTGAAGCTGACCAGCGGCGGGTATGTCCGGCAGGCACGTGCGCGGCGGCTCGGCCCGATCGACCTGCGATGGTTCGCCGGAGACGAGGGTGCCGACGGTTGCCGGAGGCTGCTGGCGACCGCGTATCCGGGCACCGGGGCGTGACCGAGCCGCCGCGGCCGGTGTTCCTGTTCTCCCTGCCGCGAAGCGGGTCGACCCTGCTCCAGCGCCTGCTCGCTGCCCATCCCCAGATCGCGACGGCCTCTGAGCCGTGGGTGCTACTGCCGTTCCTGTACACGATGCGACGACCGGGGGTGTACGCCGAGTACGGCCATCGCTCGATGGTGCGCGCCGTCGAGGACTTCTCCGGCCAACTCCACGGCGGCCGCGAGGAGTACCTGCTCGAGTTGCGGAACTTCGCCATGGCGCTCTACGCGGGGGCCATGGAGGGGGAGCAGCGCTACTTCCTGGACAAGACTCCCCGCTACCACCTGGTGGTCGACGAGATCATGGAGCTGTTCCCGGACGGCAGGTTCATCTTCCTGTGGCGCCAGCCGCTGGCCGTGGCGGCCTCGGTCATCGACTCCTTCGGGCGTGGCCACTGGAACCTCGAGAAGTACTCGGTAGACCTCGTGGACGGGCTCGAGAACCTGGTCGCCGCGGCTCGTCGCGCCGACTCCCGCTGCATCTGCGTCAGGTTCGAGGACGTGGTCGCGCAGCCGGACGAGGAGGTGGCGAGGATCCTCGACTTTCTCGGGTTGCCGGCGTTTCCGGACCCCGCCGAGCTCGGGTCCTCGAGGCCGCCCGGGCGGATGGGTGATCGCACGGGCACCGAGCAGTACTCGGCGGTCAGCACGGAGCCGCTGGACAAGTGGCGCTCGACGCTCGGCACCGCGTATCGCAAGCGCTGGGCGCGCGGGTACCTGACCCGCATCGGGGCGTCGCGGCTGGAGGTGATGGGGTACGACTACGACCAGTTGCGCCGCGACGTGGGCGGGCTGAGGGCCACTCCGCGCAAGCTCGCTCCGGACATCGCGCGCAGCATGCACGGAGCGCTCAACCAACGTCTGGCCGGTCGGCTGATCAACCCCAGCCGCGGCGAGCAGCGGCGGGTGGCGGCCCGCAAGGGCTCCTCACAGCTCCGCTGACACGTCGTCCCCGGGGAGCGTGAGGCTGTACCCCAGCGCGTGCATGGCCGGCGTGAGGGCCGCCATGACGGACTCGACCTCGCGCGGATTCTCCTCCAGCCACTTGTTCGGGCGGGGCGCGGTGACGGCGGTTCGCGAGACATGCCCGTCGAGGTCGGCCGCCCACTCCACGACCCCGTCCGGCGGCAGGTTCAGCCGGTCGAGCACCTCCGTCATGCGCTCGGTCGGACGAGCGGTGAGCTCCTCGTACGACAGGTCTATCCACCGCTCGGGATCGACTCCGTCGCGGGCCTCGAGGACGGCTCGGTTGGCGCTCGCCCACTGGAACGCGCACACCTCGGCCAGGGTGTGGCCGGTCACGTACTCGCGCCACCCGGGGGGTACGAGGAACTTCCAGTTCGCCCCCTGGTAGCCGTCGATGGCCATCGGGGTGGGTAGCGCCGTGCCTGCCCCGAACCGGCCCGATGTCCGCCACGCGGTGATCATGGACGACACCGCGGCCCGCCCGTCGCGGGCGATGAACACGAATGAGGCATCGGGGTAGAGGGCGTTCAGGTACGGCACCCGGAGGCAGTTTCGGGGGAACTTGTCGAGGTAGCGCGATCCCCCGGTGATGCGGTCGATCGTCCACGCGAGTGCTCGTCGCTCCCGAGCGGTCACGGCGTCGGCACCGACTGCATGGGAGCTCCACCCCGACCGTTCGATCGGGTGGTACATGTCCCACAGCAGGTGGCTCTCCACCCCGAGCGATGCCAGGTGCGGCGACTGGTCGAGCAGCTTGAACAGCATCGTCGTCCCGGAGCGCGGCGCGCCGATGATGAACACCGGGGCGCGCGGTGCCGGGCGGCGAGGAATCCCCGGCGTCGCGGTCCTGATCATCATGCCGGCCATGCGGCGCCTACGGCGGGTCGCGGCAGCCCACCGGACCGCACGTCCGCGGCTCGCGTTGGTCACCGCGGGGCCGCCATCTTGAGAGCGGTCTTGAACGGTTTGAGCGAGAACCTGGCGTGCGTCCAGATGCCGAGTCGCTGCTTTGCGAACACGAGCTGGAGTGAGTTCTGGAGCACCTGCGCGGTCGCCGTTGCGATCGCGACGCCGATCATCCCGAAGGGGTGGACGAGCACCAGTTCCGCGCCGACGCTCAGGAAGCCGGTGGTGACGGTGATGCCCATCATCATCCGCTGATGGCCCGTCATCATCAGCGCGGTGCCCGACGATCCGGTGGCCACCGCGAACACGCGCGCGCCGCTGAGCACGGCCAGGACGGCCGCACCGCGGGCGTAGTACGACCCGTACACGAGGCCCATGATCGTCCCGCCGGCGACCACGAACACCCCCATCACCAGCAGCGCCGGTAGGGTTGCGACGGTCGACACCGCTCGCACCGATCGCTCGAGCTGGTGCCGCTTGCCGCCGGCATGGAGTTCGGCGATGATCGGAGGCACCACCTGGCCGACGATCAGAAACGGCGTCGCCAGCAGCAGGGCGAGGCGTGAGGCCGCGCCGTAGACCGCGACGTCGGCCTGGTTCCCATACGCTCCGACCACCCACAGGTCGACGCCGGTGCCGACCATGAAGCTGGCGATGCTCGTGATCAGAAGCGGCCACGAGACCGCGAGGATCTCGGTCATGGGGGAGTCTCCCGCTGGGCCGAGCGCCCGCACCCGTCGCCTGACCACCAGTCCGGCCACCAGGCATGAGCCGGAGGTGAGGGAGACGGTGCTGACCACGACCCAGGCCAGCGACGGGTGCGTGTCCCACAGCCAGGCACCGCCGAACACGATCAGTGAGAACGCGTTCACCAGCAGCCCGCCGAACAGCGTGGCCAGCCCGAAGTTCTGGAAACCGCGGAGCGTCTCGGCGAGGAGCCCCTGGAGTGCGCTCGCCACCAGCCAGGCGCCGGCCAGCACGAGTACCCCGCCCAAGAGGGGCGAGTGCAGCAGGTGGTGGGAGAGCAGGGTGCCCAGCCCCAGCACGAAGACCGCCGCGGAGACGAGCGACCCGATCGAGCCCAGCAGCAACACGTTGCGCACCGTGCGCCGCGCACGCCCCAGGTCGCCGGTGGCCATCGAGGCGGCCAGGAAACGGACCACCGTGCGGTCGAGCCCCATCTCGCCGATCGTGCTCCCGATCATCACCACGTTGAGCACGAGGAAGTACGCGCCCAGCTCTCGGTGTTTGAGGATGTGGGCCAGGGCGGCGTACACCACGAGCCCGAGGAACGATGCCGCCATCCGGCCGGCGAAGACCCACGCCGAGCCGCGCACGATGCGCCGGCGCAGCGGTCCTGCAGCCGACGACTGTGACGCACGGGGCCTCGACCGTGCGGGGGCGTCCGAGTCGGTCACCAGTCCAGGTCGTCTTCGTAGCCGAAGCGGACCAGCTGCTCGCCGGCCACCTGCTTGAAGGCCTCTCGGTGTGCATCGGTGAGGTGGCGTCGCCAGTCCCCGCGTTGCCCTGTGTGGAACGTGGAGCTCTTCGACGACCACACGCGATCCGCGGTCTGGCTCACCCGTTGCGGTGTGAGCTCACGCCCGACGTGCTTCGCCACCGCCGCCACGTTCGCCACCTGGGTCGCCTCGTCGCCGCCGCCAGCCGGGCCGACCAGATCCTCGAAGCGCACGACCAGGACGCTGGGATCGTCGAGCCACCCGAGGTAGCTCTCCAGCCTGACACCCATCGAGGGCAGTCCCCGGCCCAGCTCGTCGCCGTCGAATCCCCGGATCATCGCCATGATCCGGTCGTCGGTGGTGGTCAGCTGCTCGTTGAATCTCCGGTGAAGGTCGTGACTGCGCAATCCCGTCACGTACCGCTGCGCCGAGACGACGATGTCCCTCGGGTCGCGGATCACCAGCAGTCCTGCAAAGTCGAGCTCGGCCAGCAGTTCCGACAGACCGTCGATGGCCGGAAAATGGCCCGTCATGTACTGCCCCCGATTGATGCGTCCGAGCGTTCCTCGCAGCGCATCCCAATCCAACTCGGTCGCGAGCCCCGGCGTGGCGTAGTCGCCGGCCGCCCGGTGCACGCCCGAGAACATCATCCGCGGCAGCCCCTGCAGCAGCGTCGCAAGCAGGTGGGTGCCCGCCTTCGGAAAACCGTTGGCGAAGACGCGGGGACCGGGGAAGAGCACGTTGCTGCGGGCGAACGCGCGGTACGCCGGCACGACCGTGCGCTGTTTGAGCGTTCGGTGGCTGGCGAGGAACTTGGCGATCGTCGGCATAGAAGGCTCCACTCGCTGTGGCGACGGGTCCAGAGACCACCGACGAGCAACGCAATTATCGGAGTGCCGACCCATCCTGTCAACCCCAGAACGCCGGTCTGGAGCGGGCGTTTGGGCGCTCAGGCAGGGTGCTAACCGCCGGTCAGCGCCTGGTATTCCACATACACCGCTTCGAGGGCTTCGCGGGTCGCCGCGGGGGTGTTGCTGGTGAATTCCAGCTCCGCCTTGGCCTTCAGCGCACGCCGCTCCGCGGACGGCCTCGCCACCACCGTCTCCAGCAGGTCACCCCGCTGGGCGCGGCTCTGGCGTTCGATCGCGTCGAAGCACAGGCGGACGTTCTCCTCTGAGTGGTCGAACTCCACAAACGCGCTGCCGAAGCGTGCGTTGACTCGCCGGATGACCGCCCCGAAGTCCGACGTCACCTGCTCGAAATCGGCGGCGACGAAATGCTCGTGGTGTTGCGCGACGCTTCGATAGAAGCTGAGGTAGTTGCGCGCCGCCTGGCGCACGCCGACGTGCGGTTGCCAACGCAGATACGAAACGATCGCGTCCCGTGGTGCGCGTACGAGCACCACCGCCGGCACTCCCGCGCGGGCTGCGGCCATCACCTGCGCGGGCGCGTGGAGGTGATGTGCGACCCTGACCGGCCGGCGCTGGGCGAGCATGAACGCGTTCACCGCGAAGCTGTTCGCCGAACGGGGGAAGCCCTCGATCACGATCTCGGTCTGCGGCCCGAAGGTCAGGTCGGCGCCGTATCGCCACCGACCGAACGGCAAGTAGATGGAGGGGTGAGAGCCCAGGGAGGCCAGGCCGCTGGTCCAGATTCTGCGGACGGTGGGCGGTGCCGTCACCAATCCTCGTCTCCGTAGAAGCTGACCGCGACCGCGGCCGTGCGCTCGCGGACGAGCTCGATCTCCTCCGGGGTGAGTCGAGAGCGCCAGCTCTTGACGTTGGCCTTGCTGTCGCGTTTGAGTTGATGTGCGCGTCCGGTTTCCGCCTCGGCGGGGTTGCTGCCGGCTGTGTGGGCGTCGAGGTAGGCTCGGATAGTCGAGTCGAACGGGACGTCGAGATGTCCGAACAGCTGCTCGAATTCCTCATGCGGCGCAACTGACAGATCCTCGTGTCGCACGAACGTCCAGTCGGGGTGATCGTGGCGATACCGGGCGACCACATGGTTGAGCGCCGACCACAGGAGAGCCGCCTGCTCGATGACCGGCCGTTGGCGACGGGCGAAGTCCTCGATCTCGTCGGCGAACGGAGCCAGCGGCCCTTCGAGAAGTCCAGGCTGACGAAAGTGCGAGAAGTCGTGCGCCCATCCCATCCGTTTGAGGCTGCTTGCGAACGCGGCCGGATGGCGGATCAGCACGACCACCTGCATGTCGAACGTGTCGGCCAGCCACGGAGCTGCAAGCAGGGCGATCGGATCCTTCACCAGCGGTCGAGCGTGCGCCGCGCGCAGCGTCCGGCAGCGCGCTGCGTCCCGGATCATCCGGCCGACATCGCGCGCGCTGCGCAGGGAGCGCAGCTCGGCGACCGTCCCGTACCGGAACTCGAGCATGCGCTGGACGTTCGCGGCGAGAGAGCCGTCCGGGTCTGTGGGGATGTAGGCGAAGTACTCGGGAAAACGGGACCCGAGAATGCCCGGCCGATGGTACGGATTGAACGGCTCCGAGATGTAGCCGATACCTGGAGCCTTCGCGAGTGTGTGGCCCACCCAGGTCGTGCCCGAGCGGTGCGAGCCCGTGATCAGGATGGGGCGCGTGGCCTCCGAGCTGGAGGTTGCGGCGCCGGCCGGCCGGTACGATCGGATCAGTTCCATCCGTAGTCAACTCCGAGCAGCTCGTACAGGCGGCGGTTCGGTTCGGCGAACTCGGCGGCGAGCTGCTCCCGGATGCCCGACTCGATGGGGGACCGGGTGGCGCTGCTCGGCGGCACTCGGAAGGCGGGCAGCGGCCGGTCGGGGAGTCCGAGGAACTCGACCACCTGGCGCACGGCCGCCGCCGGATCGGCGAAGAACTGCTCGCTGGAGAGGATCAGAAACCGGTCGCGCGGGAACACCGCGAACCAGCGCTCGAGTTGCTCTGCGTACCGCCCGCGTGCCCTGTAGGAGTGGTGGCGGTGGCTGAGGCTGCGGTAGCCGGGGTCGGCCAGCAGCCGCTCCTCCTCGCCGGCCAGCCTGGCGTCTTCGCGGTCGATCGCGTCGGCGAAGGACAGGTCCTCGGTGCCGATGGCACGCTGCAGCCCATACCCCGAGAACGCACGCTCGACCGGGTTGCGGAGCAGCACGATCAGCTTGGCGTCTGGCACCAGCGCGGCGGCGCGAGCGGCGGCGGCCGGATGCAACAGGTAGTACGGCGTCGCCTCGCCCACCACCAGGGGAGTACCGGTGGCGCGCAGGGACGCCGCGCGTACGCGCTCGGTCGGGAAGTGCGCGCGGTACCAGGATTCTCCGCGGTCGGAGTTCGAGCAGAAGTACCCGACCTCTTTGCGGTAGGCGCTCGCGATCGACGGGTGGTGCTCCAGGTACCGGAAGAGCGAAGTCGTCCCGCACCGCTGGCCGCCGAGGATCAGGAACTCCGGCAGCGGCCGGAAGCGGCTGGTCGCCCGGCGCGGTATCCGCACCAGCGCAAATCCGCGACGGCGGATCGCGGGTGGGATGCCGTAACGGTGGACTCGACTTCTCATCGCAGCGTCACAGCCGGCTCTGCGGCGACCAACGAGCTGTCGGAGGATGTTCTGCTCATACGCGTCCCGCCGCAGAAGCACCCGGTGTCGACGGTATCGCCAGTATGTGTGCGCCCTGAGGAACTGTCAAGGCTGGGTGGCTCGAGCTTCCCCGACCGGGTGACTGCGGGTACTCTTGTCGACGATGACCGAGACCACGACCAAGGGACGCCTGCCGAACCTCGTGATGGTCGGACTGGGCAAGGCCGGCACCACCTCCCTCTTCTACTACCTCTCCCAGCACCCCGCCATCTGTGCGGCCGATGTCAAGGAGATTCAGTACTTTCGGCCGATCACGGACGGATACGAGGGGCTCACCTCACCCGAGGAGTACGCGGCCCACTTCTCGCACTGCTCGACCGAGGGCTACCGGCTGGAGGCGAGCCCGCAGTACTTCCACGGAGGCGAGCGCATCATCGCCGCCATGAAGGGGTTGCTGCCCGAGCCGAAGGTCATCGTCACGCTGCGAAACCCGATCGATCGCATGTGGTCGACGTACCGATCGGCCAAGGTGCGGCATTTCCTGCCCGGCGACCTGACGTTCGAGGCGTACGTCGAGCGGTGCGAGCAGGTCTTCCGATCCGACGAGCCCGTGACGACCGACAACCGTCCCTTCCGCACGCTCGCCGGGGGCTTCTACGCGCCGCACGTGAAGGTCTGGCTGGACGCGTTCGGCGACGATGCGCGGATCGTCTTCTTCGAACGGCTGGCCGCCGACTCGGCGGCCGTGGTCAAGGACGTGTGCGGCTGGCTGGATGTCGACCCGGCGTGCGTGGACGGGTTCGACCTGAGCACGCAGAACGAGACACGGGCCGCGCGCAGCTTCCTCGTCCATCGCGTCGCGGTTGCGGCCAACAGCGAGCGCTTCCTCCGCAGCAGACGCCGGCTCAAGGCGCCGCTGCGCCGGTTCTACTACGCGCTCAACGGCCGCCGTGCGAGCGAGCGGATGTCCCCGGCGACCCGCCGCCACCTCGAGGAGATCTTCGCGCCGGGCAACGAGGCCCTGGCGCGCGAGCTGGCCGACCGCGGCTACCGCGACTTCCCCGACTGGGTACCCTCGCCGTCCGAGGCGGCCGAGCCGGTCGCCGGGCACAGCGAGCCCGAAGCCTGACGCCGGCGGCGCAGGCTGGAGCTCACTCCAGCGGCCAGATCTCCAGACCGTGGATCGCGTTGCGCATGTCCATGGTCAGGTTCACGTGCTTCACCGGCTCCGGCGCGTCGAAGCGGTAGAGCGTGACCGTCGCCGGCGACGAGCCGGCGACGAACGTGTGGTCGTCGATCACCGCGAGCCCTCGGCCGAAGCCCTGCCGTGCAAGGTCCTCCGAGAGGTCGGCATTCGCCATTTGCTCGCGGTCGTACCTGACCACGGGCCAAGAGCCCAGTTGGCGGCCGTCGCGGTCGAGGTAGGAGACACAGTCGGTGTTCGTGTGGTTGAGGAGCACTCCGGCGCGGAACGGTTGGGCGTTGTGGGTGCCGTAGGGGATGCGGGCGAACGTCTCTGGCCGGCCCTGCTCGACCGCGACCAGCCTCGCCATCGCCCGCCCGGCGACGAAGAGCGAGCCGCCCTTGGCGGAGACGCTGTTGATGTGGGTCGTGTCGCCCGGGTTCGGCCCGCCGTCCGCGGTCGGGTCGAAGCGATTGAAGAGTGGCCGCTGCGGGCGCGCGAACTTCCGCCGAAGACGGCGGGGCATGAGCCGGCGCCCGCCGACCTGCGCGAAGCGGAACGAATAGCCGTCGGTCCAGCGTCCGCTTGCGAGATCGAGCGTCAGCACCGAGTCGAAGCCGGTCGAGGTTGCGTGCAGCATCCCTCCGTCGATGCAGATCTCGTGACAGTGCTTGAGATACCGGTTGCCGAACGCCGCCTGGCGCTGGAACCCCTTGTCGAACTGGAAGATCTCGTCGCTGGCGGCCATGTAGATGAGGTCGTCGTGGAAGGCGATCCCGCGCAGACCCCGATCGCCGCCTCTTCCCGCCCAGTCGATGGACGGATCGCTCCAGTCGAGCTTCTGCTCCACGGCCCCGGTGGCCACATCGACCAGGTATGCGCCACCATGGCTCTCGCCCTTGTCGGTCGCTCGGATGACCGAGCTGACCAGCACGCGCGGCATGCTGGAATCGGACGGAGGAGGTGCTCCCTGGATCACCCGCGGCATGATAACGACGGGCACCGCGCGCCGTCGGGGCTGTGTCCTGACGGTTGACTTTCCTCAGACGCACGGCGATAATACTTGCGGGGATCTTTGAATCATTGAATGTAATCGTGCCCGCTTGCGCAGGCTTGGAGGGGGATGGTTGTGACTGCAGAATTGACCGTCGTTGCAGGTGGTGGGGGCTTCATTGGTGGCCATCTGGTCGCGGACCTGCTGAGTCAGGGCAAGCGGGTGCGGGCGGTCGACGCCAAGCCGCTCGACGAGTGGTACCAGCGCTTCGACGGTGTCGAGAACCTGCAGCTCGACCTGTCCGAGCGGGAGGCCTGCCGCGTCGCGCTGGACGGCGCCGGCCGAGTGTTCCAGCTCGCAGCCGACATGGGCGGGATGGGGTTCATCGAGAACAACAAAGCGCTCTGCATGCTGTCGGTCCTGGTCAACACCCACATGCTGATGGCCGCTCGCGAGCACGGCGTCGAGCGGTTCTTCTTCTCCTCGTCAGCCTGTGTGTACGCCGCTGGTCGTCAGACCTCGCCGGATGTCACCGCGCTGACCGAGGCGGACGCCTACCCCGCCATGCCCGAGGACGGCTACGGCTGGGAGAAGCTCTTCAGCGAGCGGATGTGCAACCACTTTCGTGAGGACTTCGGGCTCGAGACCCGCGTCGCGCGCTACCACAACGTCTACGGCCCGCATGGGACCTACGACGGCGGCCGTGAGAAGGCTCCGGCGGCGATCTGCCGCAAGGTCGTCGCGGCGAAATTGAGCGGTGACCACCGGATCGAGATCTGGGGCGACGGCGAGCAGACGCGCTCGTTCATGTACGTGGACGATTGCGTGTACGGATCCCAGCTGCTCACCCGCAGTGACGTCGTCGAGCCGATCAACATCGGCAGCTCCGAGTTGGTGACGATCAACCAGCTCGTGTCGATCGTCGAGGGGATCGCCGGCATCACGGTCGAACGGGACTACAATCTCGACGCTCCTCAGGGCGTGCGCGGGCGAAACAGCGATAACACGCTGATCCTCGAGCGTCTTGGCTGGGAGCCCTCGATCAGCCTGCGCGACGGGCTTGAGCAGACCTACCGCTGGGTGTACGACCAGATGACCGCGGGTGGTCGGCAGTACGCGGCCGTCGCTCAATAATGTCCAATTAACCGAACCCCGCGGGTTCGGCTAGCATCCTCGGCTTGGACTGGCACTCGGGACCGAGCCGCGCGAGCGTGAAGCGACGTGCGACGATTGCGTAGGGGCCCAATTCTCGGTTTGCTGGCGCTCGCGGTGGCGCTTGCGGTGGTGGTGGTGGTGGTGGTCGAGCTTCACGGGAGCGGAGGAGGCGGGGTTGCGCCACCCAGCCGGACCGCCGCCCGGATCACCGGCTGGCTCCATACGACCCGCGGCCGGATCGTCAACGCGGCCGGCAAACAGGTGCGGCTGCTCGGCCTGGACGAGCCCTCGCTGATCGCCGGGGAGGGCAACAACCAGCAGACCGCGCCCGACTCGTGCGGCGCGGGATGGCAGTCCGTCCCCGAGTCCGAGTACTCGAACTTCGAGCGGTTCGGATTCAACTCCGTCAGGCTGGGGCTGTCCTGGGCGAATCTCGAACCGCAGCCACCCACCCAGGCTGCGGGTCGGCTGCAGCACAACTGGAACCAGGCGTATCTCAGCGCGCTCGACGCGGAGGTGCGCGGTTTCACCTCGCACGGGATCGCCGTCGTGCTGGACATGCACGGGAACAACAGCTCGCCGGCGTTCAAGAACCCCAAGCCGGACCGGTGTCAGGGCTCCGGGCTGCCGGTGTGGCTGTATCCCGACGCCGGCACGATCACCGCCCATCGCGGGGAGTGCGACTTCCTGACCGACCACTCCGAGCCGGGCGCGCCGATCGACGCACAGCAGGGATATTCGACCGTCTGGAACATGGTCGCCGGGCGGTATGCGGGAAACCGCATGGTGGTGGCCGCGGATATGTACAACGAGCCGAGCTCGCATTGTCCCGGCCTCGCCCTCGACACCTTCTACACACGTGTCGGCACCGCCATTCGCGCCGCTGACCCACATCTGCTGCTGATCTATCAGGACAACACCGCCAGACGCGGGACGTTTGCGATAAACCGGCCGCTGACCCTGCCGGGCTCGGTGTATTCGTTTCACGTCTACGCGCCGTCGTGGGCGCAGGCCCGCACGACGCTGGAAGCCCACCTCGCGCACGTCGCCTCGTGGAACACACCTGTCTGGCTGGGCGAGCTCGGAGTGTCCAAGGGAAAGGGTAAGAGCGGTGGCGGGGACATCAGCGCCGCGCTGGGCGCGTTCCCCTCGGTGTTGGCGCCGTTCATGAGCTTCTGCCGGCAACACGACATCGGCTGGGCCTTCCACCAATACGCGGGCGGCGGCACGTCGCTCCTCGACAGCCAGACCGGCCACCCGCGCACCACCTGGCTATCGGGCCTGCAGGCAGGCTTCTAAGAGCGCCTATCCCCGGAGGCAGAGGCTCTCAGCGAGACGTCACGGGCAGTAGGGGGTGAGCGGCGAGCTGTCGCGGATCACGCAATCCGCCGGGCGCGCCTGATGCCCGCCGAACGGTGACGGCATGTCCGAGAGTTGCCATCCGCCGGCCAGCAGCACCAGGGCGGCGATCAGCCCCGCCAGCACGCGGCGCACCCGACCCGGACGGGTTGTCGAGGCGTCACTCACCGGCGAGAGGTTAGCATCCCGCGCATGTCGCGCCGAGACTTCGCCGCGCTCGTGCTGCCGCCGGCGACGCTGGTGCCACTGGCCGCCGACTCCGGCGGGTTCTTCCCGACGTCCTGGGGGTGGGCGGGGCTGGCATTGCTGGCGGTGTGCGCCGTGGCGCTTCTGCTCCACACACGTTCCGATCTGGAGCGGATCGAGATACGTATGCTGACCGCGCTCGGGCTGTTGGCGGCGGTGATCCTGCTCAGCAGCCTGTGGTCGGTCGATCCCACCCGCACCGTGCTCGCGGCAGAACGTTCGATCGTGTATCCGATCGGGCTCGCGGCGGTGCTGGTGGTGGTACGGCGGTCGTCGGTCGGTTGGCTCCTGGCGGGAGTGGTCGCCGCCACGACACTGGTCTCGTTCGTATCACTTGCGACGAAGTTCGTTCCCTCGGTGTTCGGTGCCCAGAACGACCCTCTCGCAAGTGATCAATTGTACTTTCCGATAGGGTATTGGAACGGGCTCGCCGGTCTGATCGCGATCGGGATCGTGCTGGCGGTCGGGCTCTGCCTCGAGACCCGCGGATGGGTGAGCGCAGCGCTCGTGGCGTGTGCCACGGTCGAGATGGCGACGCTGGCACTGACACAGAGCCGCGGTGCGGCCGGCGCGGCTGTCATCGGAGGTGCGGTGTGCCTGTGGCTGCGCCGCCGCAGGCGGCCGCCTGCCGCGGTGGTCGCCGCGGCGGTCGCCGTGCTCGCGCTGGGCGGCGCTCTGGCCTCGCTGACTCCGCCGGCTCACGCCGATCGCCCCGGGGCGACGGCACCATCGTCGGGGCTGCTCTCCCTCACCGGCCGCGACGCGCTGTGGTCGGTCTCGCTGCAGGAGTTCTCAGCGCACCCGATTCTCGGTTCGGGTGCGGGTACGTGGGACGCGTACTGGAGCCGGCTGCGCCCGGTGGGTCACAACGTGGGTAACCCCACAAGTCTGTACATGGAGGCGCTCGGCGAGCTGGGGATCGCCGGGCTCGCGCTGGTCGTCGGAGTGCTCGCGGTCCCGCTCGTGGTCGCCTTCCGGCGGCGGGAGGCCGTGCTCTGGTTGCCGGCCGCGGCTGGTGCCTACACCGTCTTCTGCGTGCATGCTGCGATCGACTGGGACTGGGAGTTACCCGCGGTCACGCTGACCGCCCTGTGGTGCGGTGCGGCGGTGCTGATCGCGGCCAGAGCGAAACCGGAGTCGGCGCTGCAGATGGCGCCTCTGCGTCGTGCCGTAGGCGTGGCTGGGTGCGGCCTCCTCGCCGTTGCGGTGACCGTCGGCCTGGTTGGGAACAGCATGCTGGCCGACAGCGCAGGGGCCTTCGCGAAGGGCCTGTACCCCGCCGCTGCGAGCGACGCCCGCAGTGCGTCCGACTGGATGCCCTGGTCGTACGACCCGGCGGCTTGGCAGGGCGAAGCCGAGCTCAGAGAGAGGCACCCGGCCGCGGCTGCTGACTCGTTCCGTTCCGCTCTGTCCAAGCCCCATGCAGGCGGGGTGTGGCGGCTGTGGTGGGACCTCTCCCGGGCCACCACCGGTCAGCAGCGCATGGCAGCGCTCGGACGGATGGTCGCGCTCAATCCACGCAGCCCGGAGCTTCGAGCCCTCTGCCTCCAACCGGACGGCCACCTGACGATTACTGAGATTGCCAGGTTCTGCGCGCGGCGCCACCACCACGGGTAGGCACCGGTCCGAGCCCGTCCTCGCCCGGAGAGTTCGTTGAGATCGTCGGGGCCTTGACGGAGGTGGTCGCCTCAGGGGGCGGGCTGCCGCTTACCACACCGGATACATAGGTCGATCTCCTTGCCGCCGGTCGTGACCGTCTGCCACTTGTGGCCGAGCCTGCGGCATCGCAGGCGTCGCCGTGGCCAGGAGAAAGCGGTGCGGATGCTCATCCCCTCGATATCCGGTTCCATCATTGGAGGCGGATTGGGATCACGCAAGAACCGGCAGGAGAGGCCCCGAGCGGTGGTGCCGCCGGTGCGGACTAACGCCCGGCGTACAAGCTGCCGATAACACCGACAGGGGAATCGGGAACAACCGGGGGGTCCACATGCACGTCTTCAGTCAACGCGCGTTCGCTGTGGCGTTCGCGCTCGCAGCGCTCGCGCTGCCCACAGCTTCAGCAACGTCAGCAGCAGGGTC
>JBBRMM010000011.1:0-119693 GCA_038230835.1 Gaiellales bacterium
TACCAGGGGTAGTAGAACATGAACACGTGGTGCCCGTGCAGATCCGGTGGCGGCGGACAGGGAACTGATTCGGCCGCGGCCGGCGTCAGCGCGTCCAGCGGCTGGCCGGCGGCGTCCAGCGGCGTCACGCCGTACGTGCGCTCGGTCCCGCAGGGGATGGTGAGGTCGGTGTAGCCCGGTGAGCCGACCAGCGTCGCCTCGTCGTCCCAGCCCACCCGGTAGGAGTGGGCGCCGGGGACTGCCGCCCAGGTCAGCGAGACGCTCACCCGAGTGACGCGGACGACGTCGACCGCCGGCGGGGTCGCCGATGCCGGCGCGGCCTGGACGGCGCTCGACGCGACTGCCGCCAGCGCGGCGACGAGTATGACGAGTTGGTTTCTCTGCATCTGACCCTGTGGGCGCGGTGGCGCCCGTCATTGGGATCATCGGCAAGCGTCGACGGGAGATGAAGCTCGTCAGCGGGCGGTCGACCGTGCTCCGGAGCACGCCACCCGCGCTGCCTCCAGAAAGGCGGCCGTGAGCGGGTGCGGGTCGGCGTGATCGTCGCGTGCCTGAAAGACGTACAGCGTCGCAACGAAGAACGGATGTCCGCTGAGCTCGACGATGCGTGCGCCGGCGTGCTCGTCGCGGCCGCTGACGTGCAGGCCCGCTTCTTCCAGTCGCGGTTCCAGGGCGGGGTTGAGCCCGTAGCTGCAGAAGTAGGGCTCGACGACCTCGTTCGCGGCGTAGATCGCGGCTGCGTGAGAGCCGGGGACGAGTTGCACCGGGTGGCGCTGCCCCACCAGTGAGCAGGCAAGGGGCGTGACCGCCAGATGCTCGGCTCCGGGATTCGTCTCCGCGTGGTGTGCGTGTTCGATCCCGAGGACGTTGCTGGCCATTTCCAGCACGACGTGCTGGAAGCCACCGCACGTGCCCACCAGCGGGACGCCTCGCTCGCGCGCGTGGCGGATCGCCGCGAGAGCTCCTTCCATGCTGGCGTAGGGGCTGCCGGGCGAGATCAGGAGGCCGTCGAAGTCGGCCAGCGAGCGGGAGGGATCGCCGATCGCCGTGGTCGGCACCCAGACGAACTCGACGCCTGTCGCCG
Organism: Gaiellales bacterium; assembly: GCA_038230835.1. Lineage (GTDB taxonomy): Bacteria > Actinomycetota > Thermoleophilia > Gaiellales > JAICJC01 > DASUHT01. The sequence continues at coordinate 1,085 of JBBRMM010000011.1, forward strand.
CCAGTTCGGCACTGGTGGCCCGGTGCGTCCGGTTGGACTCCGCATAATCGCCGACGACTGCGATGCTCGGGGCCGCGGCCACGCTCAGGCGCTCTCGACGGCCGGCCGCTGCGGCGCGGCTGCGGCCGGCTGGATGCGCGGCAGGAAGATTGCCGGGATCAGCGTGACCCCGGTGAGCACGAGCGTCCACACGAAGGTGTGGGCGAATGCCCCCGACAGCAGCGACGTGACGTGCTCGTGCGCGGCGGCCGGAAGCGCCGTCCGGCCGATTCTGAGTGAGCCGCCCGGTAGGGCGCTCGTGATCTGCTGCTGCAGGAGCACGGCCAGCACCGCGGTGCCGGCGGCCCCGCCGACGCGGTTGAGGATGTTCAGCGTGGTGGTGGCGCGTGGCACGGCCGCGCGATCGAGCGTCTGGTAGGCGGCGGACATCGCGGGCATCATGGTCATGCCGAGCCCGATCCCACGCACGAACAGCGAGCCTGCCAGCAGCCAGTACGGCGTGTGAGCGCTCAATACCGTGAATGCCACGGTCGAGATCATCAGCACCCCGATCCCCATCAGCACCACCTTGCCGGGGCCGCGGCGATCGGTTATGCGACCTGCCAACGGCATCGCCAGCGCGGCCCCGATACCCTGCGGCGCCATCAGCAGGCCGGCGGTGAGCGCGTTCTCACCTCGCACGACCTGGTAGTAGAGCGGCACAAGGATCATCGCGCCGAACAGCGCCCCGCCGAGGACGAACGTCGTCGCGGCGCCGGCCGCGTAGGCCCGGCTGCGGAACAGCCGCAGGTCGATCAGCGGCGCCTCGGCACGCAGCGCATGGGCGACGAAGAGCGCGATCAGCACCGCACCGGCCGTCAGGCTGCCGACGATCCTGGTCGAGCCCAGGCTCCCGTGCGACGCGGTCTCCGCGAGGCCGTAGACCAACAGGCTGAGCCCGGGCGACAGCAGCCCGAACCCGAGCCAGTCCAAGCGGTGGTGCGGCTGCGGACGGTCGGCCTCGAGCACCCGCCATGCCACCACCAGTGCGACGATGCCGACCGGCACGTTGACGAAGAAGATCCACCGCCACGAGGCGCTGTCGACCAACCAGCCGCCCAGCACGGGACCAACCACTGGGCCGAGGAGCATCGGCACGCCGACGACGCTCATCACCCGTCCGATCCGCTGTGGCCCTGCGGCTTGGGCGAGGATCATCATTCCGACCGGCATCACCATCCCGCCGCCGAACCCCTGCACGAACCGGAATGCGATCAGGGACGTGTCCGACCAGGCGGTGCCGCACAGCGCCGAGCCGGCCATGAACAGGAACACCGACATCATGAACAGGCGCTTGGTGCCGAACCGCTCGGCGGCCCAGCCGGTGAGCGGGATCACGGTCGCCAGCGCGAGCATGTAACCCGTCGCGACCCACTGGATGGTTGACAGCGAGCTGTGGAAGTCGCGGGCCAACGTGTCGATGGCCACGTTCACGATCGTCGTGTCGAGGATGGTCATGATGGCGCCCAGCACCACCACCGAGCCGATCGAGAGCAGTCTGCGGTCCAGCCCACCGGTCATCGGGCGGCCTCAGCCGGCCGGCAGTCGGCGATCTCGGCTCGCGCTAGGAGCGGCGCCAGGGCTGCGGCCAGCTGGTCGCGCTCGTTGCGGTCCAGCGACCCGGTCAGCTCGTCGAGCGCGCCCATGCGGGCGGCCGCCATCTGGGCGACCAGCTGCGCTCCGCGTTCGGTCAGCGCCAGCCGGCGCACTCGCCGGTCGGCAGAATCCTCGCTGCGCGTGACCAGACCGAGCCGGTGCAGCCCGTCCACCGCCCGGCTGGCCGCGCCGGGGGAGAGGTGGAGACCTGAGGCGAGCTCCCCGAGGGCCTGTTCCCCGGTGGCGTCGATCATGTGCAGCGCCTTGATCTGCGACAGCGACAGCTCGAGCTCCGCGACCACGGCGAACATCTCCGGCGCGGCCAGTCGGTTCAGGTAGCCGATGACGGCGGCGAGATCGCCGGCCAGTGTTCGATGCTGTCCCCGCACTCTTTGCATGTACGAAACTATTGCACATCAACAGCATGTGCGCAAGTGCTAGACGGTTGATTCCGAATCGGCGTGATGCCCGCCCTGCGGTGGCCAGGGTACGAGAGGCGTTCCGATCTCCCAGTGGTGGCCGAACGGGTCCTCGATCCTCCCCAGGCGCCATCCGTGCGCCTCGGCCACGGCGGAGATCTCGGTGGCCCCGGCGGCTACCGCCCGCTCGACCACCGAGTCGGGATCGTCAATGACCAGGAGCATTCTGACCGTGCCTCCTCCCAATGACTCGGGGCTGAAGTTCCCGTGCGGTGGCGACTCGTCCGAGACCCAGAACGACGCCGTGCCGATCGAGAGTTGGCTGACCACATCCTCGTGGCCGTCCGTACCGCCGACCCGGTGGACCTCGATCGCCCCGAAGGCGGCCTTGTAGAACTCGACGGCTGCCCGACCGCGCCGGACCGAGAGCTCCGGCAGGATGCTCGCCTGCGGCGTCGCGCCGGGCCGATTACCTGCGGCGTCGATGTGGGCGTCTCCCATCGTTCGAAGTGCCGGGCTGACCGCCCGGCGGCGGTATCCTCGCAGCATCGACGTCGAGATCCGTCCAGCCGGACCCTACGACCTCGCGCTCTCGGCGCGCTCGGACGCCACCCGGCACCTGCGGGGCGGGTTGTTCACCCTGGTCTACGAGGCGGGCGGACTGCCGAGCTCGGCGATCGTCTGGCAGCATCGCGACGGGGCGCTCCGAGCACGTATCGAGAGCGAGGCCGGCGAGGCGGCGCTCCGTCGTCTGCGGTGGCTGCTCGCGCTGGACGTCGATACTACCCCGTTCGTGCGCGGGGTGGCCGACGACCCGCTGCTGGGCCGCCTGGTTGCCCGGCGGGCCGGGTACAGGCCGCTGCGTACCGCCACCGTCGAGCACGCGATGGCGCGGGCGCTGTGCGCCCAGCTGATCACGAGCCGGGCGGCGGCGGCGATCGAGCGGCGTGTTGTTTGGGCCACCGGCCGCAGGCACGGCCGGTTGTGGCTGGCGCCCGATGCGGCTGCCCTGTCCAGGGTGGCGCCGGCGACGCTGGTGCGGGCGGGCATGTCACCGGCGCGGGCGGCCCTGCTGTGCCGACTGGCGCGCACGCTTCCCTGGACGCGGCTCGCCGACCGGCCGACCGCCGCTCTTCGCGCCCGCCTCGAGGCCGAGCCCGGCATCGGTCCCTGGTCGAGCGGCCACGTGGTGCTGTGGGGGCTGGGCCGGCTCGATCACGGACCGGTCGGCGACCTCGGCCTGCTGAGGGTGTGCTCGGCGCTGCTCGGTCGGCGGGCCGAGGTCGAAGACACCGAGCGGCTGGTCGCCCCGTACGGCGAGTGGTCGGGCCTGGCAGCCGCGCATCTTCTCCACCATCCGCTGGCCGGCAGGAGGCACCCGGCCCAGCCGATCAGGAGTCTGGCGCCAGCGCACTGAGCAGCCGGCGCATCGCCGGGCGCAGCACCTCTCGATCGAAGTTCGGTTCGGGGTCGGTGAGCTGGAGCAGGGCGAGGCCCTCCATGGTCGCCGCGACGATGGTCGCGGCCTCCCGCGGCCGATCGACGCCGCAGGCCTCGAGCATCGCCTGCACGACCTCGGCGTAGGCGGCGTTCCAAGCCGCCATCGCGTCCGCCAGAGCCGGCCGGCGCGCGGCCGCCAGCGCCAGTTCGTAGACCGACGCCACGGCCAGATCCTGATCGCCGAGCCGGGTCATCATGAGCGCCGAGAGCCGGTCGGCGATCGCCGCAGGCGCCGCCGGACCCGGCGTGATGGCGAGCTCGGCAGCGGCCGCGCGCAGCGCGTCGGTGGTCTCTCGGGCGGCCAGTGCGAGCGCCTCGGCGATCAGGTTCTCCTTGGTGGCGAAGTGATAGGTGGTGAGGGCGAGGGACGTCTGTGCCTCGGCTGCCACCGCGCGCAGCGCCAGCGAGCTGATCCCGCGGTCGCGCAGGATCCGCAGCGCCGCGTCGAGGATCGCCCGGCGGTTGTGATCACCGTCGGGGCGGGGCCGGCGTTGAGGGACTGTTGCGGTCATGGCAGAATCCTGTACGATTGTACAGTCTTCGTCAGCTGGTGGGCGGCCTTCCGCCTCGGGAGTCACTGTGATCGACTGCGACATCCACGTACAGATCGGCGACCGCGAGCAGTTCCTGGCGTTCGTCGAGCCCGGCCAGCGCGAATGGTTTCGCAGCCAGGGTCCGCTGCTCGGCACGCCGGGGTACACCTGGGTGCACCCGACCGGGTTCATGCGCGACGAGCTTGAAGCCGGCCCGGGCGGGACCCCCGCATCGACTCCCGAGTTGGTGTGCCGCGAGCTGATCGACCCGTACGGCGTCGATGTCGGTTTGCTGACCGCCGACGACGGGATCGCCGTCTCGGTGATGGCGAGCCCGTACCGGGCGGCGGCCTACGCCCGCGCGCACAACGACTGGATGCGCGATGTGTGGCTCGATGCCGACCCCCGTTTCCGGGGCACGATCATCGTTCCGGCCCAGGATCCGCGCGCTGCGGCTGACGAGATCCGGCGGGTGGCGGACGACTCCCGATTCGCGGCCGTGCTGCTGTGCGGCGGTGCGGAGCGCCCCTACGGCGAGCCGCGGTACCTGCCGTTGTTCGAGGCGGCGGCGGAGTGCGGGCTGCCGGTTGCGATCCACTCCGGCGCCGAGGGTCTGGGCATCTCCACCACCGCCGGCGGGGTCGGGTTGCCCAGCTTCTACATCGAATGGCACACGCTCGGGTCGGGCTGCAGCATCATGACCCACCTCGTGTCGCTGCTCTGCCACGGAGCCTTCGACCGCTTTCCCGACCTGAATCTGCTGCTCATGGAGGGCGGGCTGGGATGGCTGCCGGGAGTCCTCTGGCGGCTGGACACCAACTGGCGCGGGCTGCGCTCGGAGGTGCCGTGGCTCGATCGCCGTCCGAGCGAGGTGGTCGCCGAGCGGGTGCGCTTCACCACCCAGCCGCTGGAGCACACCGACGGCGCCGACGAGCTGCTGTTCGCCATGCTCGAGGCTGTCGGTGCCCCCGGCATCCTGTGCTTTTCCTCCGACCACCCGCACTGGGACTACGACGACCCCCGGCAGATGCTGCGGCGTCTGCCCGCCGACTGGCGGCCGGGGATCATGCACGACAACGCCGCGGCGCTTCTGCGCGCGCGCCCGGTCGTCGCATGAGGGCGGCCGGCGAGCGTTGGCACGACGGCGGCGGGTGCACCGACCTGGAGCGTGACGGGCGTCTGATCGCGCGCATCAGCGGGCGCGAGATCGGCGTCCTGCTCGACCGGGCGACCGGGGACGTTCACGCGGTGCGCAACCGCTGCCCGCACCACGGCGCGCCGATCTGCCTGGGAGCGGTGCGCGAACGGTCGGCCGGTGCGCCGGGGAGGTACGAGCTCGACGGCCGGCGCGTCCTTCACTGTCCCTGGCATGGCTGGGAGTTCGACCTCGAGAGCGGCAGATGCCCGGAGGACGGCTCGATGCGGGTGGCGGTCTACCCGGTGCGCCTCGAGGCCGGCCGGGTGCTCGTGCGCACCTCGGCCTGAACGCCTGCCCCTGACTCTGAGGATCCTCTCACCCGCGGTTCATGGAGCGCCCAGCCCGACGGCCGAATATGGGCAGCATCGTCAACCCCACCGAGAGGACCCGACATGACAACCGTTCTGCTCAACGTCTCCGTGATCACCGCGATCTGTGCCCTGCTGGCGATCGTGATGTGGCTGCCCTCACGGCTGCCCGGCGGGGCCGCCGATTCAGTCGAGTTCGAGCTCGCCGCAGCCGACGAGCGGCTGGCAGCGTAGTCGGCTCAGTGCTGCCAGATCGTGTTGATTGGGGTCACGTCGTTGGCGTAGCCGACGTGGCCCCGCAGGCCGAGGCCGTCCTCGAGCGTGCGCAGCAGGCTGTAGTGGTAGAACGTGCCGGCGTGGTCGCCGGGAACGGCGAGCGGGCTCAGGATTGCGCACACGACGTGGCCACCCGAACCGAAGCCGTGCTTCTTGGCGACCCCGCCGGCCCGCTCGTCCTCGTCGTAGACGACGACGATCACGCCGTTCTTGCCGAAGGCGGGCGAGGACTCGATCTTCGGCACCTCGCGGGCGAGAAAGTCGTCGAACTGGGTGTAGCGGTTGTTCACCGGCTTGCAGTTGGCCTCGCCGTCCTCGCACCCGTTGGGCAGTATGAGGTTGAAGTTGGGCACCGTGCCCGCCGCGAGCGCGCCGTCGAAGGTGTCCATCGGCTGTCCGGCCGGGATCACGTCCTGGAGGCATTCCTGGGACACGTCGGTGGCCGACCAGACGCCGTTTGCGCCCTCGACGTCGTCGTACAGCATGGCGGGGTCGCCGGTGGTGTAGAAGCCGGTCAGCGGGCACGGTGTGGGTGGCTGGCAGGTGCCTCCGGAACCGGTGTCGCACTTGGCGGTGCCGCCTTCGAGCCAGGTCTTCCAGCTCTGTCCGCTGACGTCGATCTGGTGGAAGAGGTTGTCGACGTTTTGGTGGCAGGCGGCGCCGTAGTCCTGCTGCTCGCACTTGGTGAACTGGCCCGACGTCAGAGCGACATAGTTGGCCTGTGACCAGTGCGTCGCGGCGGAGTACTGGGTGAGCCATGCCGATGCGGGCCTGATCGTCCCCATCAGGTACGGCGCATTGGTCGAACTCAGGTGGGAGTAGGTGGTGTTCTCGCCGATGATCACGAACACGTGCCCGAACGCGGGCACGCCCTCGTTCGACCCGGCCGCAGTCATCGCACCGGCGGTCTGGGCGCCGCCCGCCCATCCCACCAGGAGCACAAGGCACAGCATCGACATCCGGCGTGTCACAGGACCACCATACCAACACGAGGACTCTGCAGGAAGCCCGGGCGTACTGTCACCGGTGGTATCGTCGAGACATGCCGGCGGCGGCGATCTTCCTGCTCGACCTCGTCTTCGCGATCGTCGTGGTCGTGACCGGACTGCGGATCGGCGAGTTCTACCGCCGGCTGCGGGGCGGCGGCGAGCCGGACGACCGGGGCGGCGGATCGTGGGTCATCGGGCCCTCGGTGCCGGGCGGGGCCGCAGGCGAGCGCGGCGGGCGTGGCCACCGGCGACGCGGCGACGGGGGTCGATCGTCCCGCGACGGGCGCGCCGGTCGTCGAGCTGCCGGGTCGCCGCGGCGCGCGCGGCGGCGGTAGCGCGCCCGGTATGTTTCAACCCCGATGCCCTCGTAGCTCAGGGGATAGAGCGCGGCTCTCCTAAGGCCGGCGTCCCAGGTTCGAATCCTGGCGAGGGCGTTCTCGCTGACGCCGCTTGATCGGCGGTCACCCTGTCCGCGCTCTCACCAGCTCCGCCGCCCGCTCCCCGATCTGGAACGTCGCCACCACCGGGTTGACGGTCGGCATGCTCGGGAAGATCGAGCCGTCGGCCAGCGACAGCCCCTCGATCCCGCGCACCCGCAGCGTCGGGTCGGCGACCGCCATCTCATCGTCCGCGGCACCCATCCGGCAGGTGCCCGACGGGTGGTACACCGTGTGGTGCACCGCGCGGCCGTACGTGGACAGGTCGTCGTCGCTCTGGATCGCCGGGCCGGGAGCGATCTCGTGGTCGATCCAGTCGCTGAACGGCGCAGTGGCCGCCACCTCGCGGGCGATCTTGAGGCCGTCGACGATGCACTGCTCGTCGTAGCCGTCCTCGTCGGTGAAGTAGCGAAAGTCGAGCGCTGGGTGGATCTCGGGGTCCTTGGACAGCAGGAACAGGCGCCCGACGCTGTGAGATCGCGGGATGTTGGGCGTCATGCAGATGCACCACCGATCCTCGGGCACCGGGTAGCCCAGCCGCTCGGTGTTGAACGTGAACGGCAGCTGGTAGGTGTGGTACATGAGGTCGGGCCGGTCGTCGACGCCGAGCCGGTTCACGAACAGCGCGCAGTCGGCATCCATGCAGCCCTCCGGCCCCATCGGCCGGCGGAGCTTCCAAATGATGATCGACTCCGGGTGGTCGATCAGGTTCTCGCCCACGCCGGGCAGGTCGTGCACCACCTCGATACCGAGATCCTCGAGCTGCTTGCGCGGCCCGATCCCCGAGTACATGAGCAGCCGGGGAGAGTCCACCGATCCGCAGCAGACGACGATCTCGCGGCGTGCCGCGACCCGGTCGTTGCGGCCGTCCTCGCGCCGAACGTGCACGGCGGTGGCGCGCTTGCCCTGCAGTTCGAGCCGCAGCGCCCGCGAGCGCACCTGCACCTCCAGGTTGGGGCGTCTGCCCATGATCGGATGCAGGTACATGACACTGCCCGACGAGCGGACGCCGGTCGCCGGGTCGTATCCGACATCGAGGAAGCCCGCACCGTCGCGGAACGGCCCGGCGTTCCAGTCGGTGTTCGTATCCACCCCCGCGCCGTCCCCGCAGGCTTTGATCCAGTCGTACAGGATCGCGTTGCGGTCCTTCTCGGGCACGATGTGGTGTGGGCCGGGGATGCGCCGGTAGCACTCCTCCATGACGTCGTTCGACCAGCCCTCGCAGCCGCTGTCGACCCAGTCCTGCCAGTCGCCGGGGACGGGCTTGAACCAGATCATCGTGTTGTGCGACGAGCAACCACCGAGCACGGCCGCCCGCGAGTGCACGATGTGGGCGTTGCCGCGCGGTTGCAGGGTCGTCCGGTAGGCGAGGTCGAGCGGGCCTTCGAGCAGCCCCAGCCAGCGGCGGATGAGCAGCACGTCGTCGTTGCCGACGTCGCTCGGGCCCAGCTCGAGCAGGCACACCGACACACCGGAATCCTCGGACAGCCGCGCCGCCACCGCGGCTCCCGCGGTACCGCCGCCCACGACGACGTAGTCGAACTCGTCAGCCATGCCGTGCTCCTTTTCGGGTCAGCTCAGTAAGGCCAACCCTACTATCGCCGAGGGTGCAGGGGGATGCATCGCAAAACACGATCTAAATCGTCGAGAAAATCTCTTTGACAGATGAAGGGACGCTGATCGATACTGACGTCCATGACCACCTCACCGGAGATCAGAGCCGAGTTCGTGACCGCCATGGCGGCGGCCGTAACCGGGGTCACGGTGGTTTCCACCGACGGCCGGGCCGGCCTCTTCGGCCAGACCGTGAGCGCCATGTGCTCGGTGTCCGCCGACCCGCCCACGCTGCTCGTGTGCCTCAACCGGCGCAGCCCGTCGCGAGCGGCGGTGCTCGAAAACGGCGTCTTCGCCGTCAGCGTCCTGGCTGCCGACCAGGTGCACGTGTCGCAGGCCTTCGCGGGCCGCCCGGCGGTCGGGGATGCTTACGACTTTGGCTGCGCCGAGTGGGAGCACTCCTCGACCGGAGCGCCGCTCCTGAGCGGCGCCGCCGCGTGCTTCGACTGCGTGGTCGAGCACAGCCACGAATGCGGATCGCACACCGTCGTCCTGGGCCGCGTGGTGGCCTGCGACGGGCGGGTCGCCGACCCGCTCCTGTACACCCGACGATCGTACGGCCGCCCGCTGGTCGCGGCCTAGCCAGGAGGACCTCCATGCTCCGCTCCGGAGACGAGTACCGCGAATCGATCCGTGACGGCCGTGAGGTCTGGATCAACGGCGAGCGGGTGACCGACGTCACCGTGCACCCCATGTTCAAGCCGATGGTGGACGTGCGAGCGCGGATCTACGACCTTGCCCACGAGGACGCCACCCGCGATCTGATGTCCTACGTCGATCCCACCACCCGCGAGCGCAATGCGGTGGGTCTGAAGCCACCGCTGACCCGCGACGACTGGTACGCGAAGCGGCGGGCGGTGGACTGTGTGCTGGACGATGTCGGCGGTGTGGTGATCCGCGTCGGCGACGAGACGATCGGCGAGATGTGGTCGCTGTTCGACGGCCAGGACGTGTTGAACGAGGTCGACCCGCGGTTCGCGGAGAACATCCGCCGCCACATCGAGCGGTCGGTGGCAGCCGACCCGTTCCATGTCTCGGCCAACACCGATCCCAAGGGCGACCGCTCGAAGCGCCCGCAGGATCAGGATCCCGACATGCTGCTGCACGTGGTGCGCGAGACCGACAACGGGATTGTGGTGCGCGGGGCGAAGTACGAGACGGCCGCCGCCTACGCGAACCAGGCTTTCGTGAAGCCCACCATCGCCAACTGGGGCGATGCCGAGCTATCGGACTATGCGCTGGGGTTCATGTGCAACATGGGCGCCCCCGGGATGAAGCACATCTGCCGCACCGGCTTCGCCGGCCGCGCGCCGGCCCGCGACTACCCGCTCGCCAGCCGTTTCGACGAGGTGGACACGCTGGTCATCTTCGACGACGTCGAGATACCGTGGGAGGACGTGCTCTTCTACCGCCACACACGGGCGGCCACCTTCATCCGGGCGACGCTGCACCGCTACAGCGCGTTTCCGTTCGTGCAGCGAATCCTGCGCACCGCCGACATGCTGATCGGCGCCGCGCTGTTCAATGTGCGCCAGACCGGGCTCGAGCGCCAGCAGGCGGTGCAGGAGAAGCTGGCCGCTCTGGCCTGCTACAGGGAGGGCATCAACGCGCACCTGACCGCCGCCGTCGCCGAGGCCGAGGTCAGCCCCGGGGGTCTGCTGATGCCCAACCAGTCGCTGCTGTACACCGGCCGCGTGCTGGCCTGCTCGCAGCTCCCCGCCATGGTGCACCTCGCCCGCGAGCTGTGCGGCGGGCAGATCTGCGTCACCCCCGACCTCGCCACCTTCGAGCACCCCGAGACGGCGCCCTGGATGGAGAAGTACTACTCGATCAACGACGAGTGGACGGCCGAGGATCGCCGCCGGCTGCTGGCCTTTGCCCGCGACCTGCTGAACTCTGACTACGCCGGCCACCGGGTGACCTTCCAGCTGTTTGCGCAGTCGCCGCCGTTCGCCCATCTGGGCGCGGTGTATCGCAACTTCGACTACGACCGACCGCTCGACATCGTGCGGCGTTCGGCGGGCCTTTCCGAACGGGTGCCGGCGGGGAGCCGCGCGTGAGCCACACCCGCCTGCGCCGGTTCAACACCCGTGACACCTACCCCGAGCAGCAGCTCGACAACGATCTCTGTCAGGCGGTGGTGGCTGACGGCACCGTCTATCTGCGCGGACAGGTGGCGCAGGATCTGGACACGCGCGAGAACGTCGCGGTGGGCGACCCCGCGGGGCAGGCCGAGCAGGCCATGGACAACGTCGAACTGCTGCTGAGCGAGTGCGGAGCGCGGCTCGAAGACATCTGCAAGGTGACCGTGTACCTGACGGACATTCGCTACCGCGAGGCCGTCTACCGCGTGCTCGGCCGGCGGATGCGCGGCGTTTTCCCCGCCTTCACCGGGCTGGTGGTGCAGGCCCTGGCACGCCCCGAGTGGGTGGTCGAGGTGGACGTGACCGCCGTCATCCCCAGGGAGCGCCTCTGACCTTCTCGCTCGTCGCCCGCTGTCCGGATACCGGCATGCTTGGAGTCGCGGTCTCGTCCTCCAGCCCGGCGGTGGCGGCGCGCTGCGCGCACGTGCGCGCGCGGGTGGGCGCGGCCAGTTCCCAGAACGTGACCGACCCCCGGTTGGGGCCGGGTCTGCTCGACCTGCTCGCCGACGGCCTGGGCGCGTCCGATTCGCTCGCTGCGGTGGTCGCGGTGGCGCCCGGGGTGGCCTACCGCCAACTGCTGGTGGTGGACGCGCACGGAGCGACAGCGGTGTTCTCGGGCGCCCACACGCTCGGGCGGCACGCAGATGCGCGGGGCGAGGGGGTGGCGGCGGCGGGCAACCTGCTGGCGGCCGACCGGGTGCCGGAGGCGATCGTGGATGCGTTCCAGCGCTCGTCGGGAGTGCTCGCCGAGCGCCTGGTGGGAGCGCTGCGAGCGGGGTTGGACGCGGGCGGAGAGCAGGGACCGGTGCGTTCGGCTGGGCTGCTGGTCGCTGATCGCGAGAGCTGGCCGGTGGCCGACCTGAGAGTCGACTGGCACGACGAGCCGATCGCCGAGCTCGAGCGTCTCTGGGAGATGTGGGCTCCGCAGATGGATGCGTACGTGACGCGTGCCCTCCACCCCGAGCGCGCGCCCGGATTCGGCGTGCCCGGCGACCCGGTGGAGTCGTCGTGAGCGGCCTCGATCCGGTCCGCGACGAGCTGGACGCGCTGGCCGAGCGCACCGTCGCCGCGGTGCGAGGACGCGCCGACGAGTTCTGGGCGGACTATGAGAAGGCGCCCGACCAGGGGGTGCTGGCGGCATGGTTCGTGCCTCGCTGCTGGCGCGAGATCGACTACGTGTTCATGCTCGGCGAGGTGATCCGGCGCTACGGACTGGGATTCGAGCGCAAACACGTGACCGCGCTCTCTCGGCAGTTGCTCGACGAGGCCGAGCACTACGACAGCGTCGGCCGGATCATCGAGCACCTGGGCGGATCGGTGCCGACCGAGCCGCCGCCGTCGGCAGTCGAGTGGAGCGCCTTCCTGTGGCGCTGCCTGGACCGCCACCGGTTGGGCGCGATCGCCGCCTGGAACATGTCCGAGACGGCCGCCACCGGGACCCTGTTCGGGATCGTCGAGGCCGGCCGGCGGCTCGACCTGCCCGAGGTGGTGCGCTCGTACGAGACGATCATCAAGGATGAACGGTTCCACGTCGGCCTCGGCCGGCTGCTGCTCGACCGTTATGTCGAGACCGAGCACGACCTGGACCAGGTGATGACCGCCATGCGCGGTATGGCCGGGATCGTGCTCGAGAGCCATACCGCCGTCGACCTTCCGCTCTGAACCGACCAGGAGGACAGCCATGCTCACCGACCACAAGGCCATCGCGTCCGCCGACCTCACCGCCGCCGACCGGGCGCACATCATCCACCCCTACCTGCCCGACTCGGTGACCGAGCGGGTGGTGATGGTCGAGGGAGACGGCTGCCGGTTGCGGGACGCCGACGGGCGAGAGTACCTCGACGCGACCGGCGGGCTGTGGCTCGCCCAGGTCGGCCACGGCCGTGCCGAGCTGGCCGAGACGGCGGCTCGCCAGATGGAGCGGCTCGAGTACTTCACGAGCTTCTGGGAATTCACCAACGACCGCGCGATCGAGCTCGCGGAGCGGTTGACCACGCTGTCTCCCGGCAACCTCGACCATGTGTACTTCACGAGCGGCGGGTCGGAGGGCAACGAGGCGTCGATCAAGATGGCGCGCTATCACCACCACCGGCGCGGGCAGTCCGACCGCACCTGGATCCTGGCCCGCGACAAGGCCTACCACGGGATCGGCTACGGGTCGGGCACGGCCACCGGGTTCGACGTCTACCACGAGGGGTTCGGCCCGGTGCTCCCGCACGTCAAGCACCTCACCCCGCCCTGGCCTTACCGGGCGGAACTGTTCGCCGGCGACGACCCGACCGACTTCTGCATCGCCGAGCTCGAGCGCACGATTCACGAGCTCGGCGCCGGCCGCATCGCCGCCATGATCGGCGAGCCGATCATGGGCGTGGCCGGCATGATTGTGCCGCCCGACGACTACTGGCCGCGGGTCGCGGAGCTGCTGCGGCAACACGACATCCTGCTCATCCTGGACGAGGTGGTGACCGCCTACGGTCGGGTCGGCGAGTGGTTCGCAGCCGCCCGGTTCGGCGTCCAGCCGGACATCATCACCACCGCGAAGGGGATCACCTCCGGCTACATCCCACTCGGCGCGGTGCTGGTCGCCGACCACGTCGCCGAGTCACTCGGCCGCGACCATGGGTTCCCGATGGGCTTCACCTACAACGGGCACCCCACGGCCTGCGCGGTCGCGCTGGCCAATCTCGAGATCATCGAACGGGAGCGGTTGCTGGAACGGGCGCTGACCACCGGCGAGCATCTCCTGGCCGGGTTGCGGACGCTGGCGGACATCGAGATCGTGGGCGAGGTGCGGGGTGTCGGCATGATGCTGGCGGTCGAGCTCGTCGCCGATCGCGCGACCCGCGAGCCGTTGCCGGATGCCGAGCTGCTCCAGGACGTGATCCGCCGCGAGACCGGCGTGATCGTTCGCAACTGCGCGCACAGCCTGGTGCTCTCGCCGCCGCTGGTGATGACGGAGGCCGAGGCCGACCGGGTGGTGGACGCGATGCGCTCGGTGCTCGAGCGCACGACGCCCGACGGCCGCACCGCACCGGCGTCCTGACGCCGCCGATCGCCGAGTGCGGTACACGCTACGCCAGCTGGAATACTTCGTCGCCGCCGGCGAGGAGCAGAGCATCACCGCCGCCGCCGAGCGGGTGCACGGGTCACAGCCGACCGTGTCGGCGGCGGTGGCCCGCTTGGAGCGGGCGCTGGGGGTGCGGCTGTTCGTGCGTCGGCATGCCCAGGGCGTCTCTCTGACGCCCGCCGGGCGCCGCTTCCTGGTCGAGGCGCGCGCACTGCTGCGGCAGGCCGCCGAGCTCGAACGCTTCTCGTCCGAGCTGGGCGACGTCGTCGGCGGACCGGTCGACCTCGGATGTTTGGTCACGCTGGCGCCGATGGTCGCGCCGCGGCTCTGTCGAGCCTTCGAGGCCGCCCACCCTGCGGCGTCGGTGCAGCTCGTCGAGGGCGGCCAGGACGAGTTGCTCGACGGTCTGCGGGGAGGGCGGCTGAGCCTCGCCCTCACCTACGACCTGCAACTCGGTGACGACATCACCTTCGAACGCCTGGTCACGCTGCCTCCACTCGCGCTCCTGGCCGGCGATCACCGGTGGGCTTCCGCGGCCTCGGTCACCCTCGCCCAGCTCGCTCCCGAGCCGCTGGTGCTGCTCGACCTGCCGCTGTCGCGTGAGTACTTCCTGTCGATGTTCCTGGCCGCCGGCCTGGAGCCCACCGTCAGCCACCGCTCCTCGCACCCGGAGGTGATCCGCGCGATGGTCGCCAACGGCTACGGGTACTCGCTGCTGAACGCCCGTCCGCACATCGACCGTGCACTCGACGGCCGGCCGTTCGTCGTCGTCCCGATCGCCGGTCGCGTGCCCGCCATGGAGCTTGGTCTGGCGGCTCCGGCAGGGTCGGCCGAGACGCGCACCGTGCAGGCGTTCCGGGGGCACTGCCGGGATCAGCTGGCCGGGATGATGGGCATGGGAGCGTGATCGCGCCCGAGGAGCTGGCCGCATTTGCCGCCGTCGCTGCACCCACCGGCCAGGAGCGGGCGCGGATCGAGTGGCTCGACCACCGCCTGCGAGCCACCGCCGGCCGGCGGGCGGTCGACGAGGTCGGAAACCTGATCTGGAGATCAGATGCGGGGCCGATCGAGCTGCTGTTCCTGGTCCACGTCGACAACGTGTTCGATGCGGCGACGCCGCTTTCGATCCGGCGCGAAGGGGACGTGCTGATCGGCCCGGGGGTGGGCGACAACGCCGCGGCGGTGATGGCGACGGTGTGGGCGTTTGCGGGCCCGACCGGGCTGCCGCCGGGCGTCGCGGTGGCGTTCACGGTCGGCGAGGAGGGCCTGGGGAACTTGCGTGGCGCGACTCACGCCTGCTCCGAGCTGCGGCCCCGGCGGGCGATCGCGCTCGAGGGGCACGGACTGGACGATGTCGTGGTGGAGGCCGTCGGCAGCGTCCGCGCCCGGCTGTGGGTGGACGGGCCGGGCGGACATTCGTGGTGGGACCGGGGCACGCCGAGTGCGATCCACGCACTGGTCGAGTTGGCCGGCGGGCTGCTGACGGAGCCGGTCAACATCGGCAGCATCGCGGGCGGCCGATCGGTGAATGCGATCGCCGACTCGGCGGAGCTCTTGGTGGAGCGTCGCTCGACCGACCCGGGCGATCTGGAGGTGTTCGAGGAGGCCCTCACCCGGCTGCGGGTGGCGCTGCCTCTGCGGCTCGGAGTGGAGGTGCTGGGCCACCGGCCGGCGGGGCGGCTCGAGCGCGGCCACCCGCTGGTGGCGGGTGTGCGCCGGGTAGGATCGCGGCTTGGCCTGCCCGATCGGCTGGGCTCGGGATCGACGGACGCCAACGCGGCCGTGGCGGCCGGCATCCCGGCTCTGGCGCTCGGCTGTGCCCGCGGCTCGGGGATGCACTCCCTCGCCGAGCGGATCGACCTCGGCTCGCTGGAGCTGGGCTGTGCTCAGGTGGCGGCGGTCGCCGAGGCGGCAGCCGGAGGTGAGCTGTGAGTCGCGGCATGCCAGCGGGCTGACAGCGTCAGCACCGCGACGCCGGCCACTCCCGCCTGCCAGAGCAGGATCTTCCACGCGGGCGCCTGGCTGTTGGCGTTTGCGAACAGCCACGGGGTGAGCATGATCAGCCATATGGGCGTCAGCCGCTGCCGCACGAGGGCGATCGGGGCGGCCAGCAACAGGAAGTAGTTGAGCCAGACGATCGGCGACAGGACGAGTCCGGCGAGCAGGGTCAGGGTCAATGCACGACGGTCGTCGCGGTGTCGGCGGGATGTCCACAGCGCGCTCACGCAGATCGTCGCAGCGATCGCCATCGACGCCACCCTCCCGGCCTGGGTGGGGATCCCGAGTGCCGAGCCGAACGCGATGGTCGAGTACCCGAAGCGCTGCTCGACCTGTGACACGGCGGTCAGCAGGTGGGGGTATGTCTCGAACCCGCGGAATCCGATCAGCGCCCAGGCTGCGAGCGTCCCGGCGGCGGTGATGGCGACCGCCGCCACAGCGGCGGTGCGCCGCCCACAGGCCCACAGCCACACCACCAGCGGCACCAGGAACAGCTTGAGCATGACCACCGACGCCACCGCCGCTGCGGCGATCAATGTCCGGTGCCGCCAGCGCCATGCCACAGCGACCGCGAGCAGCAGCAGCGACGTGACCGTGCCCAGCACCACGCTTTGCAGCACGGCGATTGAGCAGAAGGTGAGCGCGTGGCAGCGCCAGTCGCGCACGCCCAGCAGCAGCAGCGCCGCCGGTATGGCGGCGCACGAAACGGCGATGAACACGCTTGCGGCAACGCCCAGCGGGAGCAGGGCGAGAGGCACCATCGCCACCGCCGCCGGCATCGGGTACACGAACCGGTTCTGGTGGACGAGTGCGGCGTGGGTCGCCGGCGGGTACGGCGACCGCCCCGCCAGCACGTCGCGACCAGCCTGCCAGAAGATGTGGAAGTCGTAGAAATTCCTCGGTCCGTAGGCGGTGCGCAGCGTGATCATGCCGAGCGCGAGCGCCGGCACGAGCAGCAGCAGCGGCCACCGCAGGCGGCGCAGGATCGCGGCCGTGGATGCGGTCGTGCGGGGCGCGGCGGGTGTCAGGGACGGGGTGGTCACGGCGGCAGCGGCTCAACTTTGGGTATCGGCATGCCGATGATCGACATGAATCGTGTGAACGTACGGTAAATGGTTGGATTTGTGTTTGTTTGTCAGCTGATTTGCGATTGGAGCCCTGCTATCATCAGTCCCATGAGAACAATGATCACGTTTAATTCACCCCAGGAGCAGAAGCCGGCTCGCGAGAGCGAGTACGACTACTTCATGCGGCTCGCTCGCGAGCGGGCCGGCGACCAGCGACGGCAGCGACGCGAACGCGTGCTGCGCAAGCTGGTGCGTCTCCCCTCCACGAACCGCCGCTCGTCCTGAGGTTCTCGCCCTGCCGATGCCCAGCATCGGTGGGGCGAGAACCCAACCGAGGTCGGGCGCTCCTACATCCGCTCGAACGAGCGGAACTTCTCCCAGTCGGTGACCGCGGCGTCGAACGCGGCCTGCTCCGTGCGCGCATAGTGCAGGTAGTGGTCGACGACCTCGTCGCCGAACGCTTCGCGGGCCAGCGTCGAGGCCTCCAGGAGCGTGGTCGCCTCGTGCAGCGTCGTGGGCAGCCGGGGCCGGCCCTCGGCCGTGTACGCGTTGCCGTGGTAGGCCTCCTCGAGCTCGAGCCGGTTGTCGATCCCGTGCAACCCGGCGGCGATGATCGCCGCGAATGCCAGGTAGGGGTTGCAGTCGGCGCCCGGTGAGCGGTTCTCGATCCGCAGGCCGTTGCCGTGGCCGACGACCCGCAGCGCGCAGGTTCGGTTGTCGGTGTCCCACACGAGGGTGGTCGGAGCGAACGTCCCGGCCGCGTATCGTTTGTAGGAGTTCACGTTGGGCGCGAGGAAGTAGGTGAGTTCGCGTCCCGCCGCGATCTGACCGGCGATGAACTGGCGGAAGAGGTCGCTCATGCCGCCGTCGGCGGCCGGGAACAGACTGCCGGAGTCGTCCCACAGGCTGCAGTGGATGTGGCACGAGTTACCCTCGCGCTCGTTGTACTTGGCCATGAACGTGAGCGCGCTGCCCTGCCGCCAGGCGATCTCCTTGGCGCCGTTCTTGTAGATCGAGTGGTTGTCGGCCATCGACAGCGCGTCCGAGTAGTGGAAGTTCACCTCGTGCTGCCCGAAGTTGCACTCGCCCTTGGCGTCCTCCACGCTGATGCCGGCTCCCGCCATGCCCAACCGGATCGGCCGCAGCACGTCCTCGACCACTGTCGTGCCGAAGATGGAGTAGTCGACGTTGTACGGGTTCGCCGGGTCGAGCGCGTGGTAGCGCTTGGCGCGGGCCTCGTCGTAGGAATCCTTGAACAGGATGAACTCGAGCTCCGAGCCGATGTTCGCGGTCCACCCCCGCTCGGCCAGGCGGTCGAGCTGGCCGCGGAGGATCTGGCGGGGCGATGCCGCCACCGGCCGGCCGTCCTGCCACTCGAGGTCGGCCACCACCAGCGCGGTGCGCTCGAGCCAGGGCACCCGGCGCAGGGTGGTCATGTCCGGCTTGAAGACGAAGTCGCCGTAGCCGCTGTCCCACGAGCCCATGGTGAATCCCTGGACGGTGTTCATGTCGACGTCCACCGTCAGCAGGTAGTAGCAGCCCTCGGCGCCGTGCGCGGCCACCTCCGCCATGAAGAACGGCGCATGCAGGCGCTTGCCCATCAGGCGACCCTGCATGTCGGTCATCACCAGCAGCACGGTGTCGACAGCACCGCTCGCGACGTCGGCTCCCAACTCCTCCAGTGTCACCATCATGCCCCCGATCTCGGTGGTAGCCGACCATTCATATACTGCGGGTGGTATGGACCGCAACCGTCCGCTGATCGGTGTCAGCGCCTACGAGCTCCCGGCCTCGTGGTCACACTGGAGCGACGTGCCCTGCGTTCTGGTGCCGAGCGCCTACACCGCATCCGTGCTCCGGGCCGGCGGCTTGCCGGTCGTGCTGCCCCCCACCGACGATGCCCCCGAGGCTGTCGTCGACCGGTTGGACGGCCTGGTGCTGGTCGGCGGGGCTGACATCAACCCGGTCGTGTACGGAGAGCAGCCGCACCCGGAGGCACTGGCGTTCTCGGATCTGCGAGATCGCGCAGAGCTGGCACTGCTGGGCGCGGCGCTGGGGCGCGACATGCCGGTGCTCGGCATCTGCCGTGGCATGCAGTTGATGAACGTCGCGGCCGGCGGGGATCTGCACCAGCACCTGCCCGAGATCACCCCTGACCCGTCCACACACCGGGCCGGGCCGGGGCTCTGGGCCCGCCACGACGTGGCGATCGCACCCGGCTGCCGGCTCTCGGCGATACTCGGCGACCGCGCCAGCGTGGTCTCGGCGCACCATCAGGCGCCGGTCGAGATCGGCCGCGACCTGGTCGTCAGCGCCACCGCCGCCGACGGCACCGTCGAGGCGTTGGAGCATCCCCACCGGCGGTTCGCGGTGGGCGTTCTGTGGCATCCCGAGGAGGATCCGGTGGGCGGCGCGCCGTTGTTCGCCGAGCTGGTCACCCAGGCACGCGAGTACGGAAAGGTGGAGGCATGAGCATCACATCTGTCGAGGGCATGGTGATCGGCGGCCGCCGATCGGGCGCCGCCGAGGGGGAGACGTTCGAGGTCACCAATCCGGCCACCGCCTCGCATCTCGCCACCGTCGCGGCGGGCGGGGTGGAGGATGTCCGGCGGGCGGTCGCGGCTGCCCTCCACGCCTACGAGACGTGGGGTGCGCTGTCGCCGGTCACACGCGGCCGGCACATGCACCGCTTCGCGGCGATGGTCGAGGACCACGCGGAGGAGCTGGCGACGATCGAATGTCGCAACGTCGGCATGCCGATCGGCGACGCCCGCGGGCAGCTGGCGATGATCGTGGACGTGATCCGGTACTACGCCGGCGCGGTGGACAAGTTCTTCGGCCACACGATCCCCGTGGAGCGAAACGGCGTCGCCCTGACGTTCCGCGAGCCGATCGGCGTGGTGGGGCTGATCACGCCCTGGAACTTCCCGCTCAACATCGCCAACTGGAAGATCGCGCCGGCCCTGGCCGCGGGCAACACGGTGGTGCTCAAGCCCGCGTCGCTCACACCGTTGTCGGTGCTGCGGTATGCCGAGCTGGCCGTGGAGGCCGGGATTCCGGCCGGCGTGCTGAACGTGGTGCCCGGGCCCGGCTCGACTGTCGGAGACGCGCTCGTGGAGCACCCCGACGTGGGCAAGATCGGGTTCACCGGCTCGACCGAGGTCGGTGCCGGCATTGCCCGCCGTGCCGCGGCCACGATCAAGCGTGTCACGCTCGAGTTGGGCGGCAAGTCGGCGTGCCTCGTGTTCGCCGATGCCGACATCGAGAAGGTCGGCGCGCTGGCGCCGTACGCCGTGTTCGAGAATTGCGGCCAGGACTGCTGCGCACGTTCGCGGCTGATCGTCGAGGAGTCGGTCAAGGACGAGCTGCTCGAGCGGTATGCGGCCACGACCCGCGGCCTGCGGATCGGCATGCCGGAGGACGCAAGCACCGAGATCGGTCCGTTGGTCTCAGCAAAACAGCGGGAGGTGGTCGAGGGGTACGTGACCAAGGGCGTGGAGGAGGGCGCACGGATCGTGGCCGGCGGGGAGCGCCCCGGCGGCGATCTGGAGGCCGGCTTCTTTTACCGGCCGACGGTGCTGGACGGGGTGCGCAACGACATGACGGTGGCACGCGAGGAGATCTTCGGCCCGGTCGTGAGCGTGATCACGTTCCGCGACGAGGCGGAGGCGATCCGGCTCGCAAACGACACACCATATGGGTTGTCGGGCTCGTTGTGGACGCGCGACGGCGCCCGCCAGCTGCGGGTGGCGCGGGCCCTGCGCACCGGCGTCCTGGGCGTGAACACCAACTCCAGCGTGTTCGTGCAGACCCCGTTCGGCGGCTACAAGCAGTCCGGCGTAGGCAAGGAGTTGGGCATGCACGCCCTCGAGCACAACACTGAGCTGAAGAGCGTCTTCATCTCGACGGAGTGAGTTCGCCGTCACGGGCAGGGACCGGGGCATCGGCTCGGCGCGCGCGGGGTCGGCGGCTGCCAAGCGCCCGCGCACGGCATCGATCAGCGCAGCGTCGGCGGCCGCGCGGTCACCTGCTGCGGTCGGCCGCTCGAATCGCGTCGATCAACTCGTCCAGCCCAACGCCCTTCTTGAGGCAGTTCGATGCGCCGGCGGCCAATGCCGCCTCGATCATCTGCGGCTCGTCGTAGGCTGACAGCACCACGACCGGCATTGCCCACTCGGCCGAGGCGATCTGCTCGGTGGCCTCGATGCCGTCGACGTTGGGCATCCGCATGTCCATCACGACCACGTCGGGTCGCGTGCGCTCGGCGACGGCCACCGCCTCGACCCCGTCGCCGGCCTCGCCGACGACCGTCATCCCGGCCTCCTCGAGGGCGTCCCGGAGGACGCCGCGCAACAGTGAGTTGTCCTCGGCGATCAGGATCTTGATGCCGTCATCCATGCTGAGTGGGCATTATGCCGGAATCCCCGCTGCTGCGGGCTGCGCAGGTTTGGTGTACAGGCGCTCGACCAGATCGCTCGCGGTCGCGGCGGCCAGCCACGGCGGCGCTCCGCGTGACCGGTGCAGCACGTAGAGCGCCGAGAACGAGTCGCCCGCGCCGGTGGGATCGTCGAAGCGCACGGTTCCGGCCGGACACACGCTGACGCCGTCGGTGGTGATCACCACTGGTCCCTGGATGCCCCTGGTGACCACCACCTCGGGGACACCGAGCCGTCGCACCGAAGCGGCGTCGACCGACCCGTCACCGGTGACCAGCCCGCTTGCGGCAGCCTCCTGCAGGTTCAGCTTGACCACCGAGGCTCCCCGAAGCGACCGGGCGGCGATCGGTCTCAGCTCCACCGGCCCCGGGGAGTCACCGCGTGCCAGCCCCTGCGCATCGAGGCACACCCGCAACCCCGAGGCGGCGATCGCGGCGATCGCTTCGGGGGGAAAGTCACCGCCGGACTGGCCGCCCAACAGCACCCATTCGCAGCCGGTGAGCAGCGGCGCGACCCGCTCGCGGACGTCAGCTTCCGAGAAGGGGTCGCCGATCGAGTCGAGCCGCTGCTCGATCGTGCCGCCCGGTCCATGGTGGAGCACCGAGGTGACCACCGACGCTCCCGGCAGCATGACGGCGCCGGGAATCACCGGGCCCTTGCTGACAACCGTCGGTTCCACGCCACACGCGCGCAGCGCTCGGCGTGCGTACAGCGGTGTGCCCCCCAGGCTCGTGCGCCGGCCGCCGCTCGCCGTGGTGATGACGTCGTTGGTGGTATGGCCGACGATCGCGATGGTCAAGGGGCGATTCCGACCGGCACGCTGAGCGCCACCACGGTGTTGCGCGGCTCGGACGTGAACTCGAGCGTCGCACCCAGCCGGGCCGCCCGTTCTCGCATCAGCGGCAGTCCGATCCCGCCGCTGTCGATGCCGTCGTCGCGGAGGCCGCCTCCGCGGTCGGCCACGCTCAGCAGCAGCCGCTGGGGCTCGGTCTCCAGCCGGATCTCGACCGGGCCGTCGCCGTGCTTGGCGGCGTTCACGGCGGCTTCGCGGGCGATCCGGAAGATCGCCGTATCGCGCTCGTCCTGTCCGTCCCAGGTCGGTGGCGGGTGGAAGGTGGTGGTCACCCCGTACTCCTCGTGGACGGTTTCGGCCAGCGACCCGAGCGCTTGCACGAGACCCTGCTGAGCCATCACCACCGGATGCAGGCGAGCGGTCGTGCGGCGCAGATCGTCCGCCGCCTCACTGGCGACCGCCTCCAGCTTGGTCAGCACCTCCTCGGCGTGCTGGCGGTCGCCCGATCGGATCGCGTCGCGCACGACGTCCGCCATCAGCCGGATCGCCGTCATCGTCTGCTGCGGGCCGTCGTGCAGACGGTGGGCGAGCGCCCGCCGCTCCTGGTCGACTTCTTCGATCATGCGATCGAAGAGTGCGGCGCGCTCGCGCTCGTAGCGCGCATGCTCGTGCTGCAACCGCCGCTCGGTCGCCGCCCGGTGGGTCGTCACCCGAAGCGCTGCCACCCCCGCCGCGGCTGTGCCGATTGCCGCCCCGATCCTGAGCAATCGCCGCTCAGTCGATGAGGGCATAGCGCAACGCGAGCGCCACCGCCTGAGTGCGGGTGTCCGCCTCGAGCTTGGTCATGGCGTTACGGACATGGGTACGCACCGTCTCCGGGCTGATGAACAGCTTGGCGGCGATCTCGGGGTTGGACATGCCGTTGGCGAGCAGCCCGAGGATCTCCCGTTCGCGGGCGGACAGCGCCGGCAGACGTTCGGTGGCCTTCGGCGTCACCAGCTCGGACGCGAGCGTGGGGTCGACGTAGGCGCCGCCCTCGGCGACTCGCTTGACCGCTCGCACGATGTCGTCCGGAGGTGCGTCCTTGAGCACGTATCCGCGTGCGCCACAGTCGAGCCCCTCCGCCAGCAGGCCCCGCTCACCGTGCGCGGTGTACAGAATCACGGCCATGTCAGGATGGGCGGCGGTGATCCGGCGGGTCGCCTCGAATCCGTCCATTCCCTCCATCCGGACGTCCATCACGATCACGTCCGGACGCCGCTTCTCGGCCATCTCGACCGCCGAGTCGCCGTTGCCGCTCTCTCCGATCACCGAGATCTCCCGGTCACGGGTGAGAATCATCTTGACGCCCTCACGTACCGCGGCGTGATCGTCCACCACCATGCAGCGCACCTGCCCACCAGCTCTCGGTGACTTGGTTCCGTCAGCAAGGGTCGACGCCATGTTCACACCTCTCCCCTGGGTTTCCGGTAATCGCTCTCCTTACAATACTCCCCATGTCAACCGCCCGCCGTACGGCGCTCGCCTCGCTGGCCGGCGCGATCCTCCTCGCGCTTGCCAAGCTGGCCGTGGGGCTGGCCACCGGGAGTCTGGGGATCCTCGCCGAGGCGGCGCATTCGGGAGTCGACGCCGCGGCCGCGCTGCTAACGGTGTACGCGGTCGGCGTGGCGGAGCGGCCACCCGACCCGGAGCACCAGTTCGGTCACGGCAAGGCTCAGCATCTGGCAGCACTGGCAGAGGCGGCGTTTCTCGCCGGGGCCGCCGCGTGGATCGGTGTGGAAGCCGTGATCCGCCTGCGCTCGGGTGGCTCGCCGGTCCAGGCGCGGTGGTATGCCTTCGCGCTGCTCGTGGGCGTGCTCTTCGTCGACGCCGGCAGGACGGCAGCCTCGCTGCGGGTCGGGCGGCGCGAGCACAACTCCGCTCTGATCGCCAATGCCACGCACTTTGCCAGCGACTTTGGCGGGACGCTGGCGGTGCTGGCCGGGCTGGCGCTGGTCGCAGCCGGTGTCCGGGGTGGTGATTCGGTGGCCGGTATCGTCGTAGCGGCGATCGTGCTCGTGGCGGCGGTGCGGCTCGCCCGCGGAAACGTGGATGCGCTGATGGATCGCGCCCCGTCGGGGATCGCGCGCCGGGTCGAGCAGGCCGCTCGGTGGGTGCCGGGCGTGAGCGACGTGCGGTCGGTGCGGGTGCGCGAGGCCGGCGGCGAGAGTTTCGCCGAGGTCGTGATCGGCGTGTCGCGATTGGAGGGCCTGGAGCGCAGCCATCAGACGATGGACCGGGTCGAGGCCGCGGTCGAACGCGAACTGGGCCGCGCTCACGTGGCCGTGCACGTCGAGCCGACGCGCGTCGGCGAGCGCGCGAACGATCGGATCGCGGCGGCGGCCCTGCGGGTGCCGGGAGTCGTCGAGACCCACAACATCACCGTGCTCGAGGATCCCGACGGGCTGGCAGTCACGCTGCACGTGAGGCTGCCGGGGCACGCGAGCCTGCGGGAGGCCGGCGGCATCGTCAGCGCGCTCAAGCGCGAGATTCGAGACGAGATCGGTGTCGCCCGGGTGTACGCCCATGTCGAGCCGTCCGCTCCGGATGCCCATCCGGCTCGGGACGTCGGAGTGGAGGAGCCGGGGGTGCTCGCCGAGGCCGAGATCGCGGTGCGTTCGGTTGCGGGTGCCGGGCACGAGGTCGTCGTGTATCGCCAGGATGGTCGGTTGCTGGTGGTCACGTCGGTGCTCGCAGATCCCGGGATGACCGTGAGCGACGCCCACCAGCTGGCCAGCCGGATCGAGGACGCGGTGAGGGCGCGTGTGCCCGACGTGCACGACGTTATCGTCGAGGTGGGCGGTCGCGCTGTGTGAGGGGTCCGCCGGGGTCCCATTGGCAGGTGGGGTGGGACCCCGGCGGGGCGCACCCGAAGGCGCGCGTCTTTGTGGCCGCTATCCGGCGCGGGCCGCGAGCGTGGCCTGGACGGTGACGGTCTTGCCCGATCGCAGCAGGGTCAGGGTGACGGTGTCGCCCGGCTTGCGGCTCGAGATGGCGTCGGTGAGATCGGTGAAGGCGATGATCGGCTTGTTGTCGACGGCGGTGATCACGTCACCGCCGAGCGGGAACGTGAAGCCGCCGATGGTGGCGGTCGTGGTGCCGCCGTGGAGACCCGCTTTGTCGGCCGGCGAGCCGGGAACCACCGTGTCCACCAGTACCCCGTGCGAGGACTGGATGTTGAGCTGCTTGGCCACCGCCGGCGTGAGGTTGACTCCCCGTATGCCGAGATACGTATGGGTGGCGTGACCGGTGGCGATGATCTGATCGGCCACGGTGCGCGCGGTGTCGATCGGGATCGCGAAGCCGATGCCGATGTTGCCCGACTGCGGGCCTCCGCCGTCGGACAGGATTTGGCTCGTGATCCCGATCACCTGCCCGCGGGTGTTGATCAGCGGTCCGCCGGAGTTGCCGTGGTTGATGGCGGCGTCGGTCTGCAGCGCATTGGCGATCTGCTGGCCCGGCGCGAGCGACTCGATCGACCGTCCGACCGCCGAGATGATGCCCTCGGTGATCGTCCGCTCCTGCCCGAGCGGATTACCGATCGCGACCACCTGGTCGCCGACCTGAACGTTCTTGGCGGTCCCGAGCGGAAGCGGGTCGAGCGATCCGGGGGGCAGGTTGGTCGGCTGCAGCACGGCGATGTCGGTCGCCTTGTCGACGCCCAGCACCTTGGCCTGGTACGTGGTGTCGGTGCCCGACGGACCGGCGAAACCCACGGTGACGTTCTTGGAGTTGACGACCACGTGGGCATTGGTGAGGATGTGACCCGCGCGGTCGATCACGAACCCTGAGCCGAGCGCTTCCGCCTGCTGCGTCTGCGGGCCGAAGAAGGTGTTGGTCTGGGTTGTCGTCTGCGCCTTCACGACCACCACCCCGGGTGCGTCCTGCTGGTAGATCTGGCGGGCCGACAGCCCGGACGTGCGCAGCTCGGAGGCCGTCGATGCGCTCACCGGCCCCGGCGTGCTCACCTCGGTGATCGTGTGCGTGGTGGTGCCGCCGCTGCCGGTGGCGAGCACGATGGCTCCGCCGGCGACCCCGGCGAGCAGGAAAAGGGCGGTCTGTCGAAGCACGGTCTTCATGGCCCGAGTTGTACGCGCCGGAGATTTGGGCAAGGTTGAGGAACGCCCCGCGGCCGGCGCCTGATACCCGCCCGGACACCCGCGGTTATCGTTCGATCGCGTGCGCCTGCGACTGATCGTCAATCCCAACGCCACCGGTGTCTCCCCGGCGGTCATCGACGCCGTCGTTACCCGGCTGACGGCGGTCTGCGACCTCGAGATCGCGCACACCGAGCGGGCCGGTCACGCCGGCGAGCTGGCGGCCGACGTGGCGGCCGGCGCGGTGGTGGCGATGGGCGGCGACGGCACCGCCAACGAGGTTGTGAACGGGGCGCGGGCCGGAGTCACGCTGGGTGTCATCCCCGCCGGGGCGTCGTCCGTGTTCGCGCGCCAGCTCGGGTTCCCGGTCGACCCCGTCGATGCCACCGCGGTGCTCGCTCGCGCGATCGCGGCCGGCAGCACGCGATCGGTCGGGCTGGGCACGCTGGATGGCCGCAGGTTCACGTTTGCCGCCAGCATCGGGTTCGACGCCGCCGCGACCCGCGACATCGACGAAGCGCGGCGGCTGCGGCCCGGAAACGTGCGCCCCGGCGACGTGCGTGTGCTCGCCGCGGCGATCCGTGAGCTCGCCGTGCAGGGGTACGCGCTGCCCGAGCGGATGACGCTCGAGCGCCCTGGCCAACCGCCCATCCGCGCGTCCTACATCGCGGTCGCCAACCAGCACCCCTACACCTTCTTCGGCCGGGTGCCGGTGCTCGTCACCCCGCGCGCCGGGTTCGACACGGGACTGGACGTGGTGGCCACTCGCGAGCTTCGCACGCGCGACCTCTGGCGGCTGCCGCTGTACGCTCTGGTGTGGCCGCGGCACGCATCCGGCAGCACATCCGGAATTGCGTACCTCCACGACCTGAGCGAGTTCACGGTGGTGTGCGACGTGCCGACGCCGGTGCAGCTGGACGGTGAGTTCGTCGGCGACCACGAGCGGGCCGATTTCGGCTATGTGGAGCACGCTGTCGACATCTTCGTTCCGGCCGAGGGCGCGCCCCCCGGCAACGGTCGGACGGGCTCCGACTCTCAGTATCATCACCGCCATGCATGACCTGATCGCGATCGGGCAGGGGTTCGGGCTTGCCGCCGCCGCCGGCCTTCTGCCGGCGGGCTCGCTGGCCGTCGCCTCGTCCGCCGCGACCAAGGGCTGGCTGGACGACCCGGTGTCGTTCGCCGGCCGCACGGCTCTCGTGCTGGCAGCGTGGGCGGCAGTGGCAGTGGAACTCGTGGCCGACGCCGTCTGGCCGGGTGCCCAGGCGGGTGCTCGGTTGGCCCGGCGGGTCGTGGCCGGTGGGCTCGCCTTCGAGCTGGGCGCCGGCGGTGCGCTGCCGTACGCCGGGCTCGTGATCGGGGCGCTGGTCGCCGGTGGGGTCGGCCTGGCGATGCGACGGGTGCGATCGGGCGCGGTGAAGGCCGGCGGCGACGTGCGCGGGACGGCGTTGATCGAGGACGGCGTCGGTCTGGTGGTCGCCGCCGTGGCGGTGGTGCCCTTCGTCGGGTACGTGCTCACCGTTGCCGGAGGGGCACTGCTCGCTCGCGTGCGCCATCGCGAGAACCAGAAGTACGAGGGCCTGCGCGTGCTTCGCTGACCGTTGCGGTTCGTGCGACGATGCAGCGTGTGGTAATGGCCAAGAAGCTGATCCTGGTGGTGGTGGACGGGCTCGGCCCTGCGCTGCTCGACCGCGCGATCGCGGCCGGCGTCGCGCCCACGATCGACTGGCTGGCCGAGGAAGGTGCGCGCACCGACCGCTGCGTGTCCACCTTCCCGTCGTTGACTCCGGTCTGTCTTTCGGCGCTGGTCACCGGATGTCACCCGGCCGGATCGCTGATCCCCAGCATGAGTTGGTACCACCGTGGGCAGGGCCGGCTGGTGGAGTACGGGTCGTCGATCGCTGCGACGCTGGCCGAGGGTACCCGTCAGATGGTCGACGACGTGCTCGTGAACCTCAACTTGCTGCATCTCTCCCCGCGGGTGCGGACGGTGTTCGAGACCCTGGACGACGCCGGGCTCGCGACGGCCGCGGTCAACACCTATGTGATCCGGGGCCGCACCCGGCATCCGATCACCCGCCCGGCGGCTCGCCGGCTCGCGCGTTCGGTGGGCATCGTGGACGCGGTGTACGGGCCTCGCCGCTACTTCCTGGGCGACCTGTTCTTCTCCGACCGCACCGGCGCGCCGATCAACATCGGTGGCGGGATCGACCGGCACGGCGGTCGGGTGGGACGGTGGCTGGTCACCCGGGACGGCTTCGACTACCTATTCTTCTACCTCTACGAGACCGACGCCGCCCAGCATCGCGGCGGCGACGTGCTCGGCGCCGTCGCCGGAGCCGACGAGAGCCTCGAGCTGATGGTCGAGGCGGCCGGCGGCCGGGCCAGGTTCCTGGATCGGTACGCCGTGATGCTGGTCGCCGACCACTCCCAGAGCGCCGTCACCGAGGTGGCCGACGCCGCCGAGCCGTTCGGCGGTCACCGGCTGTTTCGCGGCAGCCGGCGCTCGGATCCGGCCGAGTGCGAGCTGGTGGTGGCCGCCTCCAACAGGGCGGGGATGGTGTACCTGCTGGAGCGTGCGCGGATCGGCGTCCGCGAGGCGGCCGATCTCGCACTCCAATCGCCGGCCGCCGACGTCGTCATGCACCGCGAGGGCGGCTGGCTCGTCGCACAGCGCGCCGGGGGCAGGTTGCGGTTCCGTCGCGGAGCCGGCTTCGAAGACGAGCGGGGGAACCAGTTCACCCTCGAGGGCGACCGCGACCTGCTCGATCCCGACGACTACCCCAACGTGCTCGAGCGGATCGAGGGAGTGCTCGACTGTCCGCGGGCCGGTGACGTCGTCGTGTCGGCGGCCGCGGGGTTCGAGTTCGCCGACGCCGGAGGGGCGCACCACGCGGGCGGTGGGAGTCACGGGTCACTGCTGGCCGCCGACTCGTTGGTGCCGCTGATCACGGCCGGGTTCGACGGCCACCGCAGCGGCGTGCCCAGCCTGCCGTCGATCACCGATCTCACGCCACTCACATATGGGCACTTCGGCGTGAGATAGCATGCGAGGAATGGACGACGCTCCCGCCGCTCCCGCGCCCGTCGGCGCGCGAGCCCACTACCACCGCCTGCACGTGGCGGTGCGGCGCCCCGCCAACTGGTTCGAGCTCGTCCGCTTCTGCGTCGTGGGGGCATCCGGATACCTCGTCAACCTGGGTGTGTTCGTGATCGCCGATCGTCCGCTCCCGTACCCGATCGCGTTCGTGATCGCATTTGGGGTCGCGGCATCGAGCAACTTCGTGCTCAACCGCTGGTGGACGTTTCGGGTCAACCACGGCGTCCCGCATCACCAGTACGCACGATTCCTGACCGTGAGCGGTCTGGCGCTCGCGATCGACCTGGTGGTGCTCACCGCGCTGGTCGAGGGATTCGGCGTCGGCGCGCTTCCGGCGGCAGCGGTGGCCATCCTGATCGCGACTCCGGTCAGCTTTCTTGGCAACAAGATCTGGAGTTTTCGCTAGCGCTCCCCATGGGAGCGCCGGGCGCTGGCGCCGCGACGTGGTGCTGGGGCTGCTGCTCGCCCTCGTGTTGACCCTCGCAGCGGTGTCGACGGCCGGTGCCGCGCGCCGGGGCCCGCACTTCACGGCCGCCCAGGCGATCGCCGTCGCCTCCTCCGATCCGGGTATCGGGCCGATCCAGGCGAGTCATCCGGGATCGCACTGGGTGGCGGTCTACGAGGCCGGTGCCGGCGTCTGGCACGTCACCCTGTCACCTCGCGCCGGGGGACCTGCGCTGGCGTCGTTCACGATCGCCGACGGCCTGGGCACCGTGCTCAAGCGTACGGTGCACGCGGCCCCGGCGAAGGCGAAGCTGACCAACGACCAGGCCATCGCCATCGCTCGCCGTCAGCCCTCCGTGCACGCCTGGCTCGGCCAGTACCCGCGCGTGTTCAGCTACGCGAGCCTGGGCGACAACCGGATCTGGACGGCGACGTTCATCGTCAACGGGGAGCACGTGGCTGAGGTGCACGTCCTCGACTCGAGCGGCCGCGCCTACGAAGCTTGGACAGGCCCGCAGGTGGGGTGGATGATGACCCGCGGGCTCCCCGATTCGTACGGTCGCAAGGTCACCAAGCCGTGGGTACTGGTGCCGATGTCGCTGCTCTTCCTGGGCGGGATGATCAACTGGCGCCGGCCGCTCTCGCTGCGCACCCTCGACGTCGCGGTGCTGCTGTCGTTCGTCGGGTCACTCGTGTTCTTCGACCGCGGCGACGTCTTCCGTTCGACGCCGCTGGTCTACCCGCCGATGCTCTACCTGATCGCCAGGATGGTCTGGATCGGATGCTCGCGCAGGCCGCGCACGGTCGATATCTCCGAACGGCACATGCTGGTGCTGATCGCGCTCATCTTCGGGCTGATGGGGTTCCGGTTGGGGCTCAACAACCAGGACTCGAACATCATCGACGTCGGCTATGCGGGCGTGGCGGGGGCGTCCCGGCTGCTCGACGGGCAGATCCCCTACGGGCACATGCCAAAGGCGCAGGGGACGCCGTGCGGCGGCCACTACGCCAACGGCGATCCGATCGGGTACGTCCAGTCCGACCACCGCTGCGAATCCCCGATCGAGAACGGCGACACGTACGGACCGGTGGTGTACCTGGCCTATGTCCCGGCGGTCGCGGCCTTCGGCTGGAGCGGTCGCTGGGACTCGCTGCCGGCGGCGCACGTGGCGGCCTCGGCGTTCGACATCCTCGCGGTGCTGGGGCTGTTCGTGGCCGGCTGGCGGCTGGCCTCCCCGCGCCTGGGGGTGCTGCTCGCATTTGCCTGGGCGGCCGATCCGTTCACCGCCTACACGCTGAACATGAACGCCAACGACGCGCTGGTCGGCGCCGCCGTGGCGTGGCTTCTGGCGGCGCTCTCGGTGCCGGCTGTGCGCGGGGTTCTGCTCGCGGTCGCCGGGTTCACCAAGCTCGGGCCGCTGGCCATGGTGCCGGTCTTCGCCTCGCTCCGCAGCCGCTTCGTGACGCTGGTGGCCTTCGCCGCCGCGAGCCTCGTGCTGCTCTCGATGCTGGCCCTCGATGCACACGGTCTGAGGCTGTTCTGGGATCGCACGATCGCCTATCAGCGCGACCGGATCACGCCCATGTCGATCTGGACGCTGGGTGACTACCACCCCGGCTGGCCGCACCTCGAGCGCTACCAGGAGGCCGCTCAGATCGTGGCCGCGATCGGGATCGGGTTGCTCGCGTTTCTCCCCCGGCGCCGCTCCAAGGATGCGGCGGCAGTCGCCGCACTGTGCGCCGCGGCGGTGATCGCGACCCAACTCGTGGCGTCGTACTGGTTCTACCCGTACATCTGCTGGTGGCTGCCGCTGGTGCTGGCGGGCTTCTTCCTGCCCCGTCCGGGGCCTGCGGCAGAGCGTCCGCTCAACCAACCTCTGGCAGCCTGATCGCCTCGATCTTGGTGGCTCGGCCGCCGGGCTCGAAGTCGACCACCACCCCCTCCAGCTGGACGCCGCCCTCGGCGGGCTCGAAGCGCACCGGCATGCCGGTCGCGAAGCGGCGCAGAATGAGGTCCGTGCGGACACCGATCACCGAGTCGTGCGGGCCGGTCATGCCGGCGTCGGTGATGTAGGCGGTGCCGCCCGGGAGCAGTCGCGCGTCGCTGGTCTGGACGTGCGTATGGGTGCCGATCACGGCGGTGGCCGAGCCGTCGAGCAACCGCCCCATGGCGACCTTCTCGCTGGTCGCCTCGGCGTGGAAGTCCACCAGGACCGCATCGGATTGCGCACGTGCCTCGGCCACCAGCGACTGAGCGACCGAGAATGGGCTCACCGCCGGGTCGAGAAACAGCTTGCCGATCAGGTTGACGACGGCGAGCCGGGCTCCCGACGGACCGGTCACCACCGTGGTGCCGCGACCGGGTGCGGACTCCGCCAGGTTCGCCGGGCGCACGATCCGTGGCTCGCTGTTGAGGTACTGGTAGACCTCGCCCTGGCGGAATGCGTGGTTGCCGAGCGTGATCACGTCCACGCCGGCGGCCAGCAGCCGCTTGGCCAGCCGGCTGGTGATACCGGCGCCGTCAGCCAGGTTCTCACCGTTTGCGACCACGAACTCGAGTCCGAGCTCGTCACGCAGCCGGGCGGTGTGCGTCTCGATCATCCGCCGGCCGGGAGCGGCGAAGGCGTCGCCGATGAACAGGAGCCTCAAAGCAGCGGGATCGACGCCGGCGCCTGGCTGACCTCGACATGGACGTGGTTGCCCGCATCCGAGCTGTACTTGGCCATCACCTGGGACAGCGCCTTTGAAAGGTCGGCAACCGCACCCAGCCGGGTCTGGCCCGCGGCCACGGGAGCGCCGACCTGGATCGCCGGTGACAGCACCATGTTGGTCAGGGTCACGATCAGGGCGGGCGCGGCCGAGGGCTGGATCTGGACCACGCTGCCCCACGGGCGGCCGTTGATCAGGTACGGGCGGATGCTCACGACACGCCCGTCGATCGGGGAGTACACGCCGGTTCCGGCGACCGCGCCGACGTCGACCGAGCCGGTCGCGTCACCGGCGCCGCCGGAGTCGACGTAGTACTGCGGCCCAGTCTGACTCGGGGAGCCGGCGAGCAGGTTCCCGATCGTGGCCAGCAGCCCGGCGTTGCGCTGGTGTCCGCTCGGCACAAGCGGGATCGACCCGTCGCTGCCGACACCGTGGTAGACGATGGCCGTGATTCGGCTCTGGCGGACGGGCACGTCGATGGTCAAGCCGCTGCCCGCCGAGGCCAGGCTCTCGAGCCGGGGAGCGCCGTCCGGGGCCTGGGCGGCTCTGGGCGGCGCGGCGAGCGCCTGCGGTGGGGTCGAGTGCCCCGACTCGAACACCCGGGTGCCCAGCAGCGTAAGTGAAAGCGCGAGCCCGAGCCCGGCCAGGCGCCTGTTGCGGGCCGCGTGGTGGACACGGCGGCGGGGCCGCCGGCGGGATTGGCTGCGGGTCGTGATCACGATCGTTTGAGGGTAGCGGATCGGACGCGGTGCGAGCCCTCACGGCCCGGCCGATTTCGGGCTCCTGTAAGGGCGTCCATTACGATTGGCCGATGGCGGCCGACCCCTCCGGGAAGATCCTGATCCCGCGCTGGATCCAGCTCGTGAGCTTCCCGTTGCTCGTGATCGGCGCCTGGCACCTGCTGTCCGTCGTGCACCACGCGGTCTTCATCTTCGTGGTCGCGGCGCTGATAGCGATCCTGCTCAATCCCGTCGTCCGCGCGTTCTGCGCGATCCGCCTGCCGCGCCCGCTGGCTGTGATGGTCGTGTACCTGGTGGCGGCCTTCGCGATCGGGGGAGTCACCGTGATCGCGGGCACCGTCGTCGCCCGCGAGGTGAGCTCCGTCAGCGGTCGAGTGGAGCGCGAGTTCACGGTCCAGCCAGGGCAGAGGATCACACCGGCCGAGCAGAGGCTGAACCGGTTCCAGCACTGGATCAACACGTCAAGTCCGGTACATATCGACGTGCGCACCCCGGGGGAGCGCGCGATCCACGGGGTCAGCACCCAGACCCTGCAGAAGTACAGCGGGCGGGCCGTGTCGATCGTCCAGGACCTGCTGATCACGGTGTTCGAGAGCCTGTTCAACCTCGTGCTCGTGATCGTGATCTCCGTCTACATGCTGCTCGACGCTCCGCGGCTCTCGCGCTACCTGCGCGGCATCTTCCCAGGCACCGACGCGTCCGACGACCTGGTCGCCCGGGCCGAGCGCGCACTGCTCGCATACGTCCGCGGCCAGACACTGGTGTCGCTGGTGATCGGCACCACGGCCGGCATCGGGCTGTGGATCCTCGGCGTCACCGGGGTGTTTCCGTCCGGGTCGACGTACGCGCTCGGGTTCGGAGGCTGGACGGCGATGACGGAGGTGATTCCTTACGTCGGGCCCTGGCTGGGGGCGCTGGCCCCGGCGGCTGTGGCCGCCACGCAGTCTCCGACAGCGGTGCTGGGGGTGGTGCTGCTGTACCTGGTGATCCACCAGATCGAGGGCCACATCGTCATTCCCAAGCTGATGGGCGGCGCGGTCAAGGTGCACCCGCTCGGGGTCATCTTCGCGCTTCTGGCGGGCGCGGAGTTGTATGGGATCCCCGGCGTGCTGGTGACCATGCCGCTGGTCGCGATCGGGCGTGAGGTGGGGACATTCCTGCGCGAGCGGATGGGGCTCGAGTCGTGGCGGGATGCCGCGTTGCCGCTTCGTCTCCCCCTCGAAGGAGACCCGCCGGGGGATGCGCCGACGGCGCCGGCTTCCGAGCCGGCCTGACCGCCACTTCGCGGTCTAGCGGATCGTCAGGCAACGTTTGCGCTCTCGCAGCCTGCTTTGATAGCAGGCTGCTCGCGAGACCTGTCAAGCCTGCGCCTGGACAGGCTGGCGGCTGCAACGCGGCGCGCTGCGGCGACCTGCGTCCTGGCATCGCTTGCGTTTCGCTCGCCATCGACACCACCAACGTTGCCCTGACGACCCACTAGCCGTCCGCGGTGTCGCGGGTTGACGGGGCCAGATCGGCGGCGCGTTCGAGCGCCTCCAGAGCAGCCTCGGTCCGTCCACGCCTGCGCAGGAATTTCCCATACTCGCGGTATGCCCGTCCGAGTTCCATCCGCCAGCCCCGCTGCCGTTCGAAGAGGTCGATCGAGGTTGCATACGCAGCTTCGGCGCGCTCACCCTCCCCGATCTGGTCATACGCCTTCGCCAGCACGAGGTTCGCCATCCCCAGCTCGCCCGGCACGCTTCCGCTGGCGAGCAACTCGATCGCTTCGCGTGCGGTCCCGATCGCCGACTCGGGGTCGCCCTGTTGGAGGGCGAGCCGAGCCTCGTCCACCTTCACGAAGCCCTCGTCGACGTTGCTCAGCCGGTCTCCGAACAACCGGCGCGCGTCGGCCAGTGCGACCGCCGCCTCCTGCGTACGCTCCAGCGTGAGCAGGGCGGTTGCGAGTGACAGGGTCGCGTTGGCCGCTCCCCACTCGTAGCCGGTCTCCAGGCTCAGTTCCACGGCACGGGTCAGATCCGCGACCGACTGCTCGATGTGGCCGGTCGAGTGATGCAGGCGACCGAGGGCATACGCGATCCGGCTCTGGAGGTTCGCGTCCAGTTCCTCGGCACGGTCACCCACCAGCTCGGCCAGCACCACCGCCGCCGCCGCGTGGTCACCGGCATCGGAGAGGGCAAAGCTGAGCGCGATCGAGTAGCGGACGATCTGCGCCCAGTCCGGGTCATCCGAGGCCTGCAGGCGACCGATGCACCACTGCAGGAGCGAGACCGCCTGGTCGGCCTCCCCGGACAGCGAGGTGATCCGCGCCAGCTCGTAGTACAGGTCCCAGCGCTCACGGGGGTCCGGATCGCTCCCAGCCTGCACGGCCTTGCGGAGCAGGTCGAGGGCGTGCTCCTCGCGTCCGCGACGCGACGCAACCACACCCAGACCTTCCAGCGCGCGGCTGGCCGCCTGGGCATCGCCGTCGTTCTCGGCGCGGCGCAGCGCGCCGCGCAGAAGCTCTTCAGCCTCGTCGTAACGTTCGAGACCGATCAGTATGGAGGCGTCCATCGGCCTCAATCTATCGTGGGCCACCGCTGGACGGGTTGGCGGGCGCGGGATCTAGAGCGTCGTCACGAGCGCCCGGCGTTCACGCCCACCGCCAGCGACTCGACTCCCGAAGGCGCCAAGTCGGCGGCCAGCTCGAATGCCTCCAGAGCGGCCTCGGCGCGTCCGAGCCGTTTCAGGAACTTGCCGTACCAGCGGTATGCGCGAGCCAGCGCGCGCTGGTCGCCGTGCGTACGGAACGCCTCGATGGCGTCGGTGTACGCGGCTTCCGCACGCTCGAGCTCGCCGAGGGCGTCCTGGACGCGGGCGAGCACGAGGTAGGCATCGCCGATTCGGCCGACCTGCGCGCCGCCCCGCAGCGACACCACGGCCTGCTCGGCACGGGTGGCGGCGAGGTCGTTGTCGCCGGACAGCAGCGCCAACCGCGCCTCCTCGACCTCGAGCACGCCGCGCTCGTCTCCGCCCGCCTCGGGGCCGGTCAGCGCGGACGCAGCGGCCAGGTGCACCTTCGCCTGTTCGGCGTGGGAACTGTCCAGCAGGGTCTGGGCGTACCGCAGGTGCGCGTCGCGCAGCGCACGGTTGTCGTCGGCCATCTCGTACATGGCGAGCGCACGGTCGACCTGACGGATCGCCAGCTCGATGCGGCCGTTGGCGGCATGAGAGCGGCCGAGCGTGAACGCCGCCGCGGCACGCGCCTCGAGGTCGACCCGCCCGGCGCCGTTCTGCAGCGCGTCGGCCAGCACCGCGGTCGCGCGGTTGTGGTCGCCGGCTTCGGCGCTGGCCTCGCTCAGCCACAGCGAGTAGCGCACGAGCTTGGCCGGGTCGCTCTCCACGCGTTCGCGCATCCGCTGCACGCAGCGCTCCAGCAGCGCCATCGCGCGGGCGCTGTTGCCCGTCGCTCGATACACCTCGACCAGCCCGCTGTAGAGATCGATCCGCTCGCCGGGGTCGGCGTCGTGCGTCTCGTCGAGCGCCTGCTCGAGCAGGCGGGCGGCATCTCGGGCGTTGCCCTGTCGCAGCGCCACCAGGCCCAACCCTTCGTGGGCCTCGCTGACACGCTCGGCGTCGGCACTGACCTGCGCTTCGCGGAGCACGCCGCGGAGCATCTCCTCGGCTTCGTCGAGGCGGCCTTGGCGCACGAGCATGCTGGCTTCGAGCGCCTCCAGCGATCGCGATCGCTGCTCGGTGGACGTCTCTCCGGTCAACTCCTCCGACGTGACCTCGAGCCGGCGGGCGATCTCGTACAGCACCCGCGGGCTGGGGCGCCGGTCGCCGGCCTCGATCCGTGCCAGGTAACTGTACGAGCAGCCGTCGAACGAGAGGTCTCGTTGCGTCATCGCCCGCTTGCGTCGATGATGCCGGATCCGCGCGCCAAGTTTGCGCAGGGCCTCGTTCGAGTACTCGCCGCCAGTTTCCTGCTCGATCATGTCAGCCCCCGGGTGCGTCGGTCAAAACGACGGACCCCGCCGTCGATTCTTGGCAAGATTACCGCGTGCAGACCCTGATGTAAAGGCCTGGATAGACTTCGCCGATGGCCTTCCCGACGACGCGCATGCGCCGCCTGAGGCGCACCGGCGGCATCCGTCAGATGGTGCGCGAGCATCGCGTGGCGCCTGCCGACCTGATCCAGCCGCTGTTCGTGTGCTCCGGCGATGGTGCGTCGGTTCCGATCGAGTCTCTGCCGGGGCAAGCGCACCATCCGCCCGATCGCGCGGCCGAGGCGGCGCAGCGCGTGCATGCCGCCGGCGTGCCGGCGGTGATCCTGTTCGGCGTCCCCGACGAGAAGGACGACGCCGCCAGCTCGGCCTATGCCGCCGATGGCGTGGTGCAGAACGCCGTGCGAGCGATCCGGCGGGCGGTCCCCGAGTTGGTCATCGTGACCGACGTGTGCCTGTGCCAATACATGTCGCACGGTCACTGCGGTGTGCTCCGCGGCGGCGAGGTGGACAACGACCTGTCGCTCGAATTGCTGGCCGAGACCGCGGTGTCACACGCCTTCGCCGGAGCCGACGTGGTGGCGCCGTCGGACATGATGGACGGGCGGGTGGCCGCGATCCGCGCGGCACTCGACGGCGACGGGCACTCCGGTGTGGCGATCATGGCCTACAGCGCGAAGTTCGCGTCCGCGTTCTACGGACCGTTTCGCGACGCCGCGCACTCGGTTCCTTCCGAGGGTGACCGGCGTGGGTACCAGATGGACCCGGCCAACGGCCGCGAGGCCCTGCGCGAGGCCCTGCTCGACCTCGAAGAGGGTGCCGACATGCTCATGGTCAAGCCGGCGCTCCCCTATCTCGACGTCCTGCGCTCGGTCCGCGAGGCCACGCTCGCTCCGCTCGCGGCCTACCAGGTGAGTGGTGAGTACGCGATGATCAAGGCCGCCGCCTCGAGCGGTGCGATGGACGAGCGAGCTGCGGTGCTCGAGTCGCTGGCGGCGATCAAGCGGGCGGGAGCCGACATGATCATCACCTACTGGGCGGCCGAGGCGGCTGAGTGGCTGCGCTGACGTCCGTTTCCGAGCAGTTGTACGTGGATGCCTGCCGGGTGATCCCCGGCGGGGTGTCCAGCCCGGTGCGCGCGATGCGCTCGGTGGGCCGCGACTACCCGCTGTTCGTCGCGCGCGGCGAGGGAGCCTGGCTGATCGACGCCGACGGGAACCGCTATGTCGACTGGGTGCTCTCGTGGGGGCCGCTGATCGCCGGCCACGCCCACCCGGCCGTCGTCGAGGCGGTGACGGCCGCCGCGGCCGCGGGGACGACCTTCGGCGCGCCGACGGAGCCCGAGCTGCGTCTGGCCCAGGAACTGTGTGCTGCGGTCCCGACGCTCGAGATGGTGCGCTTCGTGTCGTCGGGAACCGAGGCCACGATGAGTGCCGTGCGCCTGGCGCGAGCCCACACCGGCCGCAGCAAGCTGCTCAAGTTCGTGGGCGGCTACCACGGCCATGTCGATGCGCTGCTCGCCCGGGGAGGGTCGGGCCTGGCCACGCTGGCCATCCCGTCCACGCCCGGAGTGCCGGCCGCGACGACCGCCGACACGTTGCTGTGCGAGTACAACGACCTGGCCGCTGCCCGCGAACTGGCGGCGCGGCACGCCGACGATCTGGCGTGCGTGATCGTCGAGCCGGTGGCCGGCAACATGGGCGTGGTGCTGCCCGAGCCGGGGTTCCTCGAGGGGTTGCGGGCGGTCTGCAACGGCACCGGCGCGCTGCTGATCGCCGACGAGGTGATCACCGGGTTCCGGGTTGCGTACGGAGGCGCGCAGGAACGTCTTGCGGTGCGCGCCGACCTCACGTGCCTCGGCAAGATCATGGGCGGCGGGCTGCCGGCGGCGGCCTTCGGTGGCCGAGCCGACGTGATGGAGCGGCTGGCGCCACTCGGCGATGTCTACCAGGCCGGCACGCTGTCGGGGAATCCGCTGGCGATGGCCGCAGGCCTGGCCACTCTGGAACTGCTGCGCGACCCGGGTGCCTATGAGCGGTTGGAGGCCGTGTCGGATGCGCTCGCGGCGGCGTTCGCACGACCCGGTGTGACGGTGAACCGGCTGGGAGCGATGCTGACCGCCTTCTTCCATCAGGGGCCGGTGCGATCGTTCGCAGAGGCGTCGGTTGCCGACACCGCCCGCTTCGCCGCCTTCCATGCTCACATGCTCGAGCGCGGTGTGTACCTCGCCCCGTCGCAGTTCGAGGCTGCCATGCCGTCGCTCGTCCACACCGACGAGCAGCTCGAGCTGACCGCCGCCGCAGCCCGCGAGTTCACCGGGTGAGCGTGCTCGCCGAGGTGGCGCGGCGGGCGTCCGGTGAGAGCCCGCTGTGGCGTGACGCACTGGTGGCCGCCGACGGCAGCCCTGCCTTCGAAGGCCGCTGCCCCGACCGCCACCTGCTCGGCGTGGAGATGATCTACGAGGGCCACCTGCTGCACCGGGGACGGTCGCGGCTGTTCTCCCAGGCCGACCCGGACCTCGCGCTTCTGACCGGCGACTACCTGTACGCCGCCGGTCTGCGCGAGATCTGCGCCACCGGCGACCTGGAGGCTGTCGCGGTGCTGGCCGAGCTGATCTCGGCCTGCGCGTGCCTCGGCGCCCAGGGCCGCGCCGAGGATGACGACCGGTTGTGGGACTCGGCGGTCAGCGCTCTCGGTCAGTAGTCAGGGAAGTGCCGCCGCACGCCCCGCGGTCTGCGGCCCATCCGGCGAGCGCGTCGGCGTCTGCGCCCTGCACCCCCGACACGACCGCGATCACCGTGGCCGCGATCATGCCGATCACCGCGGCGGCGGCGGCCACGACGGCTCAACGCGGACCAGGATGAGCCCGATCGCGGCGCCGGCGGTGGCTGCGACGAGCACCGCCACCGCCAGCGAGCGGCTCGTCAGAGCGGCCCGGAAAGCGGCGTTACGGGTGGCGTCGAGTGTGGACGGCTCGGTCACGAGCAGACTGTAGTGTGGGCGCATGTCGTACTCCGACCTGCGCGACTGGCTGGACGATCTGCGCCGCCACGGCGAACTGCGGGAGATCACAGCGGAGGTCGATCCTCACCTCGAGATCGCCGAGCTCACCGATCGGGTGACCAAGGCCGGCGGGCCGGCCCTGCTGTTCTCGAACGTCAAGGGCTCGCAGCTGCCGCTGGTGATCAACCAGTTCGGCAGCGAGCGGCGGGCCTGCATGGCGTTCGGCGTCGAGCGGCTGGACGAGCTCGGCGAGCGGGTCGCCGACGTGCTCGAGATGGCCCCGCCGGAGGGGTTGATGGACAAGATCCGTGCTCTGGGCAAGCTCAAGTCGCTGGCCGACTCGCGACCCAAGCTGGTGTCATCTGGACCGTGCCAGGAGGTGGTGATGGATCCGCCCAGCCTGGATGCGCTGCCGATCATGACGTGCTGGCCCGGCGACGGCGGCCCGTTCATCACGCTGCCGGCCGTGATCACCAAGGATCCTCGCAGCGGCATGCGCAACGTGGGCATGTACCGGGTGCAGAAGTTCGACGCCACGACGACCGCGATGCACTGGCAGATCCACAAGGACGCCGCCGCCGACTGGCGCGGGATGGGCGAGCGGATGGACGTGGCGATTGCGCTCGGGCTCGACCCGATCACCGCCTACACCGCCTCGGCGCCGCTGCCCAAGCACATCGACGAGTTCATGTTGGCCGGCTTCCTGCGCGGCAAGCCGGTCGAGCTGGTGCGCGCGAAGACCGTCGGCCTGGAGGTGCCGGCGCGGGCCGAGATCGTGATCGAGGGCTACATCCAGCGGGGCGAACTGCGCGACGAGGGCCCGTTCGGCGATCACACCGGCTACTACACGCCGTCCGAGCCGTTCCCGGTGGTGCACGTCACGGCGATCACCATGCGCCGCGACGCCATCTACCCCTCGATCATCGTCGGCGTGCCGCCGCAGGAGGACGTGTGGCTGGGCAAGGCGACCGAGCGGCTGTTCCTGCCGGCGCTGCGGATGACGCTGCCCGAGCTGGTTGACTACGACCTGCCGTTCGCCGGCGCCTTCCACAACCTGGCCATCGTCTCCATCCGCCGGGCCTTCCCGGGCCACGCCCGCAAGATCATGCACGCGATCTGGGGCACCGGCCTGCTCTCGCTGACCAAGGGCGTCGTGGTGGTGGACGAGTGGGTGGACGTGCACGACTACGCGCAGGTGATGTGGCAGGTCGGCGCCAACGTCGACCCGGCCCGGGACGTTCTGATGAGCGAGGGCCCACTCGACCACCTCGACCACGCCCCGGCACGGCAGTTCGTGGGCGGCAAGATCGGCATCGACGCCACCGCCAAGGGGCCTGCGGAGGGGTACACTCGCGGATGGCCGGACATGATCGAGATGAGCCAGGAGATACAAGCTCTGGTGAGCCGTCGGTGGGCCGAGTACGGTCTGGCGGGTGACGCGGGGCCGATCGGCACACCCGGCCGCCCACCTGGGTAGAATCGCCCGCGGATCGAAGCGAGAGAAGGAGCAGGAGTGGCGGATTCAGACGGCACGACCAGGGGACGGTTCCTGACCCTGTCCACGGTCGGCCTGGGTGCCATGATCGGCGGCGTGATCGGGGTGCCGGCGACGGCGTATGTGCTGGCGCCGGTGACGGACACGGTGACCTTCGAGCCCGTGTTTCTGGGGCCGACCGACAAGTTCACTTCGGAGCAGGGCTTCGCGCCCACCGCGGCAACGTACGTCGAGGATCCCACGAACCCCAACACCAGCCCGGGTCTCGCGTGGGTGCACTCCACCGGCAAGTCGAACACCGACTGGCTGGCGGCCGACGCGATGTTCGTCGTCTTTTCCAACCGCTGCATGCACCTTGGCTGCCCGATCGCCGCCACCGGGATCGGCTTTGCGTGCCCGTGCCACGGCGGCCAGTACAACACCGTCGGCCAGCGTATCGCCGGTCCGCCGATCCGGCCGCTCGACCGCTTCCAGTGGGAGATCCGAAACACCAACGAGCTCTGGATCACGCAGCGCTGGAGCACCGATTTCGTGAACGGCCAGCTCCACTACTACGAGGTCAAGATGCCCGGCCAGCCGGTGAACGTCCCCATCGGCGGCAACACGGTGGCGAACATCCTCTACCCGAACGTCACCTACAACTACCCGTCGGGAAAGTGAGCGGCTAGCCGATGCCCATCCCCGTCCCGCTTCCCGACCCCAAGCAGGTCGTGCTCCAGACCGAGGACTGGATCGAGTACCGCACCGGCTTCCCGACCCTGATTCGCAAGTTCCTCTTCCGCAAGGTGCCGCCGACGGGCTGGTTCCACACGCTGGGCTCGTCGCTGCTGACCGTCTTCATCCTCCAGGCCACCACCGGCACGCTGCTGGCGATGACCTACGACCCGTCGCCCAACGGCGCCTACGAGTCGATTCGCTACATCACCGACCAGCAGACGCTGGGCTGGCTCATCCGCGGCATGCACAAGTGGGGCGCCTCGGTGATGGTGATCCTGCTCTTCCTGCACATGGGGCGGGTCTTCTTCTACGGCGCCTACAAGTACCCGCGTGAGCTGACCTGGCTGACCGGGTCGCTGATCTTCCTGTCCACCATGGGCATGGGCCTCACCGGCTACCTACTGGTGTGGGACGAGCGAGCGTACTGGGCGTCGGTGGTCGCTGTGAATATCAACGGCACCGCGCCCGTGCTGGGGCCGTTCATCTCGAAATTCCTGCTCGCCGGGCCGGTCTTCGGCGGGCA
Organism: Gaiellales bacterium; assembly: GCA_038230835.1. Classification (GTDB taxonomy): domain Bacteria; phylum Actinomycetota; class Thermoleophilia; order Gaiellales; family JAICJC01; genus DASUHT01. The sequence goes on from JBBRMM010000011.1 coordinate 44,349, forward strand.
GACCATCGCCCGCTTCTACGCCCTGCACATGCTCGCCATTCCGGCCCTGATCGGCGGCCTGATCTTCGTCCACATGTGGCTGGTCGTGAAGCTCGGCGTCACGCCGTGGCCGTCGCGGCCGGTCGACGAGGGGGCCGACCACTAGTGGCCGCCACCGCGCGCAAGGTCATCAACCGCCGGGTGCGGTACGAGACCGAGATCAAGGAGCAGAAGAAGCAGGGCCACGCGTTCTTCCCTCACGCGATGTTCCACGACGTGGTCGTGAACCTGCTGATCGTGCTGCTGATCGTGGGCCTGGCGGTGCTGTGGCATTCGACCGCCGATCCGATCAGCCACGCGCATCCCAACGGAACCGTGGGACCGCTGGGCGAGCTGTACCAGCAGAAGGCCAACCCGGCCGTCCAGGCGACCGAGCCGCGGCCGGATTGGTACTTCCTGTTCCTGTTCGAGCTGCTGCGGATCTTCAAGACGCCGTGGCAGCTGATCCTGGCCACGATCATCATCCCGACGATCATGATGGTGCTGCTGGTCGCGCTGCCGTTCCTCGACCGTGGCCGCGACCGCAGGCTCTCGCGTCGGCCGATCGGCGTGGCGGTGGGGTTTGCGGTGCCGGCGGTGCTGATCTCGCTGACCATGGCCGGCGCGACAGCCCCTGGGGTGAATAACGGGCCGCTCACGAAGGTTCCGGCGATCAACGCGCTTCCGGGCGCCGCTGACATCACGGCGGCCGGGTGTACGAGCTGCCACAACTTCGGCAACGGTGGCGGTACAACGGGCGCTGACCTCACCAACGGCGGGAACCAGTTCAAGGGTCAGCCGCAGGCAGCAATCCAGGCCTGGATTGCAGGTGGTGCGCAAAAGGCGAACGGCATCATGCCGGACTACACGAGTCTCGGGAAGACCAAGATCGCCGAGATAGCGCAGGTGGTCGCCTCGCTCAGTGCTGGCAAGGTCGTCCCGATTCAGGGCGGATAGGCTTCCGTTTGCCATGAAGGCGATGCTCGGACTGACCGGGGCGTCCGGCGCCCCGTATGCTGCCCGCGTCCTGCTGGCGCTGGTCGACGCCGGCGTCGAGGTCGGGGTGGTCGCGTCCGAGGCCGGTGCTCAGGTGATCGCCCTTGAGATCTACGGCGACCGCGAGATGGACGGTCGCGGTGCGGTGGAGCGGTTCGTCGCCGACCACGGCGGCGAGGGCGTCAGGATCTGGGGCAAGGCCGACTACTCCGCGCCCTACGCGTCGGGCAGCGCGCGCACCGACGCCGTCATCATCTGCCCCTGCTCGATGGCCACGGTCGGCACGATCGCCGGCGGGGCTGAGGCCAACCTGATCCACCGCGCGGCCGGCGTGCAGCTCAAGGAGGGCCGCCGGCTGGTGCTCGTCCCGCGCGAGACGCCGCTGTCGGACATCCACCTCGAGAACCTGCTGCGAGTGAGGCGCGCGGGGGCGTCGGTGGTGCCGGCGATGCCGGCGTTCTACCATCTGCCGAAGTCCATCGACGATCTTGTGGACTTCGTGGCAGGGCGCGTGCTCGATGCCGCCGGCGTCGACGCGACGCTGTTCCGACGATGGGGGACCTGAGTGAGCTTGCAGCCCGAGGCGGTGCGCGACATGTTCGACCGCATATCGCCCGCCTACGACCGCATGAACCGGCTGATGAGCGGCGGCATGGACGGTCGCTGGCGGCGCTTCGCGGTCGGCTGCGCCGGTCTCAAGCCCGGCGACGCCGCGCTCGACGTGTGCTGCGGTACGGGCGACCTGTCGCTCGAACTGCTGGATCAGGTCTCGAGCCGGGGTCGGGTGGTCGGGCTGGACTTTGCCGAGCAGATGCTCGAGGTCGCCGCCACCAAGTCGAGCATCGTCGAATGGGTGCGCGGGGACGCGCTCGCGTTGCCGTTCGGAGACGGGGAGTTCGCCGCGGCCACGATCGGCTTTGGCATGCGCAACCTCGCCGACCACCGGCTCGGGTTCGTCGAGCTCGCCCGGGTCGTGCGGCCGGGAGGTCGGGTGGTCTGTCTCGAGCTGACCGAGCCGCCGCGCTGGGTTGCGCCCTTCTCGCGCCTGTGGACCGACCGGGCGGTGCCGGTGCTCGGGCGTGCGGTGACGCGTGACGCCGACGCCTACTCGTACCTGCCGCGGTCGGTGCACCGCTTCCCGGCGGCGGCCGAGCTGGCCGAGATCATTTGCGGGGCAGGCCTGGAGCGAGTGCAGTTCAAGCGGCTGATGCTGGGCGTGGTGGCGGTCCACGTGGGCACGGTGCCGGCGTGAGCGCTGTGGCCAGGGTGCTCGCGGTCGAGGGTCTGGCCGACTATGTCGTGCGCGTCGAGGCGCGCCTGCACGCTGCGGTCGCCGTCCACCCCGGTCGCGCCGCCGACGCGGCCACCGACACGTTGCGCGCCGGTGGCAAGCGGCTGCGGCCGATGCTCACCTACCTCTGCGCGCCGCCCGCGGCCCGCGGCACCGACGCGCTGGCCGCGGCGGGTTGCGCGGTCGAGCTGGTCCATATGGCCACGCTCGTGCACGACGACCAGCTCGACGCGGCGCCGCTTCGCCGTGGTCGGCCGACGGTATGGAAGCTGCACGGCCCCGCCATCGCCTCGGCGACCGGAGACCTGCTCTTCGCACGCGCGTTCGCGGAGCTGGTGACCACCGGCGACATCCAGGCGGTGACGATTCTCTCCGACGCCTGTCTCAGCCTCGCCCGGGGCGAGATCCTGCAGCGTGAGCAGGCCGGGGATCCGGGCACGGCACCCGAGAGCTACCTCGAGCGGTGCACGCTCAAGACCGGCCGCCTGTTCGCGGCCGCCGCCATGCTGGGCGGCCGGCTGGGCGGTCTGACCGATCCCGAGGTGGAGATGCTCGGCGAGTTTGCGATCGCGCTCGGTCTCGCGTTCCAGATCGCCGACGACATCCTCGACTGCGACGGCCAGCCCGACACCACCGGCAAGCCGCTCGGTACCGACCTGCTCGACGGGACGGTCACCCTGCCGCTGATCCTGGCCGCCCAGCGCGATCCCCATGTTGCTGCCGTGATCGCCCGCGGCGCCGGGCCGGCCGACGTGCTGCCGACGCTGGCGGCGGTGGCCCGCAGCGGCGCGGTGCGCGACGCGCGGGGGCAGGCCGATCGGCATGCCACCGAGGCGCTCCGGCTGCTCGACCGACTGGACGGTGCGGTCGACACGGGCGCCCTGGGCGAGGTGGTTCGGGGAGCGGTCGACCGCCGCACGTGACCTGAGTAGACTCCCGACCCGATGGCGACCGCCGCTGCAATCCACACCCTGGCACCGATCCGCGACAAGGTGCTGGCCGGGGAGCGTCTGAACTTCGACGACGGCGTGGCGCTGCTGGAGTCCGACGACGTGCTCGCGCTGGGTGAGCTGGCCGACACCGCGCGCCGCACGCGCGGCGGCAGCGACGAGGTGTACTTCGTCAACAACCTGTACCTGAACCACACCAACGTGTGCCGGGTGAAGTGCAAGTTCTGCGCCTTCGCCCGTACCGGCCGGCAGGACGGTGCCTACACCTGGGACATCGGAGACCTCGTCGCGCACGCCGTCGAGGTATACGAGCGGGAGCACTACACCGAGATCCACATGGTCGGCGGCGAGCACCCGCACATCGGCTACGACTACTACCCCGGCGTCACCCGGGCGCTGCACGACGCGCTGCCCGATGTCCATCTCAAGCTCTTCACGGCCTCGGAGATCCACCATATGACCAAGCTCTCGGGCAAGACCCGGGAGCAGGTGCTGGCCGATCTCAAGGAGGCCGGGCTGGGGTCGCTGCCGGGCGGCGGCGCCGAGGTCTTCGCCGATCGCGTGCGGCGCCTGGTCGCGCCGGGCAAAGAGCATCCCGACAACTGGATCGCCACCCACCGGGCCGCCCATGCGATTGGCATCTCGACCAGCTGCACGATGCTCTATGGGCATGTCGAGACCTACGAGGAGCGCGTCGACCACTGGCTGCGGCTGCGCGACCTGCAGGACGAGACGGGCGGCTTCGCGGCCTTCATCCCGCTGCCGTTCCACCCCGAGAACACCGTCTTCGAACGCCGCGGGTGGCGCTTTTCGACCGGTTATGACGACCTCAAGATGATCGCCGTGTCGCGGCTCATGCTGGACAACATGCCCAACATCAAGGCGTACTGGATCATGCTCTCGACGCCGCTGGCGCAGATCGCCCTGCACTTCGGGGCGAACGACATCCAGGGCACCGTGATGGAGGAGCAGATCGCCCACGCCGCCGGCGCCGTGACGCCGCAGGAGGAGCGCATCGCCGACCTGGTGTCGCTAATCAAGGAGGCCGGGCGGATACCGGTCGAGCGCGACACGCTGTACAACAAGCTGCGGATGTTCGCGTGAGCCTTCGCCTGGGCCGGATCTCGTACGCCAACATGGCGCCGGTGTTCTACGACCTGAACGGCCTGGACGTCGAGCAGGTGCCCGGAGTGCCGACAGAGCTCAACGCGCGCCTGCTGCGGGGCGAGATCGACGTGGCGCCGATCTCGTCCATCGAGTACGCACGGAACGCCGATCGGCTGCGGCTGTTGCCGCGCCTGTGCGTGTCCACCGAGGGCGCGGTCGACTCGATCCAGCTGATCACCCGCAAGCCCTTCGAGCAGGTGCGAAGCGTCGCCGTGACGCCGGAATCGGCGACGTCGGTCGTGCTCACCCGAGTGCTGCTGGGCGACGTCGAGCTGGTGCCGCTGGACCAGCCCGCGGATGCCACGATGCTGATCGGCGACGCGGCGCTGCGTAGCGCGTTCGAGGATCCGACGCCGCACTACGACCTCGGCCGCCTGTGGGGCGATCGCACCGGTCTGCCCATGGTCTACGCGGTGTGGGCATGCCGGGACGGCGTGGACGACGGCCTCCTCGAGCTCGAGCGCGCCCACCTGCGATCGCTGGCGCTGGCGCGCTCCGAGCCTGAGGCACTGGCCCGCGCCGCGTCCGCCGAGTACGGCTGGCCGGCCGGCTTCCTGGCCCGCTACTTCGAGAAGCTGCGCTACCACTTCGGCCCCCGTGAGCGGCAGGGCCTGCTGCACTTCTTCGAGCTGGCCCACCTGGCCGGAGAGCTCGACCGGGTACCCGAACTGCGCTTCGTCGAGCCGGCGGAGGTGGAGGCGTGAGCGCGACCGCTGTGCAGCAGTCCGGCGTGGCCCAGGTGCTCGACCGTGCGCTGGCCGGCGAGCGGATCACCGACGGCGAAGCGGCCGTGCTGCTGCGCTCCCGTGAGCTGGTGCGGATCGGTGACGCCGCGCATGAGATCCGCAACCGCAAGAACCCGCCGGGTGTCGTCACGTTCGTGGTCGACCGCAACCTCAACTACTCCAACGTGTGCTACACCGACTGCGCGTTCTGCGCGTTCTACCGCCGGCCCGGGGACACCCGCGAGGGGTACACGCTGCCCCGCTCGGTGATCTTCAAGAAGATCGAGGAGACGCTCGAGCAGGACGGCACCGCTGTGCTGATGCAGGGCGGCCACAACCCCGATCTCGACATGGACTGGTACGAGTCGCTGTTCCGCGACATCAAGGCGCGGTACCCGATCCACCTGCACGCGCTGTCGCCGTCAGAGATCCAGCACATCGCCCGCCGGTCGCGGCTGAGCGTCTCCGAGACGCTGTCGCGGCTGCGCGACGCCGGTCTCGATTCCCTGCCCGGCGGCGGCGCGGAGATCCTGGTCGACCGGGTGCGCAAGGTTATCTCGCCCAAGAAGACCACCTCCGACGAGTGGCTCTCCATCATGCGCGCGGCCCACCGGCTGGGCATGAGCACCACCGCCACCATGATGTGGGGGCATGTGGAGACGCTCGAGGAGCGGGTCGAGCATCTGCGCCGGATCCGCGAGCTGCAGGACGAGATGCACGGCTTCCGCGCGTTCATCTCGTGGACGTACCAGCCCGACCACACGGCGCTTGCCGCGCAGGTGGACTGGCACCCGACCAGCTTTGACTACCTGCTGATGCAGGCGGTCAGCCGCATCTACCTCGACAACGTCGACCACATCCAGAGCTCGTGGGTCACCCAGGGCACCAAGATCGGCCAGGTGGCGCTGTTCTTCGGCGCCGACGACATGGGGTCGATCATGATGGAGGAGAACGTGGTCTCGGCCGCCGGCACGACCCATCGCGCGACCACCGAGGACTTCCTGCACCTGATCCGCAACGCCGGCTTCCGGCCGCAGCAGCGCGACACGTTGTACCGCACGGTCAGGGACTACTCAACCGCGGCATGAGGGTCGAGGTGGCCCACCGCTGCTCGGCGCCGCCCGAGACGGTGTGGGAGTGGATCGCCGATCCCCACCGGCACATCCGGATGCTGCCCGAGTCGGTGCGCGCGGCCCGGGTGCTGGACGACGGCGACATGGAGGCCGAGCTGCACGCCGGTGGCGTCACCGAGCTGATGCGTGTGCGGATCACGGCCGCGGATCCACCGCGCAGGCTCGAGGAGCAGCGGGTGGACGGGTGCGCGAGGGGCGGACGGTGTTCACGCTCCGACCGGACGGCGACGGGACCCTGGTCACGCTGGTCAGCGAGGTCGACCTGCCGCGGCTGCTGGCCGGGTTCGCCAAGCCGCTGGTCACCCGGTCGCTGACCGATCAGCTCGAGAATCTCGATCGCCTGAGCGCCGCGGGTTAATCCAACTGGGCCGCGTCCGGGGTTGACGCCGTGGTATCGAAAGGTATGCTTCAAAACATGTCTTTTGACAGCACGGGGGATCACCCGCCCGACGTCCCCCCGACCCGCGAGTTGACCGACCCGCGAGCGATGCGCGCGCTCGCCCATCCCACCCGCCTCGACCTGCTCGAGCTGCTCGCACGTGAGGGCGAGCTGACCGCCACCCGGGCCGGTGAGCTGCTGGGGCTGTCCGCCGCCAACTGCTCGTTTCATCTCCGCCAGCTGGCCAAGTATGGATTCGTCGAGGAGACCGGTGGCGCCCGAGGGCGCAACCGGCCCTGGCGGGTGGTCTCGCTGTCGCACCGCTGGTCGGAGTCCGGCGCCGACGTGGCCGCAGCGGCGTCGGCGACCATGCTCTCGCTGATCGTCTGGGAGCGGGAGCTGGCGCGGGCAGCCGAGTTCCTCGCCCGCCAGTCTGACGAACCCGAGGCCTGGCGCGAGGCGGCCTTCGGGTCGACCGGAATCACCTATCTGACGGTCGCGGAGCTGACCGCGCTCGGGCAGGCGGTGGAGGCGCTGCTGCTCCCCTACCTCGGGCGCCTGGGCGACCCGCAGCGGCGGCCCGCCGATGCCCGCCCGGTCTCGTTCGTGGCCGCATCGTTCCCGCTCGAACCGACGCCCTCGGGAGCCTGATGGAACTCCTGCGCGACCGCGACGCCCGCGTGCTGTTGAGCGGCGAGACGCTTTCGATGCTCGGTGACCGTGCCATGTTCCTCGCGCTCGGGATCTGGGTGAAGACGCTGACCGGATCGAGCGCCGACGCCGGGCTGGTGTTCTTCATGCTGGCACTGCCGACCTTGTTCGGGCCGGCGGCCGGGCTGGTGGTCGATCGCGTCCGCCGGCGGCGGCTGATGATCGTCACCGACGTGACCATAGCCGCCGCCCTGCTGCCGCTCCTGCTCGTGCACTCGCGCGACCGGGTGTGGCTGATCTACGTGGTCGCCGCCGCCTACGGGACGGCCTCGATCCTGTTCGGCTCGGCCCGCTCGGCGCTGCTCACCGAGATGCTTCCCGAGCGGCTGCTGCCGTCGGCCAACGCCGCCCTTCAGTCGATCTCGGAGAGCATGCGGCTGCTCGCTCCGGTGGCCGGCGCCGGCCTCTTCGCGCTGCTCGGTGGCGGCGCGGTGGCGGTGCTCGACAGCCTCACGTTTCTCGCCTCTGCGGCGTGCCTCGCCCGCCTTCGCCACCACGACGTGCGGCCGACGCCCGGCGAGTCCCACTTTGTGGCGCAGCTGACGGCCGGGGCTCGGCACATAGCCCGCACGCCCGCGCTGCGCCGGGTGGTGCTGGCGGTGGCGGTCGCGCTGCTGGTGGTCGGGTTCGCCGAGACGCTGATCTTCACGGTGATCCAGGTGCAGCTGCATCGCCGGCCGTCGTTCTTCGGGGTCCTCGGCTTCGCGCAGGGGGTGGGAGCGGTTGCGGGCGGTCTGGTGGCGGCACCCGCGCTTCGCCGGTTGGGGGACGCGCGGCTGGTGGCGGCCGGCATGGCGCTCTTCGCCGTCGGCGACGGTTTGCTGCTGGTGCCCGACGTCGCCGTCGTCCTGGCCGGAATCGGGGTGGCGGGCGTCGGCATCTCGTGGGCGGTGATCGGGTTCGGCACCGCGATCCAGCTGCGCACTCCGCCCGACCTTCAGGGTCGCGTGTACTCGGCGGCCGACACGCTCGTCGGGGTGCCGCAGACGTTCTCGATCGCTCTCGGCGCGGTGGCGTCCACGGTTGTCGACTTCCGGCTGCTGCTGATCGTGATGGCCGTCGTGACCGCCGGGTGCGGTGCGGTGCTGGCCGTCCGTGGCGAGGCTGATCGCCCCCCTGCTGACTACACTCCGCCGGATGCTCAACTCGCTCAACCATTGGGTGCAGACGACGGTGGGGAACCACGGCCTGCCGGCGGTGTTCGCGCTGATGGTGCTGGAGAGCGCGTGCATCCCCGTCCCGAGTGAGGTGACCATGATCTTCGCGGGCTATCTGGTCTCGCAGGGCCGGATGAGCTTCGTGGCGGCGGTGCTGGTCGGCTCGTTCGCCAACCTGGTCGGGTCGTGGATCGCGTGGGCGGCGGGGGCCTACGGCGTCGACTCGGTGCTCATGCGCTCGGCCGCCAACCGGCGCCACCTCGAGCAAGCAACCCGCTGGTTCGAGCGCTACGGCACGCCCACGGTGTTCTTCTCGCGGATGCTCCCGCTCGTGCGCACGTTCATCTCCCTGCCGGCCGGTATTGCCCGGATGCCGCTCGGACGGTTCTCAGCTCTGACCTTCCTCGGCTGCCTGCCGTGGTGCCTGCTGCTGGTGGCGATCGGCGATGTGGCCGGGAACAACTGGGACTCCTGGCACCAGCGCCTGCACTATCTGGACTACCTGATGCTGGCAGCGGCGTTCGCGATCGTGGTGGCCTGGGTACTGCGTCGGCGGCGCGCGGTCGCAAACTAAGCTTCGCCGTCGTGCCGGTGCCCCTGATGGACATCCGCGGCCAGTACGCCGCTCTGCTGCCCGAGATCAAGCAGGCCGTAGCCGACGTGATCGAGTCCGGCCGCTTCATCCTGGGGCCGAACGGGCGGGCGCTCGAGGAGGAGATCGCAGCGTCGGTCGGCGCCGGCCACGCTGTCGGGGTGGCCAACGGTACGGATGCGCTGGTGATCGGTCTGGAGGCCCTGGGTATCGGCCGCGGCGACGAGGTGATCACGACGCCGTTCACGTTCTATGCGACCGCCGAGGCGATCGCTCGGGTCGGGGCGACGCCGGTGTTCGCCGACATCGATCCGGCCACCTTCAACATCGATCCGGCAGCGGCCGAGGCCGCCGTCACCGAGCGCACCCGCGCCCTGATGGTCGTCCACGTGTTCGGTCAGCCTGCCGACATGGGCGCCTTCCGGGATCTGTGCGATCGCTACGGCCTGGCGCTGATCGAGGACGCGGCGCAGGCCTTCGGCGCATCCTACGAGGGCCGCGGCGCCGGCAGCCTCGGTGATCTCGCCACCTTCTCGTTCTTCCCGACCAAGAACTTCCCGGCCATGGGCGATGCGGGCATGGTGGTCAGCTCGAGCGGCGAGCTGGCCGAGCGGGTGCGCATGCTGCGCTTCCACGGCTCGCGGGACAAGCGAAGCTTCGAGTACGTCGGCGTGAACTCCCGGCTGGACGAGATTCAGGCGGTGATCCTGCGCCGGTTCCTGCCCGAGGTGGACGGCTGGAACGACGCTCGCCGCACGGTCGCGGCGCGCTATGGGCAGCTGGGACTCGGTGAGCTGGTCGTTCTCCCGGTGGAGCCACCCGGGCGGCGGCACATCTACCACCTGTACGTCGTTCGCAGCGACCGTAGAGACGCACTGGTGCGGGGTCTGCGGGACGCCGGCATCGGCGTCAACACCTACTACGACACTCCGCTCCACCTGCAGCCGGTATTCGCGCATCTCGGGCACCGTGAGGGCTCGTTCCCGGAAGCCGAGCGGGCGGGGCGGGAGACGCTGGCGCTGCCCATGTTCCCGACGCTCACCGAGGTCCAGCAGCTCGAAGTCGTGGATGCGGTGCGCGCCGCATGCCAGGCGGCCGCGTAGGCTGCTCCAGACCGTGAAGGTCTGGATCGATCTCACCAACTCGCCGCACGTGGTCATCTTCGCGCCGCTCGTCGAACGGATGCGTGCGCGCGGCTGGGAGGTGCGGGTCACGGCCCGCGACTTCGCCCAGACGCTCGAGCTGCTCGAGTTGCACCGCATCGAGCACACGGTGATCGGCCATCATGGCGGCGGTTCGCGGATCGGCAAGGCGCGGGCGGCGGGCGACCGGGTGGCGGGGATGGTGCGCTTCGGCAGGCGGGGGCGCTTCGAGGTGGCGGTTGCCCACGGCTCGACCGACCTGCCGATGGCCTGTCGCGTGCTGCGGATTCGCAACACGACGATGTTCGACTACGAGTTCGCTCGGCTTCAACATTCGCTCAACTGCCGGCTTGCGCAGCGGGTGCTGATCCCCGATGCGATCCCACCCGAGCGTGTGTCGCGCTACGGGGCACGCGGCGGCCGGCTGGTGCGCTATCCGGGGCTCAAGGAGGAGTACTACCTGGCCGGGTTCGAGCCCGATCCAGAGGTGCCGCTGTCGCTCGGTCTGGACGGTTCCCGGATCGGGATGGTGTTGCGGCCGCCGGCCGACGTGGCTCTGTACCACCGGTTCGAGAACCCGCTCTTCGACGAGCTGCTGGAACATCTGGCGGCGCGGGACGACGTGCGGGCCGTGGTGCTCCCGCGCACGCCCGAGCAGGCCCAGCGGATCCGCCGGCTCGAACTACCGTCGCTGGTCGTGCCGGAGCGTGCGGTTGACGGCCACAGCCTCGTGGCGGGGGCCGACCTGGTGGTGAGCGCCGGTGGCACCATGAACCGCGAGGCGGTGGTGCTGGGCACCCCGGTGTACACGACCTTCGCCGGACGGCTGGGCGGCGTCGACGAGCGGCTGATCGCCGAGGGCGCGCTGCGGCCGCTGACATCGCTCGAGGACCTCGTCATCGAGCGCAAGCCACTTGGTGGGACGCCGCGGCGGCGGCGCGATCCGGACCGGCTCGTCGACCTGGCGGTGGGGGGCTTGTGACCCACAGGTCAACTGTTGCCGCTCCCCGCGTCCTTGCGAGGCTCGGTTCTCGCCGTCCAGGACACCAGGGAGGTATCGATCAACCATCTGGCTAGGTGAACCGGACGACGTAGGTACCCGACCCGGCACCGGCTGTGAAGAAGAGCTCTGCGAGCCCGCGGCGGGAGGCGCGCCAGGTGATGTCGCGTGACCCCTCGGTGTGCATCGAGGCTCCACCGACCGTCAGCTCGACGGTCTGCGCGTCGAAGCCGAGATGGAAGCGAACGGTGGTCCCAACCTGCAGATGCAGGATGGGAACATGCGGCCATATCGACGGGTCAGTGGAGTCAGCGCATCGTTCGGAGTCGCCGGATTGCCAGCAGTTCGAGCCGAGCGCCATCCATCGCGAGCGGCGTGGTACTGCGCCATGGCGTCGGTCTCGCTCAGCCGCCCAGCCAGCCACGCCGCCAGCGCCTCGGCGAGGAGCACTGCATGGAGTCCCGCCGTGTCCATCCCCGCTCCCGTCCAGGGGTCCTGATGCACTGACGCGTCGCCGACCAGCGCCCATCCGGGACCCGCCGGTCGCCGCACCCAGTTGGCCTCGGGTGGCCCACCCGCCGGGCGTCCGACGGGCGTCGCCCCAGCGGATGGCGGCGATCGGTGTGCAGCTTATACCTGCCGGCCAACGTTGATAAGCTTCCCGTATGGATCTCCGCCAGCTGCAGACGTTCGTCGAGGTGGCCGACCGCGGTTCGTTCTCGGCTGCTGCGCAGGCTCTCGGCGTCACTCAGCCGGCGGTGAGCCAGCAGATCCAGACACTCGAGCGCTCGCTGGGGGCGACCCTGATCGACCGTTCGGGCAGGCGCGCCGAGCCCACCCCGGCCGGCGAGCAACTGCATCGCTACGCGCTGCGGATGCTCGCGGTGCGCGACGAGTACGAACGTGACCGCGCATCGGGGGCGGAGGAGCTGATCGGGCACCTGCTGGTCGGCGCCAGCACCGGGCCGGGCGAGCACGTGCTGCCGGGCCTGCTGGGCGGCTTCCGAGCGGTGCACCCGCGGGTCAGCGTGACGTTGCGGGTGGAGGCCACCGGCACCGTTATCGAGCGTGTTCTCGAGCGCGAGCTCGAACTCGGAGTGGTGGGTTCCCGCCGGGCCCGTCGATCGCTGGTGTTCGAACCGTTCCTGCGCGACCGGGTGGTGCTCGCCGTGCCGGCCGGCCACCGCTTCGCGGGGCGGTTGGTGTCACTTGCCGAGTTGGTCGCCGAGCCGCTGATCGTGATGCAGGAGGGAGCGGGGGTACGAAGCGTGATCGAGGGCGAGTTGCGGCGGGTCGGAGTGCGGCCGCGGGAGCTGAACGTGGCGATGGAGATGGGCCTTCAGGAGTCCGCGAAATCGGCGGTGGAAGCCGGGTACGGCGTGTCGTTCCTGTCCACGACAGCGATCGCCAAGGAGCTCGAGCTGGGATCACTCGCCACCGCCGAGGTGGATGGCATCGACCCGGCGCGCGACTTCTACTCGGTGCGCCTCGGATCGCGCAGAGCGGGTCGCTTGACCGGCGAGTTCGCAGCCTACTGCCGCCTGCAGCTTGCCGAATCGTTTGGCTCCAAATTCAGCTGACCTCGGTGATCCGCCTCGGGGCCGGGCTACCGGCCCCGAGGCGCAGTCAGGCCTGGCTGTCGCCGCCGGTGGCGGGCTGCCGCTGCTGCTGGGCGTAGTACCAGGCCAGCAGCCGCTGCACGTCGACCGGTTCGTCGACGTCGCCGCAGGCGTCGTGCTCCTCCTGCAGCGCGAAGGCTCGCAGGTTGAGCGCGTCCGAGCGTTGCATGGTTCCGATTCCCCCCCGGGTATCGTGTCGCGGAATTACCGCCGGCATGAGATCCATCGGCCGGCGGCTGCTGCGAGGCGATCCCCTGTTACGGGGTGTCGAGCCGGGCGTCCAGGCTCGCCCAGAAGCTGGCCAGCAGCGCCTCGGCCAGGCGCGGGTCGGTGTGCGCCGGGTTGAACACGTTCCGGTCGGCGTCGGCGCACACCTCGATCTCGGACAGGCGCACCGCACCGAGCGCCACCACCACGTCGTGCGGCAGTTGGAGCTCGTCCGCGGTGTAGTGCTTGAAGTGCAGGTCGGGAGCACGGTCGAGCAGTTGGGGCCAGTCGGGGCATGAGCGCGTCGCCATCACGCCACCGCGCGGTTCGCCGGCCGGCGCCGCAGCGCGTCCCACGCCAGCGCCAGCCCGATTCCGACGATCAGGCCGACGAAGGCGGCGACGATCAGCGAGCTGCGCCGGTTGGTGGCCGACACCGAGTGGCCGTTGGCCTTGGTGGACACATAGGCAGACTCGATGTTCTTCGCGCTGACGAGCTGCAGGCGGTTGAGCGACAGCTGCGACTGCGTCCCGTTGATGTTGGCGGTATTGGACGAGATTCCGGACAGCAGCGTCGCCAGAATGGCTGCTTTGCTGGCATCTGTGCCCGCGCCGCGCGCGAGTTCGTCGGCGGTCTTCTGAGCGACTGCGTTGTTTGCGGTGAGCCGTTCGATCGTCGCCTGTTCTGTTGAGATCGAATCGTCGAGGATGGTGATCTTCTGGTTCACGTACGCGTTCGCCGACTGCGCCACCAGCGCGGCCAGGCTGTTGGCGATGATTCCCGCCCTCCGGGCTCCCCACGGTCCCTGGGCCTCGACCGAATAGAAGCTGTTGCCGGCAGTCGTCTTGGTGCCCGAGGTGGTGGAGGTCGTGGAGGAGAGCAGGTGGGCGGTGACGCGCCCGCTGAGCGTCCCGGGCAGCACGCCTGCCGCGCGTGCGGCCGCGCTCTCTGCGCTGTCGGAGGTGATCACGTGGGTGACGGCCGACGGGTTGGCGTAGGGGGGGTAGGCCAGAACCCCGCCGCCGGGAGCCAGCGGCTGCCCCATGTACACCGTAGCGGTGGCGTCGTACTGGCCGTGGGTCGAGCTGACGCCCTTCAGCACCACCAGCCCGACGGCGACGACGATCGTGAGCACGATCACGTACCACCGGCCCGCCGCCCGCTGTGCGTACTCGGAGACCCGCACCTCGGTGGTGCGCGTCTCAGCGGGCGGGCTGGATGACATGGGGCGGTAGTCTAGCCCCGGCCATGGCCGCCAGTCCCGACAACCGTGCGCTCGATGTGGCGCTGATTGATCCGTCGGGCTACTCCCGGCCCTACGACCACGAGTTGGCCCGGGGCCTCGCCGTCCGCGGCCACCGGGTCTCGCTATGGACGGCCCGATTCGTCCACGGGGATGCCCCGCGGCCCGTTGGCTACGCCGTCGAGGAAGTGTTCTACGCACGCAGCAACCGGTTGTCGGCGCCGGCGGCGGCGCGTAGGCCCGCCAAGGCCGCCGAGCACCTCGCCGGCCTGGCCACGCTGCGCCGCCGGCTTCTCGCCCGGCGCCCCGACGTGGTGCACGTCCAGTGGTCGGTCCTGCGACCCGTGGAGCGGCGGTTCTATCGCTCGCTCGCCGCTGCCGGTCTGCCGCTGGTACACACGGCGCACGATCCGCTGCCGAACGTCGGCGGCGAGTCGAGGCGGCGATCCGTGGCGGCCACCGCGCGAGTCTTCGACCGGGTGATCGTGCACAGCGAGTGGGGGCGGCGTGCGCTGGTCGAGCGATGCGGCGTCGAGCCGGGGCGCGTGCGGGTCGTGCCACACGGCGTCCTCGGCTATCTGAACGAGGCGCCTTCGGTGCCGCCGCCGGTCGATGTCGTCGGGCCGCTGGTGGTTCTGCCGGGGCTGATCCGCTCGTACAAGGGGGTGGACGTGCTGCTGCGGGCGTGGCCGGCGGTATGCGCTCGGGTGCCGTCCGCGCAGTTGGTGATCGCCGGGAGGCCGATGATGGACATCGGTTCGCTGCAGATCGGCCAACCGGGTGTGACGCTGCTGCCCCGCTTCCTGTCAGATGCCGAACTGGCGGCGCTGATCCGTGCCGCGGATCTGGTCGCGTTGCCATACCGGACAATCGACAACTCCGGCGTGGTGTTCGCCGCCCTGGCGCTCGGCGCTCCGCTCGTGCTCAGCGACGTGGGAGGGTTCCGCGAGTTGCATGACCTGTGGGGCATCGGGGTGCTCGTCCCGGTCGGCGACCATCACGCGCTCGCCGATGCCATAGCCGAGCTGCTGGAGCATCCGGACAGGCGTGAGGCGCTCGGCCGGACCGGCGCGGCGGCCGCATCCGGCGCGTTCTCGTGGACGGCGATAGCCGCTGCCACCGAGGCGGTCTACCGCGAGCTGGTGCAGTGATTCCGCCTCTCTTCATCGTGGCGTGCGACCGCTCGGGGACGACCATGCTGCGCCTGATCCTCGACCGCAGCCCAGAGATCGCCATTCCCACGGAGTCGATGATCCTGGTCGACTTCGCCCATCTTCGCTCCCGGTATGGGCCGCTGGACGCCGACGAGCAGTACGACCGGCTGGTGAGCGACGTGTGGCGGCACCTCAAGGTGCGCGAGTGGGGGCTGGTGTCCGCTCCGCCGCTGCGTGCCGGGCGGTCGGGTGGCGCTGCCTACCGGGCTGCCCTGGAGGCCCCGTACGAGGCCTACGCCGCGATGCGCCGCAAGCCGCACTGGGGCGACAAGACGCCGTACTACGTGACCCACCTCGCGGAGGTCAAGCGCGTGTTTCCCGAGGCGCGGATCGTGAACCTCGTGCGCGATGGCCGGGATGTGGCGCTGTCGCTGTTGCGCGTGCCGTTCGGGCCTGCGAACGTGTGGGCGGCCGCCCGCCAGTGGCGGGCGGCGGTGGACGCCGGGGACGACGCCCAGCGGCGCTGGGGCAAGGATGTGCTGACCGTGCGCTATGAGGACCTCGTGGGCGACCCGCCGGCGGTGGTGCGGCGGGTGTGCGAGTTTGCCGGGATCACGTACGACCCGGCCATGCTCGCCATCGAGGAGTCCGCCTCGGAGCGGCTCGCGGCCGGCCAGGAGAACTGGTTTCGCGAGTTGTACGCCGGTATCAACGCCGGGTCGGTGGGTAAGTGGCGGACGCGCATGTCGCCCCACTCGCAGGCCACCTTCGCCTCGATCGCCGGCGACGCGCTTCGCCGGCACGGATACGAGGTGTCCGTGACCGGCCCTCCGCCGCGCTGGCCGGAATCGGCATACCTGGTGCACAACTGGGTGGTGAAGGTGTGGCATTTCACCCGCCTCCACGTGATTCAGGAGCGCGGACGGGAGGTGCCGCACCTGATCCGCCGCCGTCTGCGCCGCCACTGACCGCGGTGGGTTCATGGATGGCGATACGCGGGGAAGAACCTTGAGTCGGCGGCAACGTCCGCGGCGGCGCAGAGATCGGCGTACACACTCGGTTCGTGTACGCATGTGCCGATGTACAGCGGAACGCGTCCCGAGCCCATTGCCTGCTTGAACCGGTGCAGAGCATCGTCCTCCGACAGTCCGCCCCCGAGTACGAGCGTCTCGAAACCGCCGTCGCGCGCCCGTCTCATCGCCTCGTACAGCACCAGGTTGGCGGCGGCGACGTCCCGCGCCTCGGGTGTCGACCCGGCCAGGAAGTAGTGCATCGCACCGCCTCCGCTGAGGAACAGGCCGGCTGCGGTGCCCGCATCGAGCACGTGCACCGCGTCGCCCATGCGCTCCAGTCGCTCGAAGAACCCGCGGTCGAACAGGTAGAAGCTGCGCGCGCCGATGCGCCGCATGGTTTCGCTGTAGAGGCTCTCGAACCGCTCGAGGTCGCGATGCTCGTGGACCTCCACCCCGCATCGCAGCGCCTTGCGCACCGCGGTGCGGCCCCGGCCCTCCATCTGCGCGAGCAGCCCGTCGTCGTCGGTGCCGACGTCGACGGTGATCGCGTCCTGCAGGCGGATCAACTCGACGCCCGGAAGCCCATCGTGATTGTGCAGCAGCGGGTGGAAGCGGATGAACTCGGATACCACCCGCCGTTCACGACACGCCTCGACGAAGGCCGGCCGCCAATCGCCGCGGCCGATCGGCCCCCCCGCCCCGTAGGCGCTCGTCAGATCGCACCAACCACCGTCCAGCTCGCGGACGAGGAACGGGTACAGGACGTCGCCGTGCGCGAACCCGGCCGGGGAACCACCGCCGATCATCGCCGCCGCTACGAGGTACTCGGGCCGCAGATACGGGTCGTCGGCGTCGCGCTCCCCCCACGCCTGCGCGTACTCGTCGAGCCCGAGCCAGCCCTGGATCACGCCGGCGCCCGATCCGGCGGCACATCCTCGACGAGGTCCTCGCTCTCGTCGTTGGCGTGGAACCCGCGCCGGAGTAGCACCGTGGGCACGGTGCCGGCGAGTATGCGCAGGTCGGTGAGCAGGCTGACCTCGCGGACGTAGCGGTGATCGGCCTCGATCATCTGCGACCGGCGAAGCGTGTTTCGCCCCTCGACCGCCGCGTAGCACGTGAGCCCGGGGCGTACGCGTAGCGTTTCGCGGTAGCGGGTCATGTAGCGGTCGATGATCTCGTGCGGTTTCGGCCGCGGTCCGACCAGCGACATGTCGCCGCGCAGGACGTTCCACAGCTGCGGCAGTTCGTCGATCGAGGATGCGCGCAGGAATCTGCCGACCGGCGTGATCCGCGGGTCCGCGGGGGCGAACCACATACCCGCACCTTGCGCAGCTGCTCCCGGCACCATCGTACGGAACTTGAAGATCGTGAAGTCGCGCTCGTCCATGCCGCAGCGCGTCTGCGTGAACAGGATCGGGCGGCCCTGGGTGCGCCAGAGGACGGCGGCCGCCACCGCCACCACCGGCGACGCGATCACCCCCGCCAGCCCGCCGACCGCGACGTCGAGCGCCCGCTTGCCGTACCGCTCGTACAGACTCACAGGCGCGTTCCCGCCGCCTTGTCCCACGTGGCCGGAACACCCCGGCGCAGGTACCCGGCCAGCGCGATTACGGTCGCCAGCGTGACCAGCAGGTAGTAGTGCAGCACCCGCAGCCGTCGGATCCGCCCGCGGGTGAGCATCGAGACGCCGACCAGCGCGAGCCCCGTCAGCTGCAGCCCGAAGAGGACTGCGTACACCGTCGCGTGGCGCGCCAGGAGCGCGCTCGAGACCAGCAGCAGGATGTGCAGCGGCCCACTCCAATAGCGCAGCAGCCGATGGCTCACCAGTTCCACCCAGTAGGTCGGGCCGAGCCGGCGCAACCCGAACATCTTGCCCCGGAAGAGCATCAGCCACGCGTGCTCGAACATGCGCACCTTGCGCCGGAACTCGTCCTCGATGTCGGTGGTCATGTTCTCGGTCGCGCCGGCGGTCGGCTCGTACACCGCGCGGTAGCCGTTCTGGACCATCAGATAGGGGAACGAGAGATCGTGCCCGAAGCGCGGGTCGACCTCGCGGTAGGCCTCACGCCGTACCGCGTAGATCGCCCCGTTGGATCCGGTCATCGAGTGCAGCAGGGACTCCCGCTCTCGCAGCCACATCTCGTACCGCCAGTAGAGCCCTTCCTGGTTCGTGCCTCCGGTCGGGTTGACGAGGCGCACCCGTCCGCACGCCATGCCCACCCGGGGGTCGGCGAACGGCTCCACCAGGCGCCGTAACGCGTCGATGTCCCAGAGCACGTTGGCATCTCCGAACGCGACGATCTCACCCTCCGTCTCGCGCACGGCCCGATCCTGCGCGGCCACCTTGCCGCCACGCTCGCAGTGGATCAGGCGCACGCCGCTGTCGGCGTAGCGCGCGACGATCCGGTGGGTGTCGTCGGACGAGTCGTCCGAGGTGACCACGATCTCGAGCCGCTCACGCGGATAGTCGGCGGTGAGCGCATTTTCGAGCTTGCTCTCGATCACCGCCTGCTCGTTGTAGGCCGGAATGATCAGGCTGACGGTGGGCAGGATCGGCCGCTTGGCGACCGGCCACGGCCGCACCGCACCCCACCCCCACACGACCAGCGGATAGGCCAGATGCGTCCATACCAGCAACGCCAGGCTGGACCACAGAACGATCTCGAGCAGGAGTGTGAGCACGGGTTGATTGTACGGGCCGACCTATGCTGCAAGCCGCAATGCGACGCCTGATCAGCTATCTGTCCGGCCTGCGACCGGGCCTGCCGCCGGCGGTGCGAACGCTCCAGCTGGGCGGTCTCGTGAACTCGTTCGGCAACGGCCTGGTGCTGCCGTTCCTGATCATCCACCTACACAACGTGCGCGGCATCTCGCTTGCCCTGTGCGGGTTGATCGTCGGTACGAACTCGTTCGTCAGCCTCGTCGCCGGGCCGGTTTCGGGGCCGCTGATCGACCGCTTCGGAGCCCGGCGCTTGCTGCGCGGGGCGCTGGTCATGCTGGCGCTGGGGTTCGGCGGCTACACGGTCGTCCACACCGCCTGGCAGGGGTTCGTCGCTGCCGGCCTGGCCGGCGTCGGCAACGGGGCGTTCTGGCCCGCCCAGTCGACCCTCCTGGCGGGTCTGACCACTCCCGACAAACGACCCGCCACCTACGCCGTCCAGCGGATCATGATGAACATGGGGATCGGGCTGGGAGGCGTCGTCGCTGGGCTCGTCGCCTCGACGGCCGATCCCGGCAGCTTCAACTGGCTCTTCATCGGCGACGCGGCGACCTTCCTGGCCTTTCTGCTCGGGCTCTCACGGGTGCCGGATGTGGCGCCGGCAGACCATCTGCCGCGGGAGGCCGGGGGCAGTTTCCGCGACGTGCTCCGGCACCGCGCATTCATGTCGGTGGTGGGGTTGAACCTGCTGCTGATCACCTTCGGGCTGAGCCAGATCGACGTCCTGCCGGCATACATGAAGAATCATGCCGGCGTCAGCGAGCTGGGGATCTCGCTCGTGTTCGCAGCCAACACGCTGTTCATCGTGATCGCCCAACTGCCGATCGCGGCCGCCCTGCGCGGCCGCCGCCGGATGCGGACGACCATGGGCGTGGGGCTGGTCTGGGGCGCCTGCTGGCTCCTGGTGCCGGCGATCGGCGGGATCGCGTCCGGTGCGACTGCCGCCGCGCTGTTTGCCCTGGACGCCGCACTGCTGGGCGTCGGCGAATGCCTGCACGGGGCCGTCCAGGCGCCGCTGGTCACCGACCTGGCCGACCATCGGCTGATGGGCCGCTACATGGCGGTGTCGGCGTTCTCGTGGAGTGCCGGGTTCGGGCTTGGACCGGCGCTGGGCGGGTTTCTCCTCGGCCGCGCGCCGATGGTGCTGTGGATGGTGGTCGGCGGCGCCTGCCTGGTCACCGGTCTCTCGGCGCCGGCGATCGAGCGGCTGCTGCCGGCTCAGGTGCAGCGCACACCGGTTGCTGCCGCGGCCACCAGCGGTGACTGAGCGGTGCGGGCCGGTGCGAACATGACCGCCCCGCCGACCGCCAGCAGGGCGAGCGCGAAGAAGTAGTCGAACGACATCGTCAGGTAGAAGAAGTTCGCGGCTGCTGTGCCGATCAGAGCGGCTGTCATGCCGTAGCCGAGCCGGGCGACGTCGATGTCCGGGCTGCGCCGCACCGCCGCCGCGCTGGCCACCAGATACGCGAAGTAGGCGAGGTACAGGCTGAGTCCGACGATGCCGGTCTCGACCAGCACCGCGATCCAGATCGAGTGCGGTCCGAAGTCCGAGCGGCCGGTGATGAACTGGTAGAACACCGCGAAGGTATTGAAGCCCATCCCGAGCAGCGGATGGGGATCGAGCGCCGGGCCGACCAGCTGGTAGAACTGGAAGTGGGTCTGGGTGCCGCTGCCCCCGGTCGATATCCGCGTCTGGACGACCCGGCGCAGGAAGTAGCTCGACTCGTAGGCGACGGCGAACACCGCGATGAGCGACCCGGCACCGATCGCCAGCGACCGCGCGCTCGGCAGGAAGCCGCGGATCACCGGCAGCAGCATCAACAGGCCGACCACATCGCCCAGCGCCCCCGATCTGGAGAGGGTCAGAACCTGCACGGCGAGCATGAACAGCAGCAGCAGGCCCAGTGGGCGGCGTCCGCGCCGGTCGAGCAGGTAGTACGGCAACAGCACCAGCAGCGGTACGCACAACATCACGCCGAGGTGGTTGGGGTCGCCGGTCAGCGCGTTCACGCGGTAGATGCTCTGCTGGCCGCTGACGACCCCGTAGACGTTGATGCCGCCGACCCCGCCCTGCCCCGAGGTCAGGTGCCCCACCACGAGCTTGTCGAGGTTGAAGCCGATCGCGACCTGCAGCCCGAGCTGCAGGATGCCGTACACGCAGTTGATCGCCACTCCAGCGGTGAACCAGCGCCAGCCGCGCAGGTAGAGCGGCCGGCCGCGACGCGTGACGTGGGCGACCCCGCAGAGGAGAAACGCGAAGTGCACCCCCCACGACCCCAGGCCCTTCAGCCAGAACGACAGCGCCTGGGTGTTCTGCAGGTCGAAGTAGCCGGCGAGGTAGATCGCGGCGAACGCGAGCATGAACCCCGCCAGCGTGACCGACGCCGGTGGCGCGCCCAGATCCCGCCGGCGAATCCGGTCGACCACGAACGCGGTCACGAAGGCGGCCGCCAGCAGGTTGGTCGCGGTCAGCGTGAAGGCCGAGGTCTCCCACCGGATCTTCTCCCAGGTGAGCACGGCCAGGGTCGCCAGGAAGAGGGTGTCGATCGGGTCACGCCGGGTCATCCGGCCGCCTCGCGCAGCACCGCCGCCAACTCCGCTGCTCGCGCCCGGCGGGACAGGCGCTCGCGCTCCGGGGCCGGCAGGTCGACGTCCGGGAGCCCGTCGGCAGCCCAGCGGTCGATCAGGCGTTCGAGCGCCGCGGTCAGTTCCGAGACGTCGTCGGAGTCCACCACCTCGCCCACCCGGAGCCGGTTGATCAGGGCGGCCGCGATGCCGTTCGGCGGCACGGCGGCCAGGATCGGACGGCGCGCCGCGACGTACTCGAATACCTTTCCCGAGAGCACCGTGTCTCCGCGCCCGCCGGCGTGGGGGATCAGGAGCAGCAGCGCATCGGCGGCACGCTGCGCTGCCACCGTGTCGCGATAGGGCCGAAACCCGGTCTCCTCCCAGGCATCGTCGATCCCGAGCCCCTGCGCCCACGCGCGATCGTCCGAGCGCAGGTCGCCGACGAACCGCACGAGAATCGACCCCCGCAGGTCGGGTCGGCGGGCGATCAGGGTCTGCAGCGCGGTCAGGAAGGGGCGCGGTGTGCGCTGGCCGAAGAATGACCCGGCGTGCACGATCACGAACCGTTCGCCGGCCCGGTACTCGAGCTCGTCGAAGTCGTCGAAGTCGGCGCCGTTGGTGATCACGTGCGTCCGGCCCGGCGCAGTCGGGTGGAGTCCCCGCACCTCCTCGGCGATGGCGTCGGTGACCGCCGTCATCGCCCGCGCGCGGTGGGCCACCGACCGCGCCATCCGCGCTTCCACCACGCGCTTGGCACGCACACCGGGGTGCTCATAACGGCGGTGGGGGTTGACGAGCCAGGAGTCACGGAAGTCGGCCACCCAGGGCACCCCGGCGGTGGTCGCAACCACCTCGCCGACCAGGTGCACCGAATTCGGGGGGGACGTGGTGAGGATGGCGTCGATTCGATGCCGGCGAACAATCCGGATCGCGGCCGGCACGGCGGTCGCCGCCCACGGCGCCGCCTTGTCGGGGATCAGCGCCCGCTGGTAGGCGTAGCGGGCGTGCACGGCCGCTCGCCGCAGGCCCGCGGTGCCCTGCAGGGCTTCACCGCGAAACGAGGAGCGCGGGCCGAGGAAGCGCGCCCGGTGCACCACGGTCGTCCGCGGGATGGCATCGAGCAGCGGCTCGTCACGGGCAAACCACTTGGGATCCGACGGTGCCAGCACGTGCACGTCGACGCCCGACTCGGGCAGAAACTTGCAGAACTTCAACGTGCGTTGGACACCACCGCCGCCCGCGGGCGGGAAGTAGAAGGCGATCACGAGCACGCGCACGCGGGCAGTGTAGGTACCGATACCCTGGGCGCATGCAGCTTCCGGCCGGGTTTCGCGTGGTGCACCCCGCCACTCCGCTCGAGGAGGCGGCGCATGAAACGGTGCGTGCCATACCTGCCGGGTCGGTCGCCAGCTACGGCCGGGTGGCCGATTGGATCGGCAGGCCCGGACGCTCGCGCGCCGTCGGCCGCGCGATGGCGGGCTGCCCGGACGACGTGCCGTGGCACCGCGTGGTGAACGCCTCCGGCGGGCTTGTCCCCGGCCACGAGCGGGAGCAGGCGCAGCGGCTGCGGGCCGAGGGAGTGCGGGTGGGCGCCGGTCGGGTGCAGGCGCCGGTGCCGTGGTGGCCAGGCCCGGTTATCCGTACTCGACCTGCTCGTAGTAGCGGGTGACTCGGCGGCCGATCCGTGCCCGGTGGCCGGCTGCTTCGACGTCGTCCTCGGCGATCTCGCCCAGGGCGAGCTTGACCGCCAGCCAGGGCAGGTTGAGGTCGGGCTGGTAGATCAGGGTCGAGACCCGCGGATTGATCTCGAGCAGACGGTCGCCGAGGAACTGCACGTTGACCAGCCACTCCAGCCCGAGCTCCGCGATCAGGTCGCCCGCGTAGACGACCAGGTCGGGCCGGTCGATCAGCCGGAACTCCATCGCCAGCCCGGCCCGGAATGCCTCCCGGGTCTTCGCGCTGACCGCCAGCACGCGTCCGCCTCGGCAGAGCGCGTCGACCGCCAACTCCTCGCCCTGCACGAGCTCCATCACGAGCATCGCCGGGAAGCCGTCGCTGCCGTCGAGAATCTCCACCGCGTCGTCGACGGACAGCGCCAGCAGCATGCCGGGGCGGCCGTTGAGGAGCTGGTCGCGGCGGTCGATCGATGCCGAGAGCACGCGGAACCCACGCGCGCCCTTGCCCTCCAGCGGCTTCATGCAGACGTCGGTGGCCGGATACCCGAGCTCGGTCGCGGCCGCCCGGAAGGCGGCTGCGTCGCGGGCCTCGATCGTCCGCGGCTGGGGAATGCCGAGGCGGTCGGCCAGGGCGGCCGTCTCGGACTTCGTGCTGGAACGGCGCACCGCGTCCGCGCCGGACACCAGCACCGGCACGCCGAATCGCTCGATGGCGCGCGAGATCGGACCAACCTCGGCCGAGGATTGGGGGAACACCACCTCCACCTGCTCTCGTTCGGCAACATCCGCCAGCGCGTCCACGTACCCCGGGTCGGATCCCGCGGGCACCTTGTGAAACGCGTCGCACAGGAACCGACCGGCCGACTCCTCGCGCATGTCCACGCCGACCAGCCGCACCGGCCGCTCACCGTGCTCGCGCAGCGCCCGCAGCAGCCGCGGCGAGCCGGGCGCTCCCGACGCCGTGACCAGGATCGAGAGCGGCTTCACAGGATCCAGCGGTACACCTCGAACACCTCGGCGAGCCGGCGGCCGCTCTCGATGCCTCGGGTGCGGGCGATGTTGCGGATGTACTCCTCGTTGGCGTAGTTGCGATGCTGCTGGCTGGCGTAGCAGTCGAGTGCCGCCACCTTGCGGTCGAGGTGGGAGGGCTCGAGCGTGACGTAGGCCTGCTGGCGGAACTGGAAGCAGTTCCACGGGATCTCGTACCCCAGCAGCGTCGTCCGCTTGAACGCACGCATGCCCTCCCGGGCAACGGTCTCGTGATCCTGGTGGATGTCGCCCAGCGACGGCATCAGCACGAGTTCGGGCTGCAGCTCGTCGTTGGCGGCGACCAGCAGTTCGAGGATCTCCTGCCGAGCTCCGGGAAACGTGCGTACCTCGAAGTCGTGCACGGCCAGGTTGGCCGGAGGGATGCCCAGGGCGGCCGTCGCGGCCCGCACCTCGTGGGCGAGCGTGTCGGCGGGGAACCCCTCGGGCAGCGACCGCGACGCGGTCGAAAAGGCGATGTAGTGGACGTCCGCGCCCGCCTCCACCAGCCTCGCGATCGTCCCGCCGCAGCCGAATTCGCCGTCGTCCGTGTGCGGCGCCAGCACCAGCGTGCGGCGCCCGGCGGCGATCATACGGAGTGCTCCCGGGCGGGCGCGGGGGTGGACGTGCGGGAGATGAGAGCGATCAGGGCGATCAGGATCCAGGTTGCGGGGTCTTCGAAGAAGGCATTGTAAAAGAGCGAGCTGGCGAGGATGGCGATGAACGCCGCCAGCAGGGTCAAGCGCACGCCGCGGGGCCCGTCGCCGCGCAGCGCAGCCACCGCCACAGACGCGATCAGCGCCAGGTAGAGCGCCAGCCCGAGCGGCCCCTGCTCGGCGAGCACGGTCAGCACCGTCGTGTGCGACGCCGCTGTGCCGACCCGCCAGGGGTGCTCCGTTCCGGCCAGGGCTGCCCGGGCGAACCCACCCAGGCCGGCCCCGATAACAGGGTGGTGGGCGATCACGCGGTCGGCCAGGCGCACCAGGTGCAGGCGATCCGACGTGACCCGGTTGGCGCTGTTGCCCTGGAGTGCGAGCGCGAGCGCGCCTGCGCCGCCGATCGCACCGGCGGCGATCAGCGCGATCGTGGCCCGGCGCGGCCACAGTCCCGCTCCCAGCGCGAGGACGCCGACCGCCAGCGCCAGCAGGCTCGACTGGGAGTAGGCGAAATACAGCCCGCCGAACACGGCGACCATCACCGCCGGCACCCAGTTCGCGGCGCGGCGGTGAATCGCGAGCCCGGCCAGGATGATCAGGGTGACCGCCATGAACCGGCCGTAGATGCTTGGATCCCAGAACACCGAGTTGACCCGGAAGAACGACTTGTACTGATTGCCGACCTCGACCTTGGGGTTCCAGAAGATGTGGTGTGTGACCTCCTGCCAGAGCGCGATCGCGGCGAACAGCACACCGAGGCACAGCTGGACCGCGAATGCCCGGCAGAGCAGCGGCGGCCGCAGGTCGAGCGCGCCCAGCCGCGCCAGCAGGATGCCGAACGGCAGGTAGAAGAAGAGCATGGTGACGGCGCCCCGATGATCGTCCGCGCTCCACGCCATCGAGAGTGCCGACCAGCCGACGAAGCCGGCCATCGCCCAGCCCGCTGCGCCCAGACGCGGCGGGCGCTCGACACCTCGAAACAGGTCGTACGCGCTCGCCACAACGCCCGCGGCGGTCACGACGTACAGCGGCACCAGCAGGTTGGCCGTCGATCCGCCCACGCTGAACGGGATCCGGATCGGCGCCGCCGCCACCACCGCGCACAGAAACAGCCACGGCCAGCGACGGGTGGCGACCGTTGCCGCCGCGAGGCCGCCGCAGCCGACCATCAGCGCGACCACGCCGAGCAGGGGGCGCGTCGCGAGCGTGTGGCGCACGTGGGTGAGCGGGCTCTGGAGCAGCGAGATCGCCAGCAGGCCGGCTCCGGACAGCCAGGCGGCGAACCCCAACCGCCGCAGCCGGAGATCCGCCACCGTCAGCAGCGGCACCAGGCCCGCCGCCCCGATGATCGAGCCGAGGGTGTTCACGCGGTCACCCCGGCCGCCAGCGGCGCCGAGACGTTGCCGGCGGCGTCGACGGCGACGAGCGTCATCCTCGCGCCCGGCAGCCGATCCCTGGCCGGAACGGCCACGTGCCCGTGGCGGCCGCGCAGGATGGTGCCCGGCGACCCTCCGGCGGGGCGGATCGAGAGGTAGATCCTCGCCTGCTCGCTGACGTGGTAGTGCACAGGCACCTGGCCGGGAGGACTGAGGAGGGTCAGCGTGGGTGGCGCCGTGTCGAGCACGACCGGGTCGGGGATCGTGATCGCGCGTCCGAGCGAGAGCAGATCGACCCGCAGCCGGTAGCGCCCGTCAGCGGCCGGGGCACCGTTCTGCGTCCGCCCGTCCCAGCGCAGCGTCACACGACCCGCAGGGTATCGACGTCCGCCGGCCGGGGTGAAGGTGCGCACGATGTGTCCGCCGGAGTCCAGGAGCGTCAACTCGAGGGTGGCCGGGGTGCGCAGGGCGAACCCGAGGGCCGCCGTGCGCACGCAGTGCGGCCCGGGCTTGCAGGTGGTCGACAGGTGCTTGGTGATCCTCGGGGTCGCGACCGGGGATCGCTCGAGCTTCAGCTGCTCGGCGCGCACGAAGGCGCCGCCTGAGGCGGCGATCAGCACCGCCACGACGGCGTATCCGATCCGGGTGGCGGGCATGAGCCGCGATTCTACGGACTACTCGGTGAGCGCTGCCCCCGGTTGCCCCGTGGCTCACAGCCGGTTCCAATCCGTCCACGAACGCCGACGCCCGAAGCGCGAGCGCTCCGGGCGTCGGGTACCGGTGGAACGTGAGGCGGGCTACCAGGCGCCCAGCAGCTTGAGGCCGCTGGCTGCAAGCACCGTCGCGATCGAGCCGCGCAGCGCCTTCTCGTGCATCTTGGCGGTGAAGTGGGAGCCGATCAGGATGCCGGGGATCGAGCCGATCAGGATCGATCCGACCACCGAGTAGTTGGGAGTTCCCCAGAGCACGGTGGCGAGGCCCGCAGTGACGGTGACCATCGCGCCGTGGAAGACATCGGTACCGACCACCTTGCGCGCGGACAGGGGGAAGATCGTGACCAGCGCGACGCCGAAGAAGACGCCCGAGCCGACCGAGGTGAGGCCGAGCAGGAAGCCGAAGACCACGCCGATCGAGAGAGCCAGCACCCGATGCCGACGGGTGAGCGGGCCGTCGGTCGGCAGCTTGGCGTTCTTGAACAGCCCACGGATCGTGACGAAGGTGCGGATGGCGACCATGACTCCGACCAGCACCAGCATGTAGCCGATCACTTTGGGCAGCCAGGAGTCGATGTTGTGGAAGACGTGGTAGAGCGAGAAGACGCCCACCAGCGCGCCCGGTACCGACCCGGCGCCCATCCACAGCGCGAGCTCACGGTTGACGTTCTTGAGCTGGGTGTGCCGCGCCGCGCCGAACATCTTGGTGATCGACGCGTAGATCAGGTCGGTGCCGACCGCGGTGCCGGCGGGGATGCCGAAGAACGAGATCAGGATGGGCGTCATCAGCGAGCCGGCGCCCATTCCGGTCAGCCCCACCAACAGCCCGACGGCCAGGCCCGCCCCTATCAGTCCGATATTGATGTCCATCGCGCTTGCCTCCCCCTCGAAAAGAGTGCTGGCCGCCTACCGGCCCGCGTTGATTACCACTAGCCTAACCGATTTAGTGGGGAATGCAAGTGGGTAAACAGAAATTTCTTCACCGCTTGCAGCGAACCCTCAGCCGAACAGGCCGAGCAGCTTCATGCCGGAGAGCGCCAGCACCGCTGAGAGCGAGCCTCTCAGCGCCCGTTCGGGCAGTTTGACCGAAAGTTGCGCTCCGACGAGAATCCCGGGGATCGAGCCGAGCATCAGGAACCCGATGCTGGAGAACGCGATCGAGGGCAGGAAGAAGTACGCCGCGGTGGCGGCCGCGATGGTGACCAGCGCGCCGTGGAAGAGGTCGGTGCCGACCACCTTCAGCGTCGACAGCGGAAACAGCGTGAGCAGGGCCATGCCGAAGAACGCTCCGGCTCCGACAGAGGTCAGACCAAAGACGAACCCGAACACGAGGCCGATCGCCATCGCCAGCACCCGGTGGCGGCGATTCAACGGCCCGTCCTTGGGGATGTTGTCGGTGAAGATCGCCCGCAGCGTGAAGAACGTTCGGACCGCGACCGCAATTGCCACCAGGATCAGGGCGTAGCCGATCACGTCCTTGATGTCTGCCTGGACGGCCTTGCCCTCGGAAGCGGCCAGCCGGTGCAGCGTGTACACGCCGGCGACAGACGCCGGCACGCTGCCCACCGCCATGTAGACGGCGAGCTCGCGATGCACGGTGTTCAGGGTCAGGTGGCGCACGCCGCCGACCAGCTTGGTGCCGGCCGAGTACAGCAGGTCGGTGCCCACGGCGGCCACCGCGCCGACGTTGAACACGGTGATCAGGATCGGCGCCATCAGCGATCCGGCGCCCATACCTGTGGCACCGATCAGCAGGCCGACGACCAGTCCGGCCAGGGTGAGCTTCTCGTTCAGTCCCACGATTGCCTCAAATATAAGCGGCAAAGTGGGGAATGCAAGTTAGCCTGCCGCCCACACCATCCGGTGTGGGCGGCAGGAACCGGCTCAGCTCTTGCTGCGGTAGGCCTCGATCAGCACCTGCGCCACCTCGGGCCGGGTGAACTCGACCGGCGGGATCTCCCCGTTTCCGAGCATCTCCCGCACCTTGGTGCCCGAAAGGAACACGTGGTGCTCCTGGGGATGAGGGCAGGTCTTGTTGGAAGCCATGTTGCCGCACGTGCGGCAGAAGAACGTGTGGTCGAAGAACATCGGCTCGATGTCCAGCTCGTGCGGCTCGAACTCGTCGAAGATGTAGTGGGCGTCGTAGGTGCCGTAGTAGCTGCCCACTCCGGCATGGTCGCGACCGACGATGAAGTGCGAGCAGCCGTAGTTCTTACGGCAGATCGCGTGCCACACCGCTTCCCGCGGGCCGGCATAGCGCATTGCCGCCGGAAACACTCCGAGGAGCGTGCGGTCGGGCGGGTAGTAGCCCTCGAGCAGCACGTCGTAGCAGCGCATGCGAACGTCTGCAGGGATGTCGTCGCCCTTGGTCTTGCCCACCAGGGGATGCAGCAGCAGGCCGTCCACCGTCTCCAGTGCGCACTTCTGCACGTGCTCGTGCGCGCGGTGCACCGGATTGCGGGTCTGGAAGCCGACCACTCGGCTCCAGCCACGCTCGGCGAAGATCCGCCGGGTGTCGACGGGGTCGAGCGTGGCGGCCGGGAAGGCAGGCTCAGGTCGTTTGAACACCGTCACCGGGCCACCGACGAGGGTCGACCCCTCGGCGTAGATCTGCGCCACGCCGGGGTGCGCCTCGTCCGTCGTGCGGTAGACCTTGGCGGCCTCGTTCTCGCGGTCGGCCTGGAACACCTCGGCCACCTTGAGCACGGCCAGCAGATCCCCCTCGTAGCCTTCGAGCGCGATCCGCCCGCCGCTGGGCGCAGTCTCCACGGCCAGCGTGACCGGGATCGCCCAGGGAAGACCGTTCTCGAGGTGCATGTGCTCGACCGAGCCGGTGTAGTCGGCGCTGGTCATGAAGCCGGTCAGCGGCGAGAGTGCCCCCGACGCGATCATGTCCAGATCTGCGGTCTGCTTCTCGGTCATGCGCACCCGCGGCAGCGATGCGGCCTCCGCGGCCAGGGCGGCGGCTTCGTCACCGCTCACCGTGCGGTCGACGAGTTCCCCGCCGTGGGGAGCGATCAGGTGGCTCTTCTTGGTCTCGGTCGCACCTGTCATCAGGCGACGGCCTCTTCTCGGGCGGGCTCCAGAAATCCGAGCCGCTCCAGCTCCCCGATCACGTACTCGGCCGACTGCTCGGGCGATCGGCCCTCGGTCTCGACCGTGATCTCGGGGTTCTCGGGTGCCTCGTACGGGTCCGAAATGCCGGTGAACTCCTTGATCTCGCCCGAGCGCGCCTTTGCGTACAGGCCCTTCAGGTCGCGTCGCTCGCATTCCTCCAGCGACGTGGCGACGAAGATCTCGACGAAACGGGTGTCGATCATCTCGCGCACCATGTCGCGGGTCTCGGAGTACGGCGAGATGGCCGCGCAGATCACGCAGGCGCCGTGGCGCGTCAGCAGCTTCGCCACGAAGCCGATGCGCAGGATGTTCGTGTCGCGGTCCTCGCGTGAGAAGCCGAGGCCCTTGGACAGGTTGGTGCGGACGACGTCGCCGTCCAGGTGCTCGACCAGCACGCCGCGCCGCTCGATCTCGGGGCCGATGATCTGGGCGATGGTGCTCTTGCCCGATCCCGACAACCCCGTGAACCACAGGGTGAATCCGGTGTGTTCGTGTGTCACTTCAGTGTTCCTTTCATCGATTGCCCACGGATGGATCTCGGCGCTACCGGGCGTGCAGCCCGCACTCCACCTTGCCGGTGCCACGCCACCGTCCCGACCGCTCGTCGGCAGCCGCCCCGCCTGCGGAGCTGGTGCACGGGATGCAGCCGATCGACGGATACCCGTGGTCGTGCAGAGTGTTGTAGGGGATGCTGTGCCTCCAGATGTATCGCCACACGTCGCGGCTCGTCCAGTCTGCAAGTGGCTGGACCTTCACCACACCACGCCGTTCGTCCATCTCGATTTTGCGTGCATTCTGCCTCGTTGTCGACTGTTCGCGTCGAATTCCTGTCACCCAAGCGTCCATTCCCTCCAATGCGCGCTCGAGCGGTGCGACCTTGCGGATCCCGCAGCATGCGTCGGGATCGCGCTCCCAGAGCCGATCTCCGTGCTCCTTGGCCTGCTCGTCGACGGTCAATTCGGGGTCGATTCTCTCGAAGTTTATCGGATAACGGGAGATTAACTTCTTCCGCGTCTCGTAGGTCTCCGGGAACAGCAGACCGGTGTCGAACTCGACCACGCGCATGCTCGGTGCGATCTCGGACACCATGTGCACCAGCACGGAGCTCTGCTTCTGCCAGGAGCACGTGAGCAGGATCCGCTCGCCGAAGCGGTCGGCCGCCCACTCCAGTACGCGCTCGGCGCTCAGCGGCTCAAGCTCGTCCGCGACGCGGTCGATCTCGACGGCGGTCATGGGCAGGGTGCGGCTCACGTGCGGGCCGGGAGATCCCGCAGCAGAAGGTCGGCCATGGTGTCGGATCGCAGACCCAGACGGAGGGTCTCGAGCGGGATCACCTCTTCGGGAGGGATGTTCCCCAGATTGACCTCGGCCCCCAGGTGGCGGATGAACCACGCCTGCTGTTCCTTCTGGGGCGCCTCGAAGAGCAGGTTGTCCACCGGGATCTCGTGCACGATCTCGTCGATCAAGCCGCTTCTGACCTCACCCGTGCCGCGGAAGATGCCGGCGGTGCCGCCCTCGCGCGCCTCTGTGATCACCTTGACTGCGCCGGCGGCCAACTCCTCCTTGATCCACACCACCCACTGATACGGCGCGAAGATGCACTCGCTGTCCTTCGACCCGACCTCGGACAGCACGACGAACTCCTGCGCGAGGGACGAGATCAGCTCGAGCTTCGAGTCGCGCTCGATCTGGATCGTGCCGTCGGACACCTCGACGTGTGTGAACCCGTGGGTGGTGGTCCAGCGGCGGAACTCATCCACCTTGCCACGGGCGATCGCCGCCTCCAGCAGGGTGCCGCCGCACATCACGGGGATTCCGGCCTGCTGGTACAGGCGCAGCTTGTCGACCAGGTTGCGCGTCACGTACGACGTGCCCCAGCCCAGCTTGACGATGTCGACGTAGTCGCCGGCGGAGTCCAGCAGCCCCTCCACCTCGGACAGCGTGAGACCCTTGTCGATCACGTGCGTCCAGCCGCGTTCGCGTGGTTTGGCCGGGCGCATCGGCAGACCCAGGAATTCTTCGACCATCAGCGATGCCTCCCGCTAGAGCTTTGCGTAGATGGAGTCTTCGAGGCGCCTGCGCGCCTCGACCTGGACGTTCTCGTAGAGCGATTCGCCGTGTGTGTCCATGCCGACGATCAGCGGCCCGAAGTCGCGCACCCGGAACTTCCACAGGCACTCGGGCATCAGGTCTTCCCACTCGACCTGCTCGATCTCCTCGATCTGGGTCGTCTCGAGCGCCGCTGCGCCGCCGACGATCGCCAGGTAGACGCCGCCGTGCGCCCGCAGCGGCTCCAGCGCCTCGGGCAGCAGGCCGCCCTTGCCGATGATCGCCCTGGCCTGGTGGTCGCGCACCAGGCCCTCGGTGAACCGGCTCATCCGGGCCGACGTGGTGGTGCCGATGCACATCGGCTCGTACCGTCCGTCGCCGAGCTTCCGCACGTTGGGGGCCGTGTGCAGGAGGGCGGCGCCCTGGAGCGGGATTGGGGGCTGTTGGCCGTTGTCGAAGATCCGGATCTGGGTTGCGTCACGGATCCCGATGATGTGCCCCTGGATGGTCACGGTGTCACCGGCGCGCAGTCCGCGGACGGTCGCCTCGTCGGTGGGGAAGGTGATCTCGTGGTGCATCAGGCCTCCCGATCCCAGTCGACGCTGCCGTCGGCGGTGATGTGGACGCTCGCCCGACGTGCGGCCCAGCACTGGTAGTTGACCGCCACTGGATTCAGGGTGATGTGCGTGTGCGCCTGCTCGACATGCACGGCAAGCACCGTGGTGTCGCCGCCCAGCCCCATCGGTCCCACGCCGGTCTCGTTCAGCAGCACGAACAGCTCGGTCTCGAGCCCCGCCACGTCCGGGTCAGCGTTCTGGGTGCCGACCGGCCGGGCGATCGCCTCCTTGGCCAGGTGCATGGCGAGGTCGGCCGAACCGCCGATGCCGACGCCCACGATCCCCGGCGGGCACGGCTTGCCGCCCGCCCCGACGATCGAGTCGAGCACGAAGCGCTTGATCGCCTTCACGCCGTCGGCCGGCACCAGCATCTTCAGAAAGCTCATGTTCTCGGAGCCCGAGCCCTTGGGGACGCACTTGACGTCCAGGCCGTCCCAGTCGGGCACGAAATCCCAGTGGATGTGCGGGATCCGGTGGCCGGTGTTGTCCCCGGTCGGCTTGCGGGTCAGGGTGTGCACCGTGTTCGAGCGCAGCGGATGTTCGAGCGTCGCCCGCCGCGTGCCCTCTCGCAGCGCCGCCTCGATCCGCACCGGGTGGAGGCCGAAGCGCTCGCCCACGCGCACGTAGTAGACCGCGATGCCGGTGTCCTGGCAGACGAGGTTCTTGCGCTCGTCAGCCACCTCGACATTGGTGTTGATCGTCTCCAGGATCCGCTTTCCCACCTTGTGCGTCTCGCGCTCCATGGCATCCTTCAGGGCGTCGCGGAGATCCTGGGGGATGTCCTTGAGCGCCCACACGTACAGGTGCGCCGCGGCATCCTCCACCACCTGCGCCAGGTTGGTCTCGACGGTCGTCGTCATCGCGTCCTTTCGGCGGCCGCTGCGCCGGCCCGGCGGCCGAATACCACGCAGTCGAGCAGCGAATTGCCCATCATCCTGTTTCGGCCGTGCACGCCGCCGGAGACCTCTCCCGCCGCGAACAGCCCTTGCACGGTGGTCTCCCCATGGCGATCGATGCGAAGCCCACCGTTCTGGTAGTGAAGCACGGGATAGGTCAGGATCGGCTCGGTCAGCGGGTCGATGCCGGCCGCGCGATAGCGCCGCATCATGTACGGCAGCACCTGCGCGGCCACCTCGGGGTCGATCAGTGTGGTATCGAGCAGGACCGCAGGGCGACCGTCCGGAGTGGTCAGACCACGACCCTCGGCGCACTCGTTCACGATCGCCTCGGCCACGGTGTCGCGCGGAGCCAGCTCGTCCACGAATCGCTCCCCGGTGGCGTTTCGCAGCAGCGCGCCGTAGGCGCGGGTGGTCTCGGGGATCGAGTAGCCCTGCAGGGGCGGTGGCCATGCGCCGCCGTTGGGATGGTGCTGGAGGGCATCGAAGTCGCGCACCTCGGCACCCAGGTCGCGGGCCATGCCGGTGGCCTCTCCGGTGGCGCCGGGCTGGTTGGTGGTCAGCACGCCGGCCGCCTGGGCCTCGGCGTAGCAGCGCCCGCCGGTGGCCAGCACCACCGCGCCGGCGTCCACGGCGCGCCGCTCGCCCGCCTGCTCGACGACCGCGCTGAAGCGGCCGTTGGGCCGGTCGAGGGAGATCAGCGGCGCGTGGTCGTGGATCACCAGCCCACGGGCGTCGAGCGCCGAGCGCAGCGCGCTGGCAATGGCGTGGCCGGTGCGGTCGCCGACCTGCAACAGGCGGTGCGCGGTTGCACCGCCGCAGCGGGCCAGCCGGTACCCGTCGCCCTCGCGGGAGAATTCGACTCCCAGCTGCTCCAGCCAGGCGATCGCCTCCGGTGCCCCGGCCGTCAGCAGATCGGCCAGTTCCGGGTCGGCGGTGTCGTGCGACGAGCGGATGACGTCGGCGGCATGCTGCTCGGGCGAGTCGTCGCCGCCGACGGCGGCCTGGATCCCGCCCTGAGCCTTGCCGGTGTTGCACGACGCCTTCGAGCCCTTGGTGATCAGCAACACGTCGGCGCCCGCGCGGGACGCCGCCAGTGCCGCGCACAGGCCGGCCCCGCCGCTGCCCACGACGAGCACGTCAGCGTGTGTGGGGAGTTCGCTCACGCACCCAGCTTACAGAAGGAGGCCTAATCCCGCGAATAAGACGTCCTTATACTGAGTAGCGCTCGGCCGTGCAGCGGAGCTGGTCGCCGTCGGCCGGCACCTGGCCGATCTTCCACGGCAGCACCAGCGGGTCGCCGGCGTAGCGCGGGATCACGTGCACGTGGTAGTGAAAGACGGTCTGCCACGAGGCGGCGCCGTTGTTCTGCATGATCAGCACACCGTCCGCCCCCAGGGTGCGGACCGCCGCCTCGGCCAGTCGGCGGGCCATGCGGGCGCAGGCGGCGAGGTCGTCGTCGGACGCCTCGCGGATGTCCGGCGCGTGGGCTCGCGGAAGCACCAGCGCATGGCCGCGGGTGGCCGGGAAGATGTCCATGATCGCGATCGTCCGCTCGTCTTCGAAGACGCGCGTGGAGGGCAGCTCTCCGGCCACGATGCGGCAGAACAGGCAGTCGTCCATCGGCGGGAGTTTCGCACAACCGCCGGTATCCTCATCCGTGTGACCGACGTCACCATCTCGATCGTGTCAGGCGGCCGCCCCGAGCTGCTCGACGCCTGCCTGGCGTCGATTCCGGCCGCCGCCCGCGCTGTCACGGTCGACACCGTGGTGGTCGACAACGCGTCCCCGGACGGATTGCCGGGCGTCGCTGAGCGCGCCGGGGTCGAGATCCGCCGCAGTGAGCTGCGGCAGGGCTTCTCGGCCAATCACAACCTCGCCCTGCGGGGCGCGGCCGGCCGCTACCTGTTCGTGCTGAACGACGATACGGAGCTGCACGAAGGATGCCTCGATCGGCTGGTGGCCTTCATGGACCAGAACCCCGCGGTGGGCTGTGCCGGACCGCGCATCGTCCACGCCGACGGCCGGCTTCAGGCTTCAGCCTTCCGCTTCCCGACCCCGGCTCGGGTCGCGTTGACCGCGATCACGCTGCAGCGAGCCGGGTGGGTGCTCTCCGGCGGCGAGCGCATCCGCCGAGTGGACTGGGTGCACGGCGCCGCCATGCTGGTGCGGCGGTCGGCGTTCGAAGAGGTCGGTGGACTCGACGACAGCTTCTACATGTACCTGGAGGATGTCGACCTGTGCCGTCGCCTACGCGATCGCGGCTGGGAGGTCGCCTTCTTCCCCCGCGCTTCGCTCGTGCACTTCGAGAACTCGTCGACCGCCGACGTCCCCGAGCGGCGTATCGTTCAGCACGCCCGCAGTCGCAGCGTGTACACCCGCAAGCACCACGGCGATGCCGCCGAGCGCGCGGTGCAGGCGCTCACCGCCGGGATGTTTGCCGGTCGCATCGGCGCCTCCAAGCTGCTGCGCCGCGACGCCGCCGAGCGTGCCCGGTTCGCGGCTCACATCCGTGCATCGCTTCGCCCGGATGCCCGCCCGGCCGTTGAGGAGGCGGCGGCCGAGCACAACACCCGGTCGGCTGCGGTATGAGCGGGCGCGTCCTCGTGACCGGCGGGCTGGGCTTCATCGGGTCGGCGTTCGTGCGTGCGCTGGCGGCCGACGGTGAGCAGGTGCTGAACGTCGACGTCGACACCTACGCCGGCGACGAGCGGCGGCTGGCCGACGTCACGGGCGTTGAGACGGTGGGAGTGGACGTCGCCTCTGACGCGCTGGCCGAGCTGGTCGACCGGGAGCGCCCACCGCTGATCGTGCACTTCGCCGCCGAGTCACACGTCACCCGCAGCGAGGAGGCGGGCCGGGTGTTCTTCCATTCGAACGTCGAAGGCACGCGCCGCGTGCTCGAGGCAGCGGCCGCCGCGGGGGTGGCGCGGGTTGTGCACATGTCGACGGACGAGGTGTACGGGCCGTGTCCCGGGGTGCCGTTCGTGGAGGCGGACAAGCTCGAGGGAGAGGGCCGGGCGACCAGCGCCTACGCCCGCTCCAAGGCTGTGGCCGACGACGTGGCGCGGTCGTTCGCCGACCGGCTGGACGTCGTCGTCGCCCGGCCGACCAACTGCATCGGACCGTGGCAGCACCCCGAGAAGGCTGTCCCGCGCTGGGCCACCCGAGCAATCCGCGGTGGGCGGCTCCCGGTGTGGGGTGACGGCCGGCAGGTGCGCGACTGGATGTTCGTCACCGACGCGGTTGCGGCGCTGCGGTTGCTCGCCGAGCGCGGCGAGCGCGGCGGCGTGTACAACGTCGGCCCGGAGGCGGAGAACACCCCCAACATCGAGATCGCCCGGATGGTGGCGAGGGCGGCGGGCCTGGACGCCGAGGCGGTCTATCTGTCGCACTACGACCGGCCCCAGCACGACCGCCGCTATGCAGTGGACTCGGGGCGTCTACGGGCGCTCGGGTGGCGTCCGCGCTACGACCTGGCCGGGGCGGTGTCGGCGACGGTCGCGTGGTATCGCGAGCGGGCCGACTGGTGGGAGTCGCTGGTGCCCGATGCGGAGGCCCTGTATGCCGACTGAGTCGGCCATCCCGGGCGTGTTGATCGATCGCCCTGCCGTGTTCGGCGACGAGCGCGGGCGGTTCGCGGAGATCTTCAGGGCCGCCCGGATGCCGGCCGCGTTTGTGCAGTCCAACCATTCCCGCTCGTCGGCAGGTGTGTTGCGTGGCCTGCACTACCACTGCCATCAGGCGGATCTGTGGTATCTGGTGAGCGGGCGTGCCCAGGTGGCGCTCGCGGATCTGCGCCGGCGAGACCGGGCTCCCCGCGTCGAGAGCTTCGTGCTGAACGCCGAGACGCCGACCAGCGTCTATATACCCGAGGGAGTCGCACACGGCTATCTGGCGCTGACCGAGATCGACCTCATCTACTGGGTGACCGGTGAGTACGACCCCTCGGACGAGCGCGGGGTGGCCTGGAACGACCCCACTCTCGCGGTTCCGTGGCAGCTCGACGGCGAACCGGTGGTGAGCGCTCGCGATGCCGCCAACCCGACCCTGCAGTGGGATCTGATCCCGTCATTTGCGTAACCGGTGCGGACGGCCAGGTTGGCCGCGCGCTGCGGCATCACCTCCCGTCCGCGCGGTTCCTCACGCGTGCAGAGCTCGACGTTACCGACCAGCGTGCGGTGCGCCACCTGGTGGGCGGCGCCGACCTCGCGATCCACTGCGCCGCCATGACCGACGTCGATGGCTGCGAGCGCGACCCCGACGGCGCGGCGGCGGTCAACTCGTGGGGTGCCGCCCACGTGGCGACGGCCGCCCGCCGGGTGATTCAGCTGTCGACGGATTACGTGTTCGACGGCAGTGCGGCGGGCTGTTATTCCGAG
The DNA here is from genome assembly GCA_038230835.1 of Gaiellales bacterium. Classification (GTDB taxonomy): domain Bacteria; phylum Actinomycetota; class Thermoleophilia; order Gaiellales; family JAICJC01; genus DASUHT01. Next base: position 82,641 of record JBBRMM010000011.1, read on the forward strand.
GATGCCGCGACCGCGCCCACATCGGTGTACGGGCGCACCAAGCTGGACGGCGAGCGGGCCGTGCTCGAGGCGGGCGGCAACCTGGTCGTGCGCACGGCTTGGGTGTACGGCGAGGGGCGCAATTTTCTCCGCTCGATCGTCGCCGCCGAGGCGGACGGGCGGCCGCTGAGGGTGGTGGCCGACCAGCGGGGACGACCGACCTGGGCCGAGGATCTGGCCCGCGCTCTGGGCCACCTGGCGGGGCGCACCGACGAGGGCGTGGTGCACGTCACCGGTGACGGCGAGCCGTGCTCCTGGGCAGATCTCGCCGAGTTCGCCGTCGGCCACCCGGTGCAGCGGATTTCGAGCGCCGAGTGGGCGGCACCGGCACCGCGGCCGGCCAACAGCGTGCTCTCGCTCGATCGAGCGCGCACGCTCGGGGTTCCTCTGGCAGACTGGCGCACGTCGGTCGCGACCTATCTGAAGGGACTCTCGTGAAAGGTGTGGTGCTCGCGGGCGGGTACGGAACCCGGCTTGCCCCGATGACCAGGGTGGTCAACAAGCACCTGCTGGACGTGTTCGACCAGCCGATGGTGTACTACCCGCTCCGGGCGCTGGCGCAGGCGGGTATTAGCGACGTGGTACTGGTCACCGGGGCTGAGATCGACCAGTTCCGTGCGCTGCTCGGGGACGGCGGAGACCTGGGCGTGCGGATCGAATACGTGCAGCAGCCGGGCGCCGGTGGGATCGCCGAGGCGCTCGGCCTCGTCCGGCCGCACGCCGACGGCGAAAGTCTGGTCGCGATCCTGGGCGATAATCTCTACCAGGATGACCTGACCCCGTATGTCGAGGCATTCGCGCGGCAGGGCGGTGGGGCGCGGATCCTCCTCAAGCAGGTCGAGGACGCGCGCAGGTTCGGCGTCGCCACCGTCGAGGGCGACCGGATCACCGAGATCGTGGAGAAGCCCGCCGAGCCGAGCAGCGATCTGGCGGTGACCGGCTGCTACATGTACGACCCCGAGGTGTTCGACGTCATCACCGGCCTGCGCCCGTCCGGTCGCGGTGAGCTCGAGATCACCGACGTCAACAATGCCTACATCGCCCGCGGTCAGATGCATTTCGACGTCCTCCGCGGATGGTGGACGGACGCTGGCACCCATCCCAGCAAGCTCAAGGCGTCGATCCTGGTCGCCCTCACCAAGGGCGTCACCTTTCACGCCTGACGCCTAATACGCTCCCTGCGGATGTGCATTCGAGGAAGGGGTGGCGAGATGAAGTACGCGCTTTTCATCTGCGTCGAGGAGGGTGTCGAGCCCTCTGACGAAGAGGGACGGGCCATTCCAGGTGCGGTCGAGGAGTGGGCGACCGAAATGACGGCGAGGGGTGTGCGACTAGGTGGCTGGCCGCTCGCTCCGGTTTCTGTTGCGACGACCATCCGGGTTCGCGATGGTCACGTACAGTGTTCTCAAGAATCATTCGCCGATCCGACGAACCGCATTGCCGGTTTCAACATCTTGGAGTGCGCGGGCGCCGATGAAGCGCTAGAGGTAGCGGAGCGGCACTCTGTGGCTCGGTTCGGGACAGTCGAGATCCGAGAAATGGTGGAGTAACGCCACAGTGCCGGACTGTGCCGATAATCGCGAAGCTTTGGGCGGCGGGGCCGCTTAGCGGCTGCACAGGCGGCTAACCCGGCCTTGTGCATAGTTGAAGTACTCCGTAGGCGGTCCCCGGCTCGACCAGGCGTCGCTGTTACGCCCGTCGACAGGCGGCTGCACGTGGCGGTGCACACCGCCCTCATGTGGCTCAGTTGGAGGGCCCTCTCAGCAGCAGGAAGATCGTACCGCCGACATTTTCGGAGATGGTTGTGCAGGTGGCCGTGTTGTCCGGAATCTGGATCAGCTCGAACTGGTGGGCATTCTCGGAGAGGCCGAGCTCGTTGGCCGCCGACCGAACCTGCGTGGCCGTCGCATTGAGCGGGGCGCACTGCTGGGCGATGGCACGTAGCTTCGCCGCCAGCTTCTCCACGATGGAGTCAGCAGGCCCTGGGCCACCGAGGGTACGAAGCCCCACGGTGTGGTTGGTCGGGTCGAGGATGCCGGTGAGCACACACGGTCCCGTGTCACTCGCGGGGGGAGCCTGCACGGTCCAGCCACCCATGCCGAAGCGAGTCAGCGCCTGCTGAGTCATCTGGGTGGCGGTGGCGTCGTTGTAGCAGCCCGAGTTCAGGCCGGTCACATAGTCGTCCAGCCACTGCTGCATCTCGACCATCGATACGTTCTGCGTCGCACCGGCGGGCAGGCGGGTGAAGCCGGATGGAGGCGTCTCGTCGGCCGGCAACACGCTGACGCCGCCGTCGCCGTTGTCGTAGGCGACGAGAGGAGGCGCGGGGCTTCCCGTGTCCCTCTGCCACCGTGCGGAGCAGTCGGCGACAGGATCACCCGTGGCCGACGGGATGACCGCCGACGAGCCCTGAATCTCGCATTGCACGCTCACGGTGTCGCGGGCCGACGACGTGACGAGAGCCCAGCCGACTGCGGTGGCGCTGAGCACCACAACGGCGGCGGTGAGTGTGACCAGCAACCGCCCGTGCCGTCGGGCGATCTGAAGTCTGGGAAATGTGAGCGCCGTCCGAAGCCCGGAAGGACGTGAGTCGAGAGACCGCACGACCTCCCGCATCAGGATCTCCTTCCGCATGGCGACGCGCTCAGCGGAGAGAGGGCGCACGGAGGGTGCCGGCGCGAGCGCTCGCAGCTTTTCGAGTTCGAGAAGGTCATCCATCAGACCCAGCCTTCCTTCCTAGGGCGAACGCTTGTGCTTTCGCTCGGTACATCCCCGCTTTCGACCCCTGGTTCCCCCAGCGCGAGCCGAAGCCGGCTCCGTGCCCGCGAGAGGCGCGACCGAACCGTGCCGACCGGAATGCCCAACGCGGCGGCCGCCTGCTGGTAGGAGAGCTCCTCCCACACGCACAGGACGAACAACTCCTGATCACTCTCGGGGAGCGACCTCAGAGCCTCGCCGACTCGATCCGCGCGACTCGCGCCGTCCAACCGGTCGGCGATCTCGTCGGAGGGATCCGGCTCGACTCGCGGGACAGGCACCCGAGCCATCCCCGCTCGCCGACGATCGACGCCCCGCAGGTGGCGGCGCACGAGATTGGCAGCGATCCCGTACAGCCACGGGACGGGGCCCTCTGCGCCGCACTGCATGTCAGCCCTGCGACGCCAGGCGTGAAGAAAGGTCGTCGACATGAGATCCTCCGCCGCGCTTCGGTCGCCTACCCTGCGGACGCAGAACCTGAAGATCGTGTTGGTGTGACGATCGAACAACCGCTCGAAAGCCTGAGGCTCGCCGGACACGACGCGCTCCCAGAGCTCGGCGTCCGCCGGCTCCTTGCCGTCACCCATCTCGGTCCCATAGTCGCATACCCAACTAATCCCCGCGGGCGCCCCTTCGGTTCCCGCACGGGACCGTCTCCATTCGGTGCGGGCAGCACGAGAACTGAGGCGGAGAGTAGCTGCCGGGGCGATGCGGGTGCGCGCGGCGGCTTCGTCAGCGACAGTCGATAACGGCGCGGTCGGACACCGGCACCCGGAAGCCCTTGCCGACCCGGCGCACCATCGGCGCACCCCTCGACCTGTTACTACCCGTACGGGGTCTGATCCCGGGGTGGGGTGCGGGTGGCCACCCGAACGGGTGGGTGTGTCGGCGGGCGCGATGGTGGCGGAGGCGTGCGTGTGTCGTTTCCCCCCGCGACCCATCGGGTAACCGTCTAGCCTTAGGATTCGTCGGAGAAGGCATCCGCAATACTTGTTCGAGGCAACGTGTGATTACGGTTGCATCGGGTGAGGGCGGGTGAGAGTGTGCGCGTGTGATCGTCGAGAAATCGGCAGACGCGCTCGAGTCCGTCACTGAGGACTTTGGCCACGTGCTTCGTGGTTCGCCCGAGGGAATCGTCCGCCCGCGGTCGGCTGAGGACGTCGTGGAGGCTGTGAGGGAAGCGGCCTCGTCGGGTTCGAGGCTGACGCTGCGGGGAGTCGGTCACAGCGCGGGTGGCCAGGCGCTTGCGGTGGACTCGGTGGTGGTCGACCTGTCGGAGATGCGTGGCGTTGGACGCGTTGACTTGGAGCGTGGGACGATCCGTTGCGAGGCCGGTGCGCGGTTGCGGGAGGTTGTTGCGGCGACGCTGACGCGTGGCCTGCTGCCGCGCGCGCTCACTAATCTGCTCGATCTGACGGTGGGTGGTCTGCTCTCGGTCGGTGGGATTGGGCCGGGGAGTCACCAGTACGGCCCGGTAGTCGCGAACGTGGCAGCGCTTGAGGTGGTGACGGGCGACGGCTCGCTGAGGCGCTGCTCGCGCACCGAGGCTCGCGAGCTGTATGACGCGGTGCTGGGTGGGCTCGGCCGGTGTGGCGCGATCGTCTCGGCGGAGTTGGAGCTGCGTCGGGTTCGCTCGCGCGTCCGCACCTACTACTTGCTCTACGACGACGTCCGGCGGTGGATGGCAGACCAGCAGGCGCTCGCGCGCACCGATGGCGTCAGCTCCATGGAGGGTTTCTGCTCACCGAGCATGCAGGGTCTGCGTGGGATCGGTGGTCGGCGCGCGGGCTTTGTGGAGTGGTTCTTTCCGCTGCAGGTCTCGTTCGAGTTCGATGAGGAGGCGCCGCAGCTGCCAAAGCAGCTGTCGCCCTACCGCGTCCTGCACGTCGAGGACGACGAGATCACTCACTTCCCAGCTCGTCACGACACGCGCTTTGAGATGGTCCGGCGGCTCGGGGCGTGGGAGCGCCCCCACCCGTACGTTGGAGCGTTCATCGGGGCTGAGGCGCTAGTCGAGGTGCTGCCCGCGGTACTGGACGCCCTGCCGTTGGGCGAGGGTCATCGCGGCACCTTCTTCGTCGCTGCCGACGCCGCGCCGCCGCTGATGGCGCTGCCCGACGCTCAGGACGTCGTTTTTTTGGCCGTGATCTACCCCCAGATCCTGCCGCAGTTCCTCGATGGCACCCTCGCGGCGTTCCAGCGCGCGGGCGACATCCTCATCGACGCCGGCGGCAAGCGCTATGTCGCCGACTGGCTGGGGGACATGGGTGAAGACGACTGGCGTCGGCACTTCGGCTCGCGCCACGAATGGTGGGTCGAGTCGAAGCGGAGATTCGATCCGTACGGCGTCTTCTGCTCACTTCTGCTGCCATGACACTGGACGAGGCGTGTCCCGGCGGTCTTGCCGAGTTGACGGCGTGATGGGTGTTTGAGAGGATTGACGAAGGGTCGGATGAGGACGCGCCTTGCCTCGTTCGAGTCCACCAAGGGGGGTGTTCAGATGAGTCGCGATCGGGTGGAGGGTGCGGTGGCATGGGGACGACGGCGCCCGCGTCTGGCCGTGCCAGCCTTCTTCGCGATGGTCGTGGTGGCGCTGCTGTCGCCAAGTTCCGCATCGGCATGGGACGTGGCCAGCGCCAACGGTGTCGTGCACGTCACGAACGTCCACATCAACGGCGGCGGCAGCCAGGCGAAGGTCGCGGCCGGCAGTACCGTCCAGGTCACGTTCTCGTACGCTCTCAACGACCCGTGCTTCACGTGCGTGGATCAGTTGGAGGTTGGGTGGAGCGATCAGGGGCCACGCCGGTGCGTGTTCGACGGGCCGACTCCGACGGCGGGGACGGCGTCGTTTTCGCTCACCGCACCCAGCAAGGTGGGCGAGTATTACATCGCCGTGGATCAGGGGGGTGACTCGTCCTGCGGTGCGACGCTTCCGGTGCCCGGTCCGACCTGGTGGAACGGCAATCCGCCCGATCCAGACACCCGGCTCATCGGCCGGGTCGGCGTCAAGACGACGGCTGACTCGTTCCACCTAGAGTCTGGCGGCAAAGTCGGCGGGCTGGTCAGGATCAGCCGCGTGCACATCAACGGCGGCGGCAACCAGGCCACCGTCTCCCCAGGCAGCGACGTCGTCGTGAGCATGGAGTACTTCATCGACGACACCGCCTGCACGACGTGCCTCGACGAGATCGTGGTCGGCCTCGCCAACGACACCAGCCCAGCGGCGTGCATCTACTTTGGCACTCCCGGAGCAGTGGGCGTTTCGGCGTCGTCCTCGGCACATTTTGCGGCGCCGACCACGGCTGGGTCGTACTTCATCGCGTTTGACCGCTCCCAGTCATCCTCCGGATGCCCGACGGCCTGGTGGACATCCGCCCACCCCGAAGCCAATCCATCGTCGGGAAAACGCGGGGACACCCAGTTCATCGGACACCTGACGGTCACGTAGTTTTGGGATCCAGTAACCCACGAGTTCGATGTTTCGAAGCATCTATCACGACTCCGCAACACGACCGTCTCACGGACCGTATGGGGTCTGACCCCGGGGTGTGTCCGCCCGGTCGCCGGAGTCATTCCCAGTTCAGCGCGACGGGGCCTGAGCCGGCGCTGGTGCGCAGCAGCACTTGCAGCACGTGCAGCGGGGTCGAGGCTTCGCTGAACCGCGGCAGGTCGGCAGCGACGACCTCCGTCGACGTTCCGTTCGAGAGCGCCAGCGCCAGTCGGCGGCGGTCCGGCGACGCAGCGAGCCCACTGATCGTGGCGGGGGTGGCGGTGGCGTCGTACGCAGCGACTCCGGGTTGCCCCAGCACGTACCGGCTGAGGGTCGTCCCGGCGCCGACGAGCAGCTGACGCGGCCGAATCCAGACGATGCTCGGCGCCCCGCCGGCGTGCGTTGTGCAGACCGGCGGCGTGTCTCCGGTGGTGTCGACGATCCGCACCCGCGTGCGGTCGGCGATCGCCAGCAGCCCCGAGGTCGGCGAGAACGCCACCGCGGTTGCGCGGCGCAGGCCGCAACCGGAGCGTTCGACGAACGTGCGTCCGCTCAGCACGTTGTGCACCGCCACCCGCCCATCGGCGCGGACGTACGCGAATGCCAGCGAGTCCCAGCGCCAGGATGGTGCAACCGGAGCGACCTGGGCGTCGACCAGGCGACCGTTGGAGAGATCGCCGTAGGCGTCGTGCAGCCGGTACCTTCCGCCGGCGGCCGTCAGATAGGCGATCCGGATCGGATATGGAGACCACACCACCGCGGTCACCGCACCGTCCGTTCGACGAGACCGTACGACCCGGCCACTCGCGATCGACACGGCTTGGATCACTTTCCCGTCGGCCTGCATGACGTACACAGCGTTCGGGCCGACGGCGACCGCCGTGCGCCGAGCTGCGCGCAGCACGAAGCGGTGCGGCACCGCCACCCACGCGCGCCCACCGGCGAAGGTCGAGAACGAGAGCGCGCCCGGCGGCAGGGGGCCGGTGACCGGGTTCCGCGGGGCGGCGGCGGGACGGAGGTGCGTGGACGCATCCGTGAACGGCGAGCTCCCCGTCGCGGCGACCGTCACCCCGGTGGTCACCAGGGCCGTCGCGATCGCCACGGCGGCAACCGCGCGCCAGCGCGAGCGGCGCACTATGCCGGGACCGGCGGCTGCCGCCAGCGCCGCTGCCCGGGCCCGGTCGTGGGCGGATGACGACGCTTCCACCGGCAGCTTCGTCAGTGCGCGCTCGAGGCGGCGTTCAAGCTCGCTCGGCATTTCGCTCCCGTTCTCGCTGTCGGAGGTCGTCAAGCGCCCGAGCCAGCCGTGAGTGCACCGTCCCCACCGGCACCTCGAGCATGCGAGCGATGTCGGCGGGCGCGTAACCGAGGCCGTAGCGCAGCACGATCACGACCCGCCGCTGAGGTGTCAGCCAGGCCACCGCCTCGAGCAGCCCGCGGTCCTCGGCGCCGACGTCGCGCCATTCCGATTCCAGCCGCTCCGGCGCCTCCAAGCCGACCAGGCGCCGCTCGCTGCGCAGCAGGTCGAGCGTCCGGTTGACCACGATCCGGTGCAGCCACGGTCCGAACGGGCGGCTGCGGTCGAACCGGCCCAGCGCCGCAAAGGCCCGCTCGAAGGCGTCCTGAGCGATGTCGTCCGCCAGGTCGCGGCGGCCGCTGACCGTGCGCGCGAGCCTCCACGCACTGCCCCAGTGCCGCTCGAAGAGCGCCGTGGCAGCTTCTCGTGAGCCGCCGTGCGCGCGGGCGACCAGCTCGCCGTCGGACGGCTCGGTCCTGCTCATGAGTGGAGTACGCACGACCGCGCCGGCTACGTCCGCCGGCAGCAGAACAGATCGGTGCGGTACGGCAGGTCGAACTCCCGGTCGCCGAACTCCGCGACCAGCCGCAGCACGTCCGCTCGCAGTTCCGACCGGGAGTCTGCGTCCAGCACCGCGATGTAGCTCGTCGATAGCACCCGATCGACCAGGCGTCCGGCGTCCACGCGTTGCGCGTGGGGGAACGAGCTGCGCTCGAGCGGGGAGAAGAGGCCCTCGGGCGCCTGCCATGTCCAGCTTTCGTACCACGGCACGCCGGGCGGCCGGTGTCGATGGACGATGCGCGACAGCTCGGCCACCCACGGAGTCGTCAGGTCGTACGTGTTCCAGATCAGCCCTAGCCCGCCCGCAGGTGCCAGCACGCGATGGATCTCTGCCGGCGCTCGCAGCGGATCGAACCAGTGGAATGCCTGGGCAACCGTCACTGCGTCGAGCGAGCCGTCGGCGAGCGGGATCGATTCCGCGCTCCCGCCCACCACCCGCAGGCCGGGGATCTGCCGCACGAGTACGCGCCGCATCTCCGCGACCGGTTCGAGCGCGGTCAGCTCGGCGCCCAGGGGCTGCAGAAGGCGCGTCAGCTTGCCGGTACCGGCGGCGAGATCGAGTAGCCGACGGCCCGCCCCGATGTCGATCCGTTCGGCGAGCGTGGCGACCGCGTCCTGCGGATACGACGGCCGCCCGCGCTCGTAGCTTTCGGCGGCCGATCCGAAGCCTGCCTCCGCAGTCGGGTGGGTCGGACTCATGGTGCGCGCGTTTTTACCGATATCACGTGGATGCGGGCATGGTTGGTACCGATCCTACTGCTGGCGGTGTGCGCGGGCTGCGCAGCACAGGCGGGCGCCGTCGCGCCGGTCGGGCCGTCGGCCGTCGTGCGAGCCGACCGGCGGTTGACCACCGGCCAGACATTCGTGCAGGCGAAGCCGGTGGCGCTTGCCTACCTGAAGGCACTGGGCGCCCACGATCCGACCGGTGCGCAGGCGCAGGTGGGGTCGGCCGGGTTCGCTCAGCTCAACTCTCTGACCACGCTGCGGACCTGGTTCTCGCAGATCCCGGTCGGTCAGATGCGCATGACCGCGTCCCCGGTGGCGGTGCACGACCCTGGTAGCGTCGGGGTGCGGGTGGCGATGTCGGCCCGGCTCGGTCCGCCTCCCCGGACGTCATGGGTGCGTCTCGGCACCCGTGTGCTGCTGGTTGCCGGTCAGGACATGGGCTGGCGGGTGGTGGGTGACATATCCCAGCGGAAAGACGTTCACCAGGTGCGCACCGGGCTGTCGCTGATGACGGCGCCGAACGTGCTTTCGACTCCATCGGTGACGGTGGTGTACGGACCTCCCGAAGCGAGTTTCGCGGCCCACACGATTCTCAGCTCTGCGCAGCAGGTGGTACGCATGCTGTACGCCAAGTACGGCGGTGGGGTTGCGGCTCGCCATCCGTTGATCTACCTGGTGGCGGGCCTGCACCAGGGTGAGGTGCTGGCCGGAGTGAAGATCGGTCGGGCGGAAACGCCGGACGGCTGGCAGGTGGGCAACTTCGCCTACATCGACTGGCAGGTGTGGCTGAACGACGACGTGGCTACCAAGGACTCGGTGGTGGCCCACGAGTTGACCCACGTCGCCACCCACCAGATGCTCGTCGGGGCGCCGCACAGTCTCTTGGAAGGCGTCGCGATGTACGAGGAGGAGCGCTACCTGAACTCGCTCGGGCTGTCCCGTGGGTTCGCGCTGGCCGCAGCGGCCTACCGTCACGGCTTCCCCTCGGACCGGATCTGGGGCAGCCGGTATTTCGACTGGGGTATCCGAAACCCGTATTGGGTGGACGCCTGTTACGAGGACGGAGAGGCGATGACCGCGGTCATCCTGGCCCGGTACGGCGGTCCCGCCGCGCTTGGCCGGCTCGCGGCCGCCTACCGTGCGATCGGCAGCAAGGCGCTCTACACCCCGGCCCAGGTCCGCTCGGCGTTCCAGACCGCGCTGCACATCCCGTTCGATACCGTCGTCGCCCAGGCGCGCGCGCTCGTCGCCTCCGCGCCGCGCTAGCGCGGGTCAGTCGGGGTTCTCACTCCGCCGCGTCGTCGTCGGCCGCCAAAGCGTCCAGCCGCCGCCGGTCATCTTCGCGGATCGCCATCAGCTCGCAGCCCACGCGAAGGCCGCCCTCGACCGCCTCCGTGTGCAGCACGCGCCCTCGTAGCCGCATCGGCTGGCCGCCGACGTTCGGCATCAGGGCGACGACGTCGCCCAGGCTGAAGGGGCGGTCGGTCGTGAACGCCACCCCCGCCGCGCTGAGGTCTGCCAGCATGACCTCGAACCGCTCGTTGGCCTCGAGTTCCCGGCACGCGACCACGAACAGTTCGGTCGGCTCGGCAAGGTGCAGCCTCAGGGCGGTGCGGCGGCCGTTCCGGTGGACCACCTCGGTCACCTCCACGTTCAGCAGGGCGCTCCAGTCGTCCTCCTTGGCCACCGAGGTGACGATCAGGTCGATCTCGTAGCGATCATCGGGCCCACTTCCGACTCGCGCTCGCGCTCGCATCCGGGGATGCACTCGCAGCCGCGGTCCGCGCGCCTGGAAGACGCGACCGTTGTGGGACAGCAGCTCGAGGCGCAGGGCGCCGGAGGTGTCCGAGAGCACCTCGATCGTGATCGGCAGGCTGGGAAAGATGTCGGCGACTTGCCGCAGGAGGGCATAAGACCGTGGGAGAGCCATTTGCCCCGGTTATCGACCCACGCCCGACCCGGTTTACGCGTCAGACTGCGGGACGGGCCGTAAGACGCTGATCGCGCGTGCCCGCCTCGGGTGCGCTGCCGGCGAGATCCGCCAGCCGCTGGCGGTCGGCGTCAGAGATGCCAAGGATGTCACACCCAACCCGGCGCCTGCCGTAGTGCGCCAGTGTGACGTTGAGCACGCGGGCGGACACCCGCAGCACCTGGCGGTCGACGGTGGCCATCACCGCGATTCGGTCGCCCTCGCGGAGGCGGGCGTCAGTGACGAAGGCGACGCCGCCGGCTCCCAGATCGACCATGCGGACGTCGCTCTCGGCCCCGCTCGGGATGTGCTCCGCGAACTCCACCCGGACCAGTGCAAGGTCGTCCACGCGCCCGCGGGGATACTCGCGGCTGCCGTCCACCGAGCGCACCGAGTGCACGACCAGCTGAGCCCGGGCTTCGTCGTCGGAGTGGTGGACGAGCTTCGTCGCCTCGAGTTCGATGTCGTGGCCGGCACCGTCGTTGTCACGTGCGCGAACGGTCAACCGGAGGCCCGTATGGACGCGACCGGCCGGCGCATACGCTTCGATGGACGTCGCGTCGCTGCCGACGACGCGCAGCGGGACGACTCCGCCGTCGGCGGACAGGGCCCGGATACCGGTCGGAAGCTCCGCAAGGATGCTCAATGCGAGGCTGAGCCGTTTGCTGGGATCAGTTGGGGTCACGGACTGCTCATCGGCGCGGGGTGGCAAGGTGTTGAGTTCGGCGAGGGGCCGGTGTCAGGCTACACTCGCCGGCTCAGGTGCAACCTACCGATTCGCGCATCACGATGGATGTCCATCTCGGTCCGGACGAGGTCGTCGAAGCCCTGCGCGACGACGCCCGCGCCGGGTTGACCGCATCGCCACGCTGGATGCGACCGAAGTGGCTCTACGACCAGCGAGGCAGCGAACTGTTCGATCGCATCACCCGGCTACCGGAGTACTACCCGACCCGTACAGAGCGGGCGATCCTGGTTGAGCGGGCGGACGAAATCGTGCGGCTGACCCGGGCCGACACGCTCGTGGAGCTCGGATCCGGCACGTCCGAGAAGACCCGCATCCTGCTGGAGGCTCTGGACGCCGCCGGACTGCTGCGGCGCTTCGAGGCGCTCGACGTCAGCGAGCCGACCTTGCGCGAGGCCGCCTTCGCGATTCTCGCCGCGCATCCGGGGATCACGGTGCGCGCCGTGGTGGGCGACTTCGAGCGCCACATGCCCCTGCTCGCGGGGGACGGCGCGCGGCTGGTGGTGTTCCTCGGCGGCACGATCGGCAACCTGCTGCCGGACGAGCGCGCCCTGATGCTGCGCGCCGTCCGGGAGATCCTCGGCACCCGGGACGCCTTCCTGCTCGGCGTGGATCTGGTCAAGGATCCCGCAGAGATCAACGCCGCCTACAACGACTCGCAGGGGCTCACGGCCGAGTTCAACCTCAACCTGCTGCTGATCCTGAACCGCGAGCTGGGTGCGGACTTCGACCTCGCGGGATTCGAACATCGCGCGGTGTACGACACCGTCCACGAGTGGGTCGAGCTGAGCCTGGTCAGCCGGCGCGAGCAGCACGTGCGTGTGGCGGCGCTCGATCTCGAGCTGGACTTCGCCGCCGGGGAGGCGATCTACACCGAGATCAGCGCACGTTTCCGACCGCAGAGGATCACCGCCGAGTTGGCCGCCGCCGGGCTCCGGGTGGTGCAGATGTGGACCGATCGGGGTGGCGCGTTCGCGCTCACGCTCGCGGTGCCTGACGATCTCAACCCTGGTAGCGCTTGACGACCTGAAACGGGCAGGCGGCCAGCGGCAGCCCGTCGGGTGACTCGAGCATCAGGCGGTGCAGGCCGAAGGTGGGGATCGGCAATCCCTGGAGCGGGAGGATCAGCACGGCCTGCTGCTCCCAGCTGCGCGGGAGTTCCGGGTCGCGGTTGGCGGCCAGCATCACGTCGACTCGAAACAGCTCGCCCTGGTCGGCATCCACCAGCCGCAGGACGAGCGCGTGCTGGCCGTCGGACTCCTCGGGCGTGAGCATCACGCGCGCCACCACGGCGGCTGAGATCACCGCCACCGGGGCGGGGTCAGGGGCCGGCTCTGGCAGTGCGAGCGGCTCCGTGACGTTCCATGTCGTCCAGCCGCCGTTGACGGCCGTGACACCTCCGCCAGGTTCCGGTTTGGCGAACTCGGCGAGAAAGAAACCATCGATGCGCATCACCGCGCACGCTACTCGATCAACGAACCGCGACGCTCGGGTCGTACAGCTGGAGTGCGTGGCCGTGGAGGCGCAGCCAGCCGGCCTCGTCGCGCCAGGTGGGCCGCCGGTCTCCAACGAGGCGCCAGAACGCCGGCGAGTGATCGGGCCGGATCAGGTGGCACAGCTCGTGCACCACCACATACTCGAGGACATCGAACGGCGCGAGCACGAGCCGCCACGAGAACGAGAGCGTCCGCCGGGCCGAGCACGAGCCCCACCTGGTGCGCTGGTCGCGTATCGACACCGACACCGGCTCGACACCGAGCGCACACGCTTCCCGAGTCACCAGCTGCGCGACCTGCGCGCGGGCCTCGCGGCGGTACCAGCGTTCGACGGCGGCGGTGGCCGCGGCCTGTGACCCCGACACCTCCACGATGCCGTCACGCCGGCGGACGCGCGGCTCTCCCGCGACGTGCACGACGGGCAGCGCGGCACCGCCCAGCCACACAACCCCCGCCAGGGCGAGATGCGACTCACTGGTCGCCCTGCGCGCCTCGGCCAGCCGCTCACCGATCCAGCCTCGATGGCTGTGGACGAACCGCGCCACCTGCCGCTGAGAGGCACCCACGGGTACCACGACCTCAGGAGCGCGGGCCGGGCGGATCACGATTCGCATCCGGCGCGACCGCACGGATTCCCGAACCTCCACTCCGACGATGTCGTCGCCGATGGGGACGTCGAGCGGGCTGGGGAGCGTCCGTGCCATCCCAGGATCAAAGCAGTCGCGGCGGACGGCGACGGCAGCCCGCCGCCAGGTCAGGCGACCTGTGACTTGACATGCGCGATGTAGCCGCGCACGTCCCCCGCCGGCTCTGTGTAGGCGTCGCCGAGCGACGTCTCCATCGCTGTCATGTACTCCGTCGCCCAGTCGGGAAGGTGGTAGTCGATCGCGCGCAGGAACTCCAGGGACGCCGCCAGGCGGATATCGGCGATCGAGGGGCTCGCTCCGCCGATGAACGGCCCGTTCTGGAGATAGAACGCCCGGTAGACGTCGAGCGGCTCGGCCAGCGCGGCCTCGGCGTCCTGCTGCGCGCGAGCCTTCATCTCGTCGTCGGCGTCGGAGGTGCCGACCTCACCCGGGTACTGGGGGAAGCCGAGTGCGGGGTAGGTGGCGCGCGTCAGCAGAGGGTAGAGCGTGCCGATCAGGTAGAACATGGCGCTGTCCACCATCGCCCGTTCGGCCGGCGCGGCCGGATAGAACTTCTCGAGGCTGTGCTTGTTGCACAGGTACTGCATGATCGCGCAGCTCTCCCACAGCGACCCCCGGGGCAGCCCCTGCTCCTCGATCATCGGCGTCAGATGGGCCGGGTCCTTCTGGAGGAACTCGGGCGTGGTCGTCTTGCCCCACACGTCGATCTCCTCGAAGTCCAGATTGGCGGCCCGAACGAAGATCCGCACGGTGAGGTTGTTGACGCTCGGCTTGAGCACGTTGAGGGTGATCGCAGCCACGTGATCCTCCTGGTCTGTCGGTCGTGGGTGGGTTCAGTATGGATCTTTCGGGGATCGGTCGTCCGAGAGCGTGGCGCGGGAACGTTCGACCAGCGCCTGAATGGCGTCCGCAAGGTGGCTCTCGGCGATGTTGTAGTCGCCGCACTGCAGGCGGATCCGATGCGCCTCGAGCAGGACGTCGGAATGGGTGAACCCGAACGGCGGCTCGAAGCGGTAGGACGCGAGCTCGATCAGCAAGCCGAGCGGATCGGTGAAGTAGATCGAGTCCATGAAGCCGCGGTCCTTGACGCCGCTGTGGGAGATCGTGCGCTCGTCGAGGCGCTCCACCGCCTGGTGGAATGTGGCCTGCGAGAGCGAGAAGGCGACGTGGTGCACGCAACCGGGATCGGTGGGGGTCGGCGTGGATCCGGCGTGCGCTCCTCGTTGGTGAAGACGGTGATCAGGCGGCCGTCCCCGGGATCGAAGTAGAGATGGCTCTCCGACGCGTTGTCGAGGTTCGGCTGCTCGAACACGAAGGGCATGCCGAGCACGCCCTCCCAGAAGTCGATCGACGTCTGCCGGTCGGCGCCGGTGATCGTGATGTGGTGCACGCCCTGGCTCTGGAGCTTTCTCATGGGCTCGCCGTCTCGACCTCGTGCTCGACCAGTTTCGACTTGTAGTCGCTGCGCCGCAAGCTCGCGAATGGCACCAGATCGACCCGTGTCTGGACGACGAGCACATTGCGCAACTTCTCACGGATCGCGTCGGCGAGCGCGGGGTCCGGCGCGGTGTCGGCCGCGAGCTCGACGCTGATGGGCAGCGGCGGGTCCTGCTTGACTCCGGCCGCCGCCGGTTTGACGAGGATGTGGCCGCTGACCGCGGGCATGAAGGAGCTCACCACCTCGCGCACGGCCGAGGGAAAGACGTTGACGCCGCGGACGATCAGCATGTCGTCCGTGCGTCCGATGCAGCGAACCCGCGGCCCGGTGCGGCCGCAGGAGCACGGGCTCATCTGGATGTGCACGTGGTCACGGGTGCGGAAACGCAGCAGCGGTGCGCCTCGGTGCCGCAGGTGCGTGAGCACGAGCTCGCCGGTGGCCCCGTCGCCCATCTCCACGGCGGCGCCGGTCTGCGGATCGACCAGCTCGGCGTGGACGAATCCGCGCGCGCCCAGGTGCATTCCGTCCTGGGCCTCGCACTCCCCCCACAGCGAGGCCCCGATGTCGCCGATGCCCATCGCCTCGGTGATGCGGGCGCCCCAGCCCTCCTCCAGTCTGGCACGGAACGCGGGCTCGCCACCACCGGGCTCACCCGCCACCAGCACCCGCTCGACGCTCGACCCGGCGAGGTCGACGTCGCGCTCGGCCGCCCATTCGATCAGATAGGCGGCGTACGACGGCGTGACCACCGCGGCGTCGGGGCGGAGCAGGTCGATCGCCAGCATCAGCCGGTCGGTGTTCCCGGTGCCGACCGGGATGTGGCACAGGCCGATGCGTTCGAAGGCGGCGAGGGCGGCGCCGGCCACGAACGGCCCGGCGTTGTAGGTGGACACGATGCGCTGGCCGGCGACGACTCCCGAGGCGGCGTAGCTGCGCGCGGAGCCCGTCACCCAGTTGTCGACATCCGCGGTGGTCAACGGGATGTAGCTGGGCGTCCCGGTGGTGCCGCTGGTGGAGTAGATGCGGGCGATCTCGGACGGAGCGGCGCAGAGATGCGCGCCGATCGGGTTCTCCGGCGTCGACGTCGCCTTGAGCTCGTACTTGTCCGTCAGCGGCAGTCGCGAGATGTCGGCGAGGCCGCCCGCCGATCCGGCGGAGGCGAATCCGGCCGCGGCGAGCTTCTCGCGATAGAACGGGGAGCGATCGAACAGGTACCCGAGTTGCGTGCGATAGCTCGCATCGTCGATCGCGAGTTGCTCGGGCCACGGACGGGCCTCGACCTCGGGCGCGAGCATCAGCGCCTCCCGCCTTCGGGCTGGGGCTGGTACTCGATTGCCTGCTCTGCGTGCCCCGCCATCAGGAAGCCGATCGGCTGCTGCTGCTCTTCGGCCAGGTGTGCGAGCAGACCCGCGGTGCGGGCGAGCAGCGGAACCGCCTTCACGGTGGCGGACGAGAAGCCCAGGTCCAGCATCACGGCCGCGATGGGCATGGCGACGTTCATGGTGAGCGGCCTACCCCAGGCGTCGGCCACGGCGTCGCGGAACGAGCGCGCAAGCTGAACGTGCGGTCCGCTCACTCCGCGGGCGTCGGCAAGCTCGAGAATCCGCTCCGCGCGCGGGTCGAGCGGACGGTGTACCGGGTGCCCGAATCCCGGGGCCTTGCCTCCCGCGGCGCGGATCGCATGCGCCATCTCGTCGGCGACCTCATCGGGCGCGCCGCCGCCGAGTACCTTGCCTTGCCCCTCCACCAGCAGCCGGGCGCACAACTCGGACGTGCCGAGGACGACTGGGCCACAGCCGAGGATTCCGGCCGCGACGGCCCCTTGCAGCGAACCCGGGTCGGCCGCGAGCGTCATCCGGGCGGCGACGTTGGTCGGCATCATGCCGTGCTCGGCGATGGCGATCAGGAGCAGATCGAGAAAGTAGCGCTGGTCGTCGGTCGGCTCGCTGCCGGTCAGCAGCAGGTGGAAGTACTCGGTGAAGCTCAACCTGCCCATCAGGTCGCCGCAGAGGTCATGCCCCCGCACCTCCACCCGGTTCGGGTATGCCTGGCAGATACCGCTGACAGGGATCCCGGGCTTACCGATCTGCATGCAACCGCCTCCGTTCTGCTGGTCGGCGCCGGCGCCGACCAGGCACCGATGCGACGCTATGCATTGCGGACGCGGCCGTCAAGGGCGAAGCTTGCGGCTCACTCGGGCGCAGCGTGCCGGTGACGTGGGGATCCGACTCGGCCGGCGTCCCACATCACCGGCACATCTCCTCACCCACAACCGGAGTTGTCCCCGCAGTCACGGCACGTGTAGCACGCCCCCGTGCGCACCTTGCGACCGCCGCACTTGGCGCACTCGACGGCGTCCTCCCAGGCGTTGAAGAGGGCGGTCTGGCCGGCCCCCGGGGCGGGTGTGGCGCCCTCCGCAGTCGAGTCACCCGGCGTCGCCGGATGGTGTCCGTTGCCACCGGCGAGGTGCTCGCGGACGGCTTGGCTCATGATCCCCAACTCGGCCTGCGTCTCGGCATCCAGGAAACGCTTGCCCAACCAGCGGAAGATGTAGTCCGGAATCGACTTGGCAACCCGGATATCGGGGTCGTTGGTCAGCCCGGACGGCTCGAAGCGCATGTGGGCGAACTTCGACACGAACACCTCGAGCGGGACGCCGTACTGGATACCGACCGAGACGGCGATCATGAACGCGTTCATCAGCCCGGCCAGGGTTGTTCCGTCCTTCGCGATGTCGACGAAGACGTCGCCCGGGTCGCCCTCGGGGAACATGCCGACGTGGATGTAGCCCTCGTACTCGCCGACCTTGAACTTGCGCCCCACCTCGGTGCGGTCGATCGGCATCTGGCGTCGCCGCGGCTTGGCGGCGATCAACTCGGTCTGGCCGTCGTTCTTGGTCGACAACGGCTGCGCGAGCTTGCAGCCGTCGCGGTAGATGGCGATCGCCTTCACGCCGAGCTTCCACGCCTCGGAGTACAGATTCGCGACGTCGTCGACCGTGACCTCGGTGGGGAGGTTGACGGTCTTCGAGATGGCGCCTGAGATGAAGGGCTGCACCGCCGCCATCATCTTCACGTGCCCCATGTGGTGGATCGCCCGGTCGCCGACGGCCACGTCGAACACGCTCATGTGCTCGCCCTTGAATCCGGGCGCGCCGACCACCGTGTTCTTGTCGTTGATGTAGGCGACGATCTGGTCGATCTCGTGCGGCGCGTAGCCGAGCTTGGACAGGGCGGTGGGCACGGTCTGGTTGACGATCGTGATGTCTCCGCCGCCGACCAGTCGCTTGGACTTCACGAGCGAGAAGTCGGGCTCCACGCCGGTGGTGTCGCAGTCCATCATGAACGAGATCGTGCCGGTGGGCGCGAGCACCGTTGCCTGAGCATTGCGGAAGCCGTGCGTCTCGCCGGCCGCGAGCGCCGCGTCCCAGGCCGAGCGCGCAGCCGCAACCATGTCGTCGGGCACGATGCCGTGGTCGATGTTCGCGACCGCGGCGCGGTGCTTCCGGATCACCCGGAGCATCGCGTCGGCGTTCTCGCGGTAGGCGTCGAACGCACCCACGCGGCCGGCCATCTCCGCCGACTTGCGATACGCCCGGCCGGTCATGATGGCCGTGATGGCGCCCGCGTACGCGCGCCCTTCGTCGGAGTCATAGGCCAGGCCCCGAGCCATCAACAGGGCACCCAGGTTGGCGTAGCCGAGACCGAGTTGGCGCATTGCCTTGGCGTTGGCCGTGATCTCCTCGGTCGGGTAGCTCGAGTTGGAGACCAGGATCTCCTGGGCCATGAAGATCACGTCGACGGCCCGCTCGAAGCGCTCGACCTGGAACTCCAGGGTGTCGGGATCGCGGAATTTCATCAGGTTCAGGCTCGCCAGGTTGCAGGCTGAATTGTCGACGTGCAGGTACTCGCTGCACGGGTTGCTGGCATTGATGCGGCCGCTGGCCGGGCAGGTGTGCCAGTCGTTCATCGTCGTGTCGTAGTGCATACCCGGATCGGCGCACTTCCACGCGGCCTCGCCGATCTGGCGCATGAGGTCCCGCGCTCGCACCGTTCGCACAACCGAGCCGTCCGTGCGGGCGGTCAGATCCCAGTTGGCGTCGTCGGTTACCGCGCGCATGAACTCGTCCGTCACACGCACCGAGTTGTTGGCGTTCTGGTACTGGATGGATGCCCAGTCGGGGGAGTCCAGGCTCATGTCGTACCCGGCCGCCTGCAGCACGCGAGCCTTCTCCTCCTCGTGCTGCTTGCACCAGATGAACTCCTCGATGTCGGGATGGTCGACGTTCAGCACCACCATCTTGGCCGCCCGTCGGGTCTTGCCGCCGGACTTGATGGTGCCGGCCGAGGCATCGGCGCCCCGCATGAAGGAGACCGGTCCGGAGGCGTAGCCGCCCTTGGCCAGCTGCTCCTTCGACGAGCGCAGCTTGGACAGGTTGATGCCCGATCCGGAGCCGCCGCGGAAGACCCTGCCCTCCTTCTTGATCCAGTCCAGGATCGAGTCCATGTCGTCCTCGACCGAGAGGATGAAGCACGCGCTGCACTGCGGGCTCTCCTCGAAACCGACGTTGAACCACACCGGCGAGTTGAAGGCCACCATCTGATGCAGCAGCAGATGCGTCAGCTCGGCTCGGAAGGTCTCGGCGTCGTCGGCGTCGACGAAGTAGTCATCCTTGATCCCCCAGTTGGTGATGGTGTTCGCGACCCGGCCGATCATCTGCCGAACCGAGTGCTCACGCTCCGGCGAGTTGAGCTTGCCGCGGAAGTACTTCTGGGCGACGATGTTGGTCGCTGTCTGGCTCCAGAACGTCGGAAACTCGACATCGCGCTGCTCGAAGGTGGGGCCGTCCTTGCCCGGGATGTGAGCGGTCCTCCGCTCCCATTCGACCGCGTCGAACGGCTCCACGCCGGGCTCGGTGAAGTAGCGCGGGACGCCGATCCTGACCTCCTGCCTGCCTTCCAGCACCTGCGTCTCCTGCCTCGTCACTTCGCTCGTCGTCATGCCGTGTGCTCCTTTCGACCCCTGTACATTCTATCGAACACGTGTTCGTTCTGCCACAGATTTCGTCGACCTCCGGGCCGACGCCTTGCGGCCCTCGAGCTTGGCCAGTTCACGCTTGAACTCGTCCACGTCCTGGAAGTCGCGGTACACCGACGCGAACCGCACGTAGGCCACCCGGTCGAGCTCGCGCAGGACGCGCAGGGCGTGCTCGCCGATGCTGTCGGCGGGCACCTCGGCGCTGATGCCGTTGCGCAGCCCGGCCTCGATCGTGACCACCGCGCGCTCGATCTGCTCCAGTGACACGGGGCGCTTGACGCAGGCCCGGGATAGTCCGGCCAGCAGCTTGGCGCGGTCGAAGGGCTGTCGAGAACCGTCCCGTTTGACGACGTGGAGCGGCGCCTCCTCGACCCGCTCGAAGGTCGTGAAGCGCTGCGAGCAGATCAGGCACTCGCGCCGCCGCCGGATCGCGCCGCGACCCGCCACTCGGCTGTCGACGACCTTGGTCTCACCATGTTCGCAGAAAGGACAGTTCATGGGTCCTTGTTCTACATCTAGTGGCTCAATCCTGCGCCATACACAAGATGTGGTGCTACGGAGTAGAGCCGGGACGTGTAGTGTGGCGCGTCCGTCGGACGGACAAGTGGATCTCTTGCAACCATGCCGAACGCGCTCGGGCGAGGAGCGGCTACCGATCAGGCGGCGAGCATCTCGGACACCGTCACGCACCGATAGCCCATCGAGCTCAGCTGCGGCAGGGCGACCGAGAGCGCCTCGGCGGTCGCGCTGCGATCGCGCACGGTGGAGGTTGCGGGCGGCCAGTGGTCGTGCAGATCGACGATCGCCCCGGGAGCCGCCTCGTTGACGATCACCCGCGCGATCGCCGCCGGATCCGTCTCCAGGAAGTCGCGCGGGTCGATCGACCACAGGGCCGTGGTGGGCAGGCCTCGCTCCGCGGCCAGCCGGGCGCAGCGCAGGTGATCCTCGCCGTACGGCGGGCGAAAGATCTGCGGCCGGCCGCCCAGCAGGCGCTGGCAGCGTGCGATGTCATGTGCCAGCTCGGCGTCCTCGAACTGCAGAGCGTGCGGATGCGAGAAGGTGTGGTTGCCCACCTCGTGCTCCTCGGCGATGGTGCGCGCGAGCACCTCCTCGTACCCCTCGATCGAGCATCCCAGGACGAAGAATGTGCCCCGGGCCTGATGCTCGCCGAGCACATCGAGCACCGCCTCCGTGTGGGGCCCCGGCCCGTCGTCGAAGGTCAGGCAGAGCAACCGTGCGGCCAGGTCGGAGCGTGCCGAGACGATTGTCACCCGCGCAGGCAGGCCAGCGTCGTCGAGAGCCCGTCGGCCATCGAGGTGCCCGCGCGCCAGCCCAGCTCGGCGGCCGCCAGCGCGCAGTCCAGGCAGCTGCGGTCGAGCTCGCCCAGCCGCGGGGGGCGGTGGTCAGGCGCGATCGCCGTGCCGGCGGCCGCCTGGCAGGCCGCCAGCAGGTCCACCACATTGGTCTCGACCTGCGTGCCGATATTGAACACCCGCCCGGTACCGCGGTAGCCCAGAGCCCGCAGGTTGGCCCCCACGACGTCACTCACGTACACGTAGTCGCGGGTCTGCAGGCCGTCGCCGAAGATCACCGGCGTCTCGCGGGCGATCAGCTTGCCGAAGAAGATGGCCACGACGCCGGCCTCTCCGTGGGGATCCTGCCGCGGGCCGTAGACGTTGCCGTAGCGAAGGGTGAGGTGGGCGCTGCCGTAGAGCCGGTTGTAGAGCGCCAGGTAGTGCTCTCCGCACAGTTTGCTGACGCCGTAGGGGG
This sequence comes from Gaiellales bacterium, assembly GCA_038230835.1. GTDB lineage: Bacteria > Actinomycetota > Thermoleophilia > Gaiellales > JAICJC01 > DASUHT01. Next base: position 104,613 of record JBBRMM010000011.1, read on the forward strand.
CCATCGCCGCGCTCGGCGTGGACTCGGGCGAGGGGATGGTGTCCACCTCGCCGTAGATCGCCCCACCGGTGGAGGAGAAGATCACCCTCGCGTCCACCCTCCTGGCGGCCTCCACCACCTCGGCGGTGCCACGCACGTTGACGTCCGCGTCGAGGCCCGGATCGTCGACCGACACCCGCACGTCTGCCTGGGCGGCGAGGTGGAAGATCACCTGCGGTCGCAGGTCGTCCACCAGTCCGCGCAGCGCGGACGCGTCGCGGATGTCGATCCGGCGGAAGTCGGCCCCCTGCGGGATCCGGTCGCGCCGGCCGCCGGCCAGGTTGTCGACCACCACCACCTGGTCGCCGCGGTCGATCAGCGCATCGGCCACATGGGAGCCGATGAAGCCGGCGCCGCCGGTGACGATCGCGCGGATGGGCATGGCCGGGCAGGATACCCGCCGGACAGCCCCGCGGCGTCGGCGATCCGGCGTGCGATGATGCCGGGATGGAGCAGCGGGTCAGCCTGGTCACGCTCGGCGTCGCCGACCTCGGCCGTGCCCGGGCCTTCTACGAGGCGCTCGGGTGGCGCAGCGGGGCCGCACCTGATGACGACGTGGTCTTCTTCCAGACCGGCGGAATGGTGCTCGCGCTGTGGGACCGCACCCGGCTCGCCGCGGACAGCGGTGTGGCCGACCGGCCCGGGTTCGGCGGCATCGTGCTCGCCCACAACGTGCGCTCCCCCGCTCAGGTGGAGTCCGTGGTCGCGGCTGCAGAGGCCGCCGGCGCGACCGTCACCCGACCGCCGGCAGCCACCTTCTGGGGTGGCTTCTCGGGGGCGTTCCGCGATCCCGACGGCCATCCCTGGGAGGTCGCCCACAACCCGCACTGGACGCTGGCCGAGGACGGCTCGGTTCACCTGTAGACGTCGGTCAGGCCGCCTGGGTCTCGACCGCCGGGCCCTCATCCTCGCGCTGCACGGCCACCGTCTTGTCCTCCTGCAGCACTAGCCGTCCGCGGAACGGGCCCTTGCGATCCTTGAACTCCATCCAGTCCGTGTGGCCCGACTCGATCACCTGGCGGGCTTCCTCGACGGTGATCTCGCGGCCCTTGGTGGACTTCCAGATCACGAACCCGCAGCCCGGGTTCTTCTTGCTCTTCCACGACGAGCAGCCGTACGCGCGGCTGTTCTCGCGGATCTCCCCGTCGCACTTGGGGCAGGGGGCGATCGCCTCGCGGGCCACCGCCGAGCGGTCGAGCACCGTCCCGTCCTCGCCGACGATCTGTACCGCGTGCTCGTCGGAGAGGCGCAGGCGGGCGGTCGAGTGGCCGCGGATCTTGAACCCCTCGAGCAGATCGGTCTCGCCCTGCTCGAGCAGCTGCGCCGCCTCGTCGCGGCTGATCAGACGGCCCTTCTGCTCCTTCCAGATCACGAACCCGCAGCCGGGCTCCTCGCGACTCTTCCACGACGAGCAGCCGTAGGCGCGGCGGTTCTCACGGATCTCCTGGCCGCACTTGGGGCACGACCCGACGGCTGTGGCCTCGGGCAGGGGCGAGCCGTCGGCCGACACGAGCTCGGCGACATTGCCGTCGGCAAGCCGCAGCACGACGCCCTCCTCGACCACGGCCCGGCCGTCGGCCAGCAGCGCGCGCACGTGCTCGGCAGTGATCGTCCGGCCGCTCTGCGACTTCCAGATCACGAACCCGCAGCCGGGCTCCTTCTTGCTGCGGAACGAGCTGCACCCGAACGCCTTGCGGTTCTCGCGGATCTCGCCGTCACCGTTGGGGCATGTCCCAATGTTCTCGGCCGTCAGGCTCTGGAAGTACTCCACGGTGTCCACCGTGAACTGCGAGATGTCGCTCATGAAGCTCTCGCGGTCGGCCTTCGAATGCTCGATCTCGGCCAGCCGCTTCTCCCAGCGCCCGGTCAGCTCGGCCGAGGTGAGCTGATGGGAGCCCAGCAGGCCGATCGTCTGCCGGCCCTTCCCGGTCGCGATCAGTGCCTTCCCCTGCCGTTCGATGTAGCCCACGCTGAGCAGCCGCTCGATGGTGTCGGCGCGGGTGGCCGGCGTGCCCAGGCCGGACTCCTTCATGGCGTCGCGCAGCTCCTCGTCGTCGATCGTGCGACCGGCCGTTTCCATCGCTCCGAGCAGTGACGCCTCGCTGTAGCGGGCGGGCGGCTTGGTCTGTTTCTCGGCGACCTCGGCCGACTCGCACGTCCCGTTCTCGCCCTGGTCGATCTGCGGCAGCTGCTGCTCCCGCTCGTCGTCGTCGGCCCCGGTGTCGGGCTTCTCCGGCTCGTCGCCGAACGCGGGGCCGCGCCATCCGGCCTCCAGCATGCGCCGGCCCTTGGTGCGGAACCGCTCGCCGCCGGCCGCCGTCACCACCTCCGTGTCCTCGAACCTGGCGTCGGGGTGGAACACCGCCAGGAAGCGGCGCGCGACCAGCTCGAACACTCGCCGGTCGTCGCCGGTCAGGGCGCCGCGGGGAAGCTCGCCGGTGGGGATGATCGCGTGGTGGTCGTCCACCTTGGCGTCGTTGACCACGCGCGCCAGCGGCAGCACGTCCAGGCCGGCGACATAGCGCGCCGGCGTCGCGAACTGGTCGATCGCCGCCAGCCCGGCGGCGATCCCCTTCAGCGAGCCGATCTGGTCGGCGGGCAGAAACTGCGAGCGCGTCCGCGGGTAGGTGATCAGTGCGCCGTGCGCCGAGCCCTCGTACAGCCGCTGGGCGGCAGCCAGGGTCCGCTGTGCCGACAGGCCGAAGCGGCTGTTCGCGTCCCGCTGGAGGCTGGTCAGGTCGTACAGCAGCGGCGAGCGCGTCCGGCGCTCGGTGCGCTTGACCGTCTCGACCGTGGCGGCGGCTCCCCCGGCCGCCGATGCCACCGCGTCGGCTCGTTCGCGTTCCGGGGTGCGGTCGGTGCGACCCTCGAACCAGCGCCCGGTGTACGTCCGATCGGCAGCGAGCCGGAAGCGGGCATCGATCTGGAAGTACGTCTCGGGCTGGAAGGCGTCGATCTCGAGGTCGCGGCGCACGATCAGTGCCAGGGTCGGCGTCTGCACCCGCCCCAGCGAGACGGTGCCGTCGATTCGCCCCGAAAGCGTGGCCGCCCGGGTGCCGTTGATACCGACCAGCCAGTCTGCCTCGGAGCGCGATCGGGCGGCCGCCTCCAGGCCCGCCAGCGCGTCCCCGTCGCGGAGCGAGTCGAACCCGGCGCGGATGGCGTCGCGGGTCATCGAGGACACCCACAGCCGGTCGACCGGCTTGTCGGCACCGGCCAGGTCGTAGATGTAGGCGAAGATCAGCTCGCCCTCGCGGCCGGCGTCGCAGCCGTTCACGACCCGCTCGACGTCCTTGCGTTTCAGCAGCCTGCGGAGCACGTCGAGCTGGCGCTTGCCGGTCTCGTCCGGCTTGAGCGCGAAGCGCTCGGGCAGGATCGGCAGCGTGCGCATCGACCAGCGCTTCCACTTGGAGTCGTAGTCCTCGGGATCAGCCAGGGTGACCAGGTGGCCGACCGCCCACGAGACGATCCGGTCGTCCGACTCGAGGTAGCCTTCGTGCTTCTGGAAGCCGCCACCGAGAGCCTTGGCGTAGTCTTGGCCGACGGACGGTTTCTCCGCGATGATCAGCGTCTTTGCCATCGCGGCGGGAGGGTAGCACGGCGCCTCGCGGGCGCCCGGGCGAGTTCAGCCGGGGCGGCGGCCGGCCCACGCGCGAGCCAATCGCGCCCAGGTCGCCGGGTCGTGCCCGGTGACCGCCCCGGCCGTCGGTACCATGACTGGGGTGTTCATCTCCTTCGAGGGACTCGACGGTTGCGGGAAGACTACCCAGGCTGCGATCCTGGTCGATACGCTGCGGGCCGAGGGCCGTGACGTGGTTGCGGTGCGCGAGCCGGGCGGCACCCGCACCGGCGAGCGGATTCGCGAGCTGCTGCTCGATCCCGAGGCATTCATCGCGCCGTGGGCCGAGGCGCTGCTGTATGCGGCAGCCCGCGCCCAACTCGTGACCGACGTCGTCCGTCCCGCTCTCGAGCGCGGAGCGGTGGTGGTGGCCGACCGGTTCGTCGACTCCTCACTGGCCTTCCAGGGCTGCGCCCGCGGGCTCGGAGTCGATCAGGTGCTCTCGGTGAACGCCGCCGCGACGGGTGGCCTGCTGCCGGACCGAACCGTGCTCCTCGAGCTCGGCCCGAACGCGGCCGCGACACGCCGCGAGGGTCCCGGCGACCGCATCGAGGCCGAGCCGGACGCCTTCCACCGGTCAGTGGCCGCGGGCTTTCGGGCTGCCGCCGATCGCTTCCCGCAGCGGATCGTGCTCGTGGACGCCGCCGGTTCGCGCGGCGACGTCGCCCGGCGCGTGCGCGAGGCGGTCGGCGCGTGAGCTCCTTCGACGGGCTGCCCGATCAGCCGGAGGCGCGCAGGGTTCTGGAGGCGGCGCTGGCCCGCCCGAGCCACGCCTACCTGTTCTCGGGCCCGGCCGGATCGTCCAAGCGCGTCCACGCCGAGCGGTTCGCCGCCCACCTGCTCGGCTGCCCGGCGCGTGCCGTGACGACCCGCAGCCACCCCGACCTGTTCGTGCTCGAGCCCGAGGGCTCGAGCATCCTGATCGACGATGCCCGCCGGCTGCGCCGTGACCTGCACCTGCGGCCGTTTCAGGCCGACCGCCGGGTGTACCTGATCCTCGACGCCCACCTGCTTCGCGACGAGAGCGCCAACGCGCTCCTCAAGTCGCTCGAGGAGCCGCCCGAGTACGGCGTGTTCGTGCTCGTCTCCGACCATGCCGGGCGCATGCTGCCGACGATTCTCTCGCGGGTCGCCGTGGTGCCGTTCCGCCGCTTCTCGCGCGCCCAGCTCGAGGCGCGCACCGGCGACCGGGCGGCCGCCGCCGCGGCGCTTGGAGATCTGGGCCGGGCCGAACAGCTGGCGGGCGATCCCGAGGCCGCAGGGCGGCGGCGCACCTACCTCTCGCTGGCAGCGGCGTGCGGCCGCGAATCCGGGTTCGACCCCGCCGTCGCCGCGGCCACCGTGCTGGCGGCGGCCGCGGTTCGCGCGAAGGTCGAGGCGGCCCGCCTGGATGCCGAGTGCAAGGAGGCGCTGGCGGTCGTCGACGATGCCAAGGAGGAGCGTGCACTGCGCAAGCGCTACGAGGAACGCGGCAAGCGCGCGGCGCGGAGGGCCGAGTGGGACGAGCTGCGGTTGGCGGTCGACACGGTGTCCTGGTGGTACCGCGACCTGGCGGCGGCGCGCCTGGGCGCGGGTGAAGCCGTGGTAAACTCGGACGTGTCGGGTGAACTGGCCACCAGTGCGGCAGAGGGCGAGGTCGAGCAGGCCGCCGAAGCCCTGGCGATAACGCTCGAGGTGCGCCGGTCGTTGGAGCTGAACGTGCACCCGGCGTTGGCGCTCGAGGCAATGTTCCATCGCCTGGCGCGGGTTTCCGCGCCGACTGTGGGGGCAGCCCGATGACCGAGGTCGTCGGCGTCGTCTTCCAGCCGGGGAGCAAGGTGTACTCGTTCGACGCCGCCGGCATCGAGCTGCGGTGGGACGAGAAGGTGATCTGCCACACCGCCCGCGGGCGCGAGCTCGGCCGGGTGGTGCAGGCGAACCACACGGTGCCCGAGGCCGAGCTGACGATCCCGCTGAAGAAGATCATCCGCCGGGCGGGGGCGGCTGACCTCGAGCAGGCCGAGTCCAACCGGCTGGAGGCCAAGCGCGCGATCCGCCTGTTCCGGGAGTTGGCCCGCCGCCACGAGCTGAGGCTGAAGCCGATCGCCGCCGAGATGGTGTTCGACCAGAGCCGGGTCGTGTTCTCCTTCGCCGCCGACGACAAGCTCGACACCGGTCAGCTGCGGGGCGAGCTCGCATCGCAGCTTCACCGCCGGGTGGAACTGCGCCAGGTCGGGCCGCGCGAGCAGGGCCGGCTGTGCGGCGGCCACGGGCTGTGTGGCGGGAAGCTGTGCTCGAGCCGGTATCCTTGCCATGAGCAGCCGATCACGCTGCGCATGGCCAAGGATCAGGATCTGCCGATGAACCCCGGCCGGATCACGGGCTTGTGCGGGAGATTGCGTTGCTGCCTGGCCTTCGAGCATCCGGTCTATCGCTCGTTTCGTGACCGGGCGCCGGCTGTCGGGCGGCGGGTGACCAGCCCGCACGGATTTGGAGTCGTGAGAAGCTACGAGGTGATGCGCGATGCATGCGTTGTTGAGATGGACTCGAATACCACCCTCGAAATCACGCTGGACGAACTGCGCGAGGTCGCCGGATGAGCGGTGAGCTCGGCTTCTGGGGCACCGGCGACCGGGGGTCGCTGGATGCGTTCCGCACCGCCCTGCGGGCGGCGTGGGAGCGCCGCGGGTTCTCGTTCGCCGACGGGGCCGATCCCGACGCGGCCGTCATCTTCAACTTCGTCGACCCGGCCAAGCCGAAGCCGTTTCGGCGCCGTCAGCGCTCGACGTACGTGGTCGCGGTGCATCATCTGGATGCTCCGCCGGACAACGTGCTGCGCCAGACCTACCCGATGCTCGTGCGGGCGCTGGCGAACCTCTCTCTGCTGGTGGTGCCCGGGGATGCCTGCTACTTCGTGACGCCCGAGCAGGGCTGCTACTCGGTGCCCGACACCGGGGATGTGGGCACCTGGGCGGATGCGCTGGTCGAACGTGTCGTACCGCTGGCCACCGCCCGGCTGGTGATCGACAACCGGTTCGATCCCGACCTCGAGCCCGAGCTTTGGGCCGGGGACGAGCTGACCGAGGGCCTGCTGGCGGCTGGCCGCCGGCTCGACCGGCTCGGCCTTTTGCCGGCCCCGTTCCCGCTCGAAGATCTGGTCAGCGAGGACGATCTGCGCTGGATCAAGCTGGTGTACGGGATCGGCGGGCTTTCGTACGGCAACCTGTCGGTGCGCAAGGACGCGACGCGATTCTGGATGAGCGCATCCGGTGTGGACAAGGCGAACCTGCGGGAGGTCGGCCGCGACATCCTGATGGTCAAGGACTATGACCAGGAGAGCGGCACGATGGTGCTCTCGGTGCCGCCGGCGGTCGAGCCGCGGCGCGCGTCCGTGGACGCCATCGAGCACTGGATGATCTACCGCGAGCATCCCGAGGTGGGCGCCATCGTGCATGTCCACGCCTGGATCCACGATGTGACCGCCACCGAATTCAACTACCCGTGCGGGACGCGGGAGCTGGCGGTCGCGGTGGCCGACATCATCCGCCAGGCGCCGCAGCCCGGTCGGGCCATCGTCGGTCTCAAGAACCACGGGTTGACCATCACCGGGCCCACGCTGGAAGACATCTTCGAGCGCATCGAGCCGGTCATCGAGACCCAGGTGCCGATGTCGGCCTAGATGGGTTCCGGTCAGCCGACCGGCAGCGACACCGACAGGATCGTGCCCTCGCCGGGTGTTGAGTGGATCGCAAAACGCCCGCCGGCCAGCCGCACCCGCTCGGAGATCGAGTCCAGACCGAGGTGCAGCCGCCGGTCGAACGTTGCCGCCGATTCGGTGTCGTATCCGATCCCGTCGTCGCGTAGCGAGACCTCGAGCCGTCCCAGTTGCTCGTGGCAGACCAGCCACACGGTGCGGGCACGGGCGTGCTTTCGAATGTTCGCGACACCCTCCAGCATCGTCCGGTAGGCGAGTGTCTCGACCGTTTCGCCGTAGCGGACCGCCGGACAGTCGACGTGCGCAGTGAACCCGGCCTCACGCCCGCCCTGTTCGAGCAGGTCGGTCAGCGCCGCCGACAGTCCCGAGGCTTCGAGCGTCGGCGGGCGCAGCTCGAACATCAGCCGCCGGGTGCGGTCCATCGCCTCGCCGAGCGTGTCGCGATAGTCCGCGGCCGCCGCCAGTGCGACCACCGCCTCGCCGCGCTCGATGGCCGCCGTCACGCGGTCGGCCGAGAGTAGTGCTGCGGTCATCACCTGCACCGTGTCGTCGTGGAGGTCCGTGGCGATCCGCACCCGCTGGTCGTCCTCCGCCCGGAGCATCGCCGCCAGCACGTGCTCGCGGCGAGCTTCGGACTCGCCGAGGGCTGCCTGCGCCGCATTGCGTTCGGTCACGTCCCGTGCGATCACCATCCCGCCGACGATGTTGCCCGCCGCGTCGCGGACGGGCCCGAACTCCAGCTCGCAGTCCACGCCGCGGGCGGAGAGCGCCGTGCGCGCCGGCGTCCCTTCGAGAGCGCTGCGGGCTTCCCTGGCGAGCTCCGGCCTATCCAGCAGCTGGCCGACCCGGGTACCGACCATGCCGGTCAGGTGCAGAGGGGCCAGCAGCTGGCCCTCGGCGAACGTGTAGCGCAGGTCGCGATCGAAGAGCGCGATGCCGCCGGGGAAGTTGGCGGCGAGCAGGCCGGCTCGCAGTTCGGTCTCGATCCGTTCGGTGACGTCGAGCACCATGACCAGCACGCCGACGATCTCGTCGCCCACACCCACCGGCGCAGCCCGCGCGTGCAGTCGGCGGCCTCCGAGGTCGGTGTCGAGCTCGGGCCGCGATCCGTCGAACGCCCGGCGGATACAGGAGACCAGCTCTTCGCTGCCGGCGAGGGGATCATCCGGTGTGCCCAGAGCGATGCCCTCGAGGCGTTCCGGATCGACTCCCAGCCGGCGGAACGTATCGCCCGATGCGAGTGAGTACCGCAGATCGGCGTCGAAGAGTGCGAAGCCGCCATCGGGGACGCTCTCGGCCATCACCCGGTACAGCCGCTCCGACCGGTGCCGCCGCTCGTCGGCTCGCACGCGATCGGTGATGTCCTCCCAGCTGCCCTGACGCCGTGGAGGGCTGCCGTCGGATCCGATCACGAGGCTCTCGACATCACGCACCCAGACCACGCTGCCGTTCTTGTGGATCAGGCGGTACTCGGCCTCGAACCGCTCCGCTCCCGACTCCAGATACCCGCGGTGGAGGTCCATCACCCAGTCGCGGTCGTCCGGGTGAAGGACGGTCCGCCAGGGACGCGTCTCCACCCACTCCTCCTGGGTGTACCCGGTCAGCTGCTCGATTCGCGGAGACACCCAGGTGGTGGTCGGCCGGTACGACGGGTCGGGGGTCGAAGCGTCGATGTACGCCACCACGGGCAGGCCCTCCACCAGCCTCCGGAAGAGATCCGTCGTGTCGGGGTGGCCGTTGCTCATGTCGGCACGGCGAGTGTAGTCATGCTCTCGGCTCCCGGAGTCCGCGCGTCAGTGCCGGTGATAGCCGTCAGACCGGAGCCAGGAGGCGGTGTCCCGGATCGTGTCGTCCAGCGGCCGGACGGTGAAGCCGAGCTCGGAACGCGCCTTGGCGGCGGTGTAGAACCACCAGTGGGCGCTGGATGCGAGTTCCTGGTCGTCCATCGGGATCGGCAGCCGCAGCGCCGATCCGGCTGCGAGCACCGGGCGCAGCACCCCAGGCGCGACGTGGAGCTGACGCCGCCGGCGACCGCACACCCGACCCACGCGCGCGAAGAACTCGCGGTGCGAGAGGTTCCCGTCGTCGTTTGTGAGGATGTAGCGCTCGCCGGAGCGCCCCTTCTCCTCGACCAGCAGGTGGCCGGCCACCACGTCGCGGGCGTCCACGTAGGAGAGCCCGCCGTCGATCGTGAAGCGGAGCCTTCCGCGCAGGTACTCCTCGATCGGCCATGCGCTGACCCGGTTGACGTCTCCGGGTCCGATCACGAATCCAGGGTTCGTGATGACCACGTCGAGGCCGTCGGCGGCGGCGCTCAGGGCCGCCGCCTCCCCCGCCGCCTTGCTGCGCGCGTAGCGGAAGTCGCCCCGGCCATCGTCGCCGTCCAGCATCCACGCGCCCTCGTCCCGTGGATGCCCGGGCCCGCCGGCGGGGCCGATCGTCGAGACGCTGGCGGTGAAGACGACGCGCCGGATGCCGGCCGCGCGGGCCGTGTCGAGCAGGGTCTGGGCGCCGACCACGTTGACGGCGTGGAGGAGCTCCTCGTCCCGGCGGCGGTGGCCGACAACGCCGGCCATGTGGAACACGACCTCCGCCCCGTCGCAGGCGTGACGGACGGACTCCGCGTCGATGACGTCGCCGCGGACGGTCTCGGCGCCCATCGCGTCGAGCCGCGCCGCCCCGGCGTCGCTTCGAACCATGGCGCGCACGTCCCGGCCTCGCGCGCGCAGCGCGCGCACGAGCTCCGTGCCCAGGTAGCCGGTGGCGCCGGTGACGAGGGTGAGCATCGCGCAACCCTATGACTTTCCACCGTCACCAGCGGCGATTGGCTACGCTAGCCTGGTCTGCGAGCGCCGACGTAGCTCAGCTGGTAGAGCACATCACTCGTAATGATGGGGTCCGGGGTTCGAGTCCCCGCGTCGGCTCTCCCAAGGTGCGACATTGGACGACAAACCCGCATGGGCGCGTCGTTTCCCGCCAGTTCAAGTGGTTCTGCGGATGGAGCGAACGTGCAGGGGTTTTTCGCGGGACCGCACCAATAGCGCACCAATAGGCGCGGGGGAGCCGACTCCCAACCCCGGATCGACGCCCCCAACGGTCCAGGGGAGTAACCACCCCAATCGGGTTTGCGACCGCCATCGCTGCAACCGGCTGTGGAGCGAGAGGCTGTCCCCAGACGGGTGCGATCCCTCGGGTGAAGTGACGGGTGTCATGCGGCGCGGCTTCAACTCGGTGAATTCGGCGTACCGCTGCCGGATCACGTCGACGTACCTGGGGTCGATCTCCATCAACACGCTGCGCCGGCCGAGGCGCTCCGCGGCGATCATCGTGGTACCCGACCCGCCGAACAACTCGAGCACGAGGTCGCCGGTGTGGGAGTGGTTCTGCAGCGCGCGTTCATACATCTCGACGGGGCGCATCGTCGGGTGCAACTCGCTCTTTTGGGGCTTGGCGAAGTCCCACACCGTGCACTCGTTCGACGCGCCGTGCCAGCGGGGGCTCTGGCCGCGTTTGTGGGCGTAGAAGAACGCTTCGTGGCGGCTCTTGTACTGCGCGCCGAGGTCGCCATACGTCGCGTTCAGCTTGTTCCAAACGATGATGTCGCGATACTCCTACCCGCTCTTGTCGAGCGCCTCGAGGACCGCGCGGATGTTGCGATTCGGGAACCACAAGTGCATCGCCGCGTCATCCGTGCTCGCGCCGGCAGCGTTCTTCAGGCACGCCGCGAGGAAGTCGCGGTACCCCTCCACCGGCAGCGAGTCGTCGTACAGGTCGGTGCGCACCTGCTGCGGGCGGTCCTTGCCCTGCGGCTCCTTGCGGCGGGTCGTTTCGACGCCGTACCCGACGTTGTAGGGCGGGTCGGCGAGCACCATCACCGCGATGTCCGCGCCGATCAGCGTGGCGACGTCGCCCGCGTCGCTCGAATCGCCGCACATCACGAGGTGCGGCCCGCACTGGTACACCTCGCCGCGCACCGACTGGGCCTCCATCGGCATCGCCGGCAACACGTTCGGGTCAGCGTCGCTCTTGGTCTTGCCGTCGAAGTCCTCGCCCAGGATCCGCGCGACGTCGTCGTTGGCGAACCCCGTCAGCGCCGTGTCCCACCCCTCGGTACGGAACTCGGCCAGGATCTCGCCCAATGCCTCTAGACCGTCGCGGGGACGCTGCGGATGAGCTTGGCCGCGACGATCAGAGCCCAGATGAAGATCAGGGCGATTGGGACGAACGCGAGCGAGCCGATTAGACCGACGGCGACGATCAGGCTGAAGATCAGGAGGCGCTTGCTAAACACGCCACCCCAGTGGGCCTGGAAGGCGACGACGGCAATGGTGAGCGCCGCGGCCAGCATGCCAGCGCCGCCGGCCATGGCGAACCCCAATCGCGTTCATCAGGCGCAGGACGTCGGCTCCGGGCAGCGGCGAGGTGCTGATCAACTGAGAGCCCGAGACGACCGCCATCGCGATCCCGCCGGCGGCCATGCAGGCGGCGGAGACGCCGGCGGTCACGAGAGGCAGGGGGCTCGTGGTGAGGTTGGGCTGGCGGGCGTCGGCGACGCGCCGCCAGAGCGTCGTAAAGAAAGCAGCGAGGCAGAGTCCGGCGAAGAGCAGGCAGAAGCCCGTCACCATGTGCTTGATCTGGTCACTCGTCGTCGCGTAGTTGGCGATCCAGGTCTTATCCGAGGCGCTGTCTTTCGGCGGCTGGCTGGCGCCGATCGAGACGATGAACAAGACGACGAAGGCCACCCCTGTCAGTGGCTCGAATCGAACCCAGCCGCGAGGGCGGGCAGAGGCGAAGCTTCAGCGGTCATGAAGTCCTCTCCCTCGAGACTGACGCTCGGATGCGGGATCAGACTAGATGCTCACGCGGACGGCACCCGTCGAGGAGTTGTGCTCGCACGTTCATTGAACCCCGGTCATCGCCCTGGCGTACACCGGCAGCCGAGCGAGCCTTTCGCGGAACTCGTCGCTCACGCCGATCTGCCCTTCGAGCTTGCTGGCCACGCCGCCGCCCTCGATCAAAAGCTGCGTGCGCACGAGCGCGGCGAACTCGGTGCCGGTCATCTTGTACGTCGGGTCGCCGAGGCGCATGGCGTACTTCTTCACCGCCGCGTGGATGATCCGCAGCTCGTTTTCGTCGTCCCACTCGCGCACCACGAACGAGTGGAACCACACCCCTTCCAGACTCTCAGGTGGCCACGTCGGCTTCACGGTCATGGTTGCACCGCCACGCCGGCGGCCTGCTTGAGGCCCGAGTCGGTGCCCGTGAAGTCGGCGTACCGCTGCCGGATCACATCCACGTAGCGCGGGTCGATCTCCATCAGCACCGAGCGGCGGCCGAGGCGTTCCGCGGCGATCATGGTGGTGCCCGACCCGCCGAACAGTTCGAGCACGAGGTCGCCGGTGTGCGTGTGGTTCTGCAACGCGCGCTCGTACATCTCGACGGGGCGCATCGTCGGGTGCAACTCGCTTTTCTGGGGCTTGGCAAAGTCCCACACCGTGCACTCGTTGCTGGCGCCGTGCCAGCGGGGGCTCTGGCCGCGTTTGTGGGCGTAGAAGAAGGATTCGTGGCGGCTCTTGTACTGCGCGCCGAGGTCGCCATACGTCGCGTTCAGCTTGTTCCAAACGATGATGTCGCGATACTCCCACCCGCTCTTGTCGAGCGCTTCGAGCACCGCGCGGATGTTGCGATTCGGGAACCATAGGTGCATCGCCGCGTCGTCGGTGCTCGCGCCGGCGGCGTTCTTGAGGCACGCGGCGAGGAAGTCGCGGTACCCCTCGACCGGCAGCGAGTCGTCGTACAGGTCGGTGCGGACCTGTTGCGGGCGGTCCCGACGAGAACCTGGCCGGTGAGCGCTACCGAGGAGGTTACGCGGGGTGGGGTCGGCTTGGGCACCCGGATTCGTGTGGGTGGACCCGGCGGGGTTTTTGGGCCTCCTCGGCCGGCGGAACTCACGATCGTCTCCGGTGGGCGGCATCGACGTGGCGGCGAGGCGAGTGCGACGCACTCGGGCACAAGTCATTATCGGCATGGGCCGTTGACATGGGGATCACATAGGACGGTGACCAAGATGCGCACCGTAGGCCGGGTCTCTGGTCAACGGCTCTTGGAGTTGTCTGAGCTAGAGCGTTCGGCGCTGTCGATCGAAGCTCTTCACGTCTGCGCCCAGCGAGTGCCCCGCGGTTATCTCGACACGACGCAGATCCTCGCGGATGCCGCAGCCTCCCCCGGTGTATGCGGTGTTGAGGCCGACGGGTTGTTCAGGCGGTCTGTTCTGCGCGTTGGAATCGTCGTCGTAGGTCGCGGATGGCCGGCATCAGCGCGAGTGCGGGGACGATCGGCAACCAGAAGTTGAACACGCGATAGACGACGACGCCGAGCAGGGCATGGGCGAACCCGACGCCCATCCCCACGAGCGCGAACGTGAGGGCGACTTCCACGAATCCGGCTCCTCCAGCGGGAAGGGCTCGGCGGGTTAGGAGGTAGCCGGCGGTGTAGCCGAGCACGAGTGCGGCCACCGACACCTGTTCGCCAACCAGGCGAAGAGCCGCCCATAAGCAGAGGATATCGCCGGCGTAGTACGCGCCGGCGCCCAGCACTCCGAGGAAGTGCTTGCGAGGATTGCTCACCAGCACTCGGACCGTGGCCGCTGCGGCCACGCAATCAGCGAACAGACGACGCACACGGCCGCTGCGAGGACGGCTGAGTCGATCGGCGCGCTTCGGGGATGTCAGCCAAAGCGCGACCACAAGCACCGGCACGACCACGAGCGCCGGCAACGTCAAGCTCGCACCCCGGTGTCCGTCCATCCCAAAGAACAAAAACAGCGACGCCACCAGTCCGCCGACCGACAGCACGGCGTACTCAAGCAGTCCGAGTCCGAGCACGCGGCGCACCGCTTCCCGTTTACCCGCCCCAGCCTCGCGAAACGCCCAGTAGTCGACAGCGAAACCTCCCGACGAGCGCGTCGCTGCAAACACCCCAAAGCCCGCAACCACTGCCTTGGCGGACGTCTCCAGACCGATCGGTACCCCATCATCCGCGCGCGCGACATCGCGCACGGCAAAAACGTAGCCGGCATACGCCGCCAACTCGCCACCAAAGCACACCCCCAACCATCCCCACGAGTGACGCGCCAACACCACCCCCCACACCCGCGGCCAGCCAGCCTGCCACGCCAGCACACCCGCCACCCCCACCGTCACCACCCCAGCCACCACCACGACCACAAGCGGGCGATCCTCCACAAACACGTACCCCCGACGAATCGCCCCCACCACCGGCCCTCACCCCCACCCCGCCACAACAACGCCACGCCCAACCCTGGCAATCACCACCGCCGCCCCAACCGGTAGCCGCCCCCCGACAGTCCCCTCCGCATCACCCGATCATACGCCCACACAGCAGACGACCGCAAAACCGCTGCTTCCTGAGGCGCCGGTCTTCGACCAGTAGCTGGGCTTCGTGGAGGGTGTTGAAGCTTTCCATGTCGAGCAGTTCTCGTCGGAGGTGGCCGTTGAACGACTCCGCGTAGGGATTCTGCCACGGCGCGCCGGGCTCGATGTAGGCAGTGGTTGTGGCGTTGAAGCGGCACCAGTCCTGGAGGGCTTGAGAGACGAGCTCCGGCCCGTTGTCGCAGCGGATGTAGGTGGGAGCCTGGCCTCGTAGCCAGGCGACCCGCTCGAGCGCGCGCACGGTGTCGTCGGCTCCCAGGCGGCGGGCTGCGGGCGTA
>JBBRMM010000012.1:0-105501 GCA_038230835.1 Gaiellales bacterium
AGCACCAGCTCGACAAGCTGGGGGTCACTGGTTCGAGCCCAGTACCGCCCATAAGCGGAATCCCGTTCTAGGAGCGGGATTCCGCCGTTCGGATGGTGCTTCGGAGAGTGCGCACCGTACCGTCAACGTACATCGGTCGTACACGATTCCGATCAAGCTCGCCCCGAGCGGCGACAATCGCCGCGGTCATCTGAGCTGTCGGGGCGAGCTGGGCGTCGGCGTAGACGTGGGCGTAATGGTCGAGGGTAGTGGTGCTCGATGCGTGGCCCATCTGCCCGGCGACGTACACCACCGGGCGGCCCTCGTGGATCAGGAGGCTGGCGAACGTGTGCCGCAAGTCGTAGGGGTTCGCGTCGATGCCGGCGCGATCGCACGCCGTTGCCCATGCGCGCTTTCGCCACGCACGTAGGTCGAGCAGACCGCTGCCCTGACGGCTACGGATGACGAGTTCGCCCGGCCGGGTCAGCTTGGGACGGTGTTCGGCCAGATCAAGGCGCAGCGGCTCGAGCAGGTCGACGGCACGACGGCGGCCGGTCTTGGTCAGCTTCAACTCGCCATACGTCCAGTTCCGATCGATCACGAGCACATGACCGGTCACCGAGTCCCACGTCAACGCGAGCGCCTCGCCGGGTCGAAGACCGGCGTAGGCGAGCAAGCTCACCAGCAGCGCATCGCGACGAGTCGGCATCGCCCGGCGGAGTCGCTCCACGTCAATCGGCGTCAACGCTCGCGGCCGGGCGACCACCACCGGAACCCGGCCGACACCGACGCACGGGTTCCCGGGCAGCTTGCGGTTCCGCACCGCCTCGCCGAGCGCAGCCGACAGCACTGCCACGGCCTGGTTTGGCTGCGTCGCCGGACAACCATCCGTGAGTACTCGTGCCCGCCACTCCGCGACCTGCTCGCCGCCGACGTCGCGCAGCCGCAGATGCCCGAGGTAAGGGACGATCCACCGGTCGATGATGCCCGCTCGTTGCAGCCGCGTGGACTGCGCCCATAGCGGAGAACACCGCGGCCACCACTCGTCGCGCAGGAATCGCTCGAGCGGTTGGCCGGCTGGCACGACCGGCGCGTAGGCGCCGAGCTGGCCGCGGCGGCGAATGTCGGCCTCGAACGTGTCCGCGTCTTCCCGCCGGTCGAACGTCTTGGAGCGGTGGCGACCATCGCGGCCACCTTCCCACCAGCGGACGTCGTAGCGGACTCGGCCTCCACGCTTGTGCTTGGTCACGCTCACGGCTGTTCTCCTTTGGGTGGTTCGTTCGCCCGGACGATCTGGTGGATGCGCTGATGGGACAAATCGGTGGCTCTCGCGATCTCACGCAGAGAAAGACCGAGCCGATACGCTTCCCGTATTGCGTCATGGAATGCTGCCTGCGCCAGGTTGACTTCTCGACGCTGCTTCGGCAGGATGGTGTACTGGTAGGTGAACCGCGTGGGCTCTCGCTTCACCCGCCTCTTCACCGGCGCAGGCGGCTCCGCGGGCGCCGGGCGCGCAGCTTGCTTGGTGTGGATCGAAACGACCCTATTCGGCTCGTCAGTGTCCATGAAAGTAGACTATCACCGTCCAGGATCATGGACGCCAGGTTCGCGGGCGAGCCTCGTGAACTGCCCGGCCACTCGCAACGGCCGCGCCATCATCACGGGGTCGTCGGAATCATCTCCGGCCGGTCGGTAGACCAGCGCCTCCAACGCGCTCTCGGGGATCAGGAACCGTGGTCGACTCCGCGAACCCCAGTTCTCGGCGTGCAGGCGCCCGGTGTGGATCGCCCGGTAGACGGTCTTTCGATCCAGGCCCCGACTCTCGGCGACCTCGTCAGGAGTGAAATATCGGACGCTCACCGCGCGACCGTCCCGGTGGGCGGCTGCAGAGGTGCCGTGGCGTCTGTGCGTCCAGGGAGGGGTTCTCCGTGGGCCTGGGCGAGCGTCCGGCGACGTTCCTCAACGCCGGCCACCGTCCATACTTCGACGTCAGCGATCGGGTTGTCGCGGCCGCGGCTGATCCGGCACTCACCGATGCCGAGAACCTCAAGCGCGGGCGAACCGTCTCGGCGGCGGACGTCGGCCGGCTCGTCGCAGACCCGCGTCGACCAATCATCCGGCACAAGGAAGGAACGGTGCAGGTCGAAGCTGCCCAGGGAGTGACAGTGCGCTCCGCAACGGCGGCAATGAAAAGTGCAAGAAGGTGGCTCATCGCTGCGAGCGAGTCGTGGGAGAAGTGTTCGGGGTGAAGCGAGAAGTGGCCGATGGCGTAGTTGACGCCGTTGTTGAGGTTGCCGGTTCCGAGTTCTTGCTTGCCGCGTTTGAGCGACGCGATCTTGGTGAAGAAGCCCGCGGCGTTCGAGATGGGCACGGTGTGGGGGTGGCGGTAGGCGGGGCCGAAGCTGGAGTGGATGCCGATGTCGACGCGGCCGGCGAGGCGATCCGCTTCGAGCTGCTGGAGCGACTCGATCGGCGGGCCGCCGACGATGCCGCCCTTAGCCGCCTCGGTGCGCTGCGCCTTGACGTCCTTCAACCCCTGGTGGGCGGCGGCGAGTTCGTCTTTCGCGGCGTGGTAGGCGGGTGTGAGGCGAGCGTTTCGGCGGATGGTGAGGCGGCCGAGTTCGGCTTCGGCGCGTTGGAGTTCGGCTGCGAGGGATTGGCGCGCGCCGACGCGGCCGACGGTCGACTCGACCGGGCGGGGAAGCTGCGTCTCGGTTAGGTGCCCCGCGGCGTCGCCGAGTTGCCGCTTGATGTCCGAGATGTGCTGGCCGAGTTGCGTGATGCGCGACTCGACCTGGTACCCGGCCGGCGCTGCGAGCGGTTGGAAGGCGCGCTTCGCGTTGGCGAGGCGGATCGACGCGTCGCGGTGGAGTTCCGGGTCGAAGTGCGTCCCGGTCGCGCCGCCGATCAAGCGCTGGGCGAGGAAGCGGCGCTCCTCCGCGGCCTGCGGCGTCAACTCGCCGGCTCGGACGAGCGCTGAGGTTCGCATCCTGGCCTGTTGCTGGCCGAGTGCGGCGACGTGTTGGAGTTGCGCGCTGGGGTTGGCGAGCGCTTCGGCGACGCCGGGGTCGCTGTACGCGGCGACGTGCCCGGCGAGCGCCGTGTTCCCCGGCTGGCGTTCCAACTGGTGCTGGAAGTATGCGAGGCGCGACGGGAGGGGTTCGCCTTCGCGTGCGACGACGAGAGCGGTCTGCTCCGCGGGTGAGAGGCTGCGGGATTCCTGGTTGAACTGCCGCGCGATCTGCTGGATGCGCGCCGCTTCGCCGCCCTGGTTCGCTTCGCGGATGACGGCCTTCGTCGCGCGCCGAGCCTGGCCAATGAAGGGGGCGTGCGTCGTCGCGTCGTATCCGCCGGCCTTGTCCATGAGTGCTTGGCGGGCGCGGCCTTGGAGCGTCGCGCTGCGCTGGAGTGGGACTTGGAGGTTGTTGATGCCGACGGTTCGTTCGCCGGTGGCGAGCTTGCCGAGGCGGCTTTCCTCGCTGATCTTCCCGGCGCGAGTGAGCGCTTCGGCGCCCTTCAGGCCAGCGACACCACCGCCCTTGAGGAGCGCTGCGATGTCGAGCGGCAGGTTGAGCGGGTTTTGGTAGAAGCGGTGGCCGACCTGGCTGAAGTGGGTCTTGCCCTGGGCGATGTCTTCAAGGCCGAGGTCGTAGCCGACGGCTGACCCGCCGGCGTGGATCATGCCGAGGATGTCCTTCGGGTTGTTCCACGATGTCGCCAACGAATCGTTCGTCGTCCAGCCATGCGCCAACCCCTGCGCGAGCGCGACGGGGAACGTCGGCAGGTTCTGGATCGTGTGGGCGATGTTCTGGCCGGCGTTGTCCAGGAATCCAGTGAAGCCGCCGTGGTGCTGCGTGACGCTCTGCACGGTCTGGAGGCGCGTCGCTGCGAGGCTACCTGGTGCTGGGCCGCTCGTCGGCTTCGGCCCCGTCCACGCGATTCCACCGCCGCCACCGGTGGGGATCGCGCCGGGCTTCGGGCCGATCCACGCGATACCCCCACCGCCACCCGAGGCGCCGGGCGCGGTCGAGTTCCAGTCGATGCCGGGCACTACCTAGACCCCGGCCCGCCACGCCCCAACCGGCCACTATTCACGCCGCCGGGACTTTGCATCCCCTTGAGGATCTGCGCGTACCCCCTGAATCCGTTCGCGGCCATCCACGTCGCGAAGCTCCGATAGGCAGCGGTGATCTGCGGCGTCTTGTAGTTGCCCCGATACTGCGAGTAGTAGCGTCCGGCGGCGAGCATCGCGACGACGGGGTCGACGCCCTGCCCTTGAAGGGCGAGAAGGGTATCGTTGAAGGTGTGGCCGGCGGCGACGGGGTTCCCGTTCGCAGACGGGATGGTGATGTTGCGGTAGCCGGCGGTGAACGTCGAGATTTTCCCAGTGCCGTCGTGTTGGTGCGCGGCGAGGTAGGTCTGGAAGGTTTGGCCGTCGGCAGTGCGGTATCCGTATACGGGGATCGTCTTGCTCGTCCCGCTGGGGTTGAGGATCGCCATCGCGCCCTTGATGCCGGTCGCGAGTTCGTTGCGGGTGAGGCCGCTCACGGCCGCCCCCCACCCGGAGGCGTTAGGCGAGTTGAAGCCGGGGAACGCGCCCGATCCTGTCCCGGTAGTGCTGGTCGGATGGGCGGCGGCGAGCGCGGCGTAGTTGTAGGCCTGGGTCGCGGCGAACTCGCGCTGCTGGTTCGCGAGATTCTGCGCGAACTGGCTTTGCTGGATGCGCTGCGCGTTTTGCTGGAGGCTGAACGCGCGGAGCTGCTGCAACGCTTGGGCGTACGCCGATTGGTACTGCTGACTGCGTTGCGTGATCGCGGCGTTCTTCTGTGTCAAAAGGCTGGACTGAGCCAACTGCCCACGCGCCGCGGCGACGCCGGGCATCGCTGCCTGGTACGCCCTAGCAGCGCCCCGGTTCGCGTTCAGCGCGCCGAGGGCGGAGTCGCCCATGCCTCCGACTGCAGCGGCCGAGTTGGCGGCATAGGGCGAGCCGAGGGCGCCGAGGCGCGCCATCGCGGCTTGGTTCGCCGCCGACTGACTCGCGACCGCCCCACCGTAGGGATCAGCGCCGGCACCAGCTTGGAGGAGCTTCACGAGCGCCGCGGTATACCCGCTGACGTTGCCCTGCTGCATGCCGAACTGCTGATTGATGCTCGCCAGCGTCGGCACGGCTGCGCCAGCGTAGAACTGGGCCTGCTGATTCAGATTCCCAGAGGGGCCGTTAGCCATCGTCGGCTACCGGGTCGCGGCCGTCGTATCGGCTCCAATCCGTTCCGGGGCCATTCACGGAGCCGTAGGAGACCGCGGCTGCGAACCCTCGAGCGGCAGAGGCAAGATCGGAGATTTCCCTCGCCATATCGCCGGACTGGTCGACGCCAAGGGCAACGGTCGTCTCGGACTTGCCAGCCGCGTCGAGGTCGAGGCCGATCGCGACGAACGAGTCGGCGGTTAGAGCCACGCGCAGGGCTGACCACCGACGATGGTCGAAGACCCACAACACGGCGCGCAGGTGGGTGGAGCGAAGAACCCGCCGGAGACGATCGAGATGATTCGACCGGCACGGCTGAGGCGATCCATTTGATTCGGACATAGTCGAATCGTACCTGCCCCGCGACCCCACTCTTTAGGCGCGCCTCGGCCCTCCTCGCCGGGGAGGGGGCTCCGGCGAAGAGGGTCGAGTTGCTGCTTCCGACCCGCGCTGTTGACGCGCCGGGAAGCGAATGGCCCGCACCGGACTAGGGGCGCCGGGCGAGCGCGACTCTACGCCTCGCTGGTAACCGCTGCAACCGACAGGGGGACGCTTCGAAACCGGGTTCCAATGGTCCGCGCGGTCAATACCCTCAATCGGGCGCTTGTGTCGCTCACAAGCGGCGCGTACGCTGAGGTGGTGACTCGCCCCCTGGTCATGCCGTGCCCCAAGTGCCGCACGTTGACGCCGCATCGAGAACGATCGAAGGCGACCGTGACGGAGTACGTGTGCGTGACCTGCGGCGCCGTCACGCCGGGCACCTCACCGCCGTCCCCACCACCACGGCCAGTCTCGGACTAGGATCGCGGCCCGAAAGGGTGTCAGGAAGGACGCCAACGCGGTCGATGAGGCGGTAGATGATCCCGCCACCGACCGGCTCCGTCGAGTGCGAGGCGTGTTGTGGGACAGGCATCGTTGACCAGCGTCGGCGACTGCTGCTGCTCACGCCGCGGCGGCGCCTGTGCATGACCTGTGGAGGAGCAGGATGGATCGCCCAACCACAAGAACCGCGCCCGAGGTAGACACCCCATCGGCGTTCCAAGCCGCGGCGGCACCGCGTTCGGACCCAGACTACGACGTCCGCTACTGCAGGCGGTGTGCTCGACCGTCCGTGCATGTCCGCTCCAGCGGCGACCTGCGCTGTCTGGGCTGCGGCTCCACGGCTACTCAACGCTGATCGCAAGCGCGCCGGGTGGCTGACGGTCTCTACCATGACCCCTACCCTCCACGCCGCACCGTAGGCTGACCCGGCTCGGCCAGGCTCGACCAGGCTTCGCTACCGACCAGGAGAGTGCGACGTCGGGACGAACGCGACCGGTACCCAGGAGTTGCACCGCTGCGCGGCGGGCAAGGTGGATACTGGACAAGATCGGGTGGCTCCGACTGGAATAGGAGGATTGGAATGACTTGGAATCGGTTGACGATCGTCACGGTTGTGCTTGGCGTCGCGACGCTATTTTTCTTAGTTTCTGGCGCGACGGGGACGTGGTGGCCAGTCGTGATCTGCGGGATCTTGTTCTTGATCGGGTTGGGCGTGGTGTTGCGGGAGCGAGCGGCGAAAGCCCGCACTTGATCTGTTGCGGGGCCGGTGCCTGACGCTACCGGTGTCACCAAACTCGTCTACCAACCGGCCTGGCGCTGGCGGTCACCGCATGGAATGCGCCGAGTGCACATTTTAACTACTCCGTGGTGCAAGCGGGATCAACAGCGGACGCCGTGATCCGTCGTCGCACGAAACGGGTCAAGGATGGCAACCGCGCGCCGATACCCCCCTAGCGCGTTTGACGACTCGGCCTTGCTCGGCAGCGGGCCAAGCCGTCACGAGGCGAGAACGACAGAAGCGGCCCGCCCCCGGGGTGCCTAAGCCATAGGGGCGGGCCGTCGTTCCCGTCATCCCCATCCGTCGAGCGAGCCCATTCAGGGAGAGGGAGTCAGACCCGTCCGCAAAAGCAGGCATGCTGAGGGTCCTACTAGCTTGTATCGACGCAAACGCGAAACCCTTAACAGGCACGTTTCTGCGCAGGAAACACCTGGAAATCGCCGGAGCCGCGAGGAGCTGGCGCTAGCGGGATGAGGAACGGAGAACCGGCAGGCCCGCCTCTTGCAGGGCAGCGCGGATGACCGGGACGCTAAAGCCGACGTTGCGCTGAAGTTGGCCGACTGTCCAACTTGGGTTCGCGCGAGCAGCCGCGACGATCTTCGCGGCGTTGGCGGCTCGCTCGGCATCCCGCGAGCGGTCCCGCTCTAGCCGCTGGACATCTGCCGCTGCATGCAGCACCGCGCGGCGCTTGTGCGTCTCCTTGGCGTAGCGCTGCTGGGGCGTGAGCCGGTCTTCAGCTCGCTGCAGTACGTCTGGATGCTTGTTCTGCATGTGAGCGTGCTGGGCGGCCAGCGCCTCAGACGGTTCGCCGTCGAAGCGCCAACCGCAAAAGCTGCACCGCGCCATCATCTCGCGCCCGATACTAGCGCCCGGCGCGAGCGGCCGGCGTGACCGCCTGGGACCAAAGATTCGCCGCTTCGGCTGGCCTTTCGTCCCCCGGCCAAAGGAACGTTCGAGTCACCTCTACGATCCCTCCGACCGGCTTCAGTCTACTGAGCTGCCCCAAGCGGCGCAGGACAGAACCTACGCCTCCCCGTGCCCCGTGTCAAGCCCGATTGACGGTGGTCATGGCTGGTTCTCGACGTTGCCGATGTACCGCATCACGGCGGCCCAATCCTCGCAACCGAGATTGGTCGGCTTGTCGTCATCGTGCAGGATGGTGGTCAGGAACAGCGCGAATGCCTTCTCGTCCTCCTCCGGGTCGCGGCGAGCGAGTTCCGCCGCTCGGCGCAGCGCGAGATGCGCGACGCTGGCCCACTCCTCGGCGGCCGCCCGCCGATCCTCCGAGAACCCTTCAACGATCCGGTCGAATGCGTCGTCGGTCATGGCCGAAGCTCCTCGCGAGTATGGCTCACTCGCCATTTCCGCTCGTGGCGTCGCCACTGCTCATGTGCCTTTTGGAGGTCGAGCAGCGCTTCTTGGAGATTCAGCATGTCGAGTTCGGTGTATGGCCACTCGTCGCCGTGGACGGTGCCCTCCCGTTCCTTGTCGGGGCGCAGCGAGATCCACGTCATGTCGCAGAAGTTGATGATGCACTGGTGGAGGGCTTGCAGGTCTCGCCGTCGACCGTCAGGTTGCCGCAGCCGGTCAAGCCCCGCGATCGCGGCGATCGCCCTCCACGCCGGCCAGTCCTCCGGCTGGCGACGCCCGGCTCGAGCGACTTCGATCAGCGCGTCTCGGCGAACGTCCATCCACTTGTAGTCGTACTGCCGGTCGAGGTTCTGCGCGGCTTGCTCAAGCTCGACCAGGAGCATCTCGACATCCACCTGGGCGGTCGTTTTCGGTCGGAACGCACCAAGCAACCGATCAGCCGTCCGCGAGTCGACGCCCGCCTCCCGCGCGGCGGTCGCGGCCTCCATGAGGTATCCGCTGAGCGCCGACGCGCTGCCGCTTTCAACGCCGGCCTGCTCGAGCTTGTCGGCGATCCCCTCCGCCTGTTCCGCAGCGTGTGCAAGCGACTCCGCGAACCTATCCAGCGGACCGCCCACCGTTTTCGAGCGTGTCATGACGGGCCACCGTCACCTGCGGATGGCACGCCCCGAGCAGCAGCGAACGCTTCGAACGAGTCCGCTTCGATCATCGCGATGGCCCGGGCGAGGTGCTGTTGCGACCATCGCAGCTTCGCGACCGTCATCGCCGACGGAGCGCCGCCCGTCGTGCTGTCTTCACCGCAGTCGGCGGCTACATCGTCGGCGGCGACCAAGAGCAGGACCGCGGCATCGCGCATCGCCACCACCGGGGCGGACGTGTGCCGGTAGAAGCCCTGGATGCCGAGGATGATCTCCGCCGCGTTCCAGCGCTGGTCATCCGGCGGAATCGTGGCCCACTGCTTAAGCAGCTGTCCGAGCAGGTAGTCGCGCCGATCCCGCGTAACCCAGCCACGGAGCGTCTGAAGTTGCGCGATCAACTCGTCGATGTGAGCCTCGCGGGCACGAACCGCAGCGACATTCGCCGCGGCGGTATCAGGATCAAGCGGCGCCGAGTGGAGGGTCATGATCCAGCCGTCCCGGGCATCGCGGCGAAGAGGTGCCGCATCGCGCCCGAGATGCCGCAACTCTCCAGGTCGGTTGACCCGGACGACTCGAACCGCATGCTCACGATCGCGGCCCACGCCCACTCATCGGCAGGCGGGTCCTCCCCTCCGAGCAGTTGCTTGGCCCGCTCGGTCGCCTTGTCAGCGGCGTGCAGCCACTGCTCGGCGCACCTTCGCGCCGCCTCGGACGGTCGGGTCGTTTCGGTGGTCGCCATTATGCGATCCTCCCTATGTCTGACCGGTCGCCGTCCTCTCATCGGGTGATGGCGGCCGGTCGGGCGTCCCCGCTGAAGTCCGCGGGGCAGGCCCGACAGTACACCCCTCCCGCCGCGAGTGCAATCAACTCGTGGTCCCGCAGTGGTCCCGCCAGACACGAAACCCCCTGCACCAATCCAGCCCACAAGTTCGGCTCTGAGAGGCAGATTTGTCGCTTCTGGCGTCGCATGACGCGAGTGTCACCCCTCCCGGCAACGCCCGTCCCGCACGTTGCCGGCTCCGTCGGCAGCACGCCACGTGATCGTATGGGTGCCGTAGTCGAGGTCGGTGGACGGCGTGAACGACGCGCTGTCACCCGAGATCGTCATCGGCTGACCGTCGAGCGCCGCCTCGAAGCTGCCCAGGCCAGACGGCCCGGGATCGACCGCAAACCCGACCTGTGGCCGAAGCTCGGTGGTCTGACCGGCGGGCGAAACCTGCGCTGCGACCGGTGCGTGGGCGTCCACGTTGACCGTCACCGGGACGCTTTGCTCCTCGCCGGCGGCATCGCGCACGCGCACCGTGAGCACGTGCGATCCGTCCCCAAGCGCCGCCGGGATCGTGCACAGGTCGCGCGAAAACACGGTCTGGCCGGGCTGGAGTGGGGTCTGAACGGGGGTCGATACCGCGTCCAGCGAGCTACCCAACGAGTCGTCCAGCTCAGCGGCCGCGACCCCGGAGCCGGCATCGGTCGCCGCAACCGTCAGACACACCGGCTGCAACTCGTTGTGCCAGGTGCCGTCGGCGAGCGCACCGGACAGCGACGCGGTCGGCGCGGTGTCGTCGCGCAGGGTCGCGCTCAGGCTGGTGATCTTGACGTTGTTCGACCATTTGTCCAGGTAGGTGTGGATGCTGGAGGTCTTGAGCATGATCCCCAGCACCTCGTTGCCGGCTGGGATCGCCCAGGTGGCGTTGCCGGACCCCTGCACCGGGTGCAGCTGGGGTGAGCTTTCGAACGACTCGCTGCGCAGTCGCGCCTTCATGTAGGCGGTGGTGTCGGCGGCGCTGGTCTTGTACGAGATCGACACCGAGCCTGAGACCACGCTGGTGGTCGGCGGAGCCGACCACACCCAGTAGCCGTCGCCGCCGGCATGCGCGTCGCCGAAGCCGAAGATCCGTAGCGGCGTCGGGCGGGCGACGTCCCCATCCGCGCACGGGCCTGGATAGCTGACGTGCGAGCAGCCGAAGTACCCGCCGCTGCTCATGAACGTCCAGCCGGACACGTCCGACTGGGTCTGGTCGGACACGGTGTAGGTGCCGGCTAGGGCGGCGGGCGGGTGGGCGGCGACCAGACCGGTCGCCGCCAGGGCGAGGGCGAGCAGGCGGGGTTTCACAGGTGGGTGTCCTTTCGAGGATCGGGGCGCGCGGGCGCCCAGGGGGGTGGTTCCCATCCTCGGCCGGAGGACCGTCACGGTTCCAGACGTCATTCGTGGCGGATCAGCCGCGCAACTGTCACACCCCCTGTGACACTTCCCGCCCTGGCCCGCTGGATGTGGACGCACGAGGAGCTCCCGACGGGTCTTTCGCTCCTGCACCGAACGACCCCCGAGCGTCTTGACCTGGCAGCTCGCGGTGTCAGACATCGACGCGGCCGCCGAGGTCTGCCGAGCGGCCGGGCTGGAGTTCACCCTGGAGCAGGAGGATCCAGCCCCCGGATGGCGCTATCGCAGGCTGATCCTTTGGTCGCCAAGCGGTTATCGCGTCGCTCTTGAGGGCCCGAACGAGCAGTAACCGGGCCGGGTCGGCACGCAGGTGCCTGACTCTGCAAGTATCACCAAGGCGCCCTCGTGTCCCCGCAGCCATCAGGTGGGCCGTGGGTGTCGGGTATGCCGATCGCGATTTGCGTGACACGAATCCGAACTCGGGACGGGAGCACGTAAGCTCGCCGAGGTGGTGGAGTGCTTTGTAACGCTCGGGTGCTCGCCGGCAACCCAAGGGGACATGAGCCAACCAGCCTATCGCGAGAGTCGAACGGCTCATTTCGAGCGACTGTTCCGGACCCACTATCCAGCGGTGGCCGGATACGTCCGCAGGCGAGCGGAGCCCGGTCTCGTGGACGACCTCGTCAACGAGATCTTCCTCGTCGCCTGGAGACGGTTCGACCAGATACCCCAGGATCCCAGGCTGTGGCTGCTCGGCGTCGCCCGCAACGTGAACGGCACGCATCTTCGCGGCGCGCGGCGCGTCCGTGCCCTGCACGAGCGGCTTGCATCCATCGATGTCCAGTGGACCGAATCCGACCCGCCGATGGCCGGCGTCACCGTCGCGGCCGCGCTTGGACGGCTGCGCCCGAAGGACTGCGAGGCGCTGATGCTCGTCAACTGGGAAGGGCTCACGCCGAGCCAGGCGGCGCGCGCTCTCGGCGAGCGTCCGGCCAGCTTCCGCGTGCGGCTCCACAGAGCGAGAGCGCGCTTCCGCACCCTTGTGGAGCAGTCGACCGCGGAGCCGGACGTTCAGCCCGGGACGCGCCCGCGATCCCAGCCAGTGCCTGTCACCAAGGAGGCCCCCGATGTCTAGAAGCGTCCCACAGCTCGACCCCGATTCGCTGATGCGCTCGATCAACCCGCCCATCGAGCCGCCCTCGTCGGAGGCTGTGGAAGCGGCGCTGCAACGACTGCTCACGGACCCGGAGCTGGCAACCGCGACCGCCTTCGGCCGGCGGCGGTGGATCTCCACGTCGAGGCGGACGCGGCTTGCGCTCGCCGGCGGCTTCCTCGTGGTGGCGATCGCAGCCGCCTTCGCAGCCATCAACCTGCTGCCAGCGTCCAGCCGATCCGCTGGCGTCGGCACCGCCTGGGCAAAGGACGTGGTTGCCCGCACCGCGGCCGTTGCCACCGGAGCGGGCAACGGCATCTTGCACATCGACATGTCCGTGACACAGACATCCGCACATAACTCCGACGATGTGCGCTACCGCGTCCAGAGCTGGGCGCAGCTCAGCACCCCGCACGCCTATTGGGAGACCTCATACTCGGGATCCGACGTCAGCACGACCGTCCTGGTACGCGGCCAGGTCGAGTACTACGACTCCGCATCCAACACCCTCTCCGACGGCGCAAAGCGGGTCGCCGGCGCCCAGCCGCCAGCCACGCTGTTCGACCCGGCGTACCACTCGGTGCTGGCGGTGCTCTACCCGCGGAACGCACCAGCCCACCAGCTTCCGGCGACGTTCTCGCTGCTAGTGGCGCGGCTGATCCGGTCGCCGAATGTGACCGTGGACAGGCACGCCACCCTCGACGGCCGTCCCGCGATCCGGATCACGGCCCTGCATGGGCGGGCGATCCTCTACGCACAGCCCCACTCGTTTACGCCGCTCGAGTTCGTGACGTTTGGCGACCCGGGGGCCAACCCGGCGAGCATCGCCAGGATCACCATGCGCTTCGCCGCCTACGAAACGCTGCCCCACAGTTCGCTCTTACCGCCGAACCTCCAGAAGCTGCACCCCAGGGCCCGGCTCTCCTCCTGACGGCGCCTACGCTCGTCAGCACCCGTCTTCAGACCGCATCAGGGCCCCTGAACGGTCGCCGGGTTTCGAACGTGGAACCCGCCCGTGCGCTCGGAATCGGCCACGTCGTAAAATGTACGCCCGCCAAGCCGACTTCGCACCCGGAGTTCGTCATGGGTGCTTGTGTTGCACTGTGGTGAGCCGGGGTCGCCTCACCGGATGGCAGGTGCCCGCGTGGTGCCTGACTCTCACGATCGCGGCTGTACTGAAGCTCCGCGCGGAGCCGGCGGTCGAGGGCGTTGACGCTCGTCGCATTTCCGTGTCGGGGACTCGTCGCCCGCGGTGGCGCCGACGGGCACCTCGCCTGGACCGGGAGCACGCGCGGCGTCTCAGGAGAGCGCGCGCACGAGAGCCGCCTTGTCCGTTGGCCGGCCGTGTGCTGGGAGGACCAGCTGCACCGGCAGCTCGAGCAGCGGGCGCAGTGCCTCGAAGGACCTGGTCGCGTGTTACGCCGCCCCAAAGCCAGTCGTTGTGGATTTCGAGGCCTCGACCGAAGTCGACGAGGGTGTCGCCACAGATAAGGATCCGCCGGCTCTCGACCCAGAGCACAAGATCGTTTGGCTGCCGGCCGGCGAACACCTCGATGCCGAACGGGAGCCGCTCGCCAGCCGAGATGACGTGCGCCTCAAAAGCGCTGTCCCCCAGCAGCCAAGTGACGTCGGGGCCGTCGGGTTCCGCAACGTACACCGGAGCATCGAAGCGCTCCACCAGGCCGTGGGTATCCCGCTCGTGCCACGGCGCCGTCAGTACGACGACCGGCTCTCGACGCCCCGCGATGTGCTCGATCTCGCTGGGCGCGGTCAGCGGATCGAAGAGCAGAAGCTGCGTGCCGTCGTCTATCGCATACGACGACACCTCCGGATCCCATGGCTGGCCGTCCGTCCACTCGGGGTGCCGTGCCTGCCAGTGCCAGAGGCCAGGCTGAAGCTCACGCATCCCGACATATTAGTCAAGCGGACGGTGCCTGACTCTTCCGGTGTCACCATCTCGGTTCTCGGCGTCAACGCGTGGCCGGCGTCGTGTCGTCCCGTCGACCGATGCCGATCAAGGCTTCGACCACGTCGTCGACGGGTCTCGTCGCGTCGATCTCGTCGGTGCATGTCGCTCGCAGCCTCGGCTCTATCGAATCGAGGGCGGCGAGGATGAGCGCCCGCTCGCCCGGATCCTTGCCATACGTGTTCGTCGTGCGGGTCTCGATCCGCCCGAGGATCACGTCTGCGGGAGCACTCAGGAGCACGACGGCGTCGAAGCTGTCGTAGAACCTACCCTGGTTGGACACGCACCCCGAGACATAGAGCGTTCGCTCGCCATCGGCTGCCAACAACTCGGACATCCGATCGGCGCGCCAAACCCACTCTCCATCGTGCTTTGCCTTCCAGCCGGGCTCGTCGGTGTCGACGACCCAGAAGCCGCGCGTGGCAAGTTCGGCCAGCGCCGTCGATTTGCCCGTCCCCGACATCCCGGTCACCAAGATCCTCTGCACACTCTGAGACGGTAGCGCCTGCCACGACGGACTCTGGACTCGAAGCGACAGTCGGGTCGCCTGATCTACCCTCCCCCGATGCAGGCCGTGATCTTCTGCGAGGACTCTCTGGCAGCCACCGACCGCGTCTTTGCGGCCGCGGTGCAGCACTTGGCGCGCAAGCTGGGACGGGTCAAGCCGCTCGACCCGGACTCGATCCCTGCCAACCGAGTGCATGCGGTCCTGGCGCTTCACCGTTGGGCGAACGGCGACGTCTCGACCTGGGAACAGGAGCTGGCCCGGTTCTACGAGGATCACCTGGCGGTGTACGTGCGGCCCGACCCGGGACTGAACGCGGCCGTCCGCGAGCTTCACTCGGCCGGGATCCCGCTGGCCGCCTGGTCGCCCGGCCCCACCGACGCGTTTGCCGCCCTCACCCACCACCTCGGGCTCAGCCGCAGGCTGACCACGATCTCGACCGACCCCGCCGGGCCGGTGACGCTGGTCGGGTCGCTCGGCTGCCCCACCGACCAGGTCGTGGTGGTCAGCCCCGACGCCGCGACGCGGACGCTCGCAGCCGCGGCGGGGTTGCGGAGCGCGACCGGAGTCCTGGAACTGCGCCTGCCCGCGGCGTAACGACTCAGCCGTACACGGCAGCGCCGTGCTCGGCGACCGCGAGCGCCCGCGCCGATGCCCCGTCGAGGCCGTCCAGCGCTGCCGCCACCGCGGCCGAGACACCGGGCTCGCACCATACGAGCACCGTCGGTCCGGCACCCGAGAGCGTGGCGGCGATCGCCGGCAGGTCGTCGATCCGCCGGCGAACCGCCGCCATCAGGGGCACCAGCGGCGCACGGTAGGGCTCGTGCAGGCGATCGTCCAACGCATCCGCCAGCACGTCGGTGCGGCCGGCCTGCAACGCGGCCACCAGCAGGGCGGCGCGGGCGGCGGTGTGCACCGCGTCGTAGTGCGGAACCTGCGGCGGAATCGCCGCCCTCGCCTGTTCGGTTGACAGCTCGTAGGTGGGAATCACCGCCACGAACTCCACCGGGCAGCGCTCGAGACGCAGCACGCGCGGCCCATGCGGCGTCTTCCAGGCCAGCGTCAGTCCGCCGTTGATGGCCGCGGCAACGTTGTCTGGATGGCCCTCGATGCCGGCCGCCAGCAGCAGCGGGTCGCGGTCGTCTGCGGCCCACGCCAGACCGGCCACCACTCCGGCTGCGATGGTGGCGGCGCTCGAGCCCAGGCCCCTGGCGAACGGGACGCGATTGGTCATCCGGAACTCGAGCCCGGCCGGATCGCCGCCGGCCGCAGCGAACGCCCGAACGAACAGGTTGTCCGCGCCACCCGGCGCCTGCTCGGCACCCTCTCCTTCGGCGATCACCGACACAGCCTGGCCGCCGGCCCGGCGGATCTCGACCTCGTTGCGGAGGTCGAGCGCCACCGCGAGGCAGTCGAAGCCGGGGCCGAGGTTGGCAGAGGAGGCCGGCGCGCTCACGCGCATGTGATCAGACATGCGCGGGTTCGCGGTCGAAAGCCAGCCGTTCCAGCTCCTCGACGCGCGGCGGGCAGCGGAGGATCTCGGCGCCCTCGGCACCGGCCGTGTCGGGATCCTTGAGGCCGTGCCCGGTCAGCACGCACACCGCCGACGACCCGCGCTCGACCAGGCCGTCCGAGGTTGCCTGGATCAGCGCGGCGACCGAGGTGGCCGACGCCGGCTCGCAGAACACCCCCTCCTCCTGGGCCAGCATGCGGTAGGCGTCCAGGATCCCACGATCCTCGATCGCGCGGATGCCTCCGCCCGACTCGGACACCGCGGCGAGGGCCTCGTCGAGCCGGGCCGGGTTGCCGATCCGGATCGCGGTCGCCACCGTCTGCGGGTTGGGAACCGCGTGCCCGACCAGCAGCGGAGCGGCTCCAGCCGCCTGGCCGGCAAGCATCCGGGGAGCCGCCCCGGACTCGCCGAAACCCTTCCAGTAGGCCGTGATGTTCCCACCGTTTCCAACCGGTAGCGCCATCCAGTCGGGCACCCCGCCGAGCTGCTCGAGCACCTCGAAGGCGGCGGTCTTCTGACCCTCCAGACGGTACGGGTTGATCGAGTTCAGCAATGCCAGCGGCCGCCGCTCGATCAGCTCGCGCACCAGCTCGAGCGCATCGTCGAAGCCACCCTGGACCGCAATCACGCATGCACCGCAGATCTGGGCCTGGGCGAGCTTGCCACGCGCGATCGCTCCCTCCGGCAGGACGACCACCAGCCGGATCCCGGCGCGTCCGCAGTACGCGGCGGCGGATGCCGAGGTGTTGCCCGTCGACGCGCAGACAGCGGCCGTCGCCCCGTCCTCGAGCGCCTTGGACACCGCCATCGTCATCCCGCGGTCCTTGAACGAGCCGGTCGGGTTCGCGCCCTCCAGCTTGAGATACACCTCGACGCCGATCGCGGCGGAGATGCGCGGCGCCGCCAACAGAGGGGTGCCGCCCTCGCCCAGCGACACGATGGGTGTTCGGTCGCCGACCGGCAACCGGTCGCGGTAGCGCTCGATCAGGCCGGGCACGACGGCGGTCACCCCGCCGGCGGGACCGGCCCGGGCATCGGCCCGCTTACCGAAACGTCGTAGGACACTTCAGGAGCCCACCGGAAGGAGCGCCAGCTTGAGCTCCTCCTCGACACCCGGCTCGAGGATCGCCATCACCAGGTCGCCGGGACGCAGTTCGGTCTCGCCGACCGCGATCTCGGCTCTGCCGTTGCGGCTGACCGAGATCAGGCGCGACCGGCTGGGCAGGTTGAGATCGCGCACCGAGCGGCCCGCGGCCGGCGAGTTGGCATCGATCGCGAACTCCACGATCTCGAGATTCTCGCGCCGCAGGTCGAGCAGCGTGACCAGCTCGTGCTGGGGCAGTTCGTGTTCGATCAGGGCCAGGATGGTGGCCGTGGCCGACACCGTCTGGTCGATGCCGAGCATCTCGAAATGCGGCTGGTTTCTGGGATCGTTGACCCGCGCGATGACCTTCGCCACGTGGTACTTGTCCTTGGCCACCTGGCACGTGATCAGGTTGTCCTCGTCGTCGCCGGTGACCGCCACCACCAGGTCGGCACGCTCGATGCCTGCCCGCTCGAGCACGAACAGCTCGGTCGCGTCGCCGTACCGGGCGACGTGCTCGAAGCGTTCTTCGAGCAGCCCGTAGCGGTGCCTGTCGTTGTCGAGCAGCGTCACCTCGTGGCCCATCTTGAGCAGGGTCGAGGTCAGGTTGGCCCCCACCTTGCCACCGCCTGCGATCAGGATGTACACGCAGCTATCCGGTCGCCGCCGTGCGCCCCGGCGCGGCACAGATGGCCTGGGTCGCGAACTCGATCACCGACGACGTCGCGCATACGGTCTGCAGGCCCTGGGACGAATAGAAGGCGGCCCGTGCCGGGTCGAGCACCCGCGTGACCACGCACGGGCAGTTGAAGCGCTTCTGAGCGACCTGGGCGATGACGATGTTCGTGTTGTCGCCGGAGGTCGCGACGACGGTGGCGTCCGCGTCCTTGATACCCCCCTCGATCAGCACGTCGAGATCGAGCCCGTGGCCGTGGACGAACCGACCGGGCCAGTCCTCGGGCAGCCTCTGGAGTGCCTCGGCGTCCTCGTCGACCACCGCGACGTCGTGCCCGTCGGCCGCCATCCGCTTGGCGATCGCCGACCCCACCCTGCCGCATCCCACGATCAAGACTTTCATGCCCTAAGCCTATCGCGGCCGTCAAAGCGCTGCGCCCGCTCGCGAGGGGCTCGGGTACTGTCATAGCCATGTCTGCTATCACCATCGGGCTGCTCGGCTACGGCACCGTGGGCTCAGCCGTGCACCGCCTGCTGCGGGAGAGCGCGGGAGCCATCGAACGGGTGACGGGACAGCCGGTCGGTGTCGCGGCGGCGCTGGTCCGCGACCCGAGCCGTCACACCGACGCGCCGGAGGGGCTGCTCACCACCGACTTCGCGCGCCTGCGCGACGACCCCGCGATCAGCGTGGTGGCCGAGGTGATGGGGGGTGTCGAGCCGACCCGCGGGTACGTCCTGGAACTGCTCGCGGCCGGCAAGTCGGTCGTCTCGGCGAACAAGCAGCTGCTCTCGCGCCACGGCGAAGAACTGTTCGCCGAGGCGGAGCGGCGCGGCGTCCAGTTGCGCTTCGAGGCCAGCGTGTGCGCCGCGATCCCCGTCATCAAGGTGCTTCGCGAGTCGATGATCGTGACCGGCGTCCACCGCATCGACGGCATCGTCAACGGCACCACCAACTACATCCTGACCCGCATGATCCGCGACGGCGCGACGTACGCGGATGCGCTCGCTGCGGCCCAGCAGCTGGGGTACGCCGAGGCCGACCCGACCGAGGACGTGACCGGCGGCGACGCGGCGGCGAAGATCGCCATCCTCGCTTCGATCGCCTTCCACACCAGGGTGCGGCTGGAAGAGGTCGACCACGTGGGCATCGACCAGCTCGACCTGGCCGACGTGACCCACGCCGCCGGGCTGGGCTACTCGGTGAAGCTGATCGCGACCGCACTCCAGCTCGATTCGGGGGTGGTGGCGCGTGTGCACCCTGCGCTGCTCGGCTCCGATCACCCGCTGGCGTCGGTGGACGGAGCCTTCAACGCCGTCATGCTGCGAGGCCGCTCGATCCGCGAGGTGATCCTCGAGGGCCCCGGCGCCGGCGGCGAGGAGACGGCAACGGCCGTGATCGGCGACCTGGTCACGGTGATCGGCACCCGCGGCACGGGCTTCCTGCAGCACGACGGGTACTACCGGCACCTCGAGCGGATCCCCATCGAGCGCCTGGAGAGCCCGTTCTACGTCCGGTTCGCGGTCGACGACGAGCCGGGCGTGCTGGCCCAGGTGGCACGAGCGCTCGGCGACAACGGCGTCTCGGTGGCACAGGTCGTCCAGCATTCCGCGCCGGACGGCGTGCACATCGTGATCCTGACCCATCGGGCGGTCGAGGGCGCGGTTCGGGCCGCGGCGGTGGTCGTCGGCGGGATGGGCTTCAGCCGCTCACAGCCGGTGATCCTGCCCGTGCTCGAACGCTGACGCCGCCTCCCGAGACCGGACCGCGACCTGCGTGTCGTCCGGAGACGCGCAGGTCATGGGCCTGTGCGCAGGAACGCGTCGGACTGCGCGTTTGTGTCGCCCGGGACCACACCTGCTGCGGCGGAGATCAACGACGCGCTGGGCCCCGCACACAGCGCCGGCTCGAACCCACCGACGCTCAGCTGGGAGCCGGTGCTCGAGACGCTCATCCGCGTCGTGGTGCCCGCCTGCGTGTCACGGACGTAGACATCCCGCCGGTTATTGGTGTCCCCGGGCACGAGCAAGAGCAAGGTTGAGAACGCGATGTAACGACCGTCGGGCGAAAACGCAATCTGATCGGACAAGCCATTCGACGACAGCGGTCCAGTCGCCTGGTGCCCGGTCGAGGTGAGGTCGACCCGTCGAATCGTGTTTGTCAGGCGGTCGGCAACGAAGACGTCCATGCGCCCGTTGGTGTCGCCGGCCACGAGGTCGCGCGCGGGGGAGTCGAAGGCAACGTAGCGACCATCAGCGGAGATCGATGGTGGGAGGCTTCTGCCATCGGCGGGGCCACCGGCGACGGAGACGCTCTTCAGGCGCGTGGCCCCGGTGACCATGTCGTGTACGTAGACCTGCCAGTTCGAGGTCAGCGAGTCAAACGCCACGCGACTGCCGTCCGCTGACACCGACGCCCACTGGCTGTCCGCGAGCCAGTGCCCGTGGCTGTCCACGCTGACCGGTCGCACCGTCGCCATGCGGCGATCACGGATCCAGACTCGCCGCCCGGTCGCTCCTGGGGCATTCGTGAACGTGACGAACCGTCCATCTGCCGTGATGAACGGCAGGTAGCTCTCGCCGGTCAACTGTCGGCCGCCCGGCCCGACGCTGACCCGCGTGGTGACGCCGGTCACCATGTCGTGCACGAACACGTCCTCGGTCCCGTTGGTGTCTCCGGTCACCAGGTTCGGCGCGAACGACCCGAACGCGACAAATCGACCATCCGCAGAAATCGCCACCGAGTAGGGATCGAAGTCAGAGGCCGTCCCAGTCGCCTGAGCGCCCGCAGTGGACACGTCGACGCGGGTTGTGGTACCCGCGACGCGATCACGCACGAAGACGTCCCAACGCCCGTTCGTGTCCCCCGGGACGAGATTCGATGCTCCCGAACTGAACCCCACATACCGGCAATCCGACGAGACCACCGCAGCCAGGCTCGCGCCATCCGCCTGACCCCCGCCGGCCGTCAAACTGACACGCTCGGTCGTCGGCGACGCCAGACCGACACCCGTACCGATCACGAGCGCTACGGCGACACCAACACCAGACGCAGCCATACGACTACCCAGCTGCTTCGCCATCGCTTCTCCCTTCGAGTGGTCGGCCTGTGGGATCGATCCTAGAGGACGCGCGCTGCAACCGAATCGGGGAAACCCACGACGCGCAACCGCGGCGAGGCCGCGGCGAGTGCGCCACCCGTCGATCAGAAGGTCTCCGCGATCGCCTGCGCCGGGAAGTGGGTGACGATCACCCTGCACGGGGCCTTGCGGAGGATGAAGTCGACCGTCCGCCCGAAGAACTCCTCCTGCAGCGTACGCGCCAGCCGCTGCTTCTCGGGCGATCCGACCACGATCAGCGCCGCGCCGTGCTCGATCGCGGCGTCCACCACCAACCTCCCCGGGCTCCTCGTACGGCCGGTCACCGGCACGTACGACACCCCGTACTCGGCGGCCAGCGAGGCGGCCATCTCCTGCACCTCGGCCACCTCCTGCTCGCGCTCGGCACGCGGGATGTCGAGCGGATCCCGCACCGGGACGTAGATCGCGCTCACCCCGACCACGGTCGCCTCGGCATCGACGGCGAGCCGGCAGGCCGTGGCCATCATCTCTTCGGCGAGCGCGTCCAGCCGCTCCAGCGGCACCACCACGGCACCATGGCCCAGCTCGGTGACGTCGGGCGGGGGCGCGGCGGTCTCCTCGAACCGCTCGAACATCGGCAGCCCCGCCCGCACCCGGACTGCGGTGTACATGCCCAGGCCCCCGAGCATCCACAGCGGGCCTACCACCCGCGCCCCGGGATGGGTGCCGAGCGCCACCACCCACGCGGCGAACGAGAGCACCGCACCGACCACCGACGTGATCGGAATCAGCCGCCCTCGGATCCACAGGTTGCCGCGCATCATGAACGGTCGCGGCATGTCCGGCTCGGTGATCCGAAGCCATACGATGGACGCCTGTGTGAGCATGAAGGCGAGCAGGATCCCGAAGCTGTAGAGCGAGGCCAGCGTCAGCGCCTCCTGGCCGCGGTAGAAGGACGCGACGATCACAAACGCGCTCGACACGACACCCACGCCAACGATCGCGGCGGACGGCACGAGCACCCGGCGGCTCTTGCGGGAGAAGACCGCCGGCAGCGACGCGTGGCCGCCCATCGACTCTGCCAGCCGCGCACAGCCCGAGAAACTGGTGACCATCGCCAGTAGGAGAATCGCGGCGGCGGTCAACCCGACCCCGAGCCGCAGCGCAACCTCGACCCAGTGTGGGGTGTGCCCGCCGATCGCGTGCACGAGCCCCAGCAGCGGTGCGTTCACCCACGTCGTGGCGAGGCCGTTGGAGAACCCTCCCGGGGCGCTCGGATCGCGATGCGAAGGGAAGGCCGACAGCGCCGCGGTGGCAACGGCCGCATACACCAGTACGACCGTGAACACCGATGTGCGGACGCTGGCCGGAACGCTCTTCTCGGGATCCTTGGCGATCGACGTCAGCGA
Organism: Gaiellales bacterium; assembly: GCA_038230835.1. Taxonomy (GTDB): domain Bacteria; phylum Actinomycetota; class Thermoleophilia; order Gaiellales; family JAICJC01; genus DASUHT01. The sequence goes on from JBBRMM010000012.1 coordinate 22,377, forward strand.
CGACACCTTTTCGAGCCCTGTGTAGGCAACCATCGCCACCGGCAGCGAGAAGGCAACCGAGTTCCAGGTCGGACGCACTCCGAGGTGGATGTCGCCCGTCAGCCGGTGCCACGAGAACAGCAGCGCCAGGCCGAGCACAGCAAGGCTGATCTGGACGATCAGGTCGAGCACCGCCAGCACCACGCCCAGCGCGTACACGTTCGTCCGCCGCACCAACCGAAGACCGGTCACCACGACCAGCACGGCGACGGCGACGGCGGCCGCCTGACCACCCGAGAACAGGCCGGGGCTGCCGAACGCACCCGCGACATAGTGGGGGAGGAACAGCGCCGAGAGCGAGATGGCGATCACGTAGTCGAGCACCGCCGCCCAGCCGGCGATGAACCCGACCAGGTCGTTGAAGGCCCTGCGGGCGAACGACGCCGCGCCGACCGAATCGGGGATCGTGGCCGCGCCCTCGGCATACGCGGCGGCGGCGAGGGCGAACAGCGCGCCGGCGGCCAGGAACACGACAGGCGTCAGCGACAGGGCGTAGACCGCAGTCAGGCCGAGAGCGAAGTACAGCGAGCTGCCGATCTCTCCATAGGCGATCGCAAACAGCGCCGGGGCATTCAAAAACCGACCCAACGATGGGATCTTGCGCGCCATGGCGAAAGCTTACGCGACCGGCCTCGGCCGACGGATCCGTTCTCGGCGGCGCCGGTCTGGATGGTTGATTCCGAATTGCCGTGCGCCCGGTCGCTTCCCCGCTTGGACGGGCCTTCGGCCCGCCGAAGCGGGCGTCGCTTCGGCTGCGAACCGTCGCCGGCACAGGCGATCTGCTTGGATAGCAGATCGCCTGCGACCGGTGCAAGGCGTCCCGCCTTGCACCTTGTCCTCAGTCGCGCCCTTGCCACCAGCACGAGCGCTCCCTGCGTCCTGCCCCCAGCTCGGTTCTCGCTCGCCCGGGCATCACGCCAATTCGGAATCAACCATCTAGTGGGGCCGCAACGCGCGCCAGCGAAGCACGCCGAGCGCGCAGAACACCGCACCCATCAGCAGGCCGACCTGCCCCCCACCCAGCAACGCTGTCTCGACCAGCAACGCCACGCCGATGGCCAGCAGCACCACTGCGATCACCCGGTGTGCGCGCAGCATCAGCCGGGCACCTGCGGCGGAGTGCCGACCATCACCCGGCAGGTCGCATTGCGCAGCACGTAGTCGGCCACGCGTCCGAACATGCGCTCGCCGGCCCGCTTACGTTCGACGGCACCCATGACGATGATCTCCGACCGCCTCCGGGTGGCCTCCTCCACGATCGCCTCACCGACGTTTCGCGTCCGCACGATGCGCGTGATAACGCTCACCCCGTACTCGCGACCGAGCGCGGCAGCCTGGCCGAGCTCGTGCTCCGCCTCGGCCAAGGCCGCATCCATCGGCGCCGAGATCGGCAGACCCAGGGGCACCTCGATCGGGTACAGAGCCACCAGCGAGGTGCCCGACTCGGCGGCCAGCCGAAGCGCGGTGGCGGTCATCTCATCGGCCACGCGGTGCGAACTCAACGGCATCAGGATGGAGCGGTACGCAACCTCGATGGCCGGGCCGAACACCGACGCCGGCGCGAGCACAGTGGTGGTCAGCGGGAGCCGTTGCGTACGCCGGTAGACGACGTACACGACCATTCCCAGCCCGAGCCATGCGAACCCGACGGGTGCAACCTTGTCGGAGAAGTGCAGGACGATGGTGACGATCCACGAGATACCGGTGCCGATGCCCCCGACGATCGCAAAGCCGGGGACGTCATAGCCGCCGACGTGGAACGACAACGGGCCCCGCCACGGCATCTCGGTGCCGGCCAGCTTGCGCCGCATCCAGATCACCGACACGTGTGCGAGCGTGAACGACAGCATGGCGCCGAAGGCGTAAAGATTGCCCAGGAAGGTGAGGTTTCCTCGCATCATCACGATGGCGATCGCGCAGTACAGGCCGATCGCCACGTAAGGCGTGCTGAACCGGGGGTGAACGCGGCGAACGGCCTCGGGGAGCTGGCGGTGCTGCCCCATCGAGTAGGTCAGGCGCGAGACGCCGATGATGCCGGCGTTGGTGGCGATGATCAGGATCGTCCCGGCCAGGATGGCGACGTAGTAGCCGAGCCCCACGGTGATCGTATGCGGCAGGCCGATGTTCTCGACCAGCCCGGCGACGGGGTCGGGGGCGAACTTGCACGCCAGGTCGGTGGTGGGCTGGCCGAGTTTGATCCCTCCCGCACAGCCCAGATGGTGCGCCTCGGCCACCTGTGCCGGCGTTGCCGGCCCCACCGGCATCGCGGACAGCGCGACCGACGGCAGGAACGCGTAGATGGCGAACACTGCCAGCACCACGTACATGATCGACCGCGGCACGTGTCGCGGGGGGTCGATCGCCTCCTCGGCCATGTTGGACACGGTCTCGATGCCGGTGTAGGCCACCATCGCCACCGGAATCGAGACGATGAACTTGCCCCAGGTGGGCGCCACCCCGAGATGCACATTGGTCTGCAGGATGTGGGGCGAGAACACCGTGAAGAGGCCGATCACGACCAGCAGCGCCTGGGTACCGAGGTCGGTCAGGGCGAGGAAGATGTTGAGCCCCGCGGCCTCCTTGACGCCGACGATGTTGAGCAGCGCAAGCAGCACGATCACCACCGCCCCGCCGATGAAATCACCCGGGTAGTGCGTCAGGTGGCCGGGCCAGAACTTGTCCAGGTAGTGCGGCACGAACACCGCCGAGATGGCGATCGTGACGGTGTAGTTGAGCATCTGCGCCCAGCCGGCGAAGAAGCTCACCGCCTCGTTGAAGGCGTGACGGGTGAACGATGACGACCCGCCCGCCTCAGGAAAACGGGCGGTCGCCTCGGCGTAGGTGACGGCGGTGAAGAAGAAGATGGCGCCCGACACCGCGAACGCGATCGGCGTGAGGCCGAGCGCGTACACGGTGACCAGGCCCAGTGCGTAGTAGATCGACGAGCCGACGTTGCCGTAGGCTGTCGAGAACAGCGCCGACGTGCCGAGGACCCTGTGCAGACCCCCGGCGTGGCGGCGTGTTACCGGCATCGTGGCGTGATGCTACCTATCGGGCAAGCAGCGGGATGATCAGGATGGCGACGATGTTGGTGATCTTGATCATCGGGTTGATGGCGGGGCCTGCGGTGTCCTTGTAGGGATCGCCGACGGTGTCGCCGGTGATCGAGGCCGCGTGCGCGGGCGACCCCTTGCCTCCGTGCAAGCCGTCTTCGATCAGCTTCTTGGCGTTGTCCCAGGCGCCGCCGCCCGAGGTCATCGAGATGGCCAGGAAGAGCCCGGTCACGATCGTGCCGACAAGCAGTCCGCCCAGCGCCTTGTAGGAGATCAGGCCGACGACGATCGGAAAGACGATCGGGATCAGAGCCGGAAGCTGCATCTCGCGGATCGCCGAGCGCGTGACCAGGTCGACGCAGCGCGCATAGTCCGGCTTGGCGGTGCCCTCCATGATGCCGGGGATCTCACGGAACTGGCGGCGCACCTCCTCGACCACCTGCCCACCCGCGCGGCCGACGGCATCCATCGCCAGCGAGGCGAACAGGAACGGCATCAGGCCGCCGATCAGCAGGCCGGCCAGCACCCACGGATCGTTGATCTGGAACGTCAACGCCGAACCGAGGCCGGTCTTGTCCGCCAACTCGGTCTGGTAGGACTGGAACAGCACGAGGGCGGCCAGCCCGGCCGAGCCGATGGCATACCCCTTGGTGACGGCCTTGGTGGTGTTGCCGACCGCGTCCAGCGGATCGGTCACCTTGTCGCGAACGTCGTGCGGAAGGTCGGCCATCTCGGCGATCCCGCCGGCGTTGTCGGTGATCGGCCCGAACGCATCCAGGGCGACGATCATGCCGGCCATCGACAGCATGGCGGTGACCGCCGTGGCGATGCCGTAGATACCGGCGAGCTTGAACGAGACCAGGATGCCCACGGCGATCACGATCACCGGCAGGGCGGTGGCCTGCATGCCGACGGCGAGGCCGGCGATGATGTTGGTCGCGTGCCCCGTGTTCGACTGCTCCGAGATCCGTTTCACCGGCCCGAAGCGGGTGCCGGTGTAGTACTCGGTGATGAGCACCAGCAGCGCGGTGATGACGAGCCCGGTGAGGGCGCAGAAGTAGATCTTGGTCGAGTCCGCGCCGTGGGTGAAGCCACCGAAGCCCGTGGCGACGTTGTGTATGACCGGGATGTAGATCAGCGCCGAGAGCACGGCCGACACCAGCACCCCGGTGTAGAGCGCGGTCATGATCGAGCCCGACTTGGGCAGGCGGACGAGCAGCGTGCCGATGATCGAGGCCGGGATCGAGAAGGCCGCCAGCAGCAGCGGCAGCGCGACTGCATCGTGGTTTCCGAACAGCGCGCCCAGGAACATGGAGGCGACCACGGTCACCGCGTACGTCTCGAACAAGTCGGCCGCCATGCCGGCGTCGTCGCCCACGTTGTCGCCCACATTGTCGGCGATCACGGCCGGGTTGCGGGGGTCGTCCTCGGGGATGCCCGCCTCGATCTTGCCCACCAGGTCGGCTCCGACGTCGGCGCCCTTGGTGAAGATGCCGCCGCCCAACCGGGCGAAGACCGAGATCAGCGAGCCGCCGAAGGCCAGCCCGACCAGAGCCTTGGTGGCCTGCAGGTCGGAATCGCCGGCCTGCTTGAGGATCCCGTAGTACCCGGCCACGCCCAGCAGGCCCAGACCGACCACCAGGATCCCGGTCACGGTGCCGCCCTTGAAGGCCACGGAGAGCGCCGGCTTCATGCCGCCCTTGGCCGCCTCGGCGGTGCGCACGTTCGAGCGCACGGCGACGTTCATGCCGATGAAGCCGGTCAGCGCCGACAGCACCGCACCGATCACGAATCCGATCGCGACCTTGGGACCGAGGTCGCTCGTCCAGTGACCCGCGACGCCGATGGCGATTGTGACCACGACGGCCACACCGGCGATGGTCGTGTACTGCCGCTTGAGGTACGCGGCGGCACCCTCCTGGATCGCGGCGGCGATCTCCTTCATGCGGTCGGTGCCCGCCGACTGGGCAAGCACCCAGCGGGTCAGGGCAAGACCGTATATGACCGCTGCTACACCGCAGACGAGAGCGATCAGCACGGCATGACTGGCCAGCGAACTCACGTGTTGGACTCCTTAGATGTCGGAACGAATCCGAGCGATTGTAACAGCGCGCGCGGCTTGACCAGGCGGTACCGCGGCCGGTTCGTGAGTCTAGAAGCGAGCCCCTTCCAGGGCCGTCGCGCACACATCCCGAGGTTGTGCGGCAATCCGGGGAATGGCCGCGAACAGCAGCCGCCGCAGCCGGTCGTTGTTCTCGGTGAACACCCGCACGACACCCTCGTGGGTGACCGGCTCGATGTCCGGGTCGTCCTCCAGCCCGACGTCGTAGTCGGTGATCAGCGAGACGTTGGCATAGCACAGCTCCAGCTCCCGGGCCAGCCAGCCCTCGGGGTAGGCGGTCATGTTGATCACACCCCAGCCCATCGCCGAGAACCACTTGGACTCGGCTCGGGTCGAGAACCGTGGCCCCTGGATCACGACCACGGTGCCGCCGTCGCGAATGTCCAGGCCCTGCTCACGTCCGGTCTCCAGCAGTACGCGGCGCAGATCGGGGCAGTACGGGTCGGCGGCCGACACGTGGGTCGTGACCGGCCCGTCGTAGAAGGTGTCGGCGCGCAAGCTGGTGCGGTCGACGAACTGATCGCAGACCACGAACGTCCCCGGCGGCAGGTCCTTGCTCAGGCTGCCAGACGCGCACGGGCCGATGACCCGCCGCACCCCCAGCTCCCGCATCGCCCACAGGTTGGCCCGGTAGGGGATCGCGTGCGGCGGCAGGTGGTGGTGGCGGCCGTGGCGCGGCATGAATGCGACCCGACGGTCACCGACGCTGCCGATCACAAAGCGATCGGAGGTCGGGCCGTAGGGCGTGTCCACGGCCACCTCGGTGGCGTCGTCCAGGAACGAGTAGAACCCGGAACCTCCGAACACCCCGATCTCCGCGTCGCTCACACGTCCCCCCTGGGTGTCCAGATCTTGGGTCGCGGCGGCGACTCGACCGCCGGCTCGTCGGCTGGGGTGGTCTCGTCCGCGGGTGCCGCCGGCTTGGCCGCAAGCGACTCGGCATACGCCATCTGCAGGTCGGACAGCGCCTGCCGGTACTGCAGCAGCGCGTCGGCGGGCAACAGCCGCTCGAGTACCGGCATCAGCGCCCGCAGGGCCTCGATCGACTGCTCGGTCTGAGGAAGGTCACGGGCCGCCGGATCGTGTCCCAGCCCGGTGCGCTCGAAGCCGACGGTGATCAGCAGGTGCGCGGTCGAGACGATCACCTCGGCCGCGGTCGGCAGCCGCTCCTGGTCGCGTGGCGGCTCGCGCTCGCTCACGGAGCCTGCCTCACGGCCAGCCACTCGGCCGCCGACTCGTGGGTGCGGGCGACCACGTGCGGCCACAGCTCACGCACGCTCGCGCCGGCGGCCAGCTCGACGTTCAGCCGCTGGGCGGCGTTGGGGTGCTCCAGCGGTGTCAGGTGCGGCTCGATCCCGAGCTCGCGCGCGATCTCGGACACCTCGCCGAGGAGGCCGTCGATACGGTCGCGGGCGGGCATCGCACGCTCGGTCGCGAGGTCGATCAGCTCTCCGTCCATCCCCCACCGGATGGCCCGCCACATGTTCTCCTCGAGCATTCGGTGCGGGTGATCGGGCAGCGGCCGGCCCTCGTCGTACGTGCGTGCGAAATGGGCGGAGAGTGCCACCATCAGACCGGCCACGGCCACCGCCTCGGCGAACTCCGGCTGCGCGTCGCAGATCCGCGTCTCCACCGTCGGGAAGCCCTGGTGCGGACGCACGCTCCACCAGATCTCGGTGTGCTCGCGGATCGAGCGGGTGTCGATCAGGAAGCGTACGAACGTCGCGTAGTCGTCCCAGTCCGCGAACGCGTCGGGGATGCCGCAGCGCGGGAAGAAGCGCGTGAAGACCTGAGTCCGGGTGGAGTGCAGATGGGTGTGGCGATCCTCCAGCCACGGCGAGCTGCAGGACACCGCGAGCAGTTCCGGGAGCACGGTGCGCATCGCGTTGGTGACCGCGATCGCCCGGTCGGCGCCGCGGATGCCGGCGTGGACGTGGATGCCGAACGTGTTGTTCCGCCAGGCGACGTAGCGCAGCGTCGACTCGACCAGGTGGTAGTGCGGTGTGTCGATGATCTGCTGGTCCTGCCAGCGCGCGAACGGGTGTGTGCCGGCGGCAGCCAGGCGCAGCCCCAGCCGGTCTGCCAACGCGATCAGGTCGACCCTGCGCCGGGCCATTGTCTCGGCCGCCTCGGCGAACGACTCGCAGCGGCCGGTTCGCACCTCCACCTCGGAGCGGATCAGCTCGCCCGCCACCGACCCGGCCAGCGGCCCGACCCGTGATCCCGCGTCGAAACGCTCGAAGTGCGGCACCATGTCCAGCGTCTCAGGGTCGAGGATTGCGAACTCCTCCTCGACGCCGATCGTGAAGTCGGTGCCCGATTCGAACGCGGCTCGAGCCACCGCGAGCGCTTCCAGCGGATCGGTGATCTTCGGCGACTCGCCCATCGGGGCGGCACGATATCGGACAAAGCAGTCAAGGGCGCATGAGCAGCGCCGATACACGTGGCATGAGTCACGGAGCTCGCGGGTACGTGTTCGTGATCGGGCTGGCCGCCGCCGCCGGATGGGTGCTGGGCCTGGTGCTGCTGCCTCTGATCGCGTGGCTGCTGATGGAGGCTGCCGTGACCGCCGTTGAGCGCAGCTCGGCGCTCGTCCGCGGGCGGCGCCACGCGCCTGCTGCCGAGCGGCGTGAGCGCCTCCTTGTCCCCCGCGCGTGAGGTAGGGCGAGAGCGCCGCTCAGCCGTGGCGGGCGAGCCCACGGCGGTCCATCTCACCCCAGCGGCCGCGGTGCTTGGGGTGTAGCGCCTGGCCGAGCGCCCACACGCGCCAGGCGGCGTGCAACTGGCGGTAGCCGAGCTGCTCGATCACGCTGTACACGACCAGGCCGCCGAGGTCGCGCAGGCGCGGGTAACGCCGCAATGACGCCTCCTCGAGCGCGAGCGCCGTCACCGACAGGAAGAGCCCGAAGATCAGGGCGACGAACGCAAACGCGATCAGAAACGGCACGCTGAGCACTCCCAGCCACCAGCCGGCTGCCACCGCGAAGATCCCCGACAGCTCGACCAGGGGGCCCAAGAGCTCGAACACCACCATCGTCGGCAGCGCCAGCAGACCGACCCGGCCATAACGCGGGTTGCACAGCATCGAGCGGTGATGCCAGACGATCTCGGCCAGTCCACGGTGCCAGCGGGTGCGCTGGCGGCGCAGCGTCGTGAGCGTCTCCGGCGCCTCGGTCCAGCACACCGGATCGGGCACGAAGGTGACCCGGTAGCGGCGGCCGAGACGGCGCATGTGGTGGTGGATGCGCACAACCAGCTCGCCGTCCTCGCCGACCGTGTCCACGCGGTAGCCACCGATCTCGCGCACGACATCGCGGCGGAACACGCCGAACGCTCCGCTGACGATCAAAAGCGCGTTCACCCGGCTCCACCCCGCGCGCGCCGTGAGAAATGCGCGCAGGTACTCGACAACCTGGATCCCCGCCAGTCGTGAGTTGGGCAACCCCACCTCGGCCACGTGCCCGCGCTCGATCCGGCAGCCGTTTGCGATCCGCACGATGCCGCCGGTGCCCACCACCAGCTCGGGCTCGTCCACGAACGGCCGGCAACTGCGGAGCAGAGCGTCGGCGTCCAGGATGGCATCCGCGTCGATCGCACACACCAGCTCCTCGTCCGCCAGGTTGATGCCGCAGTTGAGCGCGTCCGCCTTGCCGCCGTTCGCCTTCTCGACCACCAGGAGCCGCTTGTCGTCGCGCGAGCGCAGGATCCGATCCACGCGCGCGGTGGGGATCGCCGGCACGTAGACGCGGGGAAACTCCTCCAATGCGAACGCCTGGCGCAGCAGTTCCACGGTGGCGTCGGTCGATCCGTCGGACACGACCACGACCTGAAAACGCGGGTAGCGCAGGCCCAGCAGCGACCGCACGCTGTCGACGATCCCGGCCTGCTCGTTGAAAGCCGGCACGATCACCGTCACGCCGGGCGCCAGGGGCGAGCGTAGCAGCTCGTCGACGTCCTCCATGCGTCCGCGCCGGACGCGGTCGAGCATTGCCCGGGCCGCGTGGTAGAGCAGGCTCACGTACATCATGTTCATGGCCGCGAAGTACGCCAGCACGAACGCGTTGTAGGCGAAGACGAAGCCCCGGACGCTGATCACGCCCAGCCCCACTCCAGCTCGGCCGCGGCCTCGACGGCGAACGGGTTGCCGTCGGCGGTCTCCGCGCCGGACAGCACCACCACAGCGCGCGCGGCCGCCCGCGCGACCTCGGGCACGGGGTCGTCCATCAGGCGCCGGGTGAGCGGCTCGAGCTCGGCGATCCGTAGCCGGGCGACGGCATCGCCGGCCGCCTGCCGGACACGGGCATGCGTGTCTCCCATCGCCCCGGCGAGCACGAACGCCGACTCGTCTCCGCCGATCTGACCGAGCGCCGTGCAGGCGGCGCCGCGCACCTCGGCGGCGGGGTCGGCGATCGCGCGCTGTCCGAGCAGGTCGAGCACCTGGTCGCGGTCACCGAAGCCCACGTGGCCGATCGCCCGGCAGGCCATCGCGCGCACGCCGGTGGTCGCGGTCGAGCACGCGCCGACCAGCGCCGGCAGCGCCGGTGGACCCACGTCCAGCAGTGACTGCGCGGCGATCCCAGCCGGCAGCCGGCCGGCCTCCCATGCGGCGAGCACCGGCCCGGCCGCGCGCGCGTCGCCTATCCGGCCCAGAGCTCGACCGGCCGCCGCCCGCACGCGCGGGCTGGGATCGTCGCGAAGGGCCCGTAACAGTGCCTCCACCGCGAGATCTGAGCCGAAGTCGCCGAGCGTCTTTGCGGCCTGGCCACGCCGCCAGTCGCGGTGCGCCCGAAGCTCGGCCACAGACGCGTCGACATAGCGATGCTCGACCATGAACGCGGTCAGCCGCCGGCGAGCGTCGCCCTTCACCCAACCGGCGTACTCGGTGAGCAGCGTGCCGACCGCCTCGCGCTCCTCCCCCGTGCGCAGTGCACGCAGGAGCGCGGGCGGTTCGGCATCCTCGGTGCAGGTGAACTCGATCACGGCGTCTCGAAACCGCTCGAGCAGTGCGTCGCGCCTGCGCTCGCTGCGCGCAGCCTGCAACCGCCGACCGATCAGGACGGCGGCCACGCCGGCGATCGCGACGAGTTGGACCGCGGCCACGATCTGGATCGCGACGATCAACGCTTGGCCAGGTGCGCGCTGATCCGCACACGCAGCTCCTGAGGGCTGAACGGCTTGGTGATGTAGTCGTCCGCGCCGAGGCTGAAGCCGGTATCGACATCGCCGTCCTGGGCACGGGCGGTCAGCATGATCACCTTCATGTCCTGCAGGTGCTCGTCGCTGCGCACCTCACGCAGGACGTCGAAGCCACTGCGGCGCGGCATCATCACATCCAGCACGCACAGGTCGGGCCGCCGGTCGCGCGCGACCTGCAGAGCGGCGTCGCCGTCCGTCGCGGTGAGCACGTCATAGCCCTCGCGCTCGAGCCTGAACTTCACCAGCCGAAGCAGGTGCGGCTCGTCGTCGGCAACCAGCACAGTTGTCTTCGGTGTCAACTCCATGGTCTCTCCTTGGTCATGTGACAGGGACGTCGAGCATCAGCTCGACTCGGAAGCTCGAACCGCGGCCGAGCTCGCTCTCGACGCTCAGCGCGCCGCGGTGGGCATCTACGATGCCCTTGCAGATGGCCAGGCCCAGACCGGTGCCGGGGATCGCCTGGTCGGTGGCGCTCTTGGCGCGGAAGAAGCGTTCGAAGAGCCGGTCGACGTCCTCGGGCGAGATGCCGATCCCTCGATCGTCCACCCGGATCACGGCCCGCTCCGCGGTCGCCTCGAGACTGACCTCAAGCGACCCGCCCTCCGGCGTGAACTTGACCGCGTTTGCGATCAGGTTGGCGAGCACCTGGCCGATCCGTTCAGGATCGACGCTGGCCGTCACCGGCCCGTTCGGCAGACTCAGCTCGACCTGCTGGGAACGCGCGACGATGGTTGGCAGCTGGTCCTGGACATGGATCTCGACCAGCGCGCACAGGTCGCATGGCCGCGGCCTGATGATCATCTTGCCGCTCTCCAGGCCCGACAGCGTCAGAAGGTCGTTGATCAGCGTGAGCAGCCGGCGAGCGTTGTGGTCGATGATGTTCAGAAACCCGGTCTGCTCCTCCGACAGCTCGCCCAGTTCGCCCTCGGTGAGCACGTCCAGATAGCCGAGGATCGACGCCAGCGGGGTGCGCAGCTCGTGCGAGACGCTGGACACGAAGTCGGTCTTGAATTGGTCGGACAGCCGCAGTGCCTCGACCTGCATGGCCAGCGTGCGGTTGAGCTCCTCGAACTGGGCGAGGAAGTCTGCGCGCTCGATGGCAACCGCGGCCTCGGCGGCGAACAAGCCGACCACCGCCGCGGCGCGATCGGACAGATGCCCGACCTCGCGATCCCAGGCCACCAGCAGCACGCCGACCACGCCGCCGTCGCGCAGCACCGGCTGCCACAATGCGGACACCGCGCCGGAGGCGTCGACCAGTCGCTGAGAGATGTCGCCGTGCAGCGTGAGGTCGGCGATGAAGAACGGCTCACCCGAGGAGAACACCTCGGCCGTGGCCGACCCGTCCTCGTCCACGGCCACCTTCACCGGGGCGGTGTGCGGCCCGGCGACGGCGGTCGAGACCAGCGAGTCGTGGCCGTCCGGCTCCATCAACACCGCGAGCATGCCGTCGCACACCTCGAGCACCGCCTGGCAGATGGCGCTGCGGGCGGTGTTGGCGTCCGCGGTGCGGGGCAGCCGGCGGGCGACGTCGGAAACCACCGTCAGATCGGCGGCGTACTGATAGGCCAGCACACCGACCTGCTCCTCGGCCAGCTTGCGCTCGGTGATGTCACGCATCGTGACCACCCGGGCGAGGCCGCCGTTGAACGGGATCGTGCGACCGGTGGCCTGGAGGTAGCGCTCGTCGCCGTATCGCGTCGCGCCGATCACCTCGTAGGTGGTGTCGCCGCCCGCCCGGATCCGCTCGGCGAGCACCTCGCGATCCTCCTCCACCACGAGGTCGTAGACGGTCAGCCTCAGCGCCTCCTGCTCGCTGTAGCCGAAGGTGGCGGTGAAGGCACGGTTGACCTCGACGATGCGCCCTTCCACGTGCACGACCACAGCCTCGAAGGCGGCGTCGGAGAGCAGCCGGAAGCGCTCCTCGCTCTCGCGGGCAGCACGCAGCGCACGCTCGAGGTGGACGTGCTCGGCTCCGCGCGCTGCACGGCGTAGGCGCGCCGGCAGGCGTAGGAGCGTTCGACCGCGGGGGACGGTGTGATCGCTCACAGCTCCGGCTATCGGCCTTGCAGCGCGGGTTCTTAAGTGTTTCCGCCCTGTCGAGGGCAATTCGGAAACAGGGAAGCCCGGGCTGCGAACGTGGTCGGTCGCCCTACACGTCGAGCAGGCGGGCGGCGATCGTCTCCCAGCTCCAGCGCCGGATCACCTCAGCCCGTGCGATCTGCCCCAGTCCGCGTCTGTCCGCCACCGGCATCCGCAGCAGGTCGTCGAGCTGCGCCGCGAGGCCGTCGGCGGTGCCGTCGAAGCGCCGTCCCGCCTCCCCCAGCCCGTCAGCCACCTCGGCCAGACCGCTGTGATCCGACACCACCGGCAGCACCCCGCAGGCAGCGGCCTCGGCGGCGACCATGCCGAACGCCTCGGCGAGCACCGACGGGACGGCCACGGCGTCTGCCAGCGGCACCAGCCGCTGGAGCTGACCGTGATCCATCGCCCCGGTGAAGATGGTGCGCGGCGGCGCGACCCGCTCGAGCTGCGCCCGCTCGTCGCCGAACCCGACCACCACCAGCGACACCGCGGGATGCCGCGGTTCGAGCTCGCGCCAGGCGGCGAGCAGCACGTCGACGCCCTTCTGACGCATCAGCTTGCCGAAATAGAGCACGAAACGGCCGAGCCCTCGCAGCCGATCCCCGGCTCCCGCGTCGGGGGCGCGCTCACCGCTCCCGGCATCGACCGCGAGCAGCCGCACGAGCTCGTCCAGCGACCCGCGGCCGGGCGCAAAGCCAGCGGTGTCGACGCCCGGGGGCACGATCCTCGTCCGCGCCAGGTACTCGCCGTCGCCGAGCAGCTCTCGGGCGACGTCGACGATGTGCTGCGAGCCGGCGTACACAGCGGTCGCGGTGTCCAGCGGCTCGCGGGCCATCGCCATCAGCTGCGGGCGGCCGCGAATCGCATACTCGAGCTCGGAGCCGTGCAGTTTGACGGCAAACCGGGTGCCGCTTGCGGGGCATGCGGCCGCCGCTACCGGACCGCCCATGACCGCGTGGTTGGCGAGCACCAGGTCGGCCCCTTCGCCCCCGAGCTCGGCCGCCAGCGCGTCGGCGTTGGCGTCCAGATAGCGGTTGAGCTCCGTCCGAGAGAAGTCCGCGACGTGCCGGGCCTGCACCCCTTCGTAGCGATCGACCACGAACACGGGCAGGAGCGGGCCGATCGACGGCCGCACCACGCGCACACGCGGCCCCAGGTCGAACCGCTCGGGGTGCGGCTCCTGGCAGATCACGACCACGTCGTGGCCGAGCCTGCCCCATGCCCTCGCCACGTGCTGGGTGTAGATGTTCGACCCCGTGCCCGCGAGCAGATAGCCGTGCCAGATCACCAGCCGCATCGCGGCAGGCTAGCCCGGGCGGCGTCCAGGCCTTCTCAGGTCAGGTGGAAGTACAGCGCATGCAGCAGTTCGACCACCGGGCTGGAACGATGCACCGTCACGTCGGCGGGGGTGTCGATCAGCGTGTCGGCGTAGTTGAAGATGATCTTCACGCCGGCGTCGACGAGCGCCGTGGCGGCCGTCTGAGCGGCACTCTCGGGCACCGCCAGTACGCCGACGATGATGTTCTTCTCGCGCACCGCGTCGGCCAGCTCGGATGCCGGCTGGATCACCAGATCGCCGATGCTCGTCCCAGCCTTAGCCGGGTCGGCGTCGAAGATGGCGGCGATGTTGAAGCCGTGGTCGCCGAAGGCGGGAGACTTGGCGATCGCCTGACCCAGCGAGCCCGCGCCCACCAGCGCGATGTTGTGCTGGCCCGACGTACGCAGAATCTTGCGTATCTCGACGATCAGGTAGTCGATGTTGTACCCCACCCCGCGCTTGCCGAACTTGCCGAAGCCCGACAGATCGCGACGGATCTGGGTCGCATTGACGTTGGTGTACTCCCCGATCTCCTGGGACGAGATGGAGTCGCGCCCCATCTTCTTCGCCTGGGTGAGCACCTGCAGATACCGGGAAAGGCGGGCGGCGACGCCCACGGTCAGGCGTTCTGAACCCAACGCGTCCCCCTTGTCAGCCGAAGTTTGTAACACAGCACAATCAGTGTAGCCAGCGTTTCCGACCGGCCGCTTCACACCCGCACAAGCGCCCGCGTCAGCCGCCGATTGTGGCAGCGCGGACGCGTCGCTCGAGCTCGGCCGGGTCGACCCGGTACTTGAACGCCTTGCGGCCCGCGACGAACACCACCGGGATCTGCTCGCGGTGCGACGCCTCCAGGTGCGGGTCGCCGGTGATGTCGATCTCGGTCAGCCGAAAGCCGAGCCGTGCCCGCTCACGTTCGAGCAGGTCCTTGGCCACGTCGCACAGGTGGCAGTCCGCGGCGGAGTACACGACCACCTCGACGCCGTTCACGGCCGGCTCGCGTACGCGTCGCGGTCCAGGTAGCCCGGGTACTCGACCGGCTGCACGAACCGGGCCGCCGAGGCGATCATGGCGGCGTTGTCCGAGCACAACGCCAGCGGCGCCGCACGGAACTCGACGCCGAGGTCGGCGCAGCGGCGCGAGAAGGTCTCACGCAGCACGCCGTTTGCCGCCACGCCCCCGACCAGTGCCAGCGTGCCGTGGCCCGTGGCCTCAAGCGCGCCGACCGTCCGGTCGACCAGGGAGCGCACGATCGCAGCCTGGTAGGAAGCCGCTAGATCCGCGCGCCGGGACGGGTCGCGGTCGACGGCGTAGCGCAGCGCGGTCTTCAGCCCGCTGAACGAGAAGTCGTGACCCGGTCTGCCGGCCATTCCGGCCGGAAATGCGTACGCGGACGGATCGCCGGCCGCCGCCAACCGCTCCAGTTCGGCGCCGCCGGGATAGCCGAGGCCGAGCAGGCGTGCGCCCTTGTCGAACGCCTCACCGGCCGCATCGTCGAGTGTCTGGCCGATCGGCCGGTACCCACTCCGATCGTCCACCTCGGCGAGCATGGTGTGCCCGCCGGATGCCAGCAGGCATAGGAACGGCGGATCGAGCGGGTCGGGTGCCAGGTAGAGCGAGGCCACGTGCCCATGCAGGTGGTCGACGGGGATCAGCGGCAGCCGGCGTGCGAACGCGATCGCCTTGGCGGTCGCCAGCCCGACCAGCAGCGCGCCGATCAGTCCCGGCCCCTCGGTGACCGCAACCGCCGTCACGTGGTCGAGCGTCGCCCCCGCCTTGTCGAGCGCCGCCTCGACCACCGGCACCGCGAGCTCAAGATGACGCCGTGAGGCCACCTCCGGCACCACGCCGCCGAATGGCGCGTGCAGGTCGGCCTGGGAGGAGACGACGTTTGCGCACAGCACACCGTGCCCGTCCACCAGCGCCGCGGCGGTCTCGTCGCACGACGTCTCGATGCCGAGGATCACCGTCAGCGCTCGAGCTCGTGATCCCGCCACATGATCAGGGCATCCTCACGGTTGTCCGTGTAGTAGCCGCGACGCATCCCGGAGGCGACGAACCCGAGCGCCTCGTACAGGTGGATGGCCACCACGTTGGACACCCGAACCTCGAGCGTGTACCCACGCTCGACGTCCGTCTCGGTGGCCTCGAAGAGATGTTCGAGCATCGCCCGCGCCACACCCCGGCCGCGGAACTCCGGGTCGACCGCGATGTTCATGATGTGCCACGCGTCGACGTAGCGGGCGACGATCAGGTACCCGAGCATCTCGTCGCCCTGGAAGGCGCCGACGCAGATCCCGCTCGGCTTGGCCAGCTCGCCGGCGAACATCGAGCGCGACCACGGCGTCGGGTAGGAGCGGCGCTCCAACCGTTCGACCCGGTCGAGGTCCGACGGCCGCAGTCGGCGCAGATCGAGGGCGGTCATCATGCGGCTGCCCCCGGACCGATGTTCCGGACGGCGTCCGGCTCGCGCAGGTAGAGCGGATCGGGCGGACCCGCCCGGGCGATCAGCGCGGCATGATGACGCGCCCACGGCACGTGCAGCGGGGAGTCGTCGGGCGGGATGGCCGCTGCGGCCAGCACACCTCGATAGAGCACGGCTCCGTCACCGGCCACGCGTGTGCCCGGCTGCAGCCGCTCGGCCAAGGCGGTGGGCGGCCCGACCCACGGCTCGAGGCCGCCGCCGGACGCGAACACCTCGCCCCGGCGAGCGTCGATGCAAGCGACCTCCACCCGGTCGCCGTGTCGAAGCGCGTCCAGCGTCGAAACGCCGCAAACCGGCACGCCCAGGGCAAATCCGAGCGCGCGCGCAGAGGCCAGGCCGATCCGAAGCCCCGTGAACGTGCCCGGCCCCCGGCCGACCACGATCGTCTCCACGTCGCCCACATCGAGGCCGGCCGATCCCAACGCGGTCTCGACGTGCTCGAGCACGTGCTGGCCGGCCGCCCGACCGCGGCTCCAGGCCTCCCCGGCGACCGCTCCATCAACGCTCACGCATACCGTGGCCACGTCGGTGGCAGTGTCAAGAGAGAGAATGACCAAGCGCCTGCGCAAGCCTCGGGTCGTGGGGTTCCAGCTCGATCAGCCTAGCATCGCCCCCGCCGAGGTGGATGCTGACCGTGAGCGACGGCGCAGGCAGCGCCCCGGCGCCCGCCGCCGGCCACTCCACGAAGCACGTCGCGCCGTCGAAGTACGGCTCCAGGTCGGCCCATTCCTCGTCGGTCACGCCACGCGAGCGGTAGAGGTCGATGTGCGACACGGGCCCGGCGCGCCCGGCATAGCGGTTGCCGACCGTGTACGTGGGCGAGGTCACCGGCTGGGTCACTCCCAGCGCCCGGCAGGCGGCGCGGATGAAGGTCGTCTTGCCCGCTCCCAACTCGCCGACCAGGTGCACGACGTCGCCCGGAGAAAGCGACTGGGCCACCGACTGGGCGATGCGCCCGGTCGCGGCTGGATCAGAAGAGGCCAAGCTGAGCGTACTGCGGGTCACGCTCGGCAACCACGAGGGGCTCGGCGATAGGCGGCTGCGGCTGCGACTGCTGCTCGCCGACCGGCCGGCCCGCAAGCAGCTGGGGAAGGCGCGCGAAGTCCTCGCGCAGCGTGTCCAGCATGGAGGCCGTATAGAGCGCCGCAGCCGGGTGGAAGATCGGGAAGACGACCAACTCCACGCCGGCCAGGCGATGCTTTTGCGGGCGTCCGTGTACACGCGTGATGCCGTGCGACTGGCCGGTCAGCAGCTTGGTGGCGAAGTTGCCGAGTGTGCAGATCACCCGCGGACGGATCAGCTCGACCTGCTTGAACAGGTAGCCCTCGCAGGCGGCGATCTCCTCGGGCAGCGGGTCGCGGTTGCCGGGGGGCCTGCATTTCAACACGTTCGCCACGAAGACGTCCGAGCGTTCCAGGCCGATGCCGCCGAGCAGTGAGTCCAGCAGCTTGCCGGCCTGCCCGACGAACGGCACGCCCTGCTTGTCCTCGTGGAAGCCCGGCGCCTCGCCGACGAACATCAGGTCGGCGTCCCCGCGACCGCTTCCGACCACAACCTGCGTGCGGGTCGACGCCAGCGCGCAGTTCTGGCACCCCCGCCAGTCGCCGGAGAGACGTTCGAGTTCGGCCAGGCGATCGGCGGCGTCGCTCACGGATCCGATTGTGCCAGCTTCGGCGGACGTCAGCGACCGCAGCCGCAGGACCCGCCGCAGCAACCGCCCCCACCGACGGAGATCCCCTCGGGACGCGCCGTGGCAAAGGAGGAGAGCAGCTTGGTGACGGTCTCGCTCCCGCAATCCGGACAGCGCACCGCGCCCGGCGCCGTGAGCGAGACCAGTTCCTCGAACTCGCCGGCGCAGCCGGCGCACAGGTACTCGTAGATCGGCATGCGAAAAGCATACCGTCCGGCGGCGTCGGCCTCGCCCAACCCTCCCCGGGGTCAGACCCCGAACGGTCCGCGTGACTCGGTCGTGACGGTTTCGCCGAGAACCCGCGCCCAGCGCCCCGCAGGCGTCAGGCCCGGGTCACGCCTCTGTCACGCCGCTCGGGTCGGGGTCAGACCCCGTACGGACCGGGGCACTCATTCGGCACGGATCCGTGACTGGGCGCGTCGGCATGGGGCGAGCGGTGAGTGAACGACGGACGCCTGACCCCGAACACCCCCGTTGTGACCTAGGCTGCACCGCGCGTATGCACGAGCACACCGTGGTGATCGGAGCGGGCCGGGTCGGGCGGACGGTGGCCGCCCGACTGCGCGGCTCGCGGCTGGTCGCGCACGGCGAACCGGTCGAGCTTCGGGGCTGCCGGTTGCTGCTGATCGCCACGCCCGATGCCGTGATCGCCGAGGTGTGCGACGACCTCGCTGCCTCCCTCACCCCCGACTGCGGTGTGATCCACTTCTCGGGCGCAACCAGCGTTCGCGCGCTCGAAGCCGCTCCCGGTCCGACAGCATGCGTTCATCCGCTGCAGACTGTGTGGCCAGATCGTGGAGCCGATCAACTCGAGGGGGCGTTTGCCGCCGTCACCGGCGACCAGGCGCTCGGCGCACAACTCGCTCACGATCTGGGCATGACCCCCTTCGCCCTGGATGACGCCGCCAAGCCCGTGTACCACGCCGCGTCCGCCTTCGCGTCCAACTACGTTGTCACCCTGACGCAGGTGGCGATGCGGCTGCTGGAGCGAACTGGTCTCGATGCCGACCAGGCGATGGCGGTGCTGGCGCCGCTCCAGCACCGAACGATCGAGGTGGCCGGTTCACCCCCCACCGGCCCGATCGCACGCGGCGACGCGGCCACCGTCGAGCTTCACCTGACCGCCATCGGCCCCGCACTGCAACCGCTCTACCGCGAGCTCGGCCGGGCCACCCTGAGCCTGGTGTCGCCGGACGCCGCCGACGCTGTTCGGAGCGTGCTTTGACCGTAGGGCTGGTGCCCACCATGGGCGCTCTGCACGCCGGCCACCGGGCGCTGCTGCGGGCGGCCCGTGCGGATTGCGACCGGGTGACGATGTCGCTGTTCGTGAACCCGACACAGTTCAGCCCCGACGAGGACTTCGACCGCTATCCGCGCAGCGAGGAGGCAGATCGCGCGATCGCGGCCGAGGAGGGGGTCGACTTGATCTTCGCGCCGACGGTCGCCGAGATGTACCCGGCTGGGTTCGACACCACGGTGACGGTGGGCGACGTCGCCCACCGTTTCGAGGGGGAACGCCGGCCGGGTCACTTCGAAGGGGTGGCCACGGTCGTCCTCAAGCTGCTGCACCTAACACGCCCGGATCTCGCCTACTTCGGTCAGAAGGACGCTCAGCAGTTGGCAGTGATCCGGCGCATGGTGGCCGATCTCGACCTCGCGGTCGAGATCCGTGCCGTGGAGACCGTGCGCGAGCCCGACGGCCTGGCGGTGTCGTCTCGGAACGTCTTCCTGTCTGCGCCGGAGCGACGGCGAGCAGCATCCCTTCATCGCGCCCTTCTGGCCCGCGACGCGAACCTGATCGAGGGCGAGCCCGACTACCTCGCGGTCGTCGATCCGGACAGCTTCGTGGAGATCGCTCCGCGGCCGGGGACGCTCGTGGTCGGAGCCGCCCGGTTCGGGGCCACTCGACTGATCGATAACATCCGTGTCGGACCATGAGACTCGCACTGCCGGCGCTGACCGAGATGAAGATCCGTGGCGAGCCGATCGTGATGATCACGGCCTACGACCATCCCAGCGCGCTGATCGTCGACGCCGCCGGGGTCGATCTGGTGCTGGTCGGCGACTCGGCCGCGAACACGGTGCTGGGCCACGATCCGGTGTCGACCGTGCGCGCCACGGTCGACGAGATGCTGATCCTGACTCGCGCGGTGTCCCGCGGCTGTGAGCGTGCTCTGGTGATCGGTGACATGCCGTTCATGAGCTACCAGGTGTCCGACCAGGACGCGGTGCGAAACGCCGGCCGCTTCGTCAAGGAGGCGGGCGCCGACGCCGTCAAGCTGGAGGGAGCCGGACAGTCGCTGGAGCGCGTGGCCGCGCTGGTGGGCGCCGGCATCCCGGTCATGGGGCACGTGGGACTGACGCCGCAGACGGCGACCATGCTCGGTGGGCACCGCGCCCAGGGTCGTCAATGGCACAAGGCGCGCGAGGTCTACGACGACGCGCTCGCGCTGCAGGCGGCCGGCTGTTTCGCGATCGTGCTCGAGTGCGTACCGGCTCCGGTGGCCGCGGCCATCACCCGCCGCCTGACGATCCCGACCATCGGCATCGGGGCGGGGGTCGACACCGACGGCCAGGTGCTGGTGCTGCACGACGCGCTCGGGATGCGCCCGGGAGCCGATCACGAGCCCAAGTTCGTCAAGCGCTTCGCGGAGGTCGGGGCGGCCATGAGCGCGGGCGTGGCCGCGTACGCCGCTCAGGTGCGTTTGCGAACCTATCCGGCGATCGAACACACCTACGGGATGGCGCCGGAGGAGCAGTCCGCATTTGAGGCGGCGATCGGGATCGGGTCGCTCGAAGACAACATGCTGGCCGACTGGTAGAAGGAGACGCACCGATGACGAGGTTCATGCACACCATGGTGAGGATCACCGACCCGCAGCGCAGCCGGGAGTTCTACGAGGCGCTCGGGTTTCAGGCTGGGCGCGAGGCGCCGATCGTTCGCAACGGGGAGCTGGAGGCCACGAACTACTTCTTCGGCCTCCCGGGCCAGGACGGCGTGCTCGAGCTCACGCTCAACCACGACGGGCGAACCTACGAGATGGGTACCGCCTACGGCCACATCGCTATCGGCGTGGACGACCTTGACGCGACGCTCGCGGAGTTGAAAGCGAAGGGCATCGAGCCCGAGCGCCCGCCGTACTCGATCAGCGAGGGTGGGTCGCGGCTGTGCTTCGTTCGGGATCCGGATCAGTACAGGGTGGAAATCATCGAGCGAAGGTGAACCGCTGGAGCGCTTCGAAGCTCCAGCGCGGGTTCGCCTCCCTTACCCAAGCTCGATCCGCACTTCACCGATGGTTTGCCCGTGGGATATCGATCGTGTCCCATGCCTGAGCTGCGCCAGAATCGTCCAGTAGACGTCTGTGTCGATAGCCTCGAGGTTCTCGATCGAATCTGCCCCGCCCAGGAACAACGGAACGCGGTACCCAATACATTCGTGAGCACGTGGGGTCCTTCCACCGCTGCGAAGCCAGTCGGCATAGAAGCCAGCCGCCAGTGCAGCCTCTGGCTGTTCGACCAGTTCTTCGTTGTGGAAGGCTCGTAGCGTGGCTGGTATCTCGAGTCGCTCACCCGTGCCGGGTTCCAGGAGCATCACGAGGGGTTCGTCGTCGTTCTTGCGAGCCAGGTCGAGCGTAAATCCTCTGCCAAGCCAATCGCAGCCGAACGGGAGGTACCGACCCGGCTCCGGGTAGTAGGCCTCGATCCGGGCGGCGGCGTAGTCGGAGTCCTTGGCATCGTGGATGCGATACAGCCCTCGCGCGAAGCTGAGACCGCCGAGCGTCGCCCGCAACGTCTCGAGATCGGTCGCCGCGGGACCATGACCAGTCGGCCGCCGCCCCTCGTCGATCGGGAAGGCGGCCAAGAACGCCGAGAAAGAGTTTGGGGCCGACGCTGCCATCACGCGATGCTAGCGGGGCGGCTCGTGGTGAGCCGACGGCGAGGACGACTGAGCAACAACCCCAACCACTACCTTGATCAGTACAGGGTGGAAATCATCGAGCGGGGCTGACCCCGGCGGTCAAGGACACGTCGGTCACCGATTGGCGACGAACGCGAATAGCCGACGCGGCTCGTCCAGGCCCTTCAGTTGATGGACGCCTCTGTCCTCGAACTCAAGGCCGGCGCCCATCGACAGCGCGCGGGTTGCCTCCGACGTGAGGATCTCGCCGGGGCCGGCAGCCGCCGCGATGCGGGCGACTTCATGTACGGAAATGCCACGGGCACCGTTCGAGCTGAGCTCTACTTCGCCAACGTGAACGCCGATCCGAACCGGCATCTCCTGCGTCCCTGCGGCTTCCTGGATTGCCGCGGCGCACTCCAACGCACGTGCCGCACCGTCGAATAGCGCGAACATCCCGTCGCCTGCCGTATCGATCTCTCGGCCCCGGAAGCGACCCAGCAGCATGCGCATCGACTCAAGATGGTGCGCCAGACGGTCGCGCCAGAGCGCGTCGCCGACCCTGGACGCCTCCGCGGTCGACCCCACGACATCGGTCATCAGCAAGCCTGCCAGGACCCGGTCGTGCAACCGCACTTTGAAGCCCGTCCACGCCTCGAGGCCCGACCAGTCGATCTCGACCAGCGGTTCGTCTGCCACAACGTATGCGTCGTGGCCGGGCGGAATATCGAACACGTCGTTCGGCCCCAGCTCGAACCGCGCGCCGTCCTTCAACTCCACGCCCATCCGGCCCGAGACCACCACACCGACATGACGGGCGGCGCACCACTCGCCGCCGACGATCGGCCGGATGTTCGTTGACCACCGGAATCCAGGTGGCTGAACGACGCGACCGACAGTGTAGTCCCCGATCTTGACCACATGCTCGACCATCCCGTCAATCTCGAACGTCTCGTCGGGATCATCGAAGCTCTTCCGGTAGGAGCCAGCCACTCCGCGACCCTACACCCGGCGGTGTGGACATGCCTGATGGCGCCCGACGTGGTCACGGAGTCAGCTCGTACGAATATCGCGTCAGAGTCTCGCTGCCGTCCTCGGTCACCAGCAGGAGATCCTCGAGGCGCACCTCACCGATACCGGGCACCCACAGCCCCGGCTCCATAGCGATCACGTCGCCGACCACCAGCTCTTCACGGCCGGTCTGGCCGAGTGCCGGATCCTCATGGAGGGCAAGGCCGACGCCGTGCCCGAGCGAGAACTGAAAGCCCTCGTTCGGGTCGTCTCCCAGGCCGGTTCGCTGGGTGCGATGCCCGGCGGTCTCGAACACCTCGCAGACCAAGGCGTGCAACTCCCGCCCGGTGACCCCGGGTCGCACCGCCTCGCGAGCACGCTCGAGCGCCTGCCGCACGAGGCTCTCCAGTGTCCGCACGGGGTCGCTGATCTCACCGACCACGAACGTCCGCGTCATGTCCCCCCAGCATCCTGTGAGCTCGTCCCGAGGCCAGAGGTCGATCACTATCGGCAGGTTCGCCGGCAGCGGGCCGGAGCCAGGATCGTGGCCGGTTCCCTGCCAGACCGACGCGACGATGACGTCCGGCGGTGCCGGCGCGCCGCTGCGCCGGCACGCGTCGCGCAGCGTGGTCCGAACCATCTCGGCGGTGAGGACCTCCGCGCCGAGCACGAGCCGGTCGCCGTCCGACACCGCCTGGCCCAATATCGCAGCGGCGGCGCTCATCCCGGCCTCCGCCGCGGTCTGCGCCCTGCGAATGCCCGCGAGCTCCGCCGCCGACTTCACCCGCCGCCTGGCCGCTATCGCCCGCTGATCCGGGCGCACGACGATGCCGTCGGATCGGAGCCGGTCGGCGACCGCGACCGGCATCTCCGGGTCGGCGACCGCCTCGCGGATGCCAATCGCGGCCGCAGCACGCGACGCCAGCTCCAGGTCGATCTCGTGAACGCTCAGACCACTCTCGAGCAGCTCATGGAACCCGAGATCAGTAATGTCGTGAAGGACAGCGTCGGGCGCCGCCGCCGCGACCCGCTCACGTTCGAGGCTATTCACCATGACGTGCGTCCGGCCGCCGACCACGGCGAGCAGAAACGGGTCTCCGATCGAGACCGGGAGCTCGTGGCGCATGGCGGCCGAGCGCTCGGTATCCCCATGGAACAGGAAGTCGGTCATACCCGGGTGAAACTACTGCTCCGCGCCGGCGGCCGCCACCGTCAGCGGATCCTGAGCTGCAGGAGCATCTCGTTGTCGAACACGATCACGCCGGTGCGCTCGAACCCGTACCGCTCGTAGAACGCGATCGGGCTGCCCTCGCCCTGCCCGGCGCTCGTGCTGAGCACAGCGACTCCCGGCCGCGCGCGAAAGTACTCGACGATCAGGTCGAGCGTCGCGGTGCCATATCCGCGCCGCTGGTGGCGATGGTCGATCAGCAACTTCCAGAGGTAGTGCGGGATGTAGCCTGGGCTGTCCGCGGCCACCTCGTCGCTGATCATGACAAACCCGACCGGCTGCTCCCCAGCGTAGACGGCCCAATAGATCGCTCGGCCGGCGGGCTGTTCGACCGCCTCGATCAGCGAGTCGACAACGTCGCTCACGTATCGCTCCTGGCCGGGCGCCAGCAGCAGCGCCTCGACGGCTCCGCGGTTTGCGTCGGTGATCGAACGCAATGAGACCATGCCGGGACGCTAGCGCGATACTGCACCCGTGCTGTTCACGCCAGAGCACCACGAGCCGATCGTCGAGGCGGCGTGGGACGAGCGCCGCGTGCGGGACTCGGTGGCTGCGATCGTCGCTGACGCCGTGGACGCGCAGCAGCCGGACGGCTTCTGGCCGGTGCACCCCGACGACGCCGACGAGGACGGCGCCTCGTACCGCACCGGGTTCTACATGGGCGCCGCCGGCCTCGTGTGGGCGCTGCATCAGCTCGGGCACGACCTGACCGGCACGGCCGAGCGGTTGCACGAGCGCTATCTCGCGGAGCCGGACTGGCCGGGTGTCGTCCCGGGGTTTCTGATGGGCGAGGCCGGCATCCTGTTCGCCGCCCATCAGCTCGCACCCGACGCCGCGGTCGCGGACGCGATCGAGCGCGCGGTGGTCGAAAACGCCGGCAACGAGTCGAACGAGCTCCTGTGGGGCACGCCCGGCACGATGCTCGTCGCACGGGCGATGCTGACCGCGACCGGTGACCGCCGCTGGGCGGACCGCTGGCTGGACAGCGCGGAACTGCTGTGGTCGCGCTGGCTGCCGTCGGACGAGCACGGCTTCCACCTGTGGACGCAACAGCTGTACGGCGACGTGGTGCAGTACGTCGGCCCCGGTCACGGACTCGCCGGAAACGTCCTCGCGCTCTCGCTGGACGCCGGATTGCTGGACGCGGAGCGCCACCGAGAGCTCGAGCGGCGCGCGGTGGCGGCCGCCACCGCGCTCGCAATCCGCGACGGCGACCTCGCAAACTGGCCGCCCATCGTCGGCCAGCCGCTCGCCCATCGCGGGGTGATCAGAACGCAGTGGTGCCATGGCGCCCCGGGGATGGTGACGTCGCTGGCGGGGATCGAGGTGGAGGACGCGGCCTTCGACGAGCTGCTCGTCGCCGGCGGCGAGCTCACGTGGCGTGCCGGCCCGCTGGTCAAGGGAGCAGGGCTGTGTCACGGCACCGCGGGCAACGGAGCCGCGTTCCTGGCGCTGTTTCGGCGACTCGGCGACGAGCGGTGGCTCGACCGCGCCCGGCTTTATGCGATGCACGCGCTTGCCCAGGTCGAAGCGGGCCGCGAGCGGCACGGCCGCGGGAGGTACTCGCTGTGGACGGGCGACATCGGCGCGGCCCTCTACGCCCTGCAGTGCATCGACGGGCGCGACGGCATCCCGTCCCTGCACTGGCTCTGAGCCGTCGGCGGGCGCCGGAGTTGTGACCGTGCCGACCTGCAAGACTGCACGGGTGGACCAGGTTGACGTGCGTCCGCTGACCCCGGATGACTCCGCCGAGTGCGACGCGATCGTGGCGTCGCTTCCATACCACTCCGGCGACGCCGGGGGCCGCGCGGCGTGCGCGCGAGCCGTCCGCGAGAGCCCAGGATACGTTGCCTGCGAAGCAGAACGAGTGATCGGTTTCGTGACGTCGCAGTCGTGGTACGGCGTCGCGGTGGAGATCACCTGGATGGCCGTCCACGCCGACCGGCGCCGACTCGGTGTCGGCCGCCGCCTGATTCGGCATCTGGTCGACAACGGCCCCCGCAATCTGCGGTACATGGTCGTGACCACGCTCTCGCAGGCGACTCCCGAGGTGGAGGACGGAGACACCTACGCGGGCACGCGCCGGTTCTACGAACGCGAAGGCTTCGAGCCGATCTGGGAACCGAAGGGCTGGTGGAACGACGAGAACCAGGCAGTGCTCATGCTGCGACGGCTGGACGCGCCGTGAGTACCCGGTGGGCACGGGTCTGGTTCGGGTCGACGGCCGCCGCAGTGTGCGCGGGACTGGTGGTGCAGATCCTGGTGGTCGCGACGGCCGGCCAGTCGCGCTGGGCGTCCGTCCCGGCCCGGATCTTCAACGTCTTCTGCTACTTCACCATCCAGTCGAACGTGATCGTGGGCGTGACATGCCTGCTCCTCGCACTGCGGCTCGACCGCCGCACGACGGTGTTCCGCGTCGCTCGGCTGATCGGACTCGTCGGCATTACGATCACCGGCATCGTCTACCACGTGGCGATAGCGCACTTGGTCGAGTTCGACAGTTGGGCGCTCGTCGCCGACCAGCTGACCCACACCGTCGTTCCGGTCGCGACAGTGGTCGGGTGGCTGGTGTTCGGGCCTCGAGGGCACACCTCGTGGCGGGTCGCGTGGTTTGTGCTGGCGTACCCGATCGCCTACGTAACATTCACGCTGATCCGAGGTCGAATCGTCACCTTCTACCCGTACCACTTCATCGACGTAACCACACTCGGCTACGGCAAGGTTGCAGCCAACTCCGTCTGGATCGCGCTGCTCTTCCTCGCCTTCACAGCCGGCTACCACGTCCTCGACGAACGGTTGGGCCGAGCCGATACTTGACCTCCGTAACCGGACAACCTAGACTCACTTGCTGCAATGTCTGCACACTCCAGGACACCGGTTGCCGCGGCGCTGGCCATCGCGTTCTGGGCGCTCTCTTCGGGATCGGCACTCGCGGGGGAGGTGACCTCCGAAGGCGGGGGCAGCGCGATGTCGTTCATCGCGACTCCGGGCGAGACGAACCACGTCACGCTGAGCGCGGGCCAGCCAGGCACGCTGGTGCTCGCGGATACCGGAGCTCCGCTGATCGCCGGCCCAGGGTGTGTCGCGCTGGACGCGCACACGGCCCAGTGCGCGGCCGCGACGGACGTCAAGATCTCCCTGGGCAACGGCAACGACTCGGCGACGAGCCTGCTGACCGACCCGAGCATTGCCACCGACCTGGACGGCGGTCCAGGAGATGACCGGCTGACGGGCGGCGCGGGGGCGGACGGTCTGCACGGCGGCCCGGGGGCCGACGTGATGCACGGCGGGGCCGGAACCGACAACGTTCTCTACACCGACTCGACGGTGGGTGTGAGCGTCACCATGGACGGGGTCGCCAACGACGGCGCGCGCGGCGAGGCCGACAACGTCGGTGGGGACATCGAGAACCTTTACGGCGGCAGCTCCGCCGACACCCTCGTAGCCAACGCCGGCAACAACACGTTTTATGGCAACGGCGGCGCAGACACGATGGACGGCAAGGGCGGCCGCGACACCTTCTTCATCCAAGGTGCCGACGTGATCAGCGGTGGCCCCGGGTTCGACGTGGTCGACTACTTCGGCTCGATGAACTGGGACGTCAGCCTCGACGGTGTCGCGAACGACGGCACGTCCGGCGAACACGCGAACGTCGCCGGCGACATCGAGCAGCTCCAGGGCGGATCCGGCAACGACACGCTGATCGGCGACTCCAAGGCCAATATCCTGCTGGGGATGGGCGGCAGCGACGTGCTCGAAGGGCTGGGGGGCAACGACTCGCTGACCGGCGGCGGCGGCAACGACACCTGCGACGGCGGCGCCGGCACCGACACCTACACGACCTGCGAGACCATCTCCTGATCCGGATTCGTGCGGTCGGATGTGGGACAGTAGAGCGGTGAGACGAGCACGTCGGTGATGGTGACGGTCGAGAGTCTTGGGCCTGCGGAGGTCGATCCGCGGGCGCAGCAGCACATCGTGCCGATGCGCGACGGCGCCTCTCTGGCCATCGACGTCTACCTGCCCGCCGGGCCGGGGCCGTGGCCGTCCGTGCTCGTGCGGCTGCCGTACGACAAGAACGGTCGCTACTGCTGGATGCCGTTCATCGCCCGCCACTTCACCACCCGCGGGTACGCCTTCCTGCCCCAGGACGTGCGTGGCAAGTTCCGCTCCACGGGCGAGACGAACGCCTTCGTGCACGAGATCGCCGACGGCTATGACACCATCGAGTGGATCACCAACCAGCCGTGGGCCGACGGGGCGGTGGGGATGTGGGGCGACTCGTACTACGGGTTCACCCAGTGGGCCGCGGTCGCCTCGGGCCACCCCGCCCTGCGGGCGATCGTGCCGCGCGTGACGGTGGCCGACCTGTTCACCTGGCTGGACGGCGTGACGCCCCTGTACGGCGCCCACTACCTGGCCGAGTTCTGGACGGACGAGCGGACGCACCACTGGACGCCGGACTGGACACACCGCCCGCTGAGCGAGGTGTTCGACAGCGGATTCGACGCGATCGGCGCCCGGTCGACGGCGTTCGACCGACTGCTGGCGGAGGCGCACGGGCAGGCGCCTGTCGACCTCTATGCCGGCGGCCACCCGTTCGACCGGCTGCGTATCCCGACCCTGCACGGCGTCGGCTGGTTCGACAACATCACGCCACCCCACATGCTCGACTACGAGCGCCTGATCAGTGATCCGGCGACCGCGCCGTACCAGTATCTGCACGCCGGCTCGACCGACCACGAGAACTATCAGTTCGAGGCGGTGCCGATCCCCGAGTCGTCCGACCACGACAAGCACGACGACGCCCTCGAGCTGATGCTGCCCCGCTACATCGCACCTGCGCTCGACTTCTTCGACGCCTTTCTCGGTGGACGAACCGATCCCGAGTCGGTGCCACGTGTCCACTGGCACCTGGGAAACGACGGCTGGTACACGTCCCAGAGCTGGCCGCCGCCCGGCGCCACCGAGCGCAGGCTCTACCTGTGCGACACCGGTTCGCTCGAAACCCAGCCGACGGCTGACGGCCAGGTCGGCTGGGCCCACGATCCGGAGAACCTCGTGCCGTCGACGATCGAGAACCCGTTTGCATTCCTCTACGAGTACCCCGACGAAACCGAGGTCGCAACGCGGCCCGATGTGGTCGTCTTCACCGGCGAACCGCTGACCAAGCCGCTGACGCTGACCGGCCGCGTGGTCGCCCATCTGTCGGTGGGGAGCGACGGGCCGTCGATGTACCTGCACGTGAAGCTGGTGGATGTGACACCCGACGGCGGCGCCCACGCGCTGCTGTACGGCCAGCTGGCCGTCGACGATCCCGGTGACGGGGTGTGGGCGGAGGTGAACCTCGGGCACACGGGCCACCGGCTGATGCCGGGCCACCGACTTCGCCTGCAGGTCGCGTCGAGCGACTTCCCGCTGTACCTGCCGCATCCGGGCACGGCCGAGAGCCCGTGGTACGCGGTGAACACGATGATCAACCACCAGCGGGTGTTCACCGGCGGATCGAGGCCATCGCACCTGAGCTTGACGGTGCTCGAGCCGTGACCGATTGCGTGTGATCCCGGTCCGCGCCAGATGCTCGCGATCGCCCATGAGGCGCGACGGTTCGAGTCGATCTCCCGACTGAGCGGGATGGCCGCTCGCTAGCCGTAGCGCTGGACGAAGGCGAGCGCGGTGTCGGCGACCTCGCGCCAACCGCTGTCGATGGTGAGGGCGTGCCCGCGGTTGGGAATCTCGATGATCTCCGTGACGCCGCTGTTGCGCTTCTGGCGCTTGTAGGAGGCGTTCGCGATCGCCCACGGCACCGTATGATCCTTCTCGCCGGAGATGATGAGGAGCGGGCCCCGATCGGGATTCTTGCTGTTCACCTTCGCCTCGGTCCAGGGGTTCAGGTTGGCCGTCGCTGCCTGGAACAGCGGGGCGCCCGATGCCGGAACCGCGAACGTGTCGTACAACTCTTTCGCCTCGCCCTCGCTCACGGCGTTGGCGAAGCCGAAGCGGAACTGCTCGTAGGTGAGCGGAACGGCACGGTTGCGGTTGGCAGGATTACCGAGCACCGGAGCCGACGACTTGAGGGCCGAGATCGGCAGCGGCAGCACCCCACGAAACGGTGCCGGGTCGATCGCAACCGTGGCCTTGACGAGCCCGCGCCCAGCGAGGATCTGGGCGAGCAGGCCGCCGAAGGAATGGCCGATCACCGCCGGTTTCTTGGTCAGCTTGCCGATCAGGTCGCCGAAGTGATCCGCGACCTGCCTCACTGTCTTGTGAGCGAACACCTCCGGGTGCTGATTCGCCTCGACGACGGTCTCAGGATCGTCGGGCCAGCCGGGTGTGAGCGCGGTGTAGCCGGCCTCCTCGAAGGCCGTGGCCCACCGCTCCCAGCTGCTCGGGAGCAGCCACAGGCCGTGGATGAACACCACGGGCGCCAGCCCTGACGAGTTCGCCCGATCGATCTGGAGCTCTTCGTGGTCGGTGACCGTTGACATGCCGTCCCTCCGTACTGGGGTGTCCACGCGATCGTTCGCGAGCGACCTCGCACCGCTGCCGCATCGCGCAGTTTACCCTCGTCGATCCGCGCACCGGCTGCCGTGTGTGGGACACTCGGTCGGTGAGCGACGGGTACCCGTACGGTGACGGATATGCGGTCTCGCTGTGCCCCGCACAGCCCGATCCAGCGTTCGAGAGCTCCCAGCAACAGCTCCTCGTGTGGGGCGCCGAGTGGGGCGCCCACGACGAAGTGGGACGCCTGCGCCGGGTGCTCGTGCGAGCCCCGGCAGACGAGTACCGACGCGTCCGAGCGGAGTGCTGGAACGAGCGTGCGCAGGCGCTCGTCGACCCTGACGGAGGCTGGTACTGGGAGTCCCGCGAGGCGCCGGACATCGACGTCGTCCGCGGCCAGCACGCCGGGCTGGTGGCGACTCTGGTGGCCGCGGGCATCGACGTCGTGCACGTCTCCGGGCCCGCGCCACCCCACCTATCGCGGCCGATCTATACGCGCGACCCGCTGTGCACCGTGCCCGGCGGGGCGATCATCGGCCGGATGGCGCCCGCCATGCGTCGTGGTGAAGAGGGCATGGTGGCCCGGGCGGTCGCCGGACTCGGCATGCCGATCCTGCGCACGATCCACGGCACCGGCCTCCTGGAGGGCGGCAGCTTCGTCAAGCTCACGCCGCGGCTCGCGGCCTACGGCACCTCGATCCGGTGCAACGAGGAAGGCGCCCGGCAACTGCGCGAGGTGCTCGACGTGCTGGGGATCGAGCTGCTGGTGCTGCCGATGGGGGGCTGGTCGATCCACATCGACGGCCACATCGGCATGGTCGACGTGGACAAGGCGCTGGTCGACGTCGCCGGACTGCCGTACTGGTTCCTCGAGCGTCTGCGTGCTGAGGGAATCGACGCGATCCCGTGTCCCGGCGGCGAGGAGTGGGCCATCAACTCGCTGACGCTGAGACCGGGCCGGGTGCTGATGTGCGACGGCTACCCCCGGGCACGCGAGGCGCTCGAACGGCGAGGCGTCGAGGTGGTGACGATCCCCTATGCGGAGATCCAAAAGGGCGGCGGCGGCATCCACTGCTCGACGATGGAACTGGTGCGCGAGCCGGCTGCATGACTCTCGGCAAACTCCCAGCCCGCTGAACGAACGCTCTCAAGCGCGACGTTGATCCTTCCCTTGACCGCCTCGCACGAGGCACCTCAACCGGAAGGAGATACCGATGTCCACATCACGTCCGCGAGCCTGGGTGACCACGCTCGCCGTCGCAGCCGCCGTCACGGTCGGCGCGGCCGGAATCGCCAGCGCGGCATCGCATACCTCGTCCTCGAAGTCCACCTCCAGCTCGACGTCGACATCGCGGCCGATGAACGGCACCGCCACGTTCGCCCAGAACCCGGCCCGGGTGACACACGGCCCGGGTGAGGCGTTGCTCACGGGGACGACGGCGTCCAGGGCGCGCGCCGCGGCGCTGGCGGCCGTCCCCGGGGCGACCGTGATCCGCGTCGAGACCGACTCGGCGGGCGCAGCCTACGAGGCGCACCTGACCAAGGCCGACGGCAGTCAGGTCACGGTCAAGCTCGACAGCGCGTTCCAGGTCACCTCGACCCAAAACGGCTTCGGGAATCCTCCCAGCCACTAGTGCTCCGTTCCGGAAGTCGTGTGATGAATGGGCGACCGAAAACCGAGCATCGCCAGGACGCAGGGAGCGTCGATAGTGGTGCTATCGACGCGACCGAGGACGCCGCGAGGCGACGGTTTGCAGCCGCCCAGGCGTGCAAGACTTTCGGTACGGAGCACTAGCCACCGCATCGGGCCTGGCTCGGAAAATCGCCCGAGCCGGGCCGGTGGTGCCTGACGTGCGAACATCGGTGCGACGGACGCTGTGCTACGTTGTCAAACGGTTTGGCCACACCGAGCTGGGTCATGCTTCGTGGCCAGGGCTGAGCACCATGGGTTGTCGACAGCGGGGGCGTAGGGCATCACCGTGAGGTCGAGGTCGCCAGAACGAGTCCTGGAGGGCGAGTTCGAGCAGCTGCTCGAACTCGCGCCGGACGCGATGGTCGGCGTCGACCGCGAGGGCGTGATCGTGCTCGTCAACCGCCAGACGCAGCGGGTCTTCGGCTACTCGCGCGAGGAACTGCTCGGAGAGCAGGTGGACATGCTTGTCCCGGAGCGCTTCCACCGCACCCACCAACGCCACCGACGGCGCTACTTCGACGACCCTCACACGCGCCCGATGGGCGGAGCGAGTCCGCTCTTTGGGCTGCGCAAGGACGGCTCGGAGTTCCCTGCCGAGATCAGCCTGTCCAGCATCAAGACCGAGGCCGGCACGCTGGCCGTCACCGCGATCCGCGACGTCACCGAGCGACTGGTGGCCGAGTCGATCGCAAATGCTGAGACGCACAGGCGTGCAATCGTGGCCGCGATGCTCCGCGCGGAGCAGGCCGAACGGGCACGGATCGCAACTGCGCTGCACGACGACACCGTGCAGGTGATGACTGCGTCGCTGATATCGCTCGACCGCGCGTGCAAGGCTCTTGGCAGCCGGGAGCCGGTTGTCCTCGAGCTGCTCGAGAGCGCTCGCACCTCGATCCGCGACGCGACCGAGCGTACGCGGCTGCTGACCTTCGAGCTGCGTCCCGCGGTGCTGCACAACAAGGGTCCGGCGCCGGCGATCACTTCCATGGTCGAGGAGGCCGGTCGCGAGATCGGCGCGGACGTGACGGTGAAGATGCCCCGCGGACGGTTCGACGCGCCGGTCGAGGAACTGGTGTACCGAACCGTGCAGGAAGCGATCACCAACGTCCGTCGACACTCCGGGGCCAGACACATCGCGGTCACCATCGAACGCCGGCGTGGCAGCCTGCACGGGCTGGTCGCCGACGACGGTCG
Organism: Gaiellales bacterium; assembly: GCA_038230835.1. Taxonomy (GTDB): domain Bacteria; phylum Actinomycetota; class Thermoleophilia; order Gaiellales; family JAICJC01; genus DASUHT01. Next base: position 55,890 of record JBBRMM010000012.1, read on the forward strand.
CGGATTCGTGCCCGCCGAGCCATTCGAGCGCGCGAACCGGCACCTGCACATCGGCATGGAGACCATGATCGAGCGCGTGCGGGTGGTCGGAGGGGAATTGGAGGTCGAGTCTCATCCCGGCCGGGGTACCCGCATCTCGTTCGACGTGCCGCTCCGACGCCGGCTCGACGCCCCTACTCCAGTCACTCGCCGGAAGCGTGCGGCAGGTAGTCCGCCAGGTCATACACCTCGTCAGCCTGGCCGCTGAGGTCGACAGACCCCGCCGGCGCCTGTCGATGAGAAGACTCGAGCGACATGCTCAGAAACCGGTGGCCCATTCTCCCGGCGGTGGCGCCCGGGAGAATCTGGCGAACCGGTAAAGGCAACGGATTACGGGTCGATCACTCGGTGGGCGCCGGACGGTCCAGGTGCGCTCAAACACCACTCGGGGAGAGAAGTGTCATGTCGTTTGCTCGAAATCTGACCGTGCGCACCAAGATCCTGGGCGCGATCGGCGTCGCAGTCCTGACGATGTCGGCGGCGGCCGGCATCTCGCTGGTGCGGATCAATTCCGCGTCCCAGACGCTGGCGACCGCAGGCAACCAGGAGGCGACCGCGCTCGCCGCGGCCGTGCTCCGAACCGATTTCCAGTTCCAGCACCAGAAGCTCAAGGACATTCTGCTGCGCGGCTCCGATCCCGCGTCCTACACCAAGTACACGGGCGAGTTCGGCGATCAGGGCAAGATCGTCGTCGCGCAGGAGAAGGTGCTGCGCACCGACCTGGCCGAGCTGCACAACTCGTCGTTCGACAAGTACCTGCGCCAGTTCGACGCCGGCTATGCCAACTATCTGGCAAAGTACACCGCCGCGCTGGCTGTCCTCCACACCCCGCAGGACTACGACTATCAGGCCGGCGACGCGATCATGAAGGGCCAAGACGGCCCCTCGCAGGACGCGCTCACGGCGCTCGCGACGGGGCTGGACGCGTCGGCAACGGTCGCTCGAGCGCACGGTTCGAGCAGCGTCACCTCCAGCATCCAGCTGGCGGTGATCGGGTTTGCGCTCGCCGCGCTGCTCGGGCTGGTGGCCGCACTGCTGGTCGCCCGCGACATCCTGCGCCGGATCCAGTCGATGATGACCGTGGCCGAGCAGGCCGCAGAGGGTGACCTGACCACCCGCGCGGAGAACACCGGCAACGACGAGCTGGGCCGACTGGGCGCAGGTCTCAACACCACGCTCGGCAACCTCGAGGCGCTGATCGCAAGATCAACGCGACCAGCGAGACCCTGACCGCCTCCGCGCAGGAGATGGCCGCCACCTCGCAGGAGGCCGGACGGGCTGTCTCCGACATCGCCCTCTCAGTGGGCGAGGTGGCCGCGGGATCGAGCCGCCAGGTGGCGATGGTGGCCGATGCCACCGACTCGGTCGCGCACGTGACCTCGGCCGTGGCCGAGAGCGCCAAGAGCACCCAGGAAGCTGCCGATGCCGCCGCGACGGCGCGCACGGTTGCCGACGAGGGCGTCGGCGCGGCTGAGCAGGCAACTGCTGCAATCCGGGCCGTCAGCGAGTCGAGCACCGCGGTCACCGAGGCGATCCGCGAGCTTTCGGGTCGCAGCGAGCAGATCGGCGGCATCGTCGGCACCATCACCGAGATGGCCGACCAGACCAACCTGCTGGCGCTCAACGCGGCCATCGAGGCCGCCCGGGCGGGCGAACAGGGCCGTGGCTTCGCCGTCGTGGCGGAGGAGGTTCGCAAGCTCGCCGAGAAGTCCCAGGAGGCCGCCGCGCTGATCGCCAAGCTGATCGAGGAGATGCAGCGGGAAACGGCACGGGTGGTCGAGGTGGTCGAGGACGGATCGACGCGCACCGAGGGTGCGGTGGCCATCGTCGAGGGCGCCCGCGAGGCGTTCCTGCAGATCGGTGTATCGGTCGCCGACATGAGCGCCCGGGTCGAGCAGATCGCCGGCACGTCCCAGCAGATCATGGCCAGCGCGACCATCATGCAGAACGGCATCGGCGAGATCGCCGCCGTCGCGGAGCAGTCGTCCGCATCGGCCCAGCAGGTTTCGGCATTGACCGAGCAGACGTCCGCGTCGGCTCAGCAGATCGCCGGTTCGGCGGGCGATCTCGCTGCGGCGGCTGAGGACCTCGGCCGGTTGGTCAACCAGTTCAAGGTGTCGACCCACTCATAGCCGTGCGTTGGGGGCGGGCCGAGACGTCCGCCCCCACGCTCCCATCGCAAGCCACGGAGTTCCAGGAGACCAGATGTCAGCCTCTGAAAGCCACTCACAGCTCGTAATCTTCACGCTCGGCAGCGAGGAGTACGCACTGCCGATCAAGCGCGTGCAGGAGATCATCCGCTACACCGAGCCCCGCAGCGTGGCCTCGCAGACCGCGTGGATCCGCGGCGTGATCAACCTTCGCGGCAAGATCGTCCCGGTGTGCGACCTCGCCCAGCGGATCGGCGTCAGCGTCCACCACGACGAGACGTCCAAGGTCGTCATCGTCGACACCGAGGCCGGCACCGCCGGCGTCATCGTGGACGACGTCAAGGAGGTGCTGACGCTCGAGGACGGCCAACTGGCCGGCGTCCCCACCGCCGACACGGACTACGTCGAGGCGATCGCCAAGATCGACGACCGGCTCGCCATCCTGCTCAACCCCGACGGGCTGTTCGCCGGCGTCCAGATCGCCGCGTAAGCCGGGCCGCCGCCTGTCTTCGGTCCCGGACACCGGGGCCGAAGACCCTGGCGCCGTGCACCGAGGTGGGGGATCGGCGCCTCGGAGTTGTAAGCTTGACTCCATGAGCGACGGCGTCGTCCCCAGCGAGTCCGGCTTCATGGCCGCCCCGGCCGCCGCGGAGCTGACCGGCCAGGCCCACGAGCAAATCCTGGCCACGACGGTGTGCGCGGTCGTCGAGCACGGCGGCGAGGCGCTGATGGTGCGCCAGCTGAACCGCGAGGCGGAGCCCCGATGGAACTTCCCCACCGGGTGGATGGTGTCGCACGACGAGGACGGCCACCTGCAGCTCCCCGAGCACGCGGTCAACCGCAACCTGCTGATCGAGACCGGCTACGGCTCCAACAACGCCACGCTGATCGGGATGGCGGTGGTCCACGAGCACGACGAGTCGGGACGCCGGATCGGCACCTCGCTGCGACTCAACTACCTGTGCGGGCAGCCTCGCCAGACGACATACGCGGTCAACGACCCGGACATCCTGGGCGCACCCGAGTGGCACTCACCGGAGGAGATCGAGCAGCTGGCGGTGCGCGGGGAGCTCAAGGGCGAACTGACGCTGGTGACCTTCCGGCACTGGCAGGAGTACCGGCGCACCGGCGGCGTGTCGGCCGGCGTCGTCGACATCCCCAACTAACGCCCGCGGAGTCATGACCGCCGGGGCATCAGCCCCCGAACACCACCGGCCGCTTCAGCCGGCCCGCTCGAAGACCGCCGCCTGTCCCTGCCCGACTCCGATGCACAGCGCGGCCAGCCCGTACCGCGCCGCCCGCCGGCGAAGCTCATGCACAAGGCTGACGACGAGCCGCGCCCCGCTCATCCCCAGCGGGTGACCGAGCGCGATCGCACCGCCGTTCACGTTCACCCGCGCGGGATCGAGCCCGAGAGCGCGGATCACGGCCACGCTCTGAGACGCGAACGCCTCGTTCAGTTCGACCAGGTCGAGGTCGCCAACGCCGATCCCGGCCCGGGCCAGCGCCTTGGTCGTGGCGGGCACCGGCCCGATACCCATCAGGCGGGGATCCACTCCGGCCACCGCGCCGGCCACATACCGCGCCAACGGGCGCACGCCCATCGATTCGGCCCGTTCCGCAGAGGCGATCACGAGTGCCGCCGCGCCGTCGTTGATGCCGCTGGAGTTGCCCGCGGTGACGCTGCCACCATCCCGGAACACCGCCGGCAGCGCCGCGAGCTTCGCGGCATCCACGTCCGGCCGCGGGTGCTCGTCGTGGGCGAGGTCGGCGACCGGCAGCAGTTCGTCGGAGAAGCGGCCGGCTGCTTGCGCGGCGGCCCATCGACGCTGGCTTACCAGCGCGAACGCGTCCTGATCGTGGCGGCTCACGCCGTAGCGCTCGGCCACGTTCTCGCCGGTCTCCCCCATCGATTCCAGCGGGAACATCTCCGCCATCCGCGGGTTCGGAAACCGCCAGCCGAGCGTCGAGTCGTACGCCGTTCGGTCGCCGCGCGGAAACGCCCGATCGGGTTTACCGAGCACGAGTGGCGCACGGCTCATCGACTCGACGCCGCCCGCCACGAACAGATCGCCCTCTCCTGCCCGCACGGCCAGGCACGCTCCCACCACCGCCGACAGACCCGAGGCGCACAGCCGGTTCACGGTCACCCCGGCCACCGCCTGCGGGAGCCCGGCCAACAGTGCCGCCATGCGTGCCACGTTGCGGTTGTCCTCCCCGGCCTGGTTGGCACAGCCGAGGTAGACGTCCTCGATCTCACCCGCCGGCACGCCGGCCCGGTTCACCGCCTCTGCAACCACCCGCGCCGCGAGGTCGTCCGGGCGCAGGCACGCAAGCGCGCCGCCGTAGCGGCCGATCGGGGTTCGCACCGCGGACAGGATCACGGCCTCCGGCATGGGCGCAGAGTCTATCCGCGGCCGATCCGCAAACCGCGCTCCAACCGCCCCTCCCTACCCTGCCGCGGATGGGCAACCGATCCCCCCGAGTGACGCCGGCCACGGCGCTGGTGCCGCTGCGGGTATTCCTCGGCATCACCTTCGTCTACGCCGGCTATCAGAAGCTCTCCGACCCGGGGTTCTTCCATCCCGGCGCGCCGACGTACATCGGAACCCAACTGCACGCGTTCTCCACCGGCACCCCGCTCGGGTTCCTGCTTCGCTGGTTCGCCCTGCCCTTCCCGACCCTGGCCGGAGCCGGTGTGGCGATGGTCGAGATCGCCGTCGGGCTGCTGGTCACCGCCGGGCTCTTCACCCGGGTCGCGGCCGCGGCAGGGATGTCGCTGAACCTGGTGCTCTTTCTGACCGCAACCTGGAACACGACGCCCTACTTCCTGGGCAGCGACATCGTGTTCGTATTCGCCTGGCTGCCGTTCGTGCTGGCCGGCGCACAGGGCCAGCCGGCGCTCGATCACCGGCTGCGGCGACCCACCTCCACACGTCGCGCGACGGGCGCGATGCACGTCTACGGAGGGCCGGCAGTTGCGACCAGCAGCCGCCACGAGCTCCTGCAGCGAGCCCTGCTGGCGGTCGGCGGCGGGACGCTTGCGGTCGCCGGGTTCGCGACGCTCATCAAGGGCGGCTACCGAAGCCCCGAGAGCGGCCTCGCGTCGACGACCCACCTGAAAGTCCACCATCGCCACGCATCGCAGGCGGCGACCGGTGCGTCCGATTCGGCTTCCACCGGCTCGGCGACCGCAATCCCCACCGGCGCGGTCAAGGTCGGCACTGCAAGCGGTCTTGCGGTCGGACAGGCGGCGACGTACAAGGATCCGGCGGACGGATCCACCGACATCGTGATCCGTCAGTCGGGTGGCGGGCTGACCGCGATGAGCGCGATCTGCACGCATGCGGGATGCGAGGTCGGCTACCAGGGCGGGATCCTGTACTGCCCGTGTCATGGCTCGCAGTTCGACGCGACCACCGGAGCGGTCATCCAAGGTCCAGCCGTGACCGCCCTTCCCAGGAAGCGTGTGATCGAGCGTGCCGGCGAGATCTACGCTGTGCCCTAGGACGACTGCCGGGCCGAAGAGCCCAACAGAGAGGCGACCAGGTCGTCGGCGGCACGGTTGTGCTCGCGCGGCACCCAGCGGTAGACGACCGACCCGATCCGGGTGGCCAACTCGGCCGCCTGGCGCTGATGGACGGCCAAGGCCGGGTTGCGCACCGGCGCTCGGTCCCGCATGCGCTCGACCAGCAGCCGCGAGTCCGAGCGCACCTCGAGCTTGGACAGACCCAATCCAAGCGCCGCCTCGAGGCCCGCGCTGAGCGCTCGGTGCTCGGCGGTGCCGGCGGTAGCGATGCCGATCGACTCGGCGGACCGCGCCAGCTCCGCGCCGTCGGGGTCGTGGATCAGGTAGCCGACCGCAGCCGGCCCTGGGTTACCGCGCGATCCACCGTCGCACCACAGCACCGCAAACCCTGGGCGGGCCTGCGGGGCCACCGCCTGCGCGCCACCGGACGCAGCCGCGCGACTGGCCTTCGAAAGCCGACGCCGCTCGGAGTCCTTCATCGTCTTGCCTCTCGCGCGCACGGCCCTGGGCATCGCGTCAGCGAGGCCGCTCGTCGGTGATCAGATGGAGCGCCGGGCGGCGGAAGCCGTCGCCGATGTCGAACGCCAGCTCGCGCGCGACGTCGAGCGGCTGGAGCGGCGCCGGCAGCTCTTCGAGGCGGTGCCACTCGTGTGCACGCGGGTCGACGGGAGCGGCCTCATCCCTGCCGACGATGGTGGCCAGCCGGTAGAGGATGGTCTCGTGCCGGTAGTCCCCGCTCTCGACGAACAGGTTCTCGCTCACGTACAGCAGCCGGCCGACCTCGATCCGCAGCGACGCCTCCTCCACGAGCTCGCGCTCGAGCGCCTCGGCGGTCGTCTCACCCGGCTCCACCCCACCACCCGGGAGCCAGTAGAACGGCCGCCGGTCGGCGTGTGCAGTGCGATCGAGCAGCACCCTGCCCTGGTCGTCGACGATCACGGCCCGCACCCGGAGCGACATCTCGGGCACAGCCCTATCCGGCAAGTGCGCGCTCCGCCTGGTAGACGGGCAGCACCCGCCGCAGGAAGTGACCGGTGTGGCTGGCCTCCTCCTCCGCCACCTCCTCCGGCGTCCCCTGGGCGACGACCACGCCGCCCGCATCGCCGCCCTCGGGCCCGAGATCGAGCACCCAGTCCGACTGCTTGATCACGTCGAGGTTGTGCTCGATCACCAGCACGGTATTGCCGGCGTCGACCAGACGCTGGAGCACGTCGAGCAGCTTTTCGATATCGAACGTGTGAAGCCCGGTGGTCGGTTCGTCGAGGATGTAGAGCGTCCGGCCGGTGGCCACCTTCGACAGTTCGGTTGCCAGTTTCACGCGCTGCGCCTCGCCGCCCGAGAGCGTTGTTGCCGGCTGCCCCAACCGCATGTAGTCGAGTCCCACATCGTGCAACGTCTGCAGCCGGCGACGCAGCTTCGGGATCTTGACGAAGAACTCGAGCGCCTCCTCGATCGGCATGTCGAGCACATCGGCGATCGACCTGCCCTTGAACTTCACCTCCAGCGTCTCACGGTTGTAGCGGCGGCCGTGGCACACCTCGCAGTTGATATACACGTCGGGCAGGAAGTGCATCTCGATCTTGATCGTCCCGTCGCCGCGACACGTCTCGCAGCGGCCGCCCTTGACGTTGAACGAGAACCGTCCCGGCTTGTACCCACGGGCGCGCGCTTCGGGCGAGGACGAGTAGAGAGCGCGGATGTGGTCGAAGAGGCCGGTGTAGGTGGCGGGGTTGGAACGTGGAGTGCGCCCGATCGGCGACTGGTCGATGTCGATCACCTTGTCGAACACCTCGATGCCGTGCACGTGCCGGTGGCCGCCGGGCTTCATGCGGGCGCGGTTGAGCCGGTTGGCGAGCGACTTGAAGATCACCTCGTTGACCAGCGTGCTCTTGCCTGACCCCGACACCCCGGTCACGCAGACGAACTTGCCCACCGGGAGCTCAACGTCGATGTCCTTCAGGTTGTGCTCGTGCGCGCCGGTGACCCCGAACCAGCCCGCATCGTGGATGCGCCGGTCGGGGGTGTGGATCTCCCGACGGCCGGACAGGTACGCGCCGGTCAGCGACTCCGACGCAGCCATCACCTCGGCGGCGGTGCCCTGGGCCACCACCCGTCCGCCATGCTCACCGGCTCCCGGCCCCATGTCGATGATGTGATCAGCCGCCCGCATCGTCTCCTCGTCGTGCTCCACCACGATCACCGTGTTGCCGAGGTCGCGCAGTCGCTCGAGCGTCCCAAGCAGGCGGGCGTTGTCACGCTGGTGCAGGCCGATCGACGGCTCGTCGAGGATGTACAGGACGCCCATCAGGCTGGAGCCGATCTGCGTGGCCAGCCGGATCCGCTGTGCCTCACCGCCCGACAGACTGGCCGCCGCACGGTCGAGCGTGAGATATCCCACGCCGACGTTGTCCAGGAAGGCCAGCCGCTCGGTGATCTCCTTGAGGATCCGCGCGCCGATCGCGTTCTCGGTCGCGGTCAACTCGAGCCCCTTGACGAAGTCGATCGCAGCCGTCACCGAGCGGCGGGTCATGTCGGCGATGTTCAGCCCACCGACGGTGACCGCCAGGCTGGTGTCCTTGAGCCGCGCGCCATGGCAGGCCGGACACGGCTTGAGCGCCATGTACTCCTCCAGGCGCTCCTTCTGATAGGTCGAGTCGGTCTCGCGGTAGCGGCGCTCGAGGCTGGGCAGGATGCCCTCGAAGGCCAACGTGTAGCTTCGCTTGCGGCCCATGCTGTTGCGGTAGCTGATGTACAGCTTCTCGCCTCCGGTGCCGTGGAGAAACAGGTCGCGCTGGGATTCGGGCATGTCCTCCCACGGCTTGTCGAGGTCGATCTCGTAGCGGTCGGCGATCGCCTTGATCACCTGCTCGTAGAAGTTGGCGTTGATCACCGTCCACGGGACGAGCGCCCCCTGGGCGATCGAGAGCGTCGGATCGGGCACGACCAGCTCGGGGTCGATCTCGCGCTGCATGCCCAGACCGGTGCATCGCGGGCAGGCTCCGTGGGGCGAGTTGAACGAGAAGATCCGCGGGGCCAACTCTGGGAGCGAGATGCCGTCCTCGGGGCAGGCGAACTGCTCGGAGTAGGTGTACGTGGGCCCATCCACCTCGGCGATCTCGACCAGTCCCTCGGCGAGCCTCAAGCCGGTCTCGATCGAGTCGGTCAGCCGGGTGCGCAGACCGGCCTTCATCGCCAGCCGATCGACCACCACCGAGATCGTGTGCCGGATCTGCTTGTCGAGCTCGATCGGCTCCTCCAGCATGCGCTGCTCGCCGTCGACCTTGACCCTTGTATAGCCGTCGGCCCGCAGCTGTTCGAACAGATCCTTGAACTCGCCCTTGCGCCCACGCGCCACCGGCGCGTCGACCGTGAATCGCGTGCCCTCGGGCAGCGCGAGCACCTGCTCGACGATCTGCTCCGCGGTCTGCCCGGTGATCTCGCGCCCGCACTTGGGACAGTGCGGGCGGCCGACCCGTGCGTACAGCAGGCGAAGGTAGTCGTAGATCTCCGTCACCGTGCCGACAGTCGAGCGCGGGTTGCGGGTGGTCGTCTTCTGGTCGATCGAGATCGCCGGGGAAAGCCCCTCGATTGAGTCCACATCGGGCTTGTCCATCTGCCCCAGGAACTGGCGTGCGTACGCCGACAGCGACTCCACGTAGCGGCGCTGGCCCTCCGCGTAGAGCGTGTCGAAGGCCAGGCTCGACTTACCCGATCCCGACAGCCCGGTGATCACCACCAGCCGGTCGCGCGGGATGGCGACGGTCACGTCCTTCAGGTTGTGCTCCCGGGCCCCCCGGATCACGATCTCTTCGCGCGCCACTCCGCCTGTCACCCCTTGCTGCCGCCGTGATGCGAACATATGTTCGCCGATATTCGAGGAGCATACCAACCCCCGCAGACGGATGCATGGTAGTCGCCATCAGTGCACAAGCGAGAGCACCGCGACGAACACCAGCGGCACGACGAACCAGGCGACGGCCGTCAGCCCGATGGCGATCGCCGCGATCGTACGCCCATCGTCCTGCGGCGGATTCCCGCAGTTGCCGATCGTCTCCCACAGCACCTCGACCGGACGGCCGGAGATCACGATCACGCGCCGGTGCGCGAGCCCGGCACCCTGGAGAAGGATCCACGCCAGGCCGCCGAACACCAGTATCAGTGCGAGCGCGACCGCAACCAACACCCCCTTGTTGGTGCCGGGGCTGAAGGCGCCGAACCGACGCCCCACCGACGCCACGACCGGGATCGCCGCTCCGCCCGCGAGCACACCGGTCAGCGGCGAGCGCGCGCCGCGGTAGCCCAGCGACAGGCGATCGGCCTGGATCCGGGCCTGCGCCAGCATGCGCCGCTGCGGGGACGCCACCTCCGACTGGCTCTCGCGCCGGGCGTAGAGCCGAGCCAGGTTGCGCACGACGTTGGCGACATGGCTGCGCACCACGTAGCGGGCGACGTACTCGACACCGCGCTCCGCCACCGGCGTCAGCACCCACATCCGCGCCAGCTTCGGGTGGCGGAAGCCCTCGCGATCGAGCACCTCGAGCGCCCGCATGGTCAGCCTGTGCGCGTCGGCGAACCGGTCGGGATGCGCGAGTGGCTCACGGTCGGCCAGCTCGGCGACCAACCTCGCCTCGGCAACGGTGTTGACGCCGATCTGGGCGAACGCCAGATCGGCCGCCTGGTCGGAGTCACCCCGCAGCAGTTTGAAGGTGCGATCGAGCTGCTCGGTGACCTCGTCGAGGATCAGCCGATCCGAGCGCTTGGAAGGCTCGTCGTGCTCGCCGGTCATCAGCGCACCGAGGCAGGAACCGCCACCGTTCGCGGCACCGCCGACCGGCCGGCGCCGGACGCGGGGATCTGCACGTCCAGGCCCATGATCAAGCCGAAAACGAGATCGGGGTCGGGTAGCCTGCTCAGCCCGAACAGCAGCCTCCGCCGACCGCCCACGGTGACCGCCAGCCCGCCGTAATGGAGCAGCCGGCCCAGCGCCGGCCGGCGCACCTCGATCTGGTCGATTGCACGCAGCGGAAGGATCGCCACCCGCCGCGACAGCCCGCCGGTGACCAGCAGCAGCCGGCGGTCGGTGATCACCAGTCGCTGCGCATGCCAGCGCGCCACCACCCGCACCAGCCGCAGCATGACGTGGAACGCAAGCGCGCCGGCCACCAGCACCGGCACGATCCGTACCGGCCCCAACCGGGTGATCCCGGCCAGCAGGTAGGCGCCGGCGCCCAGCGCCGCCACGCCGATCGCCGCGCGCACAAAGGCGGGCAGCAGCACCACGCCGTGCTCGCGTGTGATCAGGTGGACGTGCTCGTCGTCGGACACAAGGCGGGTGATGCGAGCCATCGGCGAGAGCGTCTTTCGCCGTGTGCCAATCGTTTCCCTGCGCCGCGATTGGGGTTCAACCCCGCGCCGGATCTGCCGATACCCGGGAAGCATGCTCTTTCAGCCGTCCCCGATCAACGACGACGAACCGCTCTCCACGCTGCTGTCGTCGGTGCCCACGCTGCCCACGCGTGTGACGATGCTCTCCGGCGAGACCGGGGAGGTCGACGTGTTGCTGGCGGACGTCGACCGCGGCAAGCTGATCGGGTACGGCCCGCAGTCGCTGATGCAGGACGGCATCGAACTGGTGCTGCCGGTGCGCGACTCCAGCGGCGGGGGCCACGACTTCACGCTGCGGGTGGACCGAGCGTACTACCAGGTGAACCAGCAGACGATGCTGAACCTCAGTGTGGCCGGGATGGAGTTGCGAGCCGGCCACCGAGAGGCGCCGCGCTACCGCCTGGACGACTCCGGGGTGGTGTGCGTGATCGAGTCCGACGCACTCGATCCGCAGACGTTCCAGGTCTGGATGGCCGACCTGTCGGAGACCGGCGCCGCGTTCCTGACCGAGCTGAATTGTTCGGTCAACGACACGATCCTGCTCACGATCAGCCTGGGCGAGCGCCCGGTCACACTCGAGGCCAGGGTGCGCCGGGTGGACGCCGCGCCGCTGCGCAACCGGGTCGCCGCCGAGATCACCTCCATCCGTGACTGGGACAGGGCCGCGATCACGAGGCTGGCGGACGAGCACGGTACTCCGGACGAGCCCGACCGGCAGCCCGAGATCGCCGCCGCCCGCGCGCAGTACCGAGCCGAGCAGCACCAGCTGCAGGTGCGCATGGCGCTGCGCCGCTACGGCGAGCGCTGAACCTCCGGAGCCACCGTCAGGTCGCGGCGCAGCTCCTTGATCTCGTCGCGCAGCTTGGCCGCGTATTCGAAGCGGAGCTCCTCCGCCGCGGCGAACATCTCCTCCTCCAGCTCCACCACCAGCCGCTCGAGCTCGTCGCGGTCCATGCCCCGCACCTCCGAGCCGCGGCGGCGGCGGCCGGGAACATTCGGTGAGCTGTCCATCGACAGGAACTCGGCGATGTCCGACACGCCCTTGCGGATCGACGCGGGCGTGATCCCGTGCTCCTCGTTGTAGGCGACCTGGATGGCGCGCCGGCGGTTGGTCTCGTCGGTCGCGGCGCGGATCGCCTCGGTGATCTTGTCGGCGTACATGATCACCCGCCCGTTGACGTGCCGGGCGGCCCTGCCGATGGTCTGGATGAGCGCGGTCTGGCCGCGCAGGAAGCCCTCCTTGTCGGCATCCAGGATCGCGACCAGCGACACCTCCGGCAGGTCGAGACCCTCCCGCAGCAAGTTCACTCCAACCAGCACGTCGTAGTCGCCCAGGCGCAGCTCGCGGATGATCTTGATCCGCTCCAGGGTGTCCACTTCGGAGTGCAGGTAGCGCGTGCGCACCCCCGACTCCAGCAGGTAGTCGGTCAGATCCTCGGACATCTTCTTGGTCAGCGTCGTCACCAGCACACGCTCACCGGCCTCCGAGCGGGCCTTGATCTCGGTCAGTAGATCGTCGATCTGACGCCGCGTGGGGCGCACCTCCACCTCCGGGTCGACCAGCCCGGTGGGTCGGATGATCTGCTCGGCGATGTGGGTCGAGCGCGTCAGCTCGAACGCGCCCGGCGTCGCCGACACGAACACCAGCTGCGGAGCGCGAGCCAGGAACTCGTCGAATCGGAGCGGCCGGTTGTCGAGCGCCGAGGGCAGCCGGAAGCCGTAGTCCACCAGCGTCTGCTTGCGCGACCGGTCGCCCTCGTACATGCCGCCGATCTGGGGGACGGTCTGGTGCGACTCGTCGATCACGATCATGAAGTCGTCCGGGAAGTAGTCGAGCAGCGAGTGCCCCGGAGTGCCGGGCTCGCGCCCGTCGAGGTGCCGCGAGTAGTTCTCGATGCCGTTGCAGAAGCCCATCTCGCGCAGCATCTCCATGTCGTACTCGGTGCGCGAGCGCAGGCGGTGCGCCTCCAGCATCTTGCCCTGGGACTCGAGCTCACCCAGCCGCTCGCCCAGCTCGGCGCGCACGCCGGCCAGGGCGCGCTCGATCTGGTCAGGCTCGGTTGCGTAGTGGGTGGCGGGGTAGATCGCCAGGTACTCGAGCCGCGCCAGCACCTCGCCGGTCATCGGGTCGAAGTGGGTGATCGACTCCACCTCGTCGCCGAACAGGCTGATGCGGTAGGCCGACTCCATGTTGGCAGGCTGCACCTCGATCACGTCCCCGCGCACCCGGAAACGGCCGCGGCCGAGCACCACGTCGTTTCGCTGGTAGCGGATCTCGACCAGCTTGCGCAGGATCGCCTCCCGCGGGCGATCGTCGCCGACCGACAGGAACAGCACCAGCCGCGAATAGCTCTCGGGCGAGCCGATGCCGTAGATGCACGACACCGACGCCACGATCACCACGTCGCGTCTGGCGAACAGGCAGGCCGTGGCGGCGTGGCGCAGGCGGTCGATGTCGTCGTTGATCGAGGAGTCCTTCTCGATGTACGTGTCGGACGACGGCAGGTAGGCCTCGGGCTGGAAGTAGTCGTAGTAACTGACGAAATACTCGACGGCGTTGTGCGGGAAGTACTCGCGAAACTCGTTGCACAGCTGGGCCGCCAGCGTCTTGTTGTGGGCGATCACCAGGGTCGGTTTCTGCACCTGCTCGATCAGCCGCGCAACCGTGTGCGTCTTGCCGGTCGCGGTGGCGCCGAGCAGCGTCTGGAAGCGGTCGCCGCGGCGGATCGACTCAGCCAGCTCGGCGATCGCCCGCGGCTGGTCGCCCATCGGCTGGTAGTCGGCTGAGACGCGCAGGTCGGCCATCGAACGTATGGTACCGACACCTCGATGCCCGACCCGGTCACCGCGCTCGCCCACCCCGATCCGCCCCTGGGCGACGGCGTGATCACGCTCCGGGCATGGTGCGCGCAGGACATCCCTGCGATCGTGGACATCTGCTCCGACGAGCTCTCTGGCCGCTACACCACGGTGCCCGTCCCCTACACCGAGTCGGACGCGCGCGAGTGGCTGGCCGGTCAGCCGCAGGCGCGGGCCGACGGCGCGTCGATCGCCTTCGCGGTGCTGGAACCGCCTGCGGACGTACCGCTCGGCAGCATCGGACTGACCCGCCACGGCGACGGTGTGGCCGAGGTCGGCTACATCACCGCACCGGCAGCCCGCGGTCGCGGGCTGATGCCGCGGGCCGTCTCGCTGCTCACCGGTTGGGCATTCGCGACGCTCGGCATCGAGCGCGTCGAGTTGGCCACCCACCCGGACAACTCCGCCTCGATCAGGGTGGCCGAGAAGTGCGGGTTCAGCCGCGAGGGGGTGCTGCGCGGGTACGGCGTGCAGCGTGGCCGGCGGGTCGATCTGATGATGCACTCGAGGCTGCCCGGCGACCCGCCGCCGGGTTGACCCGCAACACCATCATCCGTGACCTGTATCGTCGGCGGTGATGAGCACGCTGATCAGCAACACAGCGTTCGTGGCCGGCAAGCCGCCCGAGGTGTTCGGGTATCTGCACGACCCGGAGGCTCGCAGCCACTGGGATCGCATGAGCGACCTGGTGCGGCTGGAGGCCGAGCGCCCGGCGGTCGGCGTGCGGGTGCACTTCCGAGGTCGCCGAACCGCTCCGTCCTGGGTGGGCGAGTTCGTCGAGTACACCCCGCCCACGCGCTCGGTGGTGAGGCTCGTCGAGGGCGTCGGGATGCCCTTCTCGGACTTCCGCCAGACGATCGCCGTCGCCCCCGCCGCCAAGGGGTCAACCGTGGAACTGGCGCTGGAGTACTCGCCGCGCGGGTTGCTGCGGCTGGTCGACCTGGTGACCGTTCGACCCAAGATGGCCCGTGCAACTCGCGCCTCGCTGCGCTCGGTGGCGGCGCACTTCGCATGAGCGGCGATGCAGACCAGCGCCAGGTCGCGGCCGACTATGACCTGATCTACGCAGACTGGGACAAGGCGGTGGCGACGGTACAGGGGTTCATGACCGGGCACCTGCCGATCGACACCGGCACCCTCCTGGACGCACATTGCGGCACCGGGCTGGCATCCGACGCCGCAACCCGGCTGGGTTGGGTGGTGACAGCAGCGGAGGCCTCGCCGGCGATGCTCGAGCGCACCCGCAACAGGCTGCCCAACGTCGAGACCCGGGTCGCGCACGCGCTCAGCCTGCACACGTCGATCACCCGCCGCTTCGACGCCGTGATCTCGGTCGGAAACGCGCTGCCCGCCCTGCGCCAGGACCAGGTGCGGCAGGCGCTCGCGGAGATGCGCAAGTGCACCCGGCCCGGCGGCGCGGCGATGATCGCGGTGCGCGACTTCGGCGACCGGCTGAAGTCGGCCGTATGGCGGGACGACCCGGTTGTCAAGATCACCGCCCGCTTCCGCTACCAGTCCGCGTCGGAGATCATCTACACGCTGGACGTCGAGGACGCCGAGGGCGAGCGCAGCCACGACCAGGTGCTCTACCCGCTGTCCTCGCTGGCGCTGGAGTCAGGGCTCGAGGATGCCGGCTACAACGTCACCCGCACCAGTCGGATCGCCGGTCGGGTGGTGATCGCGGCGCTCGCGGTGTGATGGAGTGCGCGAAGTACCCTCATCCGTAACCCAGGTCATTTGAGTACGCACGCCGGTACAGGCCCTGAACGTGCCGGACGTTCGCCACGTAGCTGCGAGTCGCGCTGAAGACGATCAGCGGCTTCTGACCCTTGGGCGAGCGCGAGACCCAGGCGTCGACGTTGGCCTGGCCGGCGTTGTAGGCGGCCAGCGCGAGGTCCTGGTTGCCGTACTTCAGTTCCAGGTGGCGAAGGTACCAGCACCCGTATCGGATGTTCAGATCCGGCACGTACAGATCCTGCGGAATCCGGAAGTGCTTGCCGTTGGTGCGCACTGCGATCCCGCGCGCGGTCGACGGCAGCAGTTGCATGAGGCCGATCGCACCGGCGCTTGACCGGATCTGAGGTCGGAACCGCGACTCCTCGTAGATCACCGCCGCCACCAGTGCCGGATCGAGGTGGTAGTCCTTTGAGTACCCGCGGATCTCCGCCGGATAAGCCAGCGGGTACCAGATCCGCAACCACCACGACGGCTGTGCACTCTGCAGGTACAGGTAACCGCCGCCGCTGATCGCGCCCAGCACCACGACCACTGCCGCCAGCCGCCTCACGAGCGCCGGATCTGCTCGACGACACCGGCCACGAACCGCTCCAGGTCGGCCAGCTCGCCGTCGTTGTGAAACACGAAGTCGCTGCGCGCAGCCTTTTCCTCCTCGGACAACTGGTGGGCCATGCGCTCGCCCGCCCCCGGCCGCCGCTGCTCACGCAGTCCAGCCGGGGCGGTGATGGCCACGATGGCGTCGTAGCGGTCTTCCACGCCGGCCTCGAAGAGCGTGGGCGCCTCGTGCACCAGAAGCGCGGATCCCGCACCCAGCTCAGCCTCGCGCCACCGCTGGAACCGTTCCGAGATCAGCGGTAGCAACAGACCTTCGAGCCAGCGCCGCTCACCGGCATCGGCGAACACCCGTCGGGCGATCGCGGCCCGGTCGACCTCGCCACCCGGGCCCACCACCTCCGACCCGAAGTGCTCCTCGACCGCCGCCCGCACGTCGTCGCGCTGGTACAGCTCACGGGTCACGGCGTCGCTGGAGAGCGTGGCCGCTCCGTGCTCTGCGAACATACGCAGCGCCTCGGACTTGCCAGCCCCGATTCCGCCGGTGACACCGACGACCTGCACCGGTCGCCGCACCGGGTTACCCCTCGTCTGGGGCGGCCTCGACAGGTTCCTCGACGGCCGCCTGCTCCGCCTCGGGCTCCGCGTCCGCCGGCTGCTCGTCCGCAACGGCCTCGGTCTCGGGCTCCACGACCGCTTCCGGCTCGGCCTCCACAACTTCCGGTTCAGCCTCCACAGCCTCCGGTTCAGCCTCCACAGCCTCCGGATCGGCGTCCACAGCCTCCGGATCGGCGTCCACGGCTTCCGGCTCGTGCTCCTGAACTTCCGCGTCGACCTCCGGCTCCTCGGGTTCGGCCTCCACGTCGGCAAACACCTCGTCCGAGCCCAGCTCAGGGAGCGGTACCGTGGACATGGTGGCACCCGGCAGCGACATGTCGATCGTCTTCACGGGCTCGCCCGGCTCGACCCGGCGCAGCGACAACGACAGCCGCCGGCGATCCGGGTCGATCTCGATGATCTTCACGTTCACGTCCTGGCCTTGGTTCACGACCTCACGCGGGTTCTCGACGTGATGCTCGGCCAGCTCTGAGATGTGGATCAGCCCTTCCACACCCGACACGATCTCGGCGAAGGCGCCGAAGGTGACCACCTTGGTGATGCGGCCCGTGACCACGTCGTTCTGACTGCACTCGTCGATCACCCGCTGCCAGGGGTCGGTCTGGGTCTGCTTGAGCCCGAGCGAGATGCGCTGGCGATCACGGTCGACGTCCAGCACCTTGACGTTCACCGTCTGACCGATCTCGAGGATTTCCGACGGATGGTTGACGTGGCTCCACGACAGCTCTGAGATGTGGATCAGACCGTCGATCCCGTCCAGGTCGACGAAGGCGCCGAAATCGACGATGTTCGAGATCACGCCCTCCACCTCGACGCCCGGCGAGAGCCGGTCGAGGATCTGCTGACGCTGCTCCTTGCGCTCCTCCTCGAGCACCGCCCGGCGCGACAGCACGACGTTGTTGCGGCTGCGGTTGAGCTCGATCACCTTGCAGCGCAGCGTCTGGTCCCGGTACTCCTCGAGATCCTGCACGCGGCGGATGTCGACCAGCGACGCGGGCAGGAACCCGCGCACTCCGAGGTCGATGATCAACCCGCCCTTGACCACTTCGATCACCAGGCCCTCGACCGGCTCGCCGCTCTCGGCAGCGGCCTCGATGCGCTTCCAGGCCTTCTCGAACCGGGCGCGCTTCTTGGACAGGATCAGGCGACCGTCAGCGTCCTCTTTCTGGAGCACCAAGGCGTCGATCTCGTCCCCGATCTTGACCTCGTCGTCAGGGTTCACCGAGCGCCGGATCGACAGCTCGGCGATCGGGATGACGCCCTCGGACTTGTAGCCGATGTCGACCAGGATCTCGTCCTTGTCGACACGGACGACGTGCCCGGAGACGACGTCTCCCTCGTTGAAATTCGTGAGCGTGCGGTCGTAGTCGGGGACGAGCACACCGTCGACCTCGATCATCCATGTGTCGAGGGCGTCGTCGTGTTGCTGATCGGTCAAAGGCATTGAGAAGGTCAGTCGTTTCCTCGGGGACAGGTTCCACGCAGCGGCCCACCACTTGGGCAGGCAAGCGACAACGCAGTATACAGTCCGTTGTGTGGCCCGGCGGCAAGGCGATCAGCCCGGTCTGGAGGGCGTGATCAGCCGGTCGCCGAGCCGGTCAATCTCCTACTTCCGGCGACGATCATCGCGGTCTCCGGCTGCAGGACGACAGGTCGACCGTTGATCTGCACAGTGGCCGGCAGCGAGCCCGGATCGACCGCCGCGGTGCCACCGGTGAACACCCGCACCCAGGCCCCGTCCACCAACTGCGGAGGCGGCCCGTCGTCCAGCGTTCCCAGCGGCAGCCGGTAGAGCGGGTCCGAGGCGTCCCCGGGCGCGCCGTAGGCCGTCCACTGGGTGCCCGCCACGAGCAGGTAGCTGGCGAACCCGTACACCCGCCGGGAGGGATCGAGGCCGACGGTGTCGTCCCACACCACCGGACCAGCACGGTTGAGCAGGGCGGTGTCGAAGTACCGGAAGAGTTGCGTCCACTCCACGCCGGCCAGGCCTGCGAAACCCTGGTCGACATCGACCGCGTTGGCGCCGAGGATCTCGCGCGGATCGATCACGGTCGGCGGCGTGTTCCGAACCGCCACCCGGAACCCCGCTGCCAGGATCGGCGCATGCGTCACCGACAGGGCCTGCTCGAGGTAGGTGCGGCGTAGCACTTCGGTGATCGGCTTGCCCAAGTTGGCGCCGGCGGTGTGGTCGATCGGGCTGCCGTCCCAGCCGGGTGCGTTTCCGGCATCCATCACCTCCACGCCGGTCCAGCCGCCGCGCGCGAGGGCGGCGTCGACCCGATCGGCCCACAATGCCTGGTAGTTGATGTTGGCGAAGTCGACCAGCACCATCTGCGGGTCGCCGAGGGGGTGGATCTCCAGCCCGTCGGCGGTGTGCAGGATCCACTCCGGGCGGTACCGGCGCATCCAGTCGAGGCTGAAGACGGCCGTCGGGCATCCGTTGCAGGCGTAGAGCAGCGAGCGCTGCTGCCACAACAGCAGGTTTGGATTCTCGGCCCTCATGGTCGTCGGCAACGTGCCCCAGCGGCCGGTCGCAAACACCGCCGAGTACTGGCGTGCGATGCACAGCGCCCGTGCCCGGCCGGGGACGATCGACAGCCGGATCGCGAGCGCCACCGACGGCCGGGCGAGGTGGGCACACGCCGGCGGCGGAGGGGGCGGCGGCGCGCTCGAGCCCAGGCAGCCCGATGCGGGCAGCACCAGCAGCGCCCCGACGATCGCCCTGCTCAGCGACCGCATTCGGCGCAGGGAGAGGCGGGGGCGCAGATCACGCCGCCGTCGGGAGGGGTGATCACGGACATCACGTCGACCGTGCGCTCGGCACCGCAGTGAGCGCAGAAGCCGCCGCTGGGTGGATGCTGACGAACCTCGAAGCTGATGTCCGCGTCGATGCCGTCGCCGGTGGCCGAGACCACACCGCGGCCGTCGCCGACCCGTCCGAACTGGAGCTTGACATGCCCCGTGCGCTCACCGTCCACGCCGCGGATCGAGCCCACGGCCACCCCCATCGCACCGTCCAGCCGGTCGGGTGCGACGGCTGGTAGGAAGAGCTCCGCCGTCAGCGCCTCGCGCAACTCGCCGGCGGCGATCCACAGGAAGCTGCCGTCCTCGTCTCCGTTGCGCGCGGCCACCAGGTGCAGCGTGCCTTCGATCTGGCTCCAGCCGCTCACTTGGCGTCCAGCCAGGTCGCCCCGGAGCCGGTGTCGACGTCCAGCGGCGGATCGAGCGGGTAGGCGGCGGTCATCTCATGCGTCACCATCGAGCGCAGCGCTCCCAACTCCCCGTCGGCCACCTCGAACAGCAGCTCGTCGTGGATCTGGAGCACCAGCCGCGACCGCCGGCCCTCGTCGCGCAGACGGCGGTGGCAGTTGATCATCGCCACCTTGATGATGTCGGCGGCGCTGCCCTGCATGACCGTGTTCACGGCCAGCCGCTCGCCCAGGCTGCGGGTCTGATAATTGGACGCCCGCAGCTCGGGGATCGGGCGCCGGCGGCCGAACAGGGTGGTCACATAGCCGCACTCCTTGGCCGCCGCGATCGTCCGGCCCATGAACTCGTTGACGCGTGGGAAGCGCGCCAGATACGTGTCGATGTACGCCTGGGCCTCGTCCTTGGGGATCGACAGCTGCTCGGACAGGCCGAACGCGCTGATGCCGTAGATGATGCCGAAGTTGACGGCCTTGGCACGGTTTCGCTCGTCCCGGGTGAGCTCGCCGGCCGGCTTGCCGAGCACTTCGGAGGCGGTCACCCGGTGGATGTCCTCGCCGCGCGCGAAGGCGTCGCGCAGCGCCGGCTCGTCCGACAGGTGGGCGAGGATCCGAAGCTCCACCTGCGAGTAGTCCGCCGACAACAGCGTGTACCCCTCGTCGGCCACGAATGCGCCTCTGATCTCCCGGCCCACCGGCGTGCGCACCGGGATGTTCTGCAGGTTGGGCCGGATCGACGACAGCCGCCCGGTGGCTGCGGTGGTCTGGCTGAAGGTGGTGTGCAAGCGCCCGTCGGCGGGATCGATCTGCTCCGGCAGCGGCTGCAGGTAGGTGTTCAGCAGCTTGGACTGTTCGCGCCAGGCCTCGATCACGTCCACGATCGGGTGCAGGTCGCGGATCTTGGCCAGCACGCGGGCATCGGTTGAGTACCCGGTCTTGCCCTTGCGATCGGCCGGCAGCCCCAGACGCTCGAACAGCACTTCGCCCAACTGCCTGGGCGAGCCGAGCGTGAAGGCGCCGCCGGCCAGCTCGTGCGCGCGCTGCTCCAGCTCGTCCACCTGATCCTCGAGCTTGGCGGCGATCTCGGCCAACCGGTAGGTGTCCACTCTGATCCCGACCGCCTGCATGTCGGCCAGCACCGGAACCAGCGGCAGCTCGATCTGCTCGTACAGGCCGGTCATCTCGCGCTCGGCCAGCCGCCCGACCAGCCCCGCGTGGAGGCGAACTGCGGTCGCGGCTGATCGCACCATCGCCGCCGTCTCCTCGTCGGCCGCCACCTGCAGATCGAGGCCGGCCTCCTGCGCCAGGTCGTCGATCTCGTACCCGGCCCGGCCCGGATCGAGCAGGTACGCGGCGATCGCCGTATCGCCGGCCGGGAGCAGCCCGGGGATCTTGACGCCGTGCACGATCACCCGCCGATCGCGGAGCGCACCCACCACCTCGGACGCGGACGCCGAGACCACGACGGCGTCCGTCTGGTCACCGAGCAGCGCGAAGCGGTCACCGGCCGCGCCCAATCCCAGCTCGTGCGGCAGGCCAGCGATATCGGCAACGGTGCCCTCGCGCCAACCCACGGCGGTCGCCGGGCCACGGGCCGGCTCGACGCCGGGCAGCGCCTCGTGCAGCTCGTCGACGCGCTTGAGCAGCGCGCGGAACTCGAGCCGGCGAAAGAGCTCGGCCATGCTGGAGCGATCGGGCTGGTCGACCGCCACCTGCTCGAGGTCGATGTCGAGGTCGACAGCGGTGTTGATGGTCGCAAGCTCGCGAGACTTGCGCGCGTCCTGCTCGGCGTCGTGCAGCGACTGCCGGCGCTTGTCGCCCGACACGGCGGCCAGGTTGGCGTACACACCGTCCATGCTGCCGAACTGCAGCAGCAGCTCGGCGGCGGTCTTGTCACCGATTCCGGGCACGCCCTTGACGTTGTCCGACGTATCGCCCTTGAAGCCGATGAAATCGGGCACCAGTTCGGGACCGATGCCGTACCGCTGGCGGATCCGCTCGGGCGTGTACACGACCACGTCGGCCACCCCGCGCGGGGTCATCATGATGCACACGTTGTCCGAGGCCAACTGGAAGGCATCGCGGTCGGTGGAGACGACGCAGACGCGGTGCCCGGCCTCCTCGAAGCGACGGGCGAGCGTACCGATCACGTCGTCGGCCTCCATGCCCGAGGCGCGCACGTTGCGGTACCCGAACGCCTGCACTAGCGGCTCGAAGAAGGGCTGCTGCTGTTTGAGCAGCTCGGGTGTCGGCTTGCGATGAGCCTTGTAGTCGGGCGCCAGTTCCAACCGAGCGGTCGGCCGCTCGTCCCAGGCCACCAGTACCGTCTGCGGCCGGTAGTCCACCAGGAGCTTCATGAGCATGTTGGCGGTGCCCAGAAGAGCATTGGTGGGCTGGCCGTCAACCGTCTGCAGCTCCTCCGGAAGCGCGTAGAAGGCGCGGTAGGCGAGCCCGTTTCCATCCACCAGAAAGACGTCGCAGCGCCTGGCCGGCCCGTCATCGAGGTCGATGTCCTTGGGCGCGGTCTGATTGAGGGTCGCCATGCGTGGGTGACAGGGTATCCGAGCGAAGCCGGCCACAGGCGATATCCGCCTGACGAACCACGCCCAGCCTGTGTGCCGGTGGCGGTACTTACGGACGCGTCCACGGGATAGGCTTCGCCGAGCATGGCAGCACTCAACCCGTCAGCGTCCTACAGCCTCACCATGCGGATCGAGATCCCGTCCGGACGCGGCTCGTTCGCTCTCGTGGCGCACGCCATCGACGCCGCCGACGGCGACCTCGGCGCGATCGACCTGGTGCGCGTCAGCAAGCAGTCGACGATCCGCGACATCACCGTGGCGGCGGGCGACGCCGACCACGGTCAGAAGATCGTCGACGCGGTGCGCGAGGTCGAGGGCGTGTCGATCGTGCACGTGTCCGACCGCACCTTCCTGATGCATCTGGGCGGCAAGATCGAGGTCCGCAACAAGGTGCCGGTGAAGACGCGCGACGACCTCTCGATGGCCTACACGCCGGGCGTCGCACGCGTCTGTATGGCGATCCACGCCGACCCCGACAAGGCCCGCAGCCTGACCATCAAGCAAAACACGGTGGCCGTGGTCACGGACGGCACCGCCGTACTCGGTCTGGGCAACATCGGCCCCAAGGCGGCGATGCCGGTGATGGAGGGCAAGGCGATGCTGTTCAAGGAGTTTGCCGGCATCGACGCCTGGCCGCTGTGCCTGGACACCACCGACACGGATGAGATCATCGCCATCGTGAAGGCCATCGCGCCCGGCTTCGGCGGCATCAACCTGGAGGACATAGCCGCCCCCCGCTGCTTCGAGATCGAGGGCCGGCTGCGCCGCGAGCTCGACATCCCGGTCTTCCACGACGACCAGCACGGCACCGCGGTCGTGGTGCTGGCGGGCCTGCTGAACGCTGCCAAGCTGGTCGGCAAGGATCTGGGCGACCTGCGCGTGGTGCTGGTCGGCGTCGGCGCAGCCGGCGTGGCGGTGTCCAAGCTGCTGATGGAGGCCGGCGTGCGCGACATCGTCGGCTGCGACCGCGAGGGCGCGCTGCACCCGGGCAAGAAAGGGCTGACGGCGATCAAGAAGTGGTACGCCAAGAACACCAACCCGCGCGGATTCGTGGGCAGTGCCGACGAAGCGCTGGTGGGTGCCGACGTCTTCCTCGGCCTGTCCGGGCCCGGCGCCGTGTCGGTGGACGCCGTCCGGGCGATGGCCGAAGGCGCGATCGTGTTCGCGATGGCAAACCCCGACCCCGAGGTGCGACCGGAGGCCGTGGAGGACTCGGTCGTCCGGGTGATGGCAACCGGCCGCTCCGACTACCCCAACCAGATCAACAACGTGCTGGCGTTTCCCGGCATCTTCCGTGGTGCGCTCTCGGCGTACGCCACCACCATCAACGAGGCGATGAACCTGGCCGCGGCACAGGCGATCGCCTCGGTGATCACCGAGGACGAGTTGCACGAGGAGTACGTGATTCCCTCGGTCTTCAACAAGTCGGTCGTGGAGTCGGTGGCGACCGCGGTCGCCGAAGCGGCTGTGGTGACCGGCGTTGCCCGCACCTCGAGCAACCTGGCGGCCGACGCGGCGTCGATCTACCGCTGAGCGACCGCGCCGCGGGCGCGGGAATAGGCGCTCGACTGCTCCCGTTCAATCTCAAGACGAAGCCCGCCGATAACGTCCATGCGGGGCTGCGCGCAGCGTGCCAAAACGCCGCTGCTCGGGCTCGACTTCGCGCCTCACCACCCGACCTGACCGGTCCGACACAGAACCATGACCATGCGATCCTCAAATACCGCGGTGCTTCGCCTCGCGGCCAGCCAAGGGCTGGCCTTCGCCGGGCGTGGCGCCGCAATGACCGCCCTGATCTGGGCGCTGTTCGCCCACGGGCACTCGGCATGGCTGGTGTCGGCCGCCATGCTGGGCGTGTTCGGGGTGTCGACGGCGGTCTCCCCGTGGGCCGGGAACATCGGCGACCGGCACGACCGCCGGCGCGTGGTGATGGTGTCAGCGGTGCTGGCAGCGCTCGGCTTTGCGGTCTGCGCGGTGCTGGCCTGGTACGGGCTCACGCTGGCGATCATCGGCGTCATGGTGGCGGCGGCAGCGACCCAGGGCGCACTCTCCGCCGCGGTCGCGGGAGCGGTGCCGAACCTCGTCTCGGATGAGGATCTGACCGGCGCCAACAGTCTCACCGGCGCCTTCAAGAGCGCCGGGTTCATGCTCGGTCCCGGGATCGGCGGCGCACTGCTCGCGGTGATCGGCGCGACCGGCGTGTTCGCGGCGGCCGCGGCGATCCTGCTGATCTCGGCCATGCTCACCCACGGCGTGCGCGGACGGCTGCGCGACGAGCAGCGGCCCGACGCGATGGGCGGCCGCATGGAGGGGTTCCGGCAGTTGTGGAACGACCGCTGGCTGCGGCTTTTGACCGTGGCCTGGGCGCTGGTGATGATCGGCATCGGCCCGGTGATCGTGGCCGAGGTGCCCCTGGCACGCGAGTTCGGCGTCGGCTCGATCGGCTACGGCCTGATCGCCGTCTTCTGGGACGGCGGCGGCGTGGTCGGCGCCCTGCTGGGCCGGCGGATCTCGACCGGGGTCGAGCGGGCGGCGGTGGCCGGCGGCTGCGCGGCGATCGGCTTCGGGTTTGCGGTGGTCGGCCTCACCCCCACCTTCTGGCCGGTGCTGGCCGGCATGATGGTGGCCGGGCTGTTCGACGCCTTCGGCGTGGTCGCCGCCCAGAACATCATCCAGCGGCGAACGCCCGACCACATCCGGTCACGTGTCTCGGCCGCCCTCGACGCGGTCGTGCTGGGATCGATGGCCGCCTCCTTCGCGCTGGCGGCGCCGCTGATCGCCCTGCTCGGCGTCCAGGGTGTGTACCTCGCCGCCGCCGCCATCGCACTCACCGGAGCGGCCATCCTCGTGCCGACACTGAGCGGCATTCCGGCGCTGCCGCGACCGGCGGCCGCCGCCCGCCGCGCCGCCCGCCCGGTGCACGTGATCCGGCGCACGCTGCCCAACCCGCGCGGTCGCGCACGGCATCGCACCCGCCGCTGAGCGGCTGACACGCGCCAACGCTCCGCGCCGCCGCGCGTCAGAAGCGGTCCATGTACTGGTCGAGCTCCCACTTGTGCACCTGCTCGTTGTAGGCCGCCCACTCACCACGCTTGAGCCGCAGGTACTCGGTGAAGATGTGGTCGCCGAGCGCCGTGCGCATGACCTCGTCGGCCTCCAGCTTGTCCAGGGCGTGCGAGAGATCGTGCGGCAGGCTGGTGATGCCAAGCGCCGCGGACTCCTCCTCGGTGAGGTCGTAGATGTTGCGGTTGACCGGCTCGGCGGGCACCAAGCCGTCGGTGATGCCCGAAAGGCCCGCCTCGAGCATGCAGGCCAGCGCCAGGTAGGGGTTGGCGGTGGGGTCGGGCGTGCGCAGCTCGATCCGCGTCGAGCGCCCGCGCTTGGCCGGCACCCGAATCGCCGCCGAACGGTTGCCGGGCGACCAGGCGATGTAGACAGGCGCCTCGTACCCGGGCAGCAGCCGCTTGTAGCTGTTGACCGTCGGATTGGCGACCGCCGTGATCGCCGGCAGATGCTTGAGGATGCCGGCGATGTAGGAACGGCACTCCTTGCTCAGCTTGAGCTCGTCGGACTCGTCCAGGAACGCGTTCTCGTCGCCGCGTGCAAGCGACTGGTTGATGTGCATGCCCGAGCCGTTCTCGCCGTGGATCGGCTTGGCCATGAAGGTGGCGTGCATGCCGTGCTGGGCGGCGATCACCTTCACCACCATGCGGAAGGTGATCAGGTTGTCGGCCGTGCTCAGAGCGTCGCCATGGCGAAAGTCGATCTCGTGCTGGCCGATCGCCACCTCGTGGTGGGCCGCCTCCAGATGGAAGCCCATCTTCTGCAGCGTGACCTCGATGTCGCGCCGGCAGTCCTCTCCGCGGTCGACCGGGGCGACGTCGAAGTAGGTGGCCGCGTCGTGCGGATCGACGGTCGGGTTGCCGTCGGCGTCGGTGCGGAAGAGGAAGAACTCGGCCTCAGGCCCGACGTTCATTGTGTACCCCAGGTCGGCGGCCTTCTGCAGCACGCGCTTGAGGTTCGAACGCGGGTCGCCGGCGAACGGCTGCATGTCGGGATCGGCCACGTCGCAGATCAGCCGCGCGGTACGCGCGTCGTCGGTGCCTCGCCACGGCAACAGCGCGTACGTGGCCGGGTCGGGCAGGAAGTACATGTCCGACTGCTCGATGCGCTTGAAGCCCCGGATCGACGAGCCGTCGAACATCAGCTCGTTGTCGAGCGCTTTCTCGAGCTCCTCCACGGGGATCGAGACGTTCTTGACGGCGCCGTACGGCTCCGTGAACTGCAGCCGGACGAACGCGACGTTGTCGCGCCGGCAGCGCTCGAGGACTTCCTGCTTATCCATCGTGCTCCTTCGGGCGTGGATCGGGAGGGGCAAGTCTAACCGCCGCCAAGGATTACCATGGCGGCATGAGTGCCGTATTCCTGGTGCTGGCGAGCTTCCTGGCCAGCGGCGTCGAGATGGTCGAGGCGCTCACGATCGTGCTGGCGATGGGGGTCACCCGCGACTGGCGCTCGTCGCTCACCGGGGCGGCCGCGGCGCTGGTCACGCTGGGCGTGATCGTGGCCGCGCTCGGCCCCGCCCTGCGGCTGGTCCCGCTGGACACGCTGCGGTTGGTGGTCGGCGGGCTGCTGCTGGTGTTCGGGCTGCAGTGGCTGCGAAAGGCGATCCTGCGGGCCAGCGGATGGCTGGCCCTGCACGACGAACGGGAAATCTTCCACCGGGAGGCCGAGCTGGCCCGCACCGCGGGCGGCGCCCGCGGCCGACTCGACCACTACGCGCTTCTGATCTCGTTCAAGGGCGTGCTCCTGGAGGGGCTCGAGGTGGCGTTCATCGTGCTCACCTTCGGCACCACGCAGGGCAGCATCTGGCTCGCCGCGGCTGGGGCGAGCGCGGCGCTGGTGCTGGTGGTGGCGGCCGGCGCCGCCGCTCGAGCGCCGCTCTCGCAGGTGCCCGAGAACACCATGAAGTTCGCCGTCGGGGTGATGCTGACCACGTTCGGCACGTTCTGGGGCGGCGAGGGCGCAGGGGTGCACTGGCCCGGCGGCGAGCTGGCGCTGGTCGGCGTGCTCGGCTTCACCATCGCCTTGTCGCTGGCGCTGGTGCGCCTGCTGCGCGGCCTCCACCGGCCGCTGGGAGCCGTCGCGTGACCCGGCTTGCGGTCTTCGTCTGGCATTTCGTGGTCGGCGACGACTGGCGGGTGGCGGTGGTGGTGGTCGCGGCCCTGGGCGCCACCGTGGGCCTCGTGCACGCCCATGTCAGCGCCTGGTGGGTGCTGCCGGCGGCGGTTTTCGGGGTGCTCTCGGCGTCGGTCTGGCGGGCGGCGCGAAGCCGCTGAGCTACACCGTCTCGCTGGCCGAGGCGATCTCCTCGGCCACCTCGACCAGGTCGAAGTTGGCGTTGTGCACCTGCAGCTGGCGCTCGGCGCTGGTGCCGTTGGCGACGATCCAGTCGATTCGAGCCAGCTCCTCGGAGCAGCCGAGCTCGCGCGCGACGGGCCGCAGCTGCTTGAGGTGCCGGCGAGCCAGCGTGCGCGCCGGCACCTTCACGCGCTTGGTCGCCGACAGGTCCATCAGCGGCGCATCGAGCCCGTAGCGGGCGGCCTGCCATTTGTTCTCGGCCAGCAGCATGCGGTGGAAGCTGAGCACCGGCTCGCCGGCCTCGAACTGGTCGACCAGCAGCTTGACGAGGCACTGGATGTAGGCCGCCAGCGCAACGGCGTCCTCGACCCGGGTCTGCACGTCCATGACCCGGATCTCGAGCGTGCCGAACCGCGGGTGCGGACGCACGTCCCACCACAGGTGGGTGTAGTCGCCGATCGCACCGGTGGCCTCCATGAACCCGACCGCATCCGCGTAATCCTGATAGTCCTCGAACTTGGGCGGCAGGCCACTGCGCGGGAAGGCGGCGAAGATGGCCGCCCGGGTGGACGCGAGGCCGGTTCGCTCGCCGCGCCAGAACGGGGAGTTGGTGGAGAGCGCCATCAGCACCGGCAGCTCGATCAGCACGCCCTCCATGACCGCCAGACACGCTTCCGGGCTGGGCACGGCCACGTGCACGTGCATCCCGAACACGAGCTCCCGGCGGGCGATGTACTGGAGCATCTCCACCAGCGCCCGGTAGCGGTCACGGGCGGTGATCTTCTGATGCTCGTAGAGCGAGAACGGGTGCGTGCCGGCCGAGCCCAGCCGCATCCCGTGAGCCCGGGCGTGCTCGGCCACCCACGCCCGCATGTGCCGCAGATCCGCGGCGGCCTCGCCCACCGTCTTGCAGACCACGGTGCCTGATTCGAGCACGCACTGCATCAGCTCCGGCTTCAGCTGGTCGGCGAACTCGCTGCGCGACGCCTCGTCCAGCAGCTGCTCGACGCCGGAGACGAGGTCGAAGCTGACGGCGTCCATCAACATGTACTCCTCCTCCACCCCCACCGTGAGCGAAGGCCCCGCGCCGAAGCTGTGATCGAGCACGCTCGATCGGGAGCCACCCTTGCCTTGCGCCGTGCCTGTCATGCGCGGGTTCTACCCTATCAAGAGCGGTTTGCCAAAGCCGGGCCGCTGCGATCTGTAGGATCCGATGCAGATTCGCCCATGCCGAAGTGGCGGAACGGTAGACGCAGCGGACTCAAAATCCGCCGGCCGCAAGGTCGTGTGGGTTCGACTCCCACCTTCGGCACTCCGATGCAGCCAGCAAACACCCCCAATGGCGCTCAAATACAGGGTTTCGCTCCAATCCATGCGGGTCGATTTGTGGATACTACGTGCAGGGGTTTTCTGCCGCGTGGGCCTAGTGTGGACCTAGGATGACCTGATCGGCCGTCTCCGGGACGAACGAAGGACGCACGCCGAGTACGTGGCGCGCGCTACTCGGCGGGTGTAGTGTCCACCTGCCCCGCGGGTTTCAGCGGGGACGCCCGGCCGCGTGGCGGAACTCCAGACACTTCATGGCTGGGCGACTCGAGACTGCCGCGACTACTTGCTCGGTGAGATGGTCAAGCAGTGGAATGTGATCCCACCAGACGACGAGCGGTGGGACTCGGCGTACATCCTGCTTGGCATCGACGAGTTCAGCGGGGCGTCACCGGCGGTGGTGGCGATCCGCGACGCCACCGTGCAACTCCTGAGAGGTGCCGAACTCACCGCTGGCGATCTCGGCGAGGACAGCGACACCCGCGGCGGCGCCGCGGCGGTGACCGTCGCGAAGCTGCGATGGGCACAACGGCAACTCGAGCGGGCCATCGCGATGATCGAAGCGGACTCGTTCGACGCGTTCGCTGCTGCTCGGGGCGTGCCGTCCGAAGGTGACGGTGGCCCGTCATGAGCCGCGCCGCGGCCGGGGGCCGGTGATGGGTACTACTCCATCCGTCGCAGCGATGGCGCTCAGCGGGGAGGACGTCACCAAGTGGGCCACCGAGACGCTCGGGAACTCGCCCGCCTCGGCTGGCAACGCGATCGGCGAGATCATCCTCGTCGCCGAGAACATCGGCAACAGCGCCCCCCGGTTCGAGGCGGCCGAGTTCATGGTCACGGAATCGCTCTACGGTACCCACGGCAAGGTGGTCGAGCCGATCCGAGACGTCCTCGTCCGAACCGCGCTACTCCTTGGCCGGGCATGCCTAGAGGACGACATGTACGGCTTCCGCAACACGGAACCGGGTGATGGCGTCGCGTACGCCACCATCGCAGCGGTCGACCATGCCCTAGAGGAACTGGCCGCGGCGGTCGCGACGTGGAAGGCAACCCTCGAGTCGCGACCGCCGTTGAGCCAGGGCGGTCTCGTATGAGCGGCGACGATGCATTCGACCGGATCGTTGAAGGGTTCTCGGAGGATCGCCGGACGGCCGCCGAGGAGTGGGCCAGCGTCGCGCATCTCGCGCTTCGCCGGGCGGGGGAACTCGCTCGCCGCGACCCGGACGCGGACGAGAAGGAGTTCGCGCGGTTCTTGACCACCATCCTGCACGATGACGACAAGCCGACCAATCTCGGTTGCGAGGATTGGGCCGCCGTGATGCGGTACATCGGCAGGGTCGAGAACCAGCCATGACCGCCGTCAATCGGGCGGACTGTGCAGCCGTCTAGAATCGAGATCGGCCGAGCCGCGCGTCAACCCGCGGCTCGGCCGACAGCCGGCTCATCTTCACTTGGACGCGGGGGGTGTGGCATACACGCCCGTTCTGCTCCTCGCCACCGGCTTGACACCGGACACGGAGAGGCGTAGGTTCTCCCTGCGCCGCTTGGGGCAGCTCAGTACACTGAAGCCGGTCGGAGGGATCGTAGAGGCGACTCGAACGTTCCTTTGGCCGGGGGACGAAAGGCCAGCCGAAGCGGCGAATCTTTGGTCCCTGGCGGCCGGCCTGGCTAGCGCCTCGGCCCGTTGCAGACCGGACTCCTGCAATTCCAGGTCTTCCCAAAAGCGAAGAAACCTGCCTGCTAAGGGCTTCACGTGGGTGTCGATACAACCGGTAAGACCCAGCGCACACCTACCTCGCCGCCGGGTCTGACCTCCCCCGAAATGGCTAGTATGGGGTTCTCTTTGGATCGGTCAAAAGTCAGGTTCGCGGTGGTGGGTGCCGGGTTCGCGGGCGCGGCGCACGTGGAGGCGCTGCACAGGGTGCCGGGCGCCGAGGTGGTGGCGGTGGTCGGAACCAGCGACGAGAGCGCCCGCGCTGCCGCCCAGCGGCTGGGCGTGTCCGGGGCCAGCGGCGACTACCGCTCGGTGCTCGACGACCCCGACGTTGATGTGATCGATATCTGTACGCCCAACTACCTGCACGCGGAGATCACCGAGGCGGGACTGGTCGCCGGAAAGCACGTGCTGGTGGAGAAACCACTGGCGATGGACGGCGGGGAGACGGGTCGGTTGGTGGAGCTTGCGGCCGACTCGAATGTGGTCACCGGGGTCTGCTTCAACTATCGCTTTTTCCCGCTGGTGGCGCAGGCGCGGGCGATGCTCGCCAACGGCCGGCCGCACATGATTCGCGGTGGCTACTTGCAGGATTGGTTGCTTTACGCAGACGATTGGAACTGGCGCTTGCTGCCGTCGCGCTCGGGCGCGTCCCGCGTTGTCGGAGATATCGGCTCGCATTGGATCGATTTAGTGCAGCACATCAGCGGTCGGCGCATGATCCGCGTCTACGCCCGGCTCGGGCGGCTGCACGATGTGCGCTGGCGCCCGGCCGGCTCGGTGCAGACCTTTCAGCGCGGTAGCGGCGACGCAGAGGATCATCTGGCTGTCGCGACCGAGGATTTCGCTACCGTCATGTTTGAGCTTGATGGTGGCTGTCCGGGCGTGTTCACCGTGTCCCAGGTCAGTCCTGGCATGCGAAACCGGCTGACGTTTGAGGTCGACACATCTGACTCGTCGATTGCCTGGAACCAGGAGGAGCCGAACCGGCTTTGGATCGGCCATCGCGATCGCCCGAACGAGGAACTGCTGCGCGATTCGGCGCTGCTTGATCCGGTCGCGGCGGCGCTGACCCACTATCCAGCGGGACACCAGGAGGGGTGGCCGGATGCGCTGGCCAACTTGATGACCGAGTTCACCGAGCAGGTCGTCGCGCACGGCGGGGGCGATCTGCGCTCCAGCCGCGTAGCGAGCTTCGCCGACGCAGATCGGGTGATGCTGACGGTCGAGGCGATCCTCGAGGCCGACCGCGGCGGCGAATGGGTCGCTATCGCCGATCGAGAGAACGCCGCCAGGTGAGGCCGGGCCGTCGGTCTCGGATGTGACCGGTCAGCGGACGTACTACGCCCCGGGGCGGGTGAACCTGATCGGTGAGCACACCGACTACTCGGGCGGCTTCGTGTTGCCGTGCGCGATCGATCGCGGGATCACCCTTTGCGGGTCGTCGGCCGAGCGGATCAGCCTGCGAAGCGACCGTGGTGGCGAGCGGGTCGTGCTTACAGCGGACGGCCAGGGCGAGACCGACAATTGGGGACGTTATGCGGCGGCGGTCGCGCAGGAACTGGCGCTCGCCGGCCGGCCGCCCGTTGGCCTGGAGGGATGGCTGCGCTCCGATCTCCCCGATGGAATAGGACTCTCGTCATCAGCCGCGCTTGAGGTCTGCCTCGCACTTGCCCTGTGCGACGTGGCGGAGTTCGCACTCCCGACGATCGATCTGGCCCTTCTATGTCAGAGGGCCGAATGGCGAGCGGTCGGGGTTCCGTGCGGCGTGATGGATCAAGCCGCGATCGTGCTCGGCCGGCGGCAGCATGCGCTTTTCCTCGACTGTGCGAGCTTGTCTTACGAGCATGTCGAACTGCCGGCGGAGTTGGCGATCGCAATCGTCGGTTCGGGTGAGCGGCGTGAGCTTGCCAGCTCCGGATATGCCGATAGGCGACGCGAGGTCGAGTGCGGGCTGGCGGGAGACATGGACGACACCACGTCGCGCCGGTTGCGCCATGTCGAGTCGGAGAACCGCCGTGTGCTGGACACGGTGGCTGCGCTGCGCGCCGGCCGCAATGATCTTCTCGGCGATCTGTTCCTGCAAAGCCACCGATCACTGCGTGACGATTTCGAGGTCACAACACAGCGCCTTGATCTGTTGGTGTCGCTCAGCTATGAAGATGGCGCGGTTGCGGCGCGGATGACTGGCGCCGGTTTCGGCGGAGCGATCGTTGCACTGGTGCCGAACGACGACGCGAGGCGATTCGTGGGCAGTGTCCTGCACCGATTCGCCGATCGCAGTGGTGATTCGAAACCTCTGCGATGGGACGTTGTCCAAGCTGGGGACGGCGCCTGCCGGCTCAGCTGACCGGTCGCATGCCGTAGCGGCCGAGTCCTTCGGCAGGAACGATCTGTGCTCTCACGCGTCCTGCAGGCCGATCCTCTGCACAGGTATATCTGATCATTCGCGTCTGGCGGGAACGGGTCGACGGCGGGGTACGCCGGGCGGCCGTGACTCGACAGCTGGCCGTTGTAGACTGGCGCGGTGTCACGCTCTCTGGCGACACCGCGCTTCTGATGTCCGCGACCGGGACCATGCGTGCGGCTCGGTTTCACGGCGGCGCCCGCGTCAGCGTTGTGCAGGTAGAGATTCCCACAGCGGGCCCGCAAGACATCCTCCTGCGTGTCCACGCAAACGCGCTGTGCGGCAGTGACCGCGACGCATATCACCACGGCAGCGCCGTGATCCCAGGGCACGAGATCGCCGGCACTGTGATCAGTACAGGTGAGGACGTGCACGACGTCGCGGCTGGCGATCGCGGTGTCGTGTATCTGGTCGACTACTGCGCCGCGTGCCGGGCATGCATCGCCGGCAGCCCGAACACGTGCCTGAGCCGTCGGGCCATGATCGGCTTCACCCAGAACGGCGGGCTGGCCGAGATGGTTTGCGTGCCCGCGCACTGCTTTCTTCCGGTTCCGGCGGACATCGAGCTGGCTGCAGCAACGGCGCTGCTCGATCTCTTCGGCACGACGCTGCACGCCCTGCGCCGAGCCGGCCGAGACGTAGCCGGCGCAGACGTGGCGGTCGCGGGCTGCGGCCCGATCGGAATCGGTGCGATCGCCGTCGCGTGCGCTTTGGGTGCCCGCTCTGTGCATGCGTTCGATGTCGTGCCCTATCGGCTGCGGCTGGCAGAGGCACTGGGCGCGGTGGTGGTGGATGGCCGCTCGGCCGATCCGGTGCAGGTGATCCGTGAGCAGGTGCCCGACGGCTGCGCGATTGTGATCGAAGCCGCCGGCCGGCCCGAGACCCAGCGCATGGCGCTCGAGCTAGCGGGCCCCGACGGCCGCGTGGTCATCGTCGCTCACTCGCGCGAACCGCTCGCGCTGCAGACTTCTGCGGACCTGATTCAGCTCGAGCGGGCAGTGATCGGCTCCGAGTACTTTCCGCTGAGGTCGTTTCACGAGAGCCTTGAACTGGTGCAAGCGGGCCGGTTGGATCCCGGGCCGCTTTTGACGCACCGCTACTCGCTGGACGACGTACAGGTCGGCTACCAAGCGTTCTTCGGCGGCGACACCGGCAAGGTGCTGGTGCTGCCGTGAGCATCCGCGCCGCGGTGATAGGAGCGGGGTTTGTGGGGAGCATCCACGCGCGTGCGCTGGCAGCCCACCCAGACATCGAGTTGGTCGGCATCTGCGCACGCACCCCGCACCGGGCCGAGCAACTGGCGGCCGCTCACCGGGTTCCCGTCTACCTCGGTGTCAACCAGCTGCTTGGGCGGGCCACGCCTGACCTCGTGTGCGTCGCGACCGGCAACGGCGAGCACACCGACCCGGCGATTGCGGCGCTCCGGGCGGGGGTGCACGTGCTGTGCGAAAAGCCGATTGCACTGTCGCTCGAGCAGGCGGACGCAATAGTCGGCGCGGCGGATGAGTCGGGCGCCGTGCTGGGAGTCAACTTCAACCACCGATTCTCGGAACCGTTTCGGCGGGCGATCGAGTTCGTGCGCGAAGCGAAGCTCGGTCCGGCGGCGTACGTCGCAGTGAGGTTTGCCGGAGATCTCTACAAGGAGCTGGCCGATCCGCTCTGCATGCTGAAGGAGACCCAGGGCCACAGCTTCGACCTGCTACGCCTGTTCGGAGGCGAAATCGCCGAGTTGACGGCGATGATGTCCGATCCGCACAAGATCGGGGTGTGGACGAGCGCTTCGATCAGCGTCCGCTTTCAAACCGGCGCGATCGGAAACGTGCTCGGCAGTTGGGATAGCTCCTACGCCCATCCGCACGCGCAGGTGTTCGAATACCGGGCCACCGGTGGCGGGGTAATCGTCGACAACGTGATCGATGCGGTGCGCCTGTACCGGCACGACGATGCGGAGTATCGCGAGTGGCGGCCGGGGCTATTCGATGCCGAGCGTCGGGACTTCTGGCACACCATCGACCGTCACGTCGTTGCGTTCGTTGAAGCCGTGCGCGACGGGAAGCCCCCGCCGGTGAGCGGCCGCGACGGGCGTCGCGCGCTCGAGTTGTCCGTAGCTGCCGGGCGGTCGTTCCAGGAAGGGCGACCGGTCTCGGTGTAATGCCGGCGTTCTTGACCCGGTCGAACCTGAAGTGGTACAACTGGGCCCATCGTTCGCCTTCCCGGAAACCCATTGAGCATCTGAGCGCCGGTCTGCCGGCGCTGACCCCTGGAAAATGACGCTGATTTGCGGCTTCCTGCTCGTGCGGACGCGGATCGACCGTTACCTGATCCCGCGTGACGGAGGGACTTGGTGGGGGGCATCACGTTGACTGGTGTCGCGGGCTGATGCCGACCGTCGTTCGGTTCGAAGGGCCGCGGGTGGCCGTGTTGGTCGAGGAGCCGAGCAGGGCGCTGGCTGCCGACCAGGTGCGCCTGCGGACGCTGTACTCCGGCATCTCCGCGGGCACCGAGTTGACCGCCTATCGCGGATCCAACCCGTACCTTGCCAAGCGCTGGGACAGCTCCAGGCGACTGTTCCTCGACGAGGATGTTTCTTTCGAATATCCGATCGACGGCTGGGGCTACGAGGAGGTCGGAGAGATCGTGGAGACCGGGGCCGACGCGCAGGGCGTCGCTGTCGGCGACCGCGTCTGGGGAGCGTGGGGCCACCGAAGCGAGCACGTTGCACCCGCGGCCTGGGCGGCACGGCGCGTGATGCCGGCCGACCTGGGTTCGATCCTGGGCATCTTCTCCCAGATCGGCGCGATAGCGCTCAACGCGATCCTGGATGCCGACATCCACGTCGGGGAGTTGGTCGCCGTGTTCGGCCAGGGCCCGCCCGGGCTGATCGCGACTGCGCTCGCCGGCCTCAACGGGGGTAGGGTGGTCGCTGTTGACGGCATCGAGCCACGGTTGCGGTTGGCCGAGCAGCTGGGCGCGGCACACGTGGTCGACTTCGGCCGCGTGTCCCCGGCCGAGGCCATCCGCGCGCTGAGCGCTGACGTCGGCGCGGACGTGTCGATCGAGTTTTCCGGGGCTGCAAGCGCGCTGAACGAGGCAATCCGGTCGACTGCGTACAACTCGCGGGTAGTCGCGTCTGGGTTCTTCCAGGGCGGCGCGGCCGGTCTATTCCTGGGTGAGGAATTCCACCACAACCGGATCCAGGTCGTGTGTTCGCAGATCTCAGGCATCAACCCGTCGCTTGACCATCGCTGGAACGAGCTGCGTCTGCAGCAAACCGTGATGCGGCTCCAAGCCGAAGGACGGCTCGATCTGAGACCCTTGATCTCGCACGTGATCGCGGCAGCGGACGCGGCCGCCGCCTTCAGGCTGCTGGACGAGCGGCAGGCCGACACGGTGCAGGTTGTGCTCGACTTTGGCACGGTGTCGTGAGGCTCGCCTGCCAGGAGCACCTGATACCGGGCGATACGCTCGAGGAAAAGTGGCAGCTGCTATCGGCGGCGGGCTTTGATGGCATCGAACTTCACGGGCGCGGCGATCTGGCATTCAAGGGACGAATCGGCGAGCTCCGACGGGCCCGCGATGCGGGCGTTCCCATGCCGACGGTATGTGTGATCATGGATCACTTCATCGGCGACTTCGACGCCGATCGTCGGCGTGACGCGATCGCGAACATGAAGTCACTGCTGTCGACGATTGCCGAGGTTGGTGGCGAGGGGGCGATCACGCCGGCCTCGTTCGGAATGTACTCAGACGCGTTGCCGCCGTTTCGATCGCCGCGCTCGCCCGAGCATGATCGAGAGGTGTTGTTGGAGGGGCTGGAAGCGCTGGCCAGGCACGCCGCATCCGAGGGCGTGCTGCTGTATCTCGAACCGCTTAACCGCTACGAGGATCACATGCTGAATCGCCTTGCCCAGGCGGCGGAGCTGTGCGACGAGTTGGAGCACGGTTCGATCAAGGTGATGGCGGATCTGTTCCACATGAACATCGAGGAGGACGACCTCGCCGACGCGATTCGCCAGTGCGGCGAGCGGGTCGGGCACGTTCATCTCGCGGACTCCGGCCGCGCCCATCCCGGCACCGGGCACATCGACTTCGCCGCAGCGCTCGCGGCGCTGAATGACGTTGGATTCACCGGGGTGATGGCGATGGAGTGCGGCATACGGGGCGATCCGCGGCAGGTGCTGTCTGATGTCGCGCGACGGTTGCGGGGCATGATGTGATGCTCGCCGGCCTCGGCCAATTCACGTGGGCTGTCGGCATCGAGGACACGTTTATCGCCCAGCCACATCCTCGCACCGGACGGATACTCGACGAGTACGAGCTGACCCAGCACTACCGTTTCTGGCGTGCCGACTTCGACCTCGCGGCGTCACTCGGCGTTACCGCGATGCGGTGGGGCGTTCCCTGGTATCGGACCGAGCCCGATCCCGGCCGGTTTGACTGGGAGTTCACCGACCGGGTGCTCGCTCGAATGGCCGAGCTTGGCATCGCCCCGATCGTCGACCTTGTGCACTATGGATGCCCGACGTGGCTGGATGGCACCTTCCTCAATCCTGACTATGGACGGCGTGTGGCGGCCTACGCCGCCGCGTTCGCCACTCGATACGGGTCGCTGGTTCGAATGTACACGCCGCTCAACGAACCCGTGGTCAACGCCATATTCTGCGGCCAAAACGGAACGTGGCCTCCGAATCTGCGCGGCGCGAGCGGCTATGTGCGCGTGCTCGTGAAGCTCTGCGAGGGGATGTCGCGAACGATCGAGGCGATCCGGGGCGTCCACCCCGATCCGGTGATCGTGCAGGTCGAGGCGACTAGCCACCTGCAGACCGACGACCCACAGATGGAGCCGATCGTCGAGGCGAACTGGCTCCGACATTTCCTGCCCACCGAGATCGTGCTCGGCGAGGTCGGATCAGAACACCCGAGCACGGAGCAGCTGCTATCACTGGGCGCGGAGGAGTCCCAACTTCAGTGGCACCGCTCTCATCCCCAGCGCATCGACGTGATGGGCATCAACTACTACCCCCACCTGTCTAGCGGCACAGTCAGTTCGGGTACCGACGGCCAGCCGGTGATTCGGCGTCGGCGAGGCTCCGGCGCCGATGTTCACGACCTGCTTCAGCGCTTCCACGCCCGTTTCGCGGTGCCCGTAATGGTCACCGAGACGAGTGACCGGGCGCCGGCGTGGCGACGTGAACGATGGCTCCACGAGTCTGTTCAGGGTGTGCGGGACGCCCGCGCGGCCGGCGTCCCGGTGGTCGGGTACACGTGGTGGCCGCTGTACTGCCTATTCGACTGGCGGTGGCGCAAGGGGACGCTCGATCCAGACTCCTACATCTGCAGAATGGGGCTCTATGATCTGCGCAGGACGGCCGCAGGTGACCTCAGCCGCGTGCCCTCCCGGCTGGTCGAGCCGTTCAAACTCCTCGCGGCCGCTGGCCCCCCGTAGCAAGTTCCAGCTCGGGCCGAAAACCCTCGTCGCTGACGAGTGCAACGAGCCGCGCCAGCACATGCCGGCCGAGAGCGTCCTCGCTGAGGAGGCGAAACGTCGTCACGATCCCAGCCCCCCGGCCGCAGCGAAAGGCAACAACGGTGCCAGCCATGTTGTGGATCCATCCCAGGTAGAGACCGCCGAGCATGTCCTGGGCGTGCTCAGGTCCCACGCCATCCAGCACGTGCTGCGGCGCCACCCCCCCGAACGTGAGATCGACCCGTGGCCCGATCCCCAGTCCGGCCGAGACAGCAGGCCGCACGAACCCCAGCCCTTGGGCCCAGTCGCCCGACCATCGGCTCCCTTCCCGT
The DNA here is from genome assembly GCA_038230835.1 of Gaiellales bacterium. Lineage (GTDB taxonomy): Bacteria > Actinomycetota > Thermoleophilia > Gaiellales > JAICJC01 > DASUHT01. The sequence goes on from JBBRMM010000012.1 coordinate 95,154, forward strand.
CGATGAAGTTCAAGGCCGAGCCCGCTTGGAACCGCGTCCGCGCTGCCTGCCACGATCACTGCTCGGCCCCCAGCTTCGAGATGCCCGATCGTCTGCTCGTCCAGCCTCGAGCGAACGATCGCCGCGCCATTCGGATCAACCGGGGGCGGCGAGGTGAGGGCGACCAGCGACAGGCTGTCACGGTTGACCAGCCGGCCGTGCCGGTCGAGCAAGACCACCTCAAGGTCACAACGTTCGGGCTCATGTCCGGCCCTCGGTGCGAGAACCTCAACACGGCCGAGCGCGACCGTGCGCCCGGCCGGAAGCACCCCGCCAAGCAGCTCATGAACCTGCTGCCCGTCGAGCGATACCTTCACTCGGAACCGGTCGAGGTCTCGCTGGGAGAAGTGCGACACCGAAATGTCGACGGTAAGCGGCTCGCCCTCGCTGAAGTGGTAGCTCGACGGCCATGCAACCGCCACGTCCTCGGCGTTTACTCCCGGCAGGCGATGGTGGAACTCCTTCGGGTTTCGAGCCATGTCAAGCAGCCCGTTGCACTCCCAGTGCACGTCGGTGAACTCCGTGATCACGTAGCCGGCGATCTCGGGGTGTCGGCGAAGGTCGCGGATCTGGTAGCTGAGGCCCTCTCCCTGATGACGCTGGCTCTCGGCCACGAACTCGCGCCACGAGCCGAACACCTCGTCCAGGCGCCACTCATGGAACCGCTCAACCACACCGCGGGGCACAACCACGCCCTCACCCCAGCCCGACCCGCTGTCGAACCACCACGGCTCCGCACCAAAGTCATCACGCAGCCCGTCGACGTCTGGCAGCCCCCAGGTTCCAAACTCGGACAAGATCAGCGGCTCGTCCCCGCGCCGCTCGGCGTCGCCATGCGGGCTCCAGCTCGCCGCTGGATCGGAGACCCATCCCGCCGTCCACGCCGACCAGTCCGCCGCGCCGTCTGGCACAGCCCGATACCAGTGGAAGTCGTTTAGGTCGGAGCGGACGTGGAAGTTCCCCTGGCAGGCCGAGTTGTCGACCCACAGGCGGGTCGGATCGAGCTGCTTGGCCCACATGAACGTGTCTGCGAGCCAGCGGCGGTGCTCCGGATCGCCGGCGAGGTCGATACCCCAACTCTCGTTCATGATCGACCAGACCACGATGGAGGGATGGTGATCGTCACGCGCGACCATCCCCGCGAGAGTAAGCCTCAGGGCACGGCGAGCGTCCTCGCTTAGGCGGCCGGCGTTCGGCAGTTCAGCCCACACCAACATGCCCATCCGATCGGCCCACCAAAGGTACCGCGGATCGGGGACCTTGATGTGGCAGCGCAGCAGGTTCACGCCCAGCTCGCCAGCGCGAAGCAGCTGCTGTCGCCGCAGATCGTCGGACGGCGGCGTGCTAATGCCGCCCAGGTAATAGTCTTGGTCGAGTGCCCCCCGCAGGTACACGGGCCGGTCGTTTATGAGTACCAGCCCGTTCTCGGTCGTCACTGAGCGAAAACCGGTCTCGGCTGTCACGTGATCGTCGCCGAGCCGCAGGTCGACTCGGTAAAGCCGCGGAGATCCTGGATGCCACCGCTCTGGCGTGCCGACGTCGACGGCAAGGTCGCTACCTGCCGCGACCTCCGTCGTCCAGCTTGCGGTACCGGACGGGGCGGTGACGCAGAGTTCTACTTGGCGTCGGCCAGGGTCGCCTGCCAGCGTTGGTGAGACGAGCAGGTGCCCGGTGTGGGGATCGGCCTGGACACGTACCTGATCGATCCAGGCCTCCGGTAGCGCCTCGATCCAGACGCTTTGCCAGATCCCCCCCAGCGGTCCGTACCAGCTCTGCTTACCATGGGGTACGTCCGCAAACGCAGTCTGACCGGTCGTCTCGGGGCCGGGGTCGTCGACGTCGACTTCGATGGTGTTTCGACCGCGATGCAAGAGGCCGGTTACGTCTAGGCAGAAGGGTAGGTACCCGCCTTCGTGGCGGCCGGCGTCGTGGCGGTTGACGGAGACCACACACGAGTACTCCACGGCGCCGAAGCAGAGGCGCACCGTCGCGTCCATCCAGCCGTCGGGTATCTCCACCTCACGCTCGTACCGCGCTCTCCCGGCATGCAGTCGCAGGTCGTCAAACTGCGCCTGCCACGCCCCGGGCACGGTGATCTCGCGGGTGCGGTCCTCGCCGACCACACGGAACCGCCAGCTCCCGTCAAGGCTGATCCTGCGGCGACCCGCTATGCGGTCACCACGCCTGCCGCAGTCTCACACTCCCCACTGCGGCAAGCCGGCGAAGGGATAGTAGCTCTCGTCTCGCGCCCGCCACGCCTCCACGAACTCGCCGAAGTTGTGCCGCGGGGTCCAGCCTAGCGTGAGGCGCGCCTTGTCGATCGGCCACAGCGTCTCCCCCCAGATCAGCGATCGAATATCGGCGCCGCGCTCCTGGGCAAGCGCAACCGCGCCTGGCCAGTGGCGTTCAATTAAACTCGCCGGATCGGATGCCATCAGTGCCGCTTCCGCGCGCGTGAAGGGGACGTGGGCCATTACATCGAAGGCGTCGAACCCAGCCGGCGGCACATAGGTGAGCGAGCGCACCACGGCGTCGGCGACGTCACGGTCGTCAACGCCGCCGAACAACAGCCGGAAGCCATAGCGAAGGAAGCTGTCGGGCACGTACATCCCGAAGCGGAGGGCGACGGTGACGACTCCGTGTACCCGGGCGTAGTGAGCGCCCATCTGCTCGCAGAGCAGCTTCGAGAGCCCGTAGACGTCGGTGGGAAGCAGCGGGTCGTCCTCACTTGTCGTTGCGAACGCCGACGCAGTACGCCGCAGGCTCTCGCCATAGACACCCATCGTGCTCGAAAGCACAACTCGCCGGATGCCCTCCTCCCGAGCCGCTTCGAAGACGTTGAACGTTCCGGTAGCGTTGACGTCCCAGAACTCCCGCGGGGGATGGCCGCGCAGGTGGACGCCGTGCAGTGCCGCCCCGTGCACGATCGCATCGACCCCGTCCACCGCTCGGCGAACGGCGCCCACGTCGCGCAGGTCTCCCTCGATCATAGGATGCTGCGTCCCGAACGAGCGCTGGTCGAACGCGACGGGATCGTGGCCGGCTTCCACTAGGGCCGGCAGCACCACCCGCCCCAAGTTTCCCGCCGCGCCTGTCACCAGCACTCGCATCAGAGCACCAGTTTAGCCGCCGCACTCGGCGACGCGCCACGCCGCCCGTTCAAGTAAGCACACGCGTCTCGCCGGCTGGACGCCCAGGCCATATTTTGTGGGGCGCTGCGGCGGGAACCGAATCGCGCACTCGCTCCACGGCTTCCCGGTGGCGAATACCCCATTTGTTCGCCGGCTACGAGGCCAGCCTTCATCGGGTTGTTGGGGCTGTGCGAGGGGTGGTCGACGGTCCGTGACGGTCGTTTATCACCGGCCAACCGTCCGCCCAGTCGATGCGATCAAGCATGAGGTATCGATCGTCGCTGAAGTTCCCGCGGATGCGGGCGTGATACACGATCCAGTCAACGCCGGCCTGGTCGGTGATGGTCGCATTATGCCCGACCGCCCAGAACTTGTGGTTTGCCATAAGGATCGGGTTTTGTGGATCCGATGTAAATGGGCCAAGCGGCGACCGAGACCGTGAGACGAACACGGAATAGTTGGCCTGTTGGGAGCAACAGTCTCCCACGGAGTACATGAGGTAATACCAGCCCGCGTGGGGAAGCACCCACGCCCCCTCGACGAGGCCAGAGTATCTCCCGTTGCCTCCGACCGGGTACACCAGCGGCTGCGGGTTGCCTATCACATGAAGGCCGTCGCGTGAAAGGCCCACAACGCGAATTGGCTGGGAGTCCGACCCGTAGTACAGGTACACACGGCCGCTTGGCACGCGCATCACGAAAGGGTCGAGGGCGGTGTACGGGGGCTGCCCAGGGCTCTTAGTGAGCAACGGGTGACCCAGATCATGGAACGGTCCTACAGGCGAGTCGGCCGTTCCAACGCCGATCGCCATGTCCCCCACGCTCGCACGCCGACCGGCGTAGTAGAGCAGGTACCGGCCTTGCAGTCGCACGATGTGAGGCGCCCACATGTCGCCCGCCGGCCCCCCCAGCACCCAGGCTGGGTAGTGCGGGAACGCGTCGCCGACCAATCGCCAATGAACCAGGTCGCGGGACTGGAGGATCGGGATGTTGAGTAGGTTGAGGTACACGCTCTGTGTCGTGTATGCGTAGTAGGCGCCGTTTGCGTGGATAATCGTCGGGTCCGGCGCATCGTGCACGAAGACGGGGTTACGATAGGTTGGCGCTTGAGCGCTGCCGGTTCCGCCGCACGCCGCCGCTGCCAGGCCCAGCAACATGATCACGAAGTTCGAAATACATCCGCAGGTGTGCCTGCTGTTGGCTGGTCCTCGTGTCAAGAAAGAGCGTTTCCTGTCTGCGGGTCGAAAAAGTGAAGCGCGGCTGTGTCGATGAGCAGTTCGACGTTTGCGCCCTCGCGCGCGGCCGTTCGGCGGTTGACGCGAGCCACGAAGGCGCTGTGCTTTCCGCCTGCTTGGTGTTCCAACGCTTCCACCGCCTCGTCGCCCGTTTCGGCCGCGAGTGCTCGCGTGTCGTCGGTCAGTGCTGGCGGGGCGTCGACCGTGAAGTGCAGGTAGACCTCGGGGCCCACCACCTCGCACAGGTCGACTCGGGCGCCGATTCGTCGGTCGGCCGGTGCTTCGCCGATAAGGGCGGCGTCTTCCATGTCCTCGGGCCGGATTCCCAGCACGATCGAGCGGCCCACAAAGCTGGCTAACTGGGAGTGGTTGCCGGGGCGGTCGTCGAGTCGCAGCCGAGTATCCGCGAACTCAACGGTTAGCTCCCCGGCTCGTTGGACGAGCCGTGCTTCGATCAGGTTCATTGCGGGCGAGCCGATGAAGCCCGCGGAGAACAGGTTTCGCGGGTGGGCGTAGACGTCCTGCGGTGTCCCCACCTGTTGGAGCAGTCCGTCCCTCATGACGGCCACCTGGTCACCCATGGTCATTGCCTCGGTCTGGTCGTGGGTGACGTAGATGGTGGTGACCCCAAGGTCGCGTTGGATGCGCGCGATTTCGGCGCGCATCTGAACGCGGAGTTTGGCGTCCAAGTTAGACAGCGGCTCGTCCATGAGGAACGCCTTTGGGTCACGAACGATCGCCCTTCCCATCGCGACTCGCTGGCGCTGGCCCCCCGACAAGTGGCGTGGCTTTTTCTTCAGCAGGTCAGAAAGGCCCAGGGTTGCGGCGGCCTTCTCGACCTGCGTCCTGACCTCCCGCCCCGGGATCTTCCGCAACCGAAGGCCAAAGGCGATATTGTCGTAGACAGACATGTGCGGGTAAAGCGCGTAGTTTTGAAAGACCATGGCAAGGTCACGGTTTTTCGGCTGAACGTCATTGATGACACGATCCCCGAGCCTGATCGTGCCCGCCGTGATCTCTTCGAGGCCGGCCACCATCCGAAGCGCCGTGGTCTTCCCGCAGCCACTCGGCCCGACCAACACCATGAACGTGCCGTGCGGGATCTGCAAGTCGAAGTCGAGTACCGCTTCGGTGCCATCGTCATAGACCTTACTCACGCCCTCGAAGGTGATTTCAGCCATCGAGATTCCTCACGCCCAAAACCTGCCTGACGTTGGCTCTGTGAGCAGCACCGAGCGCAGCAGCGAGACAGCCTTACCCAGGCCTTCGTCACGCGACATCAGCGGATCCTCGTGCTCGATCGACACGACGTAGTCATAGCCGACGGCTCGCAGCGCGGACACGATGTCTCGCCAGATCTTCTCATCCTGCCCGTAGCCGACGGTCCGAAACGTCCAACTCCGATCGAGCACCTCGCCATAAGGTTTGGTATCCAACACGCCCGTGCGCGCGACGTTCGCGCGGTCGATGTAGGTGTCCTTGGCATGGAAATGGAAGATCGCGTCCCGGGCTCCCAGCAGTCTGATCGCCTGCACGGGGTCGATGCCTTGCCAGAATAGGTGACTGGGATCGAGGTTCGCGCCGATCTCTGGGCCGGTCGCGTCTCGCAGCCGCAGCAGCGAGTCGGGATGGTACACGAGGAATCCGGGATGAAGCTCAAGTGCTATCCGGATCCCTCGCCGGCGCGCCAGCTCCGCTTGCGACGACCAATACGGCACAGCCACCTCTTCCCACTGCCAGCGCAAAATCTCAAGATAGTCATCCGGCCACGGGCACGTCACCCAGTTCGGCCAACGCGCCCCCGGGTGGTCGCCCGGACACCCCGAAAAGCCGTTGACTACCGGTATCTCGAGCAGCTCGGCGAGCTCCGCCGTTTTCACCCACGTGGCGTGCGCGAGCGCCGCTCGGCTCGCATCGGGGTGCAGTGGGTTGCCGTGCTGGGACAAAGCGCTGATGATCATTCCGCGATCCTCCACCGCCTGTTTGAACCCCAGAGCGAGCGAGCGGTCCTCCAACAGACGGCCAGGATCGCAGTGGTGGCTCCCGGGATAGTTCCCAGTCCCGACCTCGACGGCATCCACACCCATGCCGGCGAGCTTGTCGAGCACCGCGCTGAACTCTAGATCGCCATACAGGGCCGTGAACACACCGAGTTTCACGCAGCCACCATCCCGCAAGCCACCGTAGGTTCCCAGCCGGGGTCGCGACTCCTCACCGTCCCGCCAAGCTGCAAGGACCGACTCATCCCTTGAGCCCTGTCAGGGTTATGCCTTCGACAAAGTACTTCTGCGCAGCTAGGTAGACAAAAACCACCGGAATCAGCGAGATCACGTCGCCCGCCATGAGAACAGTCCAATCCGTGCCATGTTGGGAGTTGAGCAACTGCAAGCCGACGGGCAGCGTGTACTTGCTTGTCGTGTTCAGCATAATCAGCGGCCAGATGAATGAGTTCCACACGGACATGAATCCCAGGACGGCGACAACGGCCAGCGCCGGAATCGACAGCGGCAAAATAACCTTGCGGTAGACCATAAAATGGCTTGCTCCGTCAATCCGCGCAGCGTCCTCTAGTTCGCGTGGGATCGACATGAAAGACTGGCGGAGCAGGAACACGCCGAAGACGTCGCCCATCGACGGCACGATCAGCGCATAGTGCGTGTCGATCCAGCCCAGCTGGCGCATAAGAACGAACCCCGGAATCAGGGTCACCTCCCAAGGAATCATCAGGGCCGACAGAAACGCGTAGAAGATCAGATCGCGGCCGGGGAATCGCAGACGCGCGAACGCAAACGCAGCAGTCGACGCAAGCACGACCTTCCCAGCGACCGCGAGCACCACAATGTACGAGGAGTTCCAGATCCAGCGTCCCAGCGGCAGTTCGTTCCAAAGCGTTGTGTAGTTCGCCCACTTGAAGTGGTGCGGAAGCCACTGCGGCGGGTAGACAAACACCTCATCAATGTTCTTCAGGGACGTCGAGATCGTCCACAGGAATGGGGTCAACGCCAGCACGGCCAGCAGAATGAGCGCTCCGTAGCCCACCCCCACGCGCGCGAACCGCTGAGCCCGGCGACGGCCCCGACGACCAGTGGCATGATCAGCCGAAGTCATAATTCACGCGGCGTGCGAGGAACCGAAACTGAAGCCCGGTCGCCAAGGCTATTACGAGAAACACAACCCAGGCGTACGCAGCGGCGTAACCATAGTGGAAGTATCTGAAGGCCTGGGTGTAGAGATAGAAGGAGTTCGTATAGGTCGAGTAGCCGGGGCCGCCCTGGGTCATCACGTACACCTGATCGAACGCGCCCTGTAGACTGCCGATCGTTGACGTTACCAGGATAAAGAATGTGATTGGGGTCAGCAGCGGCCAGGTTATGTGGCGAAACCGCATCCAGCGCCCCGCACCATCGACCTCGGCGGCCTCGTACAAGTGCCGCGGGATCGCTTGCAGCCCTACGAGGAAGAACGTCATCGTCCACCCAAGCCCCTGCCACACGCTCATGGCCGCGAGTGCGGGCAGCGCCAGGCTGGGGTTCCCTAACCAATCATGCGGTCCGACGCCGAACTGGGCAAACACCCAGTTGACAAGCCCGAAATCAGGATTGTACAGCCACCGGAAGATGATCGCAGTGGCCACCACCGGAACCACAACCGGCAGAAAGTAGGCTGTGCGGAAAACACCGATTCCGCGAAGCTTCGTGTTCACCGCCATCGCCAAAAGCAGCCCCAGCGCCATGCCAGTGGGGATCGTGTACAACGCGAGGAGAAGGGTGTTCTTGAACGCAGTGCGGAAGATCGGGTCGTGAAACAGCAGCGTTCGATAGTTGTACAGTCCGCGTTCGTGGTGGGGGGTGAGCAGGTCCCACACCCACGTCGAGATGACCAAGGAGGACGCCATTAGGTAGACGGTAAAAATGAGGAAATGGATCAGGCTGGGCGCTACGAACGCGTAACCCGCGATCGTGTCCCGACGAAGCCACCGACTCTTCCGCGCGCCACGGCCCCGTGCTCGAGCCCGGCTTGGGTTGGACCCGGGGGCATCGTGGACGCCGTCTGTCATCACCCGCCGCCTGGCACCGATCCCGTCTGCAATTCCGGGCCTATCGTCTTGCACAGCGATGGAAACACCTGCGCTGGTGTCTGCTTGAGCGACCACACCGGCGAAAGCGCCGCATCCACTTGGTTTTGGATCTGATTGAAGTTCGGAAGGTAGGGGGCCTTGTGCACGGTAGGTAGAGACTCCAGGAATGGCTGATACGCGTCATGCAGGACGACGAACGGATTTTGGGTGAACGAGGGAGAGGTTGCGATCGACCGTCGTGACGGGATCCCCTGCATCGCCGCGAGTCCAGACCGAATGCCCTGAGGGCTCACCATGAACTTGAGAAACGCCCAAGCTGCCTCAGGGTTGTGACTGGAGCGCGTGATCGCAAACATAGACAGATGGAAGAAATTCGCCCGCCCGCTGGGGCCCAACGGGATCGGCGCGACTTTCCAAAGGAATCGATTGACGCTGCGCATGTCGTACGCAGCCCAGCGACCCTCCCCAATCAGCATGCCCACGTGGCCACCAAGGAATAGCTGCTCCGCACCCTGATTAGCGAACTGGCTCGGCGTTGGCGACGAACCGGACTTGTACAGATCTACAATCGACTGAAAGGCGGCAATCGACTGCGCTGACGCAAGCCCGCAGCTCTTGCCATCCGGCCCGTACGGCTCGCCTCCCCACTCCCAGACTTGATCATAGTACGGAGCGAACCAGTTATCGAACGCCGCTCCGTAAGTCTTCGATGTGCCGCTGCCTGACGTTAACCGTCGCGCGGCGTTGAGAAAATCCGACCATGTCCAACTCGCCGACGGAGGCGCAAGTCCGGCCTTCTTAAACAGTGTGGCATTATAGTACATGACCTGAGTGTCCCAGTTATCCGTCAGCCCGACCAGTTCGTTGTGAAACGTGAGGCCCTGGATTACCTGCGGATAGAAATCCAAAAGATTGTAGTGATCGCGATGGACGTAGGGAAGCAGGTTCAACGCGAAGTTTTTTGAGACGATGTTGGGGATCTGCACATCGCCGGAGTTGAAGATGTCGGGCGGCGTTCCGCCGGCGACCATGGTCTGCACTTTTTGGTCATACGCCGTGGCGGGGATCGTGAGAACCGTCACGTGCACCTTCGGGTGTAACTTCATGAACTCCGCTGCGAGTTGGTGCCGAAGCGCGAGATCACCTGGATTGTCACCCGGCTCCGCCAAGACCACGGTGCCCGACAGCTGGCCCGCGCTGGTCGGCGCCGCACTCCCACTGCTACCCCCGCTGCAGCCGAACCCCAAGATAGCGATCAGCGCGAAACCAACCAGATGAGCACCCAGACGGCGCGTGAGGATCTCCTTGCGAGCGGCTCCCGTGAGCGCGATTGATACACCACCGGACGGTGGAAGTCAAGGCTAGTTCGGCACGAGACCGACCCACGTCGTGCTCGAAACTGGTTGAAATCGCGTCCTGGGTGTGCTTAAGTCGCTTGCATGAACCCCGTTGGGGACCAGATGCTCACCCAGGAGCGCCGGGATGCGATCCTGAGCGCCTTGGTCAGCGCAAGCCAGGCGAAAGTGGCCGCTCTCGCAGACACCTTGGAAGTCTCGCCGACGACCATCCGGCGAGATCTGCGATATCTGGACCGCCAAGGCTTGATAGAGAAGGTACGAGGCGGTGTTATCCTCCCGCGTCACCTCCCCCGCGAACCGCATTTCGTCGCGGCACGCCGCATCAACAGCGGCGCTAAGAGCCTATCCCGGTAGGGGTTTCTGAGGCGGCGTCGAAGGACAGATTCCAAACACCGAGTCTGGGGGTTTGGGATGGCTGGCAAGGGTCGTGGTGTGCGCGATGATGGGTATCGGATCGCGGATTGGTTGTGGGAGCGGATCGAGCCGTTGTTGCCGCCGCGGCCGGTGC
>JBBRMM010000013.1:0-95419 GCA_038230835.1 Gaiellales bacterium
GTGGTTGCGGGAAGGATCGAGCGGCGAGCGGAGCGCAGGCGTGGCTGAAGCCACGTCGAGCACCGCACGCCGCGTGGGACGCACCCGCAACCGGCGCGAACCAGCCGCAACAGAAGCTCATTCTGAAACGAGTTCTTAGGCGCACGCCGCACTCCGCCTGGATCGTCGCACCGGCGATCGGAGTCACCGGGCGACCCACCCCACCCCCACCCCACCCCGGGGTCAGACCCCGTACGGACCCGGGCACGGAATCGGCACGGAGTTGTGACGCCGCCCGCGCGCGGCCAAACCGCCGTCAGGACGGCTATGGAGCGAGCATCTCGAAGAACGCTCGGGTGAAGCGGACGGTGCGGTCGATGTCGGTCAGCCGGATGTGCTCGTTGGGCGCGTGGACGAGGCAGCCGTTGTAGATCGGGTTGTCCGGCGCGGAGAGACCGGGGACGCCGACATGGTCGCGCAGGGCGGTCAGCAGCGGCAGCGAGCCGGGGAACATCGGGTGGATGATCGGGCCAACCCCCGAAACACGTTCGGCGATGGAGGAGACCTGCTGCACGAGCGGGTGGTCGATCGGGGTCATGACCGGCTCGGCCTTTACCAGCACCGTGACCTCGACATCGGCAAGACCTTCGCTCTCGAGCCTGCCGCGAAGCGCGGCCAGGACATCGTCGGGATGCTGGTCCGGCACCAATCGGAAGTCGAACCATGCGCTCGCCCGGGCGGGGGTGACCGTCTTCATTCCCGGCCCGCTGTATCCGGTGGAAATACCGGCGATGTTGAAGCTCGGCTCGAAACACAGGCGCTCCCTGAAGCTGCGCCCTGACACCCCATCGACGAACCGATCCACGCCGTACGTCTCGCGCAGCTCGGCTTCGAGTCCATCCCCATGCACCTCGAGCGCCGCGCGTGCAGCCTCACCCGGTTCGCGCACCGCGTCGAGGAACCCGGGGAGCGAGATTCGCCCGTCCGGGTGACGGATGGCGTTGATCGCTTCGAGCAACCTCCAGGGCGCGCTCGGCAACACGCCGACACTCCCGGAATGGGCGTCGCTCTGCATCGTCTCCACGTCCAGGCGGAACGCCAGCGCACCCTTGAACCCGATCGCGATCTCCGGCCGTCCGTCGCTATCTGTCGGTGAGCCCTCCCAGAACGCCGCGTCGGCTCGGAGCAGCTCGGCGTGCTCGCGCGCGATCGCGGCGAAGTTGGTGCTCCCCATCTCCTCCTCACCCTCGATGATCCAACGGATACCGATCGGCAGCTGCCCATGCGCATCGCGAAGGGCACGGATCACGGCCAGGCGGGTTGCGATCTGCCCCTTGTTGTCGGCCGTGCCGCGGGCATACAGACAGCCGTCACGGATCGTCGGCTCGAATGGCGGCGACACCCACAGATCGAGGGGGTCAGCCGGCTGGACGTCGTAGTGGTTGTAGAGCAGAAGCGTGTACGGCGCACGTCCGCGTTGCTCGCCCCACACCGCCGGCGCGGCGCCCGGGACGCGGAGTTGACGCGTCTCGAACCCGGACTCGCGCAGCAGCTCCTCGAGCCTCGCGGCCATCGCCTCGAGCCCCAGGTTCTCGGCCGAGACGCTCGGCAGCGCGCAGAGCTCCTGTGTCAGGCTCAGTGCGTCGCGTGCTACCCGATCGTCGTCGATCCGATCCAACCCGCACCGAGTCTACTCCCGCAGAACGGTCAGGCAGCTCGCCGGTACTTCACGCACAGGTCCGGGATCTGGGCCGCCGGCACCGGCCTGCTGAAGAGGAATCCCTGGCCGAGCGGGCAGCCCTGCCCGACCAGCCAGACGCGCTGCGCCTCGGTCTCGATGCCTTCGGCCAGCGCGGACAGCCCGAGCCCGTCGGCGAGCTTGATCATGGTCGACACCAGGACTGCTGCGCTGGGATCGTCGGGCAGGTCGAAGACGAAGGAGCGGTCGATCTTGAGCGTGGTCACCATCATCTGGTTCAGCCGCCCGAGCGACGAGTGTCCGGTGCCGAAGTCGTCGATCGCCAGTCGCAACCCGCGTTCGTGGAGCTCAGCGATGATCGGCTCGTTGTCGAGGTGTGTGGTCGCCATCGTCGACTCGGTGATCTCGATCATCATCCGGTCGGGGGAGAGCCCGAACGACTCGATGGTGGCCAGCACCTGGCGCATCGCCGTCGGCTGCCAGAAGATCGGCGGCAGGTTGACCGACACGTACAGGTCGAGCCCCATCTCCCGCCACTCGGCACCCTGCCGGCAGGCCTCCGAGATCACCCAGTCGGAGATCGGCGAGATCAATCCGGTGCGCTCGGCCAGCGGGATGAACTCGTTCGGCATGATCAGCCCGCGCTCGCCGTCGTGCCAGCGAATCAGGGCCTCCACACCGACCACGCTCGAGTTCGAGAGGTCGATCAGCGGTTGGTAGTAGAGCACGAACTGCTCCCGCTCGATGGCCCGGCGCAGCCGGCCGGCCATCGACAGCCGCGCCATCGCGTCGCCGCCGTCACGCACGTACACCTGCGCGGCATCGCGACCGGACGCCTTCGCCTTGTACATCGCGATGTCGGCGTGCTTGAGCAGGCTCTCGGCATCCGGAGCGTCGATCGGGTAGATGCTGATGCCGACCGACCCCGAGCAGTAGATCTCGGTGTCGGAGATGACGAAGGGCTCGGACAGGGTGTCGCGCAGCTGCTCGGCGACGCGGCGGGCGAGCTCGGCGACGTCGAACTCGTGCTCGACACCGCCCACCTCGAGATCGGCGACCAGGATCAGGAACTCGTCGCCGCCCTGGCGCGCGACCACGTCGGTGGTGCGGGTGGCCTCGCGGAGCCGTCCGGCCACCTCCACCAGCAGCTCGTCGCCGGCCGAGTGCCCGAAGCTGTCGTTGACCAGCTTGAAGTCGTCCAGGTCGACGAACAGCACGGCCACGCCCTGGCCCGAGCGCTCGGCCCGCGCCAGGGCGACGTTCAGATGCTCCTGGAACATCGCCCGGTTGGGCAGGTCGGTCAGCGAATCGTGGTAGGCCAGGTGCGCCAGCCGCTCCTCGGCGAGCTTGCGGCGCGTGATGTCGAGCAGATAACCCTGTCGATAGAGCGGCGTACCGTCGTCGGAGTACACCAGCACGGACGAGTCGTGCACCCACACCATCGACCCGTCAGCGCGGACGATCCGGTAGTCGGCCTCGTACGGCGCACCCTCGAGCTTCGCGCCGAGGAATCCGGCCAGCACCCGCTCGCGATCCTCCGGATGCAGGATCTTCGAGAACAGATCCGGGTCGGCGAGCCACTCCTCGTGGGTGTGACCGGTGATCACGGCGTTCCGGGGACTGTTGTAGAGCGATGTCCCGACGTCGTCCAACGCGTCGATATAGATGGCCAGCGGCAGCTGTTCGACCAGCGTCCGGTAGCGGGCCTCGGCCTCCTGATAGCGCTGCTCGGCGAGCTTGCGATCCGTGATGTCGTAGATCACGCCCTGCACGACGCCCGGATCACCATCCTCGCCCGGCTGCGTGATCGCCTCGTCGCAGACCCAGCGAACGGTGCCGGCGCGGTCGATCAGACGGTACTCGTGCCAGTACGGCTCACCCGACGCGACGGCCGCGTCGTAGGACTCGGTAGCGCGCTCACGATCGTCGGGATGGATCCGGCGGCCCCATCCGTCGCTCCCGTCCAGCCACTCTGACACCGGGACACCGAACATCGTTTCGAGCTGCGGGCTGGTGTAGATCGGATCGCCGGTGACCGCACGATCGACGTACGTGACCGCCGGCATCTGCTCGACCAGTGACCGGAAGCGCGCCTCGGCGGCAACCAACTCCGAGAAGCAGGCGGCGTTGTGCAGAGCCCCGGCCACAAGCTCGGCCAGCGAATGCCAGAACTGCATGCCTCCGGAGGCGAGATCGCCCGCCGAGGCGTCCGCCACCTCAAGCAGGCCGATCGACTCGCCAGAGGCCAGCAGCGGCAGGATCAATACCTGCTCCATGCGCACGGCACGTCGCGACTCCAGCACCTCGCGGCGCTCGGGGAACTGGGCGACCGTGCGCAGCACCTCGACATCCATACCGCGGCCCACCAGCACGTCCCGGTCCCGCTCCCATGTCCAGATCGTCGTGGTGCCGCCGGTCAGCTGCAACGCCCGCGCGGCAAAGCACGCGGCGACCTCGGAGGTGTCGCGCGCGCCCTGCAGCGCACGCGACAGCTCGAACAGCGCCTGCAGTCGGACAGGGGAGGGCATTTCCTCGTGCATCGGCCGATCCCCAGCCCGGCATTAGCGTTCACCGCTACTTCTTGGCGGCCTCGAAGTAGGGGTTCGTACCCGATGCATGGTCGGTCACGTCCACCACCCGCGTGATCTCGGGCACGGCGGCCAGAATCGCCACCTCGATGCCCTGACCGAGCGTGACCGCCGCCATCCCGCAACCCACACAACCGCCGCCCAACCGCAGGTAGGCGGTCGACTCCTCGACCGCGACCAGCTCGGCGACGCCCCCGTGAGCGGCGATCGCCGGATTGATCTGCTCGTCCAGCACCTGCACCACCCGCTGGGCGGCGTCGCCGCTGAGGTCGGCCGGCGGCGCCCCGAGTGCAGGGCTGGCCGGCGGCGGATCGTGCATGACCAACCCTCCGCTCGCCAGGTCGCCCTGCCGGTCGAGTGTCCCCCCGCGGAGCGCCTCGACGCTGGCGGCAGGGATCACCACCCGCACCGAGCCGTGCTCCTGGACGACGTCGTCGGGCCCCGCGTCGGAGTGTGGCGCCAGCCACAGGTCGTACGTGTAACGGCCCTGAGAGTCGAGGCCGGTGACCTCGACCCACAGCCCGAGCAGCTCGGCATCGGACTCGCGGCCACGCACCAGGTCGACCTTCTCGACGGCCGCGTCGGTCACGTTCAGCACGAGATCCATGCCGGTACGGTACCTGCGTGAAACGGGTGCTTCTGGTGATGCCGAGCGAGACCTACCGCGCGGCCGACTTTCTGAGCGCCGCCGGCGAGCTCGGCGCACAGGTCGTGGTGGCGACCGACCACCGCTCGACGCTGGAGCGGGTCGGTGCGGGCAACCTGCGGATCGACCTGGACCGCCCGCGGGCGGCCGCCGATGCGATCGTCGCCCATGCTCGCTACCACCGACTGGACGCGGTCGTGGCCGTGGACGACCAGGGTGTCGTTGTCGCTGCCATGGCCGCCGAGAGCCTCGGCCTCGCGCACAACACTCCCGGTGCCGCGGCGGCCACCCGCGACAAGCTCGCGCTGCGCCGGGCGTTCCGGCAGGCCGGCGTGCCACAGCCGCGGTTCGGCCCCAAACCGGCCGGAGTCCGCTTTCCGTGCGTCGTCAAGGCGACCGGGCTTTCGGCCAGCCGCGGCGTGATTCGGGCCGACGACCCCGCCGCCGCAGCCGATGCGGCAGCCCGAATCCGTTCGATGCTGGGCGACCCGCAGGCCGCCCTCCTGTGCGAGGAGTACGTGCCCGGTGAGGAGGTGGCGGTCGAGGGTCTGCTGCGCGGCGGGCGACTCGACGTGCTCGCCGTATTCGACAAGCCCGACCCGCTGGAGGGGCCGTACTTCGAGGAGACGATCTACGTCACGCCGTCCCGACTGCCAGAGGCCACGCTCGACCGCGTCGCGGAGCTGACCGCAGATGCCGCGACGGCGCTCGGACTCACAGAGGGCGCGGTGCACGCCGAGCTTCGGATCGACGGCGAGCGGATCGTGGTGCTCGAGCTGGCCGCCCGCTCGATCGGTGGATTGTGCGCTCGCACGCTGCGCTTCGGGCTCGGAGTCAGCCTCGAGAATCTGATCCTGCGCCACGCCCTGGGCCTGCCGATCCGTGACCTTCGCCCGCCGACCGCGGCATCGGGGGTGATGATGCTGCCGATCCCCACCGCCGGGCTGCTGGAACGGGTCGACGGTCAGGCGCGCGCGAGGGCGGTGCCCGGGATCGTCGGGCTCGAGATCACCATCGCAGCCGGCCGGCCGGTGGTGCCGCTACCCGAGGGTGACCGCTACCTGGGATTCCTGTTCGCCGCCGGCGAAACCCCGCAGCAGGTGGAGCATGCGCTGCGGGAGTCCCATGCGGTTCTTGACATCGTGATTGTCTAAAGAGCCTATGCGGGTAGGGCACGCGGCGTCTCGCGGCGTCACCGCGTCGCTCTGGCGCGCGCTGCCACTCGCGAGTCATCCACGCGACCTACCCGCATAGGCTCTAGCGCGCTATAGCATCCCGCGACATGCCCAAGCTCACCCCCGACATCGTCCGCCGCCAGGCCGTGATCGGCACCAGCGTGATCTCGCCGGACGGCAGCCTGGTGGTGTACACCCGCCGCACCGTGACCGCCAACGCGTACCAGACCAACCTGTGGCTGGTCCGGTTCGCCGGCGGGCGCCCACGGCGCCTCACTCACGGCGTATGGAACGATACCGCGCCGACCTTCGCGCCCGACGGGCGCACGATCGCGTTCAGCAGCGACCGCGGCGACGATGGCCGCGCCGGGCTGTACGTGATGGCGGTGGACGGGGGCGAGGCGAAGCTGGTCTGCGAGGTCAAGCACGGAGGAGTCGGCACGCCAACGTTCTCACCCGACGGCCGCAGGATCGCCTTCGTCGGATCGGCTGACCCGCCGCGGTTCTGGGTGGGCGATCCCGACCAGCGGCTGGCGCGGGTGATCCGCAGCATCGACTGGCGCGACGATGTGGTCGGGCCCCGGGACCGGCGGTCGCACCTGTACGTGGTGGCGGCGCGAGCGGGAGCCCGGCCGCTCCAGATCACCCACGGCGAGTTCGACGTTGCGCGGCCCGACTGGCATCCCGACGGCACCCGAATCGCCTTCGAGACCAGCCTCGATCGGCGCAACGACCTGCGCCCGAGCACGCGCATCCACGAGGTGGACGCCGGCGGCGGCGAGCCGCGTGAGCTGATCGGGTTGCGTGGCAACTCGGGATCGCCGGTCTGGTCGCCCGACGGAGCGAATCTTGCCTTCGTCGGCACCAACGTACCCGGCGCGCCTGACTACGCCGAGCCGGAGTTGTACGTGTGGAGCGGGCGCGGTCGGCCGCGCAGCCTGACCGGCGGGCTCGATGCTCCGGTCACCCTGGGCTGGTGCTCCGATCTGCACGACTGGCTGCACGCCGATATCCCAAGCCCGATCTGGGCCGGCAACGACTGTCTCATCGTCCCCATCAACCGGCGTGGGCGCGACGAGGTGTGGCGTGCCCCGTTGCGCGGCGAGCCAACCCTGGTGACGTCGGGCGACACCACCCTGGGGTCGGTCGCAGCGGCCTCGGGGAGGACGGTCGTCACCGCCTGCGACGACGCCTACCCACCGGAGGTGTGCGCCGTGGAGGACGGGCGGCTGCGCAAGCTGACGCGTCACGGCGGTTCCTGGCTTCGCCCGCACACCGCCCCGCGGGTGCGCGAGGTGGACGCGGGCGGCGTGCCGTCGTTCGTGGTCGAGCCGGCCGGGAAGCGTGGTCGCTCGGCACTCGTCCTCTCTCCACACGGCGGACCGTGGGGCGCGCACGGTCCCACGCCGGAGCTCGACGCGTGGCTGCTGGCCGATGTGGGCTACCGCGTGCTGCTGCCCAACATCCGCGGATCCTGCGGGTACGGCGCCGACTGGATCCGGCCGATCCAGGGGCGCTGGGGCGGCCCGGACGCCGACGACCTGCTGACCGCGCTCGACTGGGCGGTCGACACCAAGCTCGCCGATCCAGGCCGGGTCGCGGCGATGGGCCTCTCCTACGGGGGCTGGGCGGTCAACTGGCTGGCCGGCGTCGCCCCCAGGCGGTTCCGGGCGATCGTGTCCGAAAACGGCGTGGCCAACATGGTGGCGGCACACGGTGTGTCCTGCATCGGCCCCGGGTACGACCGTGACATCGGCTACGGACCGGTGCACGCCGAACACGACGCGCTGTGGGCTTCCTCGCCGCTTCGGCATGCGACCAAGATCACGGCGCCCATGCTGATGCTGCAGGGCGAGGCGGATCGGATCTGCCCGCTGGACGACAACTACCAGATGTTCGTGGCGCTGCGCGAGATGGGGCGCGACGTGGAGCTTGTGCTCTACCCCGACGAGCACCACGTGATGATGGCCACCGCCCGGCCCGACCGGCGCATCGACCGCTTCCGCAGAGTCATCGAGTTCCTCACCAAGCACTGTCCGCCGTAAGAGCCTGTCCCCTGCGCTACGCCGCCATCGGCCGGTGGCGCCGGTACAGCGCCTCGATCTCGCCGGCCGGCACCGCGCGGCTGAAGAGAAATCCCTGACCGATGATGCAGCCGCGCTCCACCAGGAAGCGCCCCTGGGCCTCGGTCTCGATGCCCTCTGCCAGAGGTGTCAGGCCGAGGTTGTTGGCCAGCTGGATCATCGTCGCCACCAGCACGCAGGCGCCCGGGTCGCCGGGGAGGTCAGCCACGAACGAGCGATCGATCTTGAGCGTTGTCACGGCCATCGTGTTCAGCCGTCCCAGCGACGAGTGCCCGGTGCCGAAGTCGTCGATCGCCAGTCGCAGGCCACGCCGGTTAAGCTCCGCCAGGATCGGCTCCACACCGCGTGCGTCGGCCATCGCCGCCGACTCCGTGATCTCGATCATCAACCGGTCCGGGTTGAGCCCGAAACGCTCCACCGTGTCCAGCACCCGACGCATCGGCGCAGGCCGCCACAGCGTGGGGGACAGGTTCACGGACACGTACAGGTCGAGCCCCGCCAACCGCCACCGTCGCTCCTGCTCGCACGCCGTCTGCACGACCCAGTCGGAGATCGCAGCGATCTGCCCGGTGCGCTCCGCGAGCGGGATGAAGTCGGCCGGCAGCACCTCCCCGTGCAGCGCGTCGTACCAGCGAATCAGTGCCTCGACGCCCACCATGGAGCCGTTCTCGAGGTTGATGATCGGCTGGTAGTGCATGACCATCTCTCCCCGCTCCAGCGCCCCGCGCAGGCGTCCGGCGGCGGCCAGCCGGTCGGCGGCCTGGCCGGAGTCGAGCACCGCCAGCCCGTCGCCGCCGCGGGCCGCCTGCTTGACCCGGTACATGGCGATGTCGGCGCTCTTCAGCAGACCCTCGGTGTCGGTAGCGTCGTCGGGATAGACACTGACGCCGATGCTCGCACTGGTGAACACCTGCACCCGTGACAGCTCGAACGGCCGGTCGAAGACCGCAAGCACGTTTTCGGCCACCGACTCGGCGGCCCACCGCACCGTGCTCACGTCGCCCTCGGCCGCCACCAGGATCAGGAACTCGTCGCCACCGAGACGGGCCACCACGTCCCCCGCCCGGGTGGCCTGGCACAGCCGCTCGCCGACCGATCGCAGCAGCTCGTCGCCGACCGCATGCCCGAAGCTGTCGTTGACGAGCTTGAAGTCGTTCAGATCAACGAACAGCACCGCGACTCCGCCGCCGGTGCGCTGAGCGACCGCGAGTTGGCGCTCGAGGTGCTGCTGGAAGAGCAGGCGGTTGGGCAAGTCGGTGAGCGGATCGTGATACGCCAGGTGGGCGAGCTTCTCCTGCGCAGCGGCCAGCTCGTCGGCCGCGCGCTTGCGCTCGGTGATGTCGGCGACGATGCCGTCCACCAGTCGCCGGCCGGCCACTTCGCGGGGACGCGCCCGCTCCCACACCCAGCGCACGCGGCCGTCGAATCCAACCAGCCGGTATTCGAGCTCCCCGGCGTGCCCGCGCTTGAGCGCGTCGCCGAACAGGTCGTACGCGGTGCGATCGTCCGGATGGATCGCGGCCTCCCACGCCGCTTCCTCGTCGATGTCGGGCGGCAGTGGGCCGAGCAGGCTCTCCAGCCCGGCACCGATGAACTCGTTGCAGACGTACGACTCGTCGGCCAGCCACTCCATCTCGTAGATGTGGAACGCGGCGGTGCCCGCGACGTGGCGCAGCACGTCGATGGTCATCACGGCCTGCGCGGAGGCGTCGGGAGTTGGGAGCGGTTCGTCGGGCATGGGGGCGACCGGTCGCGTTGCAACCGTGCAACGTGATCATCGGCACGTGGCTCGCGAGCCATAAGCCCTGACGACGGAGATTCCCGAGCCGGGAAGGGGGTTCCGGTCACGTGACAAACTCCACCCTCGATGTCCGAGGCGATCACTCTCGAGGCGGCCGGGCGCCAGGTGCGGCTCTCGAACCCTGACAAGCTGTTCTTCCCCGAGTCCGGGCACACCAAGCTGGACCTGGCGGAGTACTACCTCGCGGTCGCTGACGCCGCGGTCCGGAACCTCTGCGAGCGGCCGACCACCCTGAAGCGATTCGTGGACGGCGCCGGCGGCAGTTTCTTCTTCCAGAAGCGTGTGCCCAAGGGCGCACCGGAATGGCTGCAGACGGCGGTCGTCCACTTCCCCAGCGGGCGCAGCGCCGAGGAGCTGGTGGCCAATGACGCCGCCCACCTCGTGTGGGCGGTCAACCTGGGCGTGATCGACTTCAACCCCTGGCCGGTGCGCCGAGCGGATCTCGACCACCCCGACGAGCTCCGGATCGACCTCGACCCGACCCCGGGCATCCCCTTCGACGACGTGCGCCGGGTGGCGGGAATGGTGAACGAACTGCTGGTGGAGCACGGCCTCACCGGCTACCCGAAGACCTCCGGTTCGCGGCGCATCCACATCAACGTGCGGGTGGTGCCGGAGCACGGCTTCATCGAGGTCCGCCGCGCCGCGCTGGCGGTGGCGCGCGAGATCGAGCGGCGGGCGCCGGGGGTGGCAACCAGCAAGTGGTGGAAGAAGGAGCGCCGGGGGGTGTTCCTGGACTACAACCAGAACGCC
Organism: Gaiellales bacterium; assembly: GCA_038230835.1. Taxonomy (GTDB): domain Bacteria; phylum Actinomycetota; class Thermoleophilia; order Gaiellales; family JAICJC01; genus DASUHT01. The sequence continues at coordinate 10,726 of JBBRMM010000013.1, forward strand.
CGCGACCGCACGGTGGCGTCGGCGTACTCCGTGCGGCCGACGCCGGATGCGCGCGTTTCGTGCCCCCTGGAGTGGTCCGAGGTCGCGGCTGTGGAGCCCGAGGATCTACGGCTCGACACCGTGCCCACCCGCCTGCGCGAGCGCGGCGATCCGTCGTCGAGCATCGACGAGCTGCCGGGCCGGCTGGACAGCCTGCTCGAGCTCGCGGCTCATGACGAGGCGGCCGGGCTCGGCGACGCCCCGTGGCCGCCGCACTTCCCCAAGTCGGAGTCCGAGCCGAATCGGGCGCCTCCGAAGGACTGACGCCCGCTCAGGCTTCGAGGAGGACGCCGAAGCGCTCGGCGAGTACCGACCGCCACTCCGCCTCGCCCGCGAGGTCACGCTCCTCGCGGTGGCCGTCGCGAGTCTCGATCAGGCGCAGGTCGGTGAGGGTGATGCGCCCCGTCTCGGTCGCCAGGCTGCACATGCGCCTGGTCGTGAACACCGACTGCGGCGAGGTCTGCTGATGGTCGGACATGCCGGCGAAGTCGTCGATCGAGCGCGGCTGGAGGCTGAACCGGTAGGACGGCTCGCCGTCACGCTCGAGCACCAGATGATCGGCGTCCGCCACGCACCGGTAGCTACCGCCATCGCGCCGCTGTTCGAGAGGAGTGTCGAGCTCGACCGGAGTGGTGAACGACTCGCCGAAGCCCACGTCCACCAGCCATGCGGCATCGAGATCCACCCGCAGCGCCAGGTGAGCGAGGTCCTGAGTGAGACCCCGCTCGCCGTACACCGCGGCGCCGAGCAGCGTGACCTGGAACCCGAGCGCCCGCAGCAGCTCGGCGAAGCTGCCGTTCAACTCGTAGCACCAACCGCCGCGCCGCCGGTCCACGATCTTGGCGACGTTTGCCGCCGGATCCAGCACGTTTCGCCGGCCGAGGTGGATGTCGAGGTTCTCGAACGGCACGCTGAGCATGTGCGCCCGGTGCAGCGCGAACAGCGTCTCGAGCGTCGCGTCGGTCGCGCCGGTATAGCCGATACGGTCGAAGTAGGCGCTGACGTCCACCTGCCCGCTCCTAGGCCGCGGGCTGCACCACCGCCGCCGGCTCGAGCGCGATCGCAAGCACCTCGTCGATCGTCATCACCGGGTGGAAGTGCATGTGCTCCCGCACGTCCTGCGGCACGTCCTCGAGGTCGGCTCGGTTGCGCTCGGGCAGGATGACATCGGTCAGTCCAGCCGCGTGCGCTGCCAGAACCTTCTGCTTCAGTCCGCCGATCGGAAGCACCCGGCCCTGCAGCGTGACCTCGCCGGTCATGCCGACGGTGTGCTTGACCTTGCGGCCCGTCATCAGCGACGAGAGCGCGGTCACCATCGTCACGCCCGCGCTGGGGCCGTCCTTGGGGATGGCGCCGGCCGGCACGTGGATGTGAAATCCCTTGCCCTCGAAGGCGGCCGGATCGACGCCGAGCTCGCCGGCGTGCCCGCGCACGTAGCTGAGCGCGATCTTGGCCGACTCCTTCATCACCTCGCCCAGCTGGCCGGTCAACTCCAGCTCCTTGCCTCCGGCCACCGCCGTCGCCTCGACGAACAGCACGTCGCCGCCGGTTCCGGTCACCGCGAGGCCCGTAGCCACACCCGGCACCGCGGTGCGGATGGCCGCCTCCTGGAAGAACTTCTGCTTGCCCAGAGCGTCGCGCACGGCATCGGCGTCCACCGTCACCGGCGGCGTCACCTTGGCCGACGCGACCAGTGTCGCCGTCTTGCGCAGCACCGTGCCCAGCTCGCGCTCGAGCTGTCGCACGCCCGCCTCGCGGGTGTACTCGGTGACCACCGTGCGCAGGACGTCGTCGGAGATCTCCACTTCCTCGGGGCGCAACCCGTTGCGCTCCACCTGCCGCGGCCACAGGTAGCCGCGCGCGATCGCGACCTTCTCCTCGGTGGTGTAGCCGTCGAAACGGATCACCTCCATGCGGTCGAGCAGCGGCCCGGGGATCGAGTCGGCCACGTTGCCGGTCGCGATGAAGAGCACATGCGACAGGTCGAGCTCGACGTCCAGGTAGTGATCGCGGAAGGAATGGTTCTGGGCCGGGTCGAGCACCTCCAGCAGCGCCGAGGAGGGGTCGCCGCGCCAGTCGGCGCCAACCTTGTCGACCTCGTCCAGCATGATCACCGGGTTCATCGTCCCGGCGTCGCGCAACGCGCGGACCAGGCGGCCCGGGAGGGCGCCGATGTAGGTGCGCCGGTGACCGCGGATCTCGGCCTCGTCACGCACACCGCCCAGCGACATGCGCACGAACTCACGGCCGGTCGCGCGGGCGATCGACTCGCCGATCGACGTCTTACCGGTGCCGGGCGGCCCGATCAGCGTCAGGATCACGCCCGAGCGCCGGTCCTCCGCCACGCCGCGATCGGCGCGCAGCTTGCGCACCGCCAGGTATTCGGTGATCCGCTCCTTGACGTCCTCGAGGCCCGCGTGGTCGGCGTCCAGCACTTCGCGCGCGTGCACCGGATCCAGCCGCTCCTCGCTGCGCTTCGACCAGGGCACGGCGATCAGCCAGTCGAGGTACGTGCGGATCATCGACGACTCGCCGGTCGACTCACCCATGCGGTCGAGCCGGGCCAGCTCGCGCTCGGCCTGCTCACGCACCTTCTCGGGCATCTCGGCCTCGTCGATCTTCTGCCGGTACTCCTCGACGATCGACGCGTCGTCCTCGCCCAGCTCCTTGCGGATCGAATCCATCTGCCTACGCAGGAAATACTCGCGCTGCTGCTTCTGGGTGCCCGACTCGACATCGTCGTGGATCCGCCGGCGCACCTGAGCCTCGGCGAGCGCCTCGCGCTGCAGGCGCAGCGCGATCTCGAGCCGCTCGACCACGTCCAGCGTCTCCAGCAGCTCCACCTTCTGCTCGAAATTCAGGTCGGGCGAGTAGCCGGAGCTGTCGGCGAGCGCGCCCGGCTCGGTGATCGAGCGCAGGAACGCGGCCACCCGGCCGTCGTCGCCGCGCAGCTCGAGCTTCTCCTCGATCACGGCCCGGTACTCGCGCTCCAGCTCGCGCGTCTTGACCGGGGGCGGCGGCTCGTCGGGGCGCTCCTCGACGGCCACCCGCAGCTCGCCGTCGGCACCCGGCTGGGCGGCGCCGATGGTGCCGCGGTGCAGTGCGGTCAGCGCGACCGCTCGGAGGCCGTGCGGCAGGCGGACGTGCTCGTCGACGCTCGCCACCACCCCGACCTTCGCGAATTCGTTCTGGTGACGAGGCACCAGCAGCACGCGCTCTTCGTCGCCGACGTCGATCGGCAGGGTCACGGACATGTTCGGGAAGACGACGGTGTCGTCCAGCGGGATCAGAAGAAGGTTCGTAGACATGGCAGCAGTGTGCCAGAGGTACTTGAGGTTGTCAAATATCCGGTCGCTCCACTATGATGGGCCTCATGAATCCGGCGTGGCAGCTGCTGAACGACCTGCTGATGGCGCAGCGCGCCCGCATGCCGGCGATCGCGGCCGAGTTCGAGCTGTCGCCGGTGCAGGCCCAGGTGCTGCGCCTGCTCGAGCCCGAGCGGCCGATGCCGATGGGCCGGCTGGCCTGCGGACTGGGGTGCGACGCGTCCAACGTGACCGGGATCGTCGACCGGCTGGAGGCCCGCGGACTGATCGAGCGCCGGCCGGCGCCGGCCGATCGGCGGGTGCGCGTGCTCGTGATCACACCCGCCGGCCGCCGGGTGCGGACCACGATGCTCGCGCGGTTGGCCGAGCCGCCGGTGGAGATCACCCGGCTCTCGCGAGAGGATCAGGAGTTGCTGGCCGGCATCCTGGCGCGGATGGCAGCCGCGGACTAGATGGTGGTCGGGAATACTTCGGCCGGCGGATTCGTAGGGACTCGCAACACCGACACCACCCGGGGGTGAAGATGACCGAGGTTACCGAGCACGAGCACAAGGGTCTGGCGCTGCTGCTGCTGTGTCTGATCCAGTTCATGGTGGTGCTCGACATCGCGATCGTGAACGTCGCGCTGCCGACCATCAAGAACGCCCTGTCCTTCAACGAGACCGACCTGTCGTGGGTGATCAATGCGTACACCCTCACATTCGGCGGTCTGCTCATGCTGGGCGGACGAGCAGCCGACCTGCTCGGCCGGCGGCGGATGTTCATGGCCGGGTTGGTGCTCTTCTCGGGCGCATCGCTGGTGTGCGGCCTCTCCACCTCCGAAAGCATGCTGATCGGGGCGCGGGCGGTGCAGGGGATCGGCGCGGCGGTCATCTCGCCGGCGGCGCTCTCGATCCTGACGACCACGTTCGCCGAGGGTGCAGAGCGCAACAAGGCGCTCGGCATCTGGGGAGCCATCGCCGGTTCCGGCGGCGCGGCCGGCGTGCTGCTGGGCGGCATCCTGACCCAGGAGCTGAACTGGTCGTGGATCTTCTACATCAACGTTCCGGTCGGCCTCGCGGTGATCGCGGCGGCGCCGCGGATCCTGCGCGAGAGCAAGGTGGAGGTCGGCACCCGCGCCTTCGACGCGCTGGGCGCGGTGCTGGTCACCGGCGGGCTCTCGCTGCTCGTGTACGGGTTGGTGCAGACGGTGAACCACTCGTGGGTCTCGGCGCCGACCATCGCCATGTTCGTGGTCGCCGTGCTGCTGCTGATCGGCTTCGTGGCCACCGAGGCCCGGGCGGCGGCGCCGCTGATGCCGCTGCACATCTTCGAGAACCGGTCGCTGTCGGCCGCCAACGTGGTCGGCCTGATGCTGGGTGCGTCCATCTTCTCGATGTTCTTCCTGCTCACGCTCTACATGCAGCAGGTGCTCCACTACTCGCCGCTGAAGACCGGCGTCGGCTACCTGCTGGTGTCGGGCGTGATCATCGTCTCGGCCGGTGCCTCGCAGGCGATCGTGACGCGGATCGGCGTGCGCACCGTGCTCGCAACCGGCATGGGCCTGACCGCGGCGGGACTCATCTACTTCACGCAGATCTCGGTCAACGGCTCGTACCTGATCGATCTGGTGCCGGGCTTCCTGCTGACCGGCGTCGGCCTGGGCTTTGCGTTTGTTCCGGTGTCGATCGCCGCCCTGGTCGGCGTGCGCTACGACGAGGCCGGCATCGCATCTGGGCTGATCAACACCAGCCAGCAGGTGGGCGGGGCGCTGGGCACGGCGATCCTCTCGACGGTGGCGTTCACCCGCGTCGCCGACTACTTCGCCAGCCACCACGGCTCGCCGACCGTCATCGCCGCGCACGCGGCCGTGGACGGATACTCGGTGGCGTTCGGCGTGGGCGCCGGACTGGCCGCCCTCGGCCTGCTGCTGACGCTGCTCTTCATCCCTCGCGGCGTGGCGCCGGACCCGGTGCTGGTGGAGGCGGAGGCGGAGCCCGCGTCGGCGATGTGATCGAGCCGTTCGGCTTCCACCTGCCGATCCGGATCGCGTTCGGCGAGGACGCAGTACGGGGCCTGCCGGGCGTGTTGGAAGAGCTCCGGGCGGTGCGGGCGTTGGCGGTGGTCGAAGCGCCGGTGGCGGCAATCGCCGCGGTGGCGGACGCACTCGGCGAGTGTCAGATGGTGCACGAAAAGCCCGTCGGCGAGCCGACGTACGAGCTGATCTCGGCGCTGGCGGAGACGATCCTCGCCCGGGCGCCCGACGCGCTCGTGGCGATCGGCGGCGGTGCCACGATCGACCTGGCCAAGGCGGCGCGGGTGGAGGCCGGCAAACGGCGACCGTTCGCCGATGTCGTGTCCGGAGTCGCGCAGGTGACGTCGCCGGCGCTGCCGATGGTCGCGATCCCGACCACCTCGGGCACCGGATCGGAGTCCACCGGCGCGGCGGTCGTCAGCCAGGGCGGGCGCAAGCTCGGCATGTCGTCGCCGCTGCTGCGAGTGCAACACGCGCTCGTCGATCCGCTGCTGACGCTCGGCCTGCCTGCCGACCCCACGCTGCACACGGGTGTGGACGCGCTGGCCCAGGCGATCGGGGCGACCGTCGCCACGACGGCCAGTCCAGGGTCGGTGGCGCTCGGGATCGAGGCCTGCCGCCACCTCGGCGCCGGACTGCGGCGGGTCGTCGCCGACGGGTCCGATCGCGAGGCCCGCGCCGAGGTCAGCCTGGGCAGCCTGCTGGGCGGCCTGGCGATCAACCTGGCCGACTGCGCCGCCGATCACGCCCTCGCGCACGCCGTCGGCGGCCTCACCCACCTGCCCCACGGGCTCACCGTCGGATTGGTGCTGACCGAGACGATGGAGGTCAACCGGCCGGCCAGGCCCGAGGTGTACGAGCGGGTCGCCGACGCGCTCGGCGAGCCCGGCGGCGGAAGCGGGGACGGCATGCGGGCGGTGCTCGCGGTGCGCCGGCTGCTCGCCGACCTGGCCTTCCCCACCTGCTCCGAGGTCGGCGTGGGGCACGCTCAACTCGAGGCGCTGATGCCCGCGGCGCTCGACGACTACTGCCTGACGACCAACCCGCACCGCTGGAGCGAGGCGGACGTGCGCGGCGCATACGCGGCCGCCTTCGCACTCACCGCGAGATAGGAGAGCCGCATGCGCTTCGTGATCTGCGACGTCTTCACCGACCGACCGCTGGCCGGGAATCAGCTGGCCGTGTTCACCGACGCCCAGGGCATTCCCGAGCACCTGCTGCAGCCGCTCGCGCGCGAGATCAACTTCTCGGAGACGGTCTTCGTGTACCCGCCTGCCGCGCCGGGCACGACCGCGCGGATCCGGATCTTCGTGCCCACCGACGAAATCCGCTTCGCGGGCCATCCGGTGCTCGGCACGGCGTTCGTGCTGGGGGCCGAGAGCGGGCTCGACGAGGTCGTCCTCGAGACCCCGGCCGCGATCGTCCCGGTCGTGCTCGACGCCGACGGCGGACGAATGCGCCAGCCGGTGCCGGTCGTGCGCGAATTCCCCGACACCGCCGAACTGTTGGCGGCGCTGGGTGTCGAGCACTCGATGCTGCCGGTATTGGAATACGACAACGGCATGCCCCACGTCTACGTGATGGCCGAATCAACCGCGGCGGTCGCCGCCCTCGAGCCCGACATCGCGGCGCTCGTCCGCCTGGCCCGCACCCGCGGCCACGTCCAGGCGGGACTCAACTGCTTCGCCGGTTCCGGTGATCGTTGGGCGACGCGCATGTTCGCTCCCGCTCAAGGCGTTGCCGAAGACCCCGCCACCGGCTCGGCCGCAGGCCCGCTTGCCTGCCACCTGGTGCGCCACGGGCTGGTCGAGCCCGGCACCGAGATCACGATCTCGCAGGGCGTCGAGATCGGACGACCGAGCACGCTGTACGCGCGCGCCGAGGGCACAGCCGAGCAGATCACCGGCGTCGAGGTGGCCGGCGGCGTCGCGATCGTGGGGGAGGGTGTATTCCGCGTGCCGTGACAGCCTGCCACCGGTCTCCGCCGGGCTCCCCTACCCTGTCTATCGTGCCCACCCGCCCACATCGCCTTCGCGACGACATCCGAAACGTCGCCATCATCGCGCACGTCGACCACGGCAAGACCACGCTGGTGGACGCGCTGCTCTACCAGTCCGGGACATTCGCCGAGCACGCGGAGCGGATCGACCGCGTGCTCGACGCCGGCCTCGAGCGCGAACGCGGGATCACCATCCTGGCCAAGAACGTCGCCTGCCGCTATCAGGGCACCAAGATCAACATCATCGACACGCCGGGCCATGCCGACTTCGGGGGCGAGGTCGAGCGCGGCCTGACCATGGTGGACGGCGTGCTGCTGCTGGTCGATGCCTCCGAGGGACCGCTGCCCCAGACCCGTTTCGTGCTGCGCAAGGCGCTCGAGGCCCGGCTGCCGGTGATCCTCGTGGTCAACAAGGTCGACCGGCCCGATGCCCGGATCGCCGAGGTGGTCGAGGAGGTCTACCAGCTGTTCTTCGACCTCGACGCCTCCGAGCAGCAGATCAACTTCCCCATCGTGTACACCAACGCCAGGCAGGGACGCGCGTCGATGGCCGCGGGCGTCGTGGGCGACAACCTCGCGCCGCTGTTCGACCTCCTGATCGAGCACGTCCCCCCGCCCCGCTACCACGAGGGCCATCCGTTGCAGGCTCGCGTCGGTAACCTCGACTCCTCGCCGTATCTCGGGCGGCTGGCGTTGTGCCGCATCCACGAGGGCGAGCTGCGGCGCGGCCAGACCGTTGCCTGGTGCCACGCCGACGGCCAGATCACCAAGGTCAAGCTGACCGAGGTGAGTGTCGCCGAGGGACTCGATCGGGTGCCGTGCGACGTCGCCGGTCCGGGCGAGGTGGTGGCCGTTGCGGGGCTCGCCGAGATCATGATCGGCGAGACGATCGCCGACGCCGACCACCCGCACGCACTGCCCGTGATCGCGATCGACGAACCGTCGCTGTCGATGACCATCGGCGCGAACACCTCGCCGCTGGTCGGCCACGGCAGCAAGCTGACGGCGCGCATGATCAAGGACCGGCTCGATCGTGAGCTGGTCGGAAACGTCAGTCTGCGCGTGAACGACACCGAGCGCCCGGACGTGTGGGAGGTGCAGGGCCGCGGCGAGCTGCAGCTGGCGGTGCTGGTCGAGCTGATGCGCCGGGAGGGGTTCGAGCTCACCGTCGGCAAGCCGCAGGTGGTCACCCGCCAGGTGGACGGCAAGCTGTGCGAGCCGATGGAGCGGGTCACGATCGACGTGCCGGACGACTATTCGGGCACCGCCATCCAGGCGCTGGCCGTCCGCAAGGGACGAATGGAGCAGATGACCAACCACGGATCGGGCTGGGTACGGCTGGACTACCTGATCCCGGCGCGCGGGTTGCTCGGCTTCCGCACCGAATTCCTCACCGAGACACGGGGCACGGGCATCCTGCACCACGTCTTCGAGGGCTACGAGCTGTGGCACGGCGACATCCGCGGCCGGCCCAACGGCTCGCTGATCGCCGACCGCCGCGGCGAGTCGTCGAGCTACGCGATCGCCAACCTGCAGGAGCGCGGGGTGCTGTTCGTGTCTTCCGGGGAGGAGTGCTACGAGGGCATGATCGTCGGCGAGAACTCACGCGCGGAGGATCTCGACGTCAACATCACCAAGGCCAAGCAGATGACCAACGTGCGTTCGAACGCGGATGTGCTGGTGCGGTTGGCGCCACCGCGCACACTCAGCCTCGACCAGGCGCTCGAGTACATCGAGGAGGACGAGTGCGTCGAGGTCACCCCCACCGCGATCCGGCTGCGAAAGACCGAGCTGTCGGCGTCCAGCCGCCAGAGCCGGCGCTCGAAGAAGGCCCGGGCAGCGGCCGGATAGCTCACCGCGGGCGCGTGGAGGAGGCCCGCTCTCGGTCGTGTCACAACTCCGTGCCGGATCTGTGCCCCGGTCCGTACGGGGTCTGACCCCGGGGTGGGGTGGGGGTGGGGTGGGTCGCATACGGGGCTGGCGCCGGGCCTTCACGGCGTTACAGCTCGACCTCGATCGCACCCTCGCGCTCGCGCACCGGGTAGGTCTCCAGCGACTGCACCGCAGGCCCGACCAGCGCCTCGCCGGTGCGCAGGTTGAACACCGCGCCGTGGCAGTAGCACTCGAGCTCGCCGTCGGTCAGGATGCCCTCCGCCAGCGGGCACTCCTCGTGGGTGCAGTAGCCCTCGAAGGCGTACAGGCCGCCCCGCGTGCGCGCCACCACCACCGGCTCCCCGCGGTGGTCGTGCTCGATCAGCTCTCCGTCGGCCAGCTGATCGGAGGAGGCCACGTGCGTCCACTCGCCCATCAGTCCCACCGCACGCGAAGCTCGATCGGGGCGCGGAACTCCCACCCGCGCAGCTCGACCGCATGCGCGTCGTCGAGCCGGAGCTCGGGCAGCCGCTCCAGCAGCAGCGCCAGCGGCAGCCGCACCTCCTGACGCGCGAAGGGCGCCCCGGCACAATGGTGGGCCCCAAGGCCAAAGGCGCCATGGGCGCCGCGGCGATGGATGTCGAACAGCCCGGGTTGCTCCCAGTGCCTGGGGTCGCGGTTAGCTGACGCCAGCACGGCCGCGATGGCGGTACCGGGCTCCAGGTCGACCCCGGCAAGCGTCACCCGCCGGGTCACCTGCCGGGTCTGGGTGCCGACCGGCGAGTGCCAGCGCAGCGCCTCCTCGACCGCGGGCCCGAGCAGGTCGGGATCGGCCCGCACCTGGTCGAGGGCCTGGGGATGGGTGAGCAGCGCCCACACGCAGATGCCCAGTGCGTGGCCCGGCTCCTGCATGCCGCCGAGCAGGATCAACTTCAGGTTCGCCAGCACCTCGGCCCGTGTCAACGGCCCGCCGTCGGGTCGCGCCGACAGCATGTGGGAGAGCATCGACCCGTCAGGCCGGCGCTGCAGACGGTCGAGAATCGGGCCGACCACCCGATCGACCTCGGCCCCGGCTGCATCGGCGACCACCTGCTTGTCCGGATCCTGCTCGAAGTTCGCCCCGCCGGTCGCGAGGTCGGAGAACCATCGCCGCAGGGTGCCGGCGTCCAACTCGCCGAGCCCCAGGACGGAACCCAGCGCGAGCACCGAAACCGGCTCGCAGTACTCGCTCATCAGCTCCGCCCGACCCTGTCCCGCGATCGCATCGAGGTGCCGGCCTGCAATCGGCTCGATCACCGACGGGGCGTACCCCGCGACGGTACGCGGGCGCATCGGCGGGTCCATCGTGGCCCGCAGCCGCGAGTGCGCCGCCCCGTCGAGGGTGAGCACGTTTGCGCCGAGGGTGCGCTCCAGCGGCGAGGCCGCCACGTTGGCGCTGAAGATCTCAGGATGGGTGGCCACGAACTGGACGTCGTCCCAGCGGGTGACCAGCGTCAGTCCGACCGCCGGCACGTGGCACACCGGAGCTTCGTCGCGCAGCCGCTCGTAGACCGCATGCGGGTCGGCCTCCAGCATCTCGACGGTGATCTCGGCGTCAGAGGTGATGGGCATATTCGCGCCACTCCCAGTCGGTCGCGAACCGCCTGGATCGATCGAGCTCGGCGCCCTTGACCAACCCGAAGATCCGCACCAGCTCCTCGCCCATCGCCGAGCGCAGCAACGCGTCGGCCTCGAGCGCCTCCAGGGCGGCGTCGAAGGTGCGCGGAAGCGGCGTGCAGTTCGCGGCGTCCGGGTGCTCGTAGATCAGGCCGGGGATCGCCGGCGGCGGCTCGAGCTCGCGCTCGATCCCGTCCAGGCCCGCGAACAGCGCGGCCGCTGTGGACAGGTACACGTTGGCCGCGCCGTCGCCGACCCGCAGCTCGATCCGGGTGGCGCTCTTCCGCTCACGCGGCACCCGCACCATGCACAGCCGGTTGTCGTGGCCCCAGCTGACCAGCGTGGGCACGAGCGCCTCCTCGTGGATCCTCCGGTAGGCGTTGGTGGTCGGGTTGAAGAACGCCATCAGCGCCGGGCCGTGCTCGATCAGCCCGGCGATGAAGTGATGGGCGAGCGGCGAGAGCCCCTGGTCGAGGTCGCCGTTGAGGAGGTTTCGGCCGTCGGCGTCCGCCAGCGAGAGGTGGAGATGGAAGCCGGATCCCTCGTCGTCGTTGAACGGCTTGCCGATGAACGTGGCCAGCAGGCCGTGGCGGGCGCTGACCTCCTTCACCGTGTCCTTGAACCGGAACGCCCGATCGGTGGCATCCATCGCCTCCGAGTGACGCAGGTTGATCTCGTACTGGGAGCGTCCGAACTCGTGGTTGGCGGCGAACGTGCCCAGCCCGAGGTCGTGGCAGGCGTGCAGCAGCTCGCGCAGCACGCCCTCGGGATCGGCCACCTCGCCCACCGTGTACACGTGGCTGTCGTTCTCGACGTAGCGCCGAAAACCGTTGGGCGAAGCGGCGTCCGGCCGGCACACGTAGTACTCGAGCTCGGGCCCGGAGACCGGGACCAGGCCGTGCTTGGCATAGCCCTCGACGGCGCGGCGCAGGCAGCCGCGCGGGTCGACGTCGTACGGGGTGCCGTCCATCCGCTCGAGGTCGGCAAGCCCCCACACCACCGTGGGATCCCAGGGGATGCGGCGCAGCGTCGCCCGGTCGACCTTGGCCAGAATGTCCTGAAACCCGTGCTCGAAGCCGGCGATCACGTTGTGCCGCAGGTCAACCGTCATGATCGCCTCGCAGAACGCCGCCCCATCCGCGGCCAGGTGCTCGAAGAAGCTGACCGGGAACTCCTTCCCGCGCGCGATTCCGTGCAGGTCGGGGTAGCTGATGCGCACCGTGTCCACCCCGTCGTCGATCAGGTCGGCAAGCTCCTTGTCGGTCATCTGCAGCTCCTGCGGTCGGGATCGTGGGGTGATCGTCTCACGCCGTGGAGACGCGCACGGGCAGCGCCTTGAGCGCGTTTGTGAAGTTCGAACGCACCCGTCGCGGCGGCCCGGTCAGCTCGATCGAGGCCAGCCGGGGCAGCAGCTCCTCGAACATGATCCGCGTCTCCAGCTTGGCGAGGTGCGCGCCCAGGCAGAAGTGCGGGCCACCGCGGCCGAAGGTGACGTGGTTGTTCGGTCGCCGGTCGATGTCGAACCGCAGCGGCTCGGTGAACTGGCGATCGTCGTAGTTGGCCGAGATCAGCCACACCACCACCTTGTCGCCCTCGAGCATCGGCACCCCGTGCAGCTCGGTCGTGCACGTCGCGGTGCGGCGAAAGTGGATCACCGGCGACGCCCAGCGCATGATCTCCTCGACAGCCGTCGGCAGCAGCGACGCGTCGGCCCGCAGCCGCTCCATCGCGTGGGGGTGCTCGATCAGCGCCTGCATCCCGTGCGCGATCGACTGCCGGGTGGTCTCGTTCCCGGCCACCACCAGCAGCAGGAACATGGCGTCGAACTCCTGCTCCGTGAGCTGGGCTCCCTCCTCGTCGCGCCAGGTCACCAGCTTCGAGACCAGGTCGTCCCGAGGGTCGGCCCGGCGCTCCGTGGCGATCGCGTGGCCGTAGCGGAAGACCTCCATCGCGGACGGGCTGCGGAACGGGTACAGCCGGTACTCGGCGCTCTCGGGGCTGGCCGGGTGCAGCCCGCCCATGTCCGGATCCGTGTTGCCGATCATGCGGTCGCCCCACGAGATCAGCTGCTCGTCGTCGTCCAGCGGCACCCCCAGGATCCGGCACAGCACCTGGATCGGCAGCTGCTTTGCGATCTCCTCGACGAAGTCGAACTCGCCCATCGGCAGCGCGCGGTCGAGGATCGTGCTCGTCAACTCGCGCAGCAGATCCTCGTAGGCGGCCACCGCCCGCGGCGTGAACCCCTTGTTGACGATCGCCCGCAGGCTGGTGTGCTTGGGCGGGTCGGTGTCGAGCATCGACTTGCGCGACTCGATCTGATCGGGATCGAGATCCTCGAGCGCGGTCGCACCGGTCTCCGACGAGAACGTGCGCCAGTCCTTCATCACCGCGACCACGTCGTCGTAGCGGGTCACGCACCAGAAGCCCTTGCCGTGCTCCCAGTCGTACCAGTGCAGAGGTGCGCGATCGCGGAGCACCGCGAAGACCTCGTGCGGGACGCGGTCGGCGAACGCATCGTTGTCGAGGTGCACGTCGGCGAGGGTGATGCTCACGGCGCCGGCTCCTCGAGGATCTGGAGCGTCTTCAGGTCGGAGTAGAAGTCCAGCGCGTAGTCGCCGCCCTCGCGGCCGATGCCCGAGATGCCGACTCCGCCGAACGGCGCCGTCAGGTCGCGGACGAGGAAGCAGTTGACCCACACCGTGCCCGCCCTGACGGCTCGCCCGACGCGTTCCGCGCGGTCGCGCGCGCCCGTGTAGACGATGGCCGAGAGCCCATACTGGGTGGAGTTCGCGAGCGCCACCGCGTCGGCCTCGTCGCGGAAGGTCTGGAAGGTCAGCACCGGCCCGAACACCTCGCGCTGGACGATCTCGGAGTCGTTGGATCGCGGCTCGATCAGGGTCGGCTCGTAGTAGAGGCCGCCGATCTCCGCCCGCCGGCCGCCGCGCACGATGCGATCGCCGTTGACGCGCGCCCGCTCGACGAAGCCCTCGACGCGCGCCAGGTGGTCGGGGTGGATGAGCGGCGAGACGGTGGTGGCATCCTCACGCGGGTCACCGAGCACGTGCGCGTCCGTGTGCCGATGGAAGCGCTCCAGAAAGCCGTCGGCGATCGACGACTCGACCAGCAGCCGCGTGCCCGCCAGGCACACCTGGCCGGCGTCGTCGTACTGCCCGGCGGCCTTTGCGGCGGCCGCCTCGATGTCGGCGTCGGCGAACACGACCAGCGGCCCCTTGCCACCCAGCTCGGCGGTGAAGGGGACGATGTTGGCCGCCGCCGCCACGCCGATCGACCGGCCGGTCTCGGGCGAGCCGGTGAAGCTGACCCGGCGGATGCCGGCGTGGGAGACGAGAGCGGCGCCGGCCTCCTCGCCGATCCCCTGGACGACGTTGAAGACACCCGGTGGGAACCCCGCCTCGGCGGTTAGAGCCGCCAGCAGCGAGCACGAGAGCGGAGCCCACTCGGGCGGCTTCAGCACCACCGTACAGCCGGCCGCCAGGCCGGGAGCGGTCTTCCACGTGGAGAGCATGAACGGGGCATTCCACGGCGTGATCACCGCCGCGGGGCCGGAGGGCATTCGCAGCACCCTGTTGGCCGTCGAGTTCGACGTCCACGCACGCTCGCTGTACGCCTCGGCCAGATCAGCGTAACTGCGGTAGTTGCGCGCGCCGCGCGCGATCACCCGGGCGCGCAGCGAGCGTTCGAGCATCGCCATGTCGAGACACTCGACCCGGGCCAGCTCATCGATCCGCTCGTCGATCAGGTCGGCCAAACGGCGCAGGTAGGGCGCCCGGCCGGCAGGCCCGAGCGCGGCCCAGTAGGGGAAGGCGCTGCGGGCGGCCGACACCGCCAGCTCCACCTCGCGCTGCCCTCCGCGGGCGACGTGGGCGATGGTCGCCTGGTCGATCGGCGAGATCACCTCGAAGGTGGCGTCCGAGCCCACCCGCCGGCCGCCGATGAAGTGCTCGGGCGAGACGTCGATGTCGGCGACCTGTGCCGTCACAGCTCCTTCAGCGTTTCCAGATCGTCCACGGTGTAGGCGAACTGGAACCGGAAGCCCGACCCCATCCGCACCGGGCTCAACGCGGTGTGCTCCTCGTTGGGAGCAGGGTACAGCTCGAGCGTCGCCGGCCCCTCGTGGATCGCCGAGATCGCCCGGTCCGTGCTGCGCGCCCCCACCAGCTCGTGCACGGCCGGGTCGTCCTGGCGGCCTGCGGCCAGACGCGGGAAGTGGCGCACGTTGACCAGCGGCGGGCCGTTGTGCGTCGGCCCCGACTCGCTGAGCCGCTGCGGCGTCACTGTCCCGAAGGCCAGCCGGCGGTCGTTGGCCGCCAGTGTGCCGGCGAACGTCCGCCCCTCGGCCCGGCAGTCGAGCCCGAAGCTGCGGGTCATGTGGATCGACCCCAGCTTCTTGGGAAAGCCCTGCACCCAGCCGCGCACGAGCGCGAAGTCGCGATCCACCCAGATGTAGGGGCAGGTGGTCACCTCGCCACCGTCCAGCATCGCGTTGACGACGATGAAGAACTCGCGGTACTGCCCGCGCACCGGATCCAGCAGCTCATCGCCGGCGTCCGCGCACGACTGCCAGTCCACGAACAGAGCCGCGCAGCGGCCGCCGTCGGCGTGCGGGGTGAGACCCGGCGGCAGCACCGCCGCCACCGCGCCCGGGTCGGCCCAGTACTCGATCACCAGGAAGTCGCCGACGTAGTGCCAGGGCGGCGCAGGCACCAGCGAGCTTCGGCCCTCCGGCGTGCGCGGAAGCGAGTATCCCCGCAGCCCGTCAGTCATGGAGGAACTGCTCGACCAGCGACTCGGCGAACGTCTTGTCGGCCAGCTTGTAGGCGAGGGCGGTCATCCGCCAGGAGTCCGACAGGTAGAACCGCTCGTACAGCTCGCCGCGCCCGCCCAGGTCGGAGCCGATGTAGTCCCACGCGAGCCGGAAGAGGCGGATCCGCCGCTCGGCGTCGGCGCCGGCGGCCTGATAGTACTTGGCGATCGTGTCCTTGAGCGGGCCGCGCAGGTCGGAGTGCGACGGCGTGCACATGAAGCCGCCGCCCCCGATCAGCTGCAACAGCTCGTTCACGTACGGCAACCACTTCGGCATCTCTCCGCGCAGGGCCAGGAACGGCCGGTCGTCGGGGTACCAGACACCGCCCTCGTCCAGGAACGACCCGGCTTCGGCGGCGACCAGCGCCGATCGCGTGAGCTCGACCATGTTGGAGATCTGCCCCAGCTTCTCCTGGATGTGGTCGAAGCGAACCACGCCGGTCGTGCTCGCGAGCAGGTGGCCGAGCCCGAAGGCGAACGAGAGCTTGACGTGCGCCCGGGTGAACGCCTGGTGCATGATGTGGCCGCGCCAGCCGGTGTCGGTGATCACCTCGGAGTAGCCCTCCGTGTCGCCGCACAGGAACACCCGCTCCTTGGGGATCTCGACGTCGTCGAAGATGGCCACCGCGTCCTGCTCGTCGAAGCGCGACGAGAGCGGATAGTCGAACGGCTCGCGCTGCTTGGAATAGGCGTCACGGCAGATGAACCGCAGGCCGGGCGTGCCGATCGGGATCGCGAACGCCAGCGCGTAGTTGCCGTCCTGTGGGCGGATGTCCGACCCCGGGTAGACGGTGAGCTCGTCGGCGAACGGCGCCAGCGTTGCCAGCATGCGGGCGCCGCGCACCGTGATGTGGTGCTCGGTCTCGCCGACCTTGTGCAGCGCCACCTCGCCGGCCGCCTGTTCGGCCTCCGGCTTGCTGCGGTCGACCTGAGGATTCATGATCGAGTGCGTGGTGGACAGGTCGCGATCGCGCATCAGCTTGTGGTAGGCGACGATGTTGGCCGCACCCTGCTCGTTGCCGCGCCGCGCCCACACGTCGGCACGGCCCGCAAAGCAGGCGAACGTGACGTTCAGGTAGTCCGGCGTGCGGCCCATCATGCCGGCGGTCAGCGACGCGGTCAGCTCGATGGCGCGCCGCCGCCGCTCCAGATCCTGCTTGCTGCGGGGGATGATGTGGCTCGCGTTGACCAGCCTGCCGTCGTCCGGTGACGGCACGAGCATCTCGTCGGCTCGCTCGTGCTGAAGGTCGAAGACCGCGGCCATCGTGCGGGCGGCGGCGGCCAGCTGCGGATGGTCGAGCGGGTGCGTGATCTTCTCGCCGTTCAGCCAGATCTCGCGGGCATCGCCGTGCAGCCCGTCCAGGAACTGCTTTCCGGTGCGGGCGGCGATCGCGGGGCGCTGGTCCGTCGTAGCCATCAGGTCGTCACCTCCATCGGGGGGAGATTGTGGCCCCGGGTTTCGAGGCTCTCGCGCTCGTACCGGATCGCCTCCGGGTCGAAGCGGAAGTAGGAGCGCGGGGGCAGCGGGCCCCAGGTGTTGGACGAATGCCGGTCGTCGGGCCAGTGCCGCGGCTCGTGCTCGGCCTCGAGCTGCTCCATGTCAACGTAGCACTCGACGAACAGCGGCTCTTCGGTGATGCGGGCGTAGCCGCAGATGTTCTGCGCGATTCCGTGCCGCAGCGGCCCCCAACCGAGCCATCGCCCGTGCTGGGCGAGGTTGTCGAACAGGCCCCGGAGCGTCCCGAAATCGACGTAGTCGAAGGCCAGGTGGTGGAAGTGCGCGGAGCCGGCGGCGACCAGCGCCATCTGGTGGTGCTCGGGATTGACGTGAAACCACGTCCCGGCGCCGTCCAGATAGTCGGAGATCTCCATGCCCAGGACCTCGGTGTAGAACTGTGTGGATGAGGCCAGGTCGGCCGTCAGCAGGTTGATGTGCCCGAGCTTGCGCGGCCGCAGTCCGGGCAGGCTGGTGGTCGAGCGGGCGATCGCCGGACGCCGGTCGGCGTCCTCGCGGAACCCGACCACGTGGTGCTCGAACCCGTCGGGGTCGCGCACGACCAGCGTGTCGCTGCCGTCGTCCCAGTCCGCGCCGGTCGCGGTCAGGTGCTCACGCGCCTGCGCCACCGAGACCGACTGCCGCAGCTGCCACGCGCAGTGCGCAAAGCCGAGCAGTTCGGCGCGGTCGCACCGCGCCAGCTCCAGCGAGTACGGCTCGTACTCACACGCGAGCGTCGCCCGGTCGGCTGTCTGCTCGCGCACCGTGAGCCCGAACTGGAGCCCGTAGCGGCGGGCCGCGTCGGTTACGTCGGCCACGTTCAGACACACGTGGTCGATCCCGCGAAGCCGAATCACCGCACCGCCTCGCGGACCGCCCGCTCCGCCTCGTCCTCGGGGATCGCCAGCGCCACGTGCAGAGTGTTGGCGGAGACCTCGAGCTGCTCGCCCGGGCCGCCGAGATCGACGTCCCACTCCACCACCGTGTTCTCCAGCCGTCCCAGCCCGGACACCTCGACCGCCACCACGTCGCCGGGTTGCATCGGCCGGGAGTTCGCCGGCGTCCCGCTCAGCACCACGTCGCCGGGCTCGAGCGTGATCAGCCGGCAGAGGTCGGCCAGCAGGTAGCTGATCGGCCAGATCAGGTCGTCCGCGCTGCCCTCCTGCACGACCTCGCCGTTCAGCAGCGTGCGGATCGTGAACTCGGCGGGATCGAAGTCGGCCGCGTCGACCACCGCCGGGCCGATCGGACAGAAGCCGTCCTGGCCCTTGACGCGCAGCATCGAGCCACGGTCGGCATGGCGGAAGTCGTGCAGGCCGACGTCGTTGGCCGGCGCGTAGCCGGCCACGAAGTCGAGCACGTCAGGCTGCCCCACGCCGTGCATGCGCCGGCCGACGACGACCGCCACCTCGCCTTCGTAGTTGAGGTACTGCGCACCGCGCGGACGGTGAAGCAGCCCGCGGTGGCCGTTCAGCGCGGTCGGCGGCTTCATGAAGTACGACGGCTCCGGCGGCGTGCGCGCGGCGTACTCCTCCACCCGGCTGCGGTAGGTCAGGTGGGTGGCGATGATCTTGGTCGGCTCGACCGGTGCGAGGTAGGTTGCTCCCGCCGCCGGCAGCGTCGGTCCGGAGTCGAGGGTGATTGCGTCGCCCTCGAGCCGACCCCACTGCGCGGCGCCGTCGAGCATCACGCGAACACGTCCAGCGGCCACGATTGGATACAGTATGCGATCGCTGGCGGCCGGTCAAGGCCGGCCGTGGCCCGCCCCCAAGGGAGGATTCGATGAGCGAACAGGAGACACGCAGGGAGCGCGGGGAGCGCCGGCTGGCAGAGCTGGGAGACCACCCCGGCGGCGCGGCGTTCCTCGCGCGGATGGGCAGCCCGATGGCCGACTGGCTGGTGGAGTGGACGTTCGGCGAGGTGCACACCCGGCCGGGCCTGACCGCTCGCGAGCGCGAGTTGATCATCCTCGCCTGTCTGACCACGCTCGGCGGTTGCGAGCCACAGGTGGCCGCACACATCGAGGCGCTGCGAGCGATTGATGTGCCATTCGCCGAGATCGAGGAGACGATCCTGCAGACCACACCGTATGCTGGCGTCCCCCGCGCGATCAACGCGCTCAAGGTGTTGCGAACCCAGGAGGGTCGATGAAGGCTGTGCGGTATCGGATCGGCGAGGGCGAGCGGCGTATCGGCCGCCTCGAGGAGAGCTCGGTGGTGGATGCGGGCGCGGCCGGCGCGGCCGGATTCGTGCCCAGCCCCGAGGCCTGGTCACAGGTGGCCGCCGCCACCGGGCAGACCCACCCCCTGAGCGAGGTGACGCTGCTCCACCCGGTGACGCCGTCCAAGCTGATGGCGATCGGCCTCAACTACCGCGACCACGCGGAGGAGTCCGAGCTCGCGATCCCGTCGGTGCCGGTCGTGTTCGCCAAGTGGACGTCGGCGCTGATCGGCCCCGACCGGCCGATCGTGGTGCCCCGCGAGGAGACTCGACCCGACTGGGAGGGCGAGGTGGCGATCGTGCTCGGCCGCCGGGTGTACCGAGCCGACCCCGCCCAGGCGCGCGCCGCTGTCGGCGGCATCTCGGCGATCCACGACGTGTCGGGGCGCCGGGCGCAGCTGGAGACGCCGCTTCGCCAGTTCACGCTGGGCAAGAGCTTCGACACGTTCGCCCCGATGGGGCCGTGCATCGCCTCGGCGGACGGCGTCGACCTGGCGGATGTCGACATCTCCACCACAGTGTCGGGCACGCTGATGCAGCGCTCGAACACCCGCAACCTGATCTTCTCGGTCGTGGAGCTGATCGTCTACCTGTCGCAGGGGATGACGCTCGAGGCGGGCGACGTGATCGCCACCGGCACGCCGGGAGGCGTCGGCGACTCCCGCGATCCGCGCCGCTACCTGGGCGCCGGCGACGTGGTCGAGGTGACCGTCGGCGGCGTCGGCACCCTGCGCAACCCGGTCACGCTCGAACGCTGAACGACGCACCGCCCCGGTCGCGACCCTTGACGTCCGAAGCGGGAGTGAATACTGTATCCATTCGCTCGCGCCGAACGGCACGACGACGCATCGCCACTCGAGAAGGAGACCGTCAGATGGCAACCGACGCACCCGCTCCGACCGCGCAGCTGGGCGAGAAGAACCTCTCGACGATCCACGCCGTCGCGCAGGCGCTCGCCATCGGCCCCATGTTCTCGACCGCCCTCGTGCTGGGCCTCGTCTCGAATCCGGCAAACGGCGCCGGTTTCAACGCACCGCTGGCCGTGCTGCTGGCAGGTGTGGGGGTGCTCGCCATCGGCTACGCGCTGGCGCTCTTCGCCCGCCGCTACGCAGGAGCCGGCGCGGTCTACGAGTACCTGACCCACGGGGCACACCCGAGCATCGGCATCCTCACCGCGGGCGTCTTCTTCGTCGGCACGCTGTTCCTCGGCGGTGGCGGGATCTACGTCGGTGAGGGGATCCTGCTCAACGGTTTCTGGGCGAATCACGTCGGCAGCGCATCGAACGCGCCCGCCTGGTGGGTGTTCGCGTTGATCGTGCTCGGCCTCGTCCTCGTCCTCAACTACCTCGGAGTGCGTATCGCGCTGAGGGCCATGCTGGCGTTCGCGGCCATCTCCTTCGCCCCCATGCTGCTGCTGGCCGTCGTGATCATCGCCAAGGGTGGCGCATCGGGCAACACGCTGCAGGTCTTCAACCCCGGGCAGACCTCGCTGCTCGGCATCACCGGCGGCGGGGTTCTGGGCGGCATCCTGCTCGGCATCCTGCTCTTCGTCGGCTTCGAGGCGGCGGCGTCGATCGGCGAGGAATCGAGCGATCCCCACCGCTCGATCCCCCGCGCGGTGCTGGCGACGATCACCGCGTCGGCGGTCTTCTTCGTGATCATGGCCTACGCGATCTCGATCGGATACGGCAAGGCCGCGGTGGCCAAGGGTGGTTGGGCGCTCGACCCGGCCGCGCTCGACACCATGGCCACCAAATACGTCAGCTCGACCTTCGCCGGCCTGATCGACCTGGTCGTCATCCTCGACGCCACCGCGCTCGCGCTGGCGATCTGCGTCACCATCGGCCGCGGCTACTTCGCGCTCGGCCGCGACGGCCTGCTGCCCTCGGTCTTCGCGCGCACATCGCGGTACAACACGCCGTGGGTGGGCAACCTGTTGGTCGCCGTCGGCTGCATCGGGCTGATCGTGATCTCGACCACCGGCGCCATGAACGACTACATCACGAACCAGATCTTCCCCAACAAGGAGTTCGCGACCTTCATCGTCTCGGCCACCGCCGGATCGTTCGCAATCGAGCTGGTGTACCTGGTCCTCGCTGTCGTCGCGGTGCGCCTGCTGATCAGCCAGGGCGCCAAACTGTGGCAGTACGTGGTGATCGCGGTCGCGATCGCCACCCCGCTGCTCGGGTTCTACGGCGCCCTCAACCCGGCTCCGCACGACATCTCGCTGAACCCCAACTGGCTCGCCATGTACTGGGCGCTCGCGGTGGTGGTGCTGTCGGTGGTCTGGTTCGTGATCGTGCAGGTCGTGCGACCCGACCGCGTCCGCAACGCGGCCGCCCACGCGGCGAGCCACCGCGGCGTGCCGCCGCTGGACGAGAACCTCGACTTCACCCCGGCTCCGCCGGACACCGCTATCTGATCAGTTCGCCGCCGGAGCTGCTCGTCGGCTCGCCGCCCACCAGCTCCGGCGGCGGATACCGCAGGATGTGTGCGCGCGCGAGCTGCTCGGCTGCCTCGCCGTCACCGGCGGCGATCGCCTCCACGATGTGCTCGTGCTCGTCCGCCCAGCCGAGCACGACCGTGGGCTCGTCGGCCTGCGCCGTGTAGATCGCGACGCTGATCCTGGCCACCCACAGCAGCTCCGCGAAGTGCGCCAGGTGGGGGTTGCCCGAGGCCGTGACCAGCGCCAGGTGGAACTCGCGGTTGGCGTCCAGGCTGGCCGAGATCGCGTCGCTCGAGCGACGCTGGGCGACGATGGCGGCCCGCATCCGGGCGACCTCCGCGGGCCGCCGGCGCGAGCTCGCCAGCCGCGCTGCAGGCGGCTCGATGACGAGCCGCGCCGTCCACGCGTCGGACATGTCGCCGAAGTCGAGGTCGGCCACCGTTGCGCCGTGGTTGGGGAGGAGGGTCACCAACCCCTCCCCCGCCAGCCGGCGAAGCGCCTCGCGAAGCGGCGTCCGCGACACACCCAGCTCGGCGGCGATCATCTCCTGGGGCAGCCGCGACCCGCGCTCGAGCTCGCCGGAGAGGATCTGCTCGCGCAGCGCGGCGTGCACCTGGTCGACCACGCTTGCGATCTGAATCCGGCGGACGCTCATTTGGACACTGGATACAGTACGCATTCGACCGGCACGCGGTCAAGCGCGCCGATCTGCGCTAGCGCTGTGTGCTGACGCTCAGCATGCGCTCGACGCCCCGCTTCTCCAGGCCGCGGGCGACGATCACCCGCTGGATCTCGGACGTGCCCTCCCAGATCCTGTCGACTCGCAGCTCACGCAGGTACCGCTCGGCGGCGGTCGTGCGCATGTAGCCGCGCCCGCCGAACACCTGCACGGCGCGGTCGGCGCAGCGCCACGCCGCCTCCGACGCGAACAGCTTGGCCATCGCCGCCCGACCGTGCACCAGCTTGGCGTCCGCACCCTCGTCCACCATCTGGGCGACCTGATAGGTGAGGAGCCGGGCCGCCGCGCAGTCGGCCGCCGAGTCGGCCAGAGGGAAGCTGACGCCCTGGTGGTCGAAGATCCGCGACCCGAACTGCTCGCGCTGCAGCGACCACGCCACCGCCTCGTCGAGCAACCGGCGCATGGCGCCGACGCAGCGCGCCGCGATGTGGATGCGCTCCTCGACGAACCACTCGTTCTGCAGCTCGCCGCCGCGGCCGATCATCTCCGGCCCGCCCAGCACGGCGTCCTCGGCGACCTCGCAGTCGTAGCGGACGGTGGGGTGGCCGTGGGGGTAGTTGTGGGTGAAGGGCGGATCGTCTACCAGCTCGATCCCGGGCCGGTCGCGATCGACCAGGAAGAGCGTCGGCAGCCGCCGCTCGCCATCCACCAGGTTCACCATCACGATGTCGTAGTCGCACACGTCACCCGAGGTCACGAACCACTTCTCCCCGCGGATCCGCCAGCCCGCGGGTGTGCGCTCGGCGGTGGCGGCGATGCCGCCGGCGTCCGATCCGGCCGAGGCCTCGGTGACGGCGTACGAATCGGCCCGCTCGCCGCGCAGGGTGGGCTTCAGGTAGCGCTCGACCTGATCCGGCGTACCGCGTGAGAGCACGTTGTAGGCGCCGCCCATCACCCACCACACACCGTTGGTGTTGCGGCCCAGCTCCTCGTGCACCAGCACCTGCTCGAGAGCCGTCCAGCCCTGGCCGCCGTGCTCGACGGCGTGGTTACCGGCCACCAGCCCCAGCTCGCGGCCGACGCTGCGGACGCGCTCGACCGCTGCCTCGGGGAGCCGGCCGCCGGCCCGCTCGGCGTCGACCTCGAGCGGGATCAACACCTCGTCCACGAAGCGGGCCGCGCGCTCGCGCAACTCCGCCTGGCCCGTTGTTAGCTCGAAATCCATGCCAGAGCTTCCCACACCGCCGCGCCGGCGTGCGTCACCCGCGGGCACCGGCGAGGGCGGCATTCCAGCCCGCCCTCAGCTCCGCCGCCCGGTCGCGGGAGATCCCCGGCTCGAACCTCCGTCCGCAGCGCCAGGCGCGCGCCAACGCGTCGGTGTCCGGCCACAACCCCACGCCCAGGCCGGCCAGGGCGGCCGCCCCGATGGCCGTCATCTCGCGCTCGGCGGACGCCTCCACGGGGACGCCCAGGAGGTCGGCTTGGGTCTGCAGCAGAAACCCGTTGGCGGCCGCTCCACCGTCGGCGCGCAGCACGCTGGGCGCCACCCGGCAGGCCTCGATCACGTCGGTGACCCGGTGTGCGATCCCCTCCAGCGAGGCCCGCACCAGGTGCGCGCGACCGGCGCCCGCGGTGATGCCCGTGATCAGGCCGCGCGCGTCCGCATCCCAGAACGGCGAGCCCAGTCCGGCGAATGCCGGCACCACGTGCACTCCCAGCGACGACTCGACCGAGCGCGCCAGCGACTCGGTCTCGGACGCCTCGGCGATGATGCCCAGGCCGTCGCGCAGCCACTGCACGACCGACCCGGCCGCGAGCACCGCACCCTCGAGCGCGAACACCCCGGTCTGGGCGGCCGCGGTCTTGAGCAGACCATCGGGAGCCGGCGACTGATCGCCGCCCTGGTTCACGAGCACGAAGCAGCCGGTGCCGTAGGTCACCTTGGCGTCGCCCACCGCCAGACAGGCCTGGCCGAACAACGCCGCCTGCTGGTCGCCTGCGATGCCCGCGATCGGCAGCGGTGCACCGAGCAGCTCGCCCTCGGCGAGCACTCCGCACGACGGTCGGACATCCGGCAGGAGGCCGCGATCGACCCCGAACAACTCGAGCAGCTCGTCGTCCCACTCGTCGCGGTCGAGCCGGTAGAGCATGGTGCGCGAGGCGTTGGTGCGGTCGGTGACGTGCACCTGCCCCCGGGTCAGCTTCCACACCAGCCACGAGTCGACGGTGCCGAAGGCCAGATCACCGCGGTCGCCCGCCCGATCGAGCAGCCAGCGCAGCTTGGTGGCCGAGAAGTACGGATCGCAGACCAGCCCGGTGCGCTCGCGGATCAGCTCGGCCGGAAGCCTGCGGCAGGCGTCGGCCGTGCGCCGGTCCTGCCACACGATCGCCGGATGCACGGGATCGCCGGTGCGGCGATCCCACAGCAGCGTCGTCTCGCGCTGGTTGGTGATCCCGATCGCACGCAGGTCGGTCGCGGCGATGCCCGCGGCGGCTACCGCCTGCCCAGCAGCCTCGACGACACCCACCCAGATCGCCTCGGGATCGTGCTCGACCCAGCCTGGACGCGGATAGCTCTGCGCCAGCTCGCGGTACCCGCGGCCGCGTACGACCAGCTCCCCGTCGACGACCAGGCAGGTGGTGCCGGTCGTGCCCTGGTCGATGGCCAGGATCACGGCACGGCCGCCGCGGGCTCCGGCTCAGAATGGGCGCCGTCGGAGCGCGGCCGCACCAACCACAACCCGGTGGTCAGCGAGATCGCCGCCAGCCCGACATAGGCGATGCGATCGCCGGCCCAGCCCGCCACCCAGCCTGCGGCGGGGCCGCCGACGAAGTTGGCGGCGCCCCACGCGATGCCGAACAGCCCGTTCACGGTGGCCGTTCCGATCCCCCGCCGACGGGCGCCGAGCGCAGCCAGCGGTAGCCCGATCGTGTACGGCCAGGCTGCGAGCGCCGCCCGGCTGAGGATCATCGTCGCCACCGGCACGACGGCCAACGTGAGCACCACCGGCACCAGCACACCCGCCTGCAGGATCGACGCCACTCCGGCGGCTCGCAGCGACATCGCCCGCCCGCCGATCCGCGCGACCAGCGCGCTGACCACGATGAAGATGCCGGCGGAGGCCGAGAACACGCCGCCGTTGGCGGCCGTCGAGAGGCCGCGCGCAGTCAGCTCGAGGGAGCCGAGCAGGTTGACCACCCCGTCGGCAAACCCTCCCAGCAGCATGATCGCGATGCCGCCGGCGATCAGCCGCTCTCCTCTGGCCGCCCGCAGCACCTCGCGCAGCGGAGTGTGCTCGTGGTGACGCCGTCCCCCGGGGTGGGAGACCGCCATCGCCACCGTCACCACCGCTGCAGCCGCCGCGACGCCGATCAACGCCGCCCGCACGGACACCTGCTGGGCGAGCGTCCCGACCAGCACCGGGCCGACGAACCCCCCGAGCCCCGCCGTCGCGACCACCGCGCCGATGGCCGAGGTGCGCCGCTGCTCGCTGGCCGAGTCGGACAGCCACGAGATGCCCGCCGCCCAGATGGCGGCCGACCCGAAGCCGAACACGAGCCGCGCCAGCAGCAGCGCGTCGAAGCTGCCGGCGAGCGCCTGCAGCAGGTTGCCGGCGGCCACGAGCAACCCCGCGACGATCGTCACCCGGCGAGCACCGAGCCGGTCGGCCAGCACCCCGGCCGGTATCGAGGCCACCACGATGGCAAGGCTGGCGGCCGATAGAAGCGCCCCGCCCTGCAGCTTGGAGAGCCCGAAGCGCTCGGTGTACACCGGCACGAGCGGCACAAGGCAGAGCAGGGCGACTTCGTCGACGAAGATCAGCAGGTAGATGAGCGCGATCGGCCGCCGCATGCGACGGCAAGCCTATCGGTAGACTCTGCGGCCGTGGCGAGCCCGCTCACCCGAATCGACGACTGCCTGAGCGAGCGTGACGGCCGGCTGTGGATGGACGAGGTCGATCTGTGCGAACTGGCCAGGCGGTTCGGAACCCCCCTGTACGTGGTTTCCGAGCGGCGACTGCGAGACAACCTGGGTCGCATCCGGGGCGCGTTCGCCACCGCCTGGACGGTCGGCGACGTGCGGGTGCTGCCGTCGCTCAAGGCCAACCTGAGCCTCGCGCTGCGCAGGCTGCTGACCGTCGAGGGGGCGGGCTGCGACACCTTCGGCCCGGGCGAGCTGCACGCAGCGCTGGCGGCCGGCGTACCCCCGGCTCTGATCTCGGTCAACGGCTCGTCCAAGGACGCCGCGCTGATCGAGAGGGCGGTGACGGCCGGAGCCCGGGTCACGCTGGACAGCGAACGCGAGCTCGATCTGGTGATCGAGGCGGCGGCGGCCGCGGGCGTCCGGGCGCCGGTTCGGCTGAGGCTGCGGCCCGACTACGACGGGCTCGTGCAGCCCAGCGACTTCTTCCCGGGCCTCGACGTGCGCACCGCCGCCCACCATTACAAGCCGGGGATCCCGACCGAACAGGCGCTGGTGGTCGGGCGCCGTGCGCTGGACGCACCCGAGATCGAGCTGACCGGGCTGATGGCGCACCTCGGCCGGCACAGCGCCGACCCGGCGGTGTGGCAGCAGATGGCCTCGAGCTTCGCCGGAGTGGTGGCGCGCTGCTGCACGGAGTGGGCGTGGCGGCCGCGGGAGCTGGACGTGGGCGGCGGGTTCCCCGCGCCGCGCGACCCGACCGCTCCCTCCGGCCGGCCGGCGGAGCCGATCGCCCGGTATGCCGAGGCGGTCGCCGCCACGCTGGCGGGCCGGCTGGCCGAGCTGGGCCTCGACCCGGCCGGGATCGTGCTGGAGGTGGAGCCGGGCCGCAGCCTGTACGCGGATGCCGGAGTGCACCTGACGACCGTGCGCGGCCTGAAGCACCAACGGGCCCCACTGGCGCGCAGCTGGGTGGAATGCGACACCACCGAGATGTTCATGGCCGACCTGCTGATCGAGCACGCAGTCTTCGCCGTGCGGGTGGCGTCGCGCGCGGGTGCGTCCGATGAGCAGATTGCCGACGTGGTGGGGATCTCCTGCGGCTTCGACGTGCTGGCCTCGCAGGTGCCGCTACCGCCGCTCGAACCCGGCGACGTGATCGCCTTTCTCGACACGGGCGCCTATCAGGACGCCTGTGCCAACAACTTCAACGGGCTTCCGCGGCCCGGCACCGTGCTCGTCAGCGGTGACCGAGCCGAGTGGATCAAGCGCCCGGAGACCGTCGAGGCCGTATTCGCGCGCGACATCGTGCCCGCGCATCTGCAATGAAGGTGCGCGGCATCGACCATGTGGGCGTGGTGGTGGCCGACCTCGAGCGCTCGCTGCGTTTCTACCGCGATCTCCTCGGGATCCCGGTACTGCAGGTCGTGGACGACGACTCCGACCAACTGCGCGAGATCACGGGCTGGCCTGACCGTCGAGTCCTGATCGCCGACCTCGACCTCGGCGACGGCCGCCTGCTGGAGTTGATCGAGCGGCCGCAGGCCGAGCGGCGGCCCGGTGGTGACACCGGCATGCACGTGGCGATCGTCGTCGACGACATCGAGGCGGTGTGGGCGCGGCTGACCGAGGCGGGCGTGCCGGCGCGTTCGCGCCCGGTCACGCTGCACGACGCCGGGCCGCGGTGGAACGGGGTCGCGGTGGCCTACGTCAGCGACCCGGACGGGGTGACGGTGGAACTGGTGCAGGCGGTCGGCCGCGGATGAGCGTCGATCGGGTGGCCATCCGGGCCGGGTCGCTGGAAGCCACGTTCGTGCCGGCGCTGGGAATGATCGGGACCTCGCTGACCCATCGCGGGGAGCAGGCGCTGGGCCTTCGCGGCGGGCTCGAGGCGTACGCCGATCGCGGCTCGACGATGGGCGTTCCACTGCTGCATCCATGGGCAAACCGGCTGACGGCGGCCCTGCCCGACTCGCCGCTGCTTCATCGTGACGCCAACGGCCTGCCGATCCACGGCGTCCTGCCGACGGCAATGCCGTTCGTCGTGCGCGAGCATCGGGCGACCGCCGTCGTGGCCGAGTTCGACACCGCACGTTCGCCGGCGCTGCTCGAGGTTTTCCCCCACCCGCACCGGCTGCTGGTCGAGGCGAGCATCGCCCCCGCGGCCGTGAGCATCCGCACCACGATGACCGCGCTCGACGCGCCGGTACCGGTCGCGTTCGGCTACCACCCCTACCTCAGCCCGCCGGCGGGCGAGCGATCCGCCTGGCTGATCGAGGCGCCGGTGGCCACGCGGCTCGTGCTCGATCGGCGGATGATCCCCACGGGCGACCGCGAGCCGGCCCGGATCGATCCCGGCCCGCTGGGCGACCGGGCCTTCGACGACGGCTACGCCGGGGTGCCCGACGGCAGCCGATTCTCGGTCACCGATGGCCGGCACCGGCTGGAGGTGACGTTTGTTCGCGGTTACCGGTTCGCGCAGGTGTACGCCCCGGCAGGTGAGCCGGTGGTCGCCTTCGAGCCGATGACCGCTCCTACCGATGCACTCGTGTCCGGCGACGGACTGATCACGCTTGCTCCGGGCGAGCGGCACACGGCGGAGTTCGCGATCGGGGTGGGCGATGCGTGAGCGTCCGTTCCGGGTCGAGATCGGCGGCGGGGCGCTGAGCGGGCACCGCGGTGGCGAGGGCCTGCCCGCGCTGCTGCTCCACGGCGGTCCGGCGGTACCGGACTACATGGACGGCTGCGCACGCGAGCTGGACGGCCTCTTTCCCCGCTGCGTCCGCTACACGCAGCGGGGCACTCCACCCTCGGGCGGAGCGAGGCCGTTCACGATCGAGTCGCACACGGGCGACGCCCTGGCGGTGCTCGACGCCTGCGGGCTCGAACAGGTGTGGGTCGTCGGACACTCGTGGGGGGCGCATCTGGCCCTGCACCTTCTGGTCAGGCAACCGGAGCGACTGCTGGGTGTGATCGGGATCGGCGCACTGGGGGCCGACGGGGCGGTCTTCGACGAGTTCGGCGCCAACCTGCGGCGTGGCCTGGCGCCCGACCGGGTCGCCCGGCTGGACGAGGTGGAAGAACGACGGCGGGAAGGGCGGGCGACCGAAACCGACCTGCTCGAGCGCTTTGCGATCATCTGGCCGCAGTTCTTCGCCAAACCCGGCGGCTGGCCCGGGTTACCCGACCGTGTGGGGGTAGCCTGCTCGGCGGGCACCAACGCGTCGATCGGCGAGCACTTCGAGCGGGGGACGCTGGTCCGGGGCCTGCCGACGGCGGACCGTCCTGTGCTCCTGGTGCACGGCGAGCTCGATCCGCTGCCGATCGCCTCCGCCACCGCCACGTCGGAGTTGATCCCCGGCGCGATCGTGGAGCCGATCCCCGGCTGCGGCCACTTCCCCTGGCTCGAGCAACCCGGCGCCGTGCGCGCCGCCGTGGAACGCTTCCTCCCGTAACGCAGCACCCACAGCTCCGTGCCCGAGCCCGTGACGGGGTCAGACCCCGAACGGTCCGGGTCACACCGCTGTGACCGTTCCGCCGGAAACCCGCCGTCCCACGCCCTGCGCCCGTCACGCCGGGCGCACGCCTCCGTCACGACGGCCGAGGCGGGGTCAGACCCCGTACGGACCGCGTTGCACTGCCGTGACAGAGCCGTTGCGTGCGGCCGGGTTACCTGGCCGCGGCGAGGGCCCCGAGCAGCGCAGCCTGCTCGGCGGCATCGGCCACCGCGCCGTGGTCGGAGTGCGCGAAGATCGGCGCGTCCGGATCGCTGTTCACGGCCACCACCACGCCGCTCGAATCCATGCCCACCAGGTGCGGCAGCGCACCCGAGACGCCCAGACCGAGGTAGAGACGCGGGGCCACTGTTTCCGACGACGCCCCGACCAGCTCGCCGCGGGTTGCGCGGCCCGCCTCGACCTGCGGGCGGGTGACCGCGAACCGCCCGCCCAGCTGCTCGGCCAGCCGCCGGTACGGCGTCAGGTCGGCGCCCGCACCGCCGCCGGCGGTGATCACCACGTCTGGCGCGGCGGCCCGCAGCAGCTCGTCGATGCCGGCCGCGATCTCGACGGCCGACCCGGACAGCATCCGCACCGCACGCCTGCGCGGCTCGGGCGGGGCGGCCTCCGGCCCGGTGGCCGCGACCGGCACAGGCAGTACCTCGCCCCCCAGCGGGCGCTCGCGCAGGTACGGCAACGCGACGTCGGGATCAGCGCTCTCGAGCTCGCGCGCCAGCCGGTGCCCGTCGAACACGGCGTCGGCGATCAGCCGCGGCGCCACGCAGTCGCCGATCCGAAACAGCCCCGCCATCCCCTCCAGCTCGCGGAACAGCGCGTCGTCGGATACCCGCTGGGTGACCAGTACGATCCCGTCGGCCGCCAGCTCGACCGGCTCGCCGAACTCGCCCTGGGCGCTGATCGACCCGGGCGCCACCGCGACCACGCTGGTCGAACGGCGCATCGCCACGCCGCAGTCGTGCAGTCGCTCGCGGATCAGCGCGTCCTCGAGCGTCTCGGCCGCGAACGGCGCCACCTGATCATGGCTGGTCACCAGCTCGACCGAGAGGCCCTCGTCGGCCAGCAGCTCAGCCACCGCCGACCCGGTGAAGTACCCGTCGCAGTCGTACACGACGACCCGCCGACCCGGCGGCCGCTTGCCCTCCACGACCACCTGCTCCGGCGTGAGCACGTGGGGCAGCGACGCGTCGGCACCCGGGATCGGCCCGCGCGTGACGGGGTTCAGACCGTCGGCCGCCCAGTGCGAACCGGTTGCCAGCACCACCACGTCGGCGCCCGCCGCTCGGATCTCGTCCGCCGCAAGCCGGGTGCCGGTGACCAGCTCAACGTTTGCCAGCTTGCGCAGCTGCACCGTGCGCCAGGCCACCACCCGGCCCCACTCGCCGAGACCCGGAAGCCGCGGGATCCAGCGCAGCGCACCGCCGGTCAGCGGCTCGGCCTCGACCAGCCGCACCCGCCGCATGCCCCGCCGCGCGAGCGTGATCGCACACTCCATGCCGGCGGGGCCGGCGCCCACCACGAGCGCCTCGCGATCGCGGTCACCCAGCGGAGCGATCCGCTCGGGGTGCCAGCCTCGGCGATGCTCCTCGCCGGCGGTCGGGTTCTGGGTGCAGCCCAGGTGCCGGCGGCTGTCGGCTCGGGAGATACAGATGTTGCAGCCGATGCACTCGCGGATCTCGTCCAGCCGGCCGTCGCGGATCTTGGCCGGCAGGAAGGGATCAGCGATCGACGGGCGGGCCGCCCCGATCAGATCCCACACGCCCGAGGACACGAACCGCGCCATCAGATAGGGGTCGGTCATCCGGCCGACGCCGACGATCGGCTTGGCAGTCGCCTCCCTCACCCGACCGGTCGATTCCAGCTGCCAGCCCTCGGCGAAGAAGCGCGACGGCCCCGAGTCGAGCGACCACTCGGCGATCGACCCGACGTTGACGTCCCACAGGTCGACCAGGTCGTCGGCCATCCGCACGAACTCGAGGCCCTCGTCGAGCTCGATCCCGGCCGCGGCACCGAACCGATCGACCGCGATCCGGCACGCGATCGCGCACTGTCCGCCCACCGCGTCACGCACCCGCTCGAGCGTCTCCAACCAGAACCGGGCACGGTTACGCAGCGATCCGCCGTACTCGTCATCGCGCCGGTTGTAGTAGGGCGAGAGGAACTGTCCGGGCAGGTAGGTGTGCCCGCCGTACACGTACACGATGTCGAAGCCGGCGTCGCGCGAACGCTCGGCGGCCCGCACCCAGTCGGCCTGCACGCGGTCGATGTCCTTGCGCGTCATCGCCCGCGGCACCAGACCGACCGCGAAATCGCCGGCGATCTGCGACGGCGCCAGAGCCGGCAGCCGCGACTCGGAGTTCTCGCCGTGGACGCCGGTGTGCGAGAGCTCGATCCCGGCCAGCGCCCCGTGCGCGTGGACGGCAGCGGTCATCAGCGAAAGCGCGCTCACGTCGCCGTCGTCCCAGATCCGTGCCGAGACGTACGGCGTCTCGTCGGAGTCGGGGCTGATCGCGCAGTACTCGGTGCACACCGCCCCCCAACCACCCTCGGCCTTGGCCGCTCGGTGAGCGGCCTGCGTCCAGGGCTTCTCGACCCCGAACCCGGTGCAGTGCGGCACCTGGTAGAACCGGTTGGGAGCCGTCTTGGGGCCGATCGCAAGCGGCTCGAAGAGGACGTCGAAGCGGGGGTCGCGGGCCACGGGCGGCGAGTCTACCGGGCGCTATCCCCGGCTGTTGAACGCGTCGGAGGCACGCCGGGCGTCGTCGGTCTGCGCCAGCATTGCGTAGGCCAGGCGCTCGATCAGAAGCGCCGCCTCCCGCGAGCTCTCGGCCGCGCACTCGACCGCCTGCTTGGCGACGGCCACGGCCAGCGCCGGCAACTCGGCCAACCGGGCGGCGTGCTCGAGTGCGCGCTCGAGCGGATCGCCGTCGACCGCCTCGGTGATCAGGCCCAGCTCCGCGGCGTCAACGGCGTTGACCCGGGTGCGGAGCAGGATCAGCTCCTTGGCCCGCGCCGCGCCGAGCGTGCGCACCACCCGCAGCGTGCCGCCCGAGCTGGGAATGATGCCGATCTCGACCTCGGGCAGTCCGAAGGTGGCATCGGTGGCCGCGATCCGAAAGTCGCACGCGAGCGCAAGCTCCAGACCTCCGCCCAGACACCAGCCCGAGATCGCCGCCAGCGTGGGCTGGGGCATGGCGGCCAGCCGCTCGTACATCTCCCCGCCGCGCCGGTAGTAGGCCATCACCTGCTCGGGGCTCATGTCGCGCAGTTCACCCAGGTCGGCTCCCGCCGAGAACGCGCGCGGGCCGCCCGCGAGCACGATGCAGCGGCAGCCGGCGACGTCGTCGGACTCGAGCGCTCGCATCAGCTCGTCCTCGATGTGCGACGACAGCGCGTTCAGCTTCTCGTCGCGCCGGATCCGCAGCACCCGCACGTCGCCGTGCGCGGTCACCTCAACGCTGCCTGGGGACGTCACGCGGCGCGGTACACCGGTCGGCCGGCCACCACGGTCAGCAGCACCGGCAGGTCGGGCAGCGAGTCGGCGTCGCACTCGACCGGGTACTCTGCGAAGCCGGTGAGGTCACCGCGGCAACCCTCCCGGATCACGCCCGAGAGCCGCTGCTCGCCCACGGCCATCGCCGCCTGCGTGGTGTACCCCTCCAACGCCTCGAGCGCCGTCAGCGCCTGCGAGGCGTTGAAGCGCTCGACACCGCGCATCCCAGCCGGCCGGCGAAGCCTCGCCCAGGCCATGCCCACCCGCGGGTCGTAGCCGGCCACCGGCCAGTCCGATCCGAGCGCCAGCCCCGCCCCCGAGCGGCGCAACTCGGCCAGCCGAAACCCGCGGCCGGCTCGCTCGGCCCCCAGCGCCTTTGACCACGGATCGCCGCCGGCGGCGTCGATCCACTGGGTGTGGATCGCCTGCTGGGACGCCACCACGCCCTCGGCGGCGAACCGGCGGAGATCGTCGTCGGCGACGGTCTCGATGTGCTCCACGCGGTGCCGCCGACCGCGCGGGCCGTTCACGACCGCGGCGTCGCGGTAGGCATTCAGCGCCTCGTGCACGGCCCGGTCGCCGATCGCGTGGGTGACGCACTGGAAGCCCGCCGCATCGAAGATCCGCACCGCTTCGCGATAGGCCTCCGGGTCGGGCCAGAACGGCGTCAGACCGCCGCCGTTCGCATCCTCGCCGAACAGCCACGCGGTGCCCGACTCGACAACGCCGTCGATGAAGAACTTGGCCACCCCGGCCCGCCACAGCCTGCCACGGCGCGCGCCCTCGGCCACCAGCAGCGGGTACTCGCGGACCGGCGTCGAGGGATCGACTCCATACGGCACGATGATGCGCGCGGTCAGGCGGCCCTCCGCCTCCAGAGCTGCGTAGTCCTCGAGCGTCCGCGGCGAGCCGTCCATGGCGTGGATGCCGGTGATGCCGACGGCATTCTGGTCGGCCAGCACCTGGGCGAACAGCGCGCGGCGCTGGGCGTCACTGCGGGTCGGAGCGGCGGCCTCCACCAGCGCCCAGGCCGACACCTCGCGCAGCTCGCCGGTCGGCGCGCCGTCACGGCACACCACCTCCGAATGGTCGTCGAAGCTGCGCGGCCCGTCGATCCCTGCCGCCGCCAGAGCGGCCCGGCTGGCCAGGGCCGTGTGCCCGTCGAAGAAGGTCAGCAGCGCAGGGGCTCCGTCCACCGCCTGCTCGATCGCGTCCGCGCACACCTCCTCGCCCGCGAACGTCTCGTAGGCCAGCGAGTGGGCACGCAGCCACTCTCCCTTCGCGAGCCGGCCGCGGGCGGCGCGGAGCTCCGTGCATACCTCGGCCACCGTGTTCGCGGCTGACAGGTCGATGCCGCTGGCCGTCTCAGCGCCGACGATCGGGTGCTGGTGGGCGTCCACCAAGCCGGGCACGATCGCCAGCCCCGCCCCGTCGATCAGCTCGGTGGCGGCGGTGCAGTGCTCACGCACCGCGGCGTCGCCGCCGACCACCACGATCATGCCGGCCTCGATCGCGATCGCGGTGGCAGCCGGGCGGTCCGGATCGAGCGTGCGCACGCGTGCCCCCAGGATGGCGAGATCGGCGCTCACACCGGCGATACTAGCCGCAGCGCACGAGAGTGTCCGTCCCCAGGCCTCCGACACAGGTGTTGTGGCCGCCGCCGCCGTCCAGGTAGTCGTTGCCGCGCCCGCCCCACAGCACGTTGTCGATCGGGCCGCCCACGATGCGGTCGTTGGCCACACCGCCGATGATCTTCTCGACGTCGGCGCCGACGTTGTCGTGCTCGCCCAGGGCCGGGCTGCCGTCGTTGGCGAGCCCGTCCTCGGTCACGATCACGGGCACCGTGCGGCCCTCGTAGGTGACGAGGTCGAACCCGGTGCCGCCGAGCATCGTGTCGCTGCCGGAGTTGCCGATCAGGATGTCGTTGCCCGCCATGCCGTTCAGCGAGTCGCTGTTGTCTCCACCGAACAGCACGTCGTTCCCCGCGCCGCCGATCAGGGTGTCTGTGCCTCCGGAGCCCATCAGCGTCGTCGGGATCGTGTTCGCGAGGCCGGTTCCGAAGCCGCCGTCGCCCGACAGCGTGTCGGGGCCGGAGTCGCCGTTGATCAGCAGCGACTCGACGTTGACCGTGGTCACGTCCACCTGCTGGTGGGTGTCGGCCTCAAGGTCGATCCCGTCCAGCCCGGCCACCACGTGGTCGGCACCAGAGGTGCTGAAGATCCGCAGCAGGTCGTGGCCGGAGCCGAGATCGACGTGGAAGACGACCCCGGTGTACGGCCCGCCGGTGAGCTTGATGTCGGCGGTCTCGTTCCCCGCCGAGCCTGTGATGTCGACCGTCGTCGTGTTGGCGAGCGACGCCCCCGAGCAGCCGAGGCCGTTGACCCGGAACGAGCCGTCCGTTGCCAGCGAGATCGCCACCGTGTCCGGCGCGGCGAAGGTCGCCGACATGGTCTGCGTACCGCTGTCGTAGGCGCAGGTCGGCGTGGCGACGGCCGGCGCCGCACCCCCGACCAGACCCACGAGCGGGATCAGCAGCACACCCAGCGTCGTCCAACGCACGTCTCGCATGTCTCAAGGGTACAGGTCGTATCGATTACCACCAATGGGGGAGGCAGAACTCCCCCCGATCTGCCGACTACCCGAGCATGCGCCGTCTGCTTCGTGCAACGGTCCTGGGGTCACTGGTGTTGCTCGCGTGGGCTGTGCCTGCGCAGGCCAGCCAGATGCTTACCTGGTCCGCCCGCAACGTCACCCTGAAGGTCAACCGCTACAACCTCGCGGTGGTCAGCTGGATCGACCCGACCGGCGGCGCCCATCACCTGCTCGCATGGGGGGCGATCAACGCTCTGCCGCCCTCACAAGAGGTGCCGCAAGTGCGCTTCCACCTCGACTACTCCGGCGGCTGGGGATCGTTCGGCACCGGCTACTGGAAGAAGGTGCGCAACACCTGCGGCCCCTACGACGGCCCGCCGCTGGCGCACCTGCTGCTGGCCTGCACGCAGCCCGACGGCAGCAGCTGGGCGCTGCAGACCTGGCGCCGCGAGCTGCGCGACGGCGGCTGGGTGGGCGACTCCCGCCAGCAGGCTCCCGAGCTTCACCTGTCGCATTGGAACACGCCGTTACCCGACCTGTTCGTGGACACGGACTGGATATACCAGGGCCGCTTCGACCACATCTTCGGTTACCTCAAGTACAACTCCAATCCGGTCTACGGGTTCACCGCGACGCCGGGCGGTAACCCACTCGACACGTACGGCCGCAACCTCTACGTGGACGTCCACAATCCACCCTGGGGCGAGGGCTGGTTCCGCTTCAACTCGGGCCTCCTGCACCACCCGCACGGCGTCTTCTGCATGGGCATGTACAGGGAGTACGGCCGCACCGACCCCGCCAAGGGCGACGAGTACCGGGCGACCGTCATGGGCCCCGGCGTAACGCCGATCGTGGAGTGGACGGGTCCCGCGCCGGGCGTCTACAACCGCACGATCGACCTGCAGAAGAACGCCGAGCAGCGGTCGTTCACCGACCCGACGGACACCTGTTACAACACGTACTGAGTCGCTGTGGCCGAGCAGGCGGGCGGCGTGCGTCGCCGCCGGCTCACATTTCGGGTCTGGATGCGGTGATATCGTGGCCAGAACGTGGCGATCGGTCTGTTCACGCTCGCGTTTCATCTTGCTGCAGTGGCGGTGGTGGTGCTGATGTTCTGGCGGTACCGCCGCTTGGCGGGAGCCCCGCGGTGGTGGCAGCAGCCCGGCGAGGGGGACGGTGGCGAGAACGATCGGTGTCCGCTGCCGCCGGGCCCATGGGCGTGGCGTGTCACCGGTCCCTCCAGGCGGTCTGGGCGCGATCGCCAACGACAGCCTCGCGGCCGTCCCCCGGTTCCGAGCCGCTAGAACCCGTCGCGCGTCCCGAGACCAGCACCGGCTACCCTGGCCGTAGCCGATGCGACTCCACGACCTCCCCTACCCCTCGGTCCACTCGGCCGCCTGGTGAAGCTTCGACCACGCGGCCCGTGTGGCCGCGGAGCGAAGAGCCGCCGGCGGCCCGTCGATCGCCGCGCCCCCTAGGCGTGCGCCCGCGATGGTTGCCGCGGTCCGCGCGCGGCTGACCGGTGCCGCAGCCGCTCTGCGGTAAGCACCGCGAACACCACCGCCCCGCGCCGGTATCATCGCCTCCACCGCGGGCAACGGAGGGCTTCCCAGTGAGATACCGGATCGAGTTCGGTTTCGGCGATCGAGAGCAGTCGATCTACGCCATGTTCGAGGCGGCGGACGAGGTCGCCGCGCGGGCGACCGCGATCCAACTGCTGCACCGGATCAAGATCACCGGCGCCTGGCGCGTGCACACCGATGCCCCACTGGGCGACGAGGTGCACGCCCGCGGCAACACCGAGCGGATCGACCACACGCGCTGGCTGAACCCCTGATCGCGCCGGTGATCGGCTGACCAGCGAGCGCTGCTCAGCCTCCGACTGCCTCGCTATCGTCCCACGTCGTGCCGCCCGCGACCACGAATCCGACTCCCTCAACCGAACCGCCGCCGCCCGAATCCCCCGCCGAGGCGGTCGAGCACGCACCCCGCGGGCGGCGTGTTCCGGTGTTCGCGGAGCAGGCCGTCGAGCCGCGCTCCCTACGCCGGTTCGTGATCGGGATTCTGGGCACCGCGGCGCTCGTCGTGCTGGCGGTGCTCGGCTTCAACATCCTCGTCGACCCATTCGGCGTCTTCGGCACCCATGTCTTCCCCACCGCCATCGAGAGCGACCGCTCGGCCAAGATCACCCTGCTCCTGAACCAGAAGACCAGCCCCGACATCCTGGTCCTGGGCAGCTCGCGCTCACGGCCCGCGCAGCCGTC
Source organism: Gaiellales bacterium (assembly GCA_038230835.1). Lineage (GTDB taxonomy): Bacteria > Actinomycetota > Thermoleophilia > Gaiellales > JAICJC01 > DASUHT01. The sequence goes on from JBBRMM010000013.1 coordinate 49,082, forward strand.
GTACCTGAAGACGCTGACCGGGCACACCGGCTTCAACGCCGGCGTGACCAGCGGCGACGCGGTCGACGAGTGGGTGTTCGCCCACCTGCTGTTCGCCCGCTACCCGAACACGCCCCACCACGCGCTGCTCTTCATCAACACCGGCGTGGGCGGTAACGACGTCAACCCGCAGATGGCGGCCGACCCGCGTGCCCGACCGTACCTGGCGCCAGGCCTTCCCGGCGGCGAGTGGTCGCTGCTGCACAAGCTCTCCGCCTATCTCTCGGTCGACGCGGCCAAGGACTCCTACAGGGTCATCCGCGCCTGCATGAGCAAGCAGGGCTGCAACATCAAATGGTTCCACCCGGACGGCTCGCTGATCCTCAGTCGGCTCCGCAGCTCGGGCACCCGCACGAACCGCATGCTCGACCTGCTGAAGCAGAAGATCGCCGACCTGAGCAGCCACGGCATCAACCGCAACATCCCCTCCGAGCACGACCAGCTGTACTTTGAGAAGCTGCTCGGCTACCTGAACGGGCACGGCGTGACGCCCGTGATCGTCATGAACCCACTGCAGCCGCAGCTCTTCGCCGAGCTCCAGCGTCAGCACGATCCGCGCCGCGTGTGGGCGCTCAACTACCTGCACCAACTGCACGCCAGATACCGGTTCGACTTCATCGACCTGACCGACATCCGCACCTTCGGCGGCTCGCCGCTGGAGTTCTCCGACCCCACCCACGTGTCCACCGCCAACATGCGCCTGATGCTGGCGTACATCGTCAAGCACGACAACGGCATCCTGTAGGGGCGACGGCCGATGCTCTTCAACAGCTACGTCTTCATCTTCGCCTTCCTGCCGGTGGTGCTGGTCGGCTGGTGGGCGATCCGGCCGGCCACCGCGCGGCTGACCTTCCTGGCGCTGGCCTCGTACTTCTTCTACGGCTGGTGGGACTGGCGCTTCGTGCCCATGCTGATCGCCTCCACCAGCATCGACTTCGTGGCCGGAAGGATGATCCTCTCGGCTCCCGACCAGCGGCGCCGCAAGATCGTGCTGGCCGCGGCCATGACCACCAACCTGGCCCTGCTCGGCTACTTCAAGTACGCCGGCTTCTTCCTCGACTCGCTGAACGGGATCGGCTCCTGGTTCGGGGCCGGCCACGCGGTGCCGGCCCTGCACGTGGTGCTGCCGATCGGGATCAGCTTCTACACCTTCAACTCGATGTCGTACACCATCGACATCTACCGGCGACGGGTCGAACCGGCCCGTAACTTCCTGCACTACGCGGCCTTCGTGGCCATGTTCCCGCACCTGATCGCCGGCCCAATCGTGCGCTACTCCGACATCGACCAGCAGCTGCGCCGGCTGGCGCCGCGGATGAGCTCGAAGCTTGCGGCGTCGGGCCTGTTCTTCTTCTCCTGCGGGCTGGTCAAGAAGCTGGTGATTGCCGACTCGCTCTCCCCGCACGTGGGAAACCTGTTCGGCCTGCACTCCCAGCTCGGGCTTTTGACCGGCTGGGCGGCCGGCCTCGGGTACTCGCTGCAGCTCTACTTCGACTTCTCGGGCTACTCCGACATGGCGGTCGGCCTGGCCTTCCTGCTCGGCTTCCAGTTCCCGCAGAACTTCAACTCCCCCTACAAGTCGGTCAGCATCTCGGACTTCTGGCGGCGCTGGCACATGTCGCTCTCGTTCTGGTTGCGCGACTATCTGTTCATCCCCCTGGGCGGATCCCGCGGCAGCCGCTTTGCGACGCTACGCAACCTCACCATCACCATGTTCCTGGGCGGCCTCTGGCACGGGGCAGCGTGGACGTTCGTGGTCTGGGGGCTCGTGCACGGGGCCTACCTGGTGATCCACAACGTCGCCCGCCAGGCCGGACTGACACCGCGCAGCCCGGTGATCGGGCGGGTGATCACGTTCGTGTGCGTGGTGGCGGCCTTCGTGATCTTCCGGGCGCCGACACTGACGGTGGCCGGCGACGTGCTGGGAGCGATGGCGGGCCTGCACGGTATCGGCAGCATCGGCGCGCTCAAGGCACAGGCGGGAACGACCTTCCTGCTCTACGTCGCCGCACTTCTGGTGTTCGTGAACGTGATCCCGAACACCTGGGAGATCAAGCTCACACCGCGGCTCCGCTACGGCGCTGCGATCGGGTTTGCGGCCGGCTTTGCTCTGCTGCTGCTGGCGCAGCCGAGCCCGTTCATCTACTTCCAGTTCTGATCGCGACCTGCGCAGGAACCCGCGCATGTGTGTGGAACCTGTAAAACCTGCCGCCGTCTGTGAGCAGACCGTAAAGCCTGGGCAGGAGCGGATCACATCCCGCCGCCCGGTCGCTATCCTCGCCCAGCCGTGACCCGACTTCTTCTCCTCTGCACCGCCGTTCTCGCGCTCGCCGCGAGCAGTGTCGCACCCGTCGGCGCGACCACCCCGGCGCGCCACGTGCAGGCGCTGACCTTTCACGCGCCCAGCCGCTGCGGGAGCCGCGGGCGATCCCGCCCCGACATCCGGCATGTGATCGTGATCCTCTTCGAGAACCACAGCTACAGCGAGGTGATCGGGCACGCCCGCTATCTGACCGCGCTCGCAAACGCCTGCGGGCTGGCCACCAACTACCACTCCGTCGGCAGTCCCAGCCTGCCCAACTACCTGGCCATGACCAGCGGCTCGACCCACGGCCTGCACACCGACTGCACGCCCATGCAGTGCTCGCAGTCCAGCATGAACATCTTCACGCAGCTCGGCTCACGCGGGATCACCTGGCGGGCATTCGACGAGGCGATGCCGACCAACTGCGCGTTCGGCACCACCACCCTGTATGCCGCCCGGCACAACCCGGCGGTCTACTACAAGCTGGCGCGCCCCGGTTGCCGCATCCATGACGTGCGGTTGGGCATCCCGTCAACCGGGCCGTTTCACAGCGCCCTGCACGGACGGCTGGGCGCCTACGTTTTCGTCACCCCGAACATCTGCAACGACATGCACGACTGCCCGGTGTCGGTCGGCGACGCCTGGCTCTCGACCTGGATCCCGGCGATCCGCTCGAGCCCCGTCTATCAGGCCGGGCATACCGCGATCGTGATCACCTTCGACGAGGGGGCGGGGGCGCACGTGCCGGCCGTCGTGGTCAGCCCGTACACCCGAGCGGGAACACGCTCGAGCCACGGTTTCAGCCACTACTCGCTGCTGCACATGTCCGAGTACGTGCTGGGCATCCGCACCTTCCTCGGCTCGGCCCGTACCGCGCTCGGCTTCGGCACCGCCTTCCGGCTCGGATAGCGCTCCTGGGCGGGGGGGGTATCCTCGGCCACCGTGCCCGAACCCCGAGACTTCCTGGACCCGGCCCCACCGAGCCCTCGACGCAGTGGCATCCGCCGGCTGCTCGGCGACGCGGCGATGGACATCGGGCCGCTGCGCCGGCACCGCGAATTTCGCCTGCTATGGATCGGCCAGGGCGTGTCGTTCCTGGGCGGAATGGTCACCTTCGTCGCGATCCCGTTCCAGACCTACCAGCTCACCCACTCGTCACTGGTGGTCGGCCTGCTGGGCCTGGTCGAGCTCGCCCCGCTGCTCTTCGCGGCGCTGATCGGCGGCGCGTTGGCCGACGCGCTCGACCGCCGGCTGATGGTGCGCCTGACCGAGGGCGCGCTGGCGGTGTGCTCAGCGGTGCTGGTCGCGAACGCGCTGCTGCAGCACCCACAGGTGTGGGTGCTGTTCGTGATCGCCGCCGTGACCGCCGCCCTCGACGGCTTCCAGCGCCCATCGCTGGATGCTCTCGTGCCACGTCTGGTCGAACGCCACGAGATCCCTGCCGCGGCGGCGCTGGGATCGTTTCGGTGGACGCTCGGGGGGATAGCCGGACCGGCGCTGGGCGGAGCCCTGATCGCGTCGTTCGGCCTACCCGCGACCTATGGCTTCGATGTGGTGACGTTCGCCGCGTCGCTCGCCGCTCTGGCCATGATGCGCGCCGTCCCGCCGCCGCCGGAGGCCGAGCCGCCCAGCCTGCGCCGGATCCGGGAGGGCTGGAGCTACGCCCGCAGTCGACCGGAGCTGATCGGCACATATGTGGTGGACATCGTCGCCATGTTCTTCGGCATGCCCGAGGCGCTGTTCCCTGCGGTGGCGAGCCACCTCGGCGGAGCCGGTGTGCTCGGCCTCCTGTTCGCCGCCCCGGCGGCCGGGTCGCTGATCACCACCGCCACCAGCGGCTGGACCCGGCGGGTGCACCGCCACGGCGCGGGAGTGTGCATCTCGGCGGCGACATGGGGTGTCGGGATCATCGGATTCGGGCTCGCACCGAACCTGGGGCTGGCGCTTTTGGGACTCGCGGTGGCCGGCGGCGCCGACATGGTCTCGGGCCTCTTCCGGGGCACGATCTGGGACCAGACGATCCCCGACCACCTGCGCGGGCGGCTGGCCGGAATCGAGCAGATCAGCTACTCCACCGGGCCGCTGCTGGGAAACGTCGAGTCGGGTGTCGCCGCGTCGCTGGTGGGTGTGCGGGCGTCCGTGGTGTCCGGGGGCGCGCTGTGCGTGGTCGGCGTGGTCGCGATGGCGGCCGTGCTGCCCGCGTTCTGGCGTTACGACGCCCGTCAGTCGCAGGGGTCGTCCTCCGGATCGGTGTGACGCCGCCAGCGGTCGGGCAGCAGCGGCTCGATCGACCGCCGGCCCGCCGGCGCGGCGATGATCGCGGCGCACAGCGCCGCCGCCAGCCCCAGCGCGAGCAGCACGTAGGCCAGCCGCTGGATGTGCAAGGTCTGGACGAGACCGATCGCGACCGCAAACGGCAGCACGGGGATGGTGGCCATGGCGACCAGGGCGTTCGTCCGCTCGGCGGCGGCGGTCTGGACCTGGCGGGAGTACTCGCCGAGCTCCTCGACGATCTGCCGGAACAGGCTCGGCAGCCCGTTACGCTCGGCGAAGATCTGCAACAGCCGGTTGCCGTAGTCCTGCGACGTCACCTGCTCCCACCACCACACGTTGCGGAAGCGGCGGAACTGGGCCTCCAGCCGGCGCAGGGCGTCGGGGTTCTCGACCGGGTCGCCAAGCATCGAGAGCGCGTCGGCGAAGGCCAACAGGAACTGGCGCTGGACGAGCCCGAGCAGGATCACGTCCAGATACAGGGTGCGCACGAAACGTTCGGCACCGACGAACGGACGGTCGGAGTCACCGGCGTCGGCGCGCAGGCCGAGGAAGCCGACCCCGCCTCGCCGCACCAGAGCCGACCAGTCCATCGAAAGCTGTATCGTGGACGCGCGGGCGGCGACGTGGTCGGCCTCGGTCGGCGCGTACCGATCCTCCTCCAAGCGCGAGGCGATCAGCCACAGCCACTGGTCGGTGGGCGTCCACAGCGAACGGTCGGCACGGGCCAGAACCCCGTCCAGCGGCCCCTCGTCGGGCGTCACGAAGGCCACGGTGGTGGCGAACATGGCCTGCGCGGCGTGATGCCCGTAGCCGCTCAGAAGCGCGTCGCACCACTCGTCGACGGGGGAGTCCTCGAGCCGCTGCTGGGCGAGCGTCCAGAGGTCGGTCACGATGTCCGCGCCCTCGGCGGTGAGCGTGCCGTGCACCACCAGATAGGCATTCGGATGCCCGGTTCGGTAGACCAGCAGCTCGAGATGGGAGGGGACGAACCCGACGCCGCCGGGGATCGGAGGATCCTTCTCGGTGCACTCGCGGTGGTAGCGACCCTCGTAGAGAGCGCGCGCCACCCGCTGGTGGAAGTACGTCGCCCGTGACTCGCGGTCGGCGGGACGGCCGCCCACCCCGGTGATGTCGAGCGGCCCCGCAGACCAGCCCGGGCCGGGGTCTCCCCACACATGGGCCTCGAGCAGGAGCACGCATACCTTGCGCTGGAACACCCGCGGCATCCTATCTGTGTCAGAATCTCGGATTGTGAGCCACGAACAGTTGCTCGACGTCCTGCACCCCGGCCATCCCACGTTCTCGCCGGACGGTTCGCGGATCGCATTCGTCGTCGAGGAGGCGTTCACCCGGCCCGGTGAGGGCACGGCCCGCTCCCGCATCTGGATCGCCCAGGCCGACGGCTCGGGCGCGTTCGAGGCGTCTCGCGGGCTGCGCGCCGACACCGCGCCGCGGTGGTCGCCGGACGGACGGACACTCGCGTTCCTCTCCGACCGCGAGCACACAGGCCGGGCCACGGTGCACCTGCTGGACGACCGCACCGCGGAGGCGCGGCCGGTCGGCGATCTGCCCGGGTCGGTGGAGGACATGCGCTTCTCTCCCGACGGCGCGCGGTTGCTGGTGCTCGCCGCCGATCCGGGCTCCGACCGAGCCGGCGCCAACTCCGCCACCCGCATCGAGGCGGGCGACGACGACCCCCGGGTTACCCGACCGGCCGAGCATTGGCGGCGGCTCTACACGATCGGGCTGCGCGATGGCGAGACCCGGCGCATGGGCCCCGACGACCTCAACGTCTGGGAGTTCGACTGGCGCGGCGGCCCGGTGGCGGCGGTCGTGGGCGACGACCCGTCCGAGAGCGGGTGGTACACCGCGCGGCTCGTGCTGCTCGACCTCACGAGCGGAGCGGTGCCGACCCTCCACGAGCCGGGCATGCAGATCGCCTACCCGGCGCTCTCGCCAGACGGCGAACGGGTCGCCTTCGTCGAGGGATTCTGCTCCGACCGCGGCATCCTCGGCGGCGAGGCGACGCTGGTTGCGACCTCCGGCGGCGAGCCCTCGGTGATCGCGCCCGAGCTGGACGTGACCTGCCTGGCCTGGCGCGACACTCGCACCCTGTGGTTCGCCGGCGAGCGCGGCCTCCACCACATGTGCGGCACGCTCGGCGTGGACGGCAGCTCGGACGTGCTGTGGATCGGAGACGAGTCGATCGCGTCGGGCTGGCTACCGGGCGTGGCACCAGCCCCCGACGGCTCCCTGCTGGCCGCCGCCCGCAGCGCGTGGGACTCAGCGCCGGAGTTGTGCGTGCTCGATCCGGCTGCCGCCGGCGGCGGATGGACGGCGATCACCTCGTCAAACGCCGCGGCGCCCCGCATCGACGCCGTGTGCGCGCGCCGCGCGTGGACCTCCGACGAGTTCGAGATCGAAGGGCTGCTGTGGCTGCCGGCCGCGGGTACCGGCCGCCCGTTGCCGCTGGTGGTATGGGTGCACGGCGGCCCCACCGCGTCGTACGCGTTCGCGCATCCCCACGCCACGACAGCCGCAATGCTCGAGGCCGGCTATGCGATCCTCGAGCCGAACCCCCGCGGCAGCTCGGGTCGCGGCCAGGCATTCGCCCGCGCAAACCTGGGCGACATGGGCGGCGGGGACCTGCGCGACATCCTGGCCGGGATCGACCAGTTGGTGGCGGACGGGGTCGTCGACGGCGACCGGGTGGGGATCGCCGGCGGCAGCTACGGAGGGTTCATGGCTGCCTGGGCGATCACACAGACCGACCGCTTCCGGGCGGCGATCGCGATCGCCGCGGTTACCAACTGGCTGTCGTTCCATCACACCACGAACATCGGGCGGTTCGACGAGCTGTTCCTCGACGCCGACCCCTACGACCCGGCCGGCGACTACCACGCCCGCTCGCCGGTCGTCCACGCGCGCGGGGTGACCACGCCGACCCTGGTCATGCACGGTGAGCTCGACCTGTGCGTGCCGCTCTCCCAGGGCCAGGAGCTGTATCAAGCCCTGGCCGACGCGGGAGTCGAGACCGAACTCGTCGTCTACCCGCGCGAGGGCCACGGCTGGCGCGAGCGCGAGCACACACTGGACGGCAACCGCCGCATGCTCGGCTGGCTCGACCGCCACCTGGCGGCCCGCGATCAGCCCTCGGGTACGGCGGATGCCGCCGGCTCGCGCGCGATGCCCGCCACCCGGTAGGCGTCCAACTCGTCGAGCGTCTCGTGCTCGAGCAGTGCGTTGGCCAGCGCGTCCAGCTTGTCGCGGTTCGCGGCCAGCGTCTCCAGCGCCTTTGCGTGGCACTCGTCCAGGATCCTCCGCACCTCTCCGTCGAGCAGCTCGCGGGTGCGCTCCGAGACCCCGTCCGTACCGCCGGGGAACAGCCGCGGCTCGTCACCCGGCCCCGGCAGCAGCGAGGCCAGCCCGAGCTGGTCGGACATCCCCCACCGGCCGACCATCTGACGGGCGATGCGGGTGGCCTGTTCGAGGTCGGACTCCGCCCCGGTGGTCAGGTCGCCGTACACGATCTCCTCGGCGGCGCGCCCGCCCAGCATGCCCACCAGCCGCCCCCGCAGGTAGTCGGCGCTGTAGCCGTAGCGGTCGGACTCGGGGCTCTGGAAGGTGACGCCGAGCGCCCGCCCGCGCGGGATGATCGAGATCTTGCGCACCGGATCGGCCCCTGGCTCGAGCATGCCCAGCAGGGCGTGGCCGGACTCGTGGTAGGCGGTCCGCTCGCGGTCGGCTGGGGAGATCACGATCCGCCGTTCGACTCCCAGCACGATCTTCTCCAGCGAGTCGGTGAAGTCGGCCGTGCCGACGGTGTCGTGCCCGCGCCGCGCGGCCGTGAGCGCCGCCTCGTTGACGAGGTTGGCGAGGTCGGCGCCGACCATGCCCGGCGTGCTGGACGCGATCGCCCCCAGGTCGACCACCGGATCCAGCGGTACACCGCGGGTGTGCACCTCGAGGATCTTCTGCCGGCCGGCCTGGTCGGGCGGGTTCACCACCACCCTTCGGTCGAAGCGCCCAGGCCGCAGCAGCGCCTGATCGAGCACCTCGGGGCGGTTGGTGGAGGCCACCACGATCACGCCCTCCGACCCGGTGAAGCCATCCATCTCGGTCAGTATCTGGTTCAGGGTCTGCTCTCGCTCGTCGTGACCGCCGACCCCCATCGCTCCGCCGCGCGACCGGCCGATCGCATCCAACTCGTCGATGAAGATGATCGCCGGGGCGGCGGCCTTGGCCTGCGCGAACAGGTCGCGTACGCGGCTCGCACCCACGCCCACGATCATCTCGACGAACTCCGAGGCCGACATCGAGAAGAACGGCACGCCGGCCTCGCCGGCGACCGCCCGCGCGAGCAGCGTCTTGCCCGTGCCGGGAGGGCCGGACAGGAGCACGCCCTTCGGCACCCGAGCGCCGAGCCGGGTGTACTTCTGCGGCTGGCGCAGGAAGTCCACCACCTCGATCAGTTCCTCCTCGGCCTCGTCGATGCCGGCCACGTCGGCGAACGTGACCCGCCGCTCACCCGCGTCGTACCGGCGCGCACGCGACCGGCCGAACGCCGACAGCGCACCGCCGGCGGCGGCGCCGCGACGGGCGATCATGACGAACAGCCCGACCAGCAGCAGCGTCGGGCCAAACCCGAGCAGCAACTGCTCCCAAAACGGCGGCGACGTGTCCGTGGCATGGGCGTTGATGTCCACCCGGTGCGCCTTCAGAAGGTTGGTCAGCTGCGCGTTGGGGACGAAGATCGGCAGCTCGGTCTGGAACCGGGTCGCCGGCTTACCGGCGGTCCCGGGCGGAGGAGGTGTGGGCTTGCGGAACTCACCCTGGACGGTCAGCCCGGTGGTGTTGATCCCGCTCACGTTCCCATGCTGGACCTGGTTGATGAAGTACGAGTAGGACACGGTCAGGCGCCCCGGAGGGCTCGACACCCGCGAGAAACCGACGTAGTTGACCACCAGTGCGATCATCACCAGCACCCAGAAGACCGGGCCGAACGGCAGCCGCGATCGCCGCGGCTCCGCTTTCGGGGGCGGTGCGCCCTCCACCCTCCAGGCCGGGGGCTGAGGCCGGCCGCTGTTCGGCCGCGGACTGATTCGAGGCTTGGGGTCGGCCATCTCGCACCGCACTCTACCGGGGCGGCGCGCGCCCCTTGTATTTCCTGTCGCAAAGGTATAGGACCATGTATCGAAAACCAGGCTTGTCCCCCAGAAGAAGGAGCGTCGGTGAAGAGGGCCGTGACCATCACTGTGAACGGGACGCCGCGTACGACCGGGGTCGAGCCGCGCGTGCTGCTCGTCCACTTCCTCCGCGAGCACCTCAACCTGACCGGCACCCACGTCGGCTGCGACACCTCCAACTGCGGCGCATGCACCGTGTGGCTGGACGGTGAGGCGGTCAAGTCGTGCACCATCCTCGCGGTGCAGGCCGACGGCGGCGACGTGACCACCATCGAGGGCATCGCCGAGCACGGCTCGATGCACCCCATGCAGCGCGCGTTCCACGAGCAGCACGGCCTGCAATGCGGGTACTGCACGCCCGGCATGGTGATGACCGCGATCAAGCTGCTGGAGGCAAACCCGCACCCGACCGACGACGAGATCCGGCTCGGCCTGGAGGGCAACCTGTGCCGCTGCACCGGCTACCACAACATCGTCGCCGCAGTGCGCAGCGCGTCGGAAGGAGTGGCGGTCTGATGGCCATCGCAACCGACACCCGCAAAGGCATCGGCACCTCGACGCTGCGCAAGGAGGACGCCCGCTTCCTGACCGGCCAGGGCCGCTACATCGACGACATCAAGCTGCCCGGGATGCTGCACATGGCGATCGTCCGCAGCCCCCACGCGCACGCGCAGGTCACCTCCATCGACGGCGCCGCGGCGCGGGCGCTGCCCGGTGTGACCGCTGTTCTGACCGCCGCCGACCTCGAGTTCGCCGCGGGCGTGCCGTGCGCGTCCAACCCCACGGGCCAGGTGCGCCAGCCGGAGCGCCCCCACCTCGCGCGAGACCGTGTCCGCCATCTGGGCGAGCCGGTCGCGGTGGTGATCGCGTCCGACCGCTACCTGGCCCGCGACGCCGCCGACGCGGTGGTGGTCGAGTACCGCCCGCTGCCGCCGGTGGTCGGGGTCGACGCCGCCATGGCGCCGGATGCGCCGCGCGTGCACGACCAGTACCCCGACAACACCTGTGTGGTGCTCAAGCACGCCACCGACGGAGTCGACGCGGCATTCGCCAAGGCGGACGTCGTGATCCAGCAGGTGATCCACAACCAGCGGTTGATCCCGTGCGCGATCGAGCCTCGCGGGGTGGTGGCGCAGTGGCTGCCCTCCAGTGACGACCTGACGCTGCACACGTCCACCCAGGTGCCGCACTTCGTGCGCACGTTCCTGGCCATCTGCTGCGGTGTCTCGGAGGCCAAGGTGCGGGTGATCGCGCCGGACGTCGGCGGCGGATTCGGCTCCAAGCTCAACTGCTATGCCGAGGAGTTCATCGCCGCCGCCGTCTCACGCCACGTGGGTCTGCCGATCAAGTGGATCGAGGAGCGCTCCGAGGCGATGACCGCGACCATCCACGGTCGCGCGCAGGACGCCCACGTCGAACTGGCGGCGACCCGCGACGGCAAGGTCATCGGTATGCGAGTCAACTACGTCCAGGACGTGGGCTCGTACCTGCAGCTGCTGACACCATCGATCGCTCATCTGACGCTGTTCATGGCCACCGGTCCGTACGACATACCGGAGGCCGACATCACGGTCACCGAGGTCTTCACCAACACCACGCCCACCGACGCCTACCGCGGCGCCGGGCGGCCGGAGGCGACGCACGCGATCGAGCGGATGATGGACATCCTGGCCAAGGAGGTCGGCGTCAACCGGGTGGACGTGCGCAGGCGCAACTTCAAGCAGGACACGTCGCCGACGGCGACCGGGCTCTCGTACGACTCGGTGGGTTACGAGAAGACTCTCGACAGGCTGCTCGAGCTGTCCGACGACAAGGCGACATTCGAGCGTCGCAGAGCCGAGGCGAGGGAGCGCGGCAGGCTGCTGGGCCGCGGCATCTCGACATACGTCGAGGTGTGCGGGCTCGCCCCCTCAGCCGTCACCCACGCGATCGGGATCACGGCCGGCGGCTGGGAGAGCTCAACCGTACGTGTGCATCCGACCGGCAAGGTGACCGTGATCACCGGCACATCACCCCACGGTCAGGGCCACGCGACCTCGTGGTCGCAGATCATCGAGACCGAGCTGGGGATCGCCTTCGACGACGTCGAGGTGATCCACGGCGACACGGCCTTCGCGCCCTACGGCCTGGGCACCTACGGCAGCCGCAGCCTCGCGGTCGGCGGCACCGCGCTGTTCCGGGCGGCCGGCAAGGTGCGCGAGAAGGCCAGGGCGGTGGCCGCCCATATGCTCGAGGCGTCGCCGGACGACCTCGAGTTCGACAACGGCACGTTCCGGGTCAAGGGCAGCCCGGACAAGTCGCTGTCGATGGGCGAGATCGCCTTCCGGGCCTGGCAGGGGTTCGACCTGCCGGAGGGCCTCGACCCCGGACTCGACGAGACGATCTTCCACGACCCGCCCAACTTCACGTTCCCGTTCGGCGCCCACGGCGCGGAGGTGGAGGTGGACGTGGACACCGGCAAGGTGGCGATCACCCGCTACATCGCCGTCGACGACTGCGGAAACGTCGTCAACCCGATGATCGTGGACGGGCAGGTGCACGGCGGCGTCGTCCAGTCGATGGGACAGGCGCTGTTCGAGGGTGCCGTGTACAGCGACGAGGGGCAGCTTCTGACCTCCAGCCTGGTCGACTACATGGTGCCGTCCGCCGCTGAGGTGCCCGACATCGAGACGCATCGCACGGTCACGCCGTCACCCTCCAACCCGATGGGGGTCAAGGGCATCGGCGAAGCCGGGACGATCGCCGCCACCGCAGCCCTGGTGGGAGCGGTGTGCGACGCCGTCGGCGCCCGCGACCTCGACATGCCGATGCTGCCCGAGACGGTCTGGCGAGCGATCAGGGAAGGAGGTGCCTCGTGATCCCCACCGAATTCGCCTACGAGCGGCCGCGCACCGTCGCCGAGGCGGTGGCGCTGCTCGAAGAGCATGGAGACGGCGCCCAGGTGCTGGCCGGCGGCCACTCGCTGGTACCCATGATGAAGCTGCGGCTGGCCGCGCCCGACATGGTGGTGGACATCGGTTCCATTTCCAGCCTGCGCGGTATCCGCTCGACCGATCGGGAGCTCGCGATCGGCGCGCTCACCCGGCACGCCGATGTCGCCTCGAGCGACCTCGTCCGCCAGGCCTGCCCGGTGCTGGCCGCGGCGGCGGCCGGCATCGGCGACATGCAGGTGCGCGCACGGGGCACCATCGGCGGCGCACTCGCGCACGCCGACCCGCACGGCGACCTGCCGGCGGTGCTGCTCGCCCTGGGCGGAGAGGTGACGGCCGACGGCCCTGGCGGCAGCCGCACGATCGCGGCCGACGACCTGTTCGTGGACTATCTGACCACGGCCCTCTCGGCGGACGAGATCCTGACCGAGGTGCGGGTGCCGAAGGCGGCGCACGCGTCGTACGTCAAGTTCAACCGCCGTGCCCAGGACTGGGCTGTGGTCGGCGTGGCCGCCGTGATCAGTGGATCGAGCGTGCGGATCGCCATCACCGGCGTGGGATCCACACCCATGCGCGCCCCCGCCGCCGAGGCGGCGTTCAACGGCTCGAACTCGGCCGAGGCCGCAAAGCTCGCCCCTCAGGGGCTCAACCCTCCGTCCGACAATGCGGCCTCCGGGGAGTACCGGCTGCACCTCGTCGAGGTGCTCACCCGGCGCGCTCTCGAGGAGGCCGCGGGCGGGCGGTAGTCGCAGACACCGGGGCGGGAGGCGTGCGACTCGGTCGACGAGTCGGCGTCACCCGCCGCGGCGGCGAGCCTCGATGGTTGATCGATGTCTCCGTGGTGGGCCGAACGACGCTGAGCGCGCGCTCGATGCCTCGTCGGTCCGCAACCCGCGGCCCCTGTCCTCGCGCGCCTCGGCGACGTCCCGCGTGGCGCTACGGGTGCGGGCCACCCGATTGGGGTAGGCCCCTCCCCCATTTGCGGTAAAGCCGGCGCACCCATCGGCCGATACCGAACCGTCTTGAGTCTCGTACGGGTGATAGTTTTTCGGCGCCACCGGACCATCCGGCGCGTTGTCGTGGGCTGCACACCGCTGCTGACGGGGCTGCTGCTGGCGCAACCTGCACAGGCCGCGGCCTCGCTGACCGTGACCCCGATCACCTGGAATGTCGTCGGACTGGACAGCAACAGCCCCAACACGGGGCCGAACCAGTTTCCGGTCGGCGTGCGCGTCTGCAACACCGGCGGCTCGAGTGCGACCAACACGTCCACCAGCTTCGTGTGGGACACCGCCAACGCCAACGTTGCGATCGCCGAGTCTCCCACCCGGTCGCTGGGCACCCTGGCGGCAGGAGCCTGCCACGACGTCTACTACACGGCCGTGATCACGCAGACGAATACTGCATTCGACACGACCCGTCGTTACCACGTCTCCGCCGGTGCCGACTCGGTGGCGACCGTCAGCACGCCCACTCCGCGTGAGCTGTACGTGGAGAGGCTGGTGTCGCAGAACCGCAACTCCTTCATCAGCATGACCGGCCCGACCAGTGTCCGGGTTGGCAGCACGGTCAGCTACACGGTCACCACCAACACCGCCACCAACGGCTACGAGCAACTGGTGTCGGCCACGCTGTTTCCGCCCAGCATGTTCGACACGGTGTCCATCAGTTCCACCTACCCCGTTCCCAGCGGGGCCACCAACGACAAGCTTTATGCCGATGCCTGTGGCTGGGACGCCGTGCCGACCAGCGGCACCTACAAGAGCTGCATCGGCCCGGCCAACTTCACCGGTGGCAAGGCCGGCGGCAATCCGATCACGACCGTCTACACGGTCAAGGTGATCGGCGCCGGCACCACCACGGTGGGCACCATCATCTACGACTTCTCGGGATCGAGCTACCACTACAACTCCGACTACAGCACCTCCATCACCTCGTTGACGGCCACCGCCGATACGCCTCCGGTGGCCGTCAACGACAGCGCCTCGACCACGCCCGGAACGCCGGTGGCCGTATCGGTGCTCACCAACGACACCGACGCCGATGGCGACACGCTGTCGGTTACCGGCTCGACGACTCCGGCCAACGGCAGCGTCAGCTGCACCGCGTCCACGTGCACCTACACCCCGGCCAACGGTTTCAGCGGTAGCGACAGCTTCAGCTACACGATCTCGGACGGCTACGGGGGCACGGCCACAGCCACCGTCAACGTCACGGTCAGCACCTCGGTGCCGGCCTTCGGCATCGACTCACCGCTGCCGGTGGCGGCGACGGTGTTCGGCCTGGGGCTGCTGGTTGCGATCCGTCAACGGCGGATGGCAGCATGACCAGCGTCGGCACCCTGTTCAACGCGGTGATGGCGCTGGCGCTGCTGCTGCTCGCGTGGGGCTTCGCCCAGTTCGTGGTCCTGTATCGCTGGGGGCTGGCCGAGCTCGAGCAGGCGCGCCGGCATCCGCAGATCCCGCGTGGCAGCTACCGGCTGGTGGTGCTGATCCCCTGCCTGAACGAGCGCGCCGTGATCGCCGACACGGTGGCCGAGCTGGTGGCGCTCGCGCCCGCGGCGACGGTGCTCGTTATCGACGATGCCAGCGACGACGACACCGGCGCGGTGGCGGCCGCGGCCGGCGCGCGGGTGACGCGGCGTGAGCTACCCGATGCCAGGCTGGGCAAGGGCGCGGCGCTGAACCATGGATACCGCGAGCTGCGGCACGATCCGGCAGCGGATGCCAACCATACGATCGTGTGCGTGATGGATGCCGACGGACGGCTTGCGCCGCACACCGTGCCGGCCGTGCTCGCCCGGTTCGACAACTCGCGAGTGGGTGGCGTGCAGCTGCCGGTGCGGATCCGAAACCGCCGCTGCTTCCTGGCGCGAATGCAGGACCTCGAGTTCTGGGGCATGTCGGCGATCGCCCAGATGGCCCGCATCCGCACCCGCTCCGTGTCGCTGGGCGGAAACGGCCAGTTCACGCGACTGTCGGCGTTGCGCTCGGTCGGCTCGACGCCTTGGTCGAACGCGCTCACCGAGGACCTCGACCTCGGCGTCGAGCTGACCCTGCGTGGCTGGGAGCTGGACTGCGCCGCAAACACATGGGTGTCCCAGCAGGGCGTGGAGAAGGTGCGGGCGCTGCTTCGCCAGCGCACCCGCTGGTATCAGGGGCACATGATCTGCGCGCGCAAGGCGATGGCGCTGTGGCGCTCACCGCTGGTGCCGCGGCACACCGCGCTTGAGACCACGCTGTACCTGATCACGCCGTGCTTCGTGATGCTGCCGTGGTCGATCGCGTTCACGCTTGGCCTCGGCTACTTCACCTACCAGGTGGTGCATCACGCGGTGATCCCGTTCGACGGCGTGGGCGTGCAGGCCGTGTTCTACGCCAGCTTCTGGTACCTGCTGACGTTCCTTCCGCCCGTCATCCTGGGACTGCTCTACGCCCAGCGAAGCGAGCACGAGCACCGCTTGGCCGCGATCGGCAAGGGCCATGCCCACGTGTTCTACGCCTACCTGAACATGGCGGCGGGCTGGAGAGCGCTGGCGCGGATCGCTCTTGGCCGGCACGGCTGGGCCAAGACAGCCCGGGTAACGGAGCCGGACACGGGTGCCTCGCTGCGGAGGGCGGCGTGATCCGCCGGCTCGCCACCGACTCGATCTCGGCGCGGGCGGTGGCGACGATCGTACTGCTGCTGACCGGCTATGAGCTGCTGCATCAGAGGTTCGCCACGTTCGACGCTGCGCTCGCGGGGCACGCGCTCGACCTACTCGGTTTCCAGGTGTCCTCACCGCGACCGGGCGACCTGACGGTGCATTCCGGGCCGTCGTTCAACCTCTACGCGGTGGTGACCGGGTCGTGTTCCAGCGCGGCGGGCGTGCTGGGACTGGTCTCGGTGTCGATCGTGCTGCTGCCGGGCCACCCCTGGCGGCGGCTCGTCGGCGGCCTGATCGCCGCGGCGCTGTTCATGGCCTTCAACATCGCGCGAATCTGCTCGATCGTGCTGGTGGGGTGGTGGCTCGCAACCACCGACCGCGGCACCGTGTTCACCACACTGGCGACGCTGGCGGCGGTGGCGCTGGTGGTGGCGGTGATCGCTCGCGGGCGACTGTTCCTGCGGATCGGCGCGCTGCTCGCCGGCGGTCTTTGCGCCGTGCTCGCCTACGACGTGCAGCTGGGCTACGACTACCTCGACGGCATGGCCAGCTACCACGCCCTCGCTGGGCCGATCCTCACCTTCAGCACGCTCGCATTCGGGATCCTGATCATCTGGCGCGCGCTGGTCGGCGGCGAACTTCCGGCAGTCCAGGCGTGATCTGCGACCGGGCGGGGGAGGGTCACACCTCGCGGACCGGGACCGTGAAATCGACCGTCGTGCCGTTCCCGGGGCTCGACGTCACCGTCACCTCTCCTCCGGCCAGCCGCACCCGCTCGGCCATGGCTCGTAGACCGAGGTGCAACCGAGCGACGTCCGGCTGACGCGGCGCGGCCACGTCGAAGCCGACGCCGTCGTCGGCGACCCGGCCCTCGAGCGCCCGGTCTCGGTGCTCGACGCTCACCTCCACCACCGTCGCTCGGCTGTGGCGGGCGGCGTTCACCACCGCTTCGCGCACGGTCCGGTAGCACAGTTCCTCGTCCGGCGCCGCGAAACGGGCCGTCGGCGCCCTCACCTGGACTCGGAACCCTGCGTCCTCCGCGATGTGCTCACACAGTGTCCGGATCGCGCCGGCGAGCCCCGCCTCCTCGAGCAGCGCCGGCCGAAGTTCGAACATCATCCGCCGCGTGCGCTCGACGGCACCGGCGATCGACTCACGAGCGCGGGCCATCTGCTCGCGAGCACTCCCGTCCGTGCGGGCCATGGCCTGATCGAGCACGACCAGGCTCGAGGCCAGCACCTGAATGGTGTCGTCGTGCAGCGCCTCGGCGATGCGCGCCCGCTCGGCCCGCTCCGCCTCGAGGATCTCGCCGATCAGTGCGAGCCGGTCGGCGGACGCCTCCGCAAGCGCAAGCTCGGACGCTCGCCGGTCGGTGATGTCGTAGCCGATCGACGCCTCCATCCGCAGCTCCCCGTCGGGATCGCGGATGCCGACGCTCATCCAGGCGATCAGCCGCTCCGATCCGTCGTGGGTGCGCACACGGCCTTCGTACTGCTCGATGACCGAGCCGGCCAGGAACGCATCCCAGAAGCGATCGTCCTCCTCGAACGCGCCGTACACGTCCTCCCACACCAGTCCTTCGAGCTCGTCCGGCGACCTGCCGGCGAGGCTGGCCAGGCGGCGGTTGACGTACACGATCCGCGAGTCGCGATCGGTGATCCCGCCCGGCAGCGGAAGATCGTGCAGCAGCAGGCGGAAGCGGCGCTCGGACTCGGCGAGCGCCAACTGCGCCTGCTCCCGGTCGGTGACGTCCCAGAAGGCGAGCACCCCGCCGGTGAACGCCCCCGTGGCGTCGAGGTGAGGATCCATGGCGATCTCGATGTCGATCCGCCGCCCGCTGCTGGTGATGGCATCGGTTACGCGGCGTCCCGGTTGGCCTCGACTGATGGCCGCCCGTGAGGCGATTCGCTCGTCGTTGCCGATCGAGGACCTGAGGACGTCGAGCGCCCTGCGACCGAGCACCTCTTGACTCCCGAACCCGAACAACCGCTCCGCCTCTCGGTTCCATTCGGTGACGACGAACTCGGAGTCCAGCTGCGCAAGCGCGACCGGCAGCACGTCGAATTCGATGTACCCCGCCGTTCCGGAAGCGCGGGGACGGGGACCGGTGGAGCCCATGGCGAGTGATCATAGACGGCGGTAGTGCCATCGCACGACTGGCTGTGGACGAACGAGGGCAGCGGCGGTCAGCACGTGTCACGGGGTGTGCCCGAAGCCAAATGGCATCCACTCGAACTGCCAATTGGCAGACCTGCGCCTCTCGTCGGCCGGCGTGCGCCGGCTTCGAGCGCCCGCCTGGTCGTGCTCGATGCTGACGCCCCGAGTCACCAGTCACCACCTACGATGTTGAGTGGTGGCCGTTGCACCACCCTCCACGTGTACGCGAAGATGCCCCGATGCACGAAGTGGCCGAGTTCCTGCGCGGTATCGCGCCGTTCGACACGCTGGACGAGGCGGAGCTCGAGCAGGCCGCGGAAGCGTGTGAGATCGAGTTCTATGCCGGCGGCGACCCGGTCCTGATCCAGGCCGCCGAGCCTTCCCGGTATGCGTGGGTCGTCCGCCGAGGCGCGCTCGAGTTGATCGCCGACGGGCGCACGTTCGACCTCTTGGGCGAGGGAGAGATGGTCGGTCATACCTCGATGCTCTCCGGCGACCCGGTCGGCTTCACCGTCCGTGCACACGAGGACAGCCTGCTCTACCGTCTGCCCGAGGATGCGATCCGGCCGGTGCTGGCTCGCCCGGCGGCACTCCGCTACCTGGTCCGCTCGGTGGGAGGGCGGTACGAGGTGCGCGCCCGCGAGTCGGGCGCCAGCTCGGCCGATCCCGCGGGCCGCCCGGTGGGCGAACTGCTGCGCTCCGAGCCCGTCATCGTGGAGCCTGGAACCACCGTCCGCGACGCGGCGGGGTTGATGGTCGAGCGTGGATCGTCGTCCGTGCTCGTGCACACGGCTGAAGGGCTCGGCATCGTCACCGACCGCGACCTGCGCACACGGGTGGTGGCGGCGGGCGCCGGCCCGCAGACGACGATCGCCGAGGTCATGACCGCGCCCGCGCGCACCGTCACCGCCGATCGCACCGGGGCGGACGTGCTGCTGGAGATGCTCGACCGTGGCGTCCGCCACTTCCCCGTACTCGACGCCCACCGCCGCGTGCTGGGCGTGATCTCCGACACCGACCTGATGGCGGTCGAGTCACGGACGCCGTTTCACCTGCGGACCGCGATCGGCCGGGCCATGGACGTGGAGGAGTTGGTCCGAGCGGCCGATCGGCTGCCCGCAACCGTCGTCACTCTGTACGACGCACGGGTTGCGGCACACACGCTGACCCGGGTGATCTCGACCGTCCACGACGCACTGACCCGCCGCCTGATCGAACTGGCGGAGCAGGAGCTCGGTGCGCCCCCTGTCCGGTATGCGTGGCTCGCGCTGGGCAGCTTCGCCCGCCGTGAGGCATTTCCGAGCTCCGATCAGGACAGCGCTCTGGCCTGGGAGGGCGAGGGCGACGACGCGGCGATCGAGACCTGGATGGCCGCGCTGGCCCGGCGGGTCGTCGAAGGCCTCGCCCGGTGCGGCATCGAGCCGTGCGGGAAGGGCGCGCTGGCCTCCAAGCCGCTGTTCGCGCGATCGCTCGGCGGCTGGGAGCGGGCCGCCCGTTCATGGCTCGACGACCCTGCCCAGGAGAAGGCGGGGATCCTGGTCAGCGTACTGGTGGACGGTCGCCCGGTGTGGGCTGCCGACGTCGTCGGCCAGCGGCTGGCGACCGTGTTCTCGAACGCCCAGCACCGGCCCCGCCTGTTGCGGCTGCTCGAGTCGACGGCGCTCGCGCACCGACCCCCGACAGGCTTCTTCCGCGACTTCGTGGTCGACCACGACGGCGAGCACCGCGGCCGGCTGGACATCAAGAACGGCGGGCTGCTCCCGATCGTCGACCTGGCCCGGGTGGCGGCGATGGCAGGCGGTGTCGCGGCCGCATCAACGCTGGCCAGGATCGACGCTGCGGAGACGGGGGGCATGATCGAGCGCCGTGACGCGGCGGTGCTGCGCGACGCGTTCGACCTGATCACCGAGCTTCGCATGCGCCACCAGGTCGAGCAACTGCGATCCGGCAGAGCGCCCGACGATCACATCGACCCCGGCGATCTTGCGCCGCTCGTGCGCTCGCACCTGAAGGAGGCGTTCCGCGGCGTGGCTCGCGTTCAACGCGGTGTGGCCACGGCGATGAGCCTGCCTCGATGAGCCGAGTGTCGTGGCGAGACGCGCGGCTGGTGGTGGTCGACGTCGAGACGACCGGGCTCGACCCCCGGGCCGACCAGGTGATCTCGTTCGGCGCCGTTCCGATCGTCGGCGGCCGGGCCTGTCCCGGTCAGGCCGTCTACGGGCTGGTGCGCCCCAACCGCGCCGTGCCGGTCGAGTCGATCCGGATCCACGGCATCCGCCCACACGACCTCCGCGACGCCCCGCAGCCTCCCGAGGCGTTCGCGGCCCTGGCCGACGCGATGCGGGGCAATCAACTGGTCGCACATGCCGCCTGGGTCGAGCGGTCGTTCCTGGCGGCGCCGCTCCGCGGCCTGGGCATCCGCTTGCCGCGGCGCCTGCTGGACACGGCACAGCTGTGGCGGCTGCTGTGCATCGAGCGCGACCGTGGCGACCCTGGCTTCTGCCAACTGGGCGAGATCGCTGCCGCACTTGGACTGCCGGCCCACCGGCCTCATCACGCGCTGGGCGACGCCCTGACCACGGCTCAGGTGTTCCTGGCGCTGGCGACGCATCTCGAGCGCCACGGGCGGACGACGGTCGCGACGCTGCGCTCCGCCGACCGGCTGGTACGGACATTCCGGATGTTCCATCCGCGCGGGTTGGGCTGAAGTTCGCCGCCCGTCGCCAAATCGGGCACAAGATCAGCAGGCAGCCGTGGGCGCCGTGATGTGGGTGTGCGCCGAGACGTCGCCGGCCGCGTCGACGGCGGCCACTCCCAGCACGTGGGAGGTGCCGCAGGTGAGGTTGGCGAAGGTGAAGGTGGCCCCGGAGGTGTGACCGGCGAGCACGCCGTCGAGGAAGACGTCGTAGCCCACAGCGGTGCCTCCGGACGGTGTCCAGTCGAGCGTCAGGGAGGTCTGCGTCGCGCCCGACGCCGCTAGGCCGGTAGGCGTCACCGGGCAGGCCGGCGTGCTCACCGTCACCGCGCGCTTCGGTGACCGGTTGGAGACCATGTCCAGGGCCCGTACCGACACGGTGTACTCGGTGCCGCAGCGCAGTCCGGTGACCGACGCCGAGCGGCCCGTGCCCTGATAGAGCTTCGATTCGTCCAGCCACAACTGGTAGCCGCCGACGCGGATGTTGTCGGTGCTCTGCGTCCATGACACCGCCAGCGACGTCGCCGACGGGGTGACCGACGTCACCGGAGCGGTCGGCGGCACAGGATCGCCGGCCTCGACGAGACGTATGGCGTCCGCCGCGATGTTGCCCGCGCCGGGTGAGACCGACGAGACGATCAACCGCCACGAGTCGCCTGCGGCGAGCGGGAAGCTGCCCAGCCAGTTCCAGCCCCGGGTGCAGTTGCGGCTCTCGTCCACCCGCACCGCTCGGTATCCCGACACGGTGGCGATACCGACGGTCACCGAGCGGTTGTAGAGCGAGTTGCACGGCCAGCGCATGAACACGTCATAGCTGTCACTGGCGGGCACGCGCAGCTTGTACGAGACCGGGCTCGCGTCCCGACGCGGCGCGGTGTACAGGTAGTCGGCGCCGAAATGGTCGGGACGGGCGGCGCTGGCCGCCCAGACGGCCGAGCTGTAACGCACCCGGCCCGGCGTCGCGTTGTCCACCACCTGCTGGTAGGTGTCGAACGCCCCAGCCCGCAGGTAGGCCATGTAGAGCGGCCAGTTCCAGGTGCTGCCGGGGTCGGTATGGTGATCGATCCCGCCCCACTCGCCGGGATGGTTGGGGTCGGGCACCTCGTTGTGACCGATCACGTGCCGACGGTCGGGGATGATCAGGTACTTGTCGGCCAGGTAGGCGGCGAGTCGCGCCGAACCGCGGTACTGCGCGTCGGGGAATATGGTGTGGTTCGTCCAGCCGGCGTGCTCGATCCCGATCGAGGTCTCGTTGTAGGCCCAGTTGCCGGCGTGCCAGGCGATGTCGTGCTCGGGCACCATCTGGGCAACCTCGCCGTTCGAACCGACCACGTAGTGCGCGGACGCTTGGACGGCGGGATTGCGGAACCACTGGTAGGTGGAGGCGAACCCCCCTTCGGCGACGTGGATGACGATGCGCTGGACCGGGAGGTCGGCCGGCCGATCGGCCACCGTGTAGTTGGCCGGACTCGCAGGCTCCCAGAGCGCCCCCGGATAGCCGGGCGCCGGCGTCGACGTCCACGGCAGCAGGAGCCGGAACATCGGTGGGACGGCGGCGGTGCGGCGCGGTGGCGTGGTCAGACCTGAACCGTTGCGCTCGGGATGACCGAGTGCCGAGGCGGGAGCCGCGCCCAGCGTGAGCCAGGCGGCGACCACCAGCAACGCGACCCATGCCCGGCGAGCGACCACGATCACACAATCGACCACCGGCCGGCCAAGCTCAAGCCCGCGCACAAACTCTTTACGGTATTGTCGATCCTCGCGCAACGTTCGGAAGGAGAGACCCATGGCTTTCGTGGTGCTGCACTTCGAGACGGACGACTACGACGCTTGGAAGAGCATGTTCGATTCCGACCCCGCCGGCCGGCGGCAGGCCGGTAAGGGGCACATCATCTCGCGCAACGCCGATGACCCGAGCGAGGTCTTCGTGCGCGTCGAGTTCGCCTCGGTCGGCGACGCTAGGGCGTTCCGCGAGCGCCTGCTCGGGTCGGGAGCGCTCGACAACCCCGGCATGCGGGTGAAGACGGGACCGACGGTCATCGAGGCCGCCGAGAACGTCACCTACGGATGAGGTGAGCCACAGATAGGAGAACCGTCAGCGGGCCAGCTCGGGCACGAACCGGGTGACCTCGATGATCTCGTCCGCGGGGACGTCCGCCCGGCGGGCGGCCACCATGATCTCCTCGGGCGAAGGCGCCTCGTACAGGCAGTACGAGCGCCGGCGGTCGGCGCTCAGGAACGAGAACAGCCAGCGCACCCCCTCGTCGGCGTTGATGTCCTCAATCAGACGCACGTCGTCGCCCGTCAGCTCGAGCTGCTCGGCGAAGCTCCGTTCGATCAGAAAGAGCGGCATGTGACGATCTTAGCCGCTTCGGCCGGCCCCCGTCAGCCCACGGCTGTAAGCGTACGCGGCCGCCTCCGTACGGTTGACGCAGCCCGTCTTGCGCAGGATGCTGCGGATGTGGTTGGCGGCGGTGTGTTCGCTGATCACCAGCGTCCCGCCGATCTCACGGTTCGAGAGCCCCTGGGCGACCAGGCGCAGGATCTGGAGCTCGCGTGGGGAGAGGCCGTCCGGCGCGGCCGGGGGCGAGAGCACAGGGTCAGGAGCAAGCGCGAGCACGCGGGCTTTCAGCGCCGGCATTCCGATCCGGTCCGCCAGCGAGCCCGCCTCCAGTAGGAGCTCGCCTCCCTGCAACCGCCCGCCGGCGCCGCCACCCAGCAGCAGGCGACCATACTCGTAGGCGGTGTGCGCGACGAACGTGTCGGCTCCCATCCCCCGGTTCACCTGAAGGGCCAGCTCGAAGTGGCCCCGGGCCAGATCGTCCTCGCCCATGGTCGCCGCCACCATGCCCAGATACCGGTCGAGGGCGCCGTAGCAGGCGACACCGTGACCGACGGTCACGATCGATCCCGAGTGCGGCGCGAGCCTCGCATACAGCTCGGCCGCGAACTCCGCGTCGCCGACCACCGCGCACGCATCGGCGAGGTAGGAGAGAGCGGCGATCCAGAGCGCCGGTCGCAGCTTGTCGAGCCCGCGCTTGCGCACCGCCTGCAGCTCCGCGCGCGTCTCCTCGTGCATGCCAAGCTCGGCCAGCACCGCCGCCAGCGCGGGCCGCCACGCGCCCTCGCGCCGATCTCCGGACGCGAGGATCCGCACCACCGGAGCCAGCTCGGCCAGCCGGCCCTGCTCGCGGCGGATGCCGAACATCTGGATCCCGTACGAGCCGGAGGTGTCGCGCCCGCTGAGCAGCCGCCCCCACTCGAACGACCGCTCCGCCGCAGCATCCGCCTCGGCCAGGCGGCCGGCGCAGAGGGCGATCGTGGCCCGGTAGTGCTCGGCCACGTGAATCATGAACGGTTGGCCCATCCGACTGGCCATCTCGTGCACGACCAGCAGTTCCCGGTGCGCGGCGTCCAGGTCGCCCAGTGCGATCAGCGCCGGGACCCGCCACTCCATCGCCTCCGCCTGCACCTCAATGTCGCCCATCTGTTCGGCGAGGTCACGGGCCTCAGTCAGCATCTCCAGTACCTCGTCCAGACCGGTCGTACCGCTCGCCCAGTAGCTGCGCATCAGCACCACGGCGAGCGCGGGCCGGTCCTCGAGCCGGCGGGCGGTCTCGATTGCCAGCCGCAGCAGCCGGCCGCTGCGCTCGTGCTCGCCCAGGAACGCACATGCGCGGGCCATGCCGCTGAGCACCATCACCCGCAGTGACGAGTCCGCTGGATCGAGCGCGCCTGCCGCCTCCTCGAGTATCCCCAGCGCGCCCTGGTCGATGGCTCCCATCCGCCGGCAGGTGTTCTCGAACCCGATCGCGGCCCGGGCCAGCAGCTCGCCGTCGCTGAGCTCGCGGGCGATCTCAGCCGCCTCGCGGTAGGCCTGCAACGCCCCTGTGGACTGACCGGCTCGGAAGCAGGCGCTGCCCAGGTCGAGCCGGATCTCGGCGTCCTCACGTCGATCGGGAACACCCAGTCGCAGCGCCGCCCGCAGCGGCGCCACCGCCTCGTCGAAGGCCAGCGCGGCCGTGGCGACCTCAGCGGCTCGCCGATTGTGATCGACAGCCCGCCGCGTCCCGCCCAGCGGCGCAGCGTTCGTGAAGTGATGGGCCAGGTCGGCTTGGACCCTGGGCGAACGTGCCGCCGCCGACTCCAACGCCTCGCCCACACGCAGGTGCAGCTCGGCGGCACGCAACGACGGCATCCGGTCGTACAGCGCTCGCCGCACCAGCTCGTGGCTGAAGGAGTACCGAAGGGGGCGTTCGGGGACGGCGGCGATCGTCCCACTGCGAAGAGCCTCGTCCACCGCGCCGAGCAGCGACGCTTCGTCGAAGCCGGCCGCCGCACGCAGCAGGGCGAGGTCGAACTCGGGCCCCACGACCGCCGCCAGTTCGAGCACCTTCGAGGTCGTTTCCCCGAGCCTGGCGAGCCGCTGGCTGACCACCTCGCGCACCGCCTCGGGGCTGCCCAGCTCGACCGGCGACCGGTGAAGACGGGCCCAGCCGTCCTCGACGGTCAGCGCCCCGGTCTCGATCAGGGCGCGACACACCTCGACCACGAGGAACGGGTTGCCGCGAGTCAGGCCATGGATCGCCGTTGCCACAGACGCCCGCTCACCGCCCAGCGCACCGCCCGCCGCCCGCTCCACCAGTTCGCCGATCTCGTCGATCTCGAGGCCGGCCAACCGGATCGGCACGACCCCCTCGGAGCGTCGCAGATCGACCAGCGCGGCTGACAGCTCCTGGGGCAGATCGGGCTCGCTGTCGCGGAAGGTGGCGATCACCAGCAGGCGCCCCGCAGCCGCAGCGCGGGACACATGGCGCAGCAGAAGCAGGGTGGGAGAGTCCGCCCAGTGCACGTCGTCGAGCACGAGCACCAGAGGACTGCGCCGGCTGGCGTTCACCGCCAGATCGGCGACCGCCTGGTGCAACCGGTGCCGCTCGCTGTCGGGGTCACCACCCGCGACAGGTACCGGCAACGGCCCCACCCGATCAGGCAGATCGGCGATCAGCCGCGTCAGCTCGCCGCCGCCCGAGCCGAGATCCTCGCGCAACCCGGCGACCGGGAGCGAGCGTACGAGGTGTTCGAGCGCCTCCACGACCGGCTGGTAGGGAATCCGGAGCACCGCATCGCACCCGCCGTGCAGGACGAGCGCGCCGTCCGCGGCCGCGTCGTGGGCGAACTCACGCACCAGACGGCTCTTCCCGGACCCCGCCTCGCCCGCAACCAGGGCGATCCGCCTCCCCTCGCCGGCCGCCCGCGGCAGCAGCGAGCGCAGCACGGCGAGCTCGCGCGGACGGCCGACGAACGGGAAGGAGGGAACGAGTCGCAGCGAACCTGGCAGTGTGGTGAAGTCGGCCGTCGGCATGATCAGATCTGATCATCGCAGCTGGGCGGCCGTACGCCAACGAATTGGGGCAATCCGCGTCATGCGCCGGCTCGTAGGGTGTCGTATGGTGCCTGGCACGACGTCAACCAGCGAAGGAGGACCGGTGGGGACCACCACGACACTGGAGGAGGCGGCTCGTCGCGAGCTGTCCGGTTTCGGGGGCGAGTTGATCGGGCCGGGGGACGCCGGCTACGACGAGGCGCGCTCCGTGTACAACGCGATGATCGACCGCCGGCCGGGGCTGATCGCCCGCTGCACGTCGACCGCCGATGTGGCGGCCGCGATCGGATTCGCCCGCGAGCACGGCGTGCTGCTGGCTGTCCGCGGCGGCGGCCACAACGGCGGCGGGCTTGGCATCTGCGACGACGGCGTCGTGATCGACCTCTCGCCGATGCGCGAGATTCACGTCGATGCCGCGGCACACACGGTCCGCGCGGCAGGCGGCTGCACCTGGCGCGAGGTCGATGCGGCCACGCACGAGGTCGGGCAGGCGACGCCGTGCGGCATCATCGGCACGACCGGGGTGGGCGGGCTCACGCTCGGCGGCGGCATCGGCAACATCAGCCGCAAGCACGGGCTGACGATCGACAGCCTGCTCGAGGCCGAGATGGTGCTGGCCGACGGGTCGGTGGTGACCGCGAACGAGCACACGCACTCCGACCTGCACTGGGCGATCCGCGGCGGCGGCGGCAACTTCGGCGTTGTCACGTCGTTTCTCTTCCGCACGCATCCGGTGAGCACCGTCGTGGCGGGGCCGACCTTCTGGTCGCTCGAGGATGCGCCGGCCGTCATGCGCCACTACCGGGAGTTCCTGCCCGCGGCGCCGCGGGAGCTGAACGGCTGGTTCGCGTTCCTGACGGTGCCGCCGGTGGACATGTTCCCGGCCGAACTGCACGGTCGCAAGGTGTGCGGAGTGGTGTGGACGCACACCTTGCCCGACCGGGCGGCGGCCGACATGGCGCCCATGCTCGAGGTCGCAACCCCGCTCCTGCACGGTGCGGGCGAGATGCCGTTCACCGGGATCCAGGGCGTGTTCGACCCGCTGTATCAGAAAGGGCTGCAGTGGTACTGGCGGGCCGACTTCGTGCGCGACCTGCCCGATGCCGCGATCGAGCGGCACGTGGAGTTCGCCCACACGCTGCCGTCCGGGCACTCGACCATGCACATGTACCCGATCGACGGCGCGGTGCACGACGTCGGGGAGACCGACACACCCTTCAGCTACCGCGACGTCACGTGGGCGGAGGTGATCGTCGGCGTCGACCCGGATCCCGCGAACGCCGAGCCGATCACGCGCTGGACGAAGGACTACTTCGACGCCACCCACCCGTACTCGGCCGGCGGTGCGTACGTGAACTTCATGATGGACGAGGGCCAGGAGCGTGTTCGCGCCACCTACCGCGGGAACTACGACCGGCTGGCGCGAATCAAGGCCGCGTACGACTCGGACAACCTGTTCCGCGTCAACCAGAACATCCAACCCGCCGGCTGAACATCCGACGACAGAGGAGGGCGCGCGATGACGACTACGACCACGATCAAGAACCTCAACTCACCCGACGAGGTGCGGCCGTTTGCCGGGCACGGATCGATGGCCGTGGTGCAACTGGAGGACGTCACCGTGGGGCGCGGCACGTTCGAGCCCGGCTGGCGCTGGTCGAACGACGTGAAGCCGATCGCCGGCACCCCCAGCTGCCAGGCCAACCACACCCTGTATGTGATCTCGGGGCGGATGGGGGTCGCCATGGACGGCGGCGGCGAGTTCGAGATCGGCCCGGGGGACGTCTCGGTGATCCCGGCCGGACACGATGCCTGGGTGATCGGCGACGAGGCCTGCGTCGCGATCGACTGGACCGGCGTCGCCCGCTACGCCAAGCCCAGCTGAGCCAGAGCGGCCGGCGCGCATCAGCGCGCGGGCCGCTCCTCGAGCTCCACGAGCAGCGGCGCGTGGTCGGACGGCTTGGCGCCCTTGCGGAAGTCCCGGTCGATGCCGCACGAGCGAAGTTGCGGCTCGAGGTCAGCCGCCACCAGCGCGAGGTCGATCCGCAGGCCCAGGCCGCGGTGGAAGTGGCCCTGCCGGTAGTCCCACCACGTGAAGCCCACGTCGCCCGGGTGCAGCGCGCGGTAGGCATCGACCAGGCCGGTATCGAGGATCCGCCGCAGCCGCCCGCGCTCGTCCTCGGTGACGTGCGTCGCGCCCTCGAACAGCGCAGGCTCGTACACGTCCAGATCCGCCGGAGCAACGTTCATGTCCCCCATCAGCACCAGCGGCGCGCCATGGTGTGCGGACGCAGCGCCGGCCATGGCGTCCAGGAAGGCGAGCTTGGCCGCGAAGGCCTCGGTGCCCACGGCACGCCCGTTCGGCACATACACGCTCGCCACCCGCAGTCCCGCGACGTCGGCCTGGATGAACCTCGCCTCGGCGGGGTCGGCCTCCCCGGGCAGCCCGGCATCCGGCTGTCCCAGCTCATGCCCGGCGCGCGCGGCGATCGCGACCCCCGCCCAGCGGCCCGCGGAGTGGTCGACCGCTCGGTAGCCGGCCTCGGCCAGCTCACCATGCGGGAAGGCCCCCGGGTCGCACTTGGTCTCCTGCATGCACACCACGTCGGGGCGGTGCTTGTCGAGGAATTCGAGCACCCGCGGCAGCCGCATGCGGATCGAGTTCACGTTCCATGTCGCAAGCAGCACGCGCGAACGGTAGCGTGCAGGCGTGCCCAACACGATGCTTGCACTGTGCAAGCCCACCGCCGCGCCAGGTCTGGAGCTGGCGGAGGTGCCGGTGCCTGCGCCGGGACCGGCTGACGTGCTGGTGCGCGTGCTGGCGGCGTCGATCTGCGGCACCGACCTGCACATCCGGGACTGGGACGAGTGGTCGGCGCACAGGGTGAAGCCGCCGCTGATCCTCGGCCACGAGTTCGCCGGCGAGGTGGTCGAGGTGGGGCAGGACGTGCGCCACGTTCAGGTCGCCGACTACGTCTCGGCCGAGAGCCACGTCACCTGCGGGATGTGCTTCCAGTGTCGGACCGGCCACGCGCACATGTGCGAGCACACCCAGATCCTGGGCGTCGACCGCGACGGGGCCTTCGCCGAGTACGTCGTGGTCCCCGAGTCGGTGGTGTGGCTGAACGACCGCAGCCGCCTGCCACCTGACATCGCGAGCCTGCAGGAGCCGTTCGGCAACGCCGTCTTCGCGACCGGCGAGCAGGAGCTGACCGGGCACACGGTCGCCGTCCTCGGCTGCGGGCCGATCGGCCTCTTCTCGATCGCCATCGCGGCAGCATCCGGCGCGGCCGGTGTCTGGGCCTCCGACCGCACGAAGTTTCGGCTCGACCTGGCGCGCGAGATGGGCGCCGACGCGACCGTCGACGTGGACGCGACCGACGACGTCGCCGAGTGGTTCCGGGCCCGCAACGAGGGCCACGGTATCGACGTGGTGTTCGAGATGTCGGGCGCCCCGCGCTCCATCACCGACGCCTTCCGGCTCGTCCGTAACGGCGGCCGGGTGATCCTGTTCGGCATCCCGTCGCGGCCGGTCGAGATCGACGTCGCCGAGGCGATGATCTTCAAGAACCTGAGCGTGCTGGCGCTGAACGGCCGGAGGATCTTCGACACCTGGTACAAGACCAGCTGGATGCTGAAGTCGGGCGTGGTCGACCTGCGCCCGCTGATCACCGAACGGCTGGACGGGATGGCCGGGCACGAGGCTGCCTTCGATCGGCTGGCGGCCGGCGAGGCGTGCAAGATCGTGCTGCACCCCAACGGCCTGGCTGCCGCAGAGGCCGCGGCCGAACCGTCGCGCGACGCGCTGGTGCCCGCGGGCGGCCGGCGGCGCCGTGAGCCGACCTGGGCGCATCGGTGAACGCCGGCCTCGAGCAGGCGCTGCGCTCGGAGTTGGATGCGCTGCGGGCTGCCGGCACGTTCAAGGTCACGCCGGTGATCGACTCGCCCCAGGGCGCCGAGGTGACCATGGACGGCCGCGGCACGGTGATCGTGCTGTCGTCCAACAACTACCTCGGCCTGGCCGCCCACCCGCAGGTCGTCGCCGCCGGCCGCGACGGGCTCGACCGGTACGGTGCCGGCACCGGGTCGGTGCGCTTCATCTGCGGCACGTTCACTCCCCATCTCGAGCTCGAGCGTGACCTGGCCGCATTCCTCGGTACCGAGTCCGCGCTGACCTACGTCTCGTGCTGGAACGCCAACGAGGCGGTGATCCCCTCGCTCACCGACGAGCGCACGGTGATCCTCTCCGACGCGCTGAACCACGCTTCGATCATCGACGCCATGCGGCTCGCACGCCCGCTGCGCAAGGTCATCTACCCCCACTCCGACATGGACGCGCTGAGGGCCGGCCTGGAGGCGTGCGAGCCCGGCACGCGCCGGCTGGTCGTGACCGACGGCGTGTTCAGCATGGAGGGTGACCTCGCTCGACTGCCGGAGATCGTCGAGCTGGCCCGCATCCACGACGCGATCGTGCTGGTGGACGACTCCCACGGCACGGGCGTGATGGGCGCGACCGGACGAGGCGTCCATGAGCACTTCGGCCTGGTGGGTGAGATCGACGTGCTGACGGGCACGCTCGGCAAGGCGCTCGGCGGGGCCGCCGGCGGCTATGTCGCATCCAGCGCCGCGGTGTGCGAGATGCTCGCGCAGCGCTCGCGGCCGCAGCTGTTCTCGAACGCGCTGCCGGCGACCGTGGCCTGCAGTGCGCGGCGCGCGCTGCAGGTGCTGCGCGAGCAGCCCGAACTGGTCGGGCACCTGCGCTCCACGACCGCCGAGTTTCGGCGCCGGATCGCGGAGATCGGGTTCGCGCCGCTGCCCGGTGAGAGCGCGATCGTGCCGATCATCGTCGGCGAGACCGCGCGCGCAATCACGGTTTCGCAGGCGCTCCTCGAGGAGGGGGTGTTCGTGACCGGCTTCGGCCATCCGGTCGTGCCCGAGGGCACCGCCCGGATCCGGGTCCAGATGTCCGCCGCAATCGAACCACACCACGTCGACACCGCGCTGGCGGCCTTCGAGCGTGTCGGCCGGGCGCACGGGCTGCTGGCGTAGCTACCCGGCCCAGGCGGTGGACACCGCGCAGTTGTTGGCGCCCACCTCGAGGCCCGCGGCGGTCTCGGGATCGAGAGCGTTGCCGAGATTGACCGCGATGATCTGCTCGTAGTTCTGCGGTCGAGGCGGCATCGAGGCGGTCACCGCGGCTGCGAACGCCTCAGGAGTAAGCTCGAGCTCCGGCACCCGCGAGCGGGCCTCGTCGAGCGTCGGCGCCAGCGGGCCGGCGATCCGGCCGCCCGGGTAATGGCAGGGCAGAAGCAGGGTCGAGCCGGGCAGCGACAGCACGCGTTCGTCCAGCGTCCGGCGAAGCTGCTTGGCGGCCTCGACTGCGCCGGCAGCTCCGACCTCGAGGTCGGGGCGGGCGACGGAGTCGGCGAACAGCGAGTCGCCGCCGATCAGCGCCGCGCCGTCCACCATCAGCCCGGTCATGTCACTGGTGTGGCCCGGCAGCGCGACCACACGCACGTCGGCGGCGCCGAGCGGGATCGAGCCGCCGTCGGCGACGGGTGTGAACGAGCTCGGATCGACGATTCCGCGGGCCAGGGCGGCAGCGGGGGCAAACAGGACTGCGGCGGACCGGGACGCCAGCTCGCGGGCGCCGGAAAGATGGTCGGCGTGAACGTGCGTGTCGAACACCGCGACGAGCCGCACCCCCAGCCGATCGGCCTCCTCCAGATACGCCTCGACGCCCGGCGCGGGGTCGACCACGAGCCCTTCACCGCCGGCCGTGATCAGGTAGGACAGGCACCCCCGCGCCTGACGCCGGAACTGGATCACCCGGGATGGGCCGGGCATCGGTACCTCGTCCCGGGCCAGCACACGTGACCAGCCGATCATCCCGCCTCGCACACTTGCGGCACCGGGGAAGCGTTCGGCCAGCTCCAGCGCCTGCCGCCGTGAGGTGTTGCCACGGCTGCAGATCACGCGCAGCTCGGCCCCCTTCGCGACACCACCGAGGGCGGCGGCGGGGTCGGAGTCGAGCCACTCGGCGGGGAGGTTCGTGATCGCCGCCCGACCCGGGTCGACGCGCCACTCGTCGAAGTCGGCGGCACTGCGCACGTCCACCACCACCACCGGCCGGCCGTCGGTCAGCTCCTGCTCGAACTGTTCGGCTGCGATCTCGCGGACATCGACCACGGACGTACGGTATCGAACCTCGGGTGCCGTTTACCGCGGACGGGCCAGGCCGGCCGGTTTACCCACACCGGCAGGGTGGGAGCTGCCGACGATCCGGCGGCCGGGCCGGCGGCGGCGAGCGAGCATGCCCGTGCGCGCAAGCGCCCGATGGGCCTGCTCGGCGGCGACCTCGGCGGCGCTCACGACCGGCCGGCCGGAACCGGCCAGACGCGTCAGAGCGACGAGCTGCGCGCAGGCATCGGCGGACAGCAGTGCGAGCCCGCCGGACGGAGGTAGCCCGCGGCCCAGCTCGACCACCGGCAGACCACCGGACCGGACCTGTTTGAGCGCCCCGGTCAGCTGCGGTAGCCGCACGGAACCGCTGCCGACCACCGCGGTCACGTTCGATCCTCCGGCCCGCGCGACGACTGTGGCCAGATCGAATGCGATCAGTGGTACGGCCGGCGCGGATCGCAGACCGCCGGCGTCGAGGGTGCCCTGCAGCGACGCCAGCACGATCAGCTTGCAGCCGCCGGCGGCGAGGTCGGTGGCCAGGTCGCGAACGCGCGCCTGCACCAGATGGCCCGGCCGCCTCGCCCACGAGCCCCAACCGTCGTCCGCCGTGGCCAGAACGTCCTCGTGAGGCATCCGCCGCTCGAGCGCGGCCACCACCGCCAGGCCACCCGAACGGGACGCGATGACGCCGATCGGCCCCCCGGGATCGGCCATCCTACGAGCGCGGGCGGGTCTTCTCGGGGTCGTACACCGGGTAGCTGTCGACCACCGCCGGGACCGTGCGCCCGTCGGGCAGCGTCACCTCCACCTGGGTGCCCAGCTCCGTCAACTCGGCCTCCAGCGAGGCCATCGCGATCAGCTTGTCCACCGTCGGGGAGCGGCCTGCCGACGGGGAAGTCAGCTTGCCGACACCGCGGCCGCGCTGAAAGACCGGCGAGCCGTAGTCGGGCGGCTCCTCCCCGGCGATCACGAGCGTGACCATGCGGTGGCTGATGCCGGCGGCCAGCTCCGCCTCGAGCGCGGCCTTGCCGCAGAAGTCGGGCTTGTCGAGCTTGACCATCCGATCCAGGTTGACGTGGAACGGCGAGGTGACGGCCTGGAAGTAGTCGTAGCCCAGGAAGATCAGCCCGGCCTCGATGCGCAGCGACTCGACCGCCGCCAGGCCGTACGGCCGGATGCCGAGATGGGCGCCCTGGTCGAGCAGGCCCTGCCACAGTCGCTCGGCACCCGCCACCGGGCAGAACACCTCGAACCCCAGCTCGCCGCTGTACCCCGTGCGCGAGACGAAGCAACCGTCCACCCCGGCCACGGTCACCGGCTCGGGGAACCACCGGAAGTACTTGAGGCCGGCCACGTCGGCGTCGGTCAGCGATGCCAGCAGCTCCCGCGAGCGCGGCCCCTGAACCTGGAGGTGCGGCAGCTCGAACGTGCGCTCCTCGATCTCGAGGTCGAACCCGGAGCAGACGCGGCGGAAGTGGTCGGCGTCGCTCTCGAGCGCGGTCACCACCAGCACCTCCTGGTCGCTCTCGCCCCGATACACCACCCCGTCGCCGAGCATTTTGCCGTACTGGTCGCAGAAGGCCCCGTAGCGGCACTGGCCCACCGCCAGCGCAGCCATGTCGGATGTGAAGCAGTGGTCGGCCGCCTGCAATGCGCCCGCACCCTTGAACATCCACTTGCGCAGCGGCGACTCGTCCCAGATGCCGACAGCCTCGCGCACCGCGTGATGCTCGGCTACCGGGTCGCCGAAGTCCGAGATCCAGTCCCAGCCCTCCCACTCGGCGAAGCTGCCGCCCAGCCGTCGCTGGACGGCGTCGAAGCCCGTGCGCAGCATGCCGTCGGGGTATGCGCCCGCCGGCGCCGGCTCGGTGACCTGGAGCGCCGCGGCGGCGGCGTGGTCAAAAGGGGGTGGTGCGTCGGACGGGATCGCCACCTCCACCGGCAGGATGGTGGTGGTCATCGAGCGACGGGTGAGTTCCTGGTGCCCCGGCGGCAGCACGGTCGTGACCCCCAGTAGAGCACGGGCCGCGGCCGGGTTGGCAAGCGTGCGGTAGTGCTCCACCGGCTGCTTCTCCTCACGGTCGAGGTTGCGGCGCAGGCGCCGGAGGCGAGCCTGCAGGCCGGCATCGACACCCGGCGTCGAGAAGATCGCCTGCTCCACGTAGCTCTCCACCACCCGGTTTCCGACCAGCGCGACGTCGGCCTCCCGGGCGCGTCCGGAGAGCGGCGAATAGGTGACCACGCAGCGTACGGTTTCCAGAAACGTGTTCCAGGTGGAGAGGACGACCTCGCCGCGGCATCGCGCGCCCGTCTCGGGCAGCGCGAGCAGGGTGATTCGGCGGTCGTTCACGGCCTCGATCAGGGCCTCGGTGGTGGGCTGCAGGATGGTCACGAACTTGTGCAGCGGCCATACGTCGAGCTGGTTGAAGTCGCCTGGCTCGCAACCCACGCCGAACAGGAAGTTGTCCGCGTAGCGGAAGAAGTTGCCGGTGCCACGGGTCACCCGCAGGTGGTCGTAGAACTGGGTGGTGGTGGCGCAGATCAGGTTCGAGCAGCCACACCCGTCCATCGGGTTGGCCATGACGATGCCGAGCCGGTCGTCGGGCCGCCAGCCACCGGGCCAGAGGGCATCGAGCGTCGACGACTCGCCACCGCGCTCGACGGAGAAGTCGTCCGAGGACAGCGCATAGGAAGAGTGCATGCGGTGATCTTACGCCAGCGGTCGGCCTCGGGGCAGGCGTGACCGCCACCGCGGGCGGCGGGACGTCAACGCGATCGGGCGTCCCGCCGCCTGCGGCGCACCGGGTACCGCGGCGCGCGGTCTACGGCTGCAGCTGGAAGATGAAGTCGAAGTTTCCGTCCGATCGCAGGTGCAGCACCATCTGGCCGCGGGCGTTCGCATACGCCCCGGTACCTCCGGTGACCGCCAAGACGGTCGTCGCCAGGGCATCCCGGAAGGGGCCCTCGACCGTGACCTGGCCGTTGTGCAGGAAGGTCGTCCACGTGCACTCCCACCGGCCCTGGGCGGTGCTCGCCCGGACGCAGTTGCCCTCGTCGGAGCCGACCCTGGTGTCGTTGTCGGCATCGAAGATCGGATTCGCGAACGGCAGCTGGTCGCCCGGCGAATCGCCTGACTTGCCGATGTCGATCACCTGGTCGGTGATCGGATGCTCGATCACGTGGATGGTGACCGGCTCGCCGATGCCACCGGGATTCGAGCCGAACGCCAGCGCGGCAGCCGTCAACCCTGACGCCAGCACCACGGCCAGGCTCGTAAGGATGAGCGTCCTTCGCATTGCGAGACCCCCTTCTCGTTGTGGAACCCGAGTCTACGACACCTGCGGTGTCTACGACAGCGATCGCCACAACCCACCCCACCCCCACCCCACCCGGGGGTCAGACCCCGTACGGACCGCGCGACACCCGCGTGACGAAGACGTGACGCCCTGCAGGCCACGTGTCCCGACGCGAGATCGATGCAGTCAGACCAGAAGCTCGCCGACCGCCTCCGCGAACACCTCGGTGTGGCGATCGACGTCGGCGTCGGTCGTGTCCGGGCACATCAGCGCCATGTTGTGGAACGGGGTCATCAGGATGCCGCGGTTCATCGTGTACAGGTGCATGTAGTCGTCGAGCTCGTCGTCGACCAACGACTGGGCCTGACCGCCGGAGCGCGGCGGAGTCGAATAGAAGTGATACTCGGCGCGGCAGCCGAGTTGGGTGATCGACCACGGCAGGCGACGGTCGTCGATCACACCCTGCACCCCGGCCGCATACCGCGTGGCTCGCTCGGTCATCGCGGCAAACGCGTCGGCGGTCATCACATGCTCGAGCGTCGCCCTCACGGCCGCCATCGAGAGCGCGTTCCCCGCCAGCGTGCCGCCGACGCCGCCCCAATCCAGGTAGTCCCCCTCCTCGTCGGCATCGATCCGCTCGAGCACCGCCTGCGAGACGCCGTAGGCGCCGATCGGCACACCCGCACCCAGCGACTTGCCGATGGTGACGATGTCCGGATGAAGACCCCACGTCCCGGTTCCACCGCCGGGACCGATCGAGATCGTGTGGGTCTCGTCCATCACCAGCAGCGTGCCGGTCTCCCGGCAGACCTGCTCGAGCGCCTGCAGGAAACCGTCGTCGGGCAGCACGATGCCGATGTTGGTGAGTGCCGGCTCCGTGAGGACGCAGGCCACGTCGCCGGGCGCCAGGGCGGCCCGCACCGCGTCGATATCGTTGAACTCGACCACCTTGGTGGTCACCGCAGGATCGACCTGCGGGCCGACGTTACCGGGCTTGGCAGCGGTCGTCCCGTCCGGGCCGATCACAGCCACCGTCTCGTCCACCGAGCCGTGGTAACACCAGTTGAAGACCAGCACCTTGGGCCGACGCTGAATCTGGCGCGCGATCCGTAGCACGAACCGGTTGGCATCCGTCGCCGTCAATGCGAACTGCCAGAACGGCACGCCGAACCGCCGCGCCAACTCCTCCCCGACCCAGGATGCGTCGGCCGTCGGCATCATCGTCGTGATCCCGCCCAGTCGCTGCCCGCGCTCGATCACCGCGTCCATCGTGGCCTGCGGCGAGTGACCGGGCATCGAGCCGGTGTCACCCAGCGAGAGGTCGATGTACTCGTGGCCGTCGACGTCGGTGATCCGGTTTCCGCGGGCCCGCGCCATGTACAGCGGGAAGCCGCCCACCCACTTGGCCATCCACGGCATCGGCACGCCGAAGATCAAGCTCCTCGCGGCGCGATCGTGCAGCTCACGCGAGCAGGGGTTGGCGGCGACGAAGGTGGTTCGCTCCCTCGCGATCAGGGAATGCAAGTGGGCTCGGTCGATCACGGCATCGGTGGCTGTGGACGGTTCGGCCATCTCAAGAGCGTATCCCGGCGGGCCCCGCGGCGCCCCGAACAGATACTTGACAGCTCAACTTCTTGGTGGTAAAGTCCTTGAGTAGGCAAGTAAATCGAGGGAAAGGGCCTTCCTGATGAGCGTCATCGAAAAGTCACGCGTCATCCCCACCGGCACCTGGAGCGCCGATCCGAGCCACAGCCAGATCGAGTTCGAGGTGCGCTACATGGGCCTGACCACCATCCGCGGCTGGGCCGCCATCGACTCCGCGACACTGAGCGTCAACGGCGGACATCCCAAGCTGGACGGCGTCGTCAAGACCGCCAACCTGACCACGCTGGAGGAGAAGCGCGACGGCCACTTGGCCTCGCCCGACTTCTTCGACATCGAGCGCTATCCGGAGATCTCGTTCGCCTCGACGGACGTCGAGGTCGAAGATGCCGGCAACGTCAACGTCACCGGCGAGCTGACCATCAAGGGCGTCACCAAGCCGGTCGTGCTGAGCGGCCGGGTGACCGGCACCGGCGAGGACCCCTGGGGTAACACCCGGGTCGGCGTCGACCTGGACGCGACCGTCAACCGCAAGGAGTTCGGCGTCTCGTGGAACGCGCCGCTTCCGGGCGGGGGCTTCCTGCTCAACGACGACGTGAAGCTGCACGCCCGCTTCTCGTTCCTGAAGCAGAGCTGATCGCGATGCGGATCCTGGCCATCTCGGGCAGCCTGCGGGCCGCCTCACACAACACGGCTCTGCTGCGCGCCGCAGCCGAGCTGGCGGCAGACGGTGTCACCATCGAACTGTACGAGGACCTCGAGCAGGTGCCGCCGTACAACCAGGACCGCGACCACGACGATCCCCCGCCCGCAGCCGCTGCGCTGCGGGCGGCGATCGCCGGGGCCGACGCGCTCCTGATCGCAACCCCGGAGTACAACTCGTCGATCCCCGGCCAGCTCAAGAACGCGTTCGACTGGGCCTCCCGGCCGCACCAAGACAGCGCCCTCCGGGGCAAGACCGTCGGCGTGGTGGGCGCCTCCACCGGAGAGTACGGAGCGCTCTGGTCGCAGGGCGAGCTGCGCAAGACGCTGGGCGCCGCCGGCGCGCGCGTGCTGGACGCCGATCTCCCGGTGGGGCGGGCGCAGGAGAAGTTCGACGAGGGCGGCCGGTTGACGGACGATCGCGTCCGCGAGCGCCTGCGGACCCACCTGGAGCGCCTGCTGGAGCTGGCCGAGCCGGTCCGCGTCGCCGCCTGACTCTCGTCTCGCATCGACGATCGCAAATACTGATCGTCTTCGATATTGTCCCCCTGGTGAAACGCCTGGCGACGATCAACTGCTGCACACCGCTCGCGGGCTCGTCGCTCTCCGCGAGCGACGCGGTCGAACTGGAGCGGCTGTTCCGGGTGCTGGGTGACCGCCACCGGCTGCGGATCCTGAACATCCTGCTTCGCGCCGGAGGCCAGGCTGTGTGCGTGTGCGAGTTCACCGACCAGTTGGGCATCGCTCAGCCGACGGTCAGCTACCACCTGAAACAGCTCACCGAGGCCGGCCTGCTGGAGCGCGAGAAGCGGGCCACGTTCGCGTACTTCCGCGTTCGCGCCGAGGCGATGGAGCAGTTGCGCTCGCTGGTCGAGCCGGCCCGTCTGTCCGAGGCCGGATGACGGCGGCGCTCACCCGCAGCCTGGTCGCCGAGGCGGTCGGCACGTTCGCGCTGGTGTTCGCCGGGTGCGGCGCGATCATGGTCGATCAGCGCACCCACGCACTCGGCCACGTCGGCGTGGCGATCAGCTTCGGGCTGGTGATCATGGTCATGATCTATGCGGTGGGCCACGTCTCGGGTGCGCACTTCAACCCCTCGGTGACCGCCGCGTTCGCGCTCACCCGCCATTTCCCGGCCCGACGCGTACCCCTCTACTGGCTGGCGCAGATGACCGGCGCGCTGGTCGCCGCCGGACTGCTTCGAAGCTCACTGGGCAACGTCGCCCACGTCGGCGCCACGCTGCCCAGCGGCTCGAACGGCCAGGCCTTTGTGTGGGAGACGGTGCTCACCTTCCTGCTGATGTTCGTGATCATGGCCGTGGCCACCGACAGCCGCGCGGTGGGCGAGGCGGCGGCGATCGCGATCGGCGGCGCGGTGGGGCTGGACGCCATGTTCGGCGGGCCGGTGACCGGGGCGAGCATGAACCCGGCCCGATCTCTCGGACCTGCGATCGTCTCAGGCGACCTGTCGTCGGCCTGGATATACGTCGCCGCACCACTCGCCGGCGCAGCGCTCGGCGCCTTCACCTACCGGTTCTTGCGGGACGAGCCGTGAGCCGAGTGCTGTTCGTGTGCATCCAGAACGCCGGCCGCTCGCGGATGGCAGAGGCGCTGTTCACACGGGCGGCGGCCGGACGGCACGAGGCGCGCTCTGCCGGCAGCCGGCCCGCCGACAGGGTGCACCCCGAGGTGGTGGACGTCATGCGCGAACGGGGTCTCGACCTGGCCGGGCGAACGCCACGGCGGCTCGGCGACGCGGACATGGAGTGGGCCGACGTCGTCGTCACGATGGGCTGCGGGGACGAATGCCCGTTCATCCCGAACCGGCGCTACATCGACTGGGAGCTGGACGATCCGGCCGGGCAGCCGATCGAACAGGTGCGCCTGGTGCGCGACGAGATCGACCGGCTCGCGACCGCGCTGGTGGCCGACCTCGCGTGATCAGGCGGCCGCCCGGCACGCCGGGCGGGCCGACGCCGTACCGGGCGACCGCCACGCGGCCCACCGGAACTCTCGACATCGCAAATTCGTGATGTCAATAGCTTGGGTGCCGCAACCACCACGCGTGTGACCGACACCACGGCCACCGGCTGCCGACGCGCCCAGAGGGTTGAGGGGGGATCTCGATCTTCTCTCGATCCTTCCCCGTCCGCACAGCCGATGCGCACGACCGGCGGAGCCGGAAGTGTGGGTCGTCCTCACCAATCAAGAGGAGGTTCCACGATGACTGCCAGACGCGGCTTGCTCGTTCTCGTCGCCGGCCTGTCCCTCGGCCTCGCCAACGCCACGCCCGGAGGGGCGGCGGCACCACCCCGCCATTGCGTCGTTTGGATCTCGCCCGTCGATCTGCAGACCGGGCACTCGCACCTGTCGGCGCTTCGCTGTTTCGCCCGCTTCGCGACGGCCCAGCACGCAGCTCGCGGAGCCGCCCCGGCCGGGTTCCGATCCGCCGGGTCGGAGATCGTCCCCGACATCTCGACAAGGATCTCGATCGATTACGACTCGTCCGGCTTCAGCGGATCGACGCTGACCTGGACGGTGGCAAACTCCTTTGGATGTGTCGGCGGCAGCTACCAGGCAGGATCGATGCCGAGCGGCTGGAACGATCGGGTCTCCTCGGCTCACTCCTACGGCGGTTGCAGCGTCAACGCGCACTACCACGACGCGAACTTCCTGGGCTCGGGGATCAACTGCACCTGCTCCACCATGGGCACGATGAGCAACCAGACCTCGAGCCAGACCTGGACTTCCTGACACGCACACGCCGGGTGGCGCGACCGCCTGCGGAGCGCCACCCGGCAGATGTCACAACGCCCCTCCGACCGGCAACTTGTCTCTGCCGTGGTTGACCGCCTCGATGGGAATGTCGGTGTCGAGGAACTGTTCACCCGTTACGAGCCCGAGCTCGGCCGGTTCATCGCCCAGATGGTTCGAAGTAAACAACTCGCTGACGACCTCCTCCAGGAGACATTCCTGGCGGCTTGGCGCTCACGCGACTCCCTGTCAGAGGTGCGCGACCCGCGGGCCTGGCTGTACGGCATCGCCCGCCACCGTGTGCTCATGTACCTCCGCGGCTGGCGACGTGCGATCGCAGCCTACGACCGGTTCGTGGAGCAGCGCGGGCAACCGCCCGCCAACGAATCGGAGGCCCACGCGATCCGCGACCTGATCGCGCGTACGCTGACCCCCGAAGAGCGGTCGGTGGTCGTGCTGTTCCACCTTCACGGGTTTCGCGCCGACGAGATCGCCGGCATGTCGGGCCGCTCGCACGCCGCGGTCAGAAAACAGCTCGAGCGGGCGCGCAGCAAGCTCCGTGAGGCCCACACCAAGGCCGAGAGCGACCCGGCGAGCGGGAGGCGCGGATGAGTACCCAACTCGAACGAGAGATCACCCGCCTGCTGACGCCCATGAACGAGATCCGGCCGGCGAATCGGGCACACGGCCGCGCGGTCGTTCGACGCCACAAGATGTACGGCCTGGTGGTGCTGGCTGCCGTGCTTGTGATCACGATCGGCGCCACCTGGGCAGCGGCCAACCTCACGAGCACGCCGCGGACAAGCCCGCAGGGCCGGGGCCAGCCGCTCGCCTGTCTCGGCCTGTCCGGTCGAACCGCAGGCCATGCCGTTTCGGTGCTCACCTCCCGGGGCTACTCCATCAGTTGGCGGATCATCCACTATCTCCGTCCCGCCGGGCAGCGATTCACCGTCAAGAGGTCCGCGAGCGTGCCCAAGAGCGCAATCGTCTTCAACATCGCCTCTGCCGGCGACACGTCGTCGGTGATCGTCTTCGTCCATCTGGCGGGAGACAAACTGGCGCCAGCCGCCCCTCCCAATCTCTGTCCGCGGTAGACGCCTAGACGAGCCGGCGCAGATTCCCACTGCCCGCAGCGGGAAGCGGTCCACCAGCGGACGCAATCATCGACGATCCCCGTTCGCGAGCCATCGGCCCGATCTCCCCCCGGCGCCGGGCGCCGAGCTTTTGGAGCACATTGTGGACATGGGTCTTGACCGTGGGGAGCGAGACTGTGAGTTCCTGTGCGATCGCCTTGTTACTCAAGCCGCGCAAGATCAGGGCGAGGACTTCGAGCTCTCGCGACGTCAGATGCTGACCGCCTGCACTCGGAAGGAGCGGCCGGACCGGCGGCTCGAGCTCGACCAGGCGCACCCGGTCGAGCGCGCCGACGATCTCCCGGCTGCCGGCCCCGGCGGCAACGGTCGCTCCGCAGTGCGATCCCAGAGCGCCGTCCTCGGGCTCACGGTCGGCAAGGCCGAACAGGACGACCCTGACGCCTTCCTCGTCGGCTGTCTGGACGACCCTCCAGGCTCCCGGCAGATTGCCGTCGAGGAGCAGGATCTCGGGACGCTGAAAACTGACCAGGCGCGCGGCCTCCAGTTCGCTCGCTGCGACCCCGATGACGGCAAACTCATTCTGCGAGCCGATGAGCGACGCCAGGAGTTCCTGAAAGAGGCGAAGTCGCGTAACAACGCCTACCGTTGCGATCATCCCGTCAACAGCTTTCGTCCCACATATCTGACAGTTGCCGCCCGCGTGGCTGATGTGACCTTCCTCCGGCTTTAGTCCGGACTGATCGGTGTCGATGGGTCCCGGTGGAGGCGTCCCTCACTCGGCGTCGTGCTCGACAATGCTGAAGGGTTCCGCCATGATGCGTAAGTTCTTGCTTCTCGCCGGTACGCTGGTGATGTTCGCTGTCGCAACCGCTCAGTCCGCCGGCGCCGCGACGACGACGACCTTTACGCTGACTGCGGGGGCTTTGTCGATCAGCGCCCCCGTCGGCAGCGTGTCGCTCGGATCGCAGCCGGTCTCGAACAGTTCGAGCACGATTACCGGCAGTCTCGGTGTGGTCACCGTGTCCGACCTCCGCGGCGGCACGACGACCTGGACCGCGTCGGTGATTTCGACTGCGTTCACCCCGCTCGCGGGGCCTGCCGACCCGGCCAGCAACGTCAGCTACGCGACCGGGCCCGTCACCGTCTCCGCCACCATCGTTGCGACACCGTTTTCGCCCCCGGATCTGACCGGTCCTTCGCCGGTCGTGAGCGGGGCGAGCACGGGCACGAGCGTCGCCAGCTGGAACCCCAGCATCTCGGTGCTCGTCCCGGCGAACTTCGCGGCCGGCGTGTACTCGGCAACGATCACTCACTCGGTCGCCTGATCGGCACTCGCAAGCGAACGTTCCGCAGCCGCCTGGCAGCCCTGTCAGCGGTCGCCGTGGCCGTCCTCTCGACGAGCGGCGCGCTCGCGGCATCGGCTTCGCCACAGGCGGAAGGTGCGGGCGGGATCGGAGTGCGCCTCCTCGCTGCGGGGGCGGACCCGGGCGACCACAATGCCGCCACGTACATCATCGCCCGGCTCGCACCCGGAGGCAGCATTCGCCGCCGGATCGAGATCATCAACAGCACCGGCTCCACCGCAGTGGTTGCCGTATATCCAGCCGCCGCCGGTATCGTTCAAGGCACGTTCGAGTTCGCGCCGAACCACACCACGAACGGGCTTTCGAGGTGGACCTCTGTTAGTCAAAAAGTGCTGCGCCTGCCCGCCGGTACGAGTGCGCTCGAGACGGTGAAGATCAAGGTGCCGGGGGACGCCTCGCGCGGCACCGGCTACGGCGTCGTGTGGGCTGAGGTGTCCGCACCGGCGCCGGCCGGGGGTGGGGTCAGGCTGGTCAACAGAGTCGGCGTTCGGATGTACGTGTCAGTCGGGCCCGGCGGAGCGCCGCGGTCGGACTTCACAATCGGATCGCTGACCGCCGGTCGATCGGCGACCGGCGGTCCGGTGGTGGTCGCGGACATCCGCAATATCGGCCAACGCACACTCGACATCAGCGGCAGCCTCGCACTCTCGCACGGCCCCGGCGGTGTGCGCACCGATCCGGTGCCGGTCACGCTCGCCGCACCCCTAGCCCCGGGTGGATCCGAGCGCGTGGCTGTGCGGCTGGACAAACGCCTCCCCAGCGGCCCCTGGCGAGCGCAGATGTGGCTCAGAAGCGGTCTCACTCGACCTGCCGCCGTGGCGACGATCACATTCCCGAATGCTGCCACCGCCGCGACCGGGTCGCCGATGGCAATCCTCGTCACCACCGGAATCCTTGTCCTGCTGGCGGCGGCCGCTCTCGGGTTCCTCGTCACTCGGCGTCCGAACTCACGGTCTGCGTCGAGCCACCGAAACGTCAGCACCACATAACGCAACGTGACCCAGCGCGTTCAGGCCTCGTCGTCAGTCGTCACC
This sequence comes from Gaiellales bacterium, assembly GCA_038230835.1. Taxonomy (GTDB): domain Bacteria; phylum Actinomycetota; class Thermoleophilia; order Gaiellales; family JAICJC01; genus DASUHT01. Next base: position 93,726 of record JBBRMM010000013.1, read on the forward strand.
ACCGGAGCGTACTTGCGCGGCTGCGTCAGCAGATCGCCAGCCGCACGTTCGGCTGACCGTGAGTCTGTGAACCGCGCCGGCACGAAGCGCCTGTCATGATGATCCACATCCTCGATGTACCCGAGCCATCGACCCGTCGTGCGATCGAGCTCAACGCCGGTATGCCAATCGCGATACTCAGAATCCATATGCCTACACCACCTCGGTGTATTTAACAAACACGTCGGTGTTGCCGGCACGGGTGCGCATGCTCTCCGCGCGCCGTTCGGCCTCCCGACGGGTCGCGAACGGAGTGGTGTGACGCTCGCCACCGCCACGGACGGTGTAGTAGACGCAGAACCTCCGCCACTTCCTCCAATCGAGGTCATGGCTGCGGATCGCGTCGTGGCTGTAGGCCCTCGAGTGTCCGTACATCGCGCCGCCCTTTCTCTCTACCATCCTGCACAGTAGCAGAATCAAGTAACATCTGACTCATTTGATCGGTTCCCGTGCCTCAGCCGGTCACTGCGTTCACGCTGTGATCTCGACGGTGTAACTCGTGCCGTTGGCTGTGCCGGTCCAGGCGCCGGTGGTCCAATTGGTGTTCACAAGCTGACTGTTGACGTATTCACCGGTGATCTGCTTGCCGCCGGCTGTGTACCCGGTCATGACGAACACCGCGAACCCGACGATGCGCACGGTGCCCGAACCGCTTGGCCATGTGGTGCCCCCGCTCATGTTCTCGACCACCGGGATCAGCACCACCTGGGGGCTGTTCGGCAGGATCAGCGTGGCCAGTCCGCTGGCTCCGACCGAAACGATCGAGCTGACCGGCAGCCATGTCGTCACCCGGGCATCCAGGCCCTGTTTGGTTGGACCGGCGTTCTGCCCAGTCTTGGGAGGCACGACATCACCAACATTGGCGGGGCAGATCACCTGGGCCCCGGTGATCTCGTCACGATAGTCGGACGCCCCCGAGGTCGTGCTGCAAGAGCTGCCGCTCGCCGTGTTGAGCGAGAGCGCGCCGTTGTTCGGGGTACTGTTGTCCGTGAAGATCGAGTAGGTCGCGCCCGGTGTATACGAACCCTTCACCACGCCCCAGGGCATGACCTGACCAGTACTCGCCACTCCCGTGAATGACTCGATGGTGGCCCGCGAGCTGGCGGAGATGTTACTCGACCCGATCCCAAAGACGCTGGCGAAGAAGTTGTGCACCGTCCGCGTTGCGGAGACGGTCACCGAGTCGCCTGTGGCGAGGTCGGTGGTGATCGTATAACTGGCTATGTCACCTGCCTTGCCGTTCTTTACGTACTGCGCCTGCGCGGCAGCCGTGGCGGCGCTCGTACCGGCGGGGATCTGCGATGCTCCGGCCAGCGCCGCAGCGTCGGCCGAGGCCTGCAACTGATTGCGGACCTGGTACCAGTTGCCCCCGTCGATCGCAAGAGCTGTCATTCCCAGCAGAACCATCAGGAACACCGCCATCAATCCCAGTGTCTGACCGCCCTGCGTCCGCCGCGAGACTGCGGGTGGCGCTGAAGGCGTTCCGGCGGGTGGCATCGGCTGTTCCTTCCGGTTGGAGATTTTGATGACCGAGGACGGTGACCGGATCTACCTGATCCGTTCCAGGCCAGGGACACCTGCTCACGGGTCGGGTTGCTCGCGCACGCAACGTCGGCCATCCCGCGACTCCCAGACGACGTACCGCCTGGTGCCAA